>NZ_JAUQOP010000003.1 GCF_030580855.1 Pseudomonas citrullilanati | reverse complement strand
CGCGCCGGCGGGGAGGGTGTGTGGCCGCCGGCGCGCCCCCCGCGGCCCCCCCCCCCCCCCCCCCCCCCACGGGACTGTGCATATTGACCTGTCACGCCACCCCCCAACTCTGTGGCGAGGGGATTTATCCCCGTTGGGCTGCGCAGCAGCCCCATCCAAGCTGACCGAATTCCAACGGCCAAATCGCGTGCCTGGTTTCAGGGCCGCTGCGCGCCCCAGCGGGGATGAATCCCCTCGCCACAATGGGTGTAGCGATCCATAGGACTCACGCCGTGGCGAGGGAGCTTGCTCCCGCTGGGCTGCGCAGCAGCCCCCTCCCAGTCTGACCGCGTTCCAGCCGCCAGCCCATTAGAACTTGAAGCGCCCCACCAGTCCCTTGAGTTGCCCGGAGATGTCCGTCAGGCGGCCCGAGCCGGTTTGGGCGGAGTGGGCGAATTCCTCGACCAGTTGGGCATCGGCGTGGATCTGGGCGATGTGCCGGTTGATGTCTTCCGCCACCTGGTGCTGTTCCTCGGCGGCCGTGGCGATCTGGGTGTTCTGGTCGCGAATCGAGTCCACCGAGTTGCGGATCTTGTCGAAGCTGTCGCGGGCTTGCTGGATGCGCTCGACGCTGGTTTGCGACACCTGCAGGCTGCTCTGCATCTGCTGGGTCACTTCCTGGGTCCGGCGGGCGAGGTTGCCCAGCAGGCTGTCGATCTCGCCGGTGGAGTCGGCGGTGCGCCGTGCCAGCGCGCGCACCTCGTCGGCCACCACGGCGAACCCACGGCCCTGGTCGCCGGCGCGCGCGGCTTCGATGGCCGCGTTGAGGGCCAGCAGGTTGGTCTGTTCGGCAATCGAGCGGATGGTGTCGAGGATGGTGTTGATGTTCTTGCTGTCCTGCTCCAGGGCCTGCATGGTCTGGGTCGACTTTTGCAGGTCCTCGCTCAGTTTCATCACGCTGCCGGTGGCCTCGCCGATGTGATGCTGGCCGTCGTGTACGTCACGGTAGCCGGTGTCGGCGCTGGAGGCGGCTTCGCTGCACGAGCGGGCCACTTCGTTGGCGGTGGCAACCATTTCGTTGAAGGCGGTGCTCACCAGTTCCACGGCCTGGCGCTGGCGCCCGGCGGCTTCGTTCATGTTCTGGGCGACGTCGCTGGTGTCGGCGGCGGCGCTCTGCAGGTCGGACGAAGCGATGCCGATGCGTTGCACCAACTGGGCGATCATCCCCAGGAACTGGTTGAACCAGCTCGCCAGGGTGGCGGTTTCGTCCTTGCCCTGCACGCTGAGCTGGCGGGTCAGGTCGCCTTCACCTTCGGCGATTTCCTGCAGGCCGTTGGCGACGCCGCGGATCGGCCGCACGATCACGCTGGCAAAGCTCGCCCCGACGACCGCGAACACCCCAGCCAACACGGCGGCAATCACCGCGATCAACCAGGTCAGGCTCGACGCCTCGGCCATCACTTCGTCGCGCTTGATCAGGCCGATGAAGCGCCAGCCCAAGCCTTTGGAACTGACCACGTTGGCCATGTACGGCACACCGTCGATCTCGATCTGGGTCACGCCGTCGCCGCTCTTGGCCAGTTCGGCATAGTTGGGGCCCAGGTCGGCGAGGGGCTTGAAGTTGTGCTTGGCGTCGCTGGCGTCCACCAGCACGTTGCCGTTGCCTTCGATCAGCATCAGGTAGCCGCTGTCGCCCAGCTTGATGGCCTTGACCAGTTCGGTCAGTTGCTTGAGGGACACGTCCAGGCCGACGACGCCGACCAGTTTGCCGGCCGCGTCGGAAATGGTGTGGACGATACCGATCAGGGAGATGTCATCCGGCGCCCAGTAGTAGGCATCGGTGCGTACGGTGTTCCCGGGGGAGGCGATGGCCGCCTTGTACCATGGCCGCACGCGAGGGTCGTAGTTGGAGATCTTGGGGTCATCGGGCCAACTGGCATACCCGCCGTCGGCCAACCCCACGGAAAGGTAAGCGGTGGTCGGATGGGACTTGGCGAACCTGTCGAAAATCGCCAGCAGTTCCTTGTTGGTCTCGGGGAGCGGGGTCTGGGCTGCGTCGGCGGCCGCGTAGTTCTTCAGGTCCTTGGCGGCAATGATGCGCGGATCCTTGGCGAAGAACTCGACGTTCTGGCTGATGCCGTCGAAAAAGGTCTTCATCCCGTTGTCGATCTGGCGGATCTCACGACCACTGCTGTCCAGGAAATTGGTTTTCGCCGCCTCGCGCAGGTTCAATACGACGAGCACCGCCACCAGGATCACCGGGAGGCAGGCAATGGTCGCGAACGCCCATGTCAGCTTTTGCTTGATATTCATGACTTCTCCCGCGGAATATTTTTGATGTTGGAACGGCGGAAACACTGGCGGTTGGCGTTGCGAGTTCCTGGAAAGGGAAAAGCGCCCATGCCTACTCCCGGTGTATCGACCAAAGTCGTAGGCACTTGAGACGGTCCAGCGTTAATTTGAACCACCTGGTCCGGGTGATTGCAGCCGACGCGGCCAGGCTGGAAATTAGCGCGGATTGCCCTGCAGCCTTTGCGCGAACGCAAAATCGAAGCAAGTCCTGATCGTCTTCTGTATTCACGAGGCCCTATGCCAAGCGCATTCGAGAGCGTACTTAAAAACAAGAACATGGCTTACCGACCGCTCGGGTCGACACCGGCCAGCCAGGCGCCCATTCGTGTCGCGTTTGTATTGATGGACAATTTCTCGATGATGTCCTTCACCGGGGCGGTGGACGCGCTGGTGACCGCCAACCTGATGAGCGACATGCCCCTCTACGAGGTGCTGACGGTGGGCGTCTCGGGCGGGCAGGTGACGAGCGACCTGGGGATTGTCATCTCCACCGACATCGAGCTGGCGAAGATGCCGGAAAACCAGGACGTGATGATCGTCGCCGGTGGTTTTCGCGTGAAGTTGCAAGGTCACCCGTTGCTGCGCCGCAAGCTGCGCGCCAATGCCACGGCCGGGGCGATCATGGGTGGGTTGTGGAACGGCGTGTTCTTCGTCGCCGACGCCGGTCTGCTGGACGGTTTCGAGTGCGCCGTCCACCCGGAAAGCCGGGCGATGATGGCGGAGATGTTTCCCAGCGTGAAGGTGTCCAGCCGTGCCTATGTGCTGGACCGGGGACGCGTCAGTTGCGCCGGTGCCAACAGTTCGCTGCGCATGATGCTCCAGTTGATTCGCCAGACCGGCGGCGAGGCGTTGGTGGGGGCGATCGAGGAAATCCTGCGCTGTGATGAATCAGGCGATGCATCGGACCTGCCGCCCGTGTTCGTCGAGACCGATCCGACGCTGCCGGAAAGCCTCAAGCTGGCCTTGGAGCTGATGTGGCAGAACGTCGAGGAGCCGCTGACGATCGATGAGCTGGCGGCCTGCGTGAAGATTTCCAAGCGCCAGCTGGAGCGGCGCTTCTGTAGTTTCCTCGGGGCGACTCCGACGCGTTATTACCTGGAGTTGCGCCTGACCCGTGCGCGCCAGCTCATCCAGCAGACCAATCGTTCGGTAACGGAAATCGCCGTGGCGACGGGCTTCGTCAGTTCACCGCATTTCCAGCGGCGCTTCCGGGACTTCTTCGGCGTTCCGCCGGGCAGCTATCGCTCAACGTTCGCCCGCAAGTAAACGAGGCAAGGCCTCGTCCCCGGGGACGAGGCCTTGCCTCGCAGAATGCTGCTTTGAATCGACCGTGAAGACGATCAGATCTTATCGTCGTTCTTGGCTTCGGCAGGCTGTTCGGCGGTCTGCGAGGCGGTCATGGTCGTACCTTTGCAGAGTACTTTGCCGACCTCATCGGCTAGCGAACCGTCGATGATCCGGCCTTGCATCTGATCGAACTCGGCTTTTTCGAGCCCCTCGATACTGGCATACATCCCCATGTGGCGGACATTGTGGCCAGTGCAATCCAGTTCCAGCTTGGTAAAGCTGGTGAAGTAGGCGCCCGTCCTTTTCACGGTCGCCTGGACGGACGAACCGTGTTCGACGAACGAGACGATAGAATACTCTGCAGCGGAATCATCGTAGGTGTACTTGATGTTCTGAACGTCCGCTGACGCCTGGCAGGCACAGCAAAGGGCGAAGAGGGAGATCAGGGTTTTCATGCATTCTTCCATGAGATGAGCAGATGCCAGAGAAGTATTGGATAATGGCCAACTGAAATCATTTTGCTTAGCCGGTGATAGGCAGTCAATTCTATCGGATAAGTTTCACGACCGAACGTCGGATCGTGAAAAAAAACCGGAACTTTTCCAATGTTTTTTGTCATGGCAGGCCTACGCACGTACAAATGCGCGAGCGCATCGAGTGCGGGGAGCCCCTCAATCGATGCGCTGTGCCTCAATTAGCAAAGCTTGAATACGCCGCACTGCCTGGCTTTTTTTAGACGTATTTCACGCAAATCCCTCATCCCTTATATCCGGGCTTTGTAGCTCAAGGCATCTGTGGCAGTTCCCGCGGCTGCAGGTCGAATACCAGCACTTCCGCATCCACGCCGTTGCCCAGTGTCAGCGCTTGCTCCTCGCGGACCCGCACGCCATCGCCTTCCTGCAACGCCAGGCCATTGAGTTCGACCGAGCCCCGGGCGACATGCACGTAGGCGTAACGGTCCTTTGCCAGGGCCAGGGTCGCACTTTCGCTGCCGTCGAACAGCCCGGCGTAGACCCGCGCGTCCTGGCGAACTTCAAGGGAGCCGTCGGCGCCGTCCGGGGAAATGATCAATTGCAGGCGACCGCGTTTCTGTTCGGCGCTGAAATGCTCCTGTTGATAGCGGGGCTGGGCGCCGCTGACGTTGGGCACGATCCAGATTTGCAGGAAGTGCACCAACTCGTCCGCGCTGTGGTTGAACTCGCTGTGGGCCACACCGCTGCCGGCGCTCATCAACTGGACGTCGCCGGGGCGAATGACCGAGCCGGTGCCCAGGGTGTCCTTGTGCTCCAGCGCGCCTTCGAGCACATAGGAGAAAATCTCCATGTCCCGGTGGGGATGCTGGCCGAACCCCTTGGCGGCGGCGACGCGGTCGTCGTTGATGACCAGCAGGTCGGAGAAGCCTTGTTGGTTGAGGTCGCGGTAGTTGGCGAAGGAAAAGGTGTGGAACGAGGTCAGCCAGCCGTGGCGGGCGATGCCGCGATCCGAAGCTTTGCGAAGGGTCAGCATGATGGTTTCTCCTGATGTCTGTGGGCGGCGGCTGGGCCGTTCGCCGGGTTCGGAAGAAGATTAATGGTTATCGACCCATTCAATAAGCAGGTTGAAAACGAAAGACTGTCTCTTTTGAGTGGACAATGGTGAATGCCTATCTGCGCTCGCTTCGCTTCGACATAATGTCGCTCGAAACTGGTGGGATGAGGTTTGTCTCCCCACCGGGCTTTACCGATTCTGTTCCATCTTGGCGTATTCCCGATGAAAACCGTTGCAATGGTGCTGTTCCCGGATTTTTTGCTGCTCGACATGGCCGGGCCCCTCGAAGTGTTTTCCATCGCCAACCGCTACCTTGAACCGCAACATCATTATCAGTTACTGACCCTGGGTACCGAGCGCGGGGCGTTGCGCGCGTCCAACGGCGTCAAGGTCGAAGCCGATATCCATATCGACCAGGCCTGGGCCGCTTATGACGTGCTGCTGGTGCCGGGCGGGCCGGGCGCCTATAACGACCGGCACCCGGGGTTGCACATCTGGCTGAAGGCCGCCGCGCAACGGGCCACGCGCTACGGCTCCATCTGCACCGGTGCCTTTGTGCTGGGCGAGGCCGGGTTGCTCGACGGCTACCGCGTCACCACCCACTGGCATTACACCGAACGACTGATCAGGCGTTTTCCCAAGGCGTTGGTGGAGACCGACAAGATCTACCTGCAGGACCGCCGCCTGATGACCTCCGGCGGCGTCACCGCCGGGATCGACCTGGCCCTGCACATCGTCGCCCAGGACCACGGCCGCAAGGTTGCACTGGACGTGGCCAAGGTCTTGCTGGTGGTCATGAAGCGCCAGGGCGGGCAGGCACAGTTCAGCCCGCTGGTGGCGGCTGTGGCGGCGCAGGAATCGCCCATCACCCGGGTGCAGAACCATGTCATGGAGCACCTGGAGGAACCGTTCACCATCGAGCGCATGGCGGCGCTGGCGGCCATGAGCTCACGGCATTTCGCCCGGGTGTTCGCCCGCGAAGTGAAGATGACGCCGATGGAGTTCCTGCAAGGCGCGCGCATTGACCGGGCGCGCCAGTTGCTGGAAAGCACCGACCTGCCGCTCAAGACCGTGGCCTTTCGCAGCGGCTTCGGCAGTGTCCGGCACATGCGCTCGCTGTTCAGTGAAAAGCTCGGATTGACGCCGGTGCAGTATCGCCAGCAGTTCAGTTGAACCCCGATTGTCCGTCCAGGGCATCGTCATGTCCGTGTCGCGCCCCGTGCCAGCATTGTCCTGCAAACGATGGCTGCCAAGATAACGGCACACCCTCAGGAAAGGATGTGCAGGAGCCGGGGCAGACGCGTTCGTTGACTCGGGACGTGGTGCCCGTAGCGGTTATCCGGCGCGGGATCGCTCATGAACAGTTTCGTCAAACCCGATACCGAAGCCACGGTGGGCTTCGGTCCGTTTGTCTTTCACCGCCAGCAGCGCCTGGTCAGCCGCGATGGCGAACCGCTCACGCTGGGTGGGCGGGCCCTGGACATTCTCCAGGTGCTGGTGGAGCACGCCGGCACCTATGTCAGCAAGCAAGCGCTGTTGGCCAGCGTCTGGCCGGACAGCGTCGTCGAAGAGATCAACCTGCGGGTGCATATCGCGGCACTGCGCCGGGCCTTTGGCGATGGGAAGGACGGTAGCCAGTACATCCTCAACGACCCCCGGCAAGGCTATTGCCTGGCCGCAACCCTGGTCCCGGCAGCCAACCTGGAACGGCACAACCTGCCGGCCCGGCTGAGCCCGGTGATCGGTCGCGATAAAGTGCTGGGGCAATTGTTGGCCGAGGTACCGCGCCGGCGCCTGACCACCGTGACCGGTCCGGGCGGTGTCGGCAAGACCACCGTGGTGTTGCGGGTGGCGGAGCTGTTGCTGGAGCATTTTGCCGACGGCGCCTGGTTTGTCGACCTGGCCGCCATCACCGAGCCGCATCAGGTTCAGGCGCAGGTGGCGCACGCCCTGGGCGTTGCGGCCGACACCCTGGCCCGGCACCTGCAGCCGCGGCATCTCTTGCTGGTGCTCGATGGCTGCGAACATGTGCTGGAAGCCTGTCGGGAGTTGGCCTTGCAGGTAGGGGCCTCGGCACCCGGGGTGACATTGCTGTTGAGCAGCCGCGAGCCCTTGAACGTGGCCGACGAATGCGCGGTGCTACTGCCGGGCCTGGCGCTGGTATCGCCCCTGGAACTCGAGCCGCAACTGCGGGCGAGCCCGGCCACCCAGTTGCTGATCGAGCGGATCGGTGCCCGGCAGCAAGGCTTCACCGCCACGGACCGCGACCTGGTGGCGATCGCGCAGATCTGCCAGCGCCTGGACGGTTTGCCGCTGGCGCTGGAGCTCGCCGCGGCCCAGGTCGGGGTGTTGGGCCTGGCCGGCGTCCTGGAGCAACTGGAGCACGGGCTCTCGTGGCTGAGCCACGGGCGGCGTACCGCGGTGGCTCGTCATCAAAGCCTGGAGGCCATGCTGGATTGGAGTTTCGAGCGCCTGGGCGCAGCCGAGCAACGGGTGTTCCAACGGCTGGCGGTGTTCGACCGACCCTTTACCCTGAAGGCGGCGATGGCGGTCATCAGTTGCCCGGAGTTGGACGCGGATCAGTTGCCCTGGTTGTTGTCGCGGCTGGCCAGCCAATCCCTGGTGATGGTCGAGCAGGGCGCCCATGGGGTGCGGTTTTCCTGGCTCAACACCACCCGTGCCTATGCCCTGGAAAAACTCCGGCGCAGTGGCCAGTGGTCGCTGTATTACCGGCGCTACGTCCTGCAGGACGCGTGGCGGCCACTGCGTTCAAGGGCCGCACCGCCGAGACAAGGCCTGGAGCAACGCGCCGGCCTCCACTAGGTCGGGGGTGTCGAAGCCTTCGGTGAAGCGTCGATAGACCGGGCCGAGCAAACCTTGGGCGTCGACGTCCTGGCCCCGGCGCTGCCACAGCCGCGCCAGGGTCGTGGCGCTGCGCAGTTCCCAAGCCAGGGCGTTGTCACGCCGGGCCACCTCCAGCGACTTCAGCAATTGTTCCTCGGCACGTGCCTCGAGCGCGGGGTCATTGCGTGCCAGCAAGCTTTGCGCGTCGGCCCGAAGGATCTCCGCCGCACACCAACCCGCCGCCCCGCTGTGGGCCCGCGCCAGTTGTGCCGGGCTGACGGCATCGGCGCGCAGGGTGGCGACGATGTCCTGGACCAGCCGCGCGCCGGCGGCGTCGGTGACCAACGCTTCGTCAGCGAAGGCGCGGGCGTAATGACGGGCCCAGTCGTGGAAGAACATCACGAAGTGCTTTTTCGTCTGGTGCTGCAACAGGTCGAGCCTGTCCCGGGCAGTCTTGTGATCGCCGTTGTAGCGGGCGATCACGCAACTGGCCAGCGCCAGTGTGTAGCAGATCGAGGTACCGTGGTTGATCTGCAGGGCGATCTGCAACGCCAGGTCGGCGGTGCGCTGGGCTTTCTCGGCGAAGCCCTGGAGCCACAGGATGCGCGCCAGAATGGTCAGCGAAGCCACGCTCTGGTCATATTGCACGCCGAAACCGTGGGTGAAGCGACTCAGGTGCCCGCTCTGGGCCATGCGCTGGATCACCTGCTCGGCGTCGCGGCGCGCCACGGCCTGGTTCCCGGCGAAATGCAACGCCAGGACCCGCAGGCGCAAGGCACTGAGGGACAGGATCGGGTCGCCCTGCGGGCCCAGGCGGTCGAAGTCCTGGCTCTGCTCCAGCGCCTGCTGGTAGTTGCCGCAACTGAGGTTGACGGCCATGTGGCCCGAGACCGCCCGCAGTTCGCCCGGCAGATCCTGGCTTTGCCGCGCCAGCCGTCGGGCCGTGATGAAGGCGTTGAGGGTCGCCGGCGTGCCGCCCTCGGTGTGGTAGCGGTAGCTGCCCTGGGCCAGTTCCAGGGCAAGGGTCAGCTTCGGGCACGGCGTGGGATCGCTGCGCAGCAGCGCCAGGGCCTTGCTCACATACAAGCCATGTTCCTTGAGCAAGGACAGCTCCTGCCACAGCGGCAAGGCGCGGGTGGTCAGGCGGATGGCGACGGTGCGGGCGCCTTGCGCGGACAAGCCCCAGTCGAGTGCCGCGCGGATGTCGTCGCGATAAGTGGCGTAGCGGGCGATCCACAGCCGGGTAGGGGTGCTGTGCCAATCGTCCTCGGCCTGCTTCATCAGCGTCAGGCAGCGTTCGGCGTGGCGCTCCCGGCTCGTGGACAGCTCCTCGGCGTCGATGAGTTTTTCAAGGGCGTAGCTGCGCGTGGTGTCCAGCAGGCGATAGCGCACCTCTTCGTCGCCGATCTCGACATTGAGCAACGATTTGGCCACCAGTTGGCTGACCGACACCAGCACCTGGTCGGGCGCGACCTGCTGGCCGACGATCACGGCCGCCGCCGAGGCCAGGTTGAAACTGCCCACGAACACCGCCAGCCGCCGCAGGCAGGTCTGCTCGCAAGGGGTGAGCAAGGCGAAGCTCCAGTCCAGCGTGGCGCGCAGGGTCTGCTGGCGGGGGGCGGCGTCGCTGCTGTTGTGCAGCAAGGCCACGTTGTCCAGCAGTTGCCGGTGCAATTGCTGCACGCTGAAGCGGCTGATTTGCGCGGCGGCCAGTTCGATGGCCAGGGGAATGCCGTCCAGTCGCCGGCAGATGTCGACCACCAGCGGCACCTCGTCGTCGGTCAGCTCGAAGTCGTCGCGGCTGGCCATCGCGCGCTCGGCGAACAGTTGCAGGGCCGGGTACGCCAGGGCCGGAAAGCCTTGGATGGGCATTTCCCGTGGCGGGAACGCCAGGGCGTCCAGGCGCTGTACGTGTTCGCCCTCGGCACGCAGGGCCTCGCGGCTGGTGGCCAGGATGTGCAGGTGCGGGGCGCCGCGCAGCAGGGTTTCGCTGAGTTGGGCGACGGCGTCGATCAGGTGTTCGCAGTTGTCGATGACCAGCAGCAGGTGTCGCTCCTTGAGTTGCCGGGCGATGGCCTCCAGCGGGTCGCCGTCCTGCAACGGCAGCTCCAGCAGCGCCGCCAGGTTGGGTGCGATCATGGCCGGATCGTTCAGCGGGGCCAGGTCCAGCAGGTAACTGCCGTCGCGATAGCGGCTGATCAGCCGTTCGGCGACCCGCAGGGCGACGGTGGTCTTGCCGATGCCGCCGGTTCCGACCAGGGTGATGAAGCGTTTGCGCGGCAATTGCGCCACCAGGTTTTCCAGCAAGGCATGGCGTCCGATCATCCGGGTGTGGCGCAGCGGCAGGTTGTGCGCCAGGGCAGGGGTGGGGGCGGGCGGCTCGGGTGGGGCGAACGACACCGGGGCCACGAAGCTGTAGCCGCGCTGTGCCACGGTGATGATGTAGCGCTGGCCGGCCTGGCCGTCGCCCAGGGCCTTGCGCAACGCTGCGACGTGCACCCGCAGGTTGGTGTCTTCAACGATGCTCGTGGGCCAGACGCGGGCGATCAGTTGCTGCTTGCTCACCACCTGCCCGGCGTGTTCGAGCAACACCAGCAGAATCTCCACCGCCCGCCGCCCGAGTCGCAACGGCTGCCCCCCCTCTAGCACCAGACGCTGGCGGGGATGGACCCGGTAGGGGCCGAAATGCACCGTCTGGTCGACGGGCAGGCGGATGGATTGACTCATGGATAGCTGTTCCCGGTGCAGAGCGCATACCCGAGCATGTTCCTCAGGTTTGGCTGCAAGTGCAACGGCCCAGAGCCTTCCCCGCGTTCGCCACTCAAGCCGTCGCGCAAAAAATTAACAACGTTTAACTCACGCACACCTCGCCGTTGACCGGACCATGCAGCCCTCCACCTCTCTCAAGGAAGCCTGGCAATGAGCACCTTCATCACCCGCGACGGTACCGAGATCTACTACAAGGATTGGGGCAGTGGCCAACCGGTGGTCTTCAGTCATGGCTGGCCGTTGAACTCGGACAGTTGGGAAGCGCAGATGATGTTCCTGGCGTCCAACGGCTACCGGGTGATCGCTCACGACCGCCGTGGGCACGGCCGTTCCAGCCAACCCTGGGATGGAAACGACATGGACACCTACGCCGATGACCTGGCCGAGCTGATCGAGCGCCTGGACCTCAAGGACGCGGTGCTGCTGGGCTTCTCCACCGGCGGTGGCGAAGTGGCGCGCTATATCGGCCGCCACGGCGCCGCCCGTGTCGCCAAGCTCGGCCTGATCTCGGCGGTGACGCCGCTGATGGTCAAGACCGCCTCCAACCCCAATGGCCTGCCCATCGAAGTGTTCGACGGTTTCCGCCAGGCCTCCCTGGCCGACCGTTCTCAGCTATACAAGGATGTGGCCAGCGCGTTCTTCGGCGCCAACCGTCCGGGCGCCAAGGTCTCCCAGGGCATGATCGACTGGTTCTGGATGCAAGGCATGCTCGCCGGCCACAAGAACACCTACGACTGCATCAAGGCGTTCTCCGAGACCGATCTGTCGGAGGACCTGCGCAACATCGACGTGCCGACCCTGGTGGTGCATGGCGACGACGACCAGGTGGTGCCGATCGAGACCGCCGGCATCGCCGCCGCCAAGTTGCTCAAGCACTCGCAGCTGCTGGTCTACCCCGGCGCGCCCCACGGCCTGACCGACACCCACAAGGATCGTTTGAACGCGGACCTGCTGGGTTTCATCCGGGGCTGATAACCAACTGGCCGGGTGGGGCGGGTAGTTGGCGCGCGTTGGCGGCGGATAGGTCAACATCAAGGTAGCTGGCGCAGCGCTATCGCGAGCAAGCTCGCTCCCACAGGAACATAGGACGTACACCATGAACCGCAACGATTTACGCCGCCTCGACATGAACCTGCTGGTGATCTTCGAGGCGCTGATGTTCGAGAAGAACCTGACCCGCGTCGCCGAGAAGCTGTTCATGGGCCAACCGGCGGTGAGCGCGGCGCTGGGACGGCTGCGGGATCTGTTCGACGATCCGCTGCTGATCCGCCATGGGCGGGGCATGGAGCCGACGCCTCGGGCGCTGGCGATCCTGCGGGAATTGCAGCCGGCCATGGACACGATTTCCGGTGCTGTCAGCCGGGCCAAGGCGTTCGACCCGTCCACCAGCTGCGACGTGTTTCGCATCGGCCTCTCGGACGATGCCGAGTTCGGCCTGTTCCCGCCCTTGCTCAGCCAACTGCGTGAAGAGGCACCGGGCATCATCGTGGTGGTGCGCCGGGCCAACTATTTGCTGATGTCGTCGCTGCTGGGCAGTGGCGAAATCAGCGTGGGCGTCAGCTACACCACCGACCTGCCGGCCAATGCCAAGCGCAAGAAGCTGCGGGACATCCCGTGCAAGGTCTTGCGCGGCGACAAGCGCCCGGGTCCGCTGACCCTGGACGAATACTGTGCGCGGCCCCATGCCATGGTGTCGTTCTCGGGCGACCTGAGCGGCAACATCGACCTGGACCTGGCCCGCATCGGCCGCAGCCGCAAAGTGGTGCTCGGGGTGCCGCAGTTCAGTGGCTTGCGCGCCTTGCTGGCGGGTACCGAGCTGATCGCCACGGTGCCCGACTACGCCGCCTGTGCCCTGGTCGAAGGCTGCGCGCTGCGGGCCGAGGACCCGCCGTTCGAGATCAACGCGGCCGAACTGTCGATGGTCTGGAGCGGCGTGCATGACAACGACCCGGCCGAGCGCTGGTTGCGCTCGCGCATTGCCACCCACATGTCCCAACCGTTGCCGGCCGCGGCCTACGCGGGTTCGGACGGAGCCCACCGATGAACATGACCGATGAACGCCCCTTGCAGGACCTGGGCCTGCTGTTCCTGCGCCTCAGTGGCGCGCTGTTCCTGCTCTGGGTCCACGGGCTGCCGAAGCTGTTGCACTACAGCACCGAACTGACCCGCATCGAGGACCCGTTTCACCTGGGCGCGGCGCCGACGCTGATCCTGGCGATCTTCGCCGAGGTGCTGTGCCCGCTGCTGATCGTGGCCGGCGTGCTGGTACGCCTGGCGTGCTTGCCCATCCTGTTCCTGCTGGCCGTGGCGCTGCTGGTGGTGCACCCGCAGTGGAGCCTGGAAGAAGGGCAATTCGGCTGGTTGTTGCTGATCATCTTTACCAGCGTATTCATTGCCGGCCCTGGTCGCCTGGCGTTGAACACGCGCTTTGTTGGAGTACTTCGTCATGCCTGAATTGCAAAGCGTCGAGTCCCGGGCCAAGCCCGGCGTCGACGAAATCGTCACCCTGGTGGTCAAGCACCGGATCAAGGCCGGCCAGGACGCGGCCTACGAGGCCTGGTTGCGGCGCATCGTGCGCGTTGCCGGCGGTTGGCCCGGGCACTTGGGCGTGGACGTGGTGCGGGGCAAGCAGGACGGTTTGTCGCTGTTCACCTGCGTGTTGCGCTTCTGCTCCACCGAGGCCCTGCAACGCTGGCTCGACTCGCCCGAGCGCCGCGAGCTGGTGCAAGAGGCCGAGCCGCTGCTGGCCGATGGCGACCAGACCGAAGTCGCGTCCCACAAGGAGTTCTGGTTCACCCCGCTGGCGGACGCGGCCACACCGCCGCCGCGCTGGAAACAGGCCGTGGTGACGTTGCTGGTGATCCTGCCGCACACCTTGCTGGTGCCGTTGATCTGGGGGCCGGTGCTGCAACTCAACGCCTTTCTCTCCAACTACGTGGTGGCCACGTTCCTGATCACCCTGACCATCGTGCTCTCGGTCTGCTACGTGTGCATGCCCCTGGCGACCCGGTTGTTCGCCCCCTGGATGGAAGCCTCGAAGGCCCACGAACACCTGGAACCGTAAGCGGGTAAGTGATTTCGCCGAGCGCCGTTGTGGCGAGGGGATTTATCCCCGCTCGGTCGCGAAGCGGCCGCTCTCCGGGCCGCTTCGCAACTCAACGCAGCGGTGCGGCGTTTCGTTAGATCCCCCGCCACAGCACAGTATTGATTCTTGATAGAAGGAAAACCCTATGAACGCCGATCTGATTCTGTTCAATGGCCAGTTCCACACCGTCGACCGGGAAAACCCCCGGGCCAGTGCCGTGGCGATCAGCCAGGGCAAATTCGTTGCCGTGGGCACCGACGCCGAGGCCATGGCCCTGCGCGGCAGCGGCACCCAGGTCATCGACCTCAAGGGCCGCACCGTCATTCCCGGCCTCAACGACTCGCACCTGCACCTGATCCGAGGTGGCCTGAACTACAACCTGGAACTGCGCTGGGAAGGCGTGCCGTCCCTGGCCGATGCGTTGCGCATGCTCAAGGACCAGGCCGACCGCACGCCGACACCTCAATGGGTGCGGGTGGTGGGGGGCTGGAACGAGTTCCAGTTCGCTGAAAAGCGCATGCCGACCCTGGAAGAACTCAACCAGGCGGCCCCGGACACCCCAGTGTTCGTGCTGCACCTGTATGACCGTGCCTTGCTCAATCGCGCGGCCCTGCGTGTCGCTGGCTACACCCGCGACACGCCGAACCCGCCGGGCGGCGAGATCGTCCGTGACAGCAAGGGCGAGCCCACCGGCATGCTGGTGGCGCGGCCGAACGCAATGATCCTTTACTCGACCCTGGCCAAGGGACCGAAGTTGCCACTGGAATACCAGGTCAACTCCACCCGCCAGTTCATGCGCGAACTCAATCGCCTGGGGCTGACCAGCGCCATCGACGCCGGCGGTGGTTTCCAGAACTACCCCGACGACTACGCGGTGATCGAGCAGTTGGCCCGGGAACAGCAGTTGACGGTGCGCATCGCCTACAACCTGTTCACCCAGAAGCCCAAGGAAGAACTCAGCGACTTCAAGAACTGGACCGGCAGCGTCACGCTGCACCAGGGCGACGATTTCCTGCGGCACAACGGTGCCGGTGAAATGCTGGTGTTCTCGGCGGCGGATTTCGAGGACTTCCTCGAACCGCGCCCGGACCTGCCGGCGAGCATGGAGCAGGACCTGGAGCCGGTGGTCCGCCACTTGGTCGAGCAACGCTGGCCTTTCCGCCTGCACGCCACCTACAACGAATCCATCAGCCGCATGCTCGATGTCTTCGAGAAGGTCAACCGCGACATTCCCTTCAATGGCCTGCCGTGGTTCTTCGACCACGCCGAGACCATCACCCCGCAAAACATCGAGCGGGTGCGGGCACTGGGCGGCGGTATCGCGATCCAGGACCGGATGGCCTTCCAGGGCGAATACTTCGTCGATCGCTACGGCGCCAAGGCTGCCGAAGCCACGCCGCCGATCAAGCGCATGCTGGCCGAAGGCGTGCCGGTCGGGGCCGGCACCGACGCCACCCGGGTGTCGAGCTACAACCCCTGGACTTCGCTGTACTGGATGGTCAGCGGTCGCACCGTCGGTGGCCTGGCGTTGCACGAAGAGGGCCTGCCACGCCTGACCGCCTTGGAATTGTTCACCCACGGCAGCGCCTGGTTCTCGTCGGAGCAGGGCAAGAAGGGCCAGATCAAGGTCGGCCAACTGGCAGACCTGGCAGCCCTGAGCGCGGACTTCTTCAGCGTCGAGGAAGAGGCCATCAAGTGGATCGAGTCGGTGCTGACGGTGGTAGGCGGCAAGGTGGTCTACGCCGCCGGTGACTTCGAAAAACTCGGCCCTGCCAGCGTCCCGGTGCTGCCGGACTGGTCGCCGGTGGTCAAGGTCCCCGGCCACTGGCGCCCGAGCTCGCCGTTGCAGGCCCAAGTCCACCAGTGCAGCGGCCCGTGCACGGTGCATTCCCATAGCCATGAACGGGCGCGATTGTCGAACGTCCCTGTCAGCGACTTCCAGGGTTTCTGGGGCGCGTTTGGCTGTTCCTGCTTTGCGTTCTGACTAACGCACCGATTTTCTCCTGTGGGAGCGAGCTTGCTCGCGATGGCGGCGGAACATTCGACATCGCCTCCGCCTGACATTCCGCTATCGCGAGCAAGCTCGCTCCCACAGGGTTTTGTCACAAACCATCCCAAAGGAGTCATCCCATGAGCAACGTTCCCGCCTACAACCGCCTGAACAAAGACGACGCGGTCGTCCTGCTGGTCGATCACCAGACCGGCCTGATCTCCCTGGTCCAGGACTTTTCGCCCAACGAGTTCAAGAACAACGTGCTGGCCCTGGCTGACCTGGCGAAGTTCTTCGAACTGCCGACCATCCTGACCACCAGCTTCGAACAAGGCCCCAACGGCCCGATCGTGCCGGAGCTCAAGGAAATGTTCCCGGACGCGCCGTACATCCCGCGTCCAGGCCAGATCAATGCCTGGGACAACGAAGATTTCGTCAAGGCGATCAAGGCCACCGGCCGCAAGCAACTGATCATCGCAGGCGTGGTGACCGACGTTTGCGTGGCGTTCCCGACCCTGTCGGCACTGGCTGAGGGCTTCGACGTGTTCGTCGTCACCGACGCTTCCGGCACCTTCAACGAAACCGTGCAACAAGCCGCCTGGGTGCGCATGACCGCCGCTGGCGCGCAGATGATGAACTGGTTCTCGGTGGCCTGTGAGCTGCACCGCGACTGGCGCAACGACATCGAAGGCCTGGGCAACCTGTTGTCCCAGCGCATTCCGAACTACCGCAACCTGATGAACAGCTACTCGGCGCTGACGGCCAAGTAAGTTGTCTCCTGGCTGAACGGGTGCCCGCCAATGTGCGGGCATCTTTTTGTCTGGCCACTGACCCTTCGTGGCGAGGGGATTTATCCCCGCTGGGCTGCGTGGCAGCCCCAAAATAGGCTAACTGGGTGTGTCAGAATGTTCACCTGGCTAGTTATTGGTCTGCTACGCAGCCCGGCGGGGATAAATCCCCTCGCCACAGGTTTTGTATTCGGCCTGGATGTCTAAATAAGCCCACCCAGGAATGACAATGAACCCCTTCGAAGAAATGCGCATCTTTGCCCAGGTCATGGAGTCGGGCAGTTTCACCGCCGCGGCGGACAAGCTGGGGCTGTCCAAGCAGTTCGTCAGTCGCAAGCTCATGGCGCTGGAGCAGCGGCTGGGGGTGCGCCTGCTCAATCGTTCGACGCGGCGGTTGGATGTCACGCCGCTGGGCCAGCGCTACTACGAGGCGGCGCTGCGCTTGCTCAATGAAGTGGAGCAGGTGGAGCAGGGCATCAGCGGCCAGACCGACGCGCCCCGTGGCACCATTCGCCTCAGCGCGCCGCTGTCGTTCGCCGTGGCGCACCTGGGGAGCCTGTTGCCGTCGTTCCTGCAACGCTACCCCGACGTCAGCGTCGAGGTGGACCTGAGCGACCGCTCGGTGGATTTGTTGGGAGAGGGCTACGACCTGGCGCTGCGCATCGGCGTGCTGGAAGATTCCACCCTGATCGCCCGGCGCATCGCCACCATCGAACGGCTGTACTGCGCCAGCCCGGCGTACCTGGCAGAACGCGGCACGCCCGAACGCCCTGAAGACCTGCGTCATCACGATTGCCTGCCCTACGGTCACAGCCGGCAGGTCCAGTGGCGATTCGAAGGGCGTGGCAAGCCCCTGACCCTGGACGTGAGCGGACGCATGCGGGCCAATAACGGTGATCTGCTCAGGGACGCGGCCATCGCTGGCATGGGCATCACTTACCTGCCCACGTTCATCCTCGGCGAGGCCTTGAAGGAGGGTCGGTTGACCCGGGTGCTGGAGGGGTATGAAACCGAGCCGCTGACGTTGTCGGCGGTCTACCCGCAGCATCGGCAGGGCTCACGCCCGGTCCAGGCGCTGGTGGAATTCTTGCGGGAACGAATGCACCCGTAAAACGACGTTCAGCCGTCCGGGGACGGCTGAAGCATTCGAGGCGAGAATCAGGCGGCGAGGTTGGCGCTGCCCAGTTCCTTCTTGTACTGCGCTTTCATGGTTTCCATTTCCGCGCCCAGGGCATCCAGCTTGGCCTTGCCCAGCACTTTCCTGGCCTGCGGGAACATCTCCTTTTCTTCCTCTTCGATGTGGTGCTCCAGCAGTTCCTTGACCACTTTCACCCGGCCGGCGAATTCAGGCTGGGACGGATCGGTGGTTTTCAGGTCCGGCAGTACCAGCGAGTCGACGGTGCGGTGCTCTTCCTTGGCTTCGTAATACATTTCCGCTTCTTCCTTGCCACCCGCTTCCTTGAAAGCCGGATACAGGATCTCTTCTTCCAGGCGGGTGTGGATGGTCACTTCCATTTCCAGTTTCGCCAACAGATCGGTGCGTTTCTTGATGGCGCGGTCAGTGGATTCGCTCAATTGGGTCAGAATCGCTTTCACGCGTTCATGGTCGGCTTTCAACAGGTCGATGGCGTTCATAAATAGCTCCTGGCAATTCACGGTTGCGGGCAGGCTTCAAGCGCCGACGCCGCGTACAGGATGAATTGCATCAGCCGTGCCAGTCGGAGCTGATGAAAAAACTGTTATAGAACAAAGGCTTGGATGAGCGGTCATTTCCGGCTTCGTGCAAGCTGCAAGACCCTGGGGAAAACCTCGTTGCACTTTGCGGGCAAAGGGCGTCCTGGAGGCCAAGCATAAAAAAACCCGCATCGTGCGATACGGGTTTTTTCTCTGCGGTGTTGCCCGGCCGATCAGCCCACCAGGCCCGCTTGCTGGACCAGGGTCAGCAACGGTTGCGGGTACACGCCCAGGAAGAACGCCAGTACGGCGATGGCCAGCAGCATCACGCCGCCTGCCTTCTGTTCCCAGTGCAACTCGGCGTCGTGGCGACGCAGGTTCGGTTCCATCAGGTACAGGGTGACCATGACGCGCAGGTAGTAGAACACGCCGATGGCACTGCCCAGCACCAGGGAGCCGACCAGCCACCATTGGTGGGCCTCGACGCCGGTGGCGATGATGTAGAACTTGCCGATGAAGCCGGCGGTCAGCGGGATGCCGGCCAGGGACAGCATCATCACGGTCAGCACGGCGGTCAGGTACGGACGGCGCCAGAACAGGCCGCGGTATTCGTACAGGGCGTCGGCGTCGCGGCCGTTGTATGGCGAGGACATCAGGGTGATCACGCCGAACGCGCCGAGGCTGGTGATGACGTAGGTGACCAGGTACACGCCGATGGCTTCCACGGCCAGGCCCTTGCTGGCGATCAACGCGATCAGCAGGTAACCGAAGTGGGCGATGGACGAGTAACCCAGCAGGCGCTTGAGGTTGCTCTGGGTCAGCGCCAACAGGTTACCGAACAGGATCGACGCGATGGCAATGACCGTCAGCACGTTGTTCAACACACCGCTGCTGGCCACGGGCGAGATCTGGAACAGACGCACCATCACCGCGAACACGGCCACTTTCGACGCGGTGGCCAGGAACGCCGCCACTGGCGCCGGGGCGCCTTCGTAGACGTCCGGGGTCCAGAGGTGGAAGGGCACCAGCGACAGCTTGAACGCCAGGCCGATCAACATCATGCCCAGGCCCAGTTGCGCGATCGGGCTAGGCAGGCCGGTGGCCGCCAGGGCCTGGCCGATGCCGACGAAGCTCAAGGTGCCCGCCTGGGCGTAGAGCAGGGCCATGCCGAACAACAGGAACGCGGAACCGGCCGCCGACAGCACCATGTACTTGATGCCGGCTTCCAGGGAGCGCTTGTTGAAGAAGGCGTAGGCCACCAGGCCATAGACCGGCACCGACAGCAGTTCCAGGCCGATGAACAGGCTGGCCAGGTGCTGCGCGCTGACCAGGACCAGGCCACCGGCGGCGGCCATCAGGATCAACAGGTACAGTTCCTCGCGGTTGCCCGGGTAACCCGAACCGCCATCGCCGAGGTAGGCGTGGGCGAGGGTGACGCAGGCGAGGGTGGCGACCAGGATCAACGCCATGTACAGGCAGGCGAAGCTGTCGATCTGGATCAGTGGGGTGACCACCAGGGGCGCGACTTTCAGGGCCGGCAGGATCGACAGCAGGGCCAGGTTCAGCCCCGCCACCGACAGCAGGAAGGTCTGTGAGTGATTGCGCCGCCAGGCGATCGCCAGCATCACCACGATGATCGTGGCGCTGGTGATCAACAGCGGCGCAAGCGCGATAAAGTGTTGAATCGTGAATTCCATAGCGCTCTTACCGGGCCGAAGCGAGTTGAGAGAAGGCGGTGCCGAGCCACTGCTGCACGCCATGCATGGTGGCGGCAGAGGTGTCGAGGAACGGTTGCGGGGAAACGCCGAGGTAAACCAGCAGCACCGCAAGGCCAAGCACCATGATCAGTTCGCGAGCGTCCATGCCGCGCAGCACTTCATCCGACTTGGCCGGACCGAAGTAGGCGCGGTGGATCATGATCAGCGAGTAGACCGAACCGAACACCAGGCCGGACGTGGCGATGGCCGTGATCCAGGGCGCACTGACGAACGAACCGATCAGGATCAGGAACTCGCCGACGAAGTTGCCGGTGCCGGGCAGGCCCAGGGACGCGGCGGCGAAGAACAGGCTGATCGCCGGCAGGTAGGCGATGCGCGACCAGACGCCGCCCATCTCGCGCATGTCCCGGGTGTGCAGGCGCTCGTACAACTGGCCGCTGAGGATGAACAACGCCGCCGCCGACAGGCCGTGGGCGAGCATCTGGATCACCGCGCCCTGCAGGGCCAACTGGCTGCCGGAGTAGATGCCGATCAGCACGAAGCCCATGTGCGAGACGCTGGAGAAGGCGATCAGGCGCTTGATGTCGGTCTGGGCGAACGCCAGGAACGCACCGTAGAAAATCCCGATCAGGCCCAGGGTCATGGCGATGGGCGCGAACTCGGCCGAGGCGTTCGGGAACATCGGCAGGGCAAAGCGCAGCAGGCCGTAGGCCGCCGTCTTGAGCAGGATACCCGCCAGGTCCACGGAGCCGGCGGTCGGCGCCTGGGCGTGGGCGTCCGGCAGCCAGGAGTGGAACGGTACCACCGGCAGCTTCACCGCGAAGGCGATGAAGAAGCCCAGCATCAGCACGTACTCGGTGGTGCGCGACATCTGCACTTTCAACAGGTCGGCGTAGTTGAAGGTAATCACGCCGGTGTTGTTGAAGTTGACCAGTACCAGGCCCAGGATCGCCACCAACATGATCAGGCCGGAAGCCTGGGTGAAGATGAAGAACTTGGTCGCCGCGTAGATCCGGGTCTTCTTGCCGTCCGAGGAACTGTGACCCCAGAGCGCGATGAGGAAATACATCGGCACCAGCATCATTTCCCAGAAGAAGAAGAACATGAACAGGTCCAGCGCCAGGAACACGCCGACGACGCCGCCCAGGATCCACATCAGGTTCAGGTGGAAGAAGCCGACGTGACGCTGGATCTCTTTCCAGGAGCAGAGCACCGAGAGGATACCCAGCAGGCCGGTCAGCAGGATCATCAAAAGCGACAAGCCGTCGAGGGCCAGGTGCACGCTGATGCCGAAGCGCGCGATCCACAGGTGCTTGAATTCAAGCGCCCAGGTTGGCGCGGCGCCAGGCGCCGGGGCAAATGAATAGTCGCCGGTCGCCCACAGCCAGAGGCCGAGCGCGAGTTCCAGGGACATGGTCAGCAGCGCAATCCAGCGCGGGAGCGTGGAGCTGGAGCGCTCCGCGATCCAGCACAGCAGGCCGCCGATGAAGGGGATCAGGATTAGCCAGGGCAGAATCATGACGGGCTCGTTTCCTTTCGCAAGTTCGCAAGGTTCATATCAGACCGCTACCAGCACGATGGCGCCGATAACCAGCACGGCGCCAGCCGCCATGGAAGCCGCATACCAACGCAGTTGACCGGTCTCGGTACGGCTCAGGGCAGTGTGGCCGCCCTTGGCCATGCGCGGGATCAGGCCAATGGTCTGGTCGAGCGGGTCTTTGCGCAGAATGTGGCTGATCGCAAGGTATGGCTTGACGAACAGTTTGTCGTAGATCCAGTCGAAGCCCCAGGCGGCGAACCACCAGGCCGAAAGGACACGGCCGAGGCCGCTGTTGGCGATGGCCGTGACGAAACGACGCTTGCCCAGGAACAGCAGGGCGGCCAGCAGGATACCCGCCAGGGCGATGGCGCCCGAGGCGATTTCCAGGCTGTGCTTGGCTTCGCCGCCGGCATGGCCGACGCTTTGCGGCAGCACGCCGTGCAGTGGCGGGGCGATCATGGCGCCGACGAAGGTCGACAGCACGATCAGCACCGACAGCGGCAGCCAGTGGGCGATGCCGTGGCCGGCGTGGGCTTCGGTCTTGGCTTCACCGTGGAACGCGATGAAGATCAGGCGGAAGGTGTACAGCGAGGTCATGAAGGCACCGACCAGGCCGGCATAGAGCAAGCCTTGGTTACCGCTGGCGAACGCTTCCCAGAGGATCTCGTCCTTGGAGTAGAAACCGGCGGTGACCAGTGGCAGGGCCGCCAGGGCCGCGCCGCCGACGATGAAGCTGGCGTAGGCCAATGGCAGTTTCTTCCACAGGCCGCCCATCTTGAAGATGTTCTGCTCGTGGTGGCAGGCGACGATCACCGCACCGGAGGCAAGGAACAGCAGGGCCTTGAAGAAGGCGTGGGTCATCAAGTGGAAGATCGCGCCTTCCCAGGCACCGACGCCCAGGGCCAGGAACATGTAGCCGATCTGGCTCATGGTCGAGTAGGCGAGGATCCGCTTGATGTCGGTCTGCACCAGCGCGGCGAAGCCGGCCAGTACCAGGGTTACGCCACCGACGATGCCCACCAGGTGCAGGATGTCCGGCGCCAGGGCGAACAGGCCGTGGGTACGGGCGATCAGGTAGACGCCCGCGGTCACCATGGTGGCGGCGTGGATCAGGGCCGACACCGGGGTCGGGCCGGCCATCGCATCCGCCAGCCAGGTCTGCAGCGGCAGCTGGGCCGATTTACCGACGGCGCCGCCCAGCAGCAGCAGGGTCGCCAGGACGACCCAGAAGTCGCCGACCTTGAAGTGCTCGGGAGCCTTGACCAGCAGTTCCTGGATGTTCAGCGTACCCAGTTGCTGGAACAGGATGAACAGGCCGATGGCCATGAACACGTCGCCGATGCGGGTGACGATGAACGCCTTGAGCGCCGCGTTGCCGTTGTTGCGGTTGCTGTAGTAGAAACCGATCAACAGGTACGAGCACAGGCCCACGCCTTCCCAGCCGAAGTACAGGAACAACAGGTTATCGCCGAGCACCAGGAACAGCATGCTGGCGATGAACAGGTTGGTGTAGGCGAAGAAACGCGAATAACCGGCTTCACCGCGCATGTACCAGGAGGCGAACAAGTGGATCAGGAAACCTACGCCGACCACGACGCCGAGCATGGTGATCGACAGGCCGTCGATGTACAGGGCGAAGTTCGGCGTGAAGCCTTCCACCGCCATCCACTGCCACAGCACCAGGGTGTAGTGCCCACCCTCGGGCGGTGCGACGTTGAATTGCCAGATCACGTAGGCGGCGACAATCGCCGACAGGCCGATGGAGCCGACACCGATCAGTGCCGAGCTGTTTTCCGAGAGGCGTCCCCGGGAGAACGACAGCAGCAGGAAACCGATCAGGGGAAATACGAAAGTCAGAAAGATCATGTTCATCCGTGCATCTCACTGGCAGCGTCGATATCGAGCGTGTGGAAGCGGCGATACAGTTGCAGCAGGATCGCCAGGCCGATGCTGGCCTCGGCGGCTGCCAGGCTGATCACCAGGATGAACATGATCTGTCCATCCG
Source organism: Pseudomonas citrullilanati (assembly GCF_030580855.1). Classification (GTDB taxonomy): domain Bacteria; phylum Pseudomonadota; class Gammaproteobacteria; order Pseudomonadales; family Pseudomonadaceae; genus Aquipseudomonas; species Aquipseudomonas citrulli. Next base: position 291,641 of record NZ_JAUQOP010000003.1, on the reverse strand, counting down.
GCTGGGCCCAGCGAGCGCCCGCCACGATGAAGGCCAGGGCGGAGGCATTCATCATCACCTCCAGGCTCATCAGCACGAACAGGATGTTGCGACGGACCATCAGGCCAACCAGGCCGAGACAGAACAGGATGCCGGCGACTGCCAGGCCATGCTCGAGAGGGATAGCAGGCATGTGATTACTCCTTCGCCTCGTTACGGCCCAAATGGAACGCCGTGACGGCTGCGGCAAGCAGCAGCATCGAGGCGAGTTCGACCACCAGCAGGTACGGGCCGAACAGGCTGATGCCCACGGCCTTGGGACCTACGGTGGCGTGGCCGATGGCCTGGCCGCTCTGGTGGGCGAACAGCACGTACAGCAGTTCGCCCAGCAGCAGGACGGCGAGAATCACCGGTCCCGCCCAGATGCCGGGCTTGAGCCAGGAACGCTCCTGCTGCACCGAGGCGGGGCCTAGGTTCAGCATCATCACCACGAACACGAACAGAACCATGATGGCGCCGGCGTAGGCGATCACTTCCAGCGCACCGGCGAACGGCGCGCCGAGGGCGAAGAAGGTCATGGCCACGGCGATCAGCGAAATGATCAGGTAGAGCAGGGCATGGATAGGGTTGGTGTTGGTGACCACGCGAAGCGTGGACACCACCGCGATACCCGATGCGAAATAGAAAGCGAATTCCATCTTTCTTCCTTAAGGCAGCAAGCTCTTCACGTTGATCGGTTCGGCTTCGTTCTGCGCGGCGCCTTTCGGCTTGCCGGCAATGGCCATACCTGCAACACGATAGAAGTTGTAATCAGGGTTTTTACCGGGACCGGAAATCAGCAGGTCTTCTTTCTCGTACACCAGGTCCTGACGCTTGAACTCGGCCATTTCGAAATCCGGCGTGAGCTGGATCGCGGTGGTCGGGCAGGCTTCCTCGCAGAGGCCGCAGAAAATGCAGCGCGAGAAGTTGATGCGGAAGAAGTCCGGGTACCAGCGACCGTCTTCGGTTTCAGCTTTCTGCAACGAGATGCAACCCACCGGGCAGGCCACGGCGCACAGGTTGCACGCCACGCAACGCTCTTCGCCGTCGGGATCGCGGGTCAGGACGATGCGGCCGCGATAACGCGGGGCCAGGTACACCGGTTCTTCCGGGTATTGCAGGGTGTCGCGCTTGCGAAAGCCATGGCCGAAGATCATGACCAGGCTTCGCAGTTGGGTACCGGTACCCTTAACGATGTCGCCAATATATTTGAACATGGGTCAAATCCTCACTGAACCGCGGCCGCAGGCGCGTTCGTCAAAACGATCGCAGCGGTCACCAGCATGTTGATCAGGGTCAGCGGCAAGCAGAATTTCCAGCTGAAATCCATTACCTGGTCGTAGCGTGGGCGCGGGATCGAGGCGCGCAGCAGGACGAACAGCATGATGAAGAACGCGGTCTTCAGGGCGAACCAGACGAAGGACAATTGCGGCAGGATGCCGAACGGACCGTGCCAGCCGCCGAAGAACAGCGTGACCAGCAGCGCCGAGATCAGGATGATGCCGATGTATTCGCCGACGAAGAACATGCCCCATTTCATGCCGGCATATTCAATGTGGTAGCCGTCGGCCAGTTCCTGTTCCGCTTCCGGCTGGTCGAAGGGGTGACGGTGAGTCACGGCCACGCCAGCGATGAAGAAGGTACAGAAGCCGAAGAACTGCGGGATGATGAACCACAGGTTCTGCGCCTGGTACTCGACGATGTCGCGCATGTTGAACGAGCCGGCCTGGATCACGATGCCCATGAGCGCCAGGCCCATGAACACTTCGTAGGACACGGTCTGGGCCGAGGCCCGCAGGCTGCCCAGCAGGGCGAACTTGTTGTTGCTCGACCAGCCGGCGAACAGCACCGCATACACCGACAGGCCGGCCATGGCGAAGAAGAACAGCAGGCCGATGTTCAGGTCCGCCACGCCCCAGGTCGGGGTGATCGGGATGATCGCGAAGGCGATCAGCAAGGCGCTCATGGCCACGACCGGCGCCAGGGTGAAGATCACCTTGTCGGCGAACGGTGGCGTCCAGTCTTCCTTGAAGAACATTTTGACCATGTCGGCGGCGATCTGGAACATGCCGAACGGGCCGACGCGGTTCGGACCGTAGCGGTCCTGCCACCAGCCCAGCAGGCGCCGTTCGATGAAGCTCAGCAGCGCCCCGCAGACCACCACGGCCAGCAGGATCACGATGGCCTTGAGGACCGTCAGGATCACATCGATCACGTCAGGGGTGAACCAGCTCATTGCGCTGCCTCCTGCAGACCGTCGACGGTTTTGCCGAAAATCGCCGGTGGGATGCCTGCCAGGCCGGCTGGCAACGCCACCAGGCCGGCGCCCAGTGCTTCATTGATGCGCAGCGGCAGACGGAGCGTCTGGCCGGCCACGTTCAGGCTGAGCAGGGCACCGTCGTTGACGCCCAGGCGATCGGCTTCGGACTTGGCCAGCGACACGTAGGCGGCCGGGATGCGTTCTTGCACCGGCGCGGCCTTGGAAGAGTTCTCCTCGCTGCCGAACAGGTGGTGGAACGGCACGACCTGCCAGGTGCCCGGCGCCGGGTTGAAGGCACGCGGTACGCTGGCGAACCAGCCGAGGCCATCGCCCTGGCTTTCGATCAGGCGCTTGCCCGGGTCACCGGCACGCAGGTGACCGCCGACTTCGTCCTGGAACTTGTTCCAGGCCTGCGGCGAGTTCCAGCCCGGCGACCAGGCGAACGGCACTTGCGAGCGCGGTTCGGCGGAGCCCGAGTAACCTTCCATGGAGAAGGCGAACGGGGTGTCCTTGTCTTGCGGGGTGCGCGGTTCATGCACGCTGATGTTGGCGCGCATGGCGGTACGGCCGGAGTAGCGCAGCGGTTCGCGGGCCAGCTTCATGCCCTTGATGCGGAACGCGGCGGAAGGCGCGGCGTCGACGATGCCGGCCAATTGCGGGTTGCTCGAGGCGCAGGCGGCCGTGACGTGGTCCAGTTGGGTCCAGTCGATCGGCTGGTTCAGCAGGGTGGCGCGCAGGGCATGCAGCCAGCGCCAGCCTTCGTGGACCAGGATGCTGGCGTCCAGGTATTGCGGGTCGAAGACCTGGAAGAAGCGCTGGGCGCGGCCTTCCTGGCTGACCAGGGTGCCGTCGCCTTCGGCGAAGCTCGCCGCCGGCAGCACCAGGTGGGCGCGGTCGGTGGTGGCGGTCTTCTGGTGGTCGGCGACGATCACGGTTTTCGCGGCGCTCAGGGCGGCGTCCACCCGGGCCTTGTCGGTACGGGTATAGAGGTCGTTCTCCAGCACCACGATGGCGTCGGCGTTGCCGTCGATCACCGCTTGCAGGGCTGCGTCCACCGATTCGCCACCGAGCATGGCCAGGCCAAGGCTGTTGGCCTCCGGCACGACCAGGCTGATGGACCCGTTCTTCTCGCGCAGCTTCAGGGCCTTGGCGATGTTGGCGGCGGCCTCGATCAGCGCCTTGGAACCCAGGGAGGTGCCGGCGATGATCAACGGGCGCTTGGCCGCCAGCAGGGCGTCGGCGATGCGCTGGACCAGGCCGGCCGCTTCGCTGTCCAGGCCGTCGACGGCCGGGGCGCTGGCGTCCAGGGCGTGGGCGACGGCGAAGCCGATGCGGGCCAGGTCGTCAGGCGCTGCGTGCACGCACTCCTCGGCGACGTCGTCGAGCTTGGTTTCGGCGAGGCTGGCGATGAACAGCGGGTTCAGCGCGTGCTGGCCGATGTTCTTCACGGCGGCGTCGAGCCAAGGCTGCACGCGCATGGCGTCGGCCATGTCCTCGGCCTTGCCCTTGACCGACTGGCGCAGGGCCAGGGCCATGCGCGCGGCGGTCTGGGTCAGGTCTTCGCCAAGGACGAACACGGCGTCGTGGTCTTCGATGTCGCGCATCGTCGGCACGGGCAGGGGGCTGTCCTTGAGCACTTGCAGCACCAGGCGGATGCGCTCCAGCTCGGCGGCTTCGATGCCGCTGTAGAAGTGCTCGGCACCGACCAGTTCACGCAACGCGTAGTTGCTTTCCAGGCTGGCCCGTGGCGAACCGATGCCGACGATGTTGCGCCCGCGCAGCAGCTCGGCGGCCTTGTCCAGCGCTTCGTCCAGGCTCAGCTTGGCGCCGTCTGCCAGCAGCGGCTGGCGCGGACGGTCGGTGCGGTTGACGTAGCCGTAGCCGAAGCGGCCACGGTCGCAAAGGAAATACTGGTTCACCGAACCGTTGTAGCGGTTTTCGATGCGACGCAGTTCGCCGTAGCGCTCGCCCGGGGAAATGTTGCAGCCGCTGGAGCAGCCGTGGCAGATGCTCGGCGAGAACTGCATGTCCCACTTGCGGTTGTAGCGCTCGGAGTGGGTCTTGTCGGTGAACACGCCGGTCGGGCAGACCTCGGTCAGGTTGCCGGAGAATTCGCTTTCCAGGGTGCCGTCTTCGACGCGACCGAAGTACACGTTGTCGTGGGCACCGAACACGCCCAGGTCGGTGCCGCCGGCGTAGTCCTTGTAGAAGCGCACGCAGCGGTAGCAGGCGATGCAGCGGTTCATCTCGTGGGAAATGAACGGGCCCAGTTGCTGGTTCTGGTGGGTGCGTTTCTTGAAGCGATAACGGCGCTCGTTGTGGCCGGTCATCACCGTCATGTCTTGCAGGTGGCAGTGACCGCCTTCCTCACAGACCGGGCAGTCGTGGGGGTGGTTGGTCATCAGCCATTCGACGACGCTGGCGCGAAACACTTTCGCTTCCTCGTCGTCGATGGAGATCCAGCTGCCGTCGGTGGCGGGGGTCATGCAGGACATGACGATCCGACCACGCTTGTCGTTTTCGTCGGTGTACTGCTTGACCGCGCACTGGCGACAGGCGCCAACGCTGCCAAGGGCGGGGTGCCAGCAGAAATAGGGAATGTCGAGGCCCAGCGACAGACATGCCTGCAACAGGTTGTCTGCGCCATCGACTTCGAGCTCTTTGCCGTCTACGTGGATAGTGGCCATGGTTCAAAGTTCTTCGTTGGCCCGGTGTCAGCGGGCGTGGCTAATGGAATCTTGTCGTTCGTCCGAATCCAAACAGCCCCGGTGAAGAGGCGTCATCGGACGAAAGGCGAAGGGCACGGACCCTTCGCCTCTTGAAGCGTCGTTACGCGCCGACCATGGTCGGCGTGACCACCTGGTTGAGGTCGCCCGCGCGGGTTGGCGCGATGCCGGCCTCGAATTCAGGGCGGAAGTATTTGATCGCGCTGCCCAATGGCTCCACGGCACCCGGTGCGTGGGCACAGAAGGTCTTGCCCGGGCCAAGGAAACCCACCAGGCCCAGCAGGGTCTCGATGTCGCCCGGCTGGCCTTCGCCGTTCTCGATGGCCATCAGGAGCTTGACGCTCCATGGCAGGCCATCGCGGCAAGGGGTGCAGAAACCGCAGGATTCACGGGCGAAGAACTGTTCCATGTTGCGCAGCAGCGACACCATGTTGACGCTGTTGTCGACGGCCATGGCCAGGCCGGTACCCATCCGGGTGCCCACCTTGGCGATGCCGCCGGCGTACATTTGCGCGTCCAGGTGTTCCGGCAGCAGGAAGCCGGTACCGGCGCCGCCGGGCTGCCAGCACTTGAGCGTGTAGCCGTCGCGCATGCCGCCGGCGTAGTCCTCGAACAGTTCGCGGGCGGTGACGCCGAAGGGCAGTTCCCACAGGCCCGGGTTCTTGACCTTGCCGGAGAAGCCCATGAGCTTGGTGCCCATGTCTTCGCTGCCGTCGCGGGCCAGGGATTTGTACCAGTCCACGCCGTCGGCGATGATCGCCGGCACGTTGCACAGCGTCTCGACGTTGTTCACGCAGGTCGGCTTGCCCCACACGCCCACGGCGGCGGGGAAGGGCGGCTTGGAGCGCGGGTTGGCGCGGCGGCCTTCCAGGGAGTTGATCAGCGCGGTTTCTTCACCGCAGATATAGCGCCCGGCGCCGGTGTGGACGAACAGCTCGAAGTCGAAGCCGCTGCCCAGGATGTTCTTGCCCAAAAGGCCCGCGGCCTTGGCTTCTTCCACGGCGCGGTTGAGGTGCCTGGCGGCGGTGGTGTATTCGCCGCGCAGGAAGATATAGCCACGGTAGGTCTTCAGCGCGCGGGCGCTGATCAGCATGCCTTCGATCAGCAGATGGGGCAGTTGCTCCATCAGCATGCGGTCCTTCCAGGTGTTGGGTTCCATTTCGTCCGCGTTGCACAGCAGGTAGCGGATGTCGATGGACTCGTCCTTGGGCATCAGGCCCCACTTCACGCCGGTGGGGAAGCCCGCACCGCCGCGGCCCTTGAGGCCGGAGTCCTTCACGGTCTGGACGATGTCGTCGGCGGCCATGTCGGCGAATGCCTTGCGCGCCGCCGCGTAGCCGTTCTTGGCCTGGTATTCGTCGAGCCACACGGCTTCGCCGTCGTCACGCAGGCGCCAGGTCAGGGGATGGGTTTCGGCCGAGCGCTGGATGCGGTTGGCGGGCCCGAAGGAAGTCAGGGTCATACGTAGCCCTCCAGCAATTTGGCAACGCCATCTGGCTTGACGTCACCGAAGGTGTCGTCGTCGATCATCAGCGCCGGTGCCTTGTCGCAGTTGCCCAGGCAGCACACCGGCAGCAGCGTGAAGCGGCCGTCGGCGGTGGTCTGGCCCAGCCCGATGCCCAGCTTGCCCTGGATTTCGCTGACCACGGACTCGTGGCCGCCGATGTAGCAGACCATGCTGTCGCAGACGCGGATGATGTGGCGGCCCACTGGCTGGCGGAAGATCTGGCTGTAGAAGGTGGCGACGCCCTCGACGTCGCTGGCCGGGATGCCGAGGATCTCGCCGATGGCGTAGAGCGCGCCGTCAGGCACCCAGCCACGTTCCTTCTGGACGATCTTCAAGGCTTCGATCGACGCCGCGCGCGGGTCTTCGTAGTGATGCAGCTCGTGCTCGATGGCCGAGCGCTCGGTTTCGCTCAAGGCGAAACGGTCTGTCTGGATAAGCGTGCTGTTCATGCTTAGCGGTCCACGTCGGCCATAACGAAGTCGATACTACCCAGGTACGCGATCAAGTCCGCGACCATGCTGCCCTTGATCACCGAAGGGATCTGCTGCAGGTGCGGGTAGCTTGGGGTGCGAATCCGGGTACGGTAGCTCATGGTGCCGCCGTCGCTCGTCAGGTAATAACTGTTGATGCCCTTGGTCGCTTCGATCATCTGGAAGGACTCGTTGGCCGGCATGACCGGGCCCCACGAAACCTGCAGGAAGTGCGTGATCAGGGTCTCGATGTGCTGCAGCGTGCGCTCCTTGGGCGGCGGCGTGGTCAGCGGGTGATCCGCCTTGTACGGGCCTTCCGGCATGTTGCGCAGGCACTGGTCGATGATCTTGACGCTCTGGCGCATTTCCTCGACCCGAACCATGCAGCGGTCGTAGGCGTCACCGTTGGCGGCCAGCGGTACTTCGAATTCGAAGTTCTCGTAGCCGGAGTAGGGACGCGCCTTGCGCAGATCGAAGTCGCAACCGGTGGAACGCAGGCCGGCACCGGTGACGCCCCATTCCAGGGCCTCTTTGGTGTTGTAGGCGGCGACCCCGATGGTACGACCCTTGAGGATGCTGTTCTGCAGGGCGGCCTTGGTGTATTCGTCCAGGCGCTTGGGCATCCACTCGACGAAGTCCTTGACCAGTTTCTCCCAGCCGCGCGGCAGGTCGTGGGCCACGCCACCGATGCGGTACCAGGCCGGGTGCAGGCGGAAACCGGTGATGGCTTCGATCACCGTGTACGCCTTCTGGCGGTCGGTGAAGGTGAAGAACACCGGGGTCATGGCGCCCACGTCCTGGATGTAGGTGCCCAGGAACAGCAGGTGGCTGGTGATGCGGAAGAACTCGGCCATCATGATGCGGATGACGTCGACCTTCTCCGGCACCTTGATCCCGGCCAGTTTCTCTACCGAGAGCACGTACGGCAGGTTGTTCATCACGCCGCCGAGGTAGTCGATGCGGTCGGTGTACGGGATGTAGCTGTGCCAGGACTGGCGCTCGGCCATTTTCTCGGCGCCACGGTGGTGGTAGCCGATGTCCGGGACGCAGTCGACGATTTCCTCGCCGTCCAGTTGCAGGATGATGCGGAACGCACCGTGGGCCGAAGGGTGGTTCGGGCCCAGGTTGAGGAACATGTAGTCCTCGTTGGCGCCGGAACGCTTCATGCCCCAGTCTTCAGGCTTGAAGCGCGCGGCTTCTTCCTCGAGTTGTTGCTTGGCCAGGGACAGGCTGAACGGGTCGAACTCGGTGGCGCGGGCCGGGAAGTCCTTGCGCAGCGGGTGACCTTCCCAGGTCGGCGGCATCATGATGCGCGACAGGTGCGGGTGGCCGGGGAAATCGATCCCGTACATGTCCCACACTTCACGCTCGTACCAGTTGGCGTTCGGCCAGATCCCGGTCACGGTCGGCATGCTGAGGTCGCTCTCGGACAAGGCGACCTTGATCATTACGTCACTATTACGCTCGATCGACAGCAGGTGGTAGAACACGGTGAAGTCGACGCCGTCGGGCAGGCCCTGGCGCTTGGTGCGCAGGCGCTCGTCCACGCCGTGCAGGTCATAGAGCATGACGTACGGCTTGGGCAGGTTGCGCAGGAAGGTCAGGACTTCGATGAGCCTGGCGCGGGCAACCCACAGCACCGGCATGCCGGTGCGGGTCGACTGGACGGTGAACGCCTCGGCGCCAAAACGGTTGTTCAGTTCGACGACCACATCCTGGTCGTCTGCCTTGTAAGGCGGGATGTACAGAGCACTGCCTGTAGTCATGGTTATTTATCGCTTTCGGTCAACGTAAAGAATGAAGCCAGGTTCTCGTTTCTTCTTTGAGGAACAGAGCTGGATCAGACTTCGTCGGGGCTGCGCAGGTTGGTGACTGCGATACGCTGTTCGCGGCGCTGTTCCTTTTGCGACGGCATCTCGGCGCGATACACGCCTTGATCGCCAACGACCCAGGACAGTGGGCGACGCTCCTGGCCAATCGACTCCTGCAACAGCATCAAGCCTTGCAGGAACGCTTCAGGGCGAGGCGGGCAGCCAGGCACGTAGACGTCCACGGGCAGGAACTTGTCCACCCCTTGAACGACGGAATAGATGTCGTACATGCCACCGGAGTTGGCGCACGAACCCATGGAGATCACCCACTTGGGTTCGAGCATCTGCTCGTAGAGACGCTGGATGATCGGCGCCATCTTGATGAAGCAGGTACCGGCGATAACCATGAAGTCCGCCTGGCGTGGCGAGGCCCGGATCACTTCGGCGCCGAAGCGCGCGATGTCATGGGGCGCCGTGAAGGCGGTGGTCATTTCCACGTAGCAGCACGAAAGGCCGAAGTTGTACGGCCACAGGGAGTTCTTGCGACCCCAGTTGACCGTGCTGTTCAGCACGTCTTCGAGCTTGCCCATGAAGATGTTCTTGTGGACTTGATCTTCTAACGGATCGGCGACGGTTTCCCGCTTGCCAATCGGATACTGCTCGTTAGGAGCATCGGGGTCGATCCTGGTGAGATTGTATTGCATTGCCAAAGCCTCATTGTTTCAGCTTCGCTTGCCGCTTGCGCCGAGCTTCCGGAGCCCAATCAAGTGCCCCCACCCGGTAAAGGTAGACAAGACCTGCCAACAGAATTGCTATGAAAACGAGTGCTTCGACGAATCCGGTCCAGCCGCTTTCGCGGACGGACACAGACCAGGCAAAGAGAAAGAGGGCTTCGATGTCGAAGATCACGAAGAGCATCGCGACCAGATAGAATTTGGCTGAGAGCCGCAAGCGGGCGCCACCGGTAGGTAGCATGCCGGACTCGAACGGTTCGTTTTTGCTGCGGCCCCAGGCTTTTGACCCGAGCAGGCTCGACACGCCGAGCATGAAGGCGCACAGGCCGACGACGCCCAGAAGGAAAATGGCAAAGCCCCAGTTGTGGGCCATGAGTCCTGTCGCTTCGGGCATGCTGGAAATCCTTAACAGAGGGCAAGGGCCTCTGAGCTTGAAAAGAAATAACGCAGTGACGATATGTCGCAGCAATCAATCGCGGTGATTTTATGGCTAAACACCGGGCAAGTAAAATTCCTATAGCGAAATTATTTATTGGAATAAGGACATAGCGCACCTCCAAACCCCCACGGCCCCGGCGGGGTGGGCATTGGCCGTTGATTCTTCAATAAAGTTTCGCGTGGGTTGCAACAAAGAAACGTTCACCTAAATGATAATTGTTATTGTTTGGGCGGGCGTTCCATCAATAAGCCCGCACGGTTGCCGAGAACTTTTCTTACAGGGTGGCGACTGCAATTGTCAGCGCCGGCCGTTTTACTCTTTTTCAGACGCTCCGATATTGCGTTCGATCAATTTATTTTCGGTTTGCCGATTACCCTTGTGGGAGCGAGCTTGCTCGCTCCCACAAGGGCATGTGTTGCTTGGGAAAGCATAGGCGAAAAAAAGCCCCGAACCAGTCGGGGCTTCAGATCGTCGGCTTCGCGGTTAGCTTTTATTCGGTCCGCAAAGGCCGTTCAGCGCTGGATCAGTGGAACTGCTCTTCTTCGGTCGAACCGGTCAGCGCGGTGACCGACGAGGTGCCGCCCTGGATCACGGTGGTCATGTCGTCGAAGTAGCCGGTGCCCACTTCCTGCTGGTGGGCCACGAAGGTGTAGCCCTTGGCGGCGTCAGCGAATTCCTGCTCTTGCAGCTTCACGTAGGCGGTCATGTCGTTGCGGGCGTAGTCGTGCGCCAGGTTGAACATGCTGTGCCACATGTTGTGGATGCCGGCCAGGGTGATGAACTGGTGCTTGTAGCCCATGGCGGACAGTTCGCGCTGGAACTTGGCGATGGTCGCGTCGTCCAGGTTTTTCTTCCAGTTGAAGGAAGGCGAGCAGTTGTACGACAGGATCTGGTCCGGGTATTCCTTCTTGATCGCTTCGGCGAAGCGACGGGCTTCGTCCAGGTCCGGCTTGGCGGTTTCGCACCAGATCAGGTCGGCGTAAGGCGCATAGGCCAGGCCACGGGCGATGGCCTGGTCGAGGCCGGCGCGTACCTTGTAGAAACCTTCCTGGGTGCGGGTGCCGGTCACGAACGGCTGGTCGTACGGGTCGCAGTCGGACGTCAGCAGGTCGGCGGCGTTGGCGTCGGTACGGGCCAGGATGATGGTCGGTACACCGGCAACGTCGGCGGCCAGGCGGGCAGCGGTCAGCTTCTGTACGGCTTCCTGGGTCGGCACCAGGACCTTGCCGCCCATGTGGCCGCACTTCTTCACCGAGGCCAGCTGGTCTTCGAAGTGAACGCCGGCGGCGCCTGCCTCGATCATGCTCTTCATCAGCTCGTAGGCGTTGAGGACGCCGCCGAAACCGGCTTCGGCGTCAGCCACGATCGGTGCGAAGTAGTCGATGTAGCCTTCGTCGCCCGGGTTCTTGCCGGCTTTCCACTGGATCTGGTCGGCACGACGGAACGAGTTGTTGATGCGCTTGACCACGGTCGGAACCGAATCCACCGGGTACAGCGACTGGTCAGGGTACATCGACTCGGCGGAGTTGTTGTCCGCGGCCACTTGCCAGCCCGACAGGTAGATCGCCTGGATGCCGGCCTTGACTTGCTGCACGGCCTGGCCGCCGGTCAGGGCGCCCATGCAGTTGACGAAGTCTTTCTCGGGACGGAAGGATGGCTTGGCGCCCTGGGTGACCAGGTTCCACAGCTTCTCGGCGCCCATCTTTGCAAAGGTGTGCTCAGGTTGAACCGAGCCACGCAGGCGGACGACGTCAGCAGCGGAATAATTGCGCTTCACGCCTTTCCAGCGCGGGTTTTCAGCCCAGTCTTTTTCAAGGGCTGCAATTTGCTGTTCGCGTGTCAGTGCCATGGAGATAAACCTCGTCGCGTCGTGTAGAAAAAATCGTTCTGGGGTGCAAATGTCCTGCGTGCCTTCGGCGCCAGTCATTGGCGGGGGAGGCTGCTCGCTGGCCAGGGGGCCGGGCGGACAAGTCGGTTCAGGCGGGGTGGCGACGGGGTGAACGATGGGCTCGAGGGGAAAGTGAGCAGGTAGGGGCGAACTGCGGGCGCATGCAGGCGTCGTGGGCCTTTATACGAACTCAGAGTGATGCCGGGTTACCTAGTTACGCTTCCGTCCCTCGGGACAACTTCGTTCCAGTCGCAACCTCGTCAAACACACCTTGTGGGCGGTACAGACACGAATCGGCTCGCAGGGTAGTTGCAAGCGTCGACCCGAAGGCCCTTGCCAGGGCCCCTGATTAGCGGGAGCGAGGCCATCATGCCTTCGGTTTTTTGGCTCGTCAAACGTTTTGTAGTGCTTTTTTTCGTGCACTACATCTTTGGTCTAATACGACTCATCAGTCAGTTTTTGGTGCTTCAGTTCAAGGTATCGACCTTGACCCGCAAAATCATGTCATCGCGGCCCTGGGTCGAGTAGCTGCGGGTCAGGCCCTGTTTGTCGGCCTGTGTCTGGCGATTCACGCCGGCCAGGGTGATCCATTCGCCCAGGCGTCCGCTGACGGTTGTGTCGGTGCTTTGCACGTTCACTACATCGGGACGTTCCTGGCTCATGCGGTCACGGTTGGTACTGATGCTCAGGTGAACGGTTTCGCCGGTGACGCTGGCGGTGACGTAGAAGCCCTGGGTGACGTTGCGGTATTCGGTCTGGCTCTGCAGGCGGCCGTAGTTGTCGGTCTGGCTGCTGGTGAACGGCACGCTCTGGCCCACCTGGATCAGGGCCGGCTGGCCTTCGCTGGCCTGCACCTGCTGCACGCCGCCGTCGCGGCTGGCGGTGCTGCGGTTGATGATGCGGGTCTGGCTGGGGGCGGCACCGTTGATCGAGTAGCCCTGGTCCCCCTGCAGGTTGTTCTCGTTGGTGTCGACCGTGATCAGCAGGCGCTTGGGGGCGGTGTCCAGTTGCGCCAGGAACTGGCGGAGTTCTTCGATCTTGCCGGGGGCGGCATTGACGATCAGTTGATTGCCGTAGGCGCTGACCTGGCCGTCCTTGCCGATGAAGTTCTGCGCCACCGGCAGCAGGTCGGCGCTGGTGCGGTAGTTCAACGGCACGATTTGCGTGTCGGCCATGACCGAGAGGCTGCAGCCCAGTAGCAGGGTGGTCAGGAGGGTGCGTAGGGACATTGCGTTTCTCCGCGGGACAAAGGCTGGATATTGCCAGTTTGTCGGCCCTGGGTGGGGCAAGTTGAATGATAGACAGCAAAACGCCCCGGCATCGGGAGATGGCGGGGCGTTTTGCTGCTGCTGATGCTTTTTGTGGCGAGGGGATTCAGGTGGATTGGCGAACCATGTCCACATGGGGGATCCCGGCCTCCAGGAACTCCTCGCTGACCACTGCGAAGCCCAGTCGCTCATAGAACGGCGTGGCGTGCACCTGGGCGCTGAGCATCTGTTGCTTGAGCCCGCGCTTCTCGGCTTCGGCGATCACCGCATGCATCAGGGCATCGCCGACCTTCAGGCCGCGCCAGTCCTTGAGAACCGAGACGCGGCCGATGTAGCCCTCGGTCAACAGGCGAGCGGTGCCAATGGGGAAGTCGCCTTCGAAGGCGAGGAAGTGCACGGCGCCCTGGTCATCGGCATCCCATTCCAGCTCGGGTGGGACGGATTGCTCGGCAATGAACACCGCTTCACGAATGCGCCGGATCTCGGCGTTATCCTTTTGCCAGTCTGCGACACGAACGTGAATTCTATTCATCGGCGAACCCCAGGCTGCCTTGCTTGACCAGCTCGCAGACCAGGCCGCGGCCATCTTCATCGGCCAGCCATGGGCCGAGGTTCTCGATGTGCAGGGCATCGGCGGCGCAGATCATCTTCAGCAGGTCGCGCAGCTTGCCCGGCAGGTAACGGCTCTGGCCGCTGGCGAACAGCAGCAGGTCGTCATCGACTTCCGACCAGGCCAGGCGGGCGCTCGGGTTGCGGATGATCACGGCGCCTTGTTCGAGGCTGGCCAACAGGTCGTCTTCTTCCAGTTCCGGGCCGACCACCAGTTCCGGGTAGCGCGGCTCGGTCATGAACTGGCCGAACCAGGTCAGCAGCAGGCGTTCGTCGCTCATGTGCTCGGCCAGCAGGCCCTTGAGGCGGTCGAGGGCATCGTGCTGGATCTGGTGCGGATCGCTCACCGGGCGCGCGTCGGCGTCGGTGTAGCGTTCTTCGTCCGGCAGGAACTGGCTGAGGAAGTCGGTGAAGTGGGTCAGCACTTCGGCGGCGCTCGGTGCGCGGAAGCCTACGGAGTAGGTCATGCAGCCATCCACCGCCACGCCGCAATGGGCCAGGCGCGGCGGGAGGTAGAGCATGTCGCCCGGTTCCAGGACCCATTCGTCGGTGGCCTCGAAGTCGGCGAGGATGCGCAGGTCGGCGTGGGGCAGCAGCGCGCTCTCGGAGTCGCACATCTGGCCGATCTTCCAGTTGCGCTTGCCGTGGCCTTGCAGCAGGAACACGTCGTAGTTGTCGAAGTGCGGGCCCACGCTGCCACCCGGTGCAGCGAAGCTGATCATCACGTCGTCGATGCGCCAGCTCGGCAGGAAGCGGAAGTGTTCCAGCAATTCGCCGACTTCCGGCACGAACTGATCCACCGCCTGCACCAGCAGGGTCCAGTCGCGCTCCGGCAGTTGGCTGAATTCGTCTTCGGCGAAGGGGCCGCGACGCAGCTCCCAAGGGCGCTCGCCATGTTCGAGCACCAGGCGCGATTCGACTTCTTCTTCCAGGGCCAGGCCGGCCAGTTCGTCGGCGTCGATCGGGCTCTCGAAGTCAGGGATGGCCTGGCGGATGAGCAGGGGTTTTTTCTGCCAGTAGTCGCGCAAGAACTCCCGTGCCGTGATGCCGCCCAGGAGTTGCAGAGGAATATCAGGATTCATGTGTAACCTATTGAAAAAATATACTTTTTATACGCGAATAAAAACGCCCGGCGCGGCCGGGCGTCTCAGGGTGCAGCAATGCGTCAGATGCGCTTGGCTTGCGCCGCCGCATTGCCGATGTAGCTGGCCGGGGTCAGCTTCTTCAGTTCGGTCTTGGCGTCTGCCGGCATGTCCAGGCCATCGATGAAAGTCTGCAACGCTTCAGGGCTGATGCCTTTGCCACGGGTCAGTTCTTTCAGCTTTTCGTAGGGGTTCTCGATGTTGTAGCGACGCATGACCGTCTGGATCGGCTCGGCCAGGACTTCCCAGCAGGCGTCCAGGTCGGCGGCGATCTTCTGCTCGTTCAGTTCCAGCTTGCCGATACCCTTGAGGCTGGCTTCGTAGGCGATGACGCTGTGGGCAAAGCCAACGCCCAGGTTGCGCAGCACGGTGGAGTCGGTCAGGTCACGCTGCCAGCGGGAGATTGGCAGTTTGCTCGCCAGGTGCTGGAACAGCGCGTTGGCGATGCCCAGGTTGCCTTCGGAGTTCTCGAAGTCGATCGGGTTGACCTTGTGCGGCATGGTCGAGGAACCGATTTCGCCGGCAATGGTGCGCTGCTTGAAGTAGCCCAGGGAGATGTAGCCCCAGATATCACGGTCGAAGTCGATCAGGATGGTGTTGAAGCGCGCGATCGCATCGAACAGTTCGGCGATGTAGTCGTGCGGCTCGATCTGGGTGGTGTACGGGTTGAAGCTCAGGCCCAGCTCATCTTCGATGAAGGCGCGGGCGTTGGCTTCCCAGTCGATGTCCGGGTAGGCCGACAGGTGGGCGTTGTAGTTGCCCACGGCGCCATTGATCTTGCCCAGCAGTGGCACGGCGGCGACCTGGGCGATCTGGCGCTCCAGGCGGTAGACCACGTTCGCCAGTTCCTTGCCCAGGGTGGTCGGCGACGCCGGTTGACCGTGGGTGCGCGACAGCATCGGGACGTCGGCGAAGCGGATCGCCAGCTCGCGGATTGCCTGGGCGACCTGGCGCATCAGGGGCAGCATCACCTCATCGCGGCCTTCGCGCAGCATCAGGGCGTGGGACAGGTTGTTGATGTCCTCGCTGGTGCAGGCGAAGTGGATGAACTCGCTGACGTTGGCCAGCTCCGGCAGCTTGGCCGCTTGCTCCTTGAGCAGGTATTCGATGGCCTTGACGTCGTGGTTGGTGGTGCGCTCGATCTCTTTGACGCGCTCGGCGTGCTCCAGCGCGAAATTGTCCGCCAGGGTGTCGAGCACTGCATTGGCTTCGGCGGAAAACGCCGGGACTTCGCCGATGGCGGGATGGGCGGCCAGGCGCTGGAGCCAGCGCACTTCAACCAGGACGCGGGCACGGATCAGACCGTACTCGCTGAAAATCGGGCGCAAGGCCTGGGTTTTGCCGGCGTAGCGGCCGTCTACAGGGGAAACCGCAGTGAGCGAAGAGAGCTGCATGGGGTGTTCTCGGACAGTCGGGCAACGAAATGGGGCGCGTATCATACATGAAAACAATCGCCGGTCCGTCGCCAACTGACCGGCGTATTACGCGTAGCGGATAAAACTGTTCCTTACCTGTGGCGAGGGGATTTACCCCGTTGGGCTGCGAAGCAGCCCTAAAAGCGGCGCACTCAATCTTCCGGGGCGCCGGGTTGCCTGGTTGGGGCCGCTTCGCAGCCCAGCGGGGATAAATCCCCTCGCCACAAAAAAAGCTGGTTGAGGCGACTTATTCGTTGCGCATCAACGGGTAAAGCTCCTTGAGCAACTTGCGCCGGCTGATCACCAGTTGCCAGCGATGGCCGCCCAGTTGCCGCCACAGCCGCGCCGAACGGATCCCGGCCAGCAGCAGGGCGCGGATCTTCGAGGCATTGCTCGGTTGCTGCAGGTTGCGCATGTCGCCGTGTACCTGGATGCGTTGGCGCAAGGTGCTCAAGGTGTCCTGGTACAGGGCGCCACAGGCGGCCACGACGTTCTCGTGGGACGGGCCGAAGTGCTCGACCTGGGATTGGATCTGCGGCAGGCGCTTGCCGATGGTCTCCAGCATGTCGTCGCGCTTGGCCAGCTGGCGCTCGAGCCCCAGCATCGACAGGGCATAGCGCAGCGGCTCGCGTTGCAGGGCGCTGGGGTCGCGCTCCAGGGCGCCGATCAGCGCGCGGTAGCCTTCGCGCAGGTTCAGGTCGTCGCCGCCGTAGACCTCCAGGGTGTCCTTGGGGTCGCGCACCAGCAGGCTGCCGAGCATGCAGCCCACGCCCGCTTCGGAGGCCTGGCCGGTCTTGGCGATCCGGTCCACCAGCACGGCGGCGAGGAACACGCCGCCCAGCGCCGTCAGTTGCTCCTGGATCGGGGTCATGCCTTGCTGCTCCAGGGCTCGGCCACTTCGATCACGCCGCCGCCCAGGCAGATTTCACCGTCATAGAACACCACGGACTGGCCGGGAGTGACCGCTCGCTGCGGATCGTCGAACGTGGCCCGGTAGCCGGTGGCGGTCTTTTCCAGGGTGCAAGGCTGGTCGCCCTGGCGGTAGCGGACCTTGGCCGTCAGGCGGCGCGGCTCGTCGAGGTCGATGGGGTTGACCCAATAGATCTCGGAGGCGAGCAGGGCGCGGGAAAACAGCCACGGGTGGTCGTTGCCCTGGCCGACGATCAGCTCGTTGTGCTCCAGGTCCTTGACCAGCACGTACCACGGCTCTTCGCCGGCGTCCTTCAGGCCGCCGATGCCCAGGCCCTGGCGCTGGCCGATGGTGTGGTACATCAGGCCGTGGTGGCGGCCGATGACTTCGCCTTCAGTCGTCTTGATCTCGCCCGGCTGGGCCGGCAGGTATTGCTTGAGGAAGTCACTGAAGCGGCGCTCGCCGATGAAGCAGATGCCGGTGGAATCCTTTTTCTTCGCGGTGGCCAGGCCATGTTTCTCGGCGATCGCCCGCACTTCGGGCTTTTCCAGTTCGCCCACCGGGAACAGGGTCTTGGCGATCTGCTCGCCGCCAACGGCATGCAGGAAGTAGCTCTGGTCCTTGTTCGGGTCCAGGCCCTTGAGCAGTTCGGTGCGCCCGTCGAGGTCGCGACGGCGCACGTAGTGACCGGTGGCGATCAGGTCGGCGCCCAGCATCATCGCGTAGTCGAGGAACGCCTTGAACTTGATCTCGCGGTTGCAGAGGATGTCCGGGTTCGGCGTGCGGCCGGCCTTGTATTCGGCCAGGAAGTGCTCGAACACGTTGTCCCAGTACTCGGCGGCGAAGTTGGCGGTGTGCAGCTTGATGCCGATCTTGTCGCACACGGCCTGGGCGTCCGCGAGGTCGTCCATGGCGGTGCAGTACTCGGTTCCGTCGTCTTCTTCCCAGTTCTTCATGAACAGGCCTTCCACCTCATAACCCTGCTCGATCAGCAGGAGGGCGGAAACGGAAGAGTCCACGCCGCCGGACATGCCGACGATGACGCGGGTCTTTTGTGTGTCAGAAGGGGCTGGATCACGCATGGCGGTTCAATGAGTGTCTTGAAAAAGGACGCGATTCTATCAGGCCCGGGCGCGCAAGGCTAAAGAGAAGGACGGATCAGCGTCAGACTGTGGCGATGACCGGCCAGATAATCGTCGATGCAACGGATGATCAGCTCGCTGCGCCAGTGGTCGCGCTGTTCGAGCAGTTCGTCGCGGGTCAGCCACCTGGCGCGAAGGATGCCGTCGTCCAAGGGGGCGTCGGGGTGGTGCTGGAGTGCCTTGGCGACGAAGCAGACCCGCTGGTAGGTCACGCCGTTGCTGGGGGCGGTGTACAGGTAGATGCCTACCACGCTGGTGGGTTCGACGTCCCAGCCGGTTTCTTCCAGGGTTTCGCGCACGGCGGCCTGGATCAGTGTTTCGTCGGGGTCCAGGTGCCCGGCGGGCTGGTTGAGCACCGCGCGCCCGCCCTTGGATTCCTCCACCATCAGGAAACGGCCGTTGTCCTCGACGATGGTGGCGACGGTGATGTGGGGTTGCCAGGTCATGGATTTCCTCGATGTCTCGGATTGGAATTCTAGCCCCTGTGGGAGCGAGCTTGCTCGCGATAGCGGTGTGTCAGTCAATCAATGTTGAAGGATAGATCGCTATCGCGAGCAAGCTCGCTCCCACAGAGGGGATGTGGTGTATCCGGAAACACAAACCCCGGCACAGGGCCGGGGTTCGTGGTGCTCGATTACAACCTTATACCAGCGCGGCGATCGCCGCGTTGAAGGTTGCGCTCGGGCGCATGGCCTTGCTGGTCAGTTCCGGGTTGGCGAAGTAGTAGCCGCCAATGTCCACCGGCTTGCCTTGTACGGCGTTGAGTTCGGCAACGATCTTCTCTTCGTTGTCGGTCAGCGTCTTGGCCAGGGTGGTGAACTGCGTCTTGAGGGCTGCATCGTCATTCTGCGCGGCCAGGGCCTGGGCCCAGAACAGGGTCAGGTAGAAGTGGCTGCCGCGGTTGTCGATGCCGCCAACCTTGCGCGAAGGCGACTTGTTGCGGTCCAGGAACTCGCCAGTGGCCTGGTCGAGGGTCTTGGCCAACACCAGCGCCTTGGGGTTGTCGTAGGTCACGCCCAGGTGTTCGAGGGAGGCGGCCAGGGCCAGGAACTCGCCCAGGGAATCCCAGCGCAGGAAGTTTTCTTCCAGCAATTGCTGGACGTGCTTGGGCGCGGAACCGCCGGCGCCGGTTTCGAACAGGCCACCGCCGTTCATCAGCGGCACGATCGACAGCATCTTGGCACTGGTGCCCAGTTCCATGATCGGGAACAGGTCGGTCAGGTAGTCGCGCAGCACGTTGCCGGTCACCGAGATGGTGTCCTTGCCTTCGCGGGTGCGGCCCAGGGTGAACTTCATCGCGTCGACCGGCGACATGATGCGCAGGTCCAGGCCAGTGGTGTCGTGGTCTTTCAGGTAGGCCTGGACTTTCTCGATGACCACGCCGTCATGGGCGCGCATCGGGTCCAGCCAGAAAATCGCCGGCGTGTTGCTGGCGCGGGCGCGGTTGACGGCCAGCTTGACCCAGTCCTGGATCGGCGCGTCCTTGGTCTGGCACATGCGGAAGATATCGCCTGCCTCGACGTTCTGCTCCAGCAGGGTGCGACCGTTGCTGTCGGAGACACGCACCACGCCGTCGGCCTTGATCTGGAAGGTCTTGTCGTGGGAGCCGTACTCCTCGGCTTTCTTGGCCATCAGGCCGACGTTCGGCACGCTGCCCATGGTGGTAGGATCGAAGGCACCGTTTTGCTTGCAGTCTTCGATCACCGCCTGGTAGATGGTCGCGTAGCAGCGATCCGGGATCACCGCCTTGGTGTCGTGCAACTGGCCGTCGGTGCCCCACATCTTGCCGGAGTCACGGATCATGGCCGGCATCGAGGCGTCGACGATGACGTCGCTCGGCACGTGCAGGTTGGTGATGCCTTTGTCGGAGTTGACCATCGCCAGGGCAGGGCGCACGGCATAGACCGCCTGGATGTCGGCTTCGATCTGCGCCTGCTGCTCGGCCGGCAGGGCCTTGATGCGGGCGTACAGGTCGCCGATGCCGTTGTTCAGGTTGAAGCCGATCTGCTCCAGCACTTCGGCGTGCTTGGCCAGGGCGTCTTTATAGAACTCGGCCACGATCTGGCCGAACATGATCGGGTCGGAGACCTTCATCATGGTGGCCTTGAGGTGAACCGACAGCAGGACGCCCTTTTGCTTGGCGTCTTCGATTTGCGCGGCGATGAATTCGCGCAGGGCTTTCTTGCTCATGACGGCGCAGTCGAGGATCTCACCGGCTTGCACGGTGGTTTTTTCCTTCAGGACAGTGGCCGTGCCGTCCTGGGCGATCAACTCGATCTTCACGCTGCCGGCGGCGTCGATCAGGGCGGCTTTTTCGCTGCCGTAGAAATCGCCGTTGCTCATGTGGGCCACGTGGGACTTGGAGTCCGCTGCCCAGGCGCCCATCTTGTGCGGGTGCTTGCGGGCGTAGTTCTTGACCGACAGCGGGGCGCGGCGGTCGGAGTTGCCTTCGCGCAGGACCGGGTTCACGGCGCTGCCCTTGACCTTGTCGTAGCGGGCGCGCGCGTCTTTCTCGGCGTCGTTGGTCACGGTTTCCGGGTAGTCCGGCAGGGCGTAGCCCTGGGCCTGCAATTCCTTGATCGCGGCCTGCAGCTGCGGTACCGAAGCGCTGATGTTCGGCAGCTTGATGATGTTGGCTTCAGGCGTAACGGCCAGGTCGCCCAGTTCGGCGAGGTGGTCGGCTACGGCTTTGTCACCCAGTTGCTCGGGGAAGCTGGCCAGGATGCGCCCTGCCAGGGAGATATCGCGGGTTTCCACGGCGATATCGGCCGAAGCGGTAAAGGCTTCGACGATGGGCAGCAGTGAATAGGTGGCGAGGGCGGGGGCTTCGTCGGTGAAGGTATAGATGATCTTCGAGCGGGTGGGCATATTCGGATTAACTCTCTTCTTTGCTAAAGCATGCGCAGAAACTCGAGGGGCGCCGGGTAAGCGCGTTCGTTCAAAGTCATCCGTGAGCCGAATGTCGAGGTTTCTTCGCGGTGATGTTGGGTGCATCAGTCGAGCGTCAAGCGGTGGAGCCGCGGTAACGGTCCGGCTTCGTAACTGGCGGAAAAACCTGGCTTTTTCTTCACGAGCGCAAGCCTCCAGCCGTCGTGACCCTGTGGTCAGCGGCGGCATTATACATAGGTAGCTGGCAATCTGCCGATGCTTCATAGACTTCCGTACACGTCCATTGGTCTAAACGTCGCAGGCGCGGCTGGCCGGGCTATGCTCAGGTTTGGCGCTTTTCCCTTGGTTTTCAGGCTTGTACGCGGCCAAGTGCAACGCTTTGTGCCGGATGAGTCGAACGTAGGGTTTGCGTGCCGATACAACTGGGTTACGCTCGAACGCAGCCAGATGTTCAATCCAAGCAATGGAGTTCAGCATGGGGTATCAAAAGATTCAGGTTCCAGCCGTCGGTGACAAAATTACCGTCAATGCAGACCATTCTCTTAATGTTCCGGACAACCCGATCATCCCCTTCATCGAAGGCGACGGCATTGGCGTCGATATCAGTCCGGTCATGATCAAGGTAGTGGACGCTGCGGTTGAAAAGGCCTACGGCGGCAAGCGCAAGATTTCCTGGATGGAAGTCTACGCCGGTGAGAAAGCCACCCAGGTCTACGACCAGGATACGTGGCTGCCCCAGGAAACCCTGGACGCGGTCAAGGACTACGTGGTGTCCATCAAGGGCCCGCTGACCACGCCGGTCGGTGGTGGCATCCGCTCGCTGAACGTCGCCCTGCGCCAGCAGCTGGACCTCTACGTCTGCCTGCGCCCGGTGCGCTGGTTCGAAGGCGTGCCAAGCCCGGTCAAGAAGCCTGGCGACGTGGACATGACGATCTTCCGCGAGAACTCCGAGGACATCTACGCCGGTATCGAGTGGAAGGCCGGTTCGGCCGAGGCCACCAAGGTCATCAAGTTCCTGAAGGAAGAAATGGGCGTGACCAAGATCCGTTTCGACGAGAACTGCGGCATCGGCGTCAAGCCGGTGTCCAAGCAGGGCACCCAGCGCCTGGCGCGCAAGGCCTTGCAATATGTCGTCGACAATGACCGCGATTCGCTGACCATCGTGCACAAAGGCAACATCATGAAGTTCACCGAAGGTGCCTTCAAGGAATGGGCCTACGAAGTGGCGGCCGAGGAATTCGGCGCCACGCTGCTCGACGGTGGCCCGTGGATGCAGTTCAAGAACCCGAAGACCGGCAAGAACGTGGTGGTCAAGGACGCCATCGCCGATGCGATGCTCCAGCAGATCCTGCTGCGCCCGGCTGAATATGACGTGATCGCGACGCTGAACCTCAACGGCGACTACCTCTCCGACGCCCTGGCGGCGGAAGTGGGCGGTATCGGCATCGCCCCGGGTGCCAACCTGTCCGACACCGTGGCGATGTTCGAAGCCACCCACGGTACCGCGCCCAAGTACGCGGGCAAGGACCAGGTCAACCCGGGTTCGCTGATCCTGTCGGCTGAGATGATGCTGCGTCACATGGGCTGGACCGAAGCGGCCGACCTGATCATCAAGGGCACCAACGGCGCGATCTCGGCCAAGACCGTGACCTATGACTTCGAACGCCTGATGGAGGGTGCCAAGCTGGTGTCGTCCTCGGGCTTCGGCGATGCCCTGATCTCGCACATGTAAGCGGATCGACGCTCAAACCGAATGCCCGGCTCGAGTCGATCGAGCCGGGCATTTTCGTCTGTCCGGGGTGTTACCCGTCAAAGCGTCTCGACGACCCTGGCCGGGGCAGGGGCGGCGATGTCCTCGACGCAGTCCACCTTGATATTGACCGCATGCAGGCCCTTGGGTCCCTGGATGACTTCGAACGTCACAGGCTGTCCAGCCTTCAGGGTCTTATAGCCTTCCATGTTGATTGCCGAGTAATGGGCGAAAAGGTCTTCATCCCGGCCGGCTGCGATAATGAACCCGTAGCCCTTGGCGTTGTTGAACCATTTCACCTTGCCACTCATCTTGACAGCCGACATAAACCATATCCCTCTGCAACGCACTCCATCACTGGAGTATCATCCAGTCCATCCGCAGGCTAATCTTGAAAACAGGATAGATTCCACGGACCTTTTTAACCCACGATGGGCTCTATTGGTTGTAACACCGTTTTGCCGATAGTCAAGGTGGCCGGGTGGTCGTGGTTGAAATCGCCCGAAAGCGCCCCCATCACTGTATTCGCCAACTAAACGAACCTTTCTTTCCATGCATGCAGTCAGCCAGATTCGACTAACATTCAATCAGGATCGCCCGGATCTACACGACGACGATTCCGCAGGCATCGCTGTTCAGGAGGCAAAGCCTGCATTACAGGCGCCACCGATGTACAAGGTGGTTTTGTTCAACGATGACTACACACCGATGGATTTCGTCGTCGAAGTGCTCGAGGTGTTTTTTAACCTGAATCGCGAGCTGGCGACCAAGGTCATGCTGGCCGTTCATACAGAGGGACGGGCAGTATGTGGAGTGTTTACCCGCGACATCGCCGAGACAAAGGCCATGCAGGTCAACCAATACGCCCGGGAAAGCCAGCATCCGCTACTCTGTGAAATCGAGAAGGACGGTTAACGCCGACCACTTGGGTATGAGGTGAAGCCATGTTAAACCGCGAGCTCGAAGTCACCCTCAATCTTGCCTTCAAGGAGGCTCGTTCGAAGCGTCATGAATTCATGACCGTCGAGCACCTGCTGCTGGCCCTACTGGATAACGAGGCTGCCGCCACCGTATTGCGTGCCTGCGGCGCGAACCTCGATAAACTCAAGCATGACCTGCAGGAGTTCATCGACTCCACCACGCCGCTGATCCCCGTCCATGACGAGGATCGGGAAACCCAGCCAACCCTGGGCTTCCAGCGTGTCCTGCAGCGTGCTGTCTTTCATGTACAGAGCTCGGGCAAGCGTGAAGTTACCGGCGCCAACGTGCTGGTCGCGATCTTCAGCGAGCAGGAAAGCCAGGCCGTGTTCCTGCTCAAGCAACAGAGCGTCGCGCGCATCGATGTCGTCAACTACATCGCCCATGGCATCTCCAAGGTGCCGGGGCATGGCGATCATTCCGAGGGTGAGCAGGATATGCAGGACGACGAGGGCGGTGAGTCTTCTTCTTCGGGCAATCCGCTGGATGCCTATGCCAGCAACCTCAACGAACTGGCGCGCCAGGGGCGTATCGATCCGCTCGTGGGCCGTGAGGTCGAGGTCGAGCGCGTCGCGCAGATCCTTGCCCGGCGGCGCAAGAACAACCCGCTGCTGGTGGGCGAGGCGGGCGTGGGCAAGACCGCGATCGCCGAAGGCCTGGCCAAGCGCATCGTCGACAACCAGGTGCCGGACCTGCTGGCCAACAGCGTGGTCTATTCCCTCGACCTGGGTGCCTTGCTGGCCGGCACCAAGTACCGCGGGGATTTCGAGAAGCGCTTCAAGGCGTTGCTCGGCGAGTTGAAGAAGCGTCCGCAGGCGATCCTGTTCATCGACGAGATCCACACCATCATCGGTGCCGGCGCTGCGTCGGGCGGGGTCATGGACGCGTCCAACCTGCTCAAGCCGCTGCTCTCGTCGGGCGATATCCGCTGCATCGGTTCGACCACGTTCCAGGAATTCCGCGGCATCTTCGAGAAAGACCGCGCCCTGGCGCGGCGTTTCCAGAAGGTCGATGTGTCGGAACCGTCGGTGGAAGACACCATCGGTATCCTGCGTGGCCTGAAGGGGCGTTTCGAGCTGCACCACAACATCGAATACAGCGATGAAGCCCTGCGTGCCGCGGCCGAACTGGCCTCGCGCTACATCAACGACCGGCACATGCCGGACAAGGCCATCGATGTCATCGACGAGGCAGGGGCCTACCAGCGCCTGCAGCCGGTGGACAAGCGCGTCAAGCGCATCGACGTGCCCCAGGTCGAGGACATCGTGGCGAAGATCGCGCGGATTCCGCCCAAGCATGTCACCAGTTCCGACAAGGAGCTGCTGCGTAACCTGGAGCGTGACCTGAAGCTGACGGTATTCGGCCAGGACGCGGCCATCGACTCGCTGTCGACCGCCATCAAGCTGTCCCGTGCCGGGCTCAAGTCGCCGGACAAGCCAGTGGGTTCGTTCCTGTTCGCCGGGCCTACCGGGGTAGGCAAGACCGAGGCTGCGCGGCAACTGGCCAAGGCGATGGGCATCGAGCTGGTTCGCTTCGACATGTCCGAGTACATGGAGCGCCACACCGTGTCGCGCCTGATCGGTGCGCCTCCAGGCTATGTCGGGTTCGACCAGGGCGGCCTGTTGACCGAGGCCATCACCAAGCAGCCGCACTGCGTGTTGCTGCTCGATGAGATCGAGAAGGCCCACCCGGAAGTCTTCAACCTGCTGCTGCAGGTCATGGACCACGGCACGCTGACCGACAACAACGGGCGCAAGGCGGACTTCCGCAACGTGATCATCATCATGACCACCAACGCCGGTGCCGAAACCGCGGCGCGTGCTTCGATCGGTTTCACCCATCAGGACCACTCGTCCGATGCGATGGAAGTGATCAAGAAGAGCTTCACGCCCGAGTTCCGCAACCGCCTGGATACCATCATCCAGTTTGGTCGCCTCAGCCATGAGGTCATCAAGAGCGTGGTGGACAAGTTCCTCACCGAACTCCAGGCGCAGCTCGAAGACAAGCGGGTATTGCTCGAAGTCACCGACGCGGCGCGCAGCTGGCTGGCCGAAGGTGGCTACGATGTGACGATGGGTGCGCGGCCGATGGCCCGCTTGATCCAGGACAAGATCAAGCGTCCGCTGGCCGAGGAGATCCTGTTTGGCGAACTGTCCGAGCATGGCGGTGTGGTTCACATCGACATCAAGGACGGCGAACTGACGTTCGACTTCGAGACCACGGCCGAAATGGCCTGATCGAGACGTGTGATAAGCAAAAAGGCGCCGGGAGGCGCCTTTTTGCTGTCTTCAGGATTATTCCAGGGTCTTTGTGTGGGAGCGAGCTTGCTCGCGATAGCGGTGGGTCAGCTTGCCTATGTGCTGGATGGGCGGCCGCCATCGCGAGCAAGCTCGCTCCCACAGGAATCTGTGCGTTTCTGAAGGGTGGGATAAATCCCACGCAAACAAAAACGCCCGGCATCAGCCGGGCGTCTTGTATTGACTTGTTAGCGAGCGCGGTAAGTGATGCGCCCTTTGCTCAAGTCATAGGGCGTCAGCTCGACGCGCACTTTGTCACCGGTAAGAATACGAATGTAGTTCTTGCGCATCTTGCCGGAGATATGCGCGGTTACGACGTGCCCATTTTCCAACTCCACGCGAAACATGGTGTTGGGCAGGGTGTCGACGACAGTGCCTTCCATTTCGAAGCTGTCTTCTTTCGACATGCAGTAAAGCCCTCGGTGTCCAGTGAATGGCCCGGTGCAACTGCGCCAGGCAAAAGCGGCGTGCATTGTGCCCGAAAAAAGGGGTTCAAGCCAAGGGGTTCTAGTTGAGGACGACCCAACGCTGGTTAATCAGCAATTCAATGGGGCGATATTGGGTCTTGTAGTTCATTTTCTTGCAGTTCTTGATCCAGTAGCCCAGGTACACCGCTTCAAGCCCCAGGCGCCGTGCCTCGCTGATTTGCCAGAGGATGGCGAAGCGCCCCAGGCTGCGCCGTTCTTCCCGCGGCTCATAGAAGGTGTACACCGCGGAAAGCCCGTTGGGCAGCAGGTCCGTGACGGCGATCGCCACCAACCGTCCGTCGAGACGGAACTCGTAGAAGCGCGAAAAGGGCAGGTCGCGTACCAGGAACGTCGAGAACTGATCGCGGCTGGGCGGGTACATGTCGCCATCGGCGTGGCGTTGCTCGATGTAGCGTTGGTACAGGTCGAAATATTCTTCGGTGAACTGCGGCTTGGCCGGCCGCACCTGGAGGTCGGCGTTGCGCTTGAAAATGCGTTTCTGCTGGCGATTGGGCGTAAACCGCGCCACGGGGATGCGTGCCGGGACGCAGGCGTTGCAGTGCTGGCAATGGGGCCGGTAAAGATGATCGCCGCTGCGCCGAAAACCCATTTCCGACAGGTCTGCGTAGACATGCACATCCATCGGCTGGCTGGGGTCGAGGAACAGCGTCGTGGCCTGCTCCTCCGGCAGGTAACTGCAAGAGTGGGGCTGAGTGGCATAGAACTTCAAACGCGCCAACTCGGTCATGATCAACCCTCGGGATAAGCTATGGGGTTAAGTGTAAGCCAGGAGCGCCGATGTCGCTCAGCAAACCCAGGTCGCGTGATTGGGTTGGTCCAGGTGCGCCTTGAGGTAGTCGGCGAAGGTCGTGCGCGGGATCGACCGGGCGCCCAGGCTGTGCAGGTGCTCGGTGGGCATCTGGCAGTCGATCAGCACGAAGCCGGCGGCCTTGAGGTGTTGGACCAGCGTGGCGAAGCCGAATTTCGACGCATTGTCGGCCCGGCTGAACATCGACTCGCCAAAAAACAGCTGCCCCATCGCCAGGCCGTACAGGCCGCCAACCAGCAGGCCCTGGTCCCAGACTTCCACGGAGTGGGCGAAGCCGCGCCGGTGCAGCTGCAGGTAGGCGGTCTGCATGGCTTCGGTGATCCAGGTGCCTTCGGCATAGTCCCGTGGGGCGGCGCAGGCCTGGATGACGGCGGCGAAGTCCTTGTCGAACGTCACCTGGTAGCGCCGCTTGCGCAGCAGCTTGCCGAGGCTGCGGGAGACGTGCAGTTCGTCGGGAAACAGCACCGTGCGAGGGTCGGGAGACCACCACAGGATCGGCTGGCCTTCGGAAAACCATGGAAAGCAGCCGTGGCGATAGGCCTGGACCAGGCGATCGGCGGACAGGTCGCCGCCGGCGGCCAATAACCCGTTGGGGTCGCGCATGGCTTTTTCCAGCGGTGGGAAATCCAGGGAGTTGCGTTGTAACCAGGTCAGCATTGTCATTCGCTTGCAGAAGGGGAGGGCGGACAAGCCCGGTGGCGAAGGGGTCATCCCTCGCCACCGATGGGTGTCGGCCCGAAGATTAACCGTCAAACGGCCGGAATGTCATCGAGATACTTCTCGGCGTCAAGCGCGGCCATGCAGCCGGCGCCGGCGGAGGTGATGGCTTGGCGGTAGACATGGTCGGCGACGTCGCCGGCGGCGAACACGCCTTCGATGTCGGTCGCCGTGGCATTGCCCTCGCTGCCGCCGCGCACGAGCAGATAGCCGTCGCGCATGTTCAACTGGCCCTGGAACAGCTCGGTGTTGGGCTTGTGGCCGATGGCAATGAACACCCCGGCCAGGGACAGGGTGCTGGTTTCGCCGCTCTCGCTATGGCGCAGGCGCGCACCGGTCACGCCGCTGGCGTCGCCCAATACCTCGTCCAGGTTCTGGTTCCAATGCAGCTTTATATTGCCGTTGACGGCCTTCTCGAAGAGCTTGTCCTGGAGGATTTTCTCCGCGCGCAGCTTGTCGCGGCGGTGGATCAGGTGGACCTCCCGGGCGATGTTCGACAGGTACAGGGCTTCCTCGACCGCCGTGTTGCCGCCGCCGATCACCGCCACCACCTGGTTGCGGTAGAAAAACCCGTCGCAGGTCGCGCAGGCGGAGACGCCTTTGCCGGCGAAGCTTTCTTCCGACGGCAACCCCAGGTACTGCGCCGACGCCCCCGTGGCGATGATCAATGCGTCACAGGTGTAGGTGCCGCTGTCGCCGATCAATTCGAACGGGCGCTGTTGCAACTTGGCGGTGTGGATATGGTCGTAGACGATCTGCGTGTCGAATCGCTCGGCGTGCCGCTGCATGCGCTCCATCAGCGCCGGCCCGGTCAGGCCTTCGACGTCGCCCGGCCAGTTGTCGACTTCCACCGTGGTGGTGAGCTGGCCACCGGCCTGCATGCCGGTGATGACAACGGGCTTGAGGTTGGCCCGGGCGGCATACACCGCTGCGCTGTAGCCGGCGGGCCCGGAACCGAGAATGATCAGGCGTGAATGCTTCGCTTCGTTCATAAAAACACCTCATAAGCCTTTGTCACAAAAGACAATGCATGGTCCAATTGACGCCTGTGCAGGCCGCTCCCCGGCCAGGTGGGCATCCAGGATGCGGACGATGCCTCGGGGCCGACAAACCCGTACAATGCTTGAGTTTTGAGCGCAGGATCGGCTAAAGATCAAAATTTTCGGCAACACCTGCGGTTTTCTGGATGCACCTCACAGTGGTAAAAGTAGTACCGGTTGTGCACATTCACTTTTTTACCTGCTCGTCACGAGCAGTTTTTTATCGTCATTCAACAGATGGACGCGCCCTTGGCGCAGGAAAAGAAGCGTTTTGAAGAAATCCACCGCAGCACCTAAAACAGTCGTTCCGCTCTGGCGCCAGCAATTGCACTACCGGCTCAAGGAAGGTGCGTTGATCGCTATCGGTGCCTTGTGCCTGTTCCTGATGATGGCCTTGCTGACCTACGGCAAGGACGATCCGGGCTGGAGCCACAACAGCAAGATCGAGGACGTGCAGAACTTCGGCGGGCCGGCCGGCTCCTACAGCGCCGATATCCTGTTCATGGTGCTGGGCTATTTCGCCTACATTTTCCCGCTGCTGCTGGCGATCAAGGCCTACCAGATCTTCCGCCAGCGCCACGAGCCCTGGGAATGGAGCGGCTGGCTGTTTTCCTGGCGCCTGATCGGCCTGGTGTTCCTGGTGCTGTCGGGCGCCGCGCTGGCCCACATCCATTTCCATGCGCCCACCGGGCTGCCGGCCGGGGCGGGCGGGGCGCTGGGGGAAAGCCTCGGCGACCTGGCCCGCAACGCCCTGAACATCCAGGGCAGCACGCTGCTGTTCATCGCCCTGTTCCTGTTCGGCCTGACGGTGTTCACTGACCTGTCGTGGTTCAAGGTCATGGACGTCACCGGCAAGATCACCCTCGACCTGGTCGAATTGATCCAGGGCGCCATGAACCGCTGGTGGGCGGCGCGCACCGAGCGCA
Organism: Pseudomonas citrullilanati; assembly: GCF_030580855.1. Classification (GTDB taxonomy): domain Bacteria; phylum Pseudomonadota; class Gammaproteobacteria; order Pseudomonadales; family Pseudomonadaceae; genus Aquipseudomonas; species Aquipseudomonas citrulli. Next base: position 261,409 of record NZ_JAUQOP010000003.1, on the reverse strand, counting down.
AGCAACTGGTGGCGCAACTGCGCGAAGTCGACGACCGCGTCCATGACGTGGTGGCCCCGACCGTGCCGGACAAGCGCGAGCAAGCCAAGGTCAAGGAACGCCTGATCGAGCGCGAGCAGGCGTTGAGCAAGCACATGTCCGAGCGCGAGAAGCAGGTGCCGCCGGTCATCAGCATGGCGCCGCCCAAGGCGCCGGAGCCGAGCAAGCGCGTACAGAAGGAAAAGCAGGTGCCGCTGTTCGTCGACAGCGCCGTGGAAGGCACCTTGCCGCCGATCTCGATCCTCGACCCGGCCGAGAAGAAACAGCTCAACTACTCCCCCGAGTCCCTGGCGGCCGTCGGCCATCTGCTGGAGATCAAGCTCAAGGAGTTCGGGGTTGAGGTCTCGGTGGATTCGATTCACCCGGGCCCGGTCATTACCCGCTACGAGATCCAGCCGGCCGCCGGCGTGAAGGTCAGCCGCATCGCCAACCTGGCCAAGGACCTGGCGCGCTCCCTGGCCGTGACCAGCGTGCGGGTGGTGGAAGTGATTCCCGGCAAGACCACGGTGGGCATCGAGATTCCCAACGAAGACCGGCAGATCGTGCGCTTCTCCGAAGTGCTGTCGACCACCGAGTACGACAACCACAAGTCGCCGGTCACCCTGGCCCTGGGCCACGACATCGGCGGCAAGCCGGTGATCACCGACCTGGCGAAGATGCCTCACCTGCTGGTGGCCGGTACCACCGGTTCGGGTAAGTCGGTGGGGGTGAACGCGATGATCCTGTCGATCCTGTTCAAGTCGGGCCCCGAAGACGCCAAGCTGATCATGATCGACCCGAAGATGCTCGAATTGTCGATCTACGAAGGCATCCCGCACTTGCTGTGCCCGGTGGTCACCGACATGAAGGACGCCGCCAACGCCCTGCGCTGGAGCGTCGCCGAGATGGAGCGCCGCTACAAGCTGATGGCCAAGATGGGCGTGCGCAACCTGTCGGGCTTCAATGCCAAGGTCAAGGAGGCCGAGGAGGCCGGCACGCCATTGAGCGACCCGCTGTACCACCGCGAGAACATCCACGATGAGGCGCCGCTGTTGCACAAGCTGCCGACCATCGTGGTGGTGGTGGACGAATTCGCCGACATGATGATGATCGTCGGCAAGAAGGTCGAGGAACTCATCGCCCGGATCGCCCAGAAGGCCCGTGCCGCCGGTATCCACCTGATCCTGGCGACCCAGCGGCCGTCGGTGGACGTGATCACCGGCCTGATCAAGGCCAACATCCCGACCCGCATGGCGTTCCAGGTGTCGAGCAAGATCGACTCGCGGACCATCATCGACCAGGGCGGCGCCGAACAGTTGCTCGGCCACGGCGACATGCTCTACATGCCGCCAGGCACCAGTTTGCCGATCCGGGTCCACGGGGCGTTCGTCTCCGACGATGAAGTGCACCGTGTGGTGGAAGCCTGGAAACTGCGCGGGGCGCCGGAATACAACGACGACATCCTCAATGGCGTCGAGGAGGCTGGCAGCGGCTTCGAGGGCGGCAGTGGCGGCGGTGAAGAGGACGCTGAAACCGACGCGCTCTATGACGAAGCGGTGCAGTTCGTCCTGGAAAGCCGCCGGGCCTCGATTTCCGCGGTTCAGCGCAAGTTGAAGATCGGCTACAACCGCGCCGCCCGCATGATCGAGGCCATGGAGATGGCCGGGGTCGTGACGGCCATGAACACCAACGGCTCGCGCGAAGTACTGGCGCCGGGCCCGATGCGCGACTAACGACCTGAGCGGCGTGCGTCACGCCGCTCGCACCCCTACGCATTCATGAGGACTCCCATGCGCCTGATTCGCATGTTGCTGTTGCCCGTATTGGCCCTGACCACCTTGTCCGCCCACGCTGACGAAAAGGACGTGGCTCGCCTGACCCAGTTGTTGGAAACATCCAAGACCCTGACCGCGCGCTTCTCCCAGCTGACCCTGGACGGCAGCGGCACCCAGTTGCAGGAAACCGCCGGCGACATGGCGTTGCAGCGCCCGGGGCTGTTCTACTGGCACACCGATGCGCCGGCCGAGCAACTGATGGTGTCCGATGGCAAGAAGGTTTCCCTGTGGGACCCGGACCTGGAGCAGGTCACCATCAAGACCCTCGACCAGCGGCTGACCCAGACCCCGGCGTTGTTGCTGTCGGGTGATATCTCCAAGATCAGCCAGAGCTTCGACATCAGTGCCAAGGAGGCGGGTGGCGTGATCGACTTCACCCTCAAGCCTAAGACCAAGGACAGCCTGTTCGACAGCCTGCGCCTGTCGTTCCGCAATGGCCTGGTCAACGACATGCAACTGATCGACAGCGTCGGCCAGCGCACCAATATCCTGTTCACCAACGTCAAGGCCAACGAGTCGATCGCCGCGTCCAAGTTCAAGTTCGACATCCCCAAGGGTGCCGATGTAATCCAGGAATAGCCCGAGGGCTCCTGTGAGAAATGGCCTGTGGGGCACGGCCTGTGGGAGCAAGGCTTGCCCGCGATACAGACACCTCGGTGCATCGGTTGGACCGAGGCGATGCAATCGCGGGCAAGCCTTGCTCCCACAAGTTTGCTTCTGCAAATCTGTTTCCACAGATCTGCTCTGGCAGAGACGATCAGCAACAGGACCCTCGGAGGTTTTGTAGATAATCATGGACCTGTTTCGAAGCGCCCCGATCGCCCAGCCATTGGCCGCCCGCCTGCGGGCGACCAACCTGGATGAGTACGTCGGCCAGGAGCATGTGCTCGCCCGCGGCAAGCCGCTGCGCGAAGCCCTGGAGCAGGGCGCCTTGCATTCGATGATCTTCTGGGGCCCGCCGGGCGTGGGCAAGACCACCCTGGCACGGTTGCTGGCGGAAGTCTCCGATGCCCATTTCGAAACGGTGTCCGCGGTGCTGGCCGGGGTCAAGGAAATCCGCCAGGCGGTGGAGGTGGCCAAGCAACAGGCCGGCCAATACGGCAAGCGCACCATCCTGTTCGTCGACGAAGTGCATCGCTTCAACAAGTCCCAGCAGGATGCCTTCCTGCCGTATGTCGAGGACGGCACGCTGATCTTCATCGGCGCGACCACCGAAAACCCCTCGTTCGAGCTCAACAACGCCTTGCTGTCGCGGGCGCGGGTCTATGTGCTCAGGAGTCTCGACGAGGCGGCGATGCGCAAGCTGGTGCACCGGGCGCTCACCGAAGAGCGCGGCCTGGGCAAGCGCCACCTGAGCCTCAGCGACGAAGGCTTCCAGATCCTGTTTTCCGCCGCCGACGGCGATGGCCGGCGGTTGCTCAACCTGCTGGAAAACGCTTCCGACCTGGCCGAGGACAACAGCGAGATCGGCACCGAGCTGCTGCAAAGCCTGCTGGGTGATACCCGTCGTCGCTTCGACAAGGGCGGCGAGGCGTTCTACGACCAGATTTCAGCGCTGCACAAATCCATACGCGGTTCCAATCCCGACGCGGCCCTGTACTGGTTCGCCCGGATGATCGATGGCGGTTGCGACCCGTTGTACCTGGCCCGGCGCGTGGTGCGCATGGCCAGCGAGGACATCGGTAACGCCGACCCGCGGGCCTTGAGCCTGTGCCTGTCAGCCTGGGATGTGCAGGAGCGCCTCGGCAGCCCGGAGGGCGAGCTCGCCGTGGCGCAGGCCATCACCTACCTGGCCTGCGCGCCCAAGAGCAACGCGGTGTACATGGGCTTCAAGGCGGCGATGCGCAGCGCCACCGAGCACGGCTCCCTCGAAGTGCCGCTGCACCTGCGCAATGCGCCGACCAAGCTGATGAAACAGTTGGGCTATGGCGAGCAATACCGCTACGCCCATGACGAACCGGACGCCTATGCCGCCGGCGAGGACTATTTTCCTGAGGCACTCGAACCCCAGCGTTTCTATGCGCCGGTGCCCAGGGGCCTGGAGCTGAAGATCGGCGAGAAGCTCAACCACCTGGCGCAACTCGATCGCCTGAGCCCACGGCAGCGGAGAAAACCTTGATCCCCCTGATCCTCGCAGTGTCCGCCGGCGGCGTGGCCGGTACGTTGTTGCGTTTCGCCACCGGCCACTGGATCAACGCAAATTGGCCCCGGTACTTCTATACCGCGACACTCGCCGTTAATATCGTGGGCTGTCTGCTGATCGGCGTTCTATACGGTCTGTTTTTGATTCGTCCCGAAGTGCCCATTGAAGTGCGCGCGGGGCTCATCGTCGGCTTCCTTGGCGGCCTGACGACTTTTTCATCCTTTTCACTGGATACGGTGCGCCTGCTGGAAAGCGGGCAGGTGCCGCTGGCCCTGGGCTACGCGGCCATCAGCGTATTCGGCGGGCTGCTCGCCACCTGGGTCGGCCTGTCCCTGACCAAACTTTGATAACGAGAGACCGACATGCTCGATTCCAAACTGTTACGTAGCAACCTCCAGGACGTAGCGGACCGCCTGGCATCCCGTGGCTTTGCCCTGGATGTCGCGCGCATCGAAGCGCTGGAAGAACAGCGCAAGACCGTCCAGACCACCACCGAGAAGCTCCAGGCCGAGCGCAATGCCATTTCCAAGAGCATCGGCCAGGCCAAGCAGCGCGGTGAGGACATTGCTCCGTTGATGGCCAGCGTCGAGAACATGGGCAGCGAACTCAATAACGGCAAGCTCGCCCTGGACGCGATCCAGACCGAGCTGGACGCGATCCTGCTGGGTATCCCGAACCTGCCCCACGAATCGGTGCCGGTCGGCGAAGACGAAGATGGCAACGTCGAAGTGCGCCGCTGGGGCACGCCGAAGACCTTCGACTTCCCGGTGCAGGACCACGTCGCCCTGGGCGAGAAGTTCGGCTGGCTGGATTTCGAAACCGCCGCCAAGTTGTCCGGCGCTCGTTTCGCCTTGCTGCGGGGCCCGATTGCCCGCCTGCACCGCGCCCTGGCGCAGTTCATGATCAACCTGCACGTCACCGAGCACGGCTACGAGGAAGCCTACACCCCGTACCTGGTCCAGGCACCGGCCCTGCAGGGCACCGGCCAGTTGCCGAAGTTCGAGGAAGACCTGTTCAAGATCGGCCGTGAAGGCGAGGCCGACCTGTACCTGATCCCGACCGCCGAAGTGTCCCTGACCAACATCGTGGCCGGCGAGATCATCGACGCCAAGCAACTGCCGATCAAGTTCGTCGCCCACACGCCGTGCTTCCGCAGTGAAGCCGGGGCCTCGGGCCGTGACACCCGCGGGATGATCCGCCAGCACCAGTTCGACAAGGTCGAGATGGTGCAGATCGTCGAGCCTTCCAAGTCCATGGAGGCGCTGGAAAGCCTGACGGCCAACGCCGAGAAGGTCCTGCAACTGCTGGAACTGCCGTATCGCACCCTGGCGCTGTGCACCGGCGACATGGGCTTCAGCGCGGTCAAGACCTATGACCTGGAAGTGTGGATCCCGAGCCAGGACAAGTACCGAGAGATTTCGTCGTGCTCCAACTGCGGCGACTTCCAGGCCCGCCGCATGCAGGCGCGTTTCCGCAACCCGGAAACCGGCAAGCCGGAACTGGTGCACACCCTCAACGGCTCCGGCCTGGCGGTCGGGCGGACCCTGGTGGCCGTGCTGGAGAACTACCAGCAGGCTGACGGCTCGATCCGAGTGCCCGAGGTGTTGAAACCGTACATGGGCGGCATCGAGGTCATCGGCTAAATGGACTATTTGCCACTGTTCCACAACCTGCGCGGCAGTCGCGTGCTGGTGGTTGGCGGCGGGGAGATTGCCTTGCGCAAGTCCCGCCTGCTGGCCGATGCCGGTGCGCTGTTGCGGGTGGTCGCACCCGACATCGAACCGCAACTGCGCGAACTGGTCAGTGGCAGCGGTGGCGAATGCGTCCTGCGCGGTTACCTCGAGGCGGACCTGGACGGCTGTGGCCTGGTCATCGCCGCCACTGACGACGAGGCGCTCAACGCCCGGGTCTCGGCCGACGCCCATCGGCGTTGCGTGCCGGTCAACGTGGTGGACGCGCCGGCCCTGTGCAGTGTGATCTTCCCGGCGATCGTCGACCGTTCACCGCTAGTGATCGCCGTGTCCAGTGGGGGTGACGCACCGGTGCTGGCGCGGCTGATCCGGGCCAAGCTGGAAACCTGGATTCCTTCCACCTACGGCCAGCTCGCCGGCCTGGCGGCGCGGTTTCGCAGCCAGGTCAAGGGCCTGTTCCCGGATGTGCAGCAACGCCGGGCGTTCTGGGAAGACGTGTTCCAGGGGCCGATCGCCGACCGCCAGCTGGCCGGGCAGGGCGGCGAGGCCGAGCGTCTGCTGCGGGAGAAGATCGCTGGCCAGGCGCCAGACGCACCGGGCGAAGTCTATCTGGTGGGGGCTGGCCCCGGTGATCCCGACCTGCTGACCTTCCGCGCCTTGCGCCTGATGCAACAGGCGGACGTGGTGCTGTACGACCGCCTGGTGGCGCCCGCGATCCTCGACCTGTGCCGGCGTGACGCCGAACGGGTCTACGTGGGCAAGCGCCGTTCCGAACACGCCGTGCCCCAGGACCAGATCAACCAGCAACTGGTGGACCTGGCCCGACAGGGCAAGCGCGTGGTGCGGTTGAAGGGTGGTGATCCGTTCATCTTCGGTCGCGGCGGCGAGGAGATCGAGGAACTGGCGGCCCATGGTATTGCGTTCCAGGTCGTGCCAGGCATCACGGCGGCCAGTGGTTGCGCGGCGTACGCGGGGATCCCGCTGACGCACCGCGACTACGCCCAGTCGGTGCGCTTCATCACCGGCCACCTCAAGGATGGCAGCAGCGACTTGCCGTGGGCGGACCTGGTTTCCCCGGCCCAGACGCTGGTGTTCTACATGGGGTTGGTGGGCTTGCCGATGATCTGCGGCGAGCTGATCAAGCACGGTCGTGCCGCGGATACGCCGGCGGCCTTGATCCAGCAGGGCACCACGGCCAACCAGCGGGTGTTCACCGGCACCCTGGCAGACCTGCCACGGTTGGTGGCGGAACATGAGGTACATGCGCCGACCCTGGTGATCGTTGGGGAAGTGGTGCAACTGCGCGAGAAGCTGGCGTGGTTTGAAGGGGCCCAGGGGCAGGCCTGAAGACCGCGCCGCGCCCGATCGCGAGCAAGCTCGCTCCCACAGGTTTTGTGACCCCTGAAGATCCCAGTGTGGGAGCGAGCCTGCTCGCGAAAGCGGTGGATCAGTTGGCGATGATGTCGAATGTAACGCTCTCTTCGCGAGCAAGCTCGCTCCCACAGGTTGTGACCCCTGAAGATCCAATGTGGGAGCGAGCTTGCTCGCGATGAGGCCCTCACAGGCAGCGCAAGCCCAGGATCAATCCCGGCCGCGCAGCCAAATTCCTTTCCCCCGCAACCGCTCCCGATCATGAGGCCCGGTGAAATCCTGCCGGGGCCCCTTGGGCACGATTCCATTGGGATTGATGGTCTTGTGGCTGCCGTAGTAGTGGCCCTGGATGTGGGTGAAATCCACCGTCTCGGCGACGCCCGGCCACTGGTACAACTCCCGCAGCCAGTTCGACAGGTTCGGGTAATCGGCAATGCGTCGCAGGTTGCATTTGAAGTGGCCGAAATACACCGCGTCGAAGCGAATGATCGTGGTGAACAGGCGGATGTCCGCCTCGGTCAGGTATTCCCCGGCCAGGTAGCGCCGGGTGGCCAGCAAGGCTTCCAGGTGGTCTAGCTCGGCAAACAGGGCGTCGAAGGCTTCTTCGTACGCGGCCTGGGTAGTGGCGAATCCGGCACGGTAGACACCGTTGTTCACCGCCGGGTAGATCCGTTCGTTGAGCCCGTCGATCTCGCGGCGCAGGTGCTCCGGGTACAGGTCCAGGTGATTGCCGGTCAAGCCATCGAATGCGCCATTGAACATGCGGATGATCTCCGCCGATTCATTGTTGACGATGCGCCCCTGGTGCTTGTCCCACAGCACCGGCACGGTGACGCGGCCAGTGTAGTCGGCGGTGTCGGCGGTGTAGCGCTGGTGCAGGAAGCGCAGGTCGTCCAGCTTGTCGCCGGTGGAGCCGTGGGTCTTGTCAAAGGTCCAGCCATTTTCCAGCATCAGGTAGCTGACCACCGAGACGTCGATCAGCTGCTCGAGACCCTTGAGCTTGCGAAAGATCAGCGTGCGGTGGGCCCAGGGGCAGGCCAGGGACACGTACAAATGATAGCGGCCGGCCTCGGCGGCAAACCCGCCCTCGCCGGACGGGCCGGCGCTGCCATCGGCTGTCACCCAGTGGCGGCGCTGCGCCTGCTCGCGCTGGAAGGTGCCGTCCTTGCTTTCATACCACTGGTCCTGCCAGCGGCCTTCGACTAACAAACCCATCTCGATCTCCTCGACCCATAAACGTTGGAGAGGAGTCTATTCCGATAGGTTCGAACAAAAAGCGCAAAGGTTAGGGGTTAATCATCGGTTAAATCGAACGGTCCCGGCTGTCCCAGTCACGTCGGGCGCGCTCGAACGCCGCTTCGCGGGTCAGGCCCAGGCCGCGCAAGGCCAGGGCCATGGTGGCGATCAGGGCCAGTTGCGGGTAGCTGTCCTGCACGTCGCCGCGCCAGATGGCTTTCAGGTGTTCGGGGTCGAGGCTCTCCGGCTTGACGTGGCGCTGTTCGGCCAGGCGCGGCCATTCTTCGTCCCAGCTGACGCCCCCGGTGGTGCCGTACAGGTGGCTGTCGGCGTCCGGGTTGATCTCGATTTCGCCACCGTCACCCTTGATCACGATGGCGGTGTCGCCCAGCAAGCCGCTGGCCTCGCGGTGCACGGCCTGGTAGCCGGGATGGAAAATACTCTGCAGCCCGCAGCGCGCGCCCAGCGGGTTGAGGATCCGCGCCAGGGAATGGATGGGCGAGCGCAACCCCAGGGTGTTGCGCAGGTCGATCATCCGTTGCATCTGTGGGGCCCAGTCCACCAGCGGCATGAAGGCCAGGCCGCCGTTGTCCAGCGCGCTGCCGACCTGTTGCCAGTCCCGGCACAATGGGATTTGCAGGAAGCCAAGCAATTGTTCGGTGTACAGCCGACCCGCCGTGTGGGCGCCGCCGCCATGCATGAAGATCCGCACGCCGTTCTGCCCCAGGCACTTGGCCGCCAGCAGGTACCACGGCAAATGGCGTTTCTTGCCGGCGTAGGTCGGCCAATCGAGGTCCACCGTCAACCCCGGGACGACCAGGCGCTGCCGCAGGGCTTCGGTGAAGCCGGCCATTTCCTCGGCGCTTTCTTCCTTGTGCCGCAACAACATCAGGAACGCGCCGAGCTGGGTATCCTCGACCTTTTCATCCAGCACCAGGCCCATGGCCTCCCGCGCTTCTTCGCGGGTCAGGTTGCGGGCGCCGCGCTTGCCTTTGCCAAGGATGCGCACGAACGGGGCGAACGGATGTTCGGCCGGGGTCTCGAGGGTCAGCGAAGGAAAGTCGGTCATAGGCAATTCGTCGGTTTGGGCAGGCCCGCCAGCTTGGCGGCGAGTTTGGCGGGAGTGCCTTTGAACAATCGATTCAGGTGCAGGCTGTTGCCTTTGTCCGCACCCAGTTTCAGCGCCGTGTACTTGATCAGCGGCCGGGTCGCGGGGGACAACTGGAACTCGCGGTAGAAACCGCGCAGCAGTTCCAGGATCTCCCAGTGCTCCGGACCCAGCTCGATGCCCTCGGCGGCGGCCAGGGCCGTGGCGACGTCGGCCGACCAATCGTCGAGGTCGGCCAGGTAGCCGTCCTTGTCCAGCGCGATGCTACGCTCGTCCACATTCAACGTGTTCATAGCCAGGTGTTGACCTTGTCATGCCCGATCGACAGTTCGACGAAGGCCGGGTAGTCGATGGCCTTGGCCCAGCCGGGTGCTTGCAAGGCCCGGGCCTGGAGGTCCTCGGCGAGCACGAAGAGCTTCAGGCCGCGGCCTTGCAGTGTTTCAAACGGCGCGGTGCCAGGTTGCAGGGCATACGTGGCGTCGCCGCAGAGCAGCAGCGCATCGTGCTCGCCGAGGATCCGCAGGCAAGCGGTGAAGCGGGAGTCGCCGAAGGGCGAATGGGACAATACATGCAAGGTCGACATCAGAGGGTGATCACCTGGTCGTAGCGGTCAATGAGCGCGGCGATCTGCGTCGCGTCCAGTACGGTCATGGCGTCCAGCGCCAGCGCATCCGTGGCGACGCCGCGGTCCCGGGCGCTGTCGGCGCAGACGAACAAGTCCTCGACGCCGAACAGCGGCAGGGCCTGCAGGTTCGCGCTCAGGTCCTTTTGCTGGACGGCCCTGGCCTCTTGCCCCACGAGCAACTGGAATACCCCGTCATCGAGAAACAGCAGGCCGATGGGCAGGTCGAACGCGCCGCCGGCCAGTACGATGTCCAGCGCCTCCCGGGCACCCGGGCCGGACCACGGCGCTTGGCGGCTGATCAGCAGCAATGACTTGGCCATCAGGCGCCTCCAAAACAGATCAAGCGGTCCGCGTCCTGGATCGCATCGTGCAACTGGCCCAGGCCGGACAGGGCCCAGGGCGTCTCGACGCTGACCGCCGAACGCTGGTAGCGCCGGGCCTCTTCGTCGTTCAACACGCCACGGCGCAACGCCGCCGCGATGCAGACCACGCCGTCGAGCCGATGCTCGCTGACGAACGTGCGCCATTGTTGCGGCAGGTCCTGTTCGTCCTGGGGCGTGACCACGCTGGCGCAGGCGTTATGGACGCCGTCCTGGTAGAAAAACAACCGCACGATTTCATGCCCGCCGGCCAGCGCGGCCTGGGCAAACAGCAAGGCACGGCGCGAGGAGGGGGCATGGGCGGCGGAAAACAGCGCGATGGCGAACTTCATGACGGATCCGGTCAGTGAAACTGCGGCCATGATAAAGCTTTATGGGCGGTGGGGCGATTGGCAAGGGTGTTCGAGGGGTATGGCCTGGACTCCTGTGGCACAGGAGGTCAGCGACACGAGGGGTCAGTGCTCGTTTTCGAGGCCGTGCAACAGGCAATACTCCGCCCAGTCCATCCCGGCCATTTCCGCCACTTCCTTGTGCACCTCCAGGCGCTGGGCCTGGTAGTCCTCGGGTGAGGCGGCGGTCAGTTGCAGGGTCAGTTCCCAGGCGAACAGGTCCTGGCGCTCGGCCTCGGCTTCGAAGGCTTCATGCAGCCGCTCGGCGCGATATTGCGCGGCGGTCTCGCCCTTGGCCTGGGCCAGCAAGGGGTTGAGGTTGTCCAGTTCGTCGCGCAATTGCGGGCGTTCGTCGAGAAACCTCGCCAGGGCCCGCTCGTGTTGTTGTTCGGTTGCCGCCATGGTGACTCCTTGGTTGATGGCCCACAGGGTGCGCGAATCGATGCCTGCTGTCGCGGGTAAATTTCAGTAAAGCAGCACGAGGACGCGGGCCGCAGTGCTACAGTCCGTTTTTTTCTCGATGAGTGAACGCAATGCGAATGTTGACGGTGGCCCTGGCCGCGACCTTGCTGGCCGGCTGCGCGGGTTCGACGATGAACCAGGCCCGGACCCAGGCGCCCTACAAGACCCTGGCCTCGGACAAGCCGGCGCAGGTGGTGGCCCAGTGCGTGCAGTTTTCCTGGCAGGACGAAGCGGTGTTCGGTGTCGATGCGGCGGCGTACCAGCAACCCGGCGAGCAAGGTGGCCTGACGGTGTACACCCGCTCCGCCGAATCGTTTGTCGATGTCCAGGCCGGTGCCAGCGGCACCACCTTGAATTACTACGCCCAGCACGACGACTTCATCGCCAAGCGCCGGCTGGCGGCACTGGCGACCTGCCTGTAGGCCGCTGCACGGGTGCATCAACCCGTCACATCCAGGCGCTTCTGGAAGAAAAAGTGCTGGTGGCCCGGCGGGTAATCGTCGATGTGACCGGCTTCGGTGAAACCGTGTTTGCGATAGAACGCCGGTGCCTGGAAATCGAAGGTGTCCAGCCAGATGCCCAGGCAGTTTTTCTCCCGCGCCAGGTCTTCGGCCATCTGCATCAGGGTCGAGCCCGTGCCTTGGCCCCGGGCCTGTTCCGGCACCACCAGCAACTCGATGTAGAGCCAGCGGAAAAACAGCCGTCCGTAGAGCCCACCGACGATTTCGTCGCTGTGCTCGTCCCGCACCAGCAAGGCGACGAGTTCGGGCACCGTGGCGCCGGTCCGGGCGCTGTTATAGGCGCGCAGCGGGGCGAGGATGGCCTGGCGCTCCTCGTCGGTGGGTGCGTCGGTGCGTTCGATTCGCAGCGTCATCGGTGATGTCCTTATGCGCAAGTGATCTGCGCGAGCCTATCGCAGCGGGCGCATTCCGCAAACCGGGCCATACTGGCTAGGTCCCTAAAACAAGAAGAGACCTGACCCATGAAGTTCGAATACCTTGCCCGGACCCTCCTGGCCACGTCACTGGCCTTCGGCGGCCTGGCCGCTCACGCGGCCTCCCAGGCGCCGGTCGCCGCCGAAAACGGCATGGTGGTCACTGCCCAGCACCTGGCCACCCACGTGGGCGTCGATGTACTCAAGAACGGCGGCAATGCCGTGGATGCGGCAGTGGCGGTGGGGTACGCCCTGGCAGTGGTCTACCCGGCGGCGGGCAATCTCGGGGGCGGGGGCTTCATGACCCTGCAACTGGCCGACGGCCGCAAGACCTTCCTGGATTTCCGCGAAAAAGCCCCCTTGGCGGCCACGGCCAATATGTACCTGGACAAGGATGGCAACGTCGTGCCCGAGCTCAGCACTCGCGGGCACCTGGCAGTGGGTGTGCCGGGCACCGTGTCCGGCATGGAGCTGGCGTTGCAGAAGTACGGCAGCAAGCCCCGGGCCGAACTGATCGCCCCGGCCATTCGCCTCGCCGAAGAAGGGTTCACGCTCGAACAGGGCGATGTCGACCTGCTGGAAACCGCGACCGACGTGTTCAAGAAGGACATTCGCGATTCCGGGGCGATTTTCCTGAACAATGGCGAGCCCATGCAGGTGGGCCAGACCCTGGTGCAAAAAGACCTCGCCAAGACCTTGAAGGAAATTTCCGACAAGGGCGCCGATGGCTTCTACAAGGGCTGGGTCGCCGATGCGCTTGTCACCTCCAGCCAGGCCAACAAGGGCATCATCACCCAGGCCGACCTGGACAAATACAAGACCCGCGAGCTGGCCCCGGTGGAATGTGACTACCGCGGCTACCACATCGTCTCGGCGCCGCCGCCCAGCTCCGGCGGCGTGGTGCTGTGCCAGATCATGAACATCCTCGACGGTTATCCGATGAAGGAACTGGGCTTCCATTCGGCCCAGGGCATGCACTACCAGATCGAAGCCATGCGCCATGCCTACGTGGATCGCAACAGCTACCTGGGTGATCCGGACTTCGTGAAGAACCCTATCGACCATCTGCTGGACAAGCGCTACGCCGCCAAGCTGCGCGCCGCCATCGAGCCACAGAAGGCCGGCGATTCGCAGAAGATCAAGCCGGGCGTGGCGCCCCACGAAGGCAGCAACACCACCCATTACTCCATCGTCGACCAGTGGGGCAACGCTGTTTCCGTCACCTACACCCTCAACGACTGGTTCGGCGCCGGCGTGATGGCGAGCAAGACCGGGGTCATCCTCAACGATGAGATGGACGATTTCACCGCCAAGGTCGGCGTGCCCAACATGTATGGCCTGGTGCAGGGCGAAGCCAATGCCATCGCCCCGGGCAAGGCGCCGTTGTCGTCCATGAGCCCGACCATCGTCACCAAGGACGGCAAGACGGTGATGGTGGTCGGCACGCCGGGCGGCAGCCGCATCATCACGGCGACCTTGCTGACCATCCTCAACGTGATCGACTACGGCATGAACCTGCAGGAAGCCGTCGATGCGCCGCGTTTCCACCAGCAATGGATGCCCGAAGAGACCAACCTGGAAACCTTCGCCGTCAGCCCGGATACCCAAAAGCTATTGGAAAGCTGGGGCCACAAGTTCGCCGGCCCGCAGGACCCCAACCACATTGCCGCGATCCTGGTCGGCGCGCCATCGCTGGGTGGCAAGCCGGTGGGCAAGAACCGCTTCTATGGCGCCAACGACCCACGCCGCAATACCGGGCTGTCGTTGGGTTATTGATCCCATCAACGTTCGCAGAGGAAAGTCATGAGCACCGCATTGCTGATCATCGATGTCCAGAACGGACTGTGCAGTGGCGAAGAAACGTGTTTCGACATCCCGCGCGTCATCCGGACCATCAACGACCTCAGTGCCACGGCCAGGGCGGCCGGCTTGCCGGTGATCCTGATCCAGCATGAGGAAGCGCAAGGTTCGCTGATCCATGGATCCGCTGCCTGGCAACTGGCCGACGGCCTGCTGACCGCCGCGGATGACCTGCGGGTGCGCAAGACCACGCCGGACGCCTTCTACCAGACCGACCTGCTGTCGCTGCTGCAAGCTCGAAGCATCGATCGGCTGGTGGTCTGCGGGCTGCAGACCGATTACTGCGTCAACGCCACGGTGCGCCAGGCCCATGCCCTCGGCTATGACCTGGTACTGGCGGCCGACGCCCACTCCACGGTGGACAACGGCAGCATGGCGGCGGAGCAGATCATCGCCGACCACAACGAGCGACTGGGGCGCTTGAGCAGTTCGGTGTCGCGGATCGATGTGGTCCCGGCGGCGGGGATACGCTGGTAGGCGATGTTCATTGGGGGAAGGGCGCTTGCTCCCGCCCGGCTGCGCAGCGGTCGGTTCAATGGGTGGGCCCGCTTCGCAGGCCAGCGGGAGCAAGCTTCCTCGCCACAACAGACTCATTGGCCACGGCAATCGCGCCCCATCGCCCCAACCACCGGCGCCTTGACCCGTTCAACCTTGCGGTACGTCAGCAACACGATGCCGGTGACCACGATCGCGCCGCCCAGCACCTGGCCCGGGTTGAGCATCTGGTCCAGCACCAGCCAGCCGATCAGCAGCGTGGCCAGCGGTTCGATGTTCATCACCGGGGCGTTGCGTGGCATGTCCAGGCGCGGCACGCAGATGAACAGCACAATGAACCCGGTGCCATAGAGCACCACCAGCGTGGCCAGGGCCAGCCAGCCGGTGCTGCTGGCCGGCAGGTCGAAGCCGCCGGGCAGGGCGCCGGTCAGGCCGGCCAGGTTGACGCTGCTGAAGACGATGAAAATCGTCAGCAGGCTGCGCACCGAGCCGCGCACCTGGGACAACTTGTGGTCGGTAATCCACAACGCGCAGGCGAACACGCAGGCGGCGCAAAAGGCCAGGCCTACCCCGACCAGCCATTGCGGGCCGACGCGCTGTTCAGAGGCCAGTCGTGCCGGCACCTCCAGCACGAACACCAGGCCCACCAGGATCATCCCCATCAGCGCGGCGGTGCGCGCGGTCGGTCGCGGGCCGCCCAATGCCCAGGTGAGCAGTGCCAGCAGGATCGGAAAGACGTTGCCGACCAGCAGCGCCAACGCCACCGGCACCCGCGCCACGGCGGAATACAGGCACAGGCTCTGGGCGCCGATCAACAACCCCAGCGTCAGTTGCCAGCGCCAGGCCCCGGGCGGCAGGCGCAGGCTCTGGCGTTGCCACAGGACCATGGCGGCCAGCACCAGCAACGTGCCGCCGGAGCGCAGCAGGATCGCCAGCAAGACCCCGGCGCCGTCATCGAACGCTGCCCGGGCGGCGACATGGTTGCCGGCGAAGGCGCAGCCCATGCACAACAGGACGAGCACCGCGAGGTGGCGGGGGAAGGGGGTGGGAGCGGCAGTGGCGAGGGTCATGGCAGTCTCGAAGGGCGGCCATCCGGGCAAGCGTTTCGGATCAGCCGTTATTGTTATTGGTTATCGTACAACATGTGTTTTTACCCTATGGCAGATATTGAGGCAAGCTTGGGGTTCGTACACATAAATGAACGCCAAGCCAGAGGATGCATGAGTTGTTCAACGACATCCTGGCATAGATATTCTTGTACGATGTCTTATCACAGAGTAAAACTGTCCTCCCATCCAATAACAATAACGGAGAGACGCACGATGGAAGTTTCGCAATCTTCAACCGCCGCCGATCAGGGGCGTCGGGTCTTCCTGAAGAAATCCCTGGTGGTTTCGGCGGCAGCCGCCACCCTGGGCAACCTGCCGGGCCTCGTCCAGGCCGAACCGCTGAGCCAGCGTTACCCGGACCCACTGATCAATATCCTCGACCCCAGCTTCATGGATTTGCGCATCTTCAATGCCAGCGTGGAAAAGCTCGCCACAGGTCTGCGCTGGGCGGAAGGGCCGGTGTGGATCGGCGACGGCCGTTACCTGCTGGTCAGTGACATCCCCAACAACCGCATCGTGCGCTGGGATGAAATCACCGGCGACCTCTCGGTGTATCGCGAGCAGTCCAACTTTTCCAACGGCATGTGCCGGGATCGCCAGGGACGGTTGCTGGTGTGCGAAGGCTCTACTACATCGAGCGAAGGCCGGCGTGTGACCCGGACCGAACACAACGGCACGATCACCGTGCTGGCGGACAGTTTCGAAGGCAAGCCGCTCAATTCGCCCAACGACATTGTCTGCAAGAAGGACGGCTCGATCTGGTTCACCGACCCGCCGTTCCAGACCGGCAACAACTATGAAGGGCACAAGGTCACCCCGGCCCAGCCTCACGCGGTGTACCGCATCGACGGCGAGACCGGCGCCCTCAGCCGGGTAATCGACGACCTGGCCGGGCCGAACGGGCTGTGTTTCTCCCCGGACGAGAAAACCCTCTACGTGGTCGAAGGCCGGGCCAAGCCCAACCGTCTGATCTGGGCGATCACCGTCAAGGACGACGGCACCCTGGGCGAGCGGCGCAAGCACATCGAAGGCCTGGACTACGCCGCCATCGACGGCATCAAGTGCGACGAGAGCGGCAACCTCTGGTGCGGCTGGGGCGGCAACGGCGACCCCAAGGCCGACCTGGAAAAACTCGACGGCGTGCGGGTGTTCAACCCCCAGGGCAAGGCCATCGGGCACATCTCCCTGCCGGAGCGCTGCCCCAACGTCTGCTTTGGCGGGCGGGAAGGCAACCGGTTGTTCATGGCCGGCAGCCATTCGCTGTATTCGCTGTTCGTCAACACGCGGGGGGCGACGTTTGCCTGATTGACCGGCTTGCCGTCGGACCGGTCTGGACGCCGGTCACTTGTGGCTGACGTCCAGCTTGGTGTAGGTCACCTTGCCGCCTTCGCTGGCGTACCCGACGTTGTCCAGGGTGTAGACGCCGGCCTTGAAATAGAAGTCGTAGCCGTACCAGGACGGGTCCAGCTTGACCTGCTTGCCGACGCTGTTGATCAGCACCGTGAGCTTGCCTTGCTTGTCCATTTGCAGGGCATAGGTGAAGGCCTTGTTCAGCGCCATGTTCGGCACGCTGAAGAGCACCGGGCTCTTCACGTCCTTGGGCTTGACCCGATATTCCACATCGAGGTTTCCGCTGCCCTTGGCGTAGCGGTACACCAGCTTCAACAGCGGGGCAGGGGCGTCCTTGGCGTGGATCTGCGCCACCACGACACGTCCTTCCGACGGCACCTGGTTCACCGATAACGTGCCGTTCAGGGTGTTGATGCCGCTGTTGTAGCGCCAGTTGCGCAGCTTGCCGTCCTTGGCGGTTTCCCGCAGTTCCGAGCGCGGGAAGTCGCTCTTGCCGGTGTGGGAGCCGGTGACCGGTGCCCAGAAAACAATGCGCTCGCCATTGCGGTTGAAATACGGGCTTTGCAGGGTCGGCATGGCCTTGGTGGCCACGGTCAACGCCGGCGTTTGCACAGGCAGGGTGATGTTCCAGACAGTCAGGTCAATCATGGTCACGCGCTCCAACGGGGCTGGCCGTCGTTCATCGATGCTCGGCCGGCTTGGCGACAATGGCCTTGCCTGGCAGGTTGCTTGATGTATCGACGGCGAGCTGTTTCGCTGCAGCGACAACTGACGAGTGGCTCTGCGCGGCGCCTTGCGGTCGGACACGCGAATGATGTCAATCTGATGTTGATCGGTTAGAGTACGCGCCGCCCGAGAGATGGATCCCGGGCGTTTATCCATGGAGTATTCAATGAACCACCTCAGCAAGATCGCTGCCTGCGCACTGCTCGGCCTGGCCCTGGCGGGCTGCACCGGCACCCCGATGAAGACCCAGCAATACGACAGCAGCCAGTACACCGTGGTCGGCCACAGTGAAGCCAAGGCCACAGGCCTGCTGCTGTTCGGCTTTATCCCGATCCAGCAGAACACCCGTTTCGTGCGCGCCCAGAACGCGGCGATCAAGGCCAAGGGCGGCGACGCCATGATCAACACCCAAGTCCAGGAAAACTGGTTCTGGGCCTGGGTCCTGACCGGCTACACCACCTCGGTGTCCGGTGACGTGGTCAAGCTGAAGAACGCTCAGTAAGACGCCAGCAGGTGGCAAGGGAGCGCGCTCGCTTGCCACCCGGAACCCTCGCTTCACCCCGGTCCGTCAGTGACCCACCACCATCCGGCTGAACGGCGCCACATACGCCTGCAACGTCACCAGCCCGCCCACCAGGATCGCCAGCACGACCGAGTGGAAGAACACATAGCGCAGGATTTCCCCTTCATGGCCGTACCAGCGGGTCGCGGTGGAGGCGACCACGATCGATTGCGCATCGACCATCTTGCCCATCACCCCGCCGGAACTGTTCGCCGCCGCCATCAGCACCGGGCTGATTCCCAACTGTTCCGCGGTGACGCGTTGCAAGCCACCGAACAGCACGTTGGATGCCGTGTCCGAACCGGTCAGCGCCACGCCGAGCCAGCCCAGCAGGGTGCCGAACATCGGATAGAAAATGCCCGTCGCGGCGAAGGCCAGGCCCATGGTGGCGTCCAGGCCCGAATAGCGCGTGAGGAACCCCAGGGCCAGCATCGCCACGATGGTGATCAGCGAGTAACGCACCACCCACAGCGTTCGCAGGTACTGGCGCGCCAGTTGCGGGATCGAGTAGCCCATCTGCAGGCCGCCGAGTATGGCCGCCAGGAAGATGCCGCTGCCGGTGGCGGTGAACCAGTTGAACTTGTAGATCGCTTCCTCGGTTTTCGGTTGTGGCACCACCGGCGGGACTTTCTCGATCTGCTGGTGCAGGGTGCTGAACGTCACCAGTGGCGAGAACAGCGGATTGGCCTCGCGCATCGGCTTGCCTTGGGGGTCCAGCTTCACCGATTGGGTTTGTGGGTCGAGCGCCGGCCGGGTGTCGAACAGGTTCTTGAAGCCCTGGGTGCCCCAGGCGAAGACGAACACGGTGAGGATGATCCACGGCATCCAGGCCCGCAGCACGGCCGGGCGCGCATCGCTGGCGAACGCACCGCCGACGACCGGCCTGGCTTCCTCGCCGGCCTCGATCTTCGAATCATCGACCCGTCCCGACAGCGCGGCGGACGTGTGCACAGTGGCCGGTTTCCAGACCTTGAGGAAGGCGGTGAGGCAGGCCATGGAAATCAGCGCGGCGATCACGTCCACCAGCATCGGCCCATGGTAGTTGGAAACCAGGAACTGCGGGATGGCGAAGCTGACGCCGGCCACCAGGATCGCCGGCCAGATTTCCAGCATCTTGCGCCACCCGGCGAATGCCCAGATCAGCCAGAACGGGACGATCACCGAGAAGAACGGCAACTGCCGGCCGACCATCATCGACAGCTCCATTTCATCCAGGCCGGTGACCTTGGCCAGGGTGATGATGGGCGTGCCCAGGGCGCCGAACGCCACCGGCGCGGTGTTGGCGATCAACGCCAGGCCCGAGGCGGCCAGGGGGGAAAAGCCCAGCCCGATCAGGATCGCCCCGGTCACCGCCACCGGCGTGCCGAAGCCGGCCGCGCCCTCGAAGAACGCGCCGAAGCAGAAGGCGATCAGCAGCAATTGCAGGCGTCGATCGTCGGTGATGCGGGCGAGGGAATCCTGCAGGACCTTGAACGAACCGTTCTCGGTGGTCAGGCGATGCAGGAAAATGATGTTGAGCACAATCCAGCCGATGGGCAGCAGGCCGTTGGCCGCGCCGTACAACGCCGCCGACCCGGCCATCCCGGCGGGCATGCCGAAGGCGAAGATCGCGATCAGCAAGGCCGACGCCAGGGCCAGCAGCGCCGCCAGGTGCGCCTTGATATGAAAGAACGCCAGGGACGCCAGCATCACCACCACCGGGACCGCCGCCAGGAGCGTCGACAGCACGGCATTACCGAAGGGATCGTAGACTTGTTGCCAGACCATGTTCCACCTCTGCTTTTTATTATTGGAAGTGCAGGCCCCGTGGGGGTTGGCAGAACAGTATAGAAGGGGATTGGGCGGCGGGACGCCCTCAGCCTTGCTCCTCGCGAAGTGCAAGGCTCAAGCCATCGCAGCTTTGCGACCAGGCACTCAACCAGGGTGCCAGCGCCGGCGATTGCTCGGCCAGCCCCAGCTCGCGGATGAATTCCCCGGGGGCGACCGTGCCCCGGGCCGAGCGGAACAGGCCTCGCATGATCACCACGCCGACCACGCGTCCCTGGCTGATGAAACGGTGTTCCATGAAGGTCCACTTTTCATCCCAGCCGAGCATCCGCGAGTGCACCTCGAACGCTTCGAACAACTTGAGTTCGCGGCGGAACTTGCCCCACACATCGCCCACGATCGGCACCGCGCGGTGGCGCAGGGCGACTTTATAGGCGCCGCTGCGCAGCACGTAATCCATGCGGCCGACGTCCGCCAGGGTGAAGTAGCGCCCGTTGGTGACGTGGCGATTGAGATCCAGGTCCAACGGCCACACGCGCATCCGCACCACGGTGGTACCCAGGGCGGGCGTGGGCTTGCGCCAGGGACGACGCAACAGCATCAACAACAGTCGGAACCAGAGATTCATCAGCACGCCACCCGCTTGGAAATCGACGCACTCTAGCTTCACCCCCAGGGTCCGGCTAGGTGCGCAAATGACTGTTTTTCGGGAAAGCGTACATTTGAGCCATGTTGCTCCCGGACGTCGGGGGACCGTCACGGGAGCGGGCGTTGGTGGCTCAGGCCTTGGCCGCCAGCGCCGTCACTTCCACGCGCATGCCTTCCACCGCCAGCGCCGCCACGCCGACGGCCGCGCGAACCGGCCAGGGCTTGGCGAAGAAGCGTTTGTAGACCTCGTTGAAGGCGCCGCGGTCGGCCATGTCAGTGAGGTAGATGGTCAGGTGCAGGACTCGGTCCATGGAACTGCCGGCCCGTTCCAGGGCGCTCTTGAGTGCTTGCAAGGTGCACTCGCTTTGCAGGGTGATGTCGCCCAGCTCCAGGCTGCCATCGGCGCGGGTCGGGATCTGGGTGGAGACCAGCAGGCCGCCGAAGCCGGCCACGTCGGAGGAGATGGAATCGGCGTCGGGATCGGGGGTGAAGGTGATGTCTGGGTTCGCCATGGAAATCTCGTGCTCGAAAAGGAAAAGGGCGTGGCCAGTCTACCGTCCCTCGTCGAGCCTTTCCTGATTTCCTTGGCCTGATTTCCTTGGCCGGGCGCTGTCAGTTGTGGCCCTGCGCCCGTCGTGGGATGGCCGGGACAGGGTCGAGTGGCGGGTTGACCAGCGCCGCGCTCGCCGCGACCTGCTGTGCCTGTTCCCAATCCAGGTCGGCGCGCAGCCACTGCAGGGCTTCCTCGCCCGTGAAGGCCAGCAGGCGCTGTTGCTGGCTGGCGATGTCGCCGTAGGTCACCAGGGTCAGGC
Organism: Pseudomonas citrullilanati; assembly: GCF_030580855.1. Classification (GTDB taxonomy): domain Bacteria; phylum Pseudomonadota; class Gammaproteobacteria; order Pseudomonadales; family Pseudomonadaceae; genus Aquipseudomonas; species Aquipseudomonas citrulli. The sequence continues at coordinate 239,888 of NZ_JAUQOP010000003.1, read as the reverse complement.
CGTCGCAGCCGTTGGGTGTTTCGCTCGCCTGGGCCAGGGCCGCGAGGAAGATCGGCGAGGCCTGGTTGGACGCGGTGTAGTTCAGGCGCTGGGCGGCGGGCGCCAGGGCGGTGTCGGCGGATTCGTACCAGCCGTTCACCGCCACCAGCGCACGGCCCTCGCGCTTGATTCGATCGAAGACCTTGGAGCGCATCACCAGGTGCAGGGGCAGGTGGGTCAGCGGCGGCATGGTGCCGACCGACCAGATGGGCGACCAGCCCCAGCGCACCTTGATGCACTCCAATCGGCCGCCCCGGCAGCGAATGGCGCTGAGCTGCATGTTCGGCTTGATCAGGTTCTGCTGGTCGTGCGGCCTGGGCTGGGCCGTCACCGACAATCCCACCGGGGTCGCGGCGGCAGTCAAGCCTGCGCCGTGGGTGTCGCGCTGGGCGAAAAACGCCAGGGATTGCTTCGAGGAAACCTCTTGGACAAGGCATTCGTACATGGTGTCGCTCCGGCAGTGAACCCCAGGGAAACTCAATGGGCCCGCCGTTCAAGCCGTGATGCCTGGTCGCTCGCAGCGGTGTCATGTAGCTACGAGCCGCAGCGAGGCGCTTGGTTCGAAAATCCTCGACGCGGGGAGACGAACGGAGGGCGGCGGTGCCATCGTCTTCGCGAGCGGGCTCGCAGGTTCATTGCCGGGCCTGGATGAAATCCACGAAGGCCCGCAGCGGCGAGGGCAGGTAGCGGCGACCGGGGTAGTAGAGGAAGGGGCCGGTGAAGCGCTGCCACCAGGGCTCGAGCACCGGTTCGAGGGCGCCGCTGTCGAGGTAGGGGCGCAACCAGTCTTCGAACAGGTAGACCATGCCCAGCCCATCCAGCGCGGCCTGGACCGCCAGGTCCACCGCGCCGCCGATCCGCACCACCAATGGCCCCGTTGGGTCGACGCTCACGGTTTCGCCATCGCGCTCGTATTCCCACGGCGGCATGGCGCCGCTGGCGAACTTGCCGCGCAGGCAAGCGTGCTGGAGCAGATCCCGCGGGTGGTCGGGGCGGCCCCTGGCGTCGAGGTACGCCGGCGATGCCGCCGTGGCGAAACGTTGGAAGCACGGGCCGATGGGAATCGCGATCATGTCCTGCTCCAGGCGCTCGTCGTAGCGAATGCCGGCGTCGCAGCCAGCGGCGAGCACGTCCACGAAGCTCTCTTCGGCAATCACCTCCAGGCGGATGTCGGGGTAGCTTTTCAGGAACGGTGTGACGATCGACGGCAACACCAGCCGCGCGGCGCTGACCGGTACGTTCAGGCGCAGCGTGCCCGAAGGGCGGTCGCGAAATTCGTTGACCACGTCCATCGCCGACTCGACCTCGCCCAGGGCCGGCACGATACGCTCCATCAGCCGCGCGCCGGCCTCGGTCGGCACCACGCTGCGGGTGGTGCGATTGAGCAGGCGCACGCCCATGCGGCTCTCCATCCGGCGTACCGCATCGCTGAGACTGGAGGCGGACTTGCCGCTCAACCTGGCGCCTTCCCGAAAGCCCCCCGCATCGACCACTGCCACAAAGGCCAACAGGTCCTGGATATTCGCCGCCATTGTTCTCTCCGTCGTACAACCTGTGCCGATTGCACCGGATTATCAGCGCAATGGTCAATGCCTATAGTGACCTCACTTCCATTGAACCCTAGGGGCACGCGATGAACATTGCAGGCAAGGCAGGCACTTTTCCACTGGGCGAACGCACGGTCAACCGCATGGGCTACGGCGCGATGCAACTGGCGGGGCCCCAGGTATTCGGGCCGCCCAAGGACCCGGCGGCGGCCGTTGCGGTACTGCGTGAAGCGGTGGCGTGCGGGGTCAACCATATCGACACCGCCGACTTCTACGGCCCGCACGTCACCAACCGGTTGATCCGCGAGGCGCTGCACCCCTACGCCGATGACTTGACCCTCGTGACCAAGGTCGGCGCGGTGCGCGGTGCCGACGGTTCCTGGAACCCGGCCCAAAGCCCTGCCGACCTGGTCCGGGCAGTGCACGACAACCTGCGCAACCTGGGGCTGGACGTGCTGGATGTGGTCAACCTGCGGGTGTGGGGCAATATGCATTCGCCGTCGGAAGGTTCCATCAAGGAGGCGTTCACTGCGCTGGCCGAATTGCAGCACCAGGGCCTCATCCGGCACCTGGGGGTGAGCAACGTCACCGCCTCCCAGGTCAAGCAGGCACAAGGCATCGCCAGGATCGTCTGCGTGCAGAACCACTTCAACCTGACCCATCGTGTCGACGCGTCACTCATCGCCGACCTCGGCCGGGAAGGCATCGCCTACGTGCCGTTCTTCCCGTTGGGCGGCTTCACGCCCTTGCAATCGAAGACCCTGGCCGACGTCGCGGCACGTCTTGGGGCGTCGCCACTGTGCGTGGCACTGGCGTGGCTGCTGCAACGGGCGCCGAATATCCTGCTGATCCCGGGTACCTCATCCCTGGCCCACCTGCGGGAAAACCTCAGCGCCGGCGAGCGGGTGATCGCACCGTCGATGCTCGCCGAGCTGGACGCACTGGCCGGGGAGGGCTGAGGGGGAACCGGCTCAGTCCGCCTCCGACCGATGCTGTTCGGTCCAGCCGGGGGTTGGCCGGGCGCGGTCTTCGTTGAACATTTCTTCGAGCAGCGCGTTGGCCCGCCGGTAGGCGTTGTGGCGGAAATCGAGGTCGTCCTCCGGATGGGCGACGATTTCGTCGAGCATCTGCAGGTTCAGGCGGCGGAACTGATCCGCGCGTTCCCGCGCTTCGTAGCTGCCCACGCCCATCTGCACCAGGGCGCTCCGGCCCAGGGACAGCGCACTTTCGAAGGTCTCCCGCTCGGCGGCTTCCACGCCGAGTTTGCGCAGGGCAATGATGTGCCCCATGTCCCGGGCACGGGCGAGCAGTTTCAGGCCGGGAAAATGTTCCCGCGCCAGGCGGGCCAGTTTCAGGTTGTCTTCCTGGTCGTCGATCGCGTTGATCATCACCACCGCCTGGCCTGCGCCGGCGGCTTCCAGCAGGTCGAGACGGGTCGCATCGCCGTAGAACACTTTCACGCCGAATTTGCGCAGGGTCTCGATGTTGTCCGGGTCGTGATCCAGGACCACCACCTCGACGCCGCAGGACATCAGCAGGCGGCCGGCGATCTGCCCGAACCGGCCGAACCCGGCGATGATCACCCGGGGTGTCTGCGGGGTGACGAGGTCGGATTCCCGGCGGTTCTGCTGGCTGGCCGACTCCACGCGGGCCAGCAACAGGATGAGCAGCGGCGTCAGGCACATGGACAGGGCCACGGCCAGCGTCAGGCTTTTGCCCCATTGCTCGGTCAGGATCCCGGCGGTCGCCGCGGCGCCGAACACCACGAAGGCGAACTCGCTGCCCTGGCCCAGCAGCACCGCCTGCCAGGAACGCTGGCCGGCGGGTACGTTGAGCAAGCGGCCGATGCAGCGGATCACCAGCAGCTTGATCAGGATAAAGCCCAGGGTCAGGGTCAGCACCTTCAGCGGCGCATCGATCAGGGTACCGAAATCGATCGACATGCCCACGCCGATAAAGAACAGACCCAGCAGCAAGCCCTTGAACGGTTCGATGTCGCTTTCCAGGGCGTGCCGGTATTCCGAACTGGCCAGCAGCACCCCGGCGAGGAACGCGCCCATGGCCATCGACAGGCCGGCTTCCTCCAACAGGAAGCCGAAGCCGAACACCAGGAAGAGGGCCACGGCACTGAAAATCTCCCGCAGGCCGGATTTCGCCACGAAGCGCAGCAGCGGGCGCGAGACGTAGCGGCCGAGCACCACGACGATGCCGACCGCCGCGACGATCTTGCCGATCGACACGGCCAGGTCGGCGCCCGAAGGGGTGCCGCCGTGGGCTGCCAGCAACGGGATCATGGCCACCAGGGGGATGGCGGCGATGTCCTGGAACAGCAACACGGCAAAACTGCTGCGCCCGACGGCGGTCGCGGTCAGGTTGCGCTCACTCATGGCCTGCATGGCAATGGCCGTGGAGGACAGGCTCAAGGTCAGGCCCACCAGCAGCGCCGCCGTCCAGTTCAGGCCAAGCACCGCGCAGAACGAGGCAATGGCCGCGCCACAGGCGAACATCTGCAGCGCGCCGCCGCCAAACACCATCTTGCGCAGCGCCCACAGGCGCTTGGGGTCGAGTTCCAGGCCGATGATGAACAGCATCAGCACCACGCCGATTTCGGCGAACTCCAGGATCGCCTCGACGTCGGTGACGAGCTTCAATCCCCATGGGCCGATGGCGCAGCCGGCGAGCAGGTAGCCCAGTACCGGGCCCAGTCCCAAGCGGACGGCGATCGGTACGATCAACGCCGCCGAGCCCAGGTAGATGAGCAGTTCAATCAGGCTGTGAGTGGGCATTTCAGTCTTCCTTCCAGGCGGCCAGGCGGGCGCAATAATGCTCGATCTGGGCGTGCTGGGCCTCGCAGGCACCGGCGTACGCCCCATGCACCACGACCGGTTCGAGCCACTGCATGTCGCAGTACAGGGCTGTGGCGTGGAGGGGCTGGGCCAGCGCCGAGAACCCCGGGTAGTCGCCCATCTGGAAATGATCGTGGGCGCCCCCGGTGGTAACGGCCCATAGCAACGGCTTGCCCTTGAGGGCCACGGCGCCCTTGCCGTAGGCCCAGCCCTGGGTGAACACTTTGTCGATCCACAGCTTCAGCAGCGGCGGGGCGCTGTACCAGTACATGGGGTGTTGCAGCACCACCAGTTGCGCTTGCTCGACCGCTCGCTGTTCTGCCTCGACGTCGATGTCGAAGGTCGGGTACAGCTCGTACAGGGAACGGATGACCACGTCGGGATGACGGGCGGCCCGCTTGAGCATTTCCTGGTTGACCCGTGATTTATCGGGGTAGGGATGGGCATAAATGATAAGAATCATCGGGTGAACTCCATGACGTTCAATTGGCTCCGTCGATCCTTGGTGATGCGCGTGAGCGAGGGGGAAACGACTGCGCCCGGACATTGCCTCGGGCAAGAAAATGCGCCTTCCCGGACAGGGCCGGGCGTGCGGGCCGGACATCCTAACGAGGAAGGCGCCGATTGTTTAGCGCATTGTTCGCTACAGGCGAATTTCGGTCGTTGTCGGGCCATCAGTGCAAGGGCAGCACGACCTTGGCTTCGAGCCCGCCGCCGCGACGATTGCGCAGGCTCAGCGTGCCGCCGTGTTCCAGCACCGTGGCCCGTGCCGCCGAGAGGCCCAGCCCGACACCGCCGGTGTTCTTGTTGCGCGAGCCTTCGAGACGGAAGAACGGCGCGAAGACCCGCTCATGGTAGCGGGGCGCGATGCCCGGGCCTCGGTCGAGGATGCGAATCTCGACGTGGTCGGTCCACGCCTTCAGTTGCACCGCCGATTCGCCGCCATACTTGATCGCGTTGTCGATCAGGTTGACCAGGGCGCGCTTGATCCCGATGGGCCGGCCGACGTAGACCAGGCGCTGGGCGCCCTCGAAGGCCACTTCGCTGCCGGCGTCCTTGAAATCATCGACGACAGTGTGCAGCAGCTCGGCCAGGTCGAAGGCGGTGGGGTGTTCCAGGCGGGCGTCGTCGCGGAAGAATTCCAGGGCCGAGTTGACCATCGCCTGCATCTCGTCCACGTCCCTGAACAGCCGGGATTGCTGCTCGGCGTCGTCGATGAATTCCCCGCGCAGGCGCATGCGGGTCAACGGTGCCCGCAGGTCGTGGGAGATGGCGGCGAGCATCTGGGTGCGGTCCTCGATGAAATGCCGGAGCTGGGCCTGCATCCCATTGAAGGCGAGGATCGCCTGGCGGATCTCGTAGGGGCCGATGACGGGAAGGGGCGGGGCCTGGTGGTCCACGCCGAAGCGCCTGGCCCCTTCGGCGAAGCGCTCCAGCGGGGCGGCCAGGTGCCGGGTGGCGACCAACGCGACGATGAACGTCGACAGCAGCATGAGGGCGAGGGTGATCAGGTTGCGCGCCCATTCCTCCAGGCCCCAGTTACGCGCCGGCATGGAAAACATCACCCAGGAATGATCGCTCAGCTCGATCAGCGCGGCGTAGCGTCTGCCGGGCTCCTCGGCGGGCCAGTCGCTCGGCTCGTAGCCTTCTATCCGGGCATCCGGCCTGCCCAGTTGCTGGCGCAGCCGCGCCGCGCCGTCGCTGTATTCCGGGTCGTCGTCGACCACCGGCACCCGCGCTTCGTCATGGTGCCGCAACCATTGGGTACTGAATCCTTCGTCGCTGGCGGCCCGGGCAAGGGTGGGCCGCTGTTCGGGCGGTGCCGAGTCGATGATGCGGGTGATGGCGGAGATCTTTTCAAACAGGCCGGTCTCCATCAGGGGCGGGCGGGCCCAGGCGCCGGCCAACTGGCCGAATAGCGCGTTCAGGGCCAGCAACGTCAGCATCGCACCCAGGGTCGTCAGGGCGATCCAGCGCGCCAATGTATCCCGTGGACGCTTGGCGCCCGGGCGTAGCGGTTTCATCGTTTCATCACCTGGGGGGTGAACAGGTAGCCGCCGTTGCGTACGGTACGGATCATCGCCGCGCCAGTGTCGTCGGTTTCCAGCTTGCGGCGCAGGCGGCTGACTTGCACGTCGATGCTGCGGTCGAACGCGTCGTAGGTTTCGCCCCGGGCCATGTCCAGCAACTGCTGGCGGCTGAGTACCCGGCGGGGATGCTCGACGAAGACCAGCAACAGTTCGAACTCGCCGGTGGACAGCGGGACCATGACGTTGTCCGGTGAGCGCAACTCGCGGCGGGTGACGTCCAGTTGCCAGCCGTCGAAGGCCAGCACCCATCGGGACGTGTCGCTCGCCGGGTTCCTGGCTTCGCCAGTGCGCCTGAGGACGGCGCGTACCCGGGCCAGGAGTTCGCGCGCGTCGAACGGCTTGGTCAGGTAGTCATCCGCCCCCAGCTCCAGGCCGACGACACGGTCGCTCAACTCGCCCATGGCGGTGAGCATGATGATGCCCACGGTGTGCTCGGCCCGCAGCCGCTGGCACAGCACCAGGCCGCTGTCGCCGGGGAGCATGACGTCGAGGATGATGAGGTCGGGCAACCGGCGTTCCACCGCTTGCCAGAGGGCGCTGCCGTCGGCGGCCACGTCGACGCTGTAGCCATGTTGTTCGAGGAATTTGCGCAAGAGGGCGAGGACTTCGAGGTCGTCGTCCACCAGTAGTAAATGGCTCACGGCGGGCACGCTGGGCAAGGAATACAGGCGCCGATACTAGGGGCATTCCGGGGCCCGCGTCATATATTTCAATCCGGAAATAAAGTTGCCGGTGCGCAATGTTGCGGAAATCTTCGGGCAAGAAAACGGCGGCAGGATTGCGCCGCTGTCAGTCAGTCTGCCTGCGACCCTCGCCACGGTTTGTCATCGGTCCGGACAGGCATCCAGACGGCACCTCTCAATTCCTTGCCCGAGATAACCCCGTATGCCGCTCACCGATCCCGCTTCGCCACGTGTTCGAATCTCCCTGGTCCTGGCGCTCGCCGCGCTGGCCAGCGGCTGCGCCCAGTCGCCGGCGGCCACGCCAGGCCGTTGCGAGCATGCCGGCTACACGGTCCATGACCCCGCCGAGCCTATCAACCGCGGCATCTTCGCCTTCAACCGGACGCTGGACGACTACGCGCTGGCGCCCGTGGCCCGTGGTTATCGCAAGCTCCCGGGGTTCTTCCAGACGGGCGTCCACAACTTCGTGGCGAACTTCGGCGAGCCCAAGGTGTTCATCAACGACCTGCTGCAAGGCAACGCCCAGCGCTCGGTCAACACCCTCGGCCGTTTCGTGATCAACACCACCGCGGGCATCGTCGGCTTGGTCGATGTCTCCGGCAAGCTTGGCATCGAACGCCACGAGGCCGATTTCGGCCAGACGTTCGGCGTCTGGAACCTCGCGGCGGGGCCGACGGTGGAATTGCCGCTGCTGGGAACGGCCAACCTGAGGGATGCGACGGGCAAGGCGATCAGTTTCGTGGTCGACCCGTTCGGCGACAACAGCAGCACCGTCGACACCCTGGGCACTCTCAATACCGCCGGCGGCATCGTCGATGGCCGCGCCCAGGCGTTGCCACTGACGGATGAATTGCGAACCCGGCCGGACTACTACGTGGCCCTGCGCGAGGCGGTGGCCCAGCGTCGCGCCGATTTTGTCGCCGAGGGCAAGCGAGGGGCGGTGGTCGCCGACCAGCCGGCCTGCCAGGACGAGGAGAGCGCCGATGAGTAGCGGGGCGCTGGTCTTGCACCGACGGATGCGCACGCTCGGCCAGGGAGCGTTGCACTGCCGCGAAGTGGAACTGTGCCTGGCCGAGGATGGCCGTCATGTGGTGCTCAGTCGCTACGTCGAGCGGTTCAGCCAGGAAGGTGCCGATTGGTGCAGCGTCCACCACCATCGGGTGGCGCTGGTGGACATGGTGCGCTGGATGGTCGAGAACGGCGAATCCTGAAGTTGCTGGCTGCCAAATTGCCAGCTTTTCAGGCCGTCAAACAATGAAACATTTCTACATACTTGAGGATCAAGAATGGTTGTACGACGTCGTATCTAATGTGTTCGACTGTGCCCCGTTTCTCACAAAAAAAATAACGGAGATTCCATCCATGTCGAGCATTCCTTCCGTCGAAGGCCAGGCTGCAGCCCCCGCGCAAGGCCGCTTTGTACGAATACTCAAGCTTCTTGGCCCGGGCATCATCGCGGTGCTTTCCTGGCTCGGCGCCGGTGACCTGATCACCTCCTCGGTGGCCGGCGCGAACTACGGCTACGCGATGATGTGGGTGCTGGCGGTGTCGCTGCTGCTGCGCTACCTGATCGTCAACATCATCGCGCGCTTCCAGCTCTGCAATAACCAGGGCATGACCATCCTGCAGGGGTATGCCCAGCTCAATCCGTTCTTCGCCTGGTTCCTGCTGGTCTACGCGCTGCTCATGGGGCACTTGATGAACGCCTACATGATCAAGGGCGCGGGCGAATCCCTGGCGATGCTGTTGCGGGTGGACTACCCGTTATTGTGTTCGGTGGCGGTGGTGCTGGCGGTGTGGCTGCTGGTGGGGCGCAACATCTATTCGATGATCGAAGGCGTAATGAAGGCGCTGCTGGCGATCATGACCCTGGCGTTCATCGCCCTGGCGGTGATGTCCGGGCCCGACGTGGTGGGCATCGTCAAAGGCACCATCGGCTTCAGCATCCCGCCGGATGAAGGCGTGCACGGCGCGCTGCTGGTGGCGGTCTCGGTGATCGGCGCGGTGGCTGGCTCGATTGCCAACTTCGTTCACCCGTATGTCATGCGCCAGAAGGGCTGGACCGGGCCCGAGCACAAGCGCATCCAGCGCAACGACCTGCTGTTCGCGGTGTTCGTCGGGATCGTCATCAACCTGGCGATCTGGATCGTTGGCGCGGAAATCCTGCGGCCCAACGGCATTGAAGTGAAGACCCTCGGCGACCTGGGCAAGGCCCTGGAAATGTTCTTCGGCCCCATCGGCTGGTACGTGTTCTTCGTCGGCGTGTTCGCCACGCTGTTCGCCAGCATCTCCGGCAAGACCACGGCATTCCCGATGCTCATCACCGATGCCTTCCAGCACGTCCGGCCCAAGCGCCGGGAGCGTTACGGCAAGGAGTTCCACCGCGACCCGATGCACAAGTGGTTCATGCTGTTCATCCTCGTGACACCGTTGATCTGGTCGATGCCCGGCATGCCGGACTTCGTCACCCTGACCATCGGCGTCAGCGCCCTGAACATCGTTGGCCTGCCGGTCATTTCCCTGGGCCTGCTGATCATGTCCAACCAGAAATCGTTGCTCGGCAAGGAGTACCGCAACAATCTGTTCGAGAACATCGCGCTGCTCTTCGCGACGGGCCTGGCGTTGTGGGTGGCGTTCCAGTTGGGGGTCGATCTGTTCACGTGACGTTCGATGGGGACTGCTAGACTTCACCGTCCAGTCCCTCTCTCGGAGCACGCGGATGAACAACAAGAACACGATCTGTCTCTGGTACGACGGCGCTGCACTGGAAGCGGCGCGGTTCTATGCGGCGACCTTCCCGGACAGCCAGGTGCTGGCCGTGCATCATGCGCCGGGCGATTTTCCCTCGGGCAAGCAGGGCGATGAGTTGACGGTGCAGTTCACGGTGATGGGCATCCCTTGCCTGGGCTTGAACGGAGGCCCTTCGGTCAAGCACAACATTGCCTTTTCCTTCCAGGTGGCCACCGATGACCAAGCCGAAACCGACCGTCTATGGAACGCGATTGTCGGTAACGGCGGGCAGGAGAATGCCTGCGGCTGGTGCACGGACAAATGGGGCATTTCCTGGCAGATCACCCCCCGGGTCCTGAGCGGCGCCGTCACTCATCCGGACCAGGCGATCGCCAAGCGCGCCTTCGACGCGATGATGACGATGACCAAGATCGATGTGGCGGCGATCGAGGCGGCTGTCAGGGGTGATCAAGGCTGAACCTCCGTTTTCGCGAGCAGGCCCCCCACTGTTGGCGTCGCCCAGATCTCCTGTGGGAGCGAGCCTGCTCGCGAAGACGTCCGTCCATCCAACGATCCCGTCAGCTCCTTACCCCTCGCCAGCCTCCGGCAACCTGGCGATCACCTTGATTTCAAACTCGAAGCCATACAGCCAGGTCACGCCGACCGCCGTCAGGGTCGGGTGCGGCGCATTACCCCAGAATTCGGGCACCACCTTCCAGATGGTCTCGAATTTGGATTCGGGGTCGACGATGAAGACGGTGACGTCCACCACGTCATCAAAGGTGCAATCGGCCGCCGCGAGGATCGCCTTCAGGTTGTTGAACGCCAGCCGCACCTGGGCTTCCAGCTCGGGCTCCGGCGAGCCGTCGGTGGTGCTGCCGACCTGTCCGGACACGAACAGAAATCCATTGGAGCGAATGGCCGGGGAGTAGCGGTTGCGCTCATAAAGCGCCTGGCGTCCGGCGGGGAAAACAACGTCACGCTGTGTCATAGGTACCTCCCTCATCGGGTCACGATCGACCCGTAATCAACGATGAGGGCACTCTAGGGGCTTGTATCCGGGCGATAAACGCGCAATGTTGGCGATCACTGTTTGTAATACCCAAACAATCCGAGGAATCCCGGGGCCGATATGGATCGTTTCGACGCGATGCAGGCGTTCGCGCGGGTGGTGGAGGCGGGCAGCTTCACCAAGGCCGCCGAGACCCTGCACATGAGCAAGACCACCGTCACGCAATTGGTCCAGCAGCTTGAGGCGCGCTTGCGGGTCAAGCTGCTCAACCGCACCACGCGCAAGGTCAACGTCACCGCTGACGGCGCGGCCTATTACGAACGGGTGATCCGGCTATTGGCCGACATGGACGACGCCGAGACCAGCCTCGCCGGTGCGCAAACCCTGCCCCGCGGGCGGCTGCGGGTGGACGTGCCGAGCCCGCTCGCCGCCATGCTCCTGGTGCCGGCCTTGCCGGCGTTCCACGAGCGCTACCCGGATATCCAGATCGACCTGGGGGTCAGCGACCGCATCGTCGACATGATCGATGAAAACGTCGATTGCGTGGTGCGCGGCGGCGAGTTGGTGGATCAGTCGCTGATCGCCCGGCGCATCGGCGACCTCGCCCTGGGCATTTTCGCCGCGCCGGGCTACCTGGCACGCCACGGCACGCCGGATCATCCCCAGGCGCTGGAGGATTCCCATCACCGGGTCGTCGGCTTCCTCTGGGCCCGCACGCGCAGGCCCATGCCGTACGCGATGTATCGCCAGGGCGAACGGGTCCAGGTCAAGGGCCGCTACGCGCTGGCGGTCGACGATGGCAACGCCTACCTGGCGGCCGGCGTGGCTGGGCTGGGCGTGCTGTGGTTGCCCAGGTACATGTCCGCGCCATACGAAGCCCAAGGTCACCTGGTGCGCCTTTTCGCAGACTGGCGCATCGAGCCCATGCCGCTCTACCTGGCCTATCCGCCGAACCGGCACCTCAGCGCCAAGTTGCGGGTGTTCATCGAGTGGGTCACGGAACTGATGGCGCAGCATGCTCCGGTTATCGGTCGCCAGGCCTCATGAATACTGCACGCATTCGGATGATGCGGTTCGCTGCCCAAGGCCCCGACGGGAATAAAACCAAGCCGGGGCGCACGGGTCGAAGGTGTATCGACCACCTTGGCCAGGAGCAGACACCATGGATCGATTCACTGGCGGATGCCTGTGCGGCAACGTGCGTATCGAAGCCTCGGGGCGCCCTTATCGGGTGGGGCTCTGCCACTGCCTCGACTGCCGCAAGCACCATGGGGCGCTGTTCTTCGCGGCGGCCATGTTTCCCGCGCAGGCGGTGAAGATCGAGGGCGAGACACGGGATTACGCCGGGCGCTTTTTCTGCCCCCGCTGCGGCTCGTCGCTGTTCGCCCGCAGCGGCGACGAGATCGAAGTGAACCTGGGAAGCCTGGATGCCCCCGACCAATTGATCCCGACCTACGAGTGCTGGACCCGGCGACGCGAGGCCTGGTTGCCGCCGTTCACGCAGCTGAAGCAGTACCGGGGCGATCGTGAGGGAACCGGGCGGTCCGAGCCCTAGTGGCCTGTGTGGCTAATTCGGGTACTCAAATCAGCCACGCAGGCCTCTCGGCAACCGCTGCGCGAGCCACTATGGCATCGGGTCAGCGCTTCGGCGACTGGATCAGCGAGCGTACCCGTCGCCCCAGGTCGGTCAGGCTGAAGGGCTTGGTCATGATCCAGGTCGTCGGGTCGGCGCTGACCAGGCTTTCCCCCTCGGCGAAGCCGGTGATGAACATCACCTTCAGCCCCGGATGGCGCTGGCGCAGCGCGTCGGCGAGGCCGATGCCGTTCATGGCGCCGGGCAGGCCGATGTCGGTCAGCAACAGGTCGAAGGTCCCGATCTTCTCGGCTTGCTGCAAGGCCGAGACGCTGTCCAGGGCCTCGACGACGCGATAACCGGTTTCCCCCAGGTATTCCGAGACCATTTGCCGGATCGCCGCTTCATCATCCACCAGCAAAATGGTTTCGTTGCCGCCGGGCTGGACCTGCGCGGCGCTGTCCTGCCGCACGCTTTTCGCTCGCTGGGAGGCCCGGCGCGCCATCGGGAAGTACATCGTCACCGTCGTGCCTTCACCGACCGTGCTCTGGATCCTGACCTGCCCTCCGGATTGCCGGGCGAACCCGTAGATCATCGACAGGCCCAACCCGGATCCTTCACCCAGGCGCTTCGTCGTGAAGAAGGGGTCGAACACCCGGGACATGATGTCCGCGCTGATGCCCGTGCCCGAGTCCGAGACGGCTATCGCCACGTAAGGACCCGGCGGCAACAGCTTGGCGTCGTCGCTGTGTTCGTCGATCACGCAGCGGTGCACATCGAGCTTGAGCAGGCCGCCGTCGGGCATCGCGTCGCGGGCGTTGATCGCCAGGTTGAGCAGGGCGTTTTCCAGTTCATTCGGGTCGCACTTGATCGGGTCGTTGTTGCGGAACGAACACTCGACAACGATGTTGGGCCCTACGGAGCGGCGGATCATTTCTTCCAGGCCGGCCACCACCTTGCGCGGTTCGAGGACTTCCGGCTGCAGCGATTGCTGCCGGGAAAACGCCAGCAGGCGCTGGGTGAGGGCGGCGGCCCGTGTCGCCGAGGTCAGGGCCACGGCGTTGTAGCGCGACAGTTCGTCGTAGGCCTGGCTGTCGATGCGCCGCTGCATCAGTTCCAGGCTCCCGGTGATGCCCGCCAGCAGGTTGTTGAAGTCGTGGGCAATGCCGCCCGTCAACTGGCCGACCGCTTCCATTTTCTGGCTCTGCCGCAGCTTCGACTCGGCCAGGGCGCGTTCCTGTTGTTCGGCTTCCAGTTGCCCGGTGCGCTGGGCGATGCGTTCTTCGAGCTGGTCGTTCCATTCCCGCAAGGCGGCTTCCAACTGGACCCGTTCGTTGATGTCTTCGAAGGTGCCATACCATTGTTCGCAGTGGCCGCCAGCGTCGAGGCTGCACAGCGCCCGGACCCTGAACCAGCGGTATTCGCCGGTGTGCCTGCGCACGCGAACCTGCGCATCGAAGGGGTGCAGGCTCGTCAAGGATTGTTGCCACAAGCGGGCGATGGTGATCTTGTCGTCGGGGTGCGCGGCGTTCAGCCATTGGCGCCCCAGGGTCTGCTCCGGTGTGCGGGCGGTGAAGTCGTACCAGCGCGAATCCAGCGACAACAGCGCGCCATCGCTGGCGGCCGTCCAGGGCCAGAGCGGGTTGAGTTCGGCCGCGATCCGGTAATGCCTTTCACTGTCACGCAGCTTGGCTTCGGTCTGGCGCATGGCCTGCAAGGTCACGGAGCGCTTCAAGGCCGCCCCGATCAAGTTGGCGTAGCCGCGCAGGAAATCGATGTCGCTCTGGGTGAATTGCCGGGGGTGGCGGCTGTCGACCTCGAAAATCCCGAACGGTCGCGTCTCGCTGGCGCCGTGGACCAGCACGTTGACGAATGCCTGGACGCCGTTCTGTACCTGGAAGTCGTGATAGCGAAAGCGGGTTTCCGTGGCCCTGTCCGTGGAGATCACCGCGCTGCCGGTGTCCAGGGAGTGGCGCTCCGGGGTGTTGTCCAGCGCTTGCACCCGGACCTTGCCCACCACGCCAGGCGCCCAGCCGACGCCGTTGCGCACGGTCAGCGTGAGGTCGTCCTCTTCCAGCAGCATGAATTTCGCCAGGTGGGTTTCCAGTGCGTCGCCCACCAGGCGACAGGCCTCGTCGAGGATGTGTTCAAGGTCGTCCGAAACCAGCGCCAGCTCTCCGAGTTCGGCAAGCACCTTGCGTTGACGCAGTAACGTGTCTTCCATTGCCATTGAGGTCACCCCTGATACGTCTTCAATATCCGAGGGCCGGGCGCTGGCTAGGTTCACACGAATCGATGACCGTGCTTGTCGGGGCGCGGATGGCGTTGGCGGGCATGCCAAGGCCCCTGCGCAGAAGGGCCTTGGCATCGATAGGATTATTCCTGGAGAAACTTCAACAGGTCCTGGTTGAGGCGATCCTTGTGGGTCTCGGTCAAGCCATGGGGAGCACCGGCGTAGACGATCAGTCGTGCGCCCTTGATCAGCGCTGCCGAGGCCTTGCCCGCGGCATCGATGGGTACGATCTGGTCGTCGTCACCGTGGATTACCAGGGTCGGCACGTCGAACTTCTTCAGGTCGGCGCGGAAGTCGGTGGCCGAGAAGGCCGCGATCGACTCATAGGTGTTCTTGCTGCCACCTTGCATGCCCTGGGCCCAGAAGGACTGGATCAGGCCCTGGGACGGCTTGGCGCCCTTGCGGTTGTAGCCATAGAACGGCCCCGAGGCGATGTCCAGGTACAGCTGCGAGCGGTTTTCCAGGGACGCCTTGCGCAAGCCGTCGAACACCTCGATGGGCAGGCCGCCAGGGTTGGTGTCGGTCTTGAGCATCAGCGGCGGCACCGAGGACACCAGCACGGCTTTCTTCACCCGGCCGGTACCGTGGCGACCGATGTAGCGCGCCACTTCACCGCCGCCGGTGGAGAAACCGACCAGGGTCACGTCCTTCAGGTCCAGCGCTTCGATCACGGCCGCCAGGTCATCGGCGTAGTGGTCCATGTCGTTGCCTTCCCAGGGCTGGCTCGAGCGACCGTGGCCGCGCCGGTCGTGGGCGACCACGCGATAGCCCTTGGAGGCGAGGAACATCATCTGCGCTTCCCAGCTGTCCGAATCCAGCGGCCAGCCGTGGCTGAAGGTCACGACCTGGCCGTCCCGCGGGCCCCAGTCCTTGTAGTACAGCTGCACGCCATCGCGGGTGGTGATGTAGCTGGCGGACTGGATCACACTGCCCACGGCGGACACATGGCCGGTGGCCTGGGTGGGCGTGGCGGCTTCTGCGCCGAGGGCGGCGAGGGCCAATGTCGCGATGGCCATGGTGCGGTTCAGTGTGTTCATCGTCTCTCTCTCCTTAGGGGTCGTCGTGACCGGTTGCGACCGCTGTCGATCGCTTGGTGCGCAGATTAGAGAGAGACGCCGATATCGAGAACGGTGCGGATATCGATAGCAACTATAGGTTTGAACGATAGCTGGGCTGCGCTTCGGTCAGCGGGAGCGATGGGCACTCGCCCGTGACCGCCGCTCAATATTTATGGACGATGCCCAGCCGGCCCATGATCTCCAGCGCGTTGACCAGGCCCAAGCCGTTCAGGGGCAGGCAGGCAAAGCACTGGTACTCATCGAAATGCGTGCCGATGGCCAGCAGCTTCAAATCGTGGGCTTCCAGCCGCTGGTTGAAGTACTGGAGCAGCGCTCGCTCCCAATCGCTGGCGCGGTTGACGGCGTCGATGGCTGGGCGATCAGGCGTCGGGATTTCAATGCCCAGTTGCTGCAGCGGGGCCAGGGCATTGACGGCGGCCACTCCGCCGGACGCCCATTCCTTCCATTCGAATTCGGCCAGCTGATGGGTGTCGGTCAACGCCGACGCCAGCTGGTTCCAGGCCCAATCCCATTGCGTCGTCGGAGCGCCAATGCCCTGTATCAGCGCTTGTGCCTGGTCTGGGTCGAACAGGCAGTCGAACAGGTCGGCCAGCGTATCGGCCAGATCGACCTGCGACGCTTGCCCGTCGGGGTCCAGGTCCCGGCGCAGGCGTTGCCACAAGCCGTCCAACTCATCCCAGTCGTCCTCATCCATCGCATCATCGATCACCTGGGCCTTGTGGCCACGATGGTAGTTGTCCAGCCGCGTCTTGCGCACGCGCACCACACCCCCGGCGAGGTCGACGGCGTAGCTGCTGTGGTCCAGGTAGTTGGTCTGGAACACGATGCGATCGGGAAACAGGTCATGGACGATGCTTTCTTCCACATCAAAATACGCCGCCCCCTCGGGCTTGCCATGGGCGGCGATGATGCGTTGCAGCGTCAGGGAATCGATTGGATTCATGTGGGCGTGATCGTCGGGAAGGGAGGGGGTGCCAAAGGTAAAGGGGGCGGTGCATCAGCTTGCATCACGCTTCGGCCGGCGCCTGCGCCGCTTGCTCGGCCTCGGCCGCCAGCTTCAGGCGATCGGCCTTGCTGATGTACTTGGGTTTGTTCTGCGGTGCCAGTTTGGCGCTGGCCTTCTTGGCGTGGGCCTGCAGCAACTGCTTTATTTTCTTGCGACGGTTCATGGCTTGTACTCGGTGTGTAAGCGCCGGGATGATATCAGCCCGCGCGCGGCGCGCCGCTCATTTGAAGAACTTGCTCGGCGTCTTGCCAAATTGCTTGCGGAACATGTTGGTGAACGCACTCGGGCTTTCATAGCCCAGGGCCAGGGCAACGTCGATGATTTTCTCGCCCATTGCCATGCGTTCGACGGCCTGTAACAGACGCACCTGTTGTCGCCATTGGCCGAAGGTAATCCCGGTTTCCTTGCGGAATAGCCGCTGGATGGTTTTCTCGTCGAGGTCGAGGCGGGCGCTCCAGTCCGCCAGCGTCGAACCATCGGCGGGGTCGCCTTGCAGCGTCACGCAAATCTGCTTGATACGCCGGTCCGCCGGTTGCGGCAGGTGCAGCGGCAGGGTGGGCAGCAGGGCGAGTTCATCGAGGATCAGCTGCATCACCCGGGCCGCCCGGGTGTTCGGGGCATAGGGCAGTTGCAGCTGGACGGCGACCTTGATCAACTCACTCAGGAGCGCGGAGATACTCACCGCCTTCGTATCGCTCGGAAGGTCTGCGGCGGCATCGGGCCGGACGAACAGGCTGCGCATTTTCACGTGCCCGACGCAGCGCACCGAGTGCACCTGCCCGCAGGGCATCCACAGTCCCCGATTCGACGGGACCGTCCATTGGCTGGAGGCCGTGTGCACGACCATCACGCCTTCGACGGCGTAGATCAGTTGGTGCTTTTCATGGGAATGGGGGGCGATCCACCAATCGGCGGGGTAGTCGGTCGCCCGGCCGATCATCGTCCAGGCACCTTCATCGATCTCGAGCAGGGCTTCGTTCAACGGTTTGATCATGATGTCCTTTTTGCGACGGTGGGTGCCCTTGTCCAGTGAGACAGACATTTACCTGGATTCTAGGATGATGCCGCGCCTGTCAGATAGTGCCTACAACTTCTGCCCAGGTTTTTTTTGCTGACCTACCGCCTGGAAGCTTTTTTCATGTCCACCACCGCCACAGCCTCGACCACGGCCTCCGTCGTCAACCAAACGAGCCCGCTTGTGATGCGGGTCATCGGTGCCTGCGCCCTCGCGCACCTGATCAATGACCTGATCCAGGCCGTCCTGCCTTCCATCTATCCGATGCTGAAGGCCAACTACGGCCTGACTTTCACCCAGGTGGGTCTGATCACCTTGACCTTCCAGCTGACCGCCTCGCTGCTGCAACCGTGGGTGGGCTACCACACCGACCGTCATCCCAAGCCGTGGCTGTTGCCTGCCGGGATGGTCTGCACCCTGGTCGGCATCCTGATGCTGGCGTTCGTCGGCAGTTTCGGCGCCATCCTCCTGGCCTCCGCGCTGGTGGGCATCGGCTCCTCGACCTTCCACCCTGAAACCTCCCGCGTGGCACGGCTCGCTTCAGGCGGTCGCTATGGCCTGGCGCAGTCGACGTTCCAGGTCGGCGGCAACGCCGGCAGCGCTTTCGGCCCGTTGCTCGCCGCCGCCATCGTGATCCCTTATGGCCAGGGCCATGTGGCCTGGTTCGGCCTGTTCGCGGCCTTCGCCATCCTCGTGCAGTACGGCCTGAGTCGCTGGTACCGCAACCACCTCAACCTGTTCAAGCTCAAGCAGGGCGGCAAGGCGACCCACGGCCTGTCCAAGCGGCGCGTGACCGCTGCCCTGGTGGTCCTGGCGCTGCTGGTGTTCTCCAAGTATTTCTACATGGCCAGTTTCACCAGCTACTTCACCTTCTACCTGATCGAGAAATTCCAACTGTCGGTGACCAGCTCCCAGTTGTACCTGTTCCTGTTCCTGGGATCGGTGGCGGCCGGCACGTTCTTCGGTGGTCCCATCGGCGACAAGATCGGCCGCAAGAAGGTCATCTGGTTCTCGATCCTGGGCGTGGCGCCGTTCACCCTGGCATTGCCCTATGTGGACCTGTTCTGGACCGGCGTGCTCAGCATGATCATCGGTTTCGTCCTGGCCTCGGCGTTCTCCGCCATCGTGGTCTTTGCCCAGGAACTGGTGCCGGGCAATGTCGGCATGATCGCCGGCGTGTTCTTCGGCCTGATGTTCGGCTTCGGCGGGATCGGCGCGGCGCTGCTGGGCTACCTCGCCGACATCCACGGCATCGAGTACGTCTACACCCTGTGCTCCTACTTGCCGTTGCTGGGGATATTGACGGTCCTGCTGCCGTCGACCAAGGGCGTCTGAATCGATTGGACGGGGCCGTGCTTCGGCCCCGCACGCTTACCTGTGGTGCAGGCGTGGGTGCTGATCCAGGTGCAATCGGACAAACCCCTGCGGTACTGTTGCACGCCAGGACTGGATCGGTTCGACAGCAGCAGGTAATCATTCGATGGACATCCAATTTCGCGGTCACGCGATGCCCCATAACCCCGCCGCAGGCACCTGTGACGAATACAGCGTCAGCGCTGTTGCCAGCCTGGACGACCTGCGCGGCGCCTATCGGCACATCGCGTCCCGCCACCCCGGTTGCAAGCCACTGTTCTCCCTGGACGACCTGCACCAGGCCCGCTACACCTGCGGGCATGCGCGGGACAACCTGGGGCTGGACGTCCCGTCCGAACAGGACATCGCCGGGCTGCCGCCCGAGTGCTTCGAGAACGGCGAATACCTGGGGTACCCCACGACCAAGGCCGAATTCGCCTTCTGCTATCGCAACTTCATGAACCTGGTCGCGGCCACTTCATTTCAGGACGCGTGTGCCCACGGCCTGACCCTCGACGAACCCGCCTTGCAAGCGTGGGAGGCGTATCAGCACGACCCGGTTTCACTGCTCGACCAGCCTCTCTCGGCGCTGGTGGTCCCGGTTGAACAGAGCTACCAGGCGCTGGCCGCTTTTCCCAACGGCTACTTCACCTGCGACCTGGACCCCGCGCAAAACTTCGCGGTGGCCCGTCACTTCGCCCTGGCCCATGGTTATGAGCTGATCGGGGTAGGGGCCTCCTATCTCGGCTATCTGCGCGCGGAACCCCCCACTGCGGAACAGGCCCGGGCGGTGGCGGCGGATTTCTGCGCGCTGTACAACACCCGCGAAGAGGACCGGGAAAAGGTGGTTGCCAGGGTCCTGGCGGCTATGGGTGGGTGCACGCATCTCTGGTTGCGGTACGTGGAGTAATGGCAGGCATGAATGAACTACCCACAGCCGGCGTTGGCAACGATGAGGCGATGCGAAAGAAGGTCAACATCGCCGTGGCGGCGAGGAATCTGGCCAGTGCGGCGAACAACACCAAGTGGGACGAACTGATCGACTATTTCCGTGAGCGCGAGGGCTGGTGCCCGTCCTGGCGGTACAAGTCAGTCTCCGGCTATGTCTCGGGCTGGGATGTGGAGTGGTTCTACCATTTGCCGTTTCCATTCGCCTGTGTCGAATGGTTCGACATTGGCTTGATGGAAGAGGGCCCGTTCAGGGGGCGGCTGCTTGCCCGGACAACCATTGACCACACCGACGAGATCTCGGGAGTGGCTGCACGGATTGGATTCGAGTTCGAAGTGCGAGGCGACGTGTTGAGGATCTGGGGGTATTTGCCAAAATCCTACGAGGACTTTCCTCCAACCGGATAAGTGCGATCCTGCGGGCTTTGTTCACGAGCCGCGGGCCGTTAAACCTCAATTGTTTTTGAGGACTTGCCATATTCCATGTTCAAGGAAATACACATCAAATGCGCGAACGACGGTCAGCACGATTGCTGGTTATAAGCCCTCCCGGCAGGTCCTGCTTTTCAACTTTCGCCATAGCGGTGATGCTCTAGCCGGGCAGAGCTATTGGGCAACGCCTGGCGGAGGCCTTGAGGATGGCGAAACATTTCAAGTCGCCGCGATACGTGAGCTGCGCGAAGAGACCGGTATTTCAGTCAACTCAGTTGCGGGACCGATAGCGGACAGGCGATTTCCAATGCTCCTGCCCGGTGGTGAGACGGTGCTATCCGTTGAGCAATATTTTGTTGTGCATACTGCTGTCCAGACTCTTTCCCGGTCCGAGTGTACATTACAGGAGGTCCGGGTCATGGCCGACCATCGTTGGTGGTCCGAACAAGAGCTCAGGACAACTGAAGAGATTGTATGGCCAGAGACGTTAGTTGAGATGCTCGTGAACACAGGTGTCTTCAGCCCCACTGCCTGACCGGCATTCTGCCCATGGCGTAGTGTGTGACCCAGGACTGGCTCGACTTCAAGAGGGATGGCAATGACGCTGACGGACGAAGGGTTGCTCAAGATAGCGATGGCGAACCCGATAAACGCTGAAATCACTGCCCGTTTGCCTGCACTCTGTTTGCCTCAGTGTTTCCTCACAGCAGGCTGCCTCTTCCAATCTGTCTGGAATCATCGGATGCGGCTCGCGCCCGAATGGGGCGTAAAGGATTACGACGTCTTCTACTTTGACGAGAACCTGTCCTGGGAGGCCGAGAATGACGTGATCACCTCGGCGCAGCACCTCTTCGGCGACCTGGCGGTCAACATCGAAATCAAGAACCAGGCGCGTGTTCACCTTTGGTATCACCAGCGGTTTGGCCGGTCTTATCCTCAACTTCAGTCGGCAAGAGATGGTATTGATCGTTATCTGGTTGCGGGTACGTGTATTGGGTTGGAGGTTGCCACGGGTGAGGTCT
Source organism: Pseudomonas citrullilanati (assembly GCF_030580855.1). Taxonomy (GTDB): domain Bacteria; phylum Pseudomonadota; class Gammaproteobacteria; order Pseudomonadales; family Pseudomonadaceae; genus Aquipseudomonas; species Aquipseudomonas citrulli. The sequence continues at coordinate 218,220 of NZ_JAUQOP010000003.1, read as the reverse complement.
ATGCCCCGTACGGCTTGGCCGATGTAGAGGAGGGTGTCCTGCGTATCAACCCGGGGAATCCTCAGCCGGACCTGTTCGTTCAAAAGGCCAGGAGTTATCAAGCTCGCTGGCCTTGGCTCCGTATCGTAGAGCCGGGTATTGCCTGACGCCTCCAATCAGGGGACAGGACAAACCTAGAACTGCCTGAACAACGCGGCCATCAGGATCCCGGCGGCAATCGCTGGAAGGGGTTTGCGCAGGACCAGCATCACGATGGCGGTCGTCAGCAAGGCCAGCCGCGCGCCGTTGTCGCCGGTGACCGCCAGCGGCGTGAGCACGGCCACCAGGACCGAGCCGGACATGGCATTGATGAACTGCTGCACCCGGTGGCTGATGGGCACGAAGGACATCACGAACACGCCGCCCCAACGCGTGGCGAGGGTCACCACGGCCATGATCAGGATGATGAGGAACGTGCCGTAGCCTGATGTCTCGATGCTCATGCTTTTTTCTCCGTCCACACGGCGCCCAGGACGCCACCGGCCAGGGCCCCGGTGACCACGTGGGCGTTTTCAGGCAGGTATTTGTAGGCCAACAGCGACGCGATGGCTGCCACGCTCCAGATGACCAGTATGCGCAGGTTCTTCTGGCCTCCCAGCACCATCGCGAGCAGGAAACAGCCCATGACCATGTCCAGGCCCAGGCTGACGGGATCCTGGATGACGCCACCGAACTTCAACCCCAGCCAACTGCCGAGCGCCCAAGCCGACCACAGTGCCAGGCCGCCGCCAAACAGCAGGCCCAGGCCTGGCTTGCCGTTATTGAATGCCTGCATCGACATCGCCCAGTTGGCGTCGGAGACCACCATCATCACGCCGTAGCGCCGGGCCAGTGGCAGCTCCCGTAGCCAGGGATACAGCGTGGCCCCCATCAACAGGTGCCGGGCATTGATCGCGAATACCGTCACGACCAGGGGCACTATCGGAACGTGCGGCCCCCACAGGTCAAGCACGGCAAATTGCGCGGCACCGGCGAATACCAGGGTGCTCATCAGCAGGGTTGACGCTGCGTCCAGGCCGGTTTGCGCGGCGGCAAGGCCGAAGGCAACGGCAAAGACGATCACGAACAGGGAGATCGGCAGGAGCTGCTTGAACCCCCTCCATATCAGTTTCCTCTCCAGGCTCACGGAGCCCGCATCGACACTCAACACACCTTCACCTCACGCCTGCCTCAAGTTGGGTCCGTTACCGGGGCGCCATTGTGGAAGCAATCGGTGGCTTCGCAAAAGCGAATAAGTATCATGGGTCCCATTCGAGTTTCGAATGGCTGCGCTGAGACGCGGGAATCATCTCTTGCGCGTCCAGGGTGGGCGAGGCGTCAGTGCGGGTGATCGGGGACCTTGCCCCTCAGATCAGGATGTAATCACTGCAAGGGCGAATGCCCTTGTGGGCACCTGGGACAAGGTGGACGTAGTGGCCGTTGACCCAATCGACCGGCAAGCAGTCATCCACCTCGAGCACCGCGTCGGTGTGCGGCTTGAGCCAGTCCATCGGCAGGCGTCGCTTGCCCAACTGCTTGGCCTGGGCCTTATCCCGGGCCACCACCAGCAGATAGCGGTGCGCCTCGCCAAACACCTCACGTTCGTAGCCGCCCAGGTTGATGAAAAACAGCCTGGGCTCGCCCGGCCCCGGGGCCATGTGGCTGAGTTCGACCCGGTAGGCATCGATGCCATCGACTTCCAGCCAGGAGTCGATGTGCAAACCCTTGGGGCTGCCAAACCAGGCCTCGCGCAATTGCGGGTACGCCTGATCCAGGGAGTCCGCCTGGACGAACACCACGTCGTGCACCTCGATGTTGGCGCGGGGATGACGACCACCGAGCATGACTACGTACAGCATGGAAACTCCTGTCTAAAGGGATTCAGCGGATAAATCCATACATGGTTTGAATTTATCTGTACAAGAATCTAATGTTGTACAGGTATTTTCTCATTCTACAGGTTCTTCATGGCGCATTCCGTTCGCTGGGCCTGCCTCTGCCTGATGTTGGCGACGCTGTCGTCAGTCGCCGCGGACTGGCGTACGGCGCTGCCCCTTGCGCAACGGCTGGGCGAGGGTGATTTCACCTGGTTCGGCCTGCGCCTGTATACCGCCAGGCTCTGGACCGCCGACTCGCGACTGGACTGGAACCAGCCTTTTGCGCTGGAACTGCTTTACCACCGGTCGATGTCCCGGGAGACACTGGTGCAGGCCAGTGTCGAGGAGATGCGGCGACTGGGCTCCGACGGCGTGACGTCCGCATCGCTCGCGGCCTGGACCCAGGCAATGGAGGCCGCATTCGTCGATGTACGCCCCGGCATGCGCATCACTGGCCTGTATCTGCCGGGCAAGGGCTGCCGTTTCTATGTGGATGGCCAGCCCACGCGTGAAATCTTCGACCCGCTGTTCGCCCGGGCGTTCTTCGCCATCTGGCTGGACCCGCGGGCCCGCGACCTGCAATTGCGCCAGCGCTTGCTCGGCCTGGGCGAAAACGACAGAGGGACATGACCATGTACAAAGCGCTTCTACTGGCGGCCTGCCTGTTGCTCGGCAGCTGTGGCAATGTCGGTGTCGAGCACTACGCCGGGGAACAGCCGCCTCTGGACCTGGCGGCGTTTTTCTCGCGACCGGTGCAGGCCTGGGGGATGTTCCAGAAGCGTTCCGGGGAAGTGGTCAAGCGCTTCCATGTGCGCATCGACAGTCGCCGGGAAGGTGAGCGATTGATCCTCGATGAACAATTCCTCTACAGCGACGGCACGCGCCAGCAGCGCACCTGGACGCTGGTGCCGGACGGCCCTGGCCGCTGGCGCGGAACCGCGGGGGACGTGATCGGCGAGGCCCGGGGCGAGGTGGCCGGCAATGCGCTGCGCTGGCGTTATCGTCTGGACCTGCCAGCCGACGGACGGCACTGGGAGGTTGACCTGGACGACTGGATGTACCTGATGGATGACGACACCCTGATCAACCGCTCGAGCATGAGCAAGCTGGGGGTGGAGATCGGCCAGATCACCTTGTTCTTCCGCCGCCTGCCGGAGGGTGCGCAATGAATCTGAATGAGCTCACCGAGCGAGTCGCGGCCGGCGACATCCAGGCGCTGGAACTGCTGTCATTGGAGGGCGGCTTCTACCTCCTGCGCGCCATGACCGGCAGCGGTCCGGTCACCCTCAGCGATGCGCGGGGGCAGCCCGTGCGATTGCGCTCCTCCACCGAGCTGCGCCAGTTGCTGGTCGACCTGCCACCGGTGCCGTGCACGCTGGTGCAGCATGTGGTGCACGATGAGATGTGCGGGCAGCGTGACGGCCCCATCGCGCCCTTACGGCTGCCATTGACGCTGACCCGCCAGTGGTAGCGCTCAGCGCCATGCCGCGAGGCGCATGAGCAGGGGAAAAGCCAACGCCCAGACCGGGGTCAACAACAGGCCCGTTTCCAACCCGCCCAGCGGCAGCTCCACCCCGGCCACCCTGGCGCCGCCCAGATACGCCAATGGACCACCCAACGCGCCCAGCAGTGCCCCGCGCCAGCAGGGCCGGCCGGCCCAGGCCAGGCTGTGGCGCAAGCCGCTGGCCAATACCAGCCACAACAAGGCCAGCCACAGGGGCAGGGGCCAGGTGTCGAAACGGAACACCCCCCATAGTCCCAGCGCACTGTCCAGCACGCAGCCCACCAGCCCGACGCGCAGCACGGCCTTCACTTCGGCAGTGACGTCCGGGCACAGGCGCAGGTGCACGGCCAGGCCGATGGGCACCAGCAGCAACAGCCAGGGACGTTGGGTCCCCAGCACGCAAATCCACCAGCCGGCCTGGAGCCACAGCGCATTGGCGAGCAGCCAGCGCCTGGGCATCAAGCCTGCCCGGGCAACGCCGCCCGCCGGGCCCGGGGCGCGGCCCAGAGCAATTGCGCCACACTGATGGCGCGCTCTTCGAAGCCGCCCTGGCAATAACACAGGTAGAACTCCCACAGGCGCTGGAACGTGTCGTCGTAGCCCAGCGTCGTCAGTTCGGTGCGCGCCTGGCGCAGGTTGTCGTGCCAGTGCTCCAGGGTGCGGGCGTAGTCCAGACCGAAGTCCTCCAGGTGCACCAGGTTGAGTTCGGTGTGACGGCTGGCGGTGTCCAGCATCACGCTCAGCGAGGGCAGGGCGCCGCCGGGGAAAATGTAGCGCTGGATGAAGTCCACCGAGCGCCGTGCCTGGGCATAGCGCTGGTCGCGGATGGTGATCGCCTGCAACAGCAGGAGGCCGTCGGGCTTGAGCAGTGCCGCGCACTGGCGGAAGTACGTTGGCAGGTAACGGTGGCCGACCGCCTCGATCATTTCGATGGAGACGAGTTTATCGAAGGTGCCCTTGAGGTCTCGGTAGTCTTCGCGCAGGACTGTCACCCGCTGCTCCAGCCCCAAGGCCTTTACACGTTGCAGGGTATGGGCGTATTGCGCTTCGGAAAGCGTCGTGGTGGTCACGCGGCAGCCGTGCCGTGTGGCCGCGTGGATCGCCAGGCTGCCCCAGCCGCAACCGATTTCCAGCAGGTGATCGCCAGGGTGCAGTTCCAGCGCCTGGCAGATGCGTTCCAGCTTGTGCAACTGGGCCTGTTCCAAGGTCTGCCCGGGGTGCTCGAACCGCGCGGCGGAATACATCATGGTCGGGTCCAGCAACCGCTCGAACAAGGCATTGCCGAGGTCGTAGTGGGCCAGGATGTTGCGTCGCGAGCCGCGCCGGCTGTTGCGGTTCAGTCGATGCAGCAGCCGCAGGGCCGGTTGGCCCAGGCGCGCCAGGCCACCTTCAAGGGCATCCAGCACGTCGAGGTTGGCGACGAACAGGCGGGTCACCCGCGCCAGGTCCGGGCTGCGCCAGAAACCGTGGATATAGGCCTCGCCCGCGCCGATCGAACCATTGCCGGCGATCATGCTCCAGGTGGCGTCATCGAGGATCTCCACCTCGGCCTGCAACGGGCTGGCGGGATCGCCGAAACTCCATTGCCGCCCGTGGCTGAGCAGCCGTAGATGACCGTGGCGCAGCTTGCCCAGTTGAGCGAGCACGGCGCTGCGCGCCAGCCCGCCGAGCCAAGGTGCCAGGCCTGCGGACTTGCTAACGCTCAGGGTGGAATTGGACATGATCGGGGTTCTCGCAAGGTTGGCCGAGCGCCAGGTCGTCCGGGCGGCTCGTGTGGTCATGGACAGGGGTGCGCTTGAACAACAGGCGCAGGGCTTGCCAGTAAATGGCCGAGACGGTACGCAGGCTCATCCACGGGAATGCCAGCAGGTATCGATGCAACGCTTTTCGATCCAGCGGTTGGCGGCGCAATGCGAGGTCGGCCTCGAAAACCTTGTGGGCGCCTTGCCAGTTCTCCATGTGGATGCGCACCTGCTTCTCGTCCAGGGCGAATCGCAGGCGATAGTCCATGTCCATGGGCATGAACGGCGACACGTGAAAGGCTTGGGCCGCGGTGAACGGTTTCGCCAGGTCGCCGTGGACCGGCAACACGTAATGAAAGCGTTCGCGCCAGGGCGTGTTGCGCACCTCCAGCAGGATCGCCGCCAGATGCCCGTCATGGTCATGGCAGAAATAGAAGCTCACCGGGTTGAACGACAGGCCCCAGCAACGCAGTTGCGTGAGCAGGTGGACCGGGCCTCCGGGCGTCTGCCCGGTGGCCTGCCCGACCAGCGAGCGGGCGGCCTGGGCCAGTGACTCACCCTGGCGGGTCCGAGCAGGCAGGTAGTCGGTTTCGCGCCAGCTCAGCGGTGCCAGGCGCCAGCGCCCCAGCCAGCGCGACAGGCCCAGCAGCCAGGCTTGCTCGTCCAGGTCCAGGTAGAACAGGCCGATCCGATAGCGGAACCCATGGCGTCGTGGCGACAGGCGACGGTGGCTGATCCAGCCCGGGCACAAGCTGCTGTTCACAATGCCTCTCCGAAATGCTCGGCGACCTTCAGCGCACTGACCACGCCGTCCTCGTGGAAACCGTTGCCCCAGTAGGCACCGCAGTAGTAGCTGAACTGCCGGCCCTGCAATTGCGCCTGGCCCGCCTGCGCGGCGGATGCGGCCAGGCTGTACTGCGGATGGGCGTACTGGAAGCGGGCGATGATTCTCGCCGGGTCCACCAGCGCCGTCTGGTTGAGGCTTACGCAAAAAGTGTCCGACGCCTGGAGACCTTGCAGGATATTCATGTTGTAGGTCACGGCGGCCGGGGCCTGGTCGCCGCCGCCCAGGCGATAGTTCCAACTGGCCCAGGCTTTCCTCCGGCGTGGCAACAGGCGGCTGTCGGTGTGCAGCACGACGTCGTTGTCGGCATAGCGGATGGCGCCCAGCACGGCGCGCTCCTGCACGCTGGGCGTTTCCAGCAGGGCCAGGGCCTGGTCGCTGTGGCAGGCGAACACCACGCTGTCGAACCGTTCGGGGCCGGCGGCCGTGGTCAAGGTGACGCCGCCTTCGTCGCGGCCGACCCGGCGCACCTTGCAGTTGAGGCGGATGCGTTCGGCGAACGGCCGGCACAGTGGCGCGATATAACTGCGCGAACCGCCTTCGATGACCCGCCATTGCGGACGCTGGTTCACCGACAGCAAGCCATGGTTGCGACAGAAACCGACGAAGAATTGCAGGGGAAAGTCGAGCATGTCGGCGCGCGACATCGACCAGATCGCCGACCCCATGGGCACGATGTAGTGGTCGATGAAGCGCTGGCCATAACCCTGGGCCCCGAGGTAGGCGCCCAGGGTGGTGTCGGCATCAATACGCCGGTGATCCAGATCGGCAAGCGCCTGGCGATTGAAGCGCAGGATATCGCGCAGCATTCCCCAGAACCCCGGCGATACCAGGTTGCGGCGCTGGGCGAACAGCGTGTTCAGGTCGTGGCCATTGTATTCCAGGCCGGTGAGCGGGTCGTGCACCGAGAAACTCATCTCGGTCGGCCGGGAGGCAACCTTGAGCTGATCGAGCAAGCGTATGAAGTTCGGATAGGTCCAGTCGTTGAAGACGATAAAGCCCGTGTCGATCGCGTGGCGTTGGCCGTGCCAATCCACATCGACGGTATGGGTGTGGCCGCCGATCCACTCGGCGGCCTCGAACACCGTCACTTCATGCTTGCGTGACAGCAGGTGCGCGCAGGTCAGGCCCGCGATGCCGCTGCCGATGATTGCTATGCGCATCGATCAATCCTGTTCATGACGGGCCAGGCGCTGGCCCAGTAGCAGGCGCAGGCGCGCGGGCATTGCCCCGAGCAGGCGCAACGCCAGGGTGAAAAAACCGGGGAAGTTGATTTCCAGGGGACGCCGGGGCAGGCGCTTGGCGATATGCCGGGCGGCCCGTTGCGCCGACCACAGTTGTGGCATGGGGAAGTCGTTGCGCCGGGTCAACGGCGTGTCGACAAAGCCTGGGCTGACCAGGGTGACGTCGATACCCTCGCGTGCCAGGTCGATACGCTGCGACTCCACCAGGTAGCGCACGGCTGCCTTGGACGCGCCATACGCACCGGCGCGGGGCAGCGCCAGCCAGGTCACCGAACTGCCCATCACCACCAGGTGGGGATGCTGGCCGGCGCGCAGCAAGGGCAGGGCGGCCGCCAGGCAATGGCTGACCCCCATGAGGTTGGTGCGGATCACCCGTTCCACCACGGCAGGGTCGAAATGGCCCGGCTCCAGGTACTCGCAGGTGCCGGCATTGAGGATCGCCAGGTCCAGCGCGCCCCAGGCTTGCTGGATCCGAGCCGCGATCGCGGCGATTTGCGCCGGGTCGTCGAGATCGCCGATGGCCAGCAATGCCTGCCCGGGAAAACGTTCCACCAGCGGCGCCAGGCTATCGGCGTGTCGACCGCCCAAGGCCACCTGGTGGCCTTGCTCCAGCAGGCGTTGTGCGAGCGCGGCACCGATACCGCTGCTGGCGCCGGTCAGCCAGCAACGGCTCATGCCAGCCTGCCCTTGAGCCAGCGAATGGCACCGCCCATGACCGGAATGTGTTCATACAGCAGGGCGCCGGCGTCGAAATAATCCTGGTGAAAATGGACCCGCTCGCGCCACTGCAAGTGGCTGCAGCCTTGCAGGGTGATCGGTTGGCCGCTGGCCAGGCGCGGGTGCCGGAACCGCAAGGTCCAGCGCAGGTAGCCTTCCCCGGGCCGTACCTCGTCGGCGCCGGCGAAGGCATAGTGAATGTCGTGGCTGTGGGCATACAGCTCGGTGAAATAGGCCCGGAGGTCCGTCAGGCCCCGGATCTGATGCAGGGGATCGCGGAAGATGACGTCTTCGTTGTACAGCTTTTCCAGTGGCCCAAGGTTGTCCCGAGTAAGGCTGGCGAAGCCTTCGGCGAATTGCTGTAGGTAGGCTGACATGCGGCGCTCCAGGCAATCCTGTACAAAAATCGAATGTTGTACAGGTATAGCGGAAGCGTACGGTTAAATCTGTACAAGTCAATCCTCTTGTACAGTTTTTTGTTCAGCGATTGACCTCGGCGAGTTGCCGGCGCAGCTCCGCGACTTCGGCCTCCAGCTCGTGTACCTGTTCCTCGGCGGTGATCTGCGCGGTGACGTCCCGCTGGATGCCGATGTAGTACGTCAACTGGTCGGCCTCGTTGTGCACGGGCGTGATGGACAATTCGTTCCAGAACAGGCTGCCGTCCTTGCGGTAATTGCGCAGGACCTGGCGGCACGGCTGGCCCTGGCTGATGGCCTCGCGGATGGCGGCGATGCCCGGCTGGTCATGGTCCTGGCGCTGGAGAAAGCGGCAGTCCTGGTAGAGGATGTCCTGCGCGCTGTAGCCGGTGAGGCGCTCGAAGGCGGGGTTGGTGTAGATGAGGATGCTGTCGTCGCCCTCCTGCTCGGCGACGACGATGCCGTCGTTGGAGTGCTCGACCATCAATTGCAGGAGTTTTGCGTCGATCATTTGGCCCACCCACGGAAATTATGCAGCGGTCTGCGTAGCGCACCTGTGCGAAGCGTCGGCGCGGTTTGCCACATGATGACCTACGGATGCTCGCCGCAGAAAGACTGTATGGGTTTAGAATGTGCCACCTTTCGGATAAACCCGCGTATGACTGAAGCCACTCCACCCGATTTGCTGCCCATGCGCGACGTGGTCAGCCTGACCGGCATCAATCCGGTGACACTGCGTGCCTGGGAGCGGCGCCATGGGCTGATCCGCCCGCAGCGCACCGACGGTGGTCATCGGTTGTACACGGCCGGGGATGTGCAGCGCATACGCGACATCCTGCGCTGGACGGCCGGTGGCCTGCCCATCAGCAAGGTCGGCGAAATGCTCGAAGGCCAGCGCGAGGTGAGCCCGCCGCAAGCCAGTGAGCTGGATGACTGGCGTGCCGCTGTCGTGCAGGCCACGAGGGCCTTCGATGTCCAGGCCCTGGAAGACCTCGAGCGCCAGTTGTTCGCGCTTTTGCCCAAGGCCATCGTGCTGCGCAACGTGCTGATGCCGGTCTGGCATGACCTCGCCTCGGGCAGTGCGCCGGGTGAGTGCAGCCAGTGGCTGTTCCTCGATACCTTCCTGCGCGGCCGCCTGCTGCTGCGCCTGCAGATGGACCAGGTGGATGCGCCGCGCGTGTTGCTGGCTGGCACCGAAGGGCATGCCGAATTGCAGTTGCTGGGCGCCGCGGTGCTGTTGGGCGGCCCGCAGCAACGCATCGACGTGCTCGGCTGTGGGCAGCCATTGGAAGAGCTTCCCCTGGTGTGCGCGGCCATCCAGCCGGCAGCGCTGGTGATTGCGCTGGCGGCGCCGGTGAACCCCATCCTGGCCAAGCGACTGCGTACGTTGCAGATGGACATTGCCTGCCCGCTGGCCCTCACGGGAGCGGGCCTGGCCGGTTCGCAAGCCGCTGTGCAGGGCATTCCGTTGTGCCTGCTGAACGAGCAGGACGCCGATGTCGAGGGCGTGCTCAACGCCTTGATCAGGGGCTCACTGGACCTGTGATCCGCCTGTTCGCGGCGCAGCCTTTGGCTGATTCGGTGATGGCCTTTTGATTTCAGTTGGATCCCGCTAGAATCCGCATCCCCCTCTCCGTGAGCGGCCTACAGATAACTACGCAAGGAAGTTGATATGCAATTTGGAAAAGCCCTGGGCCTCTTCCTGGCCTTGAGCCTCAGTGGCTGCGCCAGCTTCACCAAAGACGAAGTCGCCCCGGTGAACCTGCCTTCGATGGCCAGTTACTCGAACAAGCCGAACGTCTACGTCGACTTCGATTTCTATCAGGGCGAACCCGACAGCACCAAGGCCACCGAAGTGCCGCAAGCGCGGGACATGCTCAAGCCCGAGCTGAAGCGAACCTTCGATGAGTCGGGGCTCTTTGGCCGCGTGGTCTTCGACGAATTCCAGAAACAACCCGGCGACTACAGCCTGCGCTTGAAGGTCTACAACCACGCCCCGGGCGGCGGGCAGTTGGTCATGGCGTTCATCAGTGGCTTCACGTTCACGATCATTCCGGCGCTGGCCACCGACCAGTACACCATGAGCCTGGAAACCGTGGACGACCGTGGCCAGCCACTGGGCAAGGCCAGCAACCACGATGCGATCAACACCTGGATGGGCATCTGGTTCCTGCCGCTGGCGGGCAATACCCCCAAGGCCGCCGTCACCGACACGTTCAACCGCCAGGTCAATGCGCTGTTGAAGAACTGGGTCGACAATAACCGCATGAGGTATTCCGCTGTCGACACCCGCATGCCACGGGGCTGACCGACGGGAAAAAGAAAAAGAGCCGCGATTGCGGCTCTTTTTTTGTGCCTATTTCAACGCTTGCGTGAACTGCGGGTCACTGTACAAGCGCTTGAGCAGGTCCTGCACCATCGGGTTGTAGTTGTTCGCGGCCGCCGGGATGGCGACCGGGCCGAAGAAACTGCTGTCCCATTCCCGCTGCACGTCCTTGGTGGCCTCGTAGAGAACCTGGTCGCCCTTACGCAACGTGAAGCGTGCCGACAGCTCGCCATGACCGCTGCCCACGCCCGCAGTGAGCTGGTTCTTGACCAACTGGACCTGCAACTGGCGGTCGGCGCGTGGGTCGAGCAGGCCCGCCTGGCGCAGCTCATCGTTGATCGCGGCCTGGATGTGCAGTGGAACGCTGCCCGCTGGAGACGAGATCGGGTTCATGCGCACCATCAGCGACCCCTGGCCGGAATCGGCATTCACCTGGGCTTCACGCAGGGGCTGCATCGGCTCATTTTGCTTGAGCTGCTGGACGTTCTGGAAATTCGGTTCATAGCGGGTCATGGTCACACCGCAGCCTTGAAGCAGCAGGGCGCAGAGCGGTAGAGCCAGATAGAGCTTCTTCACAGCAAATCCTTATGTGCTTTTCGAAAGAAGCGTGATTATCGACAGATGGCGTTACGCCATCAAGGATAGAATGGCCGCCGCCACGTACACCAGGCCCTTCACGTTCGGGTTACCGTACGCCGCCTCGCTGGTCACCGAACCCCATAGGAGTGGCCGACCAATACCACCGGCGTCTTGATGTTCTTGACGATACCCGCCACCGCCTGTGCATCACTGCTGAAGCCGCGCAATGACCGGATAACCGTCTTTTCCCGCTCGCTGCACCGAAACCTGGCCGCCGGGTGGCTTCGGGTTTAAAGTCCACTTCAAGGTCATGGGGATATCTGGAGTAGGTATGAGGATCGGCGAACTGGCGAAAATCACCGGCTTGGCGGCTTCACGCATTCGTTTCTACGAGGCGAGTGGCCTGATCAAGTCGGTCGAGCGCCGGGCCAACGGTTACCGGGACTATGCACCGGAGACCGAATGGCTCCTGCAAATCATCACGGGCGCACAAGCGGCGGGTTTTTCATTGGAGCAGATCCGCCAATTGATGCCGATGGATGCGCAAGGTTGGCAGGAGGAGGCGTTGCTCAGCGGGCTCCGGCAGAAAGTCGAGGAAATCGAAGTCCTGCAGCAGCGGCTGGCCCAGAACAAGGCGCAACTGCTGTTGGTCATCAAGGGCATCGAGGGCAAGCCCGAGGGCCTGGCTTGTGCCGACAATGCGCAACTGTTGCTGCATCGTTTGCGGGAGGAGGGGGCCGCTGCCCATCGCGATGCGGTGCCGTCCAAGGGGAAAAACGGTCGTCGGGTTTGATCTGGAAAAAAAACCGTTGACCTTAAAGTTGACTTCAATCTTAGGGTGGTGACCTCCCAAGCCGAGGACTGCCCCATGACTGTGTTCGACCCCCTGATCCTGCCCAACGGTTCGACCATCAAGAACCGAATTGCCAAAGCCGCCATGGAAGAGAACATGGCAGACGCCGACCAGGCGCCGTCCGAGGCGTTGATGCGCCTGTACCAGGCATGGGCCGATGGCGGCGCCGGACTGATCATCACCGGTAACGTGATGGTCGACGGCCGTGCCATGACCGGCCCGGGGGGCGTGGTGCTACAGGACGACCAGCAACTGGACAAGTTCAAGCGCTGGGCGAGTATCAGCCGATCCGGCGGTGCGCAGGTCTGGTTGCAGATCAACCATCCAGGGCGCCAGATGCAGGCCAACCTCGGGCAAAAAGCCTGGGCGCCGTCAGCGGTGCCGCTGGAACTGGGCTCCCTGTCCAGGCTTTTCGCCACGCCTCACGTCATGACGGCAGCGGTGATCGAAGATGTCATCCAGCGCTTTGCCCGCAGCGCACGCCTTGGCGAGCAGGCCGGATTCACCGGCGTGGAAATCCATGCTGCCCACGGCTATTTGTTGAGCCAGTTCCTTTCGCCGCTGACCAACCAAAGGACGGACGAATGGGGCGGCTCCCTGGACAACCGGGCGCGCCTGTTGCTGGAAATCGTCAAGGCCGTCAGGGCGGTGGTTTCCGCGGATTTCGCGGTGGCGGTCAAGCTCAATTCCGCGGATTTCCAGCGGGGAGGGTTTTCGGCCGATGAGGCCAGGCAAGTGGTCGAGCGGCTCAACGATTTGGGGGTGGACCTGGTGGAATTGTCTGGCGGCAGTTACGAGGCCCCCGCGATGCAGGGGCAGGCGCGCGACGGCCGTACCCTGGCGCGCGAGGCGTATTTCGTCGAGTTTGCCCGTGACATCCAGACCGTCGCCAGGATGCCGGTGATGGTCACCGGCGGTGTGCGCCGACGTCCCGTGGCCGAAAGCGTCGTGGCCAGTGGAGTGGACATGGTGGGCATCGGGACGGCGCTGGCCATCGATCCTTACCTGCCGCGTGATTGGCTCCAGGGTAAGGACACTGCTCCTCAGTTGCCGCCAATCACCTGGAAGAACAAGACCATCGCTTCCCTGGCCAACATGGCGGTCGTCAAGTTCCAGCTAGGCAAGCTCAGTCGCGATAAAAAAACCGACCCGACGGTGTCGCCGTTGCGCGCACTGATCGAGCAGCAGCTCGCGACAGTCTGGCGTACCCGGCAGTACCGGCGTTGGGTGGAGAAGCGACAGCCTGTGGTTCCAGCCAGTTGAACCACACACCTGTGGGAGCGAGCCTGCTCGCGATGGCGTCGGATCAGTGGATGCAGGTGACTGGCACACTGCAATCGCGAGCAGGCTCGCTCCCACAATTGATCTACGGTGGACGCAGGTTTTGTGTTTGCCGCAGCATTCCTTGTGGGATGCGAGCCTGCTCGCGCTGACGTCGGGTCAGTTGGATGGAGGTGACTGACACACTGCAATCGCGAGCAGGCTCGCTCCCACAATTGATCTACGGTGGACGCGGGCTTTGTGTTTGCCGCAGCATCCCCTGTGGGAGCGAGCTTGCTCGCGATGACGTCGAGTCAGTTGGATGCAGATGACTGACACACTGCAATCGCGAGCAGGCTCGCTCCCACAATTGATCTTCGGTGGACGCGGGTTTGTGTTTGCCGCAGCATCCCTTGTGGGAGCGAGCTTGCTCGCGATGGCGTCGGGTCAGTTGGATGGAGGTGACTGGCACACTGCAATCGCGAGCAGGCTCGCTCCCACAATTGATCTTCGGTGGACGCGGGCTTTGTGTTTGCCGCAGCATCCCCTGTGGGAGCGAGCTTGCTCGCGATGACGTCGGGTCAGTTGGATGGAGGTGACTGGCACACTGCAATCGCGAGCAGGCTCGCTCCCACAATTGATCTTCGGTGGACGCGGGTTTGTGTTTGCCGCAGCATCCCCTGTGGGAGCGAGCCTGCTCGCGATGGCGTCGTCTTGTACTAGCCTGGGAAGTGTTGGACACAGGGAATTCGAAGTCACCATGACGGACCACGAACAGCTTCACCGCGATGGCTATGTCCTGCTGCGCCGGGCGATCCCGGCCGAATGGCTGGCGCACCTGCGCGCCGTGTTCGATGACGGGGTCAGGCCGTCGGATCAATGGGCGACGCCCCGAAGCTGGGATTGGCGTCATTCGCTGCTGGAGGGCGATGCGCGCATCCAGGCGGTGTGCCGCTTGCCGTCGTTGCTGGCGGCCGCGGGCGAGGTGATCGGCGAGCGCTTCTTCCTCGCGCAGGTAGAAGGCCGTGAGCCTTTGGCGGGCGGCGGTCACCAGCAGTTGCACCGCGACTTGTCGGCCCGGCGTCCCGGCGACACCGCCATCGCTCTGGCGTTTTTCGACGACTATGGCCCCGAGAACGGTGCGACACGTCTCGTGCCCGGTAGCCATCGTCCCGGGCCGCATGCACCGGCTTTCGATTTCACCGACGAGTCGCGTTCCGTGCAATTGTCGGGGAGCGCCGGGGACATCCTGGTGTTCGACGCCGAGCTGGTCCACGCCGCCAGCCTCAACGTGAACGGTGCGCGTCGTCGGTCCATCCTGATCGGGTACTTCTCCGAGCAGCTCTACGCGTCGCACCGGGAGACGGCCGCGCTGCGCAACATCCGCATGGACACCGGCGAGCGGTTCGAGCCTTGCGGGGTTGCGTTGGCCTCACAGAGGCCGGGCACACTCACTCCGATCATTTCTTGACCGGATAATCCTTGCCCCACAGTCGCACGGTGGTCATCGCTTCGTTCAAGCCTTCGAACACGAACTTCTGCCGCACGGCCGTTTTCGGCGGGACGGTGACTTCGTCCGGGTTGTCCAGGCCGGTGAGCTTGTTGGCGTAGCCGGCCTGGTCGATGGCCAGCAACGCGCCGGTCTGGCCGAGGTTGATCAGCCGCAGTTGGGTGTCGGTGCTGTTCTTGAAGCCGAGGGTGATGGTGTAGTTCTCGTCGGCGGCGTCCACCTTCAGCACCTCCACCTGGACGCGGTCCTTCATTTGCTCGCCATTGGAAACGATCGCGGCGCCGTCGGTGCCCTGGACCGATTCACGACCGTCGAGCACGCCTTCGCTGACGCCGCCCAACAAATTCTTTCCCGCCGTGATGAACGTCGAGACGGCGGACTTGGTGGAGTCCTTGATGACGCTGTCCGCCGGCTCGCCTTCGGCCAGGCACAGCGCGCTGAACAGGAGGCTGGAAACGAAGAGGGTGGCGCGCGACGGCAGAAAAGTCATACCTGGGTCCTTGAAGGTGGTCTGCAACGGCCCGTGGGCAGGGCGAAAGGCATGATAGCCGCGACAGGCGCGGCTAGCGATCCGCCTCCTTGAGTTTTTCCGACATTTTGACCAGGGTTGCCAACGAATCCGCATTCATCTTGCGCATCAGGGCGCCGCGCCGCACTTTCACCGTCACTTCGCTCACCCCCAGCCGGGCGGCCACTTGTTTGTTCAGCAACCCCGACACCACCAGCGCCATCACCTCGCGCTCGCCGTCGGTCAGGCTGCCATGCCGGCGCTTCAATTCGTCCAGGCTCGCCGCTGCCTGGCGTCGCTGCCAATCACGGTCCAGGCCCAGGCTGATGGCGTCGAGCAGGTCCTGCTCGCGAAAGGGCTTGGTCAGGAACTCCAGCGCCCCGGCCTTCATGGCTTTGACCGACATCGGGATGTCGCCGTGGGCGGTGATGAAGATCACCGGGACGAGGAGGCCTAGGCGGGCCATGTCCTGCTGGAAATCCAACCCGCTCAAGCCCGGCATGCGCACGTCGAGGACCAGGCAGGCCGGCACGTCCGGCAAGCTGGCCTGCATGAACTCGCGAGCCGAGCCGAAGGCCTGGCTGGGCAGGCCCACCGAGGCCAGCAGGTCTTGCAGCGAGGCACGTACCGAGCTGTCGTCGTCGACGATGTAGACCATCGACTCGGCGGGGTCGTGGGCGTCAATGCGGCTCATCGGGCTCCCGTGTCACGGCTGGCAGGGTGAAGTGAAAGGTCGCGCCGGATTGCGGGTTGCTGGTGACCCAGATCCGTCCGTCATGGGCCTCGATGATGGAACGACTGATGGCCAGGCCCATGCCCATGCCGTCCGGCTTGCTGCTGTAGAACGCGTCGAACACCCGTTCGTGGTCGTTGCCGCTGAGGCCCTTGCCCTGGTCGGACACGGAAAAATGCAGTTGACCCGCTTCCAGCGCGGCACGGACATCGACGGTCCGGCGTGCGTCGTCATCGACCTGGCGCAAGGCGTCGACGGCGTTCATCGCCAGGTTCAGCAGCACTTGCTGGATTTGCACCTCGTCCACCAGCATCGGCGGCAGTCCTTCCTGGATGTGCACGCGCAAGTCGATGTTCTGTTCGTTCAACTCGCCGGCCAACAGCCGCAGCGCCGCATTGACCGTATCAGCCACGTTCAACCACTGTTTGGTCGGTGCCTGGTGGCGGGCCATGCCGCGCAGCCGGGCGATGATGTCGCTGGCCCGATGGGTGTCGGCGAGAATGCGCTCCACGGCTTGTCGGGCCTTGGGCAGGTTGGGCGGGTCGTTGGTCATCCAGCGCAGGCACGCGCTGCTGCTGGTGGCGACAGCGGCCAGAGGCTGGTTCACTTCGTGGGCGATGGAGGCGGCCAGTTCGCCGAGCATGTTGACGCGGGCAATGTGCGCCAGGTGCGCCCGGGTTCGGTGCACGGTGCCGATGGCGGCCGACAGGCGCAGTGCCAGGTAGGTCGTGCCGGCGATGGCCGTCAGGCTGATCAGCACGTTGATCAGGCCGGCCTCCGAATCGCCGAAGCGGGTCAACCGGTAACTGAGGATCGTCAGCACCATGCAGGCGACCGACACGCCTGCCACCGCGCGCGCCGGTAGAAGCCTAACGGCGATCAGCACCACCCCGATCTGGAAGACCCCCACCGCGATTTCCAGGTCGGTGACGGTGTCGATCGCGGCGATGCCGAGCGCCAGGCCCAGCAACAGCAGCAAGCGAAGCGTCAGCTGGGTTCTTCTCATGGGGTGTTCATCCTGCGGTGGTGTCGGCTGCCAAGGCTTCAGTGACGCAGTGTATACCGCCCGAATCGCTTCAGCAGGGATTGTCCAGGCTGAACTGGTCGGCCACTTCATCGTAGGCGAACAGCTCCGCGTAGCGACCCCATTGGGTGACGCAGTCCAGGGTGCGGGCGGCGTCGTGCGCGGGCATGAAATCCTCCAACTCGTCGCGAAAGCGCCTGGCCGGCGCGGTGCGGGTCGGCCGGTCATCCAGCACCCGGCGCACGTGCCCCGCCAGCGGGACATACCGGAGCAGGTGCTGGGCGAACAACTGCTTGCGCTCGTCGACGGTCGAGTCCGCGTAGCGTTGCCCGGCCGGCCGCAGCGTGATGTGGCCGTCGTGCAGGTCGGCGAAGCGCATCAATTGCAACACCTCGGCCACCGGGAAAAGATCGCTGGCGCTGTAGCGCAGCGCCACGGCCAGTTCACGCAGGTCCGCCTGGCCGTCATAAGGATGATCCTGGACCGCCTCGATCAATCCGGCCAGCGCATTGGTGGAGATCGACGGCAGGACCATGCCCACGCCGCTGCCGGCGAACGGCTCGCGGCCCGCGGCACCCGTCTGTCCGCCCCCGGCCATCTGCACGTAGATGTGTTCGACCAGGGCCTGGAAGGCTGGGTCGCTGCGGTTGCGCGGCTGGGCGAGGTCCACGTCGATGTGGGTCATGACCCGCCCCGGGTTGGAGGAAAAGATCAGGATCCGATCACACATCAGCACGGCTTCCTCGATGTTGTGGGTGACCATCAGGATGGATTTGATCGGCATGCGCCTTTCCCGCCACAGGTCCAGCAGGTCGGTGCGCAGGGTTTCGGCCGTCAGCACGTCGAGGGCGGAAAACGGCTCGTCCATCAGCAGCACATCCGGGGCCACCACCAACGCCCGCGCGAGGCCGACGCGCTGGCGCATGCCGCCTGACAGCTCTTTCGGGAAAGCGCTTTCGAAGCCGTCGAGGCCGATCAGGTCGATGGCCGCCAAGGCCCGGCGGCGGCGCTCAGGGGCTGCGACGTGCAAGGCTTCCAGGCCGATCTCGACGTTCTGCAGCACTGTCAGCCAGGGAAACAGGGCGAAGCTCTGGAACACCATGCGCACCGAGCTTCCATGGCCCTGTGCGTTCGCCGGGAAATCCACCACGCCCGCAGTGGGCGCGATCAAGCCGGCGATGGCCCGCAGCAAGGTCGACTTGCCGGACCCCGAACGCCCCAGCAGGCCGACGATTTCCCCTTCGTCCAGGCGCAGGCAGACATCCTCCAGCACCGGGCGCTCGGCATTGCCGGCCGTGCCATAGACGTGCCCCAGTTGCCGCACATCGACGAGACAACGTTTGTCGATCACTTCCATCAGAGTGCCCTCAATCAATTCGAAGCCGGCGTTCGGCGTAGTCGTACAAGGGGCGCCACAGCAGGCGGTTGAAACCCACCACGAACATCGCCATGACCGACACCCCCAGGGCCACGCGCTGGAAATCGCCCGCCGTGGTGGCGTGGGCGATGAAGGCACCGAGGCCCGAGGCGTAGAGATGCGTATCGCCCCAGGACACCGCCTCGGCGACGATGCTGGCGTTCCAGGAACCGCCTGCCGCCGTCAGCGCACCGGTGACGTAATACGGGAATACCCCCGGCAGGGCGACTCGGCGCCACCACTGCCAACCGCGCACATGGAAGCTGCGCGCCGCTTCCCGCAGGTCGGTCGGCAAGGCGCTGGCGCCGGCGATCACGTTGAACAGGATGTACCACTGGGTGCCCAGGACCATCAGCGGCGACAGCCAGACATCAGGGTTGAGCTTCAGGGCAACGATGGCGATCACCGCGAGCGGGAACAGCACGTTGGCCGGAAATGCCGCCAGTAATTGCGCGATGGGTTGCAAGCGCTGGGCCCAGCGCGGGTTCAAGCCGATCCAGACGCCGATGGGCACCCAGACCGCGCTGGCCAGCAGGATGAGCACGACGACACGCACCAGGGTCACCAGGCCCAGGCCGAAGGTCGCGATCACCTCGTCCAGGCCCAAGGTGCTGCCGATGAACTGCCACAGCTGAACCGCCCCGACCCCGCAGGCGATCGCTACCAGGGCCTTCCAGGCCAGGTCGGCCAGGCGGTCGAAGCGGGGGCCGGTCTTGAAGCGGACGCGCGCCAGTCGCCCGAGCCGGGCCAGTGGCAACAGGGCCATCAAGTCTTCCAGCACACGCAACGCCCACGGCACCAGCCGGGTCGAACGCAGCAGGTCGTAGACCCTGGAACGCGGGCGTTTCCGGGAGGCGGTCTGTTCGAACCGGAACCGGTCCGCCCAGGCGACGATGGGGCGAAAGAACAACAGGTCATAGAGGATGATCACCACGACCATGGCCAACACGGCCCAGGCGATGGCGGCGGTGTTCTTGCGCTCGATCGCCAGCGCCAGCCAGGAACCGATACCCGGCAGGCTGACGGTGGTGCCACCGACGGTGATGGCTTCGGACGCGACCACGAAGAACCAGCCGCCGGACATGGACATCATCATGTTCCACACCAGGCCCGGCGTCGCGAAGGGCAATTCGAGCCGGACAAAGCGTTGCCACGGGGACAGCGCGAACTGCCGGCTGACTTCCTGGAGGTCGTGAGGCACGGTGCGCAGCGACTGATAGAAACTGAACGTCATGTTCCAGACCTGGCTGGTGAAGAGGGCGAAGATCGCCGCGCATTCCACGCCCGTCTCCTTGCCCGGAAACAGGCCCATGAAGAACACCACGGTAAACGTCAGGAAACCCAGGACCGGCACCGACTGCAGGATATCCAGCGCGGGCAGGATCACCAGGGCGGCCTTGCGGCTCTTGGCGGCCAGGGTGGCGACGACCAGGGAAAAGACCAGCGACGCGAAGAGGGCGATGAACATGCGCAGGGTGGTGCGCAGGGCGTAGGCCGGCAGGTGGGCCAGGTCGAGGGACAACGGTGACGAAACCAGGGTGCCGAGGGGCTGGTTCATCTGTTCGACGCCATAGGCCATGAACGCCGCCAGCAGGGCGATCAGGCTGAGCAAGGCCAGGTCGGCCCACCAGGAGACGGCCTCGTTATCGTTCAGCGAGGGCAGTGCGGGTGCACGGAGTGAAGAGCGCATCGAGCACCTCGGTCGTGGTGTCGGTATTGAGGTGCGCTGAGGTTAAGACCTGCCCGCGGCAATGACCATCGGGATTAAGGGCGGCAAACTATACCTTGGTATATCCGGGGCGACGGCCGATGTTCTGATCCGCTGTTTTTGCCGGCAGGTGGCCCTGTCATGCCGCAGCGCACCCACGCCACAATACGGCGCGGCGCGCGGGCCGATGAACGCCCTGGTCAATGCGGGCGCTCACCGGTTGGCCTCGCGTACGCACTTCTTTCTGGAGGACTCATGGCGAAGATGGCGATTTTCTTGGGTGGTTTCCTGGCCCTGACCTTGTTGATTGGTGTGCTGGCGACGATTTCGCCGGTGTAGCCGGTGCAAACGATGGGGTGGGTTACAGATCCCATTTACCCAATAGGCAAAACGGGCGCTCTAAGCGCCCGTAGTTCCATCAGCTTTCCATCTGCGCCTGAAGTCGTCGGCCAATGACCTCCAGAAGATCGCACCCATCGCGCAACGGAATCACCAAAAGCTGTGCGAAGTCTGAAAGCACCACGGCATCGCTGCTGATCTCGGAGCGAAACGCGATGTTTTCCAGTACTTGGGTCACCACGCGGATCCGGTAATCAGCGGTTGCGTGCAGGACGTCAAGCGGGGCTTGGGTATCAATGAGGAGGGACGCGGGAGTGCAGTCGATGCCGGTGATGGGGACGTATTTTTCCATGTTGAAACTCCGATCCAGTAGGGTTTAACCACTCAATCGTCGCCAAACAATTGGGTGGCAGCTGTACGCAGGTTGGCGAACCGGGATCGGAACCGGCAGACCCGAAAGTCTCCCGCGCACAACTGCCATAACGGGCAGCCGTGCAAGTGTGCCAAAGCCTTCGTAAAAAACGCAGTACTTTTGCACTTGATCCCAGGTCGCCAAACCTGATCGCCATCTTGGGCGACGGGAATGACTATAAATTTGGACGGCCAAGGCCGAAAAGGTTAGGGATTCCGAGGGTTTCGTAGGAATCGTGAGTGTTCTACGTGGAAACGTGCTGACACTCTCAGTGTTATGTAGGAACAGTCGGAATCACGCGGGCTTCAGCAGATTTTTCTTCGCTGAGGACCGTACCCATGCAAGCAGGCCCAACGCGATCGCGAGCAGGCTCGCTCCCACAGGGGAAGGGGGGTGGGCCTGGATTTTACTCACGTCCGAGCGTCTCTCGTGGTCACCTAAAAGCGCAATGAGCCCGGTCCTACCGGGGGCGACACGCTGTTGTGTCGCACAGGAGGGCTGGTCGTCCCTCTACCGGTGCAGGATCACCTGGGGGATGTCCTGTAGGCTGATGATTCGCTGGGCGGCGTTGAGCTTGATGGCTTCCTTGGGCATGCCGAAGACCACGCAGCTGGCTTCGTCC
Source organism: Pseudomonas citrullilanati (assembly GCF_030580855.1). Taxonomy (GTDB): domain Bacteria; phylum Pseudomonadota; class Gammaproteobacteria; order Pseudomonadales; family Pseudomonadaceae; genus Aquipseudomonas; species Aquipseudomonas citrulli. The sequence goes on along the minus strand of NZ_JAUQOP010000003.1, from coordinate 196,567 downwards.
TGGGCCACGGTGCTGCTGCCGGCGTCGAGCATTTCCTTGAGGCCGCGGGCGCCGTCGTCGCCCATGCCGGTCATGATCACGCCGGTGGCGTTGCGGCCAGCGAACTTGGCCACGGAGCGGAACAGCACATCCACCGAAGGCCGGTGGCGATTGACCAGCGGGCCGTCCACCACCTGCACGTGATAGAACGCGCCGCTGCGGGTCACCATCATGTGTTTGCCGCCGGGGGCGATCAACGCCAGGCCCGGGTGGATACGGTCGTTGTTGCGGGCTTCGCGGACTTCGATCTGGCACAGGCTGTCGAGCCGGGCGGCGAACGAGGCGGTGAATTTTTCCGGCATGTGCTGGACGATGACGATGCCCGGGCACACGCGGGGCAGGGCGGTGAGCACCGCTTCCAGGGCCTGGGTGCCGCCGGTGGAGGTGCCGAGGGCGACGATGCGCTCGGTGGTCTGCGCCATGGCGTGGCCGTTGCCCGCCGGGAGCATGGCGTCGGCCGTGAGCTTGGTGGCGGGTGCCAGCGCGACCGGGGCCGGGCGCTTGCCGAGGTTGCGCACGTTGACCTGGGCGGCGGCGCGGATCGCTGCCACCAGTTCGGGCGCCGATTCGAGCAGGAAATTCTTCAGGCCGGTGGTGGGCTTGGTGATGATTTCCACCGCGCCGGCGGCCATCGCCTGCAAGGTGGTTTCCGCACCCCTGGGGGTCAGGGACGAGCAGATCACCACGGGCGTGGGACGTTCGCTCATGATCTTCTTCAGGAAGGTGATGCCGTCCATGCGCGGCATTTCCACGTCCATCACGATCACATCGGGCCATTCCCGGGCCAGCTTGTCCATGGCGAAAATCGGGTCGGACGCAGCGCCCATCACATGGATATCCGGGGTGTCGCTGAGGATCGCCAGCAACACCTGGCGGACCACCGCGGAGTCATCCACCAGTAATACGTTGATCTTCTTTGACATGGTCAATGCCGGGTCCTTATCGGTTGGTGCCTGACCCACACGTCGCCGTTGCACAGGTCGAAGATGATGCTTCGGTAGCCGGTGCTGCCCATGTCCTGGGCGATCAGGTCGAGGTGGTAGAGGGCGGTCATTTCCAGCGCGGCGTTGATGTTCAGCCGCGCCACGTCACCGTAGGGCACATGGCGTTGCAGCTCGGGAAACATCTCGCCGCCGCCGAACAGCTTGAGTTGGTAGTCTTCGGGGTGGGTCCCGTGGGCCCGGGCCTGGCGGATGAACAGCTCGATGGCCTCGTCGGCGTACAAGCCGTTGAGTGCCGTGGAGCAGCGCGTGCGGCTGGGCAGCATGAAATGGCACATGCCGCCGATCTTGCGCTCTGGGTGCCACAGCGTGATCGCCACGCAGGAACCGAGGATCGTGCGCAGCCGGGTCGGGCAGGTGGCGAAGCGAAACTCACCCGGCGCCAGGTACACCTCTTCCACGTCCCTGAACTTCAGCATGGCACTCATGGTTTGCGATAGATCGAAGGGGCCACCAGTTTCAGGGCATCGGACACGCCGTTGAGGCTTTCCGAATGGCTGACGATGAAGTAGCCGCCGGGCTTGAGCCGGGGGATCAGGCGGGCGACGACCTTGCTCTTGGTGGGCTGGTCGAAATAGATCATGACGTTGCGCAGGAAGATCACGTCGAACTCCCCCAGGTCCGGCAACGTCTCGTTGAGGTTGACCTGGATGAAGTGGACCCGGCTGCGCAGCGCCCGGTCGATGAGAAACGTGCCTTGCTGGCTGCCGGTGCCCTTGAGGCAGTACTTCACCAGCAGCGGATGGGGCAGGGTGCGTGCCCTTTCCATCGGGTAATGCCCGGAACGGGCCTTGGCCAGCACCTGGCTGCTGATGTCCGAGCCAATCACTTCCCAGGGCGTGGTCCCGAGGCCTTCGGCCAGGGTCATCGCCAGGCTGTAGGGTTCTTCTCCCGATGAACTGGCGGCGCTCCACAGGCGGAAGGTCTTGCCCGGCGTGGCATTGGGCAGCACCTGCTGGCGCAGGAAGTCGAAATGCTTGGGCTCGCGGAAAAAGTACGTTTCGTTGGTGGTGAGCAGGTCCAGCGCCACCTGCAATTCATCGGTGCGCTGGCCGTTCATGATCAGCTTGAAATAATCGCCGTAGCTGTCCAGCCCATAGTGCTTGAGGCGCTTGAACAGGCGTCCGGCCACCAGGGCTTTCTTGGCCTCGGACAGGTTGATGCCGGCGGCCTGGTACAGCCAGGATTGAAACTGGCTGAACTCCCGGTCGCTGAGGGCCACTGAATTCACGGTGCGTTCCTTGCAACTGTCGACGTTCACGGTGCCTCGACTTCCAGCGCGCTGGGGCTGGCTTCGGCGAGTTGCGACATTTCATCGATGGAGAGCACGCGGCCTACCTCCAGCACGATGACGAACTTGCCATCGACCTTGGCCATGCCGCTGATGAAATCGGCGCGGATCTTCGCCCCGAAGCTCGGCGGCGGCTCGATCTGCGAGGCCGGGATTTCCAGTACGGCCGACACCGTGTCCACCAGCAGGCCGATGTCCTGGGCGTGACCGTCCTCGGTGCTGGCTTCGATGATCACCACGCACGAGCGCCGGGTGATCGCCGAGTTCTGCCGGCCGAACCGCGCCGACAGGTCCACCACGGGCACGACCGCGCCACGCAGGTTGATCACCCCGCGCACGAAGGCCGGCATCATCGGCACCACCGTCAGGTTGCCGTATTCGATGATTTCCTTGATGCACAGGATGCCGATGGCAAACATCTCCGTGCCGAGCATGAATGTCAGGTACTGCGCTTCTTCCTCAACCGCGATGGCGGCCTGACGTGTCGTAGCGATGGCGCCCATGCCTGTATCTCCTTTATGCGGGCCTGTGGAAACCGACCGTCAGAACCGGGTGAATTCGGATTCGTCCGGAGCGCTCGCCATGCTGTAGGCAAAGGCCTTGGGCAGGGCGGGTACGGCGGCGCGTGCCGGTTTACGGCTGGACGGGCCCGGGGTGTTGTCGACTTTCAGCGGTTGGCTGGCCGACTTGGGTGGCGTGTCCAGGGTGAAGAAGCTCATGGCCTGTTGCAGTTGCTCGGCCTGGCTGCTCATTTCCTCGGCGGTGGCGGCCAGCTCCTCGCTGCTGGAAGCGTTCTGCTGGGTCACCTGGTTGAGCTGGGTCATGGCGGTGTTGATCTGCGCCACGCCGGCAGCCTGCTCCTCGGAGGCGGCGCTGATTTCCTGTACCAGGTCCGAGGTCTTGTTGATGGACGGGACCATCTCGTTGAGCAAGTGCCCGGCGGTCTCGGCCATGTCGACGCTGCTGGAGGACAGCTCGCCGATTTCCTGGGCCGCCACCTGGCTGCGCTCGGCCAGCTTGCGCACCTCGGCGGCGACGACGGCGAAGCCCTTGCCGTGTTCCCCGGCACGGGCCGCTTCGATGGCGGCGTTGAGTGCCAGCAGGTTGGTCTGGTAGGCGATGTCGTCGATGATGCTGATGCGCTGGGCGATTTTCTTCATCGCCACCACGGTCTGCTGCACCGAATCGCCACCTTCGGTGGCTTCCTTGGCGGCCTTGCTGGCCATGCCGTCGGTGACCTTGGCGTTCTCGGTGTTCTGGTTGATGCTGGCGCTCATCTGTTCGATGGAGGCGCTGGTTTCCTCGACGCTGGCCGCCTGTTCGCTGGTGGCCTGGCTCATGGATTGCGCGGTGGCGCTGACTTCTTCGGAGGCGCTGGCCAGGTTGTCCGCGGCGTTGCGCACTTCACCGATGATATGGGCGAGCTTGCCGACCATATTCTGCATGGCGTTGAGCACCATGCCGGTTTCGTCCTTGGAGCCGGCTTCGATTTTCGCGTTCAGGTTGCCTTCGGCCAGTTGCTCGGCGACCGATGCGGCCTGTTTCAGCGGGCGGGAAATGATCCGCGAGATGAACAGTGCCAGGCCCAGGCCCACCAGCAGGGCCGCCGCCAGCACGGCAATGATCGACAGGCGCGATTGTTCGAACAATTGGGCGCCACGCTTGCTGGCGGCCGCGGCCCCGGCATCGTTGAGCTCTACCAGTTTCTGCAGGTCGGCGGTCACCAGGTCGAACTGCCGCTTGGATTCACCCTTGAGCAGCGCATGGGCCTGGTCGGTCAGGCCCTGCCGGGACAGCGCAAGCAGGTCCTTGCTGGTCACCAGGTACGCGGCCCAGTCATTGCTGACGGCTTCGAACAGCTGGCGGTCCTCGGCGTTGGAGAGCAATTCTTTGTAAGTCGCCAGGCGCGTTTCGACGGCTTTCCTGGCTTCTTGGGCTTCCTGTTCGAGCTGCGCGCGCTCCTGGTCGGAGTCGGCAGCGATGTGGCGATTTTCTTTCAGGCGATAGCTGGCCGCGAAGAAGCGCATGCCCGAGGCGGCACGCATGGACGGCATCCAGTTTTCGCGGATTTCGACGGTGGTGCCGTTCACCTCGCCCAACTGCATGATCGAGAACACGCCCATGGCAGCGGTCAGGGCCAGCACGACCAGAAATGACGTGATCAGTTTGGTGGCGATTCTAAGATCGTAGAACCATTTCATTGGGGAATACCTCTCCATGGAATTGCTAAAGCGTCAGCGAGCAGTGGCTTGTTGGAATTGAGTTGTGTAGCGGTTTTCTAACTGGGTGATCTGGGTCAGCAGCGCCGGGATGTCGAGAATCAGCGCCACGGCGCCGCTGCCGAGGATGGTCGAGCCGCTGATGCCGCGCAGGGCGCCGAACAACTTGCCCAGGGGCTTGATGACGGTCTGGAACTCGCCCAGCAGGTCATCCACCACCAGCCCGGCCTTGAGTTCGGCGTAGCGCACCACCACCACGTTCTGCCGGCGCGCGGCCGGGCCTTCGTGGTTGAAATGGTCGCGCAGGTAGACCAGCGGCAGGACCTCGCCGCGCAGGTCGAGGTAACCCTGTTCGCGACTGGCGATGCCGTCGTCCTCGCTCAGTTCGACGCACTCCTGGACCATGTCCAGGGGGATGACGTAGGTGGACTGGTCGATGCCCACCAGGAAGCCATTGATGATCGCCAGGGTCAGCGGCAGGCGGATGCGCACCACGGTGCCCTGGCCCGGCTGGCTGTCCAGGTCGACGGTGCCGCGCAGCAGGGTGATGTTGCGCTTGACCACGTCCATGCCCACGCCCCGTCCGGACAGGCTGGTCACGGCCTGGGCGGTGGAGAAGCCCGGTTCGAAGATCAGGTTGTAGATCTCCTGGTCGGTGGGGTTGGCGCCGGGCGCCACCAGGCCGCGCTCCTGGGCTTTTTCCAGGATGCGGTCGCGGTTCAGGCCGGCGCCATCGTCGGCGATTTCCAGCACGATGTTGCCCGAGTCGTGGTAGGCGTTGAGGTGCAAGTGGCCCTTGGCCGGCTTGCCGGCCGCCAGCCGCGCCTCGGCGGTTTCGATGCCGTGGTCCATGGCGTTGCGCAACAAGTGCATGAGCGGGTCGCCGATCTTTTCCACCACGGTCTTGTCCAGCTCGGTTTCCGCGCCATTGATGATCAGGTCGATGTCCTTGCCCAATTCCTGGCTGACGTCGCGCACCACCCGGCGGAAGCGGTTGAAGGTTTCGCCGATGGGGATCATGCGCAGGCGCAGGGCGCCGTCGAGGATTTCTTCCACCAGGGCGGACACGCTGGAGGTGGACTCCTGCAACGGCGCGTTATGGCAGGTGCGCGCCAGCAGGCTCGCGCCAGCGCTGGCGATGACCAGTTCGCCCACCAGGTTGATCAGCTCGTCCAGCTTGTCGGCGTTGACCCTGACGTAGCTGCCGTCCTTGGCCTTGTTGTCGGTCGTCGCCGGCTGTCTGTCGACGGCGACCCGGGACGACGTGCGTGGGGTCTTGCGCTGGTCCGGCAGCAACTCGCCGGTGGCGACCAACGCGGTGTTTTCCTCGGGCTGCTCAGGCTGGGTGGTGACCAGGCCGGTGTTCGACGCGGGCGCGGCATCCTCGTCCTCGGCGGCGTCGATTTCGATGACGCAGTCTTCGCGGACGAAATCGAAGACTTCGTTGATCGCCTGGTGGCTGGCCGCCGAGCGGAACGTGATGTCGAAGCCCAGGTAGCAGGATTCGGCGTCCCAGGCCTCGATGGCGGGCAGTGCGTCCGTCAGGGTGGTGAGGTCGACGATTTCACCGAGGGTTTGCAGGTAGCGCAGGAACGACAGCGGGTCCATGCCATTGCGGAACACCTCCAGGCCGAAACGCAGGGAAATGTGCCAGAGGCGCGTTTCGGCGGGTGCGTCCGCTGCGATCTGGCTGGCTGCGGCCGGTGCCTCGGTGGAAGGGGGCGCCTGGTATTCCTGCAGGACCTGGCACAGTTCCATCTCCCGCTTCAACGCCGGCGGCGTCAGCGTCCCGCCCTGGTTGGCCACCACGTTGATCAGTTCCAGCATGTGATCGCTGGACTTGAGCAACACGGCGATCAGGCCGGTGTCCACCTCGACGCTGCCATTGCGCAGGCGATCGAGTACGTCCTCGACGATGTGGGTGAAGCTGACGATCGGTTCCAGGCCGAACAGCCCGGCCGAGCCCTTGATGGTGTGGGCCGCACGGAAGATCGCGCCGATGGCGTCATCGTCGCCGGGGTTGGTTTCCAGTTGCAGCAACGACTCTTCCATCGCCTGCAACTGTTCCCGTGCCTCGACGATGAAGGTCTGTTGTGCCTGATCGAGATTGATGCTCACGCTCATTTCCTTTGTCGTGTCGGGTCGCGAGGCCCTAGGCCGGCAGGTTGCACAGCTCGAGTGTTTCGGTGACGGCCTTGCTGCGGCCGGTCAGGGTCAGCTGGGTGCCGGCCTTGGGCGCCTCGCGCAATGCCATCAGCAGCAATTGCAGGCCGGCGCCGTCCATTTCAGTGACCTGCGACAGGTCCACCTCCATGCGCGGCGTAGCCCCCAAGTGGGGCAGCCACTGCGCGGACAGGTCGGCGGCGGTGTAGATCGTCAGTTCGCCGTCGATCTGCACCTGCGCGGTGTCATCGACGGTCTCGTACAACAAGGGCATTGCAGCCTCCAGCCATCAAGGCAGAATCAGTTTGGACACCGCCGCCAGCATCTGCGCCGGCTGGAACGGCTTGACCACCCAGGCCTTGGCACCGGCCGCCTGGCCTTCCTGTTTCTTCGATTCCTGGGATTCGGTGGTCAGCATGATGATCGGCGTGAACTTGTAGCTCGCCAGCTTCTTGACCTCCTTGACGAAGGTGATGCCGTCCATGTTCGGCATGTTCACGTCACTGATGATCAAGTGGACTTTCTGCCCGTTCAGCTTGCCCAGCGCATCCTTGCCATCGCTGGCCTCGATCACGTCGTAGCCGGCACTTTTCAACGCGATGCCGACGACCTGCCGAACGCTCGCGGAGTCGTCGACAACCAATACACTTTTAGCCATGAACGGCTCTCCTAGAAGAAGGTTATTTCCTGTGAAGCTTGTTGCACGCTCGAGTCGCCGTGGTGGTTGCGGCGCTGCTCGTCGGTGGCATAAGTGGTTTCCATGCGCGCCAGCCATTGGCGGGCGTCGATGCCGACAGCCTGGTCGGGAGACTGGCTGGCCTGCTGCAGGTGCACGTGCAGGTCTTCGATGTTGTCGCGCACGTGGCTGAGGATCTGGCTGACCCGATCCTGGAATTGCAGGCTGACCAGCACTTCGGTGAGTTCGTCGCGAATCCCGAAGCTTTCCTGTTGCAGCAGCTTGGCCGAGTCGGCCAGGCGCCCGGTCACGCTCTTGAAACGCTCCAGCACGCGCTGGATGCTTTCCTCGGAGGCACTGACCGAGTGGCTGTCCTGGTCCGCGCCGCTGGAAGCGGCCTGGACCAGTTGGGTAATGGCGGTGTTGATGATGTCGACCTTGGCCGACATTTGCTGGCCGGTCTCGCTGGACTTGCTCGACAGGCTGCGCACGGCGTCGGCCACCACCGCAAAACCACGCCCGGCTTCACCGGCACGGGCGGCTTCGATGGCGGCGTTGAGGGCCAGCAGGTTGGTCTGTGCGGCGATGGCCGCGACGTCGGCGGCCATGGTCCGCAGTTCGCCGGTGTAGGCGGTCAGGTTGCGCACCTGGGCCAGGGTTTCATCGCGGCTGGTCTGGGCCGTCCTCAAGATATCGATGAGCTGGACCAGTTCGCTTTCGCTCTGGGCGAGCACTTGCACGGCACCGCCGCTACCACTGCCGCCCAGCTCGCCAGCGGCCAGTTGCGAGGCTTGCACGGTGTCTTCCAGGCGCGAGGAAATGCCAGTGAAGCGGCTGGTCAGCGAGACAATCGCGGTTTCGGTCTGCTGCCGGGAGCTTTCCACCTGCTTGGCCCAGATCGGCATGGCGCCGAGCACGACCTCGTTGAGTTGCGCGCTGGCGTCATGGCTCAGTTGTTCGCTGGCGTGCCGCTCATGCTGGGCAATGGCAGCGGCGAATGCACGGTCGAACTGGCGGCGCTGCACCCGTGCACCCCACACGCCCGCTGCGACACCCAAGGCCAGGAGCACCGCGCTCAACGCAGTGTTCTGGCCGCTCGGGCCGTTGAGCGACAGCACGCCGATGCCGGCGACGACGGCAACGAGCACGGGGTTCCAGAGGAGGCGGGGTTGTGTGGAAGAAAAGGAATGACCGTGTGAATACGACGTCATGGTTCGGTCCTTGAACAGTGTTGCGAACAGGTTAATTGCGAATAACTGGTTATCTGCGACCCCTGGTCAGACTTGAAGACCAGTCGTCAGATTCCGATCGCTGTAGGCAATGACCTACGCAGTGCATGGCACTGTGCTATCTCAGCCTAGACGCTATGGAGGAAATGTCGAGGCGGGCCGACGAAACTCGGGTCGCTCCACGACCCAGCGCGGATAAATCCCCTCGCCACAGGGACCGATTGCGCTAAATTACCGACACCCGAACCTGCCATCAGAGTCCCCATGCCGACCCCGCCTCTCTGGAAAACCTACCTGCTGTTCCTGGCCCCCATGGTCCTGTCCAACTTCCTGCAATCGATGTCCGGCACGTTCAACAGCATCTACATCGGCCAGATGCTCGGCACCCAGTCCTTGGCGGCGGTGTCGGGAATGTTCCCCGTGGTGTTTTTCTTCATCGCGCTGGTGATCGGCCTGGGCGCGGGGGCAGGGGTACTGATCGGGCAGGCCTATGGCGCCGGCGAAACCGCGACGGTCAAGGCGGTGGCCGGTTCGACGCTGTTGCTGGGGGCGATCATCGGATTGGCGGCGGCGGTGCTCGGCAGCGTGTTCGCGCGCCAGGCGCTGCAAGGCCTGGGGACACCGGCCGATGTGCTGGACGATGCTGTTGCGTATGCCCGGGTGATGGCGTGGGTCTTGCCGATGCTGCTGGTGTTCGTGCTGTTCACCCAGTTGCTGCGCGGCGTGAGCGATACGCTGTCGCCGCTGCTGGCGTTGCTGGTGTCCACCAGTATCGGGTTGCTGCTGACGCCGGCGTTGATCCGCGGTTGGCTGGGCTTGCCGCAGATGGGTATCCGCAGTGCGGCGCTGGCGGGGCTGGTGGGCACGGCGTCGGCCATGCTCATGCTGGCCTGGCGCCTGAACCGCCGCAAACATGCCCTGGCGCCGGACCGCGCGTTGTTCGCGGCGATGCGCCTGGACCGCGAGATCCTCGGCAAGGTACTGGGCATCGGCCTACCCACCGGGTTGCAGATGGTGGTGATCTCGGTGTCGGAACTGGTGATCCTGGCGCTGGTCAATCGCCACGGGTCCCAGGCCACGGCGGCCTATGGCGCGGTGACGCAGATCGTCAACTACGTGCAATTCCCCGCGCTGTCGATTGCCATCACCGCGACGATCCTCGGCGCCCAGGCCATCGGTGCCGGACGCCTGGAACGGCTCGGGCCGATCCTGCGCACGGGGTTGTTGGTCAACGTCTGGCTCACCGGCGGGCTGGTGGTGCTGGGCTACCTGCTGTCCCACTGGCTGCTGGGGCTGTTCATCACCGATCCGGCGGCGCGGGTCCAGGCCGAACACCTGTTGCACATCATGCTCTGGAGCCTGCTGGTGTTCGGTTTCCAGGCGGTGGTCGGCGGTATCATGCGCGCCAGCGGCACGGTGTTGGTGCCGGTGGCGATCTCGATTTTCTGCATCGTCGGCGTCGAAGTGCCGGTGGCCTATCTGCTGGACGCGCACTTCGGGCTGCAAGGTGTGTGGATGGCGTTCCCGGTGGCTTACCTGAGCATGCTGGTGCTGCAGACGGTGTACTACAAGCGAGTCTGGCAACATCAGCGGATCGAGCGGTTGGTGTAGGTCAAGCGTCACGCCTGCCCACCGCAGAGTTCCTCTTTTGCAGTTCGATAACCCAAGGATCCCAATGCCTGCACAACATTCATCCACGGCCTACCGTGCCTTCCTGTTCGACATGGACGGCACGCTGCTCAACTCCATCGCCGCCGCCGAGCGCATCTGGACCCGCTGGGCCCAGCGCCACGGCGTGGACGTGGCGACGTTCCTGCCGACGATCCATGGCGTGCGTGCCATCGATACCATCGCTCGCCAGCGCTTGCCGGGGGTTGATGCCGCGGCCGAGGCCGAACGGATCACCCGGGAGGAAATCGAGGACGTCGACGGCGTGGTGCCGGTGCCCGGTGCGCTGGCGTTCCTGGAAAGCCTGCCGCCAGCGCAATGGGCAATCGTCACCTCGGCCCCCATGGCATTGGCCTTGCGCCGCATGGAAGCAGCCGGGATACCGCGTCCGGCGGTGATGGTCACCGCCGAAGACGTGAGCGACGGCAAGCCCGACCCCACGTGCTATCGGTTGGCCGCGCAACGGCTACAGGTGGCGCCGCAGGCGTGCCTGGTGTTCGAAGACGCCGACGCGGGCATCCGTGCCGGCGAGGCGGCAGGGGCGGACGTGATGGTGGTGACGGCGACCCATGCGCACCCACTGGACACGGTCCACCGCCAGATCCGGGATTATCGTGGGCTGGTCGTCCGCCGGGATGACCAGGGATCGCTGCGGCTGGACCCCGTCCAATAACCGGCGCACCGCAGGAAGGACGTCATCGCTCCCACTGCTCAAGCAGGATCGAGACGAATTTTTCCGCCGCCGGGGACAACGATGCTCCGCGCCGATACACCAGCCCCAACGAACGGTTCACCACGGGCTCGATCAGCGGCACGCTGACCAGCGTAGGGTGATCCTCGGCCGGCATCGCCAGGCTCGGCATGGCCGAGACCCCGAGTCCGGCTTCCACCAGGCCCAGCGACGTCGACAGGTGCTGGACCTCATAGAACCATTGCGGGCGCCAGCTCAGGCCCGACAGCGCGTGGTCCAGCAGCATCCGGTTGCCGCTCAGGCGACCGACGCCGATCAGGCGGTAACGGCTCAGTTCCGACCAGGTCACCGCGCTGCGTTTGGCCAACTCATGGTCGCGTCGACACGCCAGGACAAACGGCTCATTGACCAACGGGACGAACTCGATGTCGGGGTGCTGGCCGCTCATCATGTTGATGCCGAAGTCGGCTTCGCCCCGCAGGACCGCCTCCAATCCTTCGTTGGCGCTGAGGTCCAGCAGGCGAATGCGGATCTGTGGGTAGCGCTCGTTGTACAGGCGGATGACCGAGGGCAGGAAGTAGAAGGCCGCCGTCGGGATGCAGGCGAGGGTGACCCGGCCACTCTGCCGCTCGGCGAGCTCGCGGATATTGAGGATCGAGTCGTCGAAGTCATCCAGCAGGCGCCGGGCCTTGGGCAGGAAGTCCCGGCCGACGCTGGTCAGGCTCACCCGGCGGGTGGTGCGATCGAGCAGGGCGGTTCCCAATCCTTCCTCGAGCTTTTTCATCCGCCGGCTCAAGGCAGGCTGGGACAGGTGCAACGCGTCCGCCGCCTCATGGAAGCTCCCCAGTTCAGCGATTTTCACGAAAGAACGAATATCGTTAAGCTCGTATTGCATCTTTTTATCCCATTTCAACAATGGCCCATGCCTGGATCACTGCGCGGTTTTTCATGCGCAGAGTGAAATAATAGCGCCGATATTTGCATTGGAAACAATTTTCAAAGGCTGCGACTCTTGCGATCAAGACATCAATTGCTCCGATTGATCAACAAGAGTCAGTGTTATGCAACGAATTCCTTGTGTGCTGATGCGCGGTGGTACTTCCAAGGGGCCGGTGTTCCTCGCCTGGGACCTGCCGGTGGCGATCGAAGAGCGAGACGAACTGCTGCTCAACCTGATGGGCTCTGGCCATGAGCTGGAGATCGACGGTATCGGCGGTGGCAGCCCGCAGACCAGCAAGGTCGCGATCGTCAGCCCCTCGCTCCACCCGGACGCCGATGTCGATTACCTGTTCGTGCAGGTGATGGTGTCCCAGCGGCGGGTCGACACAGCGCCCAACTGCGGCAACATGCTGTGTGCCGTCGGCCCGTTCGCCGTCGAGCAGGGCTTGGTAAAAGCCTCCTCGGACCTGACCCAGGTGCGCATTCGCAACCTCAACACCGGCACGTTCGTGAACGCGCAAGTGCAGACCCCCGGCGGCAAAGTCAGCTATGAAGGCGATACCTCCATCGACGGCGTTCCCGGCACCGCTGCACCTGTGCAACTGACGTTCCTCGATGCGGCGGGCAGCAAGACCGGCAAGCTTTTCCCGACCGGAAACAAACAGGATGTGTTCGACGGCATCCCCGTGACCTGCATCGACATGGCCATGCCGATGATGATCGTCGAAGCGGGCCGGGTGGGTAAGCGCGGCGACGAAAGCCCGGCGGAGCTGGATGCCGACAAGGAGTTCCTGCGCCGCCTGGAGTCCCTGCGCTTGCAAGCGGGGCTGGCGATGGGCCTGGGGGATGTCAGCGACAAAGTCATTCCCAAGCCGGTGCTGGTATCGCCGGCCAAAGCGGGCGGGACCTTTCAGGTACGCTATTTCATGCCCCACAATTGCCACCGGGCGCTGGCGATCACGGGCTCCATTGGCCTGGCGACGGCGTGCCTCACCGAGGGTAGCGTGGTTGCGCAATTGCTCGGCGGGGCCCATGAGCCGCGCTTGGAGCACGTGCGCATCGAACACCCCAGTGGCGGTATCGACGTTGTACTGTCCTACACCGGCACCGACGGTGAGACGATTCGTGCCTCGGTCGTGCGCACGTCACGCCGGCTGTTTTCCGGTTATGTCTATGCCGCGGCTCCCCAGCGACTCGTCGGATAGCTTGCCCGGTCGTTGCCGTTTCCTGCATCAGCACAATTCTAAAAATGGGTGATGCCATGAAAGTTGTAAAAACGCTCTACTTCAAGATCCTCATCGCCGTGCTGTTGGGCGTGCTGGTCGGACATTTCTGGTCGCAGCAAGCGATCGCCCTGAAGCCGCTGGGCGATGCCTTCATCAAGTTGATCAAGATGATGATCGCACCGGTGGTGTTCTGCACGATCGTCACCGGGATCGCGGGCATGAGCGATAAGCGCTCCCTGGGACGCCTGTTGAGCAAGACCCTGCTGTTGTTCCTGGGCCTGACCGTGATCAGCCTGGTCATCGGCCTGGTCTCGGTCTACCTGTTCAAGCCCGGTATGGGCATGAACATCGACCCCAGCCAGCTGAGCACCAAGGGCTTGTCGCAGTACACCGATTCCGCCGCGAAGCTGAGCGTCGTCGAGTTCTTCATGCACATCATCCCCGATACGTTCATCGGTGCCTTCAGCAAGGGTGAAGTGCTGCCGGTGCTGTTCATCGCGGTGTTGTCGGGTTTCGCCCTGTCGGCCATCGGCGAGCGCGGCAAGCCGGTACTGGATGTACTGGAATCCGCCTCGCACATGGTGTTCAAGATTTTCGCCTACCTGATGCGCTTCGCTCCGATCGGCGCCTTCGGCGCGTTGGCGTTCACCGTCGGCCAATACGGCATCACCTCGTTGGGAGCGCTGGCCAAGCTGATCATGACGCTGTACATCGCCTGCGCCTTCTTCGTCATCGTGGTGCTGGGCGGCCTCTGCCGGGCCAATGGCTTCAGTCTCTGGAAGCTGTTGCGTTACTTGCGCGAGGAGTTTCTGGTGGTGCTCGGGACCTCTTCCACCGAGCCGGTGATGCCGCGGATGCTGGAAAAACTGCAGGCGCTGGGTTGCAAGAAAGGCGTGGTGGGCCTGGTGCTGCCAACCGGGTATTCGTTCAATCTCGATGGCACGGCGATCTACCTGTCCCTGGCGGCGGTGTTCATTGCGCAGGCCTGCAACATCGACCTCACGCTCGGGCAGACCGTGACGATGCTGGCGATCATGCTGTTGTCTTCCAAGGGCGCGGCCGGCGTCACCGGTTCCGGCTTCGTCGCCTTGGCGTCGACCCTGACGGTGATCCATGACATCCCCCTGGCCGGCCTGGCCCTGTTGATCGGCATCGATCGTTTCATGTCGGAGGCGCGGGCCTTGACCAGCCTGGCGAGTAACGCCGTTGCGACAGTGGTCATCGCCATTTCCGAGGACGCCTGCGATCGCGACCAGTTGGCGCGCATGCTGGACGGCAAGCCGGCGCCCGCGGCCGCACAGGCCCAGGCTGAAGCCTGGGAGCCGCCGAAAATCACCAAGCCCGTCTAGCCGGTTGCCCCGGTCCCGACAGTACTTTTCCCCATCCCTCATTGAAGCCCCGCCAGGCGCCGTTCATCGTGCTGCCCGGCGGGCCAGGGGCCGTGCGCCTTGGCGTCGGCCACGCGACTCATAAGAACAAGAGAACAGACCTATGCTCGCATTGCTTGGCTTGGCCATGGTGGTCGTCTTCACCGTTTTGATCATGACCAAACGGCTGTCGCCGATTGTCGCCCTGACCGTGGTGCCTATTGTGTTCGCTGTCCTGGGTGGGTTTGGCGGCACCACCGGCAAGATGATGCTCGACGGCCTGAAAATGGTCGCTCCGTCGGCGGCGTTGCTGCTGTTCGCGATCCTGTTCTTCGGCTTGATGATCGACGCCGGCTTGTTCGACCCGCTGATCCGCAAGATTCTCAAGCGGGTCAACGGCGACCCGATGAAAATTGCCATCGGCACCGCGCTGCTTTCGCTGATGGTGGCGCTGGACGGCGACGGCACCACCACCTACATGATCACCTGCGCAGCCATGCTCCCGTTGTACAAGCGCATCGGGATGAACCCGATGATCCTGGCGACCATTGCCATGCTGTCGTTGAGCATCATGAGCGGCATGACGCCCTGGGGCGGGCCCGCCACTCGTGCGATTGCGGCGCTGGGGCTCGATGCCGGCGATTACTTCGTGCCTTTGCTGCCCACCATGATGGGCGGGGCGATGTGGGTGGTCTTCACCGCGTTCCTGCTGGGGCGCGCCGAACGCAAGCGCATCGGCAACATCCAGTTGGAGAGTGGCGGCGGCAACTGCTACATCAAGGCGATTCTGGAAGACACCCCGTACAAGCGTCCGAAGCTGGCCTACGTCAACCTGCTGCTGGTCATCGCCGTGATGGTCGCCCTGGTGATGGGGGTCATGCACTCCGCGATCCTGTTCCTGATCGGGTTCGTGCTGGCGTTGATGATCAACTACCCGCAACTGGACATTCAGAAGGAACGCATCCTCGCCCATTCGGGCAACGCCATGACCGTGGTGCTGCTGGTCTTCGCCGCGGGCATCTTCGCCGGCATTTTCTCCGGCACCAAGATGGTCGACGCCCTCGCGCAAACCCTGGTCGACTGGATTCCACCGTCCTGGGGGCACCTGTTCCCGCTGGTGGTGGCAATCACCAGCATGCCGCTGACGTTCGTGCTGTCCAACGATGCCTATTACTTCGGCGTGGTGCCGATCCTGGCCAATGCGGCGGCGGCCTATGGCATCGAGCCGGTTGAGATCGCCCGGGCGTCGATCCTCGGCCAGCCGGTGCACCTGATGAGCCCGCTGGTGGCCTCGACCCTGTTGCTGGTGGGCATGGTGGATCGCGACATCGGCGACTTCCAGAAAGCCACCGTCAAGTGGGCCGTGTCGACGTCGCTGGTCATTACCGCGCTGGCCCTGCTGACCGGGGCGATCAGTCTCTTCACCTGACGTATCCTTTTGGGTCTACTTGCGCTACGACATTGCACGGGTGACCGGGTAGCGGGCCGCGCTGCCAGTTTCACCCGGCTTCGCGCAACGCACCGCGGATAAGCGCCGCGAACGCTTGGGTCGCCTCATCCTTGTCATACCGTCCTCGCACCAGTGCACCCGCCAACGCTTCGCCCGCGCCAACCAAACCGGTGCAGCGGCGTTCCAGTTCAACCGCCGACAACGCGGCGTGAGGCTGGAGCACGCTAGTGAACATCTGCACGCAGTTATCCAGCAGCTCCTGGAACACCGCGGCCTTTTCGTCGCTGCCGGCCAGCGCCGCGCCTACCGCATAGAATTCGTCGGTGTTGTCGGCCGCGCATTGGATGTAGGCACTGGCCAGTAGCTGGGCGGTCTCTTCCAGCGTCCGGGCGGTCCCGGCCATGGCGTCGCGAAAGGCGCTGACCCGTTCGGTGTCGATCCATCTGTACAGCTCGATCAACAGCAGCGAGCGGGTGGCGAAATGATCGTAGACCACCGGTTTGGATACACCTGCGCGCACTGCCAGGTGCCCCAGGGTCAGGCGATCGGCACCTTCCTCGCGCACGATCAGCAAGGCGGTGTCCAGCAGCTGTTGCCATCGTTCGGCCTTCGAAAGCCGGCGGTTGGAAGACGTGGCCGGGGACTCGCTTTCTGTTTGCACTTCGTCGCTCCAAGTTAAAAAACCTACCAATAGTAGGTGGCTGGGTGTAGGGTTGGTATTGCTTCCTACCAACGGTAGGTTAACCACACAGGCTACTCGGAGAACATACCATGTCTATCGATCCCATTCTGTTCATGGGCGGCTCGGGCGCCATCGGCCATCATTCCGCACAAGCATTGCGCGCGCTTTACCCCGGCGTACCGTTGCTGATCGGCGGACGCGACCTGGACAAGGCCCAGCGGGCGGCGGAGCAGATCGGCGGGGCGCAGGGCGTGCTGATCGACGCCGCTGCGCAGGACCTGGGGCTTGGCGATCGCCCAGTCAGCGCCGTCGTGGTGTTCTACATGGATCACGCCCTTGCGGGGCTGCGTTTCGCTCAGATGCGCGGTGTGCCGCACCTGAGCATTTCGTCCGGCATCTTCGAGATCGCGCCGGAAATCGCCACCTACATGCACCGGCCCGATGCCGCCGCCATTGTCCTCGGCTACGAGTGGATGGCCGGCGCGACGACCGTGGCGACGCTGGATGTTGCCCAAGCGTTCAGCCGTGTGCATGCGATCAAGATCAGTGCGTTGGTCGATGAACAGGACACCGGCGGCCCGACGGTCGCGGCCGACTTCGAACACCTCAACAAAATGCTGCCAGCCGCGCTGACCCGACGCGAGGGCGTGTACCTTTGGCGCGAGGACGAAGCGGCCACGGCGCGCTTTCACGCAGTGGACGGCAGGGAGATCGAAGCCAAGGGCTTTTCGTCCATCGACGTCGTCGGGCTGGCCGCCGCCACGGGGGCGCCCGATGTCCAGTTCAACATCGCCATCGGCACGAGCTCGACCCGACTCCGGGGCGGTCCCATGTCGACCGAGATCATCATTGAACTGGCGGGCGAGGATCGCCAGGGCAACGCGCTACGTACCCGCCACGCACTCGTGCACCCGGCGGGGACCGCACCGCTGACCGGCCTCAGCGTCGCCTCGCTCCTCGAGCGCCTGCTCGGCCTCGACGGGCAACCACCCACCGCGCCCGGCCTCTATTTCCCTTATCAATTGCTGGACGCCGCGACGTATCGGCAACGCCTGGAGAAGGAGGGCGCAACGTTGCGGCTGATGGCGTGATGTCAATCTGATTCTGGAGGGACGCGAGTAAGTGATTGGGAGGTGGGCCGTGCGGGTAGGAGGTAACCCATGGCCGCTCGTTGCATGGTGGCTTTCTGCCTACTACGCTCACCTCGAAGGGATTCGGCTGTTCCCTGGATCATTCCGAACAGATTTGAGGAAGAGCCCCCATGAAGCGTCCGACGTGTGTCTCCCTGGCTTTTATAATGCTCGCGATTGTCGCTGGCTGTGCCCCCTACAAGAATTCCCGCACCCTTGAGGCAGAAGACAGGCTTTTACTCTACACAGAAATGACCAAGGGGACTGGCGCCGAAAAGGTCAAGACCGACGTCATGTGCCCCGAGCCGAGTCCGGATGCACTCAAGACGCTGGCCGCGTCCATGAGTGTCGAAAAGCAGGATGTGGCAGCGTTGGCGGCTGCTTATTCCGAGGGTGGGGCAAACATTGGCCTACGTACGCATTCGATACAGCTGCTGCGCGATCAGCTTTTTTCCATCTGCCAGGCCTATGCCAATGGCGCGCTGTCCAAGCCGGCCTATCAGATGTTGCTGACCCGCAACCAGAGAAATACGGTAGCGCTGATGGCGGTCGAGCAACTGACAGGCGTTCTTCGAACCCCGAGCGTGACATTGTCGGGTGCCAGTTCGGTAGGGCCCAACAACGATCTGATCAAAGCGGTCGAGAAACTGAAAGAGGGCGCTGAAAAGGATTTCAATGCGTTGTCGGCTGAAGACAAGAAGAAAGCCGAGGAGGCCTATAAAGCCAAGATCGCGGCCTATGACAAACAGATAAAGGACGCCAAGGACCAGATCGTGGCAGCGGCCGTTTCAACGGAGTCGAAGCCCGGCTCCAATGGCGGGATAGATTCCGCTTCGGTAGGCGCTGTCGTGACCGCCGTTCAACACATTACCGATCAGGTCAACGATGTGAATGACCTGTTCTACATCTGCCTGGAAGTGATCCAGACAGCACCGGCGAACGGCGCGCAGATTCCTGCGGCATTGAAGGACACCTGTGACCAGGTGTTCCAGCAAGCGAAGGACAGAGGCGTAAAAGGCGGCGCGGGGGTTGGAGCCAACTCTTGAGCATCGATGCAAGGAAAGCCCCCGTAGCGCGGGCTTCTCAGCCAAGACAGCCAATGGCCCGGGCCAGATTGGTCCGGGCCTGCTGCTCGAACGCGTCGAAGTACGCCGCGGTCGCATAGAGGCGCTCGCGTGCCAGGAAGCCTTCCAGGATCTGGCGCCGCTTGCGGCGGTACAGGAACCACGGCACGTGCCGGTATTCGCGTCGCACTTGTTGGTCGTATTCCTCGAAGCGTTCGGGCGACGCGCCAAGGATGGCCAGGTCAGTGTCCACCAGCACCGCTTCATCGACCGTCGCCGGGGCGCCGTCGTGTCGCGTGACCATGACCAGGTCATGCAGCCGGCGTCGCGTTGCATCGTCCAGGCCGCTCTCGCGTGCCACGGCGTCCAGCCATTGCGCGCTGCGCAGTTCGTTGTCGTGGCGACGGGGGGCGTAGATCGCGTCGTGGAACCACAGTGCGAGGTCGATCTCGGCGGCGGATTGGCAGGGGGCGTCGGTGGATCGGCGTATCCGCAGGCATTCTTCCAGATGTTGGTCCGTGTGGTAGGCGCGGTGCGGTTCGCCGTAGTGCTCAATGAGCGCCTGGTGCGTGTCTCGCGGCGGGCATTGCACCCCGAGCGCCGCCCAGACGCAGGCCCAGGCGGAAAAAGCCAGGTGTTCAGGCAGCTCCCGTTCAGCGTGTAGGGGGGTATCGGGCGGTAATGGCTTCAATCCAGCGGCACCAGGGATTTAACGGTGGAGATGATGCTGTCGATATCGAAGGGCTTGGCGACGACACGGGCGAACAGGTCGGCCCGCTCCAGCCCGAGATGAGCCTGTGCACCGCTCATCAGGATGATCGGTATGGCCTGGAACGGTTCCTTGCGTTTTACGGACTCGGCAAACTCGATCCCGGTCATGCCCGGCATCATGAAGTCCGTGATGATCAAGTCTGGCCGTTCTCTCTCCAGAATCTCCAGCGCCTTGACCGCACTGCCCGCCGTAATCGCGGCGAACCCCTCGTCTTCGAGGGCAAAACTGAGGATGTCGGCGATCAAGTACTCATCATCGATAATCAGGATCGTCTTCATTTTCCGCTCATGCTCCAAGACAGCCTTCTTCGGAACCTGGAGCGAAATACAAGCGTTGATCGCCAGCTCGTTGCCACTCGCATTATTCAGACCTTTCTGACGACGATACCGGCATTGCCCATCACCACCTCGAGAAGCGAGAGGTCATAGGGATTGTCCCTGATCTTGAGAATCGACAGTTGCCGTTGAAGTTCAGATCCGCTGCGCCCGAACTGGATGAGTAGCAGGTTATCCATCACGCTGGACAGCTCTGGCACGGCCAGGACGAACTGATCACTGAACATGCGCTGGATTTCCCAGGACGCGATGACCGTCACGCCGCGGGAACGCAGCTCGCCTAGCACGGTGGTCAATACCTCGAGTACGCGTGTCTGGTCGGCGGCGACCCTGCCCATGGCCACCAGGCTGTCGATGAATACGCGCTTGATGCGCTTCTGCTCGACCATGGCGAGCAATTGGTACGCCACGCGGTCAATCAGGCCTGTCGAGGCGGAGTTCCAGGCCAGGTGCAACGCCCCGGCTTCTTCCATCCCGGCAAAGTCGTGGCCGAGGGCCTTCGCCTTCATGCGCATGCGTTGCGGAGATTCGTGGAAGCCAAAATACAGGCCCGGTTCCTCAGCGGTGGAGCCAGCCAGGAATTGCGCACCGACGGAGGTCTTTCCGGCACCGGACGGGCCCATGATCAGCGTGACCGAGGACGTCTTCAGCCCACCGCCGATCTGGGGATCCAGGGATGGGATACCGCAGCTGATCATCTCCATGTGATCGCTGTCCTTGAGCGGAGGATGGGTCAGGACACTTTCGATCCGCGGGTAGATGGTGATGCCTTTCTCGGTGATCTCGAACTCATGGGGGCCGGTGATCGCGCCGCTGCCACGGGTCTTGCGCAGTTTTATCCGGCGCACGGATTTGCAGGCGATGGTTTCCTCGCCCATCTCGATGACGCCATCGACCATGGTGTGTTCGGGGCTGCCATCGTCCAGCTGGGAGCTGGTCAGGAACAGTACGGTGCAGCCGGCAAATGCCGCGTGGCCCTGCAGCTCGGAGATGAACTGCTTGGTGTCCAGCGGCGTTTCCGCTTTCGAACGGGCATTGAGCAAGCCATCGAGGATCAGCAGGCTGGATTTCTGCCGGCTGATTTCCCGGCGCAACAGCTTGACCACTTCATCCAGCCCGTCGTTCTCCAGCGTATCGAACGCGCTGACGAACTGGATGTTCTGATTGACCTCTTCCTTGTTGTAGAAGCTCAGCGTGGAAAGAAACTGGAAGAGCCGGTCATGGGGTTCGGCCAGCAACGTGGCGAAAAGCACGCGGCCGCCATGGCCGATGTGGTGGAAACCGATCTGGTTTGCCAGGATGGTCTTTCCCGAACCCGGCCGCCCTTGGATGATGTAGGACGAGCCAGCGATGAGGCCTCCCTTCAACAGCGTATCGAGGCCGTCAATCCCGCTCTCAAGGCGTTTAAGCTGTTTCAACTCTGGTCCCTCTGCACTGATCTTCATCGCGATTCATGGAGTGCTGCTCACGCACAGCGTGTCTCGCATGCAAAGGTTGTAGTGTAAACCCTGGCATGTGGTTTTACGGCTCAATGTTTATCGATATGCATGGAGACTGCCTTGGTGGCACAGAGTTCGGAAAACGGGCAGCGTTTCAAGGGTTTGCGCTTGCATAAACGAGTCGCTCTTTCTGGCGGGAATGAAACAGCAGCAGCATGAAAGGGAAGGGGCGCGGGCCCCTTCTGGTGGATCACTGGCGCACGTAGCATTTGATGAAGCTGCGGAACAGGTCGAGGCCGTTTTCGGTCAGGATGCTCTCCGGGTGAAACTGCACCCCTTCCACCGGCAGGTGACGGTGACGAACACCCATGACATAGCCATCGTCCGTGGACCTTGAAGCGACTTCCAGGCAGTCGGGCAATTGCTCGTCGCCGACCATCAACGAATGATAACGAGTGGCTTGTATGGCACGTGCACCGGTATGGCCATAGACGCCCTTTCCGTCGTTCTCGATCTGGCTCACCTTGCCGTGCATCACGTGCGGCGCGCGGCAGACGTGGGCACCGAAGGCCAGGCCGATGGCCTGGTGACCGAGGCAGACGCCCAGTAGCGGCAGGCGTCCCTTGAAGTGATGGATCACCTCGATGTAGCCGACATCGGCCGGATGCCCGGGACCGGGGCCCAGCACGCAGAAGTCCGGCGCGAACGCCTCGATGCGCTGGAGAAGGTCCGGTACGTCGTGACGCTCGACGCGGGTTTCCAGCCCCAGTTGCTCCAAGTACTGGCTGATGATGAAGACGAAGCTGTCATAGGCGTCGATGAGGAATACTTTCACAGTCCGATCTCCTTGCCGGTCACCGCCCGGTACACAGACCCCATCTTGTACAACGTTTCCTTCCACTCCATTTCGGGGACCGAGTCGGCGACCACACCGGCGGAGGCCCGCAGGTGGTAGGTGCCCTCGTCGAAGACCGTCGAACGAATGCACAACGCGGTGTTGACGCTGCCGTCGAAACCCACCAGGCCCAGGGCCCCGGCGTAGATGCCCCGGCGGTTGCTTTCCATGCCTTCGATCAACTCCATCGCCCTGACCTTGGGGGCGCCGGACATGGTGCCGGCGGGGAACGAGGCCTTGATCACGTCGTAGGCGTCGAGCCCCGGGAGCAACAGGCCACGGACGTTCGAGACCATGTGATAGAGGTGCGAATACTCTTCCACCAGCATGAACTCATCGACCTCCAGCGAGCCGGCCTGGCAGACGCGGCCGATGTCGTTGCGGCACAGGTCGATGAGCATCAGGTGCTCGGCACGCTCCTTCTCCGAACGCGTCAACTCCAGGACCAGTTCGGTCGGGTCGACGCCAGGTTTCTTGCCGACGGTGCCGGCAATCGGCCGCATCTCGATCAGGTCGTCCTTGATCCGCACGAACAGCTCGGGGCTGGCGCCGATCAGGTCGATACCACCCACGTGGGCCAGGTACATGTAGGGCGATGGGTTGCGTAGCCTCAGGTGCTGGTACACGTCCAGCGGCTTGACCTGCGAACGAATCCGGATCTCGTGGCCGAGCTGGATCTGATAGACGTCGCCGGCGCGGATGTGCTCCATCGCCACTTCGACGCGTTGGCGAAATTGCTCCGGGGACACCGTGCGGGCTTCCTCGAAGGTCTCCGGGTAGGCTGGCAGGTCCGGTGTTCCAGCCGGCGCGTTGGCGGCCAGGAAGGGATAGTCTTCCACGGTGCGGGTCGCCCACAGGGGGTGGTTGTTGATCAGGGTTTCGACGATGCCGTTGCTGTGCAGGTACACCAGCGTCTGGTAGACCGACAGGGCGATGAGCGGGTAGTCGTAGGTCTGTTCGGCCAGGTCGGGGAGCCGCTCGATCAGGCGAACGCAGTCGTAGGAAAAATAGCCGAAGAACGCCAGGCTGGAAGGCGCATTGGCCGCCGGCAGGAAGGCTGCCTGGATGGCTCGGAGCAGGTTCCATGCAGCCTCGCTGTCGGGCAGGTGGATCTTGTGCTCGCGATCGATCTGTACGCCATCCTCTTGCAGGTGGGTGTACAGGTGCTCGCAAAGCGCGGGACAACCGCGCAGCTGCGCCTGGCCCTCGTCGATACACACCTCGAACAGCGGCTCGAGCCCGATGATCGTCGCCCGGCGATCACGGCTCGGACCGGAGAGCGATTCAAGAATGAAGACAGACTCACGACCCAACTGGGTCGCTGCACTTGCATATATACCCAGTGCGTCCATGGCACGACGTTCTTCACGACGAAGAACATTGACGTCAATTAATGTTTTATTCACGGTTAATACCATTTTCAAGGTGCAGCGATTCAGGCACTGCATTTAGCGAGCGCCACGGAAATATAAAGTGGATAAACACTTTAAATAGAAATTGACGGATTTCCTGAACGTGTTTGGCGAACGCTATTTATGCCGCGCACAATACCGGGCCGGCAACGGATTGCGGCCGGGCGACGTGCAGGGCACAAGGCGCGAACGCCTTCGAGTTCATGGATGAAGAATCAGGATGTTGCTGGCGGGCAGCAGACAGGCGCTGGTCTTCGCTGGATTAGCGACGCCAGATATTGCTTTTGAAGATGGCCAGGATGGCCCGGGAACAACTGTCGGGGCAGCTGTGGGAGGAACTGATAGCAGAAAGGTGATAGTACATTCTAGACATCCCAGTCTTGGCTAGGCACTGCGGGAAATAAACGGCAGTGCGGCGAAACTATCAGTGCCCCTTGAAGGTGTCAACCGCAAACAGAACGGCTATTGATCTTTTATTCAATACTTGAATCGACAAGTGCAAACATAATCGCGGTGCATGATGTAAGAGTGCATCCATGACTGACCGGGCCACTTCTTTCTCAGCGCTGCGCCGGCGACATGGCGCCAGGGCAGTGGCCCTTCAGACCTGCTCCAGCAGCCAGCCACGGAACGCCCGCAACGACGGCAGCATTTCGTTGCGGGGCGGGTAGGTCAGGTAATAGCTGCGGCGGCTGGCGACCGGCAGGTCAAGGCTGATCAATTCGGCGTTGGCCAATTCCTCGGCCACCAGGATCCGCGGCACCAGGCCGATGCCGATGTCCGCCTTCACCGCCTGGATCAGGTGAGAGGTGAGCTCGAAGCTGGGGCCCAGGCGCATCATGCGGTGGGGCAGGTTGTAATGGCTGAACCAGTCGCCCCAGACGGTGGGGTTGTTCGCCACGTTGAGCAGCATCTGTTCGCTGATGCGCTGGGGCGTCCACGTCTCATGGGCCTTGGCCGCCTGCGCGGAAATGACCACGGTGAGTTCTTCGGCGTGCAGGCGATGGCTGATCAGGCCGGGCATGTCGGCCTGGCCGACGACGATGGCGGCGTCGATGTCGCTGGTGTCGAAGTCGATCGCATCGATCCGCGAGTTGATGTGCACCAGGATGCCCGGATGGGTCTTGTAGAACGCATGTAGCCGTGGCAGCAGCCATTTCGAGCCGAACGTCGGCAATGTCGCCAGGCGCAAGGTGCCGCTGCCGGATTGGTACGCCATCGCCTGCAACGTCGCGCTGCGAATGCGCCCGAGCGCCTCGCTCATTTCCCGCTGGTACAGGCGCCCGACGTCGGTCAGCCGAACCTGCCGGCCTTCGCGCCGAAACAGGGCCAGCCCCAGTTGCTCTTCCAGGGCCTGGACCTGGCGGCTGACGGCGCTTTGGGTCAGCGACAGCTCCACGGCGGCGCGGGTATAGCTTTCGTGCCGGGCCGCGGCTTCAAAGGCCAGCAACAGCGACATGGACGGTGTGAGGTGACGGTAATTCATTCAGAAAAGTCATCGATAGCGGCACGATTATCCGTTTGTCTGGCCGCGTAGCCTGAGGGAACATGCTGAAATGCTGGTCCGAGCCTGACCTATTCATGCGCCGGCGACAAGTATTACGTGATTAGCTCCCCCAAGAGGCCGTTAAATGATCGCCCAACTGCCGTCCGTTGCTCCTGCGGCCCGCTATCCGGAATTTCTCGAGGCCCTGCGCGCCAGCGGCTTTCGCGGCCATCTGAGCGCCGACTACGCCACCCGCACCGTGCTGGCGACCGACAACTCGATCTACCAGCGCCTGCCGCAAGCCGCGGTCTTCCCCCTGGACGCCGACGATGTCGCGCGCATCGCCCGCCTGATGGCCGAGCCGCGCTTTCACCAGATCAGGCTGACGCCCCGGGGCGGAGGCACCGGGACCAACGGCCAGTCGCTCACCGACGGCATCGTGGTCGACCTGTCGCGGCACATGAATACCATCCTCGAAATCAACGTGGCCGAACGCTGGGTGCGGGTGCAGGCGGGCGTGGTCAAGGACCAGCTCAACGCCGCGCTCAAGCCCCACGGGTTGTTCTTTGCCCCGGAGCTGTCCACGTCCAACCGCGCCACCGTGGGCGGCATGATCAACACCGACGCCAGCGGCCAGGGCAGTTGCACCTACGGCAAGACCCGCGATCACGTGCTGGAACTGCACAGCGTGCTGCTCGGTGGTGAGCGCCTGCACAGCCAGCCGCTGTCCGACGCCGACCTGGCGCTGGCCTGCGAGGCGCCCGGGCGTATCGGCGAGGTGTACCGCACCGCACGGCAGATCCACGACACCCAGGCCGACCTGATCGAGTCGGTGTTCCCCAAGCTCAACCGCTGCCTGACCGGCTACGACCTGGCCCACCTGCGTGACGAACAGGGGCGCTTCAACCTCAACAGCGTGCTCTGCGGTGCCGAAGGTTCGCTGGGCTTCGTGGTCGAGGCCAAGCTCAACGTGCTGCCGATTCCCCACTACTCGGTGCTGGTGAACGTGCGCTACGGCAGCTTCATGGATGCCCTGCGGGACGCCAACGCGCTGCTGGCCCATGAGCCGCTGTCGATCGAGACGGTGGATTCCCGGGTGCTGATGCTGGCGATGAAGGACATCGTCTGGCACAGCGTTGCCGAATACTTCCCGGCGGATCCCGAGCGACCGACCCTGGGCATCAACCTGGTGGAATTCAGCGGCGATGATGCCGCGCAGGTGAACGCCCGCGTCGCGGCCTTCGTGGCCCACCTGCAAGACGACAAGACCATCGAGCGCCTGGGCCACACCCTGGCCGAAGGCGCCGGGGCGGTGAACCGCGTCTACGCCATGCGCAAGCGCTCGGTGGGTTTGCTGGGCAACGTCGAGGGCGAGGTTCGTCCGCAGCCGTTCGTCGAGGACACGGCGGTGCCGCCGGAGCGCCTGGCCGACTACATCGCCGAGTTCCGCGCGCTGCTGGACAGCCACGGCTTGAGCTACGGCATGTTCGGCCACGTCGATGCCGGCGTGTTGCACGTGCGTCCGGCCCTGGACATGAAGGACCCGGCCCAGGCCGCGCTGGTCAAGCCGATTTCCGACGCCGTGGCCGAGCTCACCCAGCGCTACGGTGGCTTGCTCTGGGGCGAGCATGGCAAGGGCCTGCGCTCGGAATATGTGCCGGCGTTCTTTGGCGAACTGTACCCGGCGCTGCAATCGCTCAAGGGTGCGTTCGACCCCTACAACCAGTTCAACCCCGGCAAGATCTGCACGCCACCGCAAGCCAGCGAAGGCTTGCTCAAGGTCAACGAAGTGACCTTGCGCGGTGAGCTGGATCGGCAGATCGACGAGCGCGTCTGGCAAAGCTACGGCACCGCCATGCACTGCAATGGCAACGGCGCCTGCTACAACTTCGACCCCGACGACGCCATGTGCCCCTCGTGGAAGGCCACCCGCGAGCGCCAGCATTCTCCCAAGGGCCGGGCATCGCTGATGCGCGAGTGGCTGCGCCTGCAGGGAGCGGCCAATGTCGACGTGCTGGAAGCGGCGCGCGACGGTGCATCCTGGCTCAAAGGCTTGCCGACGCGGTTGCGCAACAACCGCGCACGGTCCCAGGGCGCGGCGGACTTCTCCCACGAGGTCTACGACGCCATGGCCGGCTGCCTGGCCTGCAAATCCTGCGCGGGGCAGTGCCCGGTCAAGGTCAACGTGCCGGAATTCCGCTCGCGTTTCCTGCAGCTCTACCATGGCCGCTATCAACGGCCGCTGCGGGACTACCTCATCGGCTCGCTGGAATTCACCGTGCCCTACATGGCCTACGCGCCGGGCCTGTACAACGCGGTGATGGGCTCCAAGTGGCTGAGCCGGCTGCTCGCGCGCCAGGTCGGCATGGTCGACAGCCCGCTGATCAGCCGCTACAACCTCCAGGCCACCTTGAATCGATGCCGGGTCGCCGTCGCCAGCGTGCCCGCGCTGCGCGAGCTGACCCCCGCGCAACGCGAGCGCAGCGTGGTGCTGGTGCAGGACGCCTTCACCCGTTACTTCGAGACACCGTTGCTCGGCGCTTTCATCGAGTTGGCCCATCGCCTGGGCTACCGGGTTTTCCTGGCGCCCTACAGTGCCAACGGCAAACCGTTGCACGTGCAGGGTTTCCTCGGTGCCTTCAACCAGGCGGCGATCCGCAATGCCACCCAGCTCAAGGCCCTGGCCGACTGCGCGGTGCCCTTGGTGGGCCTCGACCCGGCCATGACCCTGGTCTATCGCCAGGAATATCAGAAGGTGCCGGGGCTCGACGGGTGCCCGAACGTCCTGCTGCCCCAGGAATGGCTGGTGGATGCCGTGGCGCAGGAGGCGGCACCCGTGGCGCGGACGTTCCGCCTGCTGGCGCACTGCACCGAAAAGACCAACGTGCCCGCCAGCACGGCCCAATGGCAAACCGTGTTCGCCAAGCTGGGGCTCAAGCTGGTGACCGAGGCCACCGGCTGCTGCGGCATGTCCGGCACCTACGGGCATGAGGTCCGCAACCAGGACAGCTCGCGGACCATTTTCGAGCAGTCATGGGCCGACAAGCTGGACAAGGAAGGCGAAGCCCTGGCGACGGGTTATTCCTGCCGCAGCCAGGTGAAGCGCCTGGCGGACAAGCAACTGCGTCACCCGTTGGAGGTGGTGCTGGAGCAGGTGTTGCTGGGGCAGGCGCGCAAGGTCGGCTGAGCCGTGGGCCTGCAAGTTCGCGAGCAGGCTCGCTCCCACATTTTCCCGAGTGCCACCGATCCAGCGCACGCCTAAGGTTCCGTGTGGGAGCGAGCCTGCTCGCGAAAAGGGCGAGCCGTTCCTACTGGCTCATGATCGCCACCCGTCGACCGGCCAGGTAGCACAGCGATCCCCCCATCGCCGTCAAGGCGCACAGGGCGTAGAACATGGTGGGCGCCGGGGTGTGCATCAGCAGGAAACCGCAGATCACCGGGCTCAGGGCGCCGCCCAGGGCCGCGAGGTTCTGCGCGCCGTAGTAGCTGCCCCGCAGGGGTTCCGGGGCCAGGGTGTCGACGAACAGAAATTCCGCCGGGTAGATGATCATTTCGCCGAGGGTGAAGATGAACATCGCCACGCACCAGCTCACCCAGCCATCGGCCAGGCTGAAGCCGATCAAGCCGAGGATGAACAGGCTGGTGCCGCCGGCGATCCAGTAACGCAGCTGCTCGCGCTTGAGAAACCGGCCGACCTGGTATTGCAGTAGGATCACGCTGATGGCGTTGCAGGCGAGCAGGGCGGCCATGGTTTCCAGGGCGCGCTTGGCGTCCTGGGTCACCAGCAGGTATTGCGACAGGTACAGGGTGAATCGCCCGTGGACCACGGTGTTGAACAGGCAGCCGCAGGTGAACATGATCAAGGTGCGGTCGTTCTTCAGGGTCGTCAGGGTCTTCAGGAAACTCTGGGGCTGGCCGATGGCGGGCACCTGCACGGCGTCCTTGGCGATGCCACTCATCAGGAAAATACTGAGGAAGGCAATGCCGCCCGCGATCAGGAATGGCGCGCTCGGATACACCCCGGCGATCACCACGCCGAGCATCGGCCCGGTGGCGTAGCCAATGTTGGTCAGGGTGTAGCGCAAAGAGAACGCCTTGGCCCGCTGGCCCACGGGCAGGTGCTCGCTGAGGATCGCCTTCGAGCCGATCAGGAACAGCGCCGAGGCGGTTTCGGTGACGACCAGGGTGGCGGTGGTCAGGTAGAGGTTGTTGGCGAAGGTCAGCAGGACGAAGCCGATGGCGCTGGAGAGCATGGCGAGGATCAACAGCCGGCGTTTTTCCAACCGGTCGATGATGTAGCCGCCGTACAGCGCCAGCAAAGTGGCAATGAACACCGCGATGCCCAGCAGCAGGCCGACGTCCTGTTGATCGAGGCCGAGTTTGTTGCTCAGGAACAATGTGAGCAACGGGCTGGTGATGGCGCGGCTGACGACGATGGTCAGCGAGCAGATCATCAACCGGCGAATGACGAGGGAGTAAGTGGCCACGGTGAGGCAAATGTCCTTATTCAGGTTTCGATGATGTTCGAGGGCATCCATGTCGTTCGCCAGGTCATGCCAGGCACCGTTCCAGCGCCGCCACCGATTCCAGCGTCTCCAACCTTTGCACCTGCGCCAGCAGCGCCTGCGCTTGGCGTGGCGCTATCGTCCGTGCGGCCAGGCTTAAGAACTTCTCCTCCAGGGCCTCATCGCTCAGCGGGTTGCCGGGCGCGCCCAACGGGACGTCGACGCACAGGCTCGCCTGTCGGCCGTCCAGGGTCCGCACCGTCACGACCGGCTCGCCATCCTCGGACAGCAGCGGGTCCACGTCCAGCCGTATCCGCGACAGCCACCGGGCGATGCGCGGATCGCTGCGCCGGGCATCGTCGTAGGCGTCCAGCCGACAATGGCCCAGCACCAGTCGCGCGGCGAGGGCGTAGCGCAAGCTCATCTGTGCCGCTGCCAGGCTGGCGACCCCTTGGCCGCCACACATGTCCTGGAGCAACCCGCACAGGGAGACCTGGACGTCCTCGACCTGCTCGGCGCCAATCTGCAAGTGCGTCAGCAGCAGGCCCAGCGCATCGATTGCCGAATGCGTGCCACGGCAAGCGGCGTAAGGCTTGATCGAGCAGCGGGCGAGTTTCCAGACCTGGCCGAGGTCTTGATCCAGCGCCTCGGGCACGGCGGTTTCGGCAGCCAGGGTCTTGAGAAAACCGCCCCAGACGTCGTCGAACAACTGGCTTGGCCCGCTGATGCCTCGCTGGGCGAACCGCGCGGCCAGCAGGCCACCTTCGGCCGCACGACCGCTGTGGAGCTTCTTGCTCTGGGAACCGTCATGGATGAACGCCCAGAGCCCGCCGCTGAAACTGCCGGCGATACCCAGGGCCGACAGGGTTTGCGCGGCATCCAGGCCCAGGATCCGTGCGCTGGCGGCCGCGGCGCCAAACACCCCGCAGGTGGCCGTGGAATGCCAGCCAGCGCCGTTGTGCGCCGAGTAACCGCCACAGGCTTCCAGCACGCGCCGGCCGATGTCGTAGCCGATGATGACGGCAGCGATGAATGCTTGCCCGTTCACCGCGCGTCCGGCCATCGACACCGCCGCCATCGCCGCCGGTAGCACGACGGCGCCGGAATGATCGCAGCCTCCGGTGTCATCCAGTTCCAGGGCATGGGCGGCAATGCCGTTGAGCAGCGCCGCTTGAGCGGTGCCGACGCGCCAATCGGTGCCCCACACTTGCGTGTGGCCGGTGTCGCCGGCGAACACCGACCGGGCCTGGCGCGCCACCTCGCTGCCGGCGCCGGCGAGGCTCGCACCGAAGGTGTCGAGGATGTGCCGCTTGGCCTGTGCCACCAGGGCCGGCGGCAGGTCCTCGAAACGGGTCTCGACGCAGAACCGAGCCAGGCGCTCCATGGCCGTGCCGTGGGCGGGATGGACGGCGCTCATACCCCGTAGTCCCGGTAATGGCGTTCGTACACTGCCGCCGGGTGATCCTGCGGCAACGGCACCCGGGAATCGGCCCACCATCGGGCGACTTCGCCCGCCGTGGCGATCCAGGCGTCCGGATGCTGCTGGATGCCTTCCAGCAACTCGCGCAACACGCCGATGCGACCCGGCGTGGCGATGACTTCCGGGTGCAGGCGCAGTACGTAGCAGAGTCCGAACCGATGGAAACCGGCAAAGTCCATCTGCAGGTTGCCCAAGGTGTGGCTGTAGGCGGCAATCCGCGATTGCGCCGGCGGCACCGCGGGGCTGAGGTTGAAGGCGAAATACGGTTCGTCTTCCAACTCGTAGTGCAGCGGCAGCTCGATCACCTCCGGTGCCGTGGGGTGCGCGAAGGGCAGGTCATCGCCGCGCCACGACGAAGACCAGCGGATGCCCAGGGCGCGCAACGCTTCGCTGAAGCCTGGCGCGCCATTGCCCGCCGGGATCCGGAACCCCACCGGGCGCTGGCCGGTCAGCGCGGCGAGGGCGTCGCAGCCGTTGCCGATGTCGGCGCTTTGCTCGGCCAGGGAAAGTCTGTCGTAGTCCTGATGGCGATAGCCGGCGCAGGCGATTTCATGGCCGCCGGCCTGGATCGCCTGGACATGCCCGGGGTTCTGCTCGGCGACAATCCCGGGAATGCACCAGGTGCTGGCGATCCCCAATTCCGCCAGCAGACCGAGCAGCCGCTCCACGCCGCGCTGGCTGCCGTAGCGCCAGACCGACAGGGTCTTGTCCCGCCCGGCGACTTCGGGCGCCTGGGTGAGGATGCCGTGGATGTCGTTGTAGTCGACGGTCACGACCACTGCGCAGCGGTAGCCATCGGGCCAGACACTGGAATCAACCATGGTGATGCTCCTTGAGCCACCACCGGGCGACGTCGCGGCAGGTGGCGAACCACACGTCGTCACGCTGGCGCATGTGTTCGAAGAGTTTTTCCAGCAAGAGGATGCGTCCCGGCTTGCCGATGATCTTGGGGTGGAACAGGGTGGTCAGGCACAAGCCTTCGGCCATGGCGCCGTCGTATTCGCGGCACCAGTTGTCCAGGGTCAGCGCGTAGCTGGCGGTGCGGTCCAGCCCGGAAGGAAAGTTTGGCGCGCGGGTGTAGGCGAGGGAGGCATAGTCGTCCATTTCCCAGCGGCCGGGGATCTCCACCAGCGGCGTGTCGAAACCCGGGACGTTGACCAGGTAGGGCCGGTCATCGCCGCGCATGCTGCTGGAGTAGCGGACTCCAGCCTCCACCAACATGGCCGGGGTCTCGGCGCGCCAGTCGCCGGAGGGGGTGCGAAAGCCTTCGGCGCGGATGTTCAGGTGCTGGTGGAACACCTCGCGGGAGCGCTGCATCACGTCCTTTTGCTGGTCCAGCGTCAGGGCGTAGAAGGATTCGTGTTGGTAGCCGTGGTACGCCACCTCGTGCCCGCGCTCGACAATCGCCTGGCACTGCCTGGGCCAATTCTCCACGACCCAGGCCGGGACGAAGAACGTCGTCGGGATCCGGAACGCGTCGAGCAGGTCAAGCAGGCGCGGCAGCGCGCGGAACGGGCCGTAGCCACCGAAACCGAAATACTCGGGCTTGCGCCAGATCGAGCCGTCGAGCATGGCGTCGCCGGTCGGGCCGTCGAGGTCGAAGGCCAGGGCCAGGCAGGCCTTGTAGGGCGTAGGCCAGGTGGGTCGGGATGAGGCAGGCATCGTTGCGCTCCAACCGTTGATGAGTCACCCCCGCAGGGTCCGTTGTGGAGCGAGTCTGCTCACGAAGGCGTTGGATCAGCCTGCCCCTGTCGACTGGGCAGCCGTCTTCGCGAGCAGGCTCGCGCCCACCCCGGGCCTTGGGTGGGGGCAGGGTTTTGCAGGCGCTTCAGAACCGGTGGGAGCGAGCCCGCTCGCGAAAGCGGCGGGCCGACTGCCACGGGGCGTCGCGTCTATTTGCCGGCGTTGATGGTCACCGTCTTGATGGCGCCGATCTCCAGGTCCCATTTCTTCAGGATGGCTTGGTAGCTGCCGTCGTCGATCATGCTTTGCAAGGCGTCCTTCACCGCTTCGCTCAGCCCGGGTTTCTTCTTGCTCAGGCCCATGCCGGAGAACTGGACGGAGATCGGCTGGCCGACGGTCTTGTACATGTCTTTTTCCTGGGTCTTCAGGTAGGACAAGGTTTCGCTGCCTTGCATCGCGGCGTCGATACGGCTCTGGCGCAATTGCGCGCGGGCGTCCGCCGAGCCTTCGGTGCCGATGACCACGATGGCCGGCTTGCCGGCGGCCTCGCAGTGGGCCTTGCTGAACTCGGCGATTTCCGCCGGGAAGGTCGTGCGACGGCTGGTGCCGACTTTCTTGCTGCACAGGTCGGTGATCTCGTTGGTGTCCTTGTTTTTCTGCAAGGTGTAGAACTGCGGGCCGCTGGTGAAGTAGTCGACGAAGGTCACGCTGGCCTGGCGCTCGGCGGTGTCGGTCATGCCGGACAACACCATGTCCACGCGGTCGGTGGTCAGCGCATTGATCATCTGTTCGAAGCCGGTTTCCTGCCACTTGATCTTCACCCCCAGGCGTTCGGCCAGGGCATTGCCCAGGTCGTAGTCCAGGCCCGTCAGGGTATTGGTGGCCGGGTCCTTGAAATCCATCGGCGGGTAGTTGGGCATGATCGCGACAACGAGCTCGCCCTTGTCCTTGATGCTGGCGGGCAATGGCGCGGCGAAGCCGGCGCTGGAAGCCATCAGGCCGGCGAGTACTGCTGGAATAACGAAGTTCTTCATGGTCGTTCTCTTATGAGTGTTGTGGCGCCAACCGGCGCTTAGGTTCGAACGGCAGAAATGAAGCTTTGGGTGCGTGGGTTTTGCGGACTTATTAGTATTTCTTCGGGGCTTCCAGCCTCCACGATCTGCCCGCCGTCCATGAACACCATGCGGTTGGACACTTCGCGAGCGAAGCCCAGTTCATGGGTGACGACGATCATGGTCATGCCGGTCTGCGCCAGGTTGCGCATCACCGACAGCACCTCACCGACCAGTTCCGGGTCGAGTGCCGAAGTGGGTTCATCGAACAGCATCAGCTTGGGGCGCATGGCCAGGGCGCGGGCGATCGCCACCCGTTGCTGCTGGCCGCCCGACAGTTCGATCGGGTAGCTGTTGCGCTTGTCGGCCAGGCCGACGCGGGCCAGCAACTCCAGGGCCTCTTCGTGGGCTTCCTTGGGCGAGCGCTTGAGCACCTGGCAGGGGCCTTCGGTGATGTTCTGCAGCACGGTCATGTGCGGGAACAGGTTGAACCGCTGGAACACCATGCCCGTGGCCAGGCGCTGGCGGGCAATCTGCGTTTCGTTGAGTTCGTGCAGCTTGTTGCCGACCACGCGGTAACCCACCAGCTCGCCGTCGACCCAGAGGCCGCCCTTGTCGATCTTTTCCAGTTGGTTGACGCAGCGCAGCAAGGTGCTCTTGCCCGAGCCGGACGGGCCGATGATGCACAGCACCTCACCTTGCTCGACTTCGATATTGATGTCCTTGAGCGCGTGGTACTGGTCGTAGTATTTGTTCAGGCTCACGGCCTTGACGATGCTTCTCATGGCGGATTCCTCAGGAACGCTTGCCGGCGCCGCGAGCGAAACGACGCTCCAGGCGGCTCTGGCCGAAGGACAGGACGGTGACCGCGACCAGGTACCAGATACCGGCGACGATCAGCAGCTCCATGACCCGGGCGTTGGCGTAGTAGATGTTCTGGGCGTTGTAGAGCAGTTCCGAGTATTGGATGACACTGGCCAGCGAGGTCATCTTCACCATGCCGATGAACTCGTTGCCCACGGGCGGAATGATGATCCGCATGGCCTGCGGCAGGATGATCCGGCGCAGTGCCTGCAAGCGTGGCATGCCGATCGACTTGGCGGCTTCGTACTGGCCGGTGTCCACCGACAGCAGGCCGGCGCGCACCACTTCGGCGGTGTAGGCGCCCTGGTTGATGCTCAAGCCGAGCAGGGCGGCCACGAATGGCGTCATCAGGCTCACGGTGTCCAGCTCGAAGAGCCCGGGGATGCCGACAGTGGGGAAAATCAGCGCCAGGTTGAACCACAGCAGCAGTTGCAGGATCAACGGCGTGCCGCGGAACAGCCAGGTGTAGGTCAGTGCCACGTAGCGCAGGATCGGGTTGGCCGACATGCGCATGATGGCGGTGATCACCCCGAACACGATGCCCAGCGCCATGGCCAGCACCGCCATGACGATGGTGTTGAACAAGCCCCACAGGATCGCTTGCGAGGTAATGAACTGGCCGATGTAGGACCATTCGATCTTGCCTTCGGCGAAGGCGCGCACCAGGCCCAGCAAGGCGATGACGATCACGGAGGCGAAGAAGATGCGACCGTAGTAACGCCGGGGGACGTGCTGGTACTGGGTGATGTCGAACTGGTTTTCCGCCAGTTTGCGCTCCGCCTGGAGTCGCTCTGCCTGTGTCTGGCTCATGTTGGTTCTCCAAATGCTGGTGTTTCAGGTCAAGCACAATCCTGGCAGGAGCGAGCCAGCCCGCTCCTGCTTCGGTCAGAGGCGGAAACCCTGGTAGTTTTCGGTCCACGCCTGCTGCGCGGCGAGGGCGGTCTTCAGCCGGCCGATCTGCTCGCGCACCTGTTGCGGCGCGGTACCGCCCCAGCCGCTGCGGGCGGCAATCGCCGCTTCCAGCGTCAGGCTGTCGCGCACCTGGGGTGTCAGGCGCGGGTCGATCTCCGCCAGTAACGCCGGAGAGGCTTCCCACAGCTCGATGTCGTGTTCCTCACAGGCCTTGACCAATGCGCCGGTGATTTCGTGGGCTTCCTTGAACGGCACGCCGCGCACGGCCAGCCAGTCGGCCACTTCCGTGGCGAGGGTGAAGCCCAGCGGCGCCTGGCGCCGGAGTTCTTCGACATTCACGTGCATGGTGGCGACCATGCCGGCCATGGCGGGCAACACCAGCAACAGGGTGTCGACGCTGTCGAGTACGCCGTGCTTGTCTTCGCTCAAGTCGCGGTTGTAGGACAGGGGCAGGGACTTGAGGGTCGACAGCAGGCCGGTCAAGTTGCCGATCAGGCGACCGGCCTTGCCACGCGCCAGTTCGGCAATGTCCGGGTTCTTCTTCTGCGGCATGATCGAGCTGCCGGTGGCGTAGGCATCATCCAGCGTGACCCAGCGAAATTGCCGCGACGACCAGAGGCAAAATTCTTCGGCCAGGCGGGAAATGTTGATTCCGAGCATGCTGGCGATAAACAGGAATTCGGCCACGTGGTCACGGCTGGCGACGGCGTCGATGGAGTTTTCGCACACGCCGCTGTAGCCCATTTCCTTGGCCGATTGCTGGGGCATGCGGGCGATGGCGGAGCCGGCCATCGCCGCCGCGCCGAGGGGCGACAGCGAGGTGCGTGCGTCCCAGTCCACCAGGCGCTGGACGTCACGCAGCATCGATTGGGCATGGGCCAGCAGGTGGTGGGCGAAGACGATCGGTTGCGCCTGCTGCAGGTGGGTGAAGCCCGGGCAGATACTCTCCACGTGCTGTTGGGCCTGCTCCACCAGCGCCTGCTGCAACCCCAGCACCTGCACCGCCAGGGTGCGGACGTGGTCACGCAGGAACAGGCGCAGGTCATTGGCGGTCTGGTCGTTGCGCGAACGACCGGCTCGCAACTTGCCGCCCAGGGCACCGAGGCGCTCGGTCAGCAGGCGCTCGATGAAGGTGTGCACGTCTTCGTCATCCAGGGTCGGGGCAATGCTGCCGGCGCGAAAGTCGGCGCCGATCTGGTCGAGGGCGGCGAGCAGGGTCCGGGTTTCTTCTTCACTCAGCAAACCGGCCCGTTGCAGCTCCCGGGCATGGGCCTTGGACCCCGCGAGGTCGTAGGGGGTGAGGCGAAAATAGCGCTCGGGGCAACGAGAGAGCGCCGCCAGGGCTTCGGATGGGCCGCTCTTGAAACGGGCACCCCAGAGACGGTCAGTGGTTTGGGACATTGTTGTTTTCCTCGTCGGTAAAGCGAACTTGATAGGGCTGCCTCGCCGGCGCATGGCCTGGACGATAGAAATCGACCCGGCGGAGCTCGGCTTAATCGTTATTCAAGGGCAGGGGACAAGCGCAGTTGCGAAGTGGAGAGCGCTGATCGAAGTGTCAGCTTTTAATGGCGCAGATTCAGCGAGTTGGCACTCGGGTGCGGAATTTATTAGCGGTTGCCAAGCCAGGTTTTCTGTGTTCATTATTTATTAGCCAGCGTTATTTTTGTTGTTGGGCACAGCGTGTTGAAAACGGCGACAGAGGTAAATAAGCATTATGGAAACCCCACTTTCCAATTCCGGAAACCCGCCGCCAAGACCGCCGCACAGGGCGCCGTTGGCGCTCAGCGGCCTGGACTTCAAACTGCTCAAGGTGTTCAAGGCGGTGGTCGAGGCCGGGGGCTTCAGTGCCGCCCAGAACGAGCTGAACGTGGGCCTGGCCGCCATCAGCAAACAGATTTCGGACCTTGAGATTCGGATCGGCATGCGCTTGTGCACCCGCGGTCGCGAGGGTTTTCACCTGACCGAAGAAGGGCGCCTGGTGTATCAGGCGTCGATTGATCTATTTGCCTCGGTGGATAACTTTCGAGATCGGCTTAGTTCGGCCCAGAATGAACTTATTGGCGATCTTGGCGTGGGGGTTATTGATAATACGATTACCGATGAACAGTCGCCGTTAGTTGCAGCCATTAGAAGGATGAGTGAGGAGTCGCCGAAAGTAAGGTTTCAACTTCAGGCCGCTCAGTTGGATGAAGTGGAACGCGGTGTCGTCGAGGGGCGACTGGTGGCGGGAATCGTGCCGGTCTACCAGAAACGCGAAGAGTTCGATTATTACCCGCTCTACGAGGAACGCTCACAGCTTTACTGCGCGATCGGACATCCGTTGTTCGATGTGCCGCAAGCGCAACTTGACCTCCCGGCGCTCAAGGAACACCCGTGCATCAACCACCGCTATGCGATTCATCGCGACAAACCGAGCTTCACCCACTACGACAGTCTCTCGCCCTCGGCGACCCAGGTGGAAGCCGTGGCGCTATTGATCAAGACGGGTCGGTTCGTGGGTTACCTGCCCCAGCATTACGCGGCGAACCTGGTCGCCCAGGGACAATTTCGAGCGTTGCGCCCGGACCTGATCAACTTTGTCACACCCTTCAATCTGATCCTGCGGCATAACACGGTGCGCAGTCCGTTGGTCAAGGCTTTCGCCCAGGCATTGGGCGTGGATTTGAAGGCGCCCCTGTCCGCTTAGTTCGTTGTTCGATGGCCTGGATTACGCATCGCTGATAATCCGGCAGCGGTGTTGTTGTTACTGTTCTTGAACCACTGCGCTTTCCCTGTGGGAGCGAGCGTGGCGGCGGCATATGAACCTTCCGCGCAGGCAGCGCTCACTTGTTTAGTCGTCGCGTCGAGTGTTCGCGCTGTCTCACTGCCGATAAGGAATTCGCATGCCCTGCACCTCGCCACCGAATCCCCTGGACAGCCCTGTGCAACGCGAGCTCAGCCTGCGGGCGGTCACCACCGGGATCGTGCTCGGGATCCTGTTGACGCCTTCCAATGTGTACGCCGGGTTGAAGATCGGCTGGTCGTTCAACATGTCGATCATCGCCTTGCTGATCGGCTACGGCGTCTGGCAAGGCCTGGCCCGGCGCGCCGGTGGCGGGGAGCCGTGGACGCTGCATGAAAGCAACATCAACCAGACCGTGGCGTCTGCCGCGGCCTCGATCATTTCCGGTGGGTTGGTGGCCCCCATTCCGGCCTACACCTTGCTGACCGGGCAGCAATTGGACGCCCTGCCGATGGTGGCCTGGGTCTTCTCGGTGAGCTTCCTGGGGATCTGGATTGCCTGGTACCTGCGGCCGTCGTTGCTCAACGACAAGGCGCTGAAGTTCCCCGAGGGGGTGGCGACCCTGGAAACCCTGCTGCACATCTACAACCACGGCCAGGAAGCGGCGACGCGCTTGAAGGTGCTGCTTGGCGCCGCGCTGGTGTCCGGCCTGGCGAAGTGGGTGGACACCTTCGTCTGGGCCATTGCGCGCTGGGCGCCGACAAGCCAGCTGGAGCGCCTGACGTTCACCGCCGACCCTTCGCTGCTGTTGCTGGGCTTTGGCGGGATCATCGGTATCCGCGTCGGCCTGAGCCTGTTGCTGGGTGCCTTGCTGGCCTGGGGCGGGTTGGCGCCGTGGCTGCTCGGGCAGGGCCTGGTGCAGTTGGCCCCGGGCAGCAGCAGCCCACAGTTCGCGGCGCTGGTGGAGTGGTTGTTGTGGCCGGGCGTGAGCCTGATGGTCTGTTCGACGCTGGCGTCCCTGGCGATTCGCCTGTGGTCGTTGCACGCGTCCACCCGGGCCGGCGGCGGGGCCATCTGGCGTGTGCCCAAGGGAGGGCCCGCCGCCGGTTTCGCCCTGGCGATTGCCTTGGTGGTGAGCCTGCAAGCGCTGTTGTTCGGCATCAACCTGTGGATGGCCTTGCTGACCATTCCCCTGGCCATCTGCCTGGCCGCCGTGGCTGCCCGGGTGGTGGGCGCCACGGGCATCCCGCCCATCGGCGCCATCGGGCAGCTGTCACAGCTGAGCTTCGGTATCGTCGCCCCGGGCCAGGTGCCGATCAACCTGATGAGCGCCAATACCGCCGGCGGCTCCGCCGGGCAGTGCACCGACCTGATGAACGATTTCAAGGTGGGCCGGGCGATTGGCGCGACGCCGCGCAAGCAACTGATCGCCCAGACGCTGGGGATTTTCGTCGGCAGCATCGTTGGGGTATTGGCCTACCTGGCGTTGATCCCGGACCCGCAAGCCATGCTGCTCACCGAAGAATGGCCGGCCCCGGCGGTCGCCACCTGGAAAGCCGTGGCGCAAACCTTGACCCATGGCCTGGATTCCTTGTCGCCGAGCATCCGCTGGGCGATCTTCCTCGGCGGGCTGGCCGGCGCGCTGCTGGGCGTGCTCGACAGCCTGTTGCCTGAGCGCCAGGCCCGGCGGCTGCCCAGCACGGCGGCCCTGGGCCTGGCCTTTGTCCTGCCGGCATCGGTGTCGCTGATGATGGCGTTCGGTGCCGTGCTCACCTGGCTGGTGAGTTGCCGCTGGCCGAGCCTCACGGAGCGGTTCGCCATCACCGCGGCGGCGGGGTTGATCGCTGGCGAAAGTATCACCGGGGTCGGGGC
Source organism: Pseudomonas citrullilanati (assembly GCF_030580855.1). Lineage (GTDB taxonomy): Bacteria > Pseudomonadota > Gammaproteobacteria > Pseudomonadales > Pseudomonadaceae > Aquipseudomonas > Aquipseudomonas citrulli. The sequence continues at coordinate 156,303 of NZ_JAUQOP010000003.1, read as the reverse complement.
GTCGCTGTGGGCGATGGTGGGGAACGGGGGATAGGTTGGCATCGATGTTGGCTGGGCCGCCGTCATCGCGAGCAGGCTCGCGCCCACATGGGTTTCGATGAAGGGGCCCACCCGCTCTTTTCGGAGCGAGCCTGTTCGCGATGACGTGCTAGATTCGACCGTGAACCTGCGGCCTGTAAGCGATAGCGAGCATCCCCCAGCAGCATGGACGTCAATCACCTTCGGGCCAATGCCCTTGCCGAGGCCTACGTGGATCGAAACCTGGATCGTCGCAACAACCTGTCCCTGGATAGCCTGAATTTCTTCCTCGCCGATGTCCGCGACGGGTTGGGGCCTTACCTGGCGATCTACCTGTTGGCCGTGCATCAATGGCAACCTTCCAGCATTGGCCTGGTGATGACCGTGGCGGCCATCGCCGGGCTCGTCACCCAGGGGCCCGCCGGTGCCTTGATCGACCGGGTTCGCAGCAAGCGCGCGGTGGTGGCCGCCGCTGCCCTGCTGGTGACGCTGGGGTGCCTGGTGCTGCCGTTCACGTCGTCGTTTGGGCTGGTGGCGTTGACCCAGGCGCTCAGCGCCGTGGCGGCGTCGGTGTTCGCCCCGGCCATCGCGGCCATCTCCCTGGGCATCACCGGGGCGAAGGCCTTTACCCGGCGCACCGGGCGCAACGAAACCTTCAATCACGCCGGCAACGCCTGTGCCGCGCTGTTGGCCGGAGGGTTCGCCTGGCTGTTCGGTCCCATCGCGGTGTTCTACCTGATGGCGGCGATGGCAGTGGCCAGCATCCTCGCGGTCAGTTGCGTGTCCGCCGAGGCCATCGACCATGAGGTGGCACGGGGCCTGGAGACCGGCCAGGCGGTCACGGACGAGACGCCCTCGGCGTTGCGTATCCTGCTGGACAACCGCACCTTGCTGCTGTTCGCCGTGTGCTGCGCGCTGTTCCACCTGGCCAATGCGGCGATGCTCCCGCTGGTCAGCCAGAAGCTCGCCCAGGCCAACGCCCACCTGGCCACGCCGCTGACGTCGGCCTGCATTGTCGCGGCGCAACTGGTCATGGTGCCCATGGCCTGGCTGGTGGGCGTCAAGGCCGATGCCTGGGGGCGCAAGCCATTGCTGCTGGCCGGTTTCCTGATCCTGCCGATTCGTGGCGTGCTGTATGTGCTGTCGGACGATCCCTACTGGCTGGTGGCGGTGCAACTGCTCGATGGCATCGGCGCCGGGCTGTTCGGCGCGCTGTTCCCGCTGGTGGTCAAGGATCTGACCCAGGGGACCGGGCGGTTCAACGTCAGCCTTGGCGTGCTGTCGACCGTTTTCGGCCTTGGCGCCGCGCTGAGCAACAGCCTGGCCGGTTTCGTGGTGCAAGGGGCGGGCTACAGCGCGGCGTTCCTGACGCTCGCCGCCATTGCGGCGCTGGCTTTCGGCTTATTGTTGACCCTGCCGGAGACCAGCCCGTGGCGCCGACACGTACCGTCGAATACCAGCACGACCGGTGAACGTCTGGCCCGGCGTGGCCTCTGAACCTAAGGCAGGGCGATCGTGTCCTGCCTTTCATTCCTGGAGGAGCGGTGCAGATGAACATTCTAATGGTCCTTACATCTCACGATCAGTTGGGCGACACCGGCAAGAAAACCGGTTTTTGGCTGGAGGAGTTCGCCGCGCCCTACTATGTGTTCGTCGACGCCGGGGCGAGCGTTACGCTGGCCTCTCCCCAGGGCGGGCAGCCGCCGCTGGACCCCAAGAGCAATGAAGAAGACGCCCAGACCGACGCCACCCGGCGCTTTCGCACGGACACCGAGGCCCAGGCCGCGTTGGCCAACACCGTGCTGCTGGGCGAAGTGGACCCTTATGACTTCGACGCCGTGTTCTATCCCGGCGGCCATGGACCGCTCTGGGACCTGGCCGAGGACCGGGATTCGAAGATCCTGATCGAGGCGATGTATGCCGCGAACAAGCCCGTCGCTGCCGTTTGCCATGCGCCCGGGGTGTTCAAGGACGTTGTCGCCCCCGACGGCCAACCGCTGGTCAAGGGCAAGAAGGTCACCGGGTTCACCAACTCCGAAGAAGAGGCGGTGGGGCTCACCCAGGTGGTGCCGTTCCTGGTGGAGGACATGCTCAAGGCCAAGGGCGGCGATTATTCCAAGGCGGCGGACTGGGCCAGCTACGTGGTCGAGGACGGGCACCTGATCACGGGTCAGAATCCGGCGTCCTCAGAGGCCGTCGCCGAGGCCTTGCTCAAGCGGTTGGAGCAGGAACAGAGCGCCTGAAGCTGGTCGGGGCCAGGGTCATTTTAATGAACCCGGGCCCGTCTATCGGGTCATTCCTGTGTCAGGAACGACACCACGATGGAGCTGCCTATGCGACCTATGGATTTCACCAGCCTGTCTTTCGCCGCGTTGTTGTGCGCGGCCTGTTCAAGTCAACCGCCCGCGACATGGAGCTATCAAGACGCCAAGGACCGCACCCCCGTTGCCCCCGACCAAGCGTACCCGGAGTTGTTCGAAGCGGTGCAGCGCCAGGGACTCTTCACCGACCAGAAGCACTTCGTCGATGCGCTGCCCAAGCGTGATCCTGGGCAGATCCGCGCCGATTATCTGGCCCGGCAGGACGAAGACGGTTTCGACCTGAAGGCGTTCGTCCAGGACAACTTCATCGAATCCGGCGAAGCGCAAAGCCCGCCGCCGAAGCCCGGCGCCCCCATCGACGCGCACATCAATGCGCTCTGGCCGGTGTTGAGCCGCACATACCGCGAGGTGCCGCAGTACAGCAGCCTGTTGCCGTTGCCGCAGCCCTACGTCGTGCCGGGCGGGCGTTTTCGCGAGATGTATTACTGGGACTCGTATTTCACCATGCTGGGCCTGGAGCAAAGCGGCGAGAAGGCCCGGGTCCGGCAGATGACCGACAACTTCGCCTACATGATCGACACCTACGGTCATGTCCCCAACGGCAATCGCACCTATTACCTGAGCCGCTCGCAGCCGCCGTTCTTCGCCTACATGGTGGAATTGCAGGCCCGCCTCGAAGGGGACCAGGCCTACGGCCGCTATCTGCCCCAGCTGCAACGCGAATACGCCTACTGGATGGAAGGCGCGCCGACGCTCAAGCCCGGCGGCGCCACCCGGCACGTCGTCAAGCTGGTCGATGGCAGCGTGCTCAATCGCTACTGGGACGCCAGTGCGACGCCGCGCCAGGAGTCCTGGTTGCAAGACATCAAGACCGCCGCCCAGGCGCCGGACAGGACGCGGCAGGAGGTCTGGCGTGATTTGCGCGCCGGTGCCGAGAGCGGCTGGGACTTCAGCTCGCGCTGGCTGGGCGATGGCAAGCGCCTGGAGACCATACGCACCACCGCCATCGTACCGGTGGACTTGAACAGCCTGATGTATCACCTGGAGCGCACCATCGCCAAGGGCTGCGAAACCGTTGGCAACGCGCCGTGCGTCCAGGCCTACGGCCAGCGCGCCGACCAGCGCCAGCGCGCCATCGAGCGCCACTTGTGGAAGGCCGATGGCGGTTATTACGTCGATTACGACTGGCAGCTCGGTCGACAACGCCCGGACCTGACGGCTGCGGCGCTGTTCCCGTTGTACACCGGCCTGGCCTCCCAGGAGCATGCCCGGCGCACCGCCGACGCGGTGCGTGGCGGCCTGCTGCGACCTGGCGGCATCGCCACGACCCAGGTCAGCAACGGCCAACAATGGGACGAACCGAACGGCTGGGCGCCCTTGCAATGGGTGGCGGTGGAGGGGCTGGACCGCTACCGGCAAGGCGATCTCGCAGCGCAGATCGGCCAGCGGTTTCTCCAGCAGGTCCAGCAGCTGTACCGCAAGGAGGACAAGCTGGTGGAGAAATATGACGTATCCGGACAGGGGCAGGGCGGTGGCGGCGGTGAGTACGCGCTGCAGGACGGCTTCGGCTGGACCAACGGGGTGACGTTGAAGTTACTGGACAAGTATGGGGCGAAGGCGGCCAAGGCCCGAGAGGGCGAATCACAGGCTGAATGAGCCACCCGCCTTCAACCCGATCACGGGCAGGAATTATCCTGTCCTGCCCGTGATCGAGACAGGACACTAGCCCAGCGCCAGCGCCGGGCCGTCACCTTCCGGCAGCGCGATCCCCGCGTCGCCCGGGGTCAGGATGACCTTGCGGCAATCCTCCTGTTTCTTGTCGAAGATCTTGTAGCCCTCGGCGGCCTGTTCCAGGGACATCCGGTGGCTGATGATGACCTCGGGCGCCAGGCGGCCGGTCTCGATGTGTTCGAGCAACTCGGGCAGGTAACGCTGGACGTGGGTCTGGCCCATCTTGAAGGTCAGCCCCTTGTCGAACGCATCGCCAAACAGGAAACCGTGGATGAAGCCGGAATACACCCCCGGCACACTCACCACGCCACCGCGGCGGACGGCGGCAATGCATTGGCGCAGGGCCTTGCCGCTGCTGCCTTCGAGCTTCAGCGTGGCGAGCACGGTTTCGGTGGTGCTGCCCTTGGCTTCGAAGCCCACCGCGTCCACCACGCCATCGACCCCGCGCATGCCCTTGGTCTGGCGGATGATCGTGTCGGCGGGGTCATCGTCTTCATCGAAGTTGATGGGGATCACCCCGTAGGTGCGCTGTGCATAGGCCAGCCGATAAGGGTGGTGATCGACCATGAAGATCTGCTCGGCGCCCAACATCCTCGCGCACGCCGCACTCAACAGCCCGACCGGCCCGGCGCCATAGATCGCGATGCTGGAGCCGTTGCCGATGCCCGTGTTGGTGACGGCTTGGAATGCGGTGGGCAAGATGTCCGAAAGGAACAGGACTTTTTCGTCGGAGAGCGTGCCCGGCACCTTGAAAGGCCCGGTATTGGCCTTCGGCACCCGCACGTATTCGGCCTGGCCGCCGGGTACGCCGCCATACAAATGGCTGAAACCGAACAGCGCCGCCCCTGGTGGAATGGACTTCTTGTTCAGGATCGCGCCACGCCCGGTGTTGGTGGTCTCGCAGGCGGCGAACAGGTCCATCTGGCAGAAGAAACAGCTGCCGCAGGCGATCACGAACGGGATCACCACGCGGTCGCCGGGCTGCACGGCCGTGACGGCGGATCCTGCCTCCTCGACGATGCCCATGAACTCGTGGCCGAAGATATCGCCGTGTTCGACCGTGGGGATCTTGCCGCGATAGAGGTGCAGGTCCGAACCACAGATGGCCGTCGCCGTGACCCGCAAAATGATGTCGTCGCTGTCCACCAGGACCGGATCCGGGACCGTGTCGACCTTGACGCTGTGCGCGCCGTGGTAAGTGAGTGCTCTCATGACGTCCTGCCTCGCTGATAACGTGATGGTAAAGGGCAGAGGCGTGAAGCCGGATGGAAGTTCAGAGGGATCTCGCGGGCGCAGGACTGACGGTCGTTCCGGGCGGGGGCGCGGGCCTCTTCGCGAGCAAGCTCGCTCCCACAGTGGATCTCGGTTGTCCACTAAGCTGCGGCCAAACACAAATCCCTGTGGGAGCGGGCTTGCCCGCGAAGACGCCGGCACAGGCGACATCGATGCAAGCTGACCCACCGCCATCGCGAGCAAGCCCGCTCCCACAGTGGATCTCGGGTGTCCACCAAACCCCGGCACAGCACAAATCCCCTGTGGGAGCGGGCCTGCCCGCGAAGGCTTAGGCACAGGCAACATGGCTGCAAGCTGACCCACCGCCATCGCGAGCAAGCCCGCTCCCACACTGGATCTCGGGTGTCCACTAAGCTGCGGCCCAACACAACCCCCGTGGGAGCGGGCCTGCCCGCGAAGGCTTAGGCACAGGCAACATCGCTGCAAACTGACCCACCGCTTTCGCGAGCAGGCTCGCTCCCACAGTGGATCTCGGGTGTCCACCAAACCCCAGCCCAGCACAAATCCCCTGTGGGAGCGGGCTTGCCCGCGAAGACGCCGGCACAGGCAACATCGCTGCAAACTGACCCACCGCTTTCGCGAGCAGGCTCGCTCCCACACTGGATCGCGGGTCTCCATCAAGCTGCGGCCCAACACAAATCCCTGTGGGAGCGGGCCTGCCCGCGAAGGCTTAGGCACAGGCAACATCGCTGCAAGCTGATCCACCGCCATCGCGAGCAAGCCCGCTCCCACACTGGATCTCGGTTGCTCACAAACCTGCGGTCCAGCACAAATCCCCTGTGGGAGCGGGCTTGCCCGCGAAGACGCCGGCACAGGCGACATCGCTGCACGCTGAACCACCGCTTTCGCGAGCAAGCCCGCTCCACAGGCGCCGTTTGAGCAGGCCGGCTGGCGATCAGTAGTCCCAGAAGGCCGCTACCCAGCGAAAGGCATCGCCATCGACCGCCACCCGTCCCACGGAAGGGAACGGCAGGTGGGTGGCGACCAGCAGCTCACCGGACGCCGCGGCTTCTTGCATGAGGCGTACGCGCACACGCACCGCTTCCTCGGGGTCATGCTCGAAGCCGTTGTGCCAGTCGGGATGGTCGAAGGCGACCGGGAACAGCGCATCACCGGCGAATGTCAGGCGTTCATTGCCCGAGCTCACCTGCACCACGCTGTGCCCCGGCGTATGGCCGCCGGTCAGCTTGACGACCACCCCCGGCGCCACCTGGTGTTGCTGGTCGAAGGTGCGCAGCTTGCCGTGGAACTGCTCCATGAACTGCTTGGCGGTTTCCCGCAGGACGTCCGGTACCGGCGACGGCATGGACGTGCGGGAGAAATCCGGCGCCGCCCAGAACTCGACTTCCGTGGCCGCGACGTGGATGCGTACGTCCGGACGCAGGCGGTGCTTCACCTCGTCCACCAGCAGCCCGCCAATGTGGTCCATGTGCATGTGGGTAATCACCACGTCCGTCACCGAGCCCAGGTCGATACCGGCGGCCGCCAGGCGCTTGGGAAACTGCCCGGCGCGGGGAAAGCCGGGAAATTGCCCGCCCAGCCCGGCATCCACCAATATCGTCTGCTCGCCGCTGCGCACCACCAGCACATTCAGGGCCCAGTCGAACGCGTCCGGCCCGAGGAACATCTCCTTGAACCAGGCCGCGCGGGCGGCCGGGTCGGCATTGGTGGACATCGTCGTGGTGGGCAACGGCAATACCCCGTCGCTGACCACCAGCACATCGATCTCACCGATCCGCAATGCATAGCGCGATGGCACCAGCTCTTCGTGCCAGTGAGCGGGGCTGTCTGTGGGGGCGTTCATTTGCAGCGATGTTGCAGTGGATTGGGCCGGGTGTTGCTGATGCGTCGTCATGATTGCTTCTCCGATGAATTGCCTGGGACATCGAGTCTGCATGCAGCGCCACCGTGTCCGGTATCAGACACGGGTAGGGTTCGGGTATGCCTTGGTGTGAGTGTTCCCAACACAAGGTATGTCGGTGCCCCAACACTCATTGCGCAACTAAGTGACGAGTTGTTGACCTGGATCAAGACAAGTTCAAATTCGGCACTGGGCGCCGGAATAAGCGCCGTATGGCAGGATATTTGAGGTGATGGCAAAGTGATATTGAGTTAATATCGACCCAGGATCAGCGTGTATAAAAAAACCTCTCTACAACAATGTCGCGCGCCAACTAATCGAGTATGGAACGAGGCTTGAACGAATATGCTCAGGAATGCACCGCTACGTCTGAAACTTCTGTTGATTCTTTTATTACCCTTATTAGGTTTCCTGACGCTGGCCGGTATCTTTGTCGGCGATAACTACAGGACCCTGCGGGACATGGACGCGACGGTGACCGCCAGCGCCACCGCCCAGAAACTCAGCCAGCTCATCACTACCCTCCAGCGCGAGCGGGGCGCCAGCGGGGTCTTCCTTGGCAGCGGCGGCAAATCCATGGGCGACCGGTTGGCCCGGATGCGCCAGGAGGCGGACACTGCGGTCGTCCTGGTTGGTGAACTGCCCGTGTCGGAAAACGGCCAACTTGCCCAGGTCAGGCGCGTATTGGAAACGTTGTCCACGCTTCGCGCACAAGTTGATAAGTTGGGTATAAGCAGTACTGAATCGGGCGTGCGTTACACCGACATCATTCAAACTTTGATCGGTTATACCCACTCTCTGGAAGCGACGATCAATAACGCGACCATTGTTCATGCGCTCGGTGCGCTCAATCAATTTATCGAGATGAAAGAGCGGGCCGGGCGAGAGCGCGTCGTGCTCGGCCTGGTGTTCGCCCAAGACCGTTTCGATGAAGAACTCCTAGCCCGGTTCAGCCGCAACTTGGGTGAGTTTACCGCCTATTCGGACGCTTTTCGTCGCAAGGCCCAACCTGCCTTGCTCCAGCAGTTCGACGACCAGATGCACAAGCCTGCGGCGCTCGACGTGGCGCGGTTGCAGCGCCTGGCTTTCGAAGTGCCACTGGGCCAGCCCCTGGGCATCAAGCCGCAAGCCTGGTTCGAGACCTCGACCCAGCGGATCGACCTCATGGGCCAGGTGGAAGACGCCCTCGGCCAGGGCGTCAGCCGTTTGGCCATGGATGAGCGTGACGGCGCCCGTCGCGCCCTGTGGCTGACCATCGGCGCGGTCATCGTGGCGTTGCTGGCGGTGGCGGTGCTGTCGTACCTGATCATCCGCATGATCGACCTGGCGGTGCGCGATGTGAACCAGGTCCTCAATGATCTGGCCGGGCGTGATCTTACAGCCAGGGCCATTCATGAAGGCCAGGACGAATTCGGCCAGATCTCGCGCAACCTCAACCGCATGGCCCGGGAAATCAGCGGGGTGGTGCAGGAAATCGGCAACGCCACGGTGCAGGTGGCGACGGCGGCGCAAGAGTCTTCCACGGTGACGGTCCAGACCAGCGAGAGTGTCGAGCAACAACGCCAGGGCACCGAACTGGTCGCCACCGCGATCAACCAGATGAGCGCGACGGTGCGCGAGGTGGCGCAAAGCACCAACGATGCGGCGCAGATGTCGCAACAGGTCAATCTCAGCACGGCCCAGGGCCGCGTCGAGATCGAAAGCACCATCGGGCTGATCCGCCAGTTGTCCGGCCAGGCCGAAGAGACCGCGACGATCATCGGGCACCTCAAGGAAGAAAGCGATGCCATTTCCTCGGTGCTGGATGTGATTCGCGGTATCGCCGAGCAGACCAACCTGTTGGCCCTCAACGCGGCGATCGAGGCGGCGCGGGCGGGCGATCATGGTCGCGGTTTCGCGGTGGTCGCGTCCGAAGTGCGGACCCTGGCGCAAAAGACCCAGGAGTCCACCGGCAGCATCCAGCAGATGATCAGCAACTTGCAGGCTGGCTCGGACCGGGCGGCGCTGTCCATGCAACAGACATTGGGCAAGGCCCAGGACGGCGCCAGCAAGGTCGAGCGGGCGGGCGCGTTGCTGGTGGAAATCGCCGAGGGCGTGGCGACCATCAGCGACCGCAACATCCAGATCGCCTCGGCCGCGGAAGAACAGAGCGCAGTCTCCGAAGACATCAATCGCAATGTCAACGAGATCAATAACCTTGTGATCCAGGTCAGCGCCGGTGCCGAGCAGACCGCGATCACCAGCCAGGAGCTGGCGCGCCTGGCGGAGTATCAGCAGCAACTGGTGAGTCGCTTCAAGGTCGCCTAGTGGCCTGTGCGGCTGCGGGTCGAACTTCGAGTCGCCGCCGCAGGCTCGACCGATCCCCTGCGGATCGACCGGCATGACTACCCTGGAAAATCACCATTCCCCCGCCTGGACGACCCGGCGGCAGCCGCTATGCTTCGGCGATGGCCTCTGGCCATTTACCTGATGACTTCATCGATTTCATCGCGACGGGCCAGGCGTTTGCTGGTCATCGCCTTTGCAGAGACTGTCCATGAATAAACATAAAACCGTGGTGGGAGTCGCCTGGGGCGTTTTGTTGAGCTGCATCGGCCAGGCCGGGGCGTTCCAGCTCTCACCGAACGGCACGGAGGCCGAGCGCGAGATGGCCAGGAAGTACGGGGTGGCCTATAAGGCGGCGGTCCCGTTGATGAGTTTCGCGTTGCACAGCTTCGGTGACTCCGCCCATGAGGCCCTGACACAGAAGATCTATGGGTGCGACGGGGATTGGCCGTACTGCAACAACCCCGATCTCGAGGATGCCGGCGCGTACATCATTGCCGGTGTCCGCTGGAACGATGACCCGGTGTTCATGCCCAGTGCCGAAGACGCCAAGACCAAAGGCTGCGATGGACGCTATTCGGTGGGTTTCATTACCCAGACCCGCTGCTGGGTGAACCTGTTCGAGGCCGCGGAAGCCAAGAGCGCGGTGGACCCGATGGCGTTCATGGGCACGGGCAACTACATCGCTCGCTCGCATTTCGGTGACCTGCAGTTCCTGCATGCCATGGCCTCCCAGGAGGGCGACCCGGCGGAGAAAACCAAGCGGCAGATCATGATGTGGGCCGAGTTCGCCTGGGGTGTCGCGGATGGCACCTATCCCATCAATACCTATTTGAAAGATATCCGGATCGACGGTTGGGACCAGCATTTCAATAACGGGCAGACCGTACAGGACCTGTTTGCCGTCGGCCGACCCTGGCTGCGTGCGAACGTGGACCAGGTCGCGATGGGTAGCCTGCTTCACCTCGTCGAGGACAGTTTTGCCGGTGGCCACGTACAGCGTCGGGAAGAAATCCTCGGCGACAAGTGCATGGGCGGTACCCAGGCGGTCCTGGCGCGGATCGAGGCGTTTCATTCCTACGCCAGGCAGGACCACGCCAAGCACAAGGCCGCAGACGCCAGCTCCGTGGCCCGGCTCATGCTGATGAGCCATGAGCCTGACGTGGTGGACGCCGGCAAGAAACTGCGAGGGTTCATCGCCGACGGCAAGAAATGGGCGGACGTCAGGCCCTATCTGGAAGAGTGTGTGTTTGCCCTGGCGAACCAGACCGGTCCGGCATCGGCAGGGGACTCGTACAAATAGCCCGCCGCGCCTTCAGTCCAGATCCCCGGCCTGGTGCCGCTCCGGCACCTGGCTGGCTTCATCGCCCCAGGTCCGGTTGACACGCTGGCCACGGATGACCGCGGGGCGGTTGGCGATGTCTTCGGCCCAGCGTTGCACGTGGGTGTAGCGCTGGGCGTCGAGGAACTCGGCGGCCGAATAGACGTTGTTGCGCACCAGTTGGCCGTACCAGGGCCAGACCGCGATGTCGGCGATGGTGTAGTGCTTGCCGGCCAGGTAAGGGCTTTCACCCAGGCGGCGGTCGAGCACGTCGAGTTGGCGCTTGGCTTCCATGGTGAAGCGATTGATCGGGTACTCGAGTTTTTCCGGCGCATAGGCGTAGAAGTGGCCGAAGCCGCCACCCAGGTAGGGGGCCGCGCCCATCTGCCAGAACAGCCAGTTCAGCGTCTCGGTGCGGCCGGCCGGGTCGGTGGGCAGGAAGGCGCCGAATTTTTCCGCCAGGTACAGCAGGATCGAACCGGATTCGAACACGCGGATCGGCGGCTCCACGCTGCGGTCGAGCAACGCCGGGATCTTCGAGTTGGGGTTGATCTCGACGAACCCGCTGGAGAACTGGTCGCCCTCGCCAATGCGGATCAGCCAGGCGTCGTACTCGGCTCCCGCGTGCCCAAGCGCTAGCAGTTCCTCGAGCAAGATGGTGACCTTGACGCCATTGGGCGTGGCCAGGGAGTAAAGCTGCAGCGGCTGCTTGCCCGTCGGCAGGGTCTTTTCGTGGGTCGGCCCGGCGACAGGGCGGTTGATGCTGGCGAACTGGCCCCCGGACGGTGCTTCATGAGTCCAGACTCTCGGCGGAACATAGGACGCTTTGCTCATAGGGACGAACCTCCTGGGTGATTGGCACGCCGGGCGTGCCGGTCCCGAGAGCTTACCGCTTTTCGCCCATGATTCGCGCCACCTCGCCCGACGACTTGAGTTGCTCGAAGGCACGCTGGGCCTTGGCGACGATATCGTCCGGGGTGCTCAGGCTGAAGGCCAGGTAGACCCGGTGGGGTTGTTCGTCGAGGGTGTAGACCTCTTCCAGGGTGTTGAAGTCGATCCTGGCGCCCTGGCTCATCAGGCGCGCGGTGTTCTCTGGCATCGGCAACAACTGGATCTGATGATTCAGCAGTTTCTGGAAGTTGTCGTGATTGTCCGCCGACACCACCAGCCGGGTAAAACCGCGTTGTTGCAGGTAGATCTGCTTGGCGTCGTTGCGCACCACCCCGATGCTGTACTGCTTGGCCTCGTCGAGCGCCTTGACGACGATGCTGTCGTCCCCGCGCAGTTTGTAGAGCTTGCTCGGCACCCGCAGGATCTCGCCGACCCATTTGAACGACTGCTCGCGGGCCGGCGTGCGGTCCAGGGGGAAAATCAGCACATTGGGTTCGTGCAGGGCTTTTTCGTAGGCCCGGGCCCACGGGTAGAGCAGTACGCTGTAGTCGCCGAGCGCCGCGCCCTTGAGGGTTTCTTCGGCGATCTGCGTGCCGGGCCCGGCCACCTTGTCTTCGCGCAGGTAGGCGTACAGCGAGTCTTCGGTCACGACTTCGATGGCCGCCTGGCTTTTCAAGCCGAAGAGGGCGAGAAACAGGCATGAGCAGAGCGTCAGGCGGTTAGGCATACAGACCTCGTTGGCCGCGTGGTTTAAACAGCGACGCAATCGCGTCCCTGGTGTTTGGCTCGGTACAGCGCTTGGTCGGCGCGTTGTAGCAACTGGTCGAAATGGTCCATGGTGTCCGGGTCCAGTTCGGCGATGCCGATGCTCAGGGTGACGAAGCGCGACACGCTGGAGCCGCTGTGGGGCAGTTCGCGCTCGGCCAGGGCAGCGCGCAGCCGTTGGGCGGCTTCGCTGGCCTGCCTGGCGTCGACGTTGGGCAGCACCACGACGAACTCTTCGCCGCCCAGGCGCGCGGTCAGCTCGCCCGAGCGCCCGAAGACGCTGCGCAGGGTTTCGGCGATCTGCTTCAAGCACTGGTCGCCTTGCATGTGCCCGTAGGTGTCGTTGTAGATCTTGAAGAAGTCGACGTCGCACATCAGCACGGCCAGCGGCGTCTTGTGGCGGACGGCGCGACGGAATTCGATGTTCTTGAGTTCGTCGAAATAGCGTCGGTTGGCCAGGCCCGTCAGGGCGTCGTGACGCGACAGGGCTTCGAGCGCCTGGTTGGCCGCCTTGAGCTCTGCCGTGCGCGCCTCGACCAGCTGGGCCAACTGGTCACGGCTGGCGGCGATGGCCAGTTCATCGGAACGCTGGCGCTCCAGGTGGGCGTGGAGATTGTCCTGGAGCTCGTTCACCTGGGATTCGAGCAGGCTCAGCTCGTCCTGGCGGTGCGCCGCCCGCTGCAACCGCAGGTGGCGCTTGAGGGTCTGCGGCGCGACTTCCCCCAGGTGGCGGGCGATATGCACCACGTGCACGGTCACCAGGCGGTTGAACATGGTCATGACCAATCCGGCCAGCAGCAGCGACTGGATGACCTGGGTGATGACGATACTGCGGGCCTCGTCCCAGAGACGTTGCCAAAGCAGGCGGTTGTCGCCTTCGATGGTCAACTCGCCGACCTTTTCGTGCGCCCCGGCGTAGGGCTGGGCGACGAGCTGGCGATGCAGCACCGGCGCGGCGCCGGAGGGCTCGACGGCGTATCGATTGAGGTCGATGACTTCCGGCGGCTGGCCCGGGCGCACGATGTTCAGGACCACCCGTCCCACCGGTGCGGCGCTGGCGACGCTGGTGATCTGCTGGTCGAGGGATTCACGGTCCATTTCCCAGATGGCGTGGGCCAGGGTGTTCTGGAACACCTGGTCGATCAGGACCAGCTCCGAATTCATCTCCGCCAGGTTGTTTTCCCAGGCCAGCCAGGTGCGCCAGGTGACCATCGCCAGGGTAAAGACCAGGCTGAACAACAGGGTCGCGAGCACCAGGCGTCGCCCCAGGGAACTGAATGCCCCGGTACGCGGTTGCGCGGTGGACGCGGCCTTGAAGTTGCCGGTCATGTCATAACCATTTGCGAGCGATGGCATCGTATACACCGTTGCGACGAATCTTTTCCAGGCCGGCGCGGAACTTCTCGACCGTCTCGACCGGTGTCTGGCGGCTGAACGCCATGCTGAGGCCGTCCGCACTGGACAGCTCGGGCAGCGCCAGCGAGCGGATCAGCACCTTGTCCGGGTCCTCGCCGTTCTGGCGGGTCAGGTACAGGGCATTGAGTTCATTGGAAATCCACAGCTCCACGTGGTCGACCTTGAGCTTGCGGTAGTTGTGTTCGTACTTGGTGCTCGACTGCAATTCCTCGCCGATGCGAAAACCCTGGGAGACCAGGTACTGCTCGCCGACATCCTGGTTGACCGTGGCGATCTGGTGACCATGGGCGTCGGCCAGCGAGTCGAGCTTTACCGGACGGTCGGCCAGCGAGTAGATGTACCACTGGGTCGGGGCAATCGCGCCGACCCACTGGAACAGGTGTTCGCGCGCAGGCGTGCGGACGATGGAGTAGATCAGCACATTGCGTTCATTGAGCGCCAGTTCATAGGCGCGGGCCCAGGGCATGGGATGGATCGGCGCGTCCATGCCGACCTCCTTGAGGACCGCCTGGACCACCTCGGTGCTCATGCCCGTCATCCGACCATTTTCGGTCATGTTGTAGGGCGGCAGTTCCTCGGTGACGATGCGCAGCGGGGCCTCGGCCGCGCCAGCGTTCGCAGCCAAGGCCATCAGGACTCCACACAGCAGGCGGTCAAGCGCAGAAAGCATCGATCATTACCCTATATAACCCGCAAAGCCTGGTCAGGCCTGCAATGCCGTTCACTTCAGCGCATCACTGGCCCCGTGGCAAGGGCGTGATCGACTTCTTGCAAACGACATGCGACCAGGCCCGGGTGTTATCACCCATCGCTCATAGGGTTATCGGCGGAGTTGGCAGCGGCTTGAGCCTGGCGGCGGGGCTGCCCGGTCAACCGTCGAGCAACGCCATGGTGTGGGCCGCATAGCGGTCGCCCGCCACCGCGCCTTCGGCGGCGAAAATTCCGTCCAGTTGCGCCAGCTCGCCAGCGCTCAAGGCCACGGCAGTTGCCGCCACGTTGCTGTCCAGGTACTTGCGCTGCTTGGTCCCGGGAATCGGGATCACCTGCTCGCCCTGGGCCAGGACCCAGGCCAGGGCCAGTTGCGCGGCACTGATGCCTTTATCCGCGGCCAATGCCTTGACGCGCTCCACCAAGGCCAGGTTGTGGTTGAAATTGTCCGCCTGGAAGCGTGGATTGCTGCGGCGATAGTCATCGGCGGCGAAGTCCTGGGCCGACTTCAGGGCGCCGGTCAAGAAGCCCCGGCCCAGCGGGCTGTAGGCGACGAAGGCGATGCCCAGGCGCTGGCAAATCTGGAGCACGCCATTGCGCTCCGGCTCCCGAGACCACAGCGAATATTCGCTCTGTACGGCCGCCAGCGGGTGCACGGCGTGGGCGCGCTGGATGGTCTCGGCGCTGGCCTCGGACAGGCCGATGTGACGGACCTTGCCGGCCTTGACCAGCTCGGCCATGGCGCCGACGGATTCCTCGACCGGCACCTGCGGGTCGATGCGATGTTGGTAGTAAAGGTCCAGGTAATCCGTTTGCAGGCGCTGGAGGCTGCCGTCGATGGCTTGGCGGATGTAGTCGGGACGGCCGTTGACGCCACGGGCATGGGGATCGCTGCTGCGCACCAGGCCGAACTTGCTGGCCAGGTAGATGCCGTCGCGCTTGCCTCGCAGCACGCGCCCGAGCAGCGCTTCGTTGGTGTGCGGCCCATACATGTCGGCCGTGTCGAACAGGGTCACGCCCAGTTCGACGGCGCGGTGAAGGGTGGCGATGGCCTCCTGTTCATCCACGCCCGTGGTGTAGAAATCGGACAT
The DNA here is from genome assembly GCF_030580855.1 of Pseudomonas citrullilanati. Taxonomy (GTDB): domain Bacteria; phylum Pseudomonadota; class Gammaproteobacteria; order Pseudomonadales; family Pseudomonadaceae; genus Aquipseudomonas; species Aquipseudomonas citrulli. The sequence goes on along the minus strand of NZ_JAUQOP010000003.1, from coordinate 140,562 downwards.
GCCCATGCAGCCGAGGCCGATGGCGGAGACGTAAGGGCCGTGGTGGCCGAGTTGGCGGGTTTTCATGATGAAGGTTCCTGGGGGTTGAATGAGGGGTTCAGTGTCCAGTAAACGATCATGTGGATAAATCCGTGATTATTGGTTTAACTGTTCGTGATTTCTAAACAGTGAGGCCAGTAATGGACCGACTTCAGGCCATGCAAGTGTTCCGGCGCATCGTCGAACTGGGCGGGTTCGGCAAGGCGGCCGACGACCTCAAGCTGCCCCGGGCCACCGTCAGCTTGTTGATCCAGCAGTTGGAAGCGCACCTCGGTGTGCAATTGCTGCATCGCACGACCCGGCAGGTGCGCGCGACGCTCGACGGCGAGGCCTACTACCAGCGCTGCGGCCAGTTGCTGGACGACCTCGACGACCTGGAGAGCTCGTTGTCGGTACAGCGCAGCCAGCCGCGCGGCCTGTTGCGCGTGGACATGCCCATCGCCTTTGGCTGCGCCTGGATCGTGCCGCGGTTGCCGGCGTTCTACCGGCGCTACCCGCAGTTGCAACTGGACATCGGTTTCCATGACTGGCAAGTCCATCTGCAACGCGAGGGCGTGGATTGTGCGATCCGTGCGGGCAAGATCGTCGACCAGGGCCTGGTGGCGCGGCCCATCGTGCGCCTGCCACAACTGACCTGTGCCAGCCCCGGCTACCTGGCCCGTGCAGGCGTGCCCCAGGCGCCGGATGACCTGGCGAACCACCAGGCTATCCGGTTCGCCTCCGGTCATGGACGCTTCTTCCCGTTCGAGTTCGAAGTGGCGGGGCAGGTGCACGAGATGCAGTTGCCCGGTGAGCTGACCGTCAACAACGCGGATGCCTACGTCGCGGCGTGCGAGGCCGGGTTCGGCCTGATCCAGGTGCCGCGCTACCACGTCCAGCGGCAGTTGGCCGAGGGAACGCTGGTCCAGGTGTTGGGCGAACACCCGGTGCCGCTGTGGCCGATCTCTGCGGTGTACCCGCCCCATCGGCAATTGTCGCCGCGGGTGCGGGTGTTCATCGATTGGGTGGTCGAGCTGTTGCAGGGTGTCGCCGACGAGCAGGGGGCGCTGATGGAGAGGATCCAGTGAAAGTGGCCCGGGACGAGCGCCCCGGGCCCGGCATCAAACGATGTCGTCGATGAGGATATGGTGCTCGCCGCGGCTGCACGGCTCGATCCGCGCCTGCACCTTGTAGACCTGGCGCAGCATCGACTCGGTGATCACCTCGTGGCTCGGGCCGCTGCCCTGGGTGGTGCCGTCGGCGATGACCAGCACCTGGTCGGCAAAGCGCAGCGCCTGGCCGAGGTCGTGGATGGCGATGAACACGATGACCTCGCGCTGGCGGGCCAGGTCGCGCATGAACTTCAGCACCTGGACTTGCCGGTGCATGTCCAGGGCACTGGTGGGTTCATCCATCAACAGGATTTCCGGCTCGCGCACCAGGGTCTGGGCAATCGACACCAATTGCTGCTGCCCACCGCTGAGCTCGCCGAGGTTGCGAAAGGACAATTCGGTGATGCCCAGCGCCGCGAGGATGTCGTCTACCAGGCGCAGCTCATCGTCGTGGACGACCCAGCCGGGCGTCAGTTGCTTGCGCGCCAGCAGCACCGATTCGTACACCGTCAGGCGGGCGCTGGCATTCAGGCCCTGGGGCATGTAGCTGATGCCCTGCGGGCCTTTTTTCGAGTCCTGCAGCAGCACCTGGCCGGGGCCCTCGATCAAGCCGGCCATCCGCTTGAACAAGGTGGATTTGCCCGCCGCGTTCGGCCCGACCACCGCCACCACCTGGCCGCCGACGAAGGTTGCAGTGGTCACCCCTTCGATGATGGTGCGCTGGCCGTAGCGGGCGCCGAGGTTGTCCAGCTGGATCTTCACCATGTGTTTTTCTTCCCGCCCAGGATCAGAGATATGAAGAACGGCACGCCGATCAGCGAGGTGACCACGCCGATGGGAAAGATCGCGCCGGGAATCAGGGTCTTGCTGACCACCGAACTGGCGGACAGGATCAACGCGCCGGTGAGCAAGGACGCCGGCAGGAAGAACCGCTGGTCCTCGCCGATCAGCATCCGCGCGATGTGCGGTCCCACCAGGCCGATGAAGCCGATGGTGCCGACGAAGGCCACGGGAAACGAGGCGAGCAGGCTGACCATGATCAGCGTCTGAAAGCGCAGGCTGCGCACATTGATGCCGAAGCTCGCGGCCTTGTCATCGCCCAGGCGCAGGGCGGTCAGGGCCCAGGCACGCTTGGCGAAGATCGGCAGGGTGATGAGGATCACCAGGCAGATGACCCCCAGCTTGGGCCAGGTGGCCTTGGTCAGGCTGCCCATCGTCCAGAACACCACGGCAGCCACCGCCTGCTCGGTGGCGAAAAACTGCACCAGCGCCAGCAGGGCATTGAAGGTGAAGACCAGGGCGATGCCCAGCAGCACGATGGTTTCGGCGGTGACCCCGCGCCGCATGCTCATGAAGTGGATCAGCAGGGCCGAGAGCATCGCCATGATGAAGGCGTTCAGCGGCACCATGTACTGCGCCGCCAGGGGAAACAGCGCGACGCCAAACGCCAGCCCCAAGGCTGCGCCAAACCCGGCGGCAGCGGAGATGCCCAGGGTGAACGGGCTGGCGAGGGGGTTGTTGAGGATCGTCTGCATCTGCGCGCCGGCCAGGGACAATGCCGCGCCCACCGCCACGGCCATCAAGGCCACTGGCAGGCGAATGTCCCACATGACCACCCGCACCTGCGCGGGCGCCTGGGCGGGCGACAGCAGGGCGCCGAGCACTTCTTCGAGGCTATAGCGTGCCGGCCCGAGGGCCAGGTCCAGCAGGACGCTGCCCATCAGCAACACCACCAGCGCGCCGAGGATCAGGCGCTTGCGCAGCACCAGGCGCCGGTAGGTTTGCCGTTGCACCACCAGGGGTTCGTTCATCGAGTTCATGGCTGGGCCCTCGGCTTGTCCAGGCTGACGAAGTAACCCGGCTCGTAGGGCACCGGCAGGAACCGCTCATGCAGTTCGCGGAAGGCGGCATCCGGGTCCAGGTCGGCAAACAGCTGCGGATGGAACCACTTCGCCAGTTGCTGGATCGCCACGAACTGGTACGGGCTGTTGTAGAACTGGTGCCAGATGGCGTGGAACGCTTGGCTGTCCTGGGCCTTGATGCCCGCGTACGCCGGGCGTTGGGTGTACCACGCCAGTTTGCGCCGGGCCTCGGCCATGTCCGCGCCAGGGCCGACGCCGACCCAGTGGCCGCCCGGGGCGAAGGCTTCCCAGTTGGCGCTGGTGACCACCACCTGGTCGGGGTTGGCGACGATCACCTGCTCGGCGTTCAACTGGCCGAAGGTGGTGGGGATGATGCCCTTGGCAATGTTGTTGCCACCGGCCATCTCGACGAACAGGCCGAAGTTCTCGTTGCCGAAGCTCAGGCAGCAGTCATCGGTGTAGCCGCCGATGCGCTCGATGAAGACGTTGGGACGGGCAGGGCGGCGGGCCTCGATGACATCCGTCACGCGCCGGATCTGCTGGTTGCGAAAATCGATGAAGGCCTCGGCGCGTGCCTGCTTGCCGAACAGCTGGCCGAACAGGCGCATGGTGGGCTCGGTGTTCTGCATCGGGTTATTGCGAAAATCGACGTAGACCACGGGGATGCCCAGCGCATCGAGCTTCTCGATGTAGCGGGCGTCTTCGGTGGCGTGCTGGGCTTCGACGTTGAGGATGATCACGTCCGGGTGCTGGGAAATGGCCTGTTCGATGTCGAAGGTGCCATCCTCGAAGCCGCCGAAGGTGGGGATCCGGGCGATCGCGGGAAACTGGCGCAGGTAGGCGCCGTAGGTGTCCGGGTCGGACTGGATCAGGTCCTTGCGCCAGCCCACGATGCGTTCGAGGGGGTTCTCGGTGTCCAGTGCCGCGACCAGGTACAACTGGCGGCCTTCGCCCAGGATCACCCGCCTGACCGGCAGGTGGACCTTGACCTTGCGCCCTAGCAGGTCGGTCACGGTGCCCAGTGCGGGATCCGGCTCGGCGGCCAGCGCCTGGCGCGGTGCCAGTGAGTACAACGACAGGCCCAACAGCCCGGTGAACAGTAACGCGGCGAGCGTTCGGGTACGGCGAAAAACGGTAACCATGGTGTACGCCTTTGCAGGAGCCAGGCCGGACAACGACAGATGTCGTCGCCGCGGACCGGAAGTTTCAGAAATCAACGGTGGCAGACAACAGCAGGGTGCGTGGCGCCCCCTGGGAAAACGCGCCATAGGACGCGACCCCCGACCAGTACTCGCGGTCGAACACGTTCTGCACGGTGGCCCGCAGGGTGGTCGGGCGTTGCGCAATGCGCGTGGTGTAGCGGGCACCGACATCGAAACGGGTCCAGGCATCCAGCGCCTGGGTGTTGGCCTGGTCGACGTATTGGCGACTGGTGTAGATCGCGCCGCCGGTCAGCGTCAGGCCTTCGAGGCCCGGGGTGTCCCACTCCGCCCAGAGGTTGGCCTGGACGCGCGGAACGCCCACCGGCCTGTTGCCACGGTTGGCGGCGACGCGGCTTCGGGTCAGTTGGCCATCCAGCACGGTGGTACCGGCCAACAGCCGCGTGCCCCGGGCGATCTCGCCCGCCAGGTTCAGCTCGATGCCGCGATTGCGTTGTTCGCCCTGGACCGAGAACACCCCGGCGGCGAGTTCACCGCTGGGCTTCTTGATCTGGAACAGCGCCAGCGTGGCCATGAAGCTGTCGTAGTCGAGCTTGATCCCGACTTCCTGCTGCCGGGAAACGTAGGGCGAAAAGACCTCGCCGGCGTTCGCGGCGGCGGACGGTGCGATGTCGCCCTTGCTCAAGCCTTCGACGTAGTTGTAGTAGAGCGCGACATGCTCCCAGGGCTTGGCGACGACGCCGAACAGCGGCGTGTTTCGGGCCTGGTCATAGGCGCCGGTCACCGCCCCCGTGGCGTTGTAGTTGTGCGACTCGATGGTCTGTCGACGCAGGCCGGCGGTCAGTTGCAGGCGCCCGTCGAGTACCGACAGGGTGTCGGCGAGCGCGACGCCCGACAGTTCGCTTGCGGAGATCTTCGGCGTGCTCGGCTCGGCGATCGACGGCTTGGGCCGGTCGATGGGGTGGTAGATGTTCGACAGCAGCGGCGCACCGGAATTGATGCCCCGGGACAGTTCATCGCGGTAACGGCTCGCCTGCAGGACGGTGCTGTGGCTGACCGGCCCGGTGTCGAAGCCCAGCCGCACGCCGCCGTCGACGGTGTAGCGCTGGACTTCGAATTGGTAATAGCCCGGGACCGATGAGGTATCGCCGGCGGCATTGATGATGGTCGGGGTCTGGTCGGACAGGCGTTCCACCGTCGACTGGCCGCCACCGGCGTGGGCGAACACTGTCAGCGCCTCGCTGAGGTCGTACTCGCCGCCCCATAGCGCGGATTTGTCCCGGGTCCTGGATCGCCCCCAATCCTGGCTGACGCTGGTACGCCCGTTGGCGGCCGACGGTACCTGCACGCCGGGCGCGATCAGGAAGGGCCGCGAGGCGGCGTCGAGTTGCTCGCGCTGGTCGATCAGGTCCAGCGTGGTCCGCAGGCGTTCACCCTGGTAGTCCAGCGAGAGGGCGCCGATTCCCAGTTCCCGGGATTGATGGTCGATGGCGGTGTCCCCTTGCTGGAGGCTGCTGTTGAGCCGGATTCCGAACCGGCGTTCCTCGCCGAACCGGCGGCTGATGTCGAGGTGGCCGCCGAGTTGCGAATTCATTGCGTAGCGGCTGGTGAAGCGGGTCAGGTCTTCATCGAGCGGCCGCTTGGGCACCACATTGATCACCCCACCGACCGCGCTGTTGGGCGACATGCCGTAGAGCAGGGCGCCCGGGCCCTTGACCAGCTCGATCCGTTCGGCGTAGTCGGCGAACACCCGGTAGTTGGATGCGACGCCGTAGACCCCGTCGAAGGCCAGTTCACCGAGGTTGCCTTCCCCCACCGGGAAGCCGCGGATGAAGAACGAGTCGACGATCCCGCCTGCCTGCCCTGTGGAACGCACCGACGAATCCCGTTCGAGCACATCGCCCACGGTGACCGCTTGCTGGTCCCTGGCCAGGGTCGAGGTGTAGCTGCTGATGCTGAAGGGCGCGTCCATTGCATCCCGGTTGCCCAGCAGGCCAAGGCGTGCGCCGCGAGCGAGCTGGCCGCCGGGGTAGGTCGGCGGCAGGTTGTCGGCGGGTTTGCCGACGCCGTCGACGTTGATGGGCGGCAATGCCACCTGGCGCAGCACCAGGGTGTAGCTGCCATCGTCGCGTTCGACCATGTCCACGCCACTGTCGGCCAGCAAGCGGCTGAGGGCTTGCCGGGTCGAATACGTGCCGGACAGACCGGGGCTGAGCAAGCCTTCGGTGATTGCCGGCTGGAACGACAGGGCCACCCCGGCCTGCGCGGCAAAACTCGACAATGCCGGGCCGAGCGGGCCCGGGGCGATCTCGTAGGTGCGAGCCGTGACCGTATCCAGCCGGGCCGGCGGGGCCGCCACGGCGAACGATCCGCTGTCCGCGACCAGGACCAGGCCGAGCAGCACACTGCGAAAGACGGGCTTGGTCAGACGATCCGGACGCCGGGGCCGCGCAACGAGCATGGATGGATGACCCTATGGACGAAAAAAATGGTTATTCCCTTCTTTGCCAGTCGAGGCGAAAAAAAGTATCACCCGCGCGATGATTTTTTTTGCCGGCATATTTTTTCCGGCTCAGGCGGGGGAAAGGGACACCCAGTAGTCGCCCAGGTGGCCGCTGACCAGAATCGGGTAGGTCTGCGCCAGCATGTTCAACGTGCGTTGCGTGTCACTGACGGGGTAGGCGCCGGAAATGCGCAGCCCGGCGATGGCCGGGTCGCACCGCAGCAGGCCCCGGCGATAGCGCGCCAGCTCGTCGACAAAGTCCGCCAGGCGCATCTTGTCGACCACCAGCATGCCTTGGGTCCAGGCGCTGGCGTTGCGATCGGTCGGCGCCAGCGGGCCAAAGTCGCGGGTGGAAAAATCGGTGCGCTGCCCGGCCGCGACAATGAGCGGCGCCTGCTGGCCGCCTTCTGCCAACTCCACCCGCACGGCGCCGTCGAGTACCGCCAGTTGGGTGCGTGCCTGCACCTGCCGGACGGTGAACTGCGTGCCCAGGGCCTGCATCCGGCCCTGGCCCGTGCTGACCAGGAATGGGCGGGCCAGGGCGGAGGCGTCCGGGGCAGTCTGCACCAGAATTTCCCCTTCGCGCAGCGCGACCAGCCGCTGCTGCGTATCGAACAGGATGTCGACGGCCGTGTCGGTATTGAGGGTGATCCGCGAGCCGTCCGCCAGGCTCAACTCGCGGCGCTGGCCGATGGCGGTTCGGTAGTCGGCCGACCATGGCTGTTGTTGCGCGAGTTTCCAGCTGCCCCAGCCGGTGGGCACCGCCGCCAGCAACAGCGCCAGCTTGCCGAGCGCCCGGCGGCGGTCGGGATGGCTGGGGCGGTCCAGCGTCGACATCGCCAAGGTCGCGGGCAGTCCGCCGAGCTTGCTTTGCAGCAGTTGCGCGCGGGCCCAGGCCCGATCCCGCTCGGGGCTGCTGACCTTCCAGCATTCCCATTCGGCGCGCTCGGTGTCGCTGAAGCCGCCTTCACTCAAGCGCATCAGCCACTCGGCGGCCTCCTCGAGGACCTTGGGGTCCAGGGGTGGCTCATGGCGGCGGGTCAGCATTCATTGACCAGCATCAGGCACTGGACGAAAGCCTGTTTCATGTAGCGCTTGACGGTGATGAGCGAGACGTTCAGTTGTTCGGCGATGTCGTCGTACTTCAGGCCGCCGATCTGCGACAGCAGGAATGCCCGTCGAACCGGCGGGGCGAGGCTGTCGAGCATGGCGTCGATTTCGTGCAGGGTTTCCAGCACCATCCAGCGCACCTCGGGCGAGGGGACTTCCTGGGCGGGCAAGTGCGCGAGGGCTTCCAGGTAGGCGCGTTCCAGGGCCTTGCGCTGGTACCAGTTGATCAGGATGCCCTTGGCCACGCAGCTCAAGTAGGCCCGGGGCTGTTCGATAGTGGTGACCTGGGAGGCGAGGATGCGGGTAAAGGTGTCCTGGGCCAGGTCCGCTGCATCCATGGCGTTGCCGAGCTTTTTCTTCAGCGTGGCGTACAGCCAGCCGTGGTGGCCGGCGTACAGCGCCTCGATCACGTGCAGATGGTTGTCGTTGTTCGCGGACAGGGATTGGCTCATGGCTGCGGGTTTTTTTTGCAATTGAGAAGTATTCCCAATCCTAAAGGACAATCCTCCCGCGACGCAAGCTCGATTCCGTCTGCTGCGCTTCAACCACCGGGCAGCCGGTGCAGGGCCTGCACCAGGGCTTCGATCTCAGCGTGGGTGTTGTAGGCATGGAGTGAGGCGCGGCTGATTTCCGGCAGGTCGCGTTGCTGCATGTCCAGCAGCGTCGAGCCGACCCGGGACGTGCTGACGTTGATGGGCCTGGCCTGGCCCGCCAGCCACTGCTGGAGCTGGGTCGCGCTGGTCGTGCGGTGGGTGAAGGTGACGATGCCCGACCTGAGCGCTCCCCGGTCCTGGACGGTCACCCCGAGAACCGCCGCCAGCTGTTCCCGCAAGTGGCTGGCCAGGCCCTGGATGCGCAGCCACATCGGCTCGATCCCCTGGGTGAGGGCGTACGCCACGGCAGCGCCGAGGCCCAGCTTCGCCGCCACATTGCATTCCCAGTTCTCGAAACGCCTGGCATCGTCACGAATGGCGAAGGTCTGGGCCGTCAGCAATGACGCGGCGTGGAGGTCGAGGAAGGCCGGCTCAAGGGTCTGGCACAGCGACTGCTCGACGTAGAGAAAGCCCATGCCCCTGGGCCCGCGCAGGTATTTGCGGCTGGTGGCGGCGAGCATGTGGCAGCCGATTTTCTGCACGTCGAGGGGCATCTGCCCGACGCCCTGGCAGGCGTCCAGCAGGAACAGCTTGCCAGCCGCCCGCGTCAAGGCGCCGATCTGCTCGATGGGTTGGACCGGACCGCCGTTGGTGGCGATCACCGGCAGCGACACCAGCGCGACGCGTTCATCGTCCAGCAGGGTCTTCAGCGCCGCCAGGCAGACTTGGCCGTGCTCATCGTTGGGGATGATCCGCAGTTCGATCCCGCGCTGTCGCTGCAATTGCAGGTAGGGAATGTAGTTGCCGGCATACTCGGTGGTGGACGTCAGCACCACGTCGCCCGGCCGCAACGGCAGGGAGTAGAAGGCCATGTCCCAGGCGCGGGTAGCGTTCTCGATCACCGCGATCTCTGCGGGCTGGGCGTTGATCAGGCGGCCGATGGCGGTGTAGACGTCCTCCAGGGCCTGGGCCTGCTGCCCGGCGGCCTCATAGCCACCGAAGCGGGCCTCGCGGTGCAGATGGTCGGTGACGGCCTCGATCACCGGTCGCGGCATCAGCGCGGCACCGGCGTTGTTGAAGTGGATCACGTGTCCGACCCCGGGGGTGTCGGCGCGCAGTCGTTCAATGTCCAAGACGAAACTCCTCGATCATTCCCCGGGCGGTGCCGGGCTGGCTTGCAGGGTGGTGGGCCAGTAGCGCAACGCGACGACCGGGATGAGTGCCAGCCCATACGCCAGGCAGACGAACAGGTAGGTGTACTGCAAGCCATAGACCTGGCTGAGCAGGCCCCCCGCCGAAATCCCCGCGATCGACGCGAACTGCGCGGTGCCCTGGGCGATCCCGAGCACATGGCCTTGCTGGCTGCTGTCGGCGGTTTTCGAAATCAGCGCCATCAGCACCGGCGTGGTGGCGCCGAGCAGTACCCCCCAGATGAAATAGGCCACGACGAACACCAGGGCGTTGCGCGTGGCGCCCGCCACGGCGGTCAGCGCGATGCAGCCCAGTACCACGTAGGTGATGCGCTGCAAGGTGTCCTGCTGGGACCTGTGCTCGAAGTAGCGCGACCACGCCGTGGCCGACAGGATGAAGCCCAGGGCCAACAGCCCGTAGCACAAGCCGACCACGGAATTGCTGACGTCGAAGACCGTGCTCACGTACAGGGAGAAGGACGTCTGCGGCAGCATCCGCGCCAACAACAGGATGCCCATCACACACAGCAACGACAGCAGTGGCGAGCCCTGCCAGGGGCTGGCGCCGCGTTCCGTCGCGGCGGTGGCGGTGTGCACGGGGGCCTTCTTCACCGGGGGCACGTCCGGCAGGGTCACGGCGGCCACCACCGTGCAGAGGGCGCATAGCACCGCCGCGATCATGTTGATCCAGAAAAAGGTCGCATGGTCGAGGATCAGGCCGCCGACCACCGCGCCGAGCAACGAACCCACGTTGGTCGATATCTGCAGGATCGCGAACAGCCGCGCCCGGCGCGAGGGCGCTTCGATGCTGACACCGTAGGCTTGCGCCGGGGCGATGTACCCGGCGAAGGCGCCTTGCAGGAAGCGCAAGACCAGGATCACCCAGATGTCCCCGGACAGTGCCAGCCCCAGTTGGGTCAGGGACAATCCGGCCAGGGCACGGATCATCATCAACTTGTGGCCGTAGCGGTCGCCGATCCGGCCCCAGAAAGCACTGGTGAGGATGATGCCCAGCATCGGCCCGACATACACGGCGATGCTGGCGAAGCTGAAAACCGACTCCGAGGACGTCAGCCCACGCAGGTGGACGGGCCAGAACGGCCCGCTCATTTCCATCGCCCCCATGGAGACGAGCTGGATCGTGAACAGAAGATAAACCAGGATCCTGACGTTCAAACCCTGGGGGGTACCTGCGTGGGACATGACTCAGCCTCGGTGTTAGGCGCTGGCAAGCGGGTTGGTCAGCGTGTGTTGCAAGCGATAGTTGGAATACTGCAGCAAATGCATGCGCAGCAGCGAACGCGTCGGCCACGGCGCCTGGAGGAAGGCCTGGCGCTCCACTTCCCACAATGGCGCCGCGACACGGTCGCGCACGGCCTCGAAGGCGCCTTCGGTTTCCTCCCGCAGCACGGTCCACAGCCGGGTATCGTCCAGCGCATATTCGGTGCTCAGCCACAGGGCGATTTCGTGCAGGTGGGTCAGGAACGCCGCGTCCAGCACGAACATGCGAACCGGCTCGACATCGTCGACGAACACCGTCGGCAAGATGCCTGGCTGAACATGCGGCTGCAAGGTATAGCCACGTTCCTCCAGCCAGGGCGCATAGGTCCGGCCGTCGCCAAAATCGCGGATCAGCAGGCTACGCGCTTTGCCATCGGGAGAAAACAGCACCATGGTGTTTTGCTGGTGGGCTTCGAGGCCGATGCCGTACATCAGGTAGATCGCCACCACCGGCTGCGTGACCACCCTGGCGTACTGGCGGAACCAGTCTTCCACCTGGCGGGCGCTGGCGCGCAGGCCGTCGCGCTCGATCAGGTCGGTGAACAGCGGGCGACCACTGCCCGGCAGGCGGGTGAACAACGAGGCGACGGTGATCGGCAGGCAGTCGTCGTCGCGCTGGAACGCTTGTTTGCTGGCGCGAAAGACCACCGACAGGTGTCGCCCCGGAGCGTCATCCTGGGTGATCGCGTTGCGGTAGCGCACGCCGATTTCTTCCGGAAAGATTTCCAGGCGCTGGCCAAAGCCATTTTCGGCGGCGAGGATTTGCGTGATCACCGTGCTGATGCGCGGGCCCATGTGGATCGACTTGGCCTGCAGGCTACGCAGCTCACTGGTCATCCACACTGCGATGGGCAGCTTGATCAGCGGCGCTGCTTGCTGCTGCACCGGCATCATGGTCCGGTAGGACATGGTGGGCAGGGTCAGGATGTCCGGCCCTTCGGTGATCAGGATGCCTTCTTCGATTTCCTTGGCGAAGTGCTCCAGGACATAAGCCTGCAGGTGCCAGGCGTGGATCGGCAGTGGCAACCATTGCTGCTCGTCCAGGCCCTTGTCGTTGAGCGCGGTTTTCCATTGCGCCCAGTGCGTAGGGAAGTTCGCCGCGAACCAGGCCAGGTAATCGGTGACGTGGGGCATGCTCTCGCTCCTGGCCATGTCGGCGCGCAACGCGGCGATGCGCAGGGGCACCTGGGCATTGAACTCGGGCGACAGCTGTTCGACCTCGGCATCGCTGAGGCCCGGACGGGATTTCCACGTGGGGTAATACGGGTGGCCTTCCAGGGAGCCCCATTGATCCAGCAGGATCGCCGCGTCCTGGGTGCTGGCGTGCTGGCGCAGGTAATCGGTCAGGCTGCTGAGGCCCTGGCTGTGGGTCGCCTCGGCCAGTCGAGCGTTCCATTGCTGGCGATGCCGGCGGGCATGGGCATCGTTCATCAGGCTGTTCTCCATGTCCGCCTTGAGTCCGGCCACGCCTTCGTCGGTAGGGGCGAAGTCGAAGCTGTCCCGCAGCACGTCCAACAGGTCCTGGTGCGTGTCGACCACCTGGCGCAGGCCCTCGGCGGTGACCAGCACTACGTCGCCTTCATTGATCAGGGTGTCGGCCGGGGCCAGGCTGATACGGGAGAAAAACAGATGATCCCGGGCGTTCTTGAGAGGGTAGGTGGCCTGGGTGCCGTCGGCGGAAAAAACCAGGGCGCGGCGATCCAGGATGTTCTCCGCAAACAGGCAACGCACCAGGCGGCGCATGGCGTTTTTGCGTGAGTAGGCGATCAGTGTCTTGAAGTCATCCATATCGGCTGTCTGCTCGTCGATGAATAAGGAAGGGGAGGTCGGGTTCATGCCGCGTGCGGCCAGTGACGGGGGAAGTAGTCCAGCGCCGAGTCGCGCAGGCCCTGCATGTAGGCCACGCTCCACTGCAGGACTTCCTCGATGTAGGGCACCTTCAGGTCGAAGCGCCTGGCCATTTCCACCAGCAGCACCAGGCCGTAGGCGACGTCTTCGTTGAAGGCCCGGCTCTGGCGCTCGATCACGTAGCCGGCGCGGTTATCGGCCGGCACCATCGGCGCGAGGATGTCGTTGTAGGCCTGGTTGGTGCGCAGGATCGACAACATGCTGCTGCGGTCGCGAATCTGCTCGCCATAGGCCTCGACGATTTCCTGTTTCAAGGACTTGACCGAAGACAGGTCGACCCCCAGGCGTTCGCTGATGACGGCGCAGAGCCGTTGGCTTTCCTCGTCCATGCGCTCCAGGAAATACGCCCCCAGTTCCGGGCACTCCGTCCACCAGCACAAGGGCTGCGGGAAAATCTTGCGGTGCCATTGCCCGTAGGGCCCGATCAACCCGTAGATCACCGAACTGTGCATGATCGGGTTGCCGGGCGTCAGGGTGATTTCCAGGTAATTGTCGAGCAGCGTCACGCACGGGCCGTAGAGCCTGCCGAGCAACTCCCCGAGCTGCTGGCGCGAAGCCTGCGTCTCGCGGGCGTGGGTCGCGACATACAACTGGCGCTTGCCACCGCCCATGCGGATCGAGCGCCCGGGCTTGAGATCGAACGCCGTGTGCGGGACATCCTTCATGCCCCAGATCACCAGGTTGGGCCGTTGCGCCAGGGTGGCTTCGGCCAGCCAGTCGAACCCGCAGAACCCCGGGATGGCGCCGATATACACCGGTTTATCGGTGCTCAGGTGTGCGGCGATGCTGCGCAGGTTTTGCGGGCGCGCATGGGCCGGCACCGTGATGATGACAATGTCGGCGTCCTCGACGGCCGTCTTGGCGTCCGTGGTCACGCGGTCCGGATGCGCGCTCAGCGTCGAGCCGTCCGGCATCAGCGCCTGGATCGGCACCCGACGGGCGTGGTGCTCGACGACCTGCGGGTTGCCGGTGAGCAGCGAGACCTGGACATCGGGCAGTTGTTTGAACAGGACAGCATTCAGATGGCCGGTCCTGCCCCCGCCACAGATAGCGACTTTCAGTAAGTTCATTGAGAGGCGTTCCTGGGTGGGTTGAGATTACGCGACGCTCAGTTGCAACGGTGCCGTGGTGGACTCCAGCCATTGGGTCTTGCCCAGCCAGGTGTCCAGCTGTGCGGCGACGCCCGGGTCGAGCAAGCCACGCTCCTGCAGCCATTGTTCGTTGAAGACGGTGTGCAGGTATTTTTCGCCGCCATCGGCAATCGGGACCACGACGTTGCCGGTGAGCACGCCGGCGTGGATCAGCTCCAGGGCCTTGAAGATCGCCCCGCCGGTGGAGCCGCCCACCAGCAGGGCCAGGTTGCGCGCGATGTAGCGGGCGGTTTCGAAGGCCTGGGTGTCGGTGACCTGCACGCCCAGGTCGATGCAGCTGTAGTCGAGCACCAGGCCGACGGTATCGCCGGCCGGGGTGCCGGTGCCGGACTGGTAGTACGGGTAGCCGGGATGGCCGAACACGATGGAGCCGGCGGGCTCGACGCCGACGGTCACCGTCTCGGGGTCATGCACTTTCAGGCCGCGGGCGATGCCGGTCATCGAGCCACCCGTGCCGACGCAGCCGACATACGCGCCAATCGCGCCGTTCGCCTGGGCGATGGTTTCACGCACGAAGTCACTGTAGCCACCGGCGTTGGCGGCGTTGTCCGACTGGTTCATGAACACGGCGCCGGGGATCTGCGACGCGAGTTCGGCCGCCATTCGCTGGCGCTCGACCACGGCGACCTCGTCTTCGCGGTAGTTGCCGGCGACAAATCGAACGTCGGCCCCCAGGGCTTTCATGACCGCGATCTTGTCCTGTGCCGCGTGATGATCGACCACGGCGATGAATTGCAGGCCGAACTCCACGGCCGCCATGGCCAGGCCGATGCCGGTGTTGCCGGAAGACGACTCGACGACCACGCCGCCGGGCTTCAAGCGGCCCGACTTGAGGGCCGCCAGCACCATGTTCCTCGCCATGCGGTCTTTAATGCTGCCACCGGGGTTGTTCTTTTCAATCTTCAACAACAACCGCGCGTTGGTCCCCGGCACTTCAATGCCCAGCATGGGGGTATTGCCAATCAGTTCCGAAACTTTGCCAAGTATCATAAGTAAGTCTCCCTATTAGCAGTCAGGTGAAAATGAGTAGTGACCTTCCGTGCAACAAGTAGCGGTCATGCGTCGGGGCAACGGGTGGCGATGGAATTCATTTTCCAGTAGATCCATCTGGTAGCCGGCGGTATTGGCATAAATCAACAAGTCCCCGGCCTGGGGTGAAGTTTCGAAGTTGATCAGCCGATACGTAATGACGTCATCGTCCAGGCAACTATGTCCGGCAATATAGGCTTGAGTCGGCGTACGCGTCGGCGCCGTCGTACTGATCAGGATCGGGTCCACCAGGTATTCGGATGAAAACCATGTTTCGCAGGCGCTGAAACTACTGCCTTCGACAAACAGGACGGTGTGGTCATTGGCCAGTTTTTTACTGCGGGTGACCCGGAACACCGAAATGGCCGCTTGGTCGACCAAACTTCGGCCAGGCTCCAGGGCCAGGGTGATATTGCGCGATTGCAAGTAATGGGCAATCGATTCGCCGGGTAAACAATCGGATTCCAGGAACAATGCCAACCATTGGCTGGCATTCAGGGGGCTGCCGTAAGGGTAAAAAGACTTCGGCACCGCCTGGTTGTAATAATGACTGGGGTTATTGTCGTTACGCAGAAAACTGTCGTAGGCCTGTGGGTCGACATAACGGATAGGCAGGCCTCCACCTATGTCGATCAGGGTCGAGGCGAGGCCCATTTCCTGGGCGGCGTCGACATACGCCAGCACTTCGCGAAACGCCTGGGCGCGGGTTTCATACCCGTAGCCCCCGAGGTGGAAATGAAAACCCTCGAAGTGAAAATGCTGTCGTTCCTGGGTGAGCTGTTGCAAACAATCCAGCAAGTCGGCGGGGCCCATTCCGAAACGGCTCGTCGGGCAACCTTGTGGCCGGTAGCGCAGCAGAACACGGGCTTTGCAAGGATCTTCCCGGGCGTGGAGCAGCGCGGCCAGGTGGCCGAATTCCTCCCGTGAATCCACACAGATCAGCGCCCCTTCATTCACCAGGGCTTGATGAAATGCTGTCGTTTTCGCCGGTCCCGTCGCACAGGCGCGTTGGCCTGGAATGCCGGCCCGCAACGCGGCGTGCAACTCATGGAGGCTCGACACATCGACACCGATGCCCATTTCCGCCGCCGCCGACAGCAGGCATTGGGACTTGTTGGCCTTGGCGCCATAGAACAGCGTGTGGGGAACGTTGTATTGCTTCAGCACGGCTTGAAGGGCCGCCGTGTTGAGCTTGAGCGCATGGGGCCATACCAGGTTCAGCGGCGATCCATAGTGTTCGAGCAACGCTGTTAGTTTGTCGGGCTCCTGTTGAATGAAGCGCGCGACCAGGGGATCGATCAACGGCGCCAGCTGGGTCGGTTTATACACTTCGATAGGGTCATTCTGTGTCGGCGTCATTGCATTAGGCATAGTGATTCCCTGGCGTTTAAATACAACACCCTTCAAGTTTCGATAACTTTGTTTATCGACGTATATGAACCAGCCGTTTTTTCAGGCGCGAATGATTCACGCCCGTGGTGGTGCGCGCCAGGCGAAACCCGGCATCCATAGTGTTATGCCGGGGTTAATAAATACTTCACAAAGACATCGCATCAGAAACCCGCTCCTGAAGTTTTATCTGGACACAAAGAGGCCGTTATCGAGTGTGCGGCTTATCCTCGATTGGGGTCATCGGCTGACATTTAAATGACATCACTGAAATGCACTTTTTTTGAGGGTGCGAAAACTTCCTTTGATGTGTGAGAAATATCTTTGGTGGCGAGAACCATATTGCTAACGCAAACGATTATCAAGTAAGGTTTTCAAAAATTTTGAATATTTACTCGTTGGCTGAACGTAAGCAGGCGTTTGCTCGTTCGTGTTCGCAGGCGTCCGTCCGTACTCGGAAGAACGTCTTAATACCTTGATCAACAAGGAATTAACCCATGTTGCAAAAGGCCGGTGCAGGACCGCGACCGGCCCGCTTGAAGGCGATGAAATTTTTCCTTGACCCCCCGACAGTCGCACACCCAGGAGAGCTTTATGACCACCCAACGTCCCGGCACCACCGCCACGCTTCCCATCAGCTACCTGTTCGTCCCGGGAAACCGTCCCGAACGCTTCGCCAAGGCCGTCGCGGCGGCCCCGGATGCAATCATCCTCGACCTCGAGGACGCGGTTCATCCCGACAGCAAGGCCGCTGCCCGTGCCTCGATCTGGGCCTGGCAGGAGAGTGCGCCCAACGTGACCTGCCAACGCTACATCCGCCTGAACAGTGTCGGCAGCGCCTTCTTCGGCCAGGATCTGCGATGGCTCGAAGACATGCGCCATCCGCAACGCTGCACGGGCATCTTCCTGCCCAAGGCGGAGGATTGCGAGGCGTTGTCCGAGGTGGTCGCGCGCTTGCTGGCGTGGCGGCCCGGGCTCAAGGTCGTCGCCATCATCGAGACCGCCAAGGGCTTGCACCAGGTCGAGTCCATCGCCGGTATTGCCGGGCTTTCGCGGCTGGCGTTCGGTTCGCTGGACTTTTCCCTCGACATCAACTGCAGCCAGGTGCCCGAGGCGTTTCTCTTCGCCCGCAATCGCATCGTGCTGGCGTCGCGAACGGCGGGATTGCCAGCGCCGGTCGACGGCGTCACCCCGGCGATCAGCGACCTTGCGGCGGTCAAGCACGAGGCGCACTACGCCCGGTCCCTGGGCTTTGGCGCCAAGCTTTGCATCCATCCCGATCAGTTGCGCACGGTCCAGCAGGCATTCCTGCCCGACGCCCGCCAATTGGCATGGGCGGATCGAGTGATGCAGGCCGTGGCCAGTGGCAGCCATGCGGTGCAGGTGGACGGCGAGATGGTGGACCTGCCGCTCATCGAACATGCGCAACGGCTGCTGGACGTGGCCAGCCTCTACGGGGAACCCGCCAACGCAGATGCCTGCTGAGCCGCCCATCGATCAGGAGAAACCCCATGGAACACGGTTATCAGGTTTCGCTCCGGCCGTTGTGCGAGGTGCTGCAATCCGAGCACGTCGACCCGGCCAACGTGGAGTCGGTCCGGCAGTCGATCATCCGGGCCGGCCACTGGCTGGAGCCGATCATCGTCGAGCGCTCCCGCGGCATCGTCATGGACGGCAATCACCGGCTCAACGCGGCGCTGCAACTGGGGTTGAAGCGGGTGCCGTGCATCCAGCTCGACTACGCGGACCCTCGGGTGTGCGTGCGGCACTGGCAAACCGGCCAGGCGTTCGAGGTGGCGCGGATCTTCACCACCATCGCCCGGGGCGAGCTGTTTCCGTACAAGACCACGCGGCATGCGTTTGACCCGGCGTTGCCGGTCATCGCCATCCCGCTGGAGCGCCTGTACGGATGAGCTACGTGCCCGGGCAGCCAGGGCGCGAAAAAAATAATGCTCGTCGGGTGATACTTTTGCGCGGGTCGACTGGCAATAGGAGTGATTACCATTTTCTCTTGCTGAAAAGGATCCTTACGTCATGTCTGTTGCACGTCGACCTTGCGGTGAATCCGCGCTCTCACTGGCGATTCGTTCCGCCACGCTGGGCTTCGTTCTGGTGGCAGGGAGCGCCAACAGCTGGGCCGCGACCGCCACGCCGCCGGTGGGGGCCGACGCGACCACCGGTGCTCCGGCACCCGTCGATACCCAGGGCCTGACCCTCGATGAGATCAACATCACCGGCACCCATGACGGCCCGAACGCGCTGCCACCGGCGCTCGCCGGCGGGCAGGTGGCCCGCGGGGCACGCCTGGGCATGATGGGCAACAAGGACGTGATGGACACGCCGTTCAACGTGACCAGCTACACCGACAAGACGCTGGCCGACCTGCAGACCGTGACCGTGGCCGACGCCTTGCAGAGGGATCCTTCCGTGCGTTCGACAGGGCAGACCGGCGGCATCGTCGATTCGTTCTTCATCCGCGGTTTTCCGATCGGCGAGGGCAACATCGGCGAGCTGGCCTATGACGGTGTCTATGGCGTGGCCCCCAATTACCGGGTGTTCACCGATTACGCCGAACGGGTCGAAGTGCTCAAGGGCCCTGGCGCCCTGATGTACGGGATGTCGCCCAACAGTGGCATCGGCGGGGTGATCAATATCGTGCCCAAGCGCCCGCTGGACGAAGACCTGACGCGCCTGACCACCACCTACGAATCGGATTCACAACTGGGCGGCCACCTTGACCTGAGTCGCCGCTTCGGCTCCGAAAACCAGTTTGGCGTGCGCTTCAATGGCAGCCTGCGAGGCGGCGATACCGCCGTCGATGATCAGGAACGCGAGCTGAACATCGGCGCGATCGCCCTCGATTACCGGGGCGAACGGTTGCGCCTGAACCTCGATTTCATCAGCCAGAAAGAAAGCTTCGAAGGCGCCTCGCGGCCCTTTACCATTGCGCCGGGCGTGGAGATTCCCTCCGCCCCCAACGGCCGGACCAACCTGTCGCAGAAGTGGGGTTGGTCGGACACCCGGGAACAGTCGGCTCTGCTCGGCGGCGAGTATGACCTGAGCGACGCGTTGACGGTGTTCGCCCACGCCGGTGGCGGCCGGTCGGATGTCGACCGGATGTCCGACCAGGTGCCCAGGATCCTCAACAGCGCCGGTGATACCAGCAACGTGCCGGGGCACTATAAATTCAATGTGGATCGCTCGACGGCCGACGTCGGCTTGCGCGGGATGTTCGCCACGGGCCCGATCAGCCACACGACCACGCTGATGGCGACCACCTACCAGGACGAATTGTCCCGGGGGATCACCAACGGTACCGCGATCGTCTCGAACATCTACCATCCCGTGGATGCCCCCAAGCAGTACCTGCGTTCGCCCAAGGTCCAACGGGTATCCGAATCGCAGTTGTCGGGCGTCGCCTTGACCGACACGCTGTCGATGCTCGACGACCGGTTCCAGCTGTCCCTGGGGCTGCGTCGGCAAAATGTGGAGTCGCGCAACTACAGCAACGGTGCGGTCAGTTCCCGTTATGACGACAGCGCGACGAACCCGATGGTCGGCGTGGTGGTCAAGCCCTGGGACGACGTGTCGTTCTACTACAACTATGTCGAGGGCTTGAGCAAAGGCGATACCGCGCCGATCGGCGCCCTCAACAGCGGCATGACGTTCGCACCCTACGAGTCCAAGCAGCACGAGCTCGGCGTCAAGTATGAGCACGGCACCTTCATGACCACCCTGGCGTTGTTCCAGATCGAGAAGCCGGGCGGTGAACTGGGGGCCGACGGCGTGTTCTCGGTGCAGGCCGAGCAGCGCAACCGCGGTGTCGAGCTGAGCATGTTCGGCGAAGTCGCCCCCGGTACCCGCCTGATGGGCGGCGTGACGCTGCTCGACGGTGAGTTGACGGAGTCGGCCACCGCCGCCAACCGTGGCAACAAACCGGTGGGCGTGCCGGACGTACAAGCCAATCTCTGGGCCGAATGGGACACCCCGTGGGTGCAGGGTTTCACCCTCACGGGCGGGGCGATCTATACCGACAAGCAATACGTCAACCAGGCCAATACCCAGGCCCTGGATGCCTGGACGCGCTTCGATGCCGGGGCTCGCTACACCACCCGGATCGAAGGTCGGCCGACGACGTTCCGGGCCACGGTGCAGAACGTCTTCGATCGCGAGTACTGGTCGGGCGTCGCCTCGTATGGCGCGTTCTCCGCCGGATCCCCGCGCACGTTGCAGCTGTCGGCCACGGTCGATTTCTGAGGCACAGGGAAGGGTGGTCGCCGTATCGGGCCACCCCGTTCGAACCCCTTCTGAAAAGGACTCTTCATATGCAAGGCAACCCAGGCACGACGCCCTCCAGTGCGCGTCCTCCATTGCGCCCGGCCGCGGACCCGCTGGCCCACGATCCTGATCGGTGTGCCAACGAACCGATTCGCGACCTGCTGCGTTTCTATGGGCTGCGTACCAGCCTGATCCGTTTCAAGGTGATCAACGCACTGCTCGGCGCCGCCCTGGACGGCCGTTCAATGGGCGCGCGTGGCGTGCATGCCAAGCTGGCGAAGTCGTCTGCCGACCTGTCGTTCGTCAGCGTGCGGGAAGTGCTCAAGCGACTTTCCGAGGAGGGCGTCATTGTGTTCCAGGCGGACAAGACCTATTGCTTCACCGCCGAGGCCTGGACGATGCTCGAACAACACCCCGACCACGGACGCTGACCGCGCCGGAACCAAGGCGCCCGGTAACGGCGTGGCTGCGCGGTCCTGGCGAACCGCGCAGCTGGACGATCAGCGCAAGGTGTAGCCGTTGTCCACGACCCAGTCCTGGCCGTACACGCCGCGGGCGCCTTGGCTCAACTGGAAAAGGATGACCTGTGCCACGGTGTCCGGCTCAAGGAACTGGCCCGTCAACAACCGCTGGTTGACCGTGTCGGCGACCGAGCCCAGGGCGTGTTCATCGAGGCCCAGCGTGCCCCAGATCGGCGTGGCGGTAGGGCCCGGCGAAACCATGTTGAGGCGCACGCCGTGGGGTGCCAGTTCAACCGCCAGGGTGCGCATCTGCGCGCGCAAGGCGGCCTTGGAGGCGATGTACGCGGCCAACCCGGGGAACGTCACCTGTTCCAGGAACGTACCGATAAAGACCACCGATGCCTGGGAGGCAAGGTGTTCGCGCAAGTGACCCAGGGTGCTGAGCGCGCCCGCGCCATTGACCGCCCATTGACGGTCGAAGGCTGCCAGGTCCAGGCCATCGGCCAGTTCTGCGATCCCGGCGTTGGGCACCAGGCAATCCACCGGGCCGAGGGTGCTGGCCCGTTGTGCCAGCCTGGCCTGGTCGGCAACCTGCGTGACATCACCGGGCAACCAGGACAACCGGTCGCCGAATCGCTCGGCCAGCTCGCCAAGGCCACCGAGTTGTCGCGACATCGCGACCACTGTCGAACCGCATTCCAGCAAGCGCCGGGTGACGGTCAGGCCGATGCCGGAACTGGCACCGGTGACCACGCTGAGGTTGGGCTTGAATTCATTGTGCATGGGGCTTTCTTCCTAGGTTCGCCAAAAGCGGCGAGTGACCTGATCAGGAATCGTGCCAGTTGATAAGTCGAGATAAATCAGTCAGTTAAGTTCGGGTGAGTCGATTTGACTCGCCGTAGGCAGGGTCAAAAAAACCTTGGATCTGGTCGTTATGACTCGGCTCCGCGACCAGGGCCCCTCCGTGGGACCTGGCCGCGCAAGGCCTCAGAACAACCGGGTGAACAACCAGTACAGGCTGCCGGACAACAGGATGGCGGCGGGCAGCGTCAGGACCCAGGCCATCACCAGGTTGCGGATCGTGCGCATCTGCAAGCCGGAACCGTTGGCGACCATGGTCCCGGCCACGCCAGAGGACAGCACGTGGGTGGTGGA
Source organism: Pseudomonas citrullilanati (assembly GCF_030580855.1). Lineage (GTDB taxonomy): Bacteria > Pseudomonadota > Gammaproteobacteria > Pseudomonadales > Pseudomonadaceae > Aquipseudomonas > Aquipseudomonas citrulli. Next base: position 118,362 of record NZ_JAUQOP010000003.1, on the reverse strand, counting down.
CACCGGCAGGCCGAACATGTCGGCGGCGCCGATGGTCAGCATCGCGACGGTCTCGGCCGAGGCGCCTTGGGCGTAGGTCAGGTGACTCTTGCCGATTTTTTCCCCCACGGTGACCACGATCCGCTTCCAGCCGACCATGGTGCCGAGGCCCAGGGCGATGGCCACGGCGATCTTCACCCACAGCGGGATGAAGCGCGTGGCGTTGTCGATCTGCTGCTTGAACAGTTGCAGCTTGGCGCTGGTGTCGGCGTCGAAGTGGCCGACTTTGTTCTTGTCCATCAGGCGAATGGTTTCGCTGGTCAGGTACATGTCGTTACGTACGTTGCCCACGGCCTCGGCCGGCACCCTGGCCAGCGAACCGTAGCCCTTGACCTCGGCGCCGATGCTGCCGGTGAGGGCGGCCAGGGCCGGTATCAATTGCGGGGTCGCTTCCTTGCTGCCGACGTAGGTGGTCAGGACCGCGCGCGGATCCGCCGGGGCCGGTAGCGGCGACTGCTTGACCAGGGCTTGTTGCGTGACCTCGGCCACGGCGGCGAATTGCAACGCCTGGTCGGCGGGCATGGTGCGGTTCAGGGCGTAGGCCATGGGCAGGGTGCCGACCAGGATCAACATGATCAGGCCCATGCCTTTCTGGCCGTCGTTGGAACCGTGGGCGAAGGACACGCCGGTGCAGGTCAGGATCAACATGCCGCGAATCCACCACGGTGGCGGCGTGTTGCCCTCGGGGGCCTTGTACAGCGCGCGGTTCTTGACGAAAGCCCGCAGCGCCAACAGCAGCAGCGCGGCGCAGCCGAAGCCCACCAATGGCGACAGCAGTAACGCGTAGCCGATCTTGGTGGCCTGGGCCCAGTCGACGCCACTGGTGCCGTCGCGGCCATGCATCAGTGCGTTGGCAACGCCTACGCCGATGATCGAACCAATCAGCGTATGGGACGAGGAGGCTGGCAGGCCCAGCCACCAGGTGCCGAGGTTCCACAGGATGGCGGCGATCAGCAGGGCGAAGATCATGGCGAAACCGGCGGAGGACCCCACCTGCAGGATCAGTTCCACCGGCAGCAACGCAATGATGCCGAAGGCCACCGCGCCGCTGGACAGCAACACCCCGAGGAAGTTGAAGAACCCCGACCAGGCCACCGCGACGTTCGGTGCCATGGAGTTGGTGTAGATCACCGTGGCGACGGCGTTGGCGGTGTCGTGGAAACCATTGACGAACTCGAAGCCCAGGGCAATCAGCAAGGCCACGCCCAGCAGCAGGAAGGGTGTCCAGGTGGTGACCACGGTGCCCAGCTCATGCATGTCGTGCATCAGGCTGTAGGCGGTGAACAGCAGTCCGCTGCCCAGCACCGCGAAAAACACCACCAGGGTGAACACGCTCGGCTTGCGGTTGAGTTGCGGTCTTGAGCTGTGGGCGATTGAACTCGGTGAGTCCATGGCCAGGGTCGGGTTCGTCATGATGAAATCCGCTTCTAATTAAGGGGTCGGGAGGGCGCTCGGTATCGGCTGCCTGGTCAGGTCCGGGTCAATAGACCTGCGGCACGATGAGCTCCGGTGGCGTCGGATTGCGGGTGTAGTCCTCCTGTCGCACCCGTTGCGGCAATTCGATTGCCGGCAACTCCACCTCTTCGTAGGGCATCTGCCCCAGCAGGTGATGGATGCAGTTGAGCCGCGCCTTTTTCTTGTCGTCGGCTTGCACCACCCACCATGGGGCCTCGGCGATGTGGGTGCGTTCGAGCATGATTTCCTTGGCCTTGGTATAGGCTTCCCAGCGCCGGCGGGACTCCAGGTCCATGGGGCTGAGCTTCCATTGCTTGAGCGGGTCGTGGATGCGACTGAGAAAGCGCAGGTGCTGCTCCTGGTCAGAGATCGAGAACCAGTACTTGATCAATTGGATGCCCGAGCGGGCGAGCATCCGCTCGAACTCCGGCACGGTGCGGAAGAATTCCTCGTACTGGTCGGCGGTGCAGAAGCCCATGACCTGCTCGACCCCGGCGCGGTTGTACCAACTGCGGTCGAACAGCACGATTTCACCCGCCGCCGGCAGGTGGGACACGTAGCGCTGGAAGTACCATTGCGTGCGTTCACGGTCGTTGGGCGCGGGGAGGGCGGCGACCCGGCAAACCCGCGGGTTGAGGCGCTGGGTGATGCGCTTGATCACGCCACCCTTGCCGGCGGCGTCGCGCCCTTCGAACAGGATCACCACCTTGTGCCCGGTCTTGACCACCCAACTCTGCAGCTTCACCAGTTCACCCTGCAGGCGGAACAGCTCGCTGAAGTAATGCCGGCGACTGTCCTTTTCGCTGCCCGGCGGGGTGTGGTCGTCGAAGAATGCATTGAGGTCATGCCCGTCTTCGGATAACTCCAGTTCCAACTCTTCATCAGTGTGATCGAGCAGCTCGCGGTGGATGCGCTGGATCAGGACGTCCTGGGTAGAAAGCATGGCGGGAACTCGCGTCGTGGAGAGGCCAGGCCGACGCTAGTCGCAATTTGTTACATGTGCGTGACGGTCATCTGCGCTTCACGCGGCTGACTGAGCTAAACCGTTTTACCGAGGTTCTATACCTGCACGATCGGCGAGCGATCGAAACAAACGTGTCGCTGTCATCCCGGTGTCATCGACCTGTGGCAGGCTGATTCGCAAACCCGCACCGGGTGATGCATCCGGTGGCAGATGAATGTGCAAGGAACACCGCTATGAAAGGCGACGCCCCTCTGTTTGCGGCCATTGACCTGGGGTCCAACGCATTCAGGTTGATGATTGGCCAGACGGTCAAGCGCAACCGGCGCGTGGTGATCCAGGAAGTCAAGACCCTGCGCGAACCCGTCCGCCTGGCCGAGGGCCTGCAGGCCGGGGCGCTGGATGAATTGGCGCTGGACCGGGGCTGGCAGGCGCTGGCGCGGTTCGGCAAGAAGCTGCGGGGTTTCGAAGCGGGCCGGGTGCGGGCGGTGGCGACCAGCGCCGTGCGCGAGGCGGCCAACGCGCAACTGTTCCTCGACAGTGCGCAGCGGCACCTGGGCTTTCGGATCGACGTGCTCTCCGGCCATGAAGAAGCGCGGCTGGTGTATGCCGGGGTGGCCCATACGGTGCCGGGCGTCGAGCACACGCGACTGGTCGTGGACATCGGCGGCGGCTCATCGGAATTGATCCTGGGGCACGGCGACCAACCCCTGTTGACCGAGAGCCTGGCCATCGGCAGCGGCACCTTTGGCGCGCGCTATTTCCGTAACGGTTGCATCACGGCCCCGGCGTTGCTGGAGGCCGAGCGCATGGCCAGCCTGGTCTTTGAACAAGTCGCGCTGGGCTTTCGTGCCCAGGGCTGGCAACTGGCAATCGGTTCGTCCGGCACGGCACGGATGCTGGCCAAGGTGCTCAAGGCCAATGGCCTGAACGACCAGGGCCAAAGCGGCATCACCTACAGCGGGTTGTTGCGCCTGTCGCTACGCTTGCTGGAAGTGCGCCATGTCGACCAACTGCGCCTGGCCGGTTTGCCCGCCCATCGCCTCGGCAGCCTGCCCGGTGGCCTGGCGATCATGCTGGCGGCGTTCAAGGCCTTCGGGATCACCCAGATGATCGCTTCCGAGCCGGGTTTGCGCTTTGGCGTGCTGCATGACCTGATCCACAAGCGCTGATCCGGCACTCTCCCACCCGTCGTCCTGTATCGGCAGCCGCTCTGCCAGGGCGTTCACGCGGCGTCGAGCCTCATTGTTGTTCCAGGGTGTCTCCCATTGCTTTCTATCAAACCGCAAGTGCGCCCGGACGTTGCCATCGGCGGCCGGGGTCAGGGTGATTGCGCGAACGGGGCTTTTCGCTCTTTCGATATGCAGTCAGTGAAGGCACAATGCGCATCCTTTTTTGGCTCGCCTTGCCGGAGGCCGCGAAAATGATCAAGACGCCGTACTACCTCATCGACAAAACCAAGCTGCTGGCGAATATGCAGAAGATCGCCTATGTGCGCGAGCAGTCCGGGGCCAAGGCCTTGCTGGCGCTCAAGTGTTTCGCCACCTGGTCGGTGTTCGACCTGATGCAGCAGTACATGGACGGCACCACATCGTCGTCGCTCTACGAGCTCAAGCTCGGCCGCCAGAAGTTCGCCGGCGAGACCCACGCCTACAGCGTGGCCTGGGCCGACGACGAGATCGAAGAGATGCTCGCCCATTGCGACAAGATCATCTTTAACTCCATCGGCCAGTTGCAGCGCTACACCGAAGCCTCGGCCGGCAAGGTCCGTGGCCTGCGGGTCAATCCGCAAGTGAGCAGCTCGGACTATCTTTTGGCCGACCCGGCGCGCCCGTTCAGCCGCCTGGGCGAATGGGACCCGGAAAAGATCGAGCAGGTCATCGGGCAGATTTCCGGCTTCATGTTCCACAACAACTGCGAGAACGGCGATTTCGGTCTATTCGACCAGATGCTCGGCACTATCGAGGAACGCTTCGGTCATCTGCTGCATAAGGTCGAGTGGGTCAGCCTCGGCGGCGGCATCCATTTCACCGGCGAGGGCTATGCCCTTGACGCTTTCTGCGCACGGCTCAAGGCCTTCTCGCAGAAATACGGCGTGCAGGTCTACCTGGAGCCGGGCGAAGCGGCGATCACCCAGAGTGCCTCCCTGGAGGTCACCGTGCTCGACACGCTCTACAACGGCAAGCACCTGGCCGTGGTGGACAGCTCCATCGAAGCGCACATGCTCGACCTGCTGATCTATCGCCTGAACGCCAAGCTGGCACCGAGCGAGGGCGAACACACCTACATGGTGTGCGGCAAATCCTGCCTGGCCGGGGACATCTTCGGCGAGTATCAATTCGATCGTCCGCTGTCCATCGGCGATCGGCTGTCGTTCATCGACGCAGCGGGCTACACCATGGTCAAGAAGAACTGGTTCAACGGCCTGAAAATGCCGTCCATCGTAGTGAAACAACTCGACGGTAGTGTCGAGCTGGTTCGCGAATTCGTTTACGACGACTACCTGTCCAGCCTCTCTTGAGCGGACAGAAGGAGACTTGAAGAAATTGAAGAAGAACGTACTTATCATTGGTGCAGGAGGTGTCGCCAAGGTGGTGGCCCACAAGTGCGCGCAGCACAACGACGAACTCGGTCGTATTGCTATCGCGTCGCGCAACATCTCCAAATGCCAGGCCATCATCGACAGCGTCAAGGCCAAGGGTAGCCTCAAGCAACCCGCCGACATCAAGGCCTTTGCACTGAACGCCCTGGACGTCGAAGCGACCAAGGCGCTGATCCGCGAAACCGAGTCGCAGATCGTGATCAATGTCGGCTCCGCTTTCCTCAACATGTCGGTGCTGCGTGCCTGCATCGATACCGGCGTGGCCTACCTGGACACCGCCATCCACGAAGAACCGGGCAAGGTCTGCGAGACGCCGCCCTGGTACGGCAACTACGAGTGGAAGCACCTGCAGGAGTGCCAGGAGAAGAACATCACCGCCATTCTCGGCGTCGGCTTCGACCCGGGTGTGGTCAACGCCTATGCGGCCCTGGCGCAGCAACAGTATTTCGACCGCATTGATTCGATCGACATCCTCGACGTCAATGCCGGCTCCCATGGCAAGTATTTCGCCACCAATTTCGATCCGGAAATCAATTTCCGTGAATTCACCGGGCAGGTGTGGAGCTGGCAGGACAGCCAGTGGACCAGCAACACCATGTTCGAAGTCAAGCGCACCGACGACCTGCCGGTCGTGGGCTCGCAGAACCTGTACCTGACCGGCCACGACGAAGTGCACTCGCTGTCGAAGAACCTCGACGTGCCCAACGTGCGTTTCTGGATGAGCTTCGGCGAGCACTACATCAATGTGTTCACGGTGCTCCGGAACCTGGGCCTGCTCTCCGAGCAACCGGTCAAGACCGCCGAAGGCCTGGAAGTGGTGCCGCTCAAAGTGGTCAAGGCGGTATTGCCTGACCCGAGCTCGCTGGCGCCTGGCTACACCGGCAAGACCTGCATCGGTGACCTGGTCAAGGGCACCAAGGACGGCCAGCCGCGGGAAGTGTTCATCTACAACGTCGCCGACCACGAAGAAGCCTTCGCGGAAACCGACAGCCAGGGCATTTCCTACACCGCCGGCGTGCCTCCCGTGGCCGCCGCGTTGCTGGTCGCCCGTGGCCAGTGGGACGTGCAGCGCATGGTCAACGTCGAGGAACTGCCGGCCGAGGCCTTCCTAGAAGCCCTGGACGTGATGGGCTTGCCGACGCGCATCAAGGACGAGCAGGGCGATCGCCCCTGGAACCAGAAGGCCTGACCCTGCGCGGCCAGCCTTGAAAAAATGCTCCGTATCGAAAGGTACGGAGCATTTTTTGTTCATGGCCTCGCCAGATGAACCCTCACCGCCTGCACCCACCACCCCGGAGGAACAATCAGTGAAACCCTTCAGGATTCGCCAGCTGGAAATGACCGACGCCCAGGCGCTGCTGGCCTTCGAAGTCGATAACCGCGCATGGTTCGAAGCCCATATCGACGCCCGCGACCCTGCCTTTTATTCATGGGCGGGCGTCAACGAACACATTCAACGTTATCTGGCCGATTTTGCCGCAGGCACCTGGCAGCCGTTCGTGATCGAGGATTCCAGCGGGCGCATCGTCGGCCGGGCGAATCTCAAGAACATCCATTCACCGCTTGATACCGCAGAGGTGGGTTACCGGATCGGCCAACAGGCCTGCGGGCAGGGGCTGGCAACATCGGCGCTGAAGCACCTGATCCAGGAGGCCCGGCAACGTTGGAAGCTGACCCAGTTGGTGGCGTATGTCTATGAGAGCAACGTCGGCTCGAGGAAAGTCCTTGAGCGATGTGGGTTTTTGCCTGAAGCGTTAGCGATCGGCGAAACGGCGGCAGGCGAACACCGCTTTGTTCTCTCCATGGTCAACCGTTGAACGTCGCTGTTATTTTCTGAGAAGGCGGCCTACAGGCAGAGAGACCGGCCCAATGATTCAACCGTGGGCCGAAACCCGCCCTTCATGAAACTTCGCCTGGGACTTACCCGCGCGCTTGGCCCGATAAAGGGCTTCGTCGGCCTGGGCCAGGGCTTCGCTGAACGCGCCGCCAGTCCACAGGGAGCCGCCAATGCTGCAGCCAACCTGGACCGTTTCCCCGGCCAGCGGCACCGGTTCGGCCAGTTTCGCGACGATGCGCTGGGCGGCGCCCTGGACGTTGGCCAGGGTCTCTCCCGTGCGCAGGCGCAGCAGCAACACGAACTCATCGCCGCCATGGCGAACGGCGATGTCGCCCTCGCGTACAGCAGCCAGGAGCCGAACGCCGACTTCCCGGAGCAGTGCATCGCCCACGGCATGGCCGAAGCGGTCGTTGACCGGCTTGAAGCCGTCGAGGTCCAGGCACAGGACGCCGAAATCAGGTCGTTCGCTGCTTTCGCTGGTCACCGCCTCGACGTATTTGTCCAGCGCCGCACGGTTGGGCAGGCCGGTGACCGTATCGCGGTAGGCCATGCCCTCGGCCACGGCCAGTTGGCTTCCTTTGCGGGTCAGGCTGTCGACGAGGTGGCGGATCGCGATGCTCAGCGTCGCGACCTCGCGGCTGCCCTTGAGCAACGGGATGCGTACGTCAGCGCCTTGGGACAGGCGCGCGGCGGCGTCGGCGATCTGGTTCACGGGCCCGGTGATGATGCCCGCCACAAACCAGCCGACCAATGCGAACACCACGGAAAGCACAATGCCCCAGGTCAGGATTTCGTCACGCAACTGATGCGCTTCGGCGAAGGCTGCCTCGGCCGGTTGCCGGGTAATCACCGTCCAGCCCAGGCCGCGGTAGTCGTCAACGCCGCTGCTCTGGGCGAAACCGTCCAGGTACAGGTTGCCGTCCTGCCAGCGCGCCACCGAACCGCTTTGTCCGTGCCCGTCGTCGAGCTTGACGCCCAGGGGCTTGCCGATCATGTCCTTCGGCCCCAGCAGTACGGTGCCGTCCTTGCTGACCACCAGAAACTCCAGGCCCGGCAAGCGCTTCTGCAAAGGCTCGAACAGTGATCGGCCCACCTCGGCGGCCCACTCCCAGGACAGATGGGTCGCCAGCACCCCCATGAAACGGCCGGCGTCGTCACGGATCGGCAGGCTGATATCGACGAATTTCATTGCCTCGCCGGAGGGGTTGGGCAACAGCTTGGCCAGCATGACCGCGTCGTGCACGTCGCCGATGAAGGTCTTTTCCTGGCCCTGGATAAACACCGGGCGTGCCGAGATGTCCACGCCTTCCAGCAATTTGTCGGTGGAGGCGACCACCGTGCCGTGCGCGTCGGTCAGGCCGATCCACGAATAGCTGGGGAACTGGTCGCTGAGGTGGTTGAGCAGCGCCCGGGCCTCGCCGGTGTTCGCCGGGTCGCGCAAGGCTCGCAGTTGGCTGAGCACCACGAGCGACTTGGACCGGCTGTTCATGTCGCGATCCAGGCGATCGATCATCGAGTAGGCGTATTCGCTCAACTGCAGCCCGTTGTGCTCCTTGAGCCTGGAGATGGAGGACTCGCCAATGGCGGCGCCGAACAGGCAACTGAGGACCAGCACGACCGCGGCGACCGCAACGGCGAAGCGCGCCCGCAGGCTATTGAAAGGAAGGAAATGCATCGTATGCCGCCATGGATTGGATCGCAAAAAGCCTGTGTCCCTGGCGTCTTATTTTTGCGTATCGTCGCAGAATTCTTCGCGCCCGGGTACTGGCGGGTCGTTTATCGACCTTCCAGGGCCGCCACCAAACCTGCACACGGCTCGTGTCCGATTGTTCGTGGGCGATGCATTCCGGCTGCGGGAATTGCGGTATCCCAGAAAAAGGTGGGAGCGAGCCTGCTCGCGAAGGCAATCGGTCAGTCACAGAGCTGGCAACTGAACCACCGCCATCGCGAGCAGGCTCGCTCCCACAAGGGGATTGGAACAAAAGGGTTGGAATATCCGTTCTCGGTCTACAACCAGTAGCGCAGGCCCAGCATCAACGACTGGGCCTTGTACTCGGTCTTCACATCGCCCTGGGGCAGGTTCTGGATGTCGCCGAAGTGCGCTTCACGGGTCTTGAAGTAGCGGTAGTCCAGCGACATGGACCAATGCTCGGCGAGTTCGAAACCGACCCCGGCGCCCAGTTGGTAGGCCGGCACCGTGTCGCGGTGGCTGTTGCCGAACTGCACGCCGCCGGCCTCCAGGCCGCTGATGGTCAGCACCGCATAGCCCAGGCCGCCCCCGACGTAAGGCGTGAACCGGCTCAAGGGGGCTGGCAGGTTCGAGACGTCGTACCAGAGGTTGGCCATCAGGCTGCTGGCTTCCTCTTTCCCTTCGCCGTCGATGCTGCCGCCGCCTTCGTAGACCCGGTGGTTGAACTGGGTCAGGGTGTTCTTGCGGTAGCTCGCTTCCAGTTCAGGCCTGAGCCCGATCGGAAAGCCCCAGCCCACCGCCAGGCCGGTGGCGTAGCCGGAGTGCAGCGGTTGGTTGTATTGCATCTCGACGAAGTCGAGGTCGTTCTGGTTGAGGTCCTGGTCGGCGACCCAGTTCAGGCCACCCATGGCACTGACATAAGGGCCGAGTGTGTCAGCGAAACTGGTCGCGGGGGCGATGACACCCAGGCCGATGATGCCCATGAAGAAAGAGTGAGTGGTTTGCTTTAGGTTCATGCTCGATCCGAAGTGTTCTGTTATTGAAAGTCGATGAAGCGTGCCCGGGAGCCGGCGTACGGCCCCGGAGCACTCATACAAGGTGCAGGTGCGCTGCGGTTTTCTCGGCCCCCGGGCTGCGGGAGGCGTTGGCCCGCTGTTCGGCCAGGGCGCAGAGATTGTCCAGTGCCGTGGTCATCGCCGCCGTCAAGGCCTTGCGCAGCAAGCCACGGTAGAGAAAGCTCAATGGGCCGGAGATCCTCGCGCTATGGACGACGTGGGTTTGCTCGTCGCAGAGCCTGCGCATCCGGTGATCGAACTCCAGGTCGATCCACAGCAGCCGTGCCGTGTTGCGGTAGCTCTCGTGCAGGTTCACGGCTTCCAGTTTCAGGGGCATGTTCAAGCCGTTCTTGAGCACGCATTTGCCGCGTGTTCCCGCCTGGAACGGACCGTCGAGTTCGCAGTGGCGAACGTCGGTGTCCCACAGCGGCGCTTCGGAAAACTCGCTCCAGATCTTCCAGATCTCGGCAGGCGGCGATTTGACTACGATTTGCACATTTACATCGTTCACGGCTTCACCTTGGTCCAGGGGCTCGATGGGGTTGGCAGAGACGCTCATTCAGCGTCTCAGGCAGCGGGAGCGGACTGGCTCAGCACCTGGGCGGTGATGCTGGCCTGGCCGATTTTTTCGCCACGGTTGAACAGGTCGATATAGATCCGGTTGGTCTTGAATGACCGCAATTGCGCGTCGAATCCGGCCTGGGGCGCCAGCGAGAGTGGGCTGTTGCGGGGGATCGGCCGGTCCAGGGTGAAGCTCAAGGCCAACAGGTTCATGGGCGTCTTGAGCGGGATGTGCAGGTGGCTGTGGGCAATCTGCATGTAGCACTGGCGGGCCACTTCGAGGAAATACACCATCGAATGGTGGTCCGGATCGCCTTCGTGGAAGAAGTGCCGGTCCGGCAGTTCCACCGTGTCCACGCTCAAGCCCTGGGCGACACCGCTCATCTCGCTGACGATGACGTTTTCTTCCCGAGCCTTGTGCAGCAGCGCCTTGTCGCGGCAGGGCACGGCGCTGAACGCCACGGGCGGCGACGTCTCGAACGCCGAGCTGTAGGCCATGTCGAGCACGCAGGTGCACATCGACTGGCCGCCCTGGGTGACGTTGGCGGTGAATGCCTGCGGGTCCTGCCCCTGTTCCAGGTGCAGCTGGATCGCGCCTTCTTTCTGCACGTACTGCTGGAACTTGATGCTCAGGTGCTTGACGTAGGCGGCCCGCCCACCGGAGGGCGGTATGGCGAGTTCGAGCAATTGCAGCACGCCTTCGATCAACAGGATGCCGGGCACGTGGTCCAGTGGGTGATCGAAGAAGTAGGGATGCGCTTCATCGACCACGAGCCGCGCCTGCAGGGATTGCGGGCGGCGCTGGACCTCGGCGATCACGGTGTTTTCCTCGCGCCGCTGTCGAAGGGCCGGACGCTGGTTTCCGGCGCCCCGGTGCAGGGCGAAGAGGCTTTCCATGGCGCGCACCCTGACGCGTAGCCCGGTCAGCAGCGTGCTGGTGAGCATGTCGCTGAGTTGCAACACGTCGACGCCGTCGTGTTGCGGCTCGCGCACCGGGTTGAGCGGTCGTACCGGCGGGACGAGGGGCTGCAGTGCCTGGGACGCCGAATGGGCAAACCGCAGCATGAACGGGAGCTTGATGGGCGCGGTGGTGGCGTCCGCCGCCGGGCGCCATTCGCGCAGCTTTTCGGTGAACAGCCACATCACCGTCCTGCCGGCGTCGCGTACCTCGATCACGCTGTGGGTCGCCTGGCGCAACAGCACCGCCAGCAGGGTCTCGATGCCCGTGGCTTCCGCCAGGAAACCGGTCATGTCCCGGAGCGAGCCCGGTGCCGGGGCCGGGTCGGGCTGCAGCTCGCAGACCTCGATGTGCGCATATTGATCGGGCGCCTTGCCGGCCAGGCGGCACGCTTCGTCCAGCGAACCGGCGGCATGGGCCAGCACGGCCGCGCGAATCACCAGCAAGGGTTTGTCGCTGGCCCCTGCCTGATGGCGACGCAGGGCAAGTACACCCAGCCCTTCACCTTGCAAGGCCGGGGAGCGTTGGGCCCGTTCGACCTCGATTTCACCACTGATGAAACGCCCGGCGCCGAGCAGCAACGTGCTGATGCCGTCGTTGAACCATTGCGGGGAGGCCAGCAGGGTCTGCCAGAACAGGCCCGGGGTGCCGACCAGGGTCTGGTGGAAACCGCGCAAGTCAAAGATCTGCGCCGGGTACCCGGAGAGCATGTTCGGCAGCATGGTTGCCACGTCCGTCACCTCGACGCCCGGTGGTGTACCTTCGGCCCGGTCGTAGAAGTGATGGGCGCTGCTGTAGGCGTTGCTGAAACGCTCACCGCCCATGTTGCAGCACATGACCATCGCGGTGGTGGGCGAGCCGGCCACGCCCGGCAAGCGGCGCAGCAGGTGGTTGACGCGATCGGTGATCAGCAGCTTGAACGGATCGACGTGGGCCAGCGGCTTGGGGCCCATGCCATAACCCTCGATATCGATGAGCTGGTCCTGGGCGAGGAACTTGCCGTGCAGCAACGGTTGCTCGGGCGTCACGGTGTAGTCCACGAAACGCCCGTAGGGGAACAGCACCGAAGGGGCCGCCGGCTGGTCGAGCTGCTGCTCGAAGGCGTGCAATGAGCCGTGGCTGCCCAGTGCGGCCTCGGCTTCGACAATCGCCAGGTCCAGCATCAACACGCCGGGGGTGGCCCGAGGCGCGGCGGGGGCGGCGCCGGGCCGGTATTCATCCACCACCAGGTGGGCGTTGGCCCCGCCGAAGCCGAAACTGGAAATGCCGATGCGCAGCGCCGACGAACGTGCCGCGAGCGGTTGTAGCTGCCCGGTGGCGAGCCGCAGGCAGGTCGCGTCGACCTTGGTGCTGGGACGGTAGCCCGGCTGGGGTGGAATGCCCTTGTGGCGCAGGATCATCAAGGCCTTGGCCAGCGACGCACCGCCGGCGGCCGCCAGGGGGTGGCCAATGACCGACTTGATCGAGCCAATGGTGATTTTGCGGCCGTCAGGGCGATGGCTGGCGAAGAAACTGTCCAGCGACGCCAGCTCTGTCGCATCACCCAGCGGCGTGCCGGTGCCGTGGGTCTCGATGTAGTCCACGTCGCTCGGGTCGAGCGCGGCGTAGGCCCGCTGGTAAGCGGTTATCTGGGCCTGTTTGCCGGGGGCGAACACCGAGCCTTCGGCGCCGTCGGCGGACATCCCCAATGCCCGCAGGACTCCCAGGGGTTGGCGCTGGGCAAGCAAGGCCTGGGCGACAGGCTCCACCAGGAAGGCCACTGCGCACTCGCCGGGCACGATGCCGTCGGCGTCCTGGCCGAAGGCTTCCATCTGTGCCCGGGCGGAGAACGCGGTCAGTTGGGAAAAGCCGAGGAACAGGGCCGGCGGCAACACGGTGTTGAGCGCCATGACGATGGCGTGATCGGCCTGCCCACTGTTGACCAGCGCCTGGGCCATGTCGATGGCGTAGGGGAACGAACTGCAGGCCGTGTCCACCGACAGCGCCGGGCCACCGAGGCCTAGCGTGGCGGCGAGGGCGGCGACCTGTTCGCCCGGTGTGTAGCCCTGGTCCGCAGCGGCCTTTGCGGCGAGCCCGGTGACGAAAAAGCTCTCGTCGCTCCAGGAGGTCGCCACCACCAGTGCCGTGCGCGCCCGGGCCAGTGCCGGACCTTGCCCGGCCAGTTGGCCGAGCAGCGTCTGGAGGACTCTCTGGCCGATGGCGACCTGGCGTCCTTCGTGCCGCGAAGGGGTGGCGGCGTCATCGGCCAGGCAAAAGGCGCTGTCCAGGTAGACGCGATTGCGTTCGCCCGGTTTCGCCGAATAGATCGCTGCCTTGTCCACTTCCCAGCGTGCCGGCATCGATTCGATAGGCGCTTTCTGCCCCTGGGACAGCAGGTGCCAGAGGGCGTCGGTGGACGACGCCCCCGGGAACTCACCCGCCATCGCGCTGAAGCAGAAATCGCCTGCGGTTGTCACTGCGCCACTCATACCCTGTCTCCTGATCGCCAAATGCTGGGTGACAGACTCGATCACCCGGATTCCATTCCTGTATTGCGCAGTGCGTTTCAGCCCAGCCTTGCCAGCAGCGACAAAGCGTCCTGGGGCGTGCGCCGGGACATCAGCGCTTCACCGGCAAACTCGCTGGACGCGCAGTGTTGGGCCATGGATTGGCAGAGTGCCTCGCGGCTGAAGCCGTTGAGGCCGAGCTGGGCGAAGGGCGTCTGGACGTCGATCGTTTGCGTGGTGTCCGCGACCAGCGGCGACAGCGAGTCGAGCAGCAGGTGATGTTCCGGCGCCGGGGTGTCTGGCGTGGCCAGCGCAGGGGCGGGCTCGGGCGCTGCTTCAGGCGCGGCGCTGGCCAGGGCGGCCTCGATCAGGGCAATGGTCGCCTGCGGGTACTTGGCGTTGGCCAATTCGGAACTCCGGGCCTTGAGCTGCGGCCACACGGCGACCGCCGATTCGAGGAAGTCCAGCTGCACCAGCGAGTCGAGCCCCAGGCCTTCGTAGCTTTGGCTCAGGTCGATCTGCTCGACGGTGAAACCGGTGATGGTCGCCAGTTGTTCCAGTACCCAGGCCTGCACATCCACTGCGGGCGCCTGCGGATCGGCTTCAAGCCGGGCCAGCAGCGCGGTCGGGGTGGGCGCATCGAACAGTTGCGAGGTTTGCGCTTTCTTTTCCGGGAAGTGCTGGGCGAGGGATTCGAAAATGTCCACCAGCCCCAGGGAGTCGATGCCCAGGCTCTCGAAACTCTGGTCGAAGTCGATCTGCTCCTGTTTGAAGCCGGTGGCCGAGCTGATCTCGGCACGCAGCCATTGGGCATAGTCGAGCACTGGGGGGGCTTCGACGACGGGGGCGGCGGCCAGGATCGGCGCGCTGGAGTGGACCGTTTCGAGCACCGGGACCGCCTTGTTGACAGGGGCTTCGAGGCCTTGGGCATAGACCCCTTCGATGACTTGCTTGTGCGCGCTGAAGTAATGCGCAGTGACAGACTCGGCCTGCTCCAGCAGGCGCATCAGGATCGATTCCTTGGCGATATTGGATTCGCACAGTGAGTCGATGATCTTTTCGGACAGGGAAAAATAACTGTGGGCTATTTTTCCGTTGGACACGATGAATTCCTGCACAACATCGTTGAGTTGCAAGCGCATGAGGTTCTCCTAACCAAAGTCGGTAGACGTTTCCATCAATAAGAAAAATCGAAAGTCATGGCCCGGGACCGGGCCTTGGGTGAATCCACCCATCAAGCGGGCAGTCGTCGACAGGGCGACTTAAAGTTGGAGTTCTACTGTGTCAACCTCGGACGGTATTGTTCTTATGGCACCCTTGAGCAAGCCGGACCTCAGGTTCAGGTACGTCACCAGCGACATGGCGTCGGCACCCTGGAAGGCGATGTAGCCGTCGGGACGTACCAGCATCAGCGTGCCCTCCATGGCGTGGTAGCGCTTGTGCAGTCGCCAGTCGGGGTCGAGCAACGTCGAATGCCAGGACGGCAATCCGTCGCTGCTCAGGGCGTCGACCACGCAATAGGCCTTGATGCCCGGGTAGTCCTTCTCCACGGTCCGGGCCAGGGAGTAATGGCCCGGCAACAGCGGCGAAAACTGATCGGCCCCGGTGAACACCAGCAACGTGAAGGTGCCGTGGAACAGGTCGATCAAGCGTTTTGGCGGCAGCCCTTGCCGTTGCCACAGCTCGACATCCGGCGCCAGTTGACCCGCGCGCGGCGCCGCGGTCGGGAACTCGGCCTTCTTGCCTTTGCGCCGCCAGTCCTTGCGCTGTTTCTTGGTCAGCGATTCCTGGATGTAGTCGCTTTTGCCGTAGTGGTATTGGTGACCGGAAATCATCGACGGCAGTTTGCGCTGGACCTTCTTGCGGTTGCTGAGCAGTGGTAGGACGTTGTCCCGCAGCCAGACCAGGGCGCGCTGCCGGACGGTGATCAGGCCGGTCAGGCGGTGGGCCGTGTTCTCGACTTCGAGGGCGACGGGGTAGCGCTCGTCGTTGTAGCTGTCGAGCAGGGAAGGATCGGCCAGGCCCTGGTCGACGTAGGCCATCTTCCACGCCAGGTTGTAGGCCTCGGAAACCCCCAGGTTCATCCATTGCCCGCCGATCGGGCTGCCAATGTGCGCGGAGTCGCCCACCAGGAACACCGAGCCCTGCTGCATGGACTGCACACGGCGATGCTGGAACGAGGCGATGGTGGTCGACGAGATGTTGGACAGTGTCATCTTCTGCCCGCGTCCTTCACACAACCGCTGGAAGTTTTCCAGGCTCAGGGACGGACGCTCGCCTTCCGGCGGCAGGTTGTAGGGCATCTCGATGAACAGGCGATAACGGGACTCGGCGCTGATCGGCGCGACGGCCACGTAGCCGTCCTGGGCACCGAGGAAGAAAGCGCCTTCGTCCTTGCTGCCGGACCATTGGATGTCGGCGTCGGCCAGCATGAAGAAGCGGTCGTAGGACGAACCTTCGAAGGTCATGTCGAGGCGCTTCCTGATGTTGCTGCGCGCGCCATCGCACGCGGCCACCCAGCGGGTGGTCAACGTTTCGTCGCTGCCATCGGCATGGCGCAGGGTCATGCGCACGGCGTCGGGCTGGTTTTCCAGGTCCACCAGCTCGGTGTTCCACTCCACCTGCGTGCCCAGTTCGTTGAGCCGTTCAAGCAGGAGTTTCTCGGTCTGCGGTTGCGGCAGGCTCAGGAGCAGCGGGTACGTCGCGTCGAGGTAGGAGAAGTTGTAGTTCAGCACCCGCCGGGCGTTCGATTGCACGGAAAACTGGTTGATGGTGAAGCCGGCGCTGACGGCCTGGTCGGCAATGCCCAGGTCGCGGAAGATTTCCAGGGTGCGCGAATGGATGGCCATCGCCTTGGTCGCCGTCGAAGGGCCGGCGTTCTTTTCGATGATGCGCAAAGAAACGCCCCACTTTTTCAGCAGGATGGCCAGGGACAGGCCAATCGGCCCGGCGCCTACGATCATGACGGTGGGGGCGCTGCCAGGGCGCTTGAAATACGTGGGGGGCAACGTGCTCAGAGTGTTCATCGGTCAGTACCAGTTTCTGTAGAAAGGAGAGTGGGCAATGCCGAGCAGGGCATCGTCACCTGATGAGTCGCCGTAGGCATAAATGTAGAAGTCATCGAGGTTGCTCAAGCAGCCCTTGAGCCGTGTGACTTTCTCTCTCTCAACGCAATTGGTCCCGCTGATCCCGCCTGTCAGTTTGTTCTTCGCCGTGGCCAGGCGAGTGCCGCAGACGTAGTCGAAACCCACCGCCTGGCCCCAGGGGATCAGGTAGTTCTCGGGCGAGTTGCTGACCAGCGCGGTGACGTGGCCCATGGACTGGTGCCATTGCAACCGGCGCAGGGCCTCGGGCCGGAGCCAGAGGGGCAGCAGTTCGGTGATGAAGTACTTGGCGTGCTCGCGCTCGTCCTCCACGGACAGGCCGCCCAGGTAGCAGGCAATGAACGCCAGCCGGGCTTGCATCAGCGGGGTGATGCCGACGATCACGCTGAGCATTTTCGGCAGCAGCGGGATGATCCTGAGCCAGAACGCGCGGGTGCCGGCGATGTGGCGCATGTAGCGCCAGAACGTGTGCCGGTCGGTCAGGGTGCCGTCGAAGTCGAAGACGGCCAGTACCGGTTGGGTGTTGTCAGCTTGCATGTGCCACTTCCTTGAGTGCGATGATTTCGACGGTCCTGGGCAGCTTGAAGCCCGACAGGTAGCGCGAAAGCAGGGTGGCGATCGCGTTCTGGGTCAATTCGGCGCTGCCTTCCACGCACAGATGCAAGACGTTCACGTCCTTGTTGTCCGGGACGATGTAGGCTTTGGCGCGCGTGACGCCAGGGTGTTTCAGGGCGATGGATTCGATTTCCGCCAGGTCGACCATCTGCGCCTTGATCTTCGAGATCCGCAGGCGTTGGCAGTAGAAAAACACGTGGCCGTCTTCGTCCTGCCAGACCAGGTCGCCGGTATGAAACCAGCCATCGCGGAAGAACCGGGCATTGGCGTCTTCGGCATCGAGGTAGCCGTCGATCACCATCGAGCCGCGGATCAGCAACTCGCCGATGCGGCCGGGGACAACTTCGCGTCCCTCGGCGTCGACGACCCGCAGTTCCACGCCACTGATCGCGCGTCCCATGGCGCCGCGATGGACCTCGCCAATCGAGCTCTGGACGATCACCGGCATGCTTTCGGTCAACCCGTAGCCTTGCAGCACCGCCTTGCAGCCGAGCAACTTGCCCAGCTTCTCGGCTTCGTCGGCCGGCAGGTGGCTGCCACCCGAATAGATCATCAGCTTCGAGTGCATCGGCAGCAGCGCGCCTTTGCGCTTGGCCAGGCGCGTGTTGAAGTAGCGGATGACGTCGGGCACCAGGCAGGCGAAAGTGACCTGGTGTTCGGACAGCACTTCTGCCAGGTCGCGATTGAGCAGCGTGTTGGTCATCAGCAAGGTGGCGCCGATGCTCAACGGGAACACCATCATCACCGACAACCCGAAAATGGCATAGAGCGGCAACGTCACCAGGTGGACCGAGCCGACGCCTTGCAAGTGGAACTGCTCGTGCAGCCCGTCGCTCGATTGCGTCAGGTCGAGATAGCGGTGGGCGACCGCCAGGGGCTTGCCCAGGCCCCGGTAGGTAAACTGCACCGAGACCACCGGATTGCCCTCGGGCAAGACCAGGGGCTCGGCCTCGTGGGGCACCTGTGCGACGGCCGTTGCATGGACCGGCAGCGCCGCCGATGGCTCGCCGCCAATGTCCAGGACCAAGGTGTGGCGAATGCCAGAGGTTGGGTGGAACAGCTCGCTGTGCTGCTGCGACAGTGCACCCGTCGTGACCACCAGCGTCGGCGCGGCCAGGCCGATGACGTTGGCCATCTCGAACGGCGTCAGCTTGTGGTTGAGGATCACCGGCACCGCTCCGCGGCCGATGATCGCCAGGTAATAAGCGATGAACTCCACACTGTTGGGTAGCACCATCGCGACTTTATCGCCAGGGGCTACCGCCAATGCTTTAAGTACGCCATTACCGGCTTGTGCCATGTTTCGCAATTGACGGTAAGTTACGGACTGTTCTTCCGCGTCCAGGTAGTGGATGGCTAACTGATCAGGAAAAGATTCCGAAAAACCGACAAAGCGATGCAGAAAACCTTCTTTATTGGAAAGGCTTTTCATATACCAACCTCTTTCAATCCTTGGATGTATGGCGTGTCTGAACCGTGTTACAGAGGCAGGCTATAGTTAAATTATTTCAATCAAGCATCTAGGTAGTTATTGTTTCGATACCAATTCAGCGTATCGGTCAGGGTTTCACTGACAGGGCGGAACTTGCAGTCCAGCTCCCTTGAACTCTTCTGGTGGCTGAAGTGTGTGCGGCCTTGTTCCTGTTCCATGAGTTTGACCGTGGAGGTGCTGATCAATACCGGCTTTTTAGTCAGGCGGTAATAACCTTCGTAGACAATGGCGATGATTCGCAACATGAGCAAAGGCACTTTGCGTTCTGGTGCCTTGATACCACTGACACTGGCAAGTGCCTGGAAGATACTCTTCATGTCCATGTGATTGCCGGCGGCCAGGTAACGTTCGCCGGACCTGCCCCGGGTGATGGCGGCGATCTGGTGCTCGGCCACGTCACGGGCGTCGACCACGGAAAAACTTCCAGGAAGAACGCCGGGGAGTTTTTGTCCTACAAAATCCAGCAGGAACTGTCCTGATGAGGTAGGACCAATATCACCGGGGCCAAACATCCAGCCCGGCAAGACCATGGCGATGAACATGTCCGGGTGTTGCACCAGGAACTCCTGGACCTTCTGTTCGGACAATATCTTGCTCAAGTAGTAATCGTCGGCTTCCTGCTCACTGCGAGACATGGTTTCGTCGATCACTTGGTCGCGGTTGCCCTTGAGCACCGCGATGGAAGAGGTATGCACGGCGCGTCGGATGCCGGCGGCATAGGCGGCTTGCAACAGGCGCTCGGTGCCGGTCACGTTGGTGTCGTACAGCTTCTGCCAATGTTTTCCGCCTTTGTAGCTGTCGCGAAAATAGGCCGCGGTATGGAACAGGGCGTCGCAACCCTGCAAGGCGTGACTGAAGGCGTCGACATCGAGCATGTCGCCTTCGACCAGTTCGACGGGCAGGTCGCCAAACTGCTTGCGCGCTTTTTCAATGGAGCGAACCAGCGCCTTGACCTTGATTTTGCGCGCCAGCAGCGCATGGACGACATTGTTCCCGAGCAGGCCAGTAGCGCCTGTGACGAAGGCATATTCCATTAAAATCCAGCTCCTTTGGGGTGACCTGTCGTCGCATTCGAATCGCTACAGCGGATCCAGTGCGCCGACCAGGCGTTGGGCTTCACCAACGGCGCAAGTAAAAACCATTCGGTATCTGAAAATCAAGCGGTATTTATGTGAAGCTTTTGTGGTCGACCGAAAAAGGGGCTCCCGGGGCCGGGAAGCACGGGCCCAGGCGAGGGCTGATGTCGGCGGCCGCCAGACGGTTACCGGTCTATCTTTATCCTCTGTCGCGGTGGGAGAACGCTGTTCCCATGGCGCTGTAAGTCGCTGTCGAGACTCATCTTGCATTCGCTTTCCAGCGCCCCCGGTACATGGCGATTACATGGCACCTGCTTAAAAGTTTAGATGCGGATGATTAATACGGGCGTGTATAAGATATGATGGCCGCCACGGGTTTTTTGCCGGCAGGAGCCAATGCTTGCATTCAGTTACAAATAGATATTTTTGTTGGCTAAAGGAGCCGAGGGCGTGATCAAGAAGAGACTAGGTCGAGAGGAAAGCCAGCAAGTAACCAGAGACAGATTATTCGATACGGCCATTGATCTGATGATCAAGAAAGGTTTTCACGCGGCCAGCGTGAACACGATTTCCGAGGAAGCTGGTTATTCGAAAGGGGCATTTTTTTCCAACTTTTCAAGTAAGGCCGACCTGCTGTTGCAACTGGCGCAGCGGTTCAAGCGGGTGGAAATCGACCGGCTGGGTTCGACCCTGGCGGCGGGCTATACATCCGAGCAGTTGACGCAGGGCCTGAATGCCTACATCGATACACTGAAAGATAATGCCAATTGCGCGATCCTCGACGTCGAGTTGCAGTTGATCGCGTTGCGCGATAGCGATTTTTCACCGCTCTACAATGAGCTTCATGAAGAAAACAGCGTGGCCCTGGGCAAGCTGATCACCATCATCTTCAATCACGCCGGCAAGAAGCCGCCGATGGAAAATGCCACGCTTGCAAAGACTTTCACGGCGCTGTCGGAAGGTTTGATTCTGCAAGGGCATAAAGATCCGGCGGCGGAAATAAAACTGGTGTTGAACTCGCTGATTCAAACAGCAGAGCCGTTGTAGGCGCTCACTTGCCAATTAGTTTACGGATCATCCGGATCAGTTTTTTACCAGGGTGCTCGACACTTTGTTCCGCCCGACAACTTGCGCCCCCGTGCGGCCTCGTCAACCGCGGGACTGCCCGCGTAGCTGTGCCGGGCTGACACCCAGGCGCTGCTTGAACAGCGTCGTCATGTGCGCCTGGGAATTGAAGCCGCAGGCGAGGGCGATCTCGCTCAATCCGGCGAACGTGTCGCTCATCAAGGCCCGAGCCTTGGCCAGGCGCCGGTCGATCAGGTAGCTGTGGGGGCTTTTACCCGTCGCCTGCTTGAATGCCCGGATGAAATACCCCTCGGACAAGCCCAGCAGCGCGGCCATCGTCGACACGCCGAGCGGGCCGCCGAGACCGGCCTCGATGAACTCGTCCAGCAGGCGCAGGCGCCGGCCGGTGATCGAGCCGGGAGGCGGTGTCGAGCAACGTTCGCTGCCGATTGCCCGTTCAGCCAATCCAAGCGCCCAGGCTTCCCAGTCGTCCTGCGCCGATGCCTGTAACAGCGCACTGCGCATGCGCTGCGCGAGGGCGATGGCCGGCGGGTCGATACGATTGTTGAAGGGGCGCTCGCCCTCCAGTGCCAGGCCGTCCGTGCGCAGCAGGCGCAGGTATTCACCGCCCTGGGGCGATTCGGAGAATACGTCACACCCGACCGGGACGAAGGCCAGGCCGTTGGGCAGGGCGTCGAACGGATGCACCCGGTCACTGCCGATGGCGTGCAGGCCGCGCTGGCTGTCGAAGGCGAAGCCGATCGAAGCCTGGGTCGCGACATAACGGGTCGCATAGGCGCAGCCCGGCAACAATTCGATCGCCCAGGGTCCGGCCTCGATACGCCGGATCGGTTCGGGCAAGGGCGACGGCACGCGGTTGCTACGGTTCATGAGCGACATAGTAGTGAAGAAGGTGGCTGAAAGTCAGGTCAGTTTTCTGGAAGCCCGACGGGAGCGCCGGCACTAGACTGGGCCAAAACCTGGAGGCAAGCCCATGCACAGACTGACGCTGGACGCTATCGAACAAGCGGCGCGCAACGTATACCAGACCATGCCCGCCACGGCTCAATACGCTTGGCCCCTGCTGGCCGAACGGCTGGGTTGCACGGTGTGGGTCAAGCACGAGAACCACACGCCCACCGGCGCCTTCAAGGTCCGTGGCGGCCTGACGTTCATGCATTGGCTCAAGCGCGAGCACCCCGAGGTGAAGGGCGTGGTCACGGCGACCCGGGGCAATCACGGGCAGAGCCTGGCGTTGGCGGCAAGGGCGCTGGGCTTGCAAGCGTTGATCGTCGTGCCGCAGGGCAACTCGCTTGAGAAGAACCAGGCCATGCGCGGCTTCGGTGGCGAGGTGGTGGAGTTCGGTCGCGATTTCGATGAAGCCCGGGAAGAGGCTGCGCGTCTGGCGCAACGCCATGGGCTGTTCCTGGTGCCGCCGTTTCACGCCGAGCTGGTCAGGGGCGTGGCGACCTATGGATGGGAGTTGTTCAAGGCGGTGCCGGAGCTGGACACCGTCTATGTGCCGATTGGTTGCGGCTCGGGCATCTGCGCGGTCATCGCCGCCCGTGATGCCTTGGGCCTGGACACCGAGGTGGTCGGGGTGGTGTCCACCGAGGCTGCGGCGGCGAAGTTGTCGTTCGAGGCCGGGACCCTGTGCGAAACCCCATCGGCGAATACCTTCGCCGACGGCCTGGCCGTGCGCAAACCCATTCCCGAGGCCTTCGCCGTCTACGGGACCTCGGCGACGCGGATCGTAGCGGTCGACGACAACGAAATCGCCGAGGCCATGCGGGTCTACTACACCGACACCCACAACCTCGCCGAAGGCGCCGGCGCCGCGGCGTTGGCGGCGCTGATGCAGGAGCGTGAAGCCATGAAGGGGAAACGGGTGGGAGTGATCCTGTCAGGCGGTAACGTCGACCGGCCGGTGTACGCGAAGGTCCTGGGTAACCAGGACGCTTGACCAGCCGACCGCAAGGTTCGTATTCGCCCAACTATCCTGTGGGAGCGAGCTTGCTCGCGATAGTGGTGGTGCAGTCAACATCGGCATTGGCTGGGCTGCCGCCATCGCGAGCGAGCTCGCTCCCACAGGGGATCTCCAGTGGTCGCAGTCAGCAGGTCCACCCTACAACCCCGGTGGGAGCGAGCTTGCTCCCCACAGGGGATCCACAGTGGTCGCCAATAGCTGGCGGATACCGGCTGCTCCCTGGAACATTTCTGAACTTTCACCTGGTCAACATTTCCATTGCTTGAAGACGCCGTTAACCCTCGCCAGAGCAGAACATGAATGTGACCCACAAGCCATCCAGAACCCCATTACGACGCGCCGTGACCGGGCCGCTGTTGTTTCTTTTCATCCTGGGCGATGTGCTGGGCGCCGGTGTCTATGCGCTGGCCGGGACCATCGCCGGGCAGGTAGGGGGTGCGATCTGGGTGCCGTTGCTGGTGGCGTTGTTCTTTGCCATGCTCACCGCCGGCTCGTATGCCGAATTGGTCACCAAGTACCCGCAGGCCGGCGCGGCGTCGGTGTTTGCCGAGAAGGCGTTTCGCTCACCGCTGCTATCCTTCCTGGTCGGCTTCTGCATGCTGGCTGCGGCGGTGACCAGTGCGGCCGGCCTTTCGCTGGCATTCGCGGGCGATTACCTCGCGACCTTCGTCCACGTTTCGCCCCACATCGCCGCGCTGGTCTTCCTGGTGGTCATCGCGTTGTTGAATGCCCGCGGGATCAAGGAGTCCCTGGGGGCGAACCTGGTCATGACCCTCATCGAGCTATCGGGCCTGGTGCTGGTCATCGTTGCCGCCGCGTGGTTTTTCCGTACGGGCGACGCGCATTTGGAAAGCGCGCTGCAGTTCAAGCCGGGCGTCAGCCCCTGGCTGGCGGTGCTGGGCGCGGCCTTGCTGGCGTTCTATTCCTTCGTCGGGTTTGAGACGTCGGCCAATCTCGCCGAGGAAATACGCGACGTGCGCAGGGTCTATCCACGCGCCCTGTTCGCGGCGCTGCTCACCGCCGGCGTGGTCTACATGGCCGTGGGCGTCGCCGCTTCGTCGGTGCTGTCCATGGACGAACTGGTCGCCACCTCGGCGCCCTTGCTCGAAGTCGTGCGCGCCTCCGGGTTGAGTCTTTCGCCGCGTGTCTTCGCCTTCATCGCCCTGGTCGCCGTGGCCAACGGCGCGCTGCTGACCATGATCATGGCCAGCCGCCTGGCCTATGGGATGGCCTGCCAGGGTTTGCTGCCGGGGCCCTTGGCGCAAGTCCTGCCGAAACGGCGGACGCCCTGGGTCGCCATCGTCGCCACGACCCTCGTTTCCATCGCATTGACCCTCACGGGCTCCCTCGCCACCCTCGCCGAGACCGTCGTCCTGCTGTTGCTGTTCGTGTTCCTCAGCACCAACCTGGCGGTGCTGGTGCTACGCCGCGATACAGTGGCAGAGGCGCATTTCCGAGTGCCCACCTGGGTGCCCGTCATGGCGATCGCCTCGTGCCTGGTATTGCTCAGCCAGCAAAGCCTGGACACTTGGCTGCGTGGCGGTGTCCTGGTCGGCGTGGGAGGCCTGCTGTATTTCTGTACGCGAATGGCGATGCCCGTCGCGGTAAAACCTGGCTAGGCAGTCGGCCGGTAACCGTGCCGGTGATCGGCGGCCCTCCAGAAAGGCCGACCTTTGCCGATTCAGGGAGCGATGACTAGTCTTTGCACGTGCAGGGACGTACCGTCACCGCAACGGAATCTTGATCATGACCGACCGCTCCCCCCGACAACCTTTCAGGTCCCTCGGCTGTGCCGAATGCCGCGACCATCACGCGCTCGGTTTCGATTTCACCATGGCGTTCCAGCCAATCTTCAATGTCCGCACCGGCGCTGCGTTCGCCTATGAGGCCTTGGTCAGGGGCCTCAACGGTGAGTCGGCGAGCGACATCCTGGGACGGGTGAACGACGGCAATCGCTACCGGTTCGACCAGGCATGCCGCGTGAAGGCGATCGAGGAGGCCGCCAGGCTGGGCATCCTGGATATCGAGCAGTGCCTGCTGAGCATCAATTTCCTGCCCAACGCGGTCTACCGGGCCGAGACCTGCATACGGGCCACCCTGGAAGCGGCGCGCCAGGTTCATTTCCCGCCGGAGCGCTTGATGTTCGAAGTCACCGAGGGCGAGAGGGTCGATGACCCTGACCACCTCAAGTCCATTTTCACCGAGTACGAGCGCCAGGGGTTCACCACCGCGATCGACGATTTCGGGTCCGGCTACTCGGGCCTGAACCTGTTGGCCATGTTCCAGCCGCAGGTGCTGAAGATCGATATGGCCTTGACCCGCGGCATCGACCAGGATCCGGTGAAACAGGCCATTGTCGAGGGAATTCTCCTGGTGGCGAAGCGCTTGGGGATCCTGGTCATCGCCGAAGGGGTCGAGACCCCGGGGGAGAGTGCCGCGTTGCTGGGCCTGGGCATCGAACTGATGCAGGGCTACCTGTACGCACGGCCGGCAATAGGGCACCTGCCGACCTATCGTTTCGACGTGTCGTAGCCTGGAGCTATGCCGCCTCGGCGGCCATGGCCGCCTGGACGCACGGGCGCGCTTGGATTCGCTCCATGAACGCTGCCAGCGCTGGCCAGTCCGTGATTTCGATAGCGAATCGCGGCAGCCATTTGAGCAGGGTGAACAGATAGAATGACGCCGCCAGCGCTTTTCTGGCGTCAAAACATAATTGTGTCGCGGCATATAAAGCCCCGGATCCGGGAGTCGATAGCCTTTTGAGGTCCGCTCAATTCCGGGTCCAGAGAGGGTATGCCATGTTTAACACAGCACTGAAAAGTGAACTGTCGGCCAGGACGGCCGAACTGGCAACATACAAGGGATTAGTTGGCGCGCTTGAACGGTCGATGGCGGTCATCGAGTTCAGCCCCGATGGCAAGGTCCTTCGTGCGAACGAGAACTTCCTGAAGACGATGGGCTATCGTGCGGACCAGGTGGCGGGCCTCGCGCACCGGGATTTCTGTAGCCCTGCGCTGGCCGGCAGTGCCGAGTATCGCGAGTTCTGGAACCAGTTGCGGGCCGGGCAGTTTGTTTCCGGTACGTTCCAGCGCCGCGGCGGGCAAGGCCAGACCCTCTGGCTGGAAGCCAGCTACAGCCCGGTCCTCGACGAGCAGGGCCGGGTCGTCAAAGTGGTGAAGTATGCCCTCGATGTCACGGCCAAAGTCGTGAGCGAGGCGGAAACCCGTGCGCGCCTGGCGGCGCTCGACCGTGCCATGGCGGTGATCGAGTTCGACCTGGGCGGCAATATCCTGACCGCCAACGACAACTTCCTCCACGTCATGAATTACTCCCTGGCCGAGCTGAAGGGCAAGCATCACCGGATGTTCTGCGAGCCGGACCTGGTCAGCAGCGCCGAATACAGCGATTTCTGGCGACGTCTCAATGCGGGTGAATTCTTCAGCGGCCAGTTCAAGCGCCTGGGCAAGCATGGCAAGGTCGTCTGGGTGGAAGCGAGCTACAACCCGGTCTACGACGCCGAGGGCAAATTGAGCAAGATCGTCAAGTTCGCCAGCGACATCAGCGAGCGGGTCGAGAAGTTCGAAGAGGACTCGCGCGGCGCGTCCCGCGCCTACCACATTTCCGCCGAGACCGAGCGCGTCGCGGAGCAGGGTGCCCAGGTCATTCATCAAACCGCCAAGGAAATGCGCCAGATCGCCGACAACATCGGCACCTCCGCGCGTTTGGTTGGCCAGCTGGGGGCACGTTCGGAAGAAATCACGGCAATCGTCAACACCATCCGCGGCATTGCCGACCAGACCAACCTGCTGGCCCTGAACGCGGCCATCGAGGCCGCGCGGGCCGGCGACCAGGGCAGGGGCTTCGCGGTGGTGGCCGACGAAGTCCGGCAACTGGCCGGGCGCACCAGCCGCTCGACCTCGGAGATCGCCGAGATGATCGGCAAGATACTCTCCGAAACCCGTGATGCCGTGACCAGCATGAACGAGACCCATGAGGGTGCCCTGCGCGGCGTCACGCTGGCGGACCAGGCCGGTTCGGTCATCGTGCAGATCCGTGCCGGTACCACCGATGCGCTGGAGGCGGTGAGCATGTTCGCCTCCAAGCTCGACGAGTCCGAGGTCATTCCCAAGACGGCCATCGGCTGGGTGGGGTGAGCCTTGCAGGCGTAGCGGATAGCCCATCCGGGCTATTTCGCCAGCGTCGCGGCCAGGACAGCGTCCACTGAAGCACCCTTGCACTTTATGAAAGAGTGGATTGCAGCGTGTGCGTATTCCTGCGCAGTCGCTTTGGGAAGAAGATGGCTCTACCGACAGCACACCTGGGCGACAGGTGTGGCGGAGTATCCCTAACCGAGGCGCAATGGCGCGGCTTCAAGCCGCGGGCGCGAGGAGCAGATGATGGACGAAGCCACGACAGCACAATCCTCGCCCTGGCACGAAGGAGAGCTGGCCCTGCAGCGCACGGTTGGCGCGGTGGACATGATGGCCGGCGTCGGCCAGCGCCAGCTGGCGCGGACCTGGATGCCGGACCAGCATCGCGAGTTCTATGCCCAACTGCCATTCGTGGTGCTGGGGGCGGTGGACCGGCAAGGCGATGTCTGGGCGACCCTGCGTGCGGGGCAACCCGGCTTCATGCATTCTCCCGATCCCCAGACCCTGCACATCAACCTCCCGGCGCAGCCAGACGATCCGGCCCAGGAGGGCATGGGCGAAGGGGACGCCATCGGCATGCTGGGCATCGAATTGCACACCCGGCGGCGCAACCGCATGAACGGCATCGTGCGTCGCCAGCTTGACCAGGGCCTCGAGATCTCGGTGCGCCAGGCCTATGGCAACTGCCCTCGCTACATCAATCTGCGCCAGTACGAGTTTGTAAACGAGCAGCCTGGCGCCCCGCGCCCACTGAGCGTGGCGGATCCCCTGGTACGGCACCTGGTGACAAGCGCCGACTCGTTCTACATCGCCTCCTACGTGGTGCGCGACGGCGAGCGACAGGTCGATGCGTCCCACCGTGGCGGCAAGCCGGGGTTCGTGCGCATGGATGAGGACGGGACGCTTACCGTTCCTGATTTTTCCGGCAACCTGTTCTTCAACACCTTGGGCAACATCCTGCTCAACCCCCGGGCCGGGCTGGTGTTCGTCGATGTGCAGACCGGCGACCTGCTACAGATGAGCGGTACGGCGCAGGTGGTGCTGGACGATCCCGAGATCGCCGCGTTCCAGGGGGCCGAGCGTTTGTTGCGCTTCACGCCCCAGCGCATCGTCCATCGGCCGGGGGCACTGCCCTTGCGCTGGAGGGACAAGGCCGAGGGTGAGTCGCCCAACTCGCGGATGACCGGCAGTTGGGCCCATGCCGCCGAGCGTTTGCAGGCCGAAGTCATGCGCACCCAGTGGCGTTCACTGCAAGTCACGCGGGTGGTGGATGAGAGCCCGGCCATTCGTTCGTTCTACCTGCAAGCGAGCGATGGCGTCGGCCTGCCGCGGTTCGAAGCCGGGCAGCATCTGCCGCTGCGGGTCGCGTTGCCAGGCCAGAAGGCGCCGTCGATTCGCACCTACAGCGTGTCCAGTGCGCCGTCGGATGATTTCCTGCGCATCAGCGTCAAGCGTGACGGTTCGGTATCGTCCCACCTGCATGACCAGGTCCAGCCGCTGCACGCGATCGAGGCGCGCGCCCCCCAGGGCCATTTCACCGTGCAACCTACCGAGCGGCGCCCCTTGGTGTTGCTGGCGGCGGGCGTTGGCATCACGCCGCTGTTGTCGATGTTGCGCGAAGTGGTGTACCAAGGGCTGCGCATCAATCGCCTGCGCCCGGTCTGGCTGGTGCAAAGCGCACGGACGGTGGCCGAACTGGCGTTTCGCGATGAAATCGATGAGCTGGTGGCGCGCGCCGGCGACAAGGTGCAGGTGTTGCGCATGGTCAGCCAGCCGCCCGTGGATGCGCCTGCGGGCAATGCCTACGACCTGGCGGGCCGGATCGACATCGAGCTGCTGAAGCAATGGCTGCCGTTGAATGACTACGACTACTACCTGTGCGGGCCGGGCAGCTTCACCCAGGCACTGTACGATGGCCTGCGCGGCCTGCGCATTCCTGACGATCGCATCCATGCCGAAACCTTCGGCCCGTCCACCCTGGTGCGGGATGTCGAGGTCAGCGTCCCGGCGGCGCAGCAAGTGCCGGCGGCGACCGAACCGGTGAAGATCCTGTTCTCCAGCTCCGCCAAGGAAGGGCGCTGGGAGCCGGGCAGCGGTACCTTGCTCGAACTGGCCGAGGCCCGTGGCCTGGAACCGGAGTTCAGTTGTCGTGGCGGTTCCTGCGGCACCTGCAAGACCCGCTTGAGCCAGGGCCAGGTGCACTACCTGACGCAGCCGGCCGAGCCGGTCGGCGAGGGGGAAGTGCTGATCTGTTGCGCGGTGCCGGCCCAAGGCAGCGAGACGTTGGTGCTGGAGATCTGAACCGCTAGAAGCCACGTCGCACTTTTCCAGGGGCTTCACCGTGAAGCTCCTTGAATTTCTTGCTGAAGGCGGCCTGGGATTGGTAGCCGACCTGCAGGGCGATGTCACTCAACCCCAAGTGCGAATGGTGCAGCAGATTGAAGGCCTGCTCCATGCGCACTTGCGTCAGCAGCACCCAGGGCGAGACGCCGGCGACTTTGACGAACGCCCGCATGAAGTTCGCCCGGGACATGTTCGCGATCCCTGCCAGGCTTTCGATGGTCCATGGGTGCGCAAGGTCATCCAGCATCGCCTGCCAGGCCCGCCCCAGGCGCTTGTCGCCCAGCAAGGCCAACGAACCGCTGTCCTGCCCCTGGCTGGCCAGGTGCGCACGCAGGATCAGGGTGAACAGCGCCTGGGACAACGCATCGAGCAAAAAGCCCGCGCCGACCTGGTTGCCGTCCGCTTCCCCGCGCATGACATCGACCAGCGCCGGTAGCGGCCCGTTGGCCGGCAGCGCACCGCTGGGAATCACCAGGTAGTCGGGCAAGGCGGCGAACAAGAGCGAGGCACGGTTGAAGTAAAAGCCGCCACAGAGCATGTCCAGCTCCACGCTCGCGCCACCGATGCGATGGATCGGCAAGGTGCCGCCCAGTACCTGCGTCGGCATCACGGGCGCCACCGTTTTCCCGGGGCTGTGCATGACATGCCGGGCGCCCCGCGGCAGCAGCAGGATGTCGCCGGCGCGCATGGGCAGGCGCTGCCCATCGGGAAACTCCACCCGGCATTCGCCGGCCAGCACGATGTGGTAGGGCGCCTTGCCCAACGCTTCCTGCTCGTGATCCAGGGCCCAGTCGCCTTCGAACTGGCAACGCAGGTCCAGGCTGCCGCGCACATTGGCCAGGCTGATGAGTTTATCGATGGCGTGCATTTGAGATTTTCGCGAAAAACGCTGAGAGCATTGGACAAACCCGACCGGCGCGAGCATGGAAAACTGAGGGCGTTGAAACAGTACACCCAACCCACTCAGGAGTTAATGCCATGTTCCATAACTGGTCCGAATTATTGCCCACCATCCAGAAGGCCTTCGGCGCGCTGGGCAGGAACAACCCCAAGATGGTCAAGGCTTACATGGCCTTGGGAGAGGCCGCCAGCGAAAACAATGTACTCGATGCCAGGACGCGCGAACTGATCGCCATCGCGGTCGCGGTCACCACCCGCTGCGACGGCTGTATCGCCTCGCACACGGACGCGGCGATCAAGGCCGGGGCGAGTCGCGAAGAGGTCAGCGCGGCGCTGGCCACCGCGATCTCGCTGAACGCTGGCGCCGCGTATATCTATTCCCTGCGCACGCTGGAAGCCTACGACACGCTCAAAGCCCCGGCGTGAACCCAAGCCTGCAACGTATCGTGGCGAGAGAGCTGGCTCCCTCGCCACGATGATCAGAACCTTTGCCGGGGCAACTGACCTAATGCGGATACCAGGATCAGCGTTGGGTCTTCATTCATGGAACATTCGAGTATCTACACGATCGGCCATTCCACCCGGACCTTCGACGCGTTCGTGGACATCGTCAAAGGCTTTGGCATCCAGGTCGTGGTGGACATCAGGACAGTTCCGCGCTCGCGCACCAACCCGCAATACAACCTCGATACCTTTCCCCAACGGCTGGCCGACGTGGGCCTGGGGCATGAACGGGTCGAGCCGTTGGGTGGCCTGAGGAAAAAGTCCAGGACCGTACCGGATGAAGTCAATGGGTTCTGGGACAACCGCAGCTTCCACAACTACGCCGATTACGCGCTTTCGGATGAATTCGAGCGCGGGTTGGAACGCCTCCTGCAACTGAGCGAACGGCAACGCTGCGTGATCATGTGCGCCGAAGCGGTCTGGTGGCGCTGCCACCGGCGGATCGTCGCGGATTACCTGCTGCTGTGCGGTGTCGAAGTCATCCATATCCTGGACAAGGACAAGGCCAACGAAGCCGTGTTGAATCCTGCGGCGCAGGTGTGCGGGTTGAAGTTGCATTACCCGGACGTTGGCGCCTGAACCACGGTACAAACTGAAACCTTTGATTTGTACTAGTCTCTGGATACAAGCGGTAGAAAGTTGTCATTTAGTTACCAGAGAGATAAGCAGATGACGAACCATGAAACCGTTATAAGACGCGCCAATGAGGCCGACCTGGACGAAATCCTGGCACTTCAGGCGGCAAACCAGATGGAACGGGGCGGCTCGCTTTCTGCAAGTCTGCCAAGATCCCGAGTGGCGGCGATGATGGAGCAGATGCCGCTTATCGTTGCCTGCCGCGGTGGACGCGTTACCGGTTTCATGATGACGACCACCCGCGCGATGAATGCTGATCTTCCTATCGTCCAGGCTATGTTCGCTGTTTATCCTGGAACGCCTGACACCTATGTCTATGGCCCGGTTTGCGTCAGTGAAGAGGAGCGCGGCAAGGGCCTTGCCCAGCGAATGTTTGCGGCTCTTCGGCACCTTGAACCAGGACGCGAAGGGGTTCTTTTCATACGTAAAGATAACGAACCATCGCTCCGGGCACACTTGAAGATGGGGATGAAAGAGGCTGCTTCTTTTGCGTTCAATGGGTTTGACTACGCTGTTTATTCGTACACCGGGTAGGCAGGGTGTGCTGGCTGCATCCGGAAGAACGCTCCGCGCCAGCCTCTTTTGATCTCCAAACGGCCCCTACTTCTCGGCCTGCCGTTCTTCCGCACGCACCACCAGCCAGATGCCGAGGGCGGACACCGCCATGCCCGCGCCCATTTGTACTGAGAGCGGTTCGTCGAACATGGCCCAGGCCCACAGCAGGGTGATGGGCGGGCTGAGGTACAGGACGCTGGCAACCCGGGTGGCGGTGGCGCGGCGCAGGCACAGCCAGTACAGCCCATAACCGCCGAGGGTGGACAGTCCGGCGGTCCACAGTACGCTCAGGGCGAACCCGGCGCTGGGGATCGGCGCGAGACTGCCCTGGGCGCCCGCAAGAATGGCGAACGCCACGCCCGAAACGCCACACTGCAGCCACAGGTTGGGCAGCAGTCCCATTGATTCCGACGCCGGGAGGTGCTTCTGCCAGAGGGTGGCGACGGCCAGCGACAACATCCCCAGCAACGGCAGGCCGTAGGCCCACAGCGGCGCGTTGCCCCACGCCAGCGCGCCATGGGTGACCACGGACACCCCAAGCAGGCCAACGACCAGGCCTGCCCAGACGCGCCATGCCAGCCGTTGTCCCAGCACGGCGGCCGCCAGCAGGGCCATGCCGATGGGCAGCAGGTCGGCCACCAGCGCGGCCAGGCCCGCCGGCACGCCCAGGGCGATGCCTTGGGTGATACCGGCCAGATAGCCGGCCATGGCCAGCAGGCCGATGCCGGCATTCTTCAACAGCACGGCCGCGGAGGCCCGGCGCAGTTGCCTGGCCACGAACGGAAACAGCAGCAGCGTGACCACGACGCAGCGCCAGAACACCACCAGCAAGGCCGGTGCATAGTCGATGGAAAACCGCGCGCCGATGAATCCGGAACTCCAAGTCAGCAGCAAGGCCGCCTCCAGCAGGGGCAGCGGAATGGCCCGGTGCCAGTCGGGACGCGAGAGGGAGGGGCAGGTCATCGATTTTGGCAAGTTCATGGCCACAGGCTACGAAACCCGCGTAATCTAATAAATCAAAATAGACTGCATCAGTCGTTCACAAAGGTTGAACCATGACAGCCGTACTCGATATCGACCTGGTCCGCACGTTTCACGCGGTGGCGCGGATCGGCAAGTTCAATGCCGCGGCGCAGTCGCTGCACAAGAGCCCGGCGGCGGTGAGCGTGCACATCCAGCGCCTGGAAGCGGTGGCCGGTGGGCGCTTGTTCAACCGTGACAACCAGGCCGTTTCCCTGACCGCGCTGGGCAAGCGGCTGCTGGTGACCACGACGGAACTGCTGCGCACCCATGACCGTGTGCTGGCCGACCTCCAGGGCACGCGCCTGGCGGGACGCATTACCTTGGGGGTGCCGGACGAGTATGCCGACCATGTCATCCGCGACATCCTCCCGACCTTCGCCGCGGCCTGGCCCAATGTGGTGCTGGAACTCAAGACCGCACCCAGTTATGCGCTGCGCGACCTGGTGCAGCGCGGCAAGCTCCAGGCCGCGGTCGTGACCCAGCCGAAGGGCGAGCCCTTGGCAGGGGCGAAGGTGCTGGTATCCACCACGCCCGTCTGGGTGGGGCCGGCCCACATGGCGGTCGCCTCCATGGAGCCGTTGCCGCTGGCCGTGCATGCGGCGCAATGCCCTTATCGCCAGGCGATGGTGGAATCCCTCAGGCAAAGCGGTCGCAAGACGCGCATCGTCCTGGAAAGCCCTTCCAACCAGGCAGTCAAGGCGTGCGTGGAAGCGGGCCTGGCCATCAGCCTGATCGACCGCGCCCGGGTGACGGACGCCATGCGGATCCTGGAGGGTTTGCCGCTCATCGCCGACCATGAGGTGGTCTTCCTGCGGTCCCAGGCGTCGCCCGCCGATGAAGCCGAGGACCTGCTTGCCCAGGCCATGCAGCAGTATTTCCGACTCTAGCGTGGAGGGCGGCTGCGCCACCCGGCGGGAGCAAGCGCCCTCGCCACGGAACGTGGGTGTGACGATCACGGGAGCGAGCCTGCTCGCGAAAGCGGTCTGGCTGAGCCGGTGATGTTGAATGTACTGCCGTCATCGCGAGCAGGCTCGCTCCCACAGGGGGTTGTGGTGGGTCTGGGGTCTGATCTCACCCTGGATCAAACGGTGGGAGCCCACCCGGTTCACAACGGACCCAGCTTCAGTGGGTACTGGATGACGACGTACAACCGGTCGATGTCGTCCCCGGCCTGGGCGCTGTTGGCGCGATGGGTGACGTGAGACAGTTGCAGGGACAGGTCCTTCGCCGGGCCAGATTGCACGGTGTAGTGCAGGTCCAGGTCGCGCTCCCAGTGGCGCCCGCCATCGCCTTGCTGCGGACGGTAGGTGCCGCTGTCGGCATCGAACGGGTTGTAGGCGCCGCCTTGGGGGGCGTGGCTGCCGTCTATCCCGCGTCCCGTGACATAGCGGGCCATGAAGGCCAGGCCGGGAATGCCCAGGGCACCCAGGTCGAGGTCATACCGCGCTTGCCAAGAGCGCTCGCCGGGGCCGTTGAAATCGGCGTATTTAATTGAGTTGGCCAGGTAGATCGAATCGCCGCCAACGAAATCGAAGGGCGTGTCGCCATTGATTTTCTGATAGGCCAGGGTGAACGCCTGGGCGTCGAGTCGATATTTGCCGGAAAGGCTGTAGGCGGTGGTGTCGATTTCACCGGCGGCGGCCTGGCCTTCGTCGCGGGTGTGGTACAGGTTGCCGTCGAGGAACAGGGCCCCCAGGGTGGTATGCAGGTTGGCGTAGTACTGGCGCCAGGTGTCGCTCAGTTCGGAGGCGTACAGGGCCCCGCCCAGGGGGCGCCCGGCGAGCAGGTCGGCGCCGATGAAATCGATGGCGCCGTGGCGGGTGTTGGCCCCATAGCCGGAAAAGTCGCCCCTGGCGGTGGAGGCGTCCTGGTTCTTGAAGGCGCTGAAGTGGCCCGCTTGCAGGTCGATACCATCGAGTTCGTGGCTGGTGAGCAGCATGCCCGTGGCGTATTCCGGTTGCAGGCGTTTGTCTGCGGTGTCGAATACCGGGGTCTCCACGGTCATTTCGCCCACGGCCAGGGTCGTGCGCGAGGTTCTGAACTTCAGCGCGCCGCCCGCGCTGGAATACTGGCCCTCGCTGCGGCCGTCATCGTCCAGCGGCAACAGTCCCGTGCCGGAATGACCCTTGCCGCCGTCCAGCTTCAGGCCGACGAAACCGTGGGCGTCGAGGCCCAGGCCGACCGTGCCGGCGGTGAAGCCGGATTCGAAAGACGTGATGAAGCCCTGGGCCCATTCCTGCTTGTAGCTTTTGCCTGAGCCATTGGGGGAGCGATAGTCGTTGTTGAGGTAGAAGTTGCGACTGAGCACTTCCAGTTTGGCGCCATCGAGAAAGCCCGCCGGTTCTTCGGGCCCTGCCGCCATGGCCGGTGCAGCCCCGCCGGCCATCCAGGCGAGGAACCAGGCCGGCCTGAGCAAGGTGAGTTTTTTTGATGCAAGCAACATGGGATATCCCGCGTGAAAAGAAGACCGGGCCCCAGCCAACGGCTTTCGATGGGAAAGCGAGGCCGGACCGCTGCGGGCATTCTTCGTGGCGGGGCGTGGGAGGGCGAGTTAAACGTTGTTAATTGGCGTGGAGCGATTGAGCTTGCGGGCTATGCCGCGCATCTTCGCGAGCAGGCTCGCTCCCACAGGTTCTTGTGGTGTGGGAGCGATGGTCCGGCTCAGGCGATGGTCGACAGCGGCGGCGTGCGCGGCGGAATCAGGCGCTTGGACTCGATCGATTCGAATGCCGAAGCCAGTTGCAGCAGTTTCGAATCGTCATAGGCGCGGCCGGCGAATGTCAGCCCGACCGGCATGCCGATGTCCGCCATGACGCCCATCGGCACGGTGACGGTGGGCACGCCCAGGTGGCGTATGGCGAGGTTGCCGTTGGCGACCCAGACACCGTTGCTCCAGGCGATATCGGCGGAGGCCGGATTGATATCCGCATCCGCCGGCCCGACGTCGGCGACAGTCGGGAAGATCACCGCGTCCAGGCCCAGCCGGTCCATCCATTCCTCTAGGTCGATCCGACGGGTTGCCTCGAGGCCGCGCAGGCCGTCGGGCAGGGTCGGGATCTGGTCCCAGGGGGTGATGCCGCGCTCGGCCATCTTCACGTATTCATCCATGCCGGCGGCCAGGTCATCCTCGCGATTGGGCAGGGTGCCGGGGTCGTGGGGGAAAATCTTCGGCCCGTCGACGTCGGCCAGGCGATTGAGTTTCGGATCGCCGTTGGCCCGCAGGAAATCATCGAATGCCCAGGCCGACAGGTCCCACAGTTCATGATGCAGGAATTCCCTGGACACCAGGCCCCGGGTAAACACGGTCGGTGCG
Source organism: Pseudomonas citrullilanati (assembly GCF_030580855.1). GTDB lineage: Bacteria > Pseudomonadota > Gammaproteobacteria > Pseudomonadales > Pseudomonadaceae > Aquipseudomonas > Aquipseudomonas citrulli. The sequence goes on along the minus strand of NZ_JAUQOP010000003.1, from coordinate 81,954 downwards.
CCGGGGCGATCGCCCTCGCAGTTGGACACCAGGGGGAAATCCACCTCGATCACTTCGCCGCCATGGGCCTGGATCGCCTTGCGCGCCGCTTCCCAGAGGTCGATCACCGAGGCGCGGGTGTGGATGCGCTGGCCCGTCGGCCCGCCAATGCCCGGCGCATCCGCCGTGCCCGCGTCGGGATCGGCATTGATGTACATGCGGGGCACGCCGAACCGTTTGCCGGCCAGCGCACCCGGTGGGCTGGCCAGGCTCGGGTACGAAGCGGGACGAACCGCGTCGACACTGGGAATCGGTACCCAGGGTTGCAGGCGCCACAGGTCGCCCCGGGTATCGGGGTCGTTCGCCACGACCACGTCGAGTACTTCCAGCAGATCGGCCATGGTCCGGGCGAAGGGCACCACCACGTCCATGGTCGGCGTCAGCGGCCAGTTGCCGCGCACCGAGATCACGCCGCGCGATGGCGTGTAGGCGCACAGGCCGTTGTTCGAGGCCGGGCCGCGTCCGCTGGACCAGGTTTCCTCCGCCAGGCCGAACGCCGCGAAGCTGGCCGCGGTGGCCGTCCCGGCGCCGTTCGAGGAGCCCGAGGCGAATGGCGCGGTCAGGTAGTCGCCGTTGTAGGGGCTTTCCGCCCGGCCGTACACCCCGCGCTGCATCCCGCCGTTCGCCATGGGCGGCATGTTGGTCTTGCCCAGGCAGATGGCGCCGGCGGCCCGCAGCCGCTCGATGGTGAACGCATCGCGGTAGGCAACCAGGTCCTTGAAGGCCGGGCTGCCGGACGCCGCCGTGAGCCCCTTGACCAGGTAGCTGTCCTTGGCCGTGTAGGGAATGCCATCGAGGGGGCCGAGGGTCCGGCCGCTGGCTCGACGGGCGTCGGAGGCCTGCGCTTCCTGCAGCGCATCCGGGTTGCGCACCACCACCGCGTTGAGGGCCGTGGGGGTGTCAGGGCCGTCATAGGCGTCGATCCTGGCGAGGTAGGCCTGGACCAACTCGACCGCCGTGGTCTGACCGGACTCCAGCGCGGCGCGCAGTTGGGCGATGGAGACTTCGGTGATTTCGATCATGGGGTCACCCCTGCAACTGACCGGCTCAGGCCAGTCGCTTCAATTGGGAATCGGGCCACTTCAGTCTCCTCAAGATGGATATTTATCGGTTTTCGCGCACTGTACTACGTGGCGTTCGGCGGGTCTATTGAGCCTTGATACTGAAGCACCGATGCGCCCGCCGTTCGTCAGTGCTACGCGGTAGCCTGGCTTGACAGCCGAGTGCACACGGGAAATACTCGCCGGCATATTCATATAGATGACTAGATAACAAGGTGAATAAGGTCAATGAACCCCCTGTCCAGTGATGTGCGCCTGCCGCTCTATCAACGCCTGCGCGACCAATTGGCCGAGCAGATCGCCAACAACCGCTGGCGTCCGGGGGAGGCGATTCCCACGGAGGCCGCGCTCTCGGCGGAGTACCAGCTGTCCACCGGCACCGTGCGCAAGGCCATCGACGCCTTGGTCAGCGAAGGCATCCTGGAACGCCAGCAGGGGCGCGGCACGTTCATTCGTCGGCCACAGTTTCAGTCATCATTGTTTCGTTTTTTCCGTTTCCAGACGGCTTCGGGCGAGCGCCAGGTTCCCGAGAGCCGGATCTTGTCCATCGAACCGGTGGCCGCACCCTCAGCGGTGGCCCAGGCACTGGGGCTGCCTGCCGACGCCCCGGTGATTCGCATTGTCCGTTTGCGTCTGCTCGATATCGAACCGGTGCTCGCCGAAGAAATCTGGTTGCCGCGCAGTCGCTTCCAGGCGTTGCTGGAAATCGACCTGAGCCAGAAAGGCCCATTGCTGTACCCCATCTACGAAGAAACCTGCGGCCAGGTGGTCGCCTACGCCCAGGAAACCCTCACCGCTGAGTCGGTGAACGACGTGCACGCGCGCTTGCTGCAAGTGCCGGTCAACAGCCCGGTGGTGGTGATCGAGCGCCTGGCGCGTGACTACGCCGGTACGCCCTTGGAATGGCGACGCTCACGCGGGCATGCCGAGCATTTCCGCTACAGCGTGGAGATTCGCTGACCCATGACGGGTTGATGCAGCTGCCGGCGGCGAAGTCTCGGCGCTGGTTCCGTTTTGTTTGCCATGACTGGCCCTGCAGCGGCGCGGTTCGCTCTCGGCTGCCTTTGATTCCCCCATAAGGATAAGAAAATGTTCAGTTGGTATCGCCAAGTCACCGCGCGGGAGCGCAAAACGTTCTGGGCCTGTTTCGGCGGCTGGTCGCTCGACGCGCTGGAAGTGCAGATGTTCGGCCTGGCGATCCCGGCGCTGATCGCCGCGTTTGCCTTGTCCAAGGGCGACGCGGGATTGATCAGCGGCGTGACCCTGGTCACCTCGGCCCTGGGCGGCTGGGTCGGCGGGACGCTGTCGGACCGCTACGGTCGGGTGCGGACCCTGCAATGGATGATCCTGTGGTTCTCGTTCTTCACCTTCCTGTCGGCCTTCGTCACCGGCTTCCACCAGCTGCTGGTCGTCAAGGCGCTGCAAGGTTTCGGCATCGGTGGTGAATGGGCCGCCGGTGCGGTCCTGATGGCCGAGACCATCAACCCCCAGTATCGCGGCAAGGTCATGGGCACGGTGCAAAGTGCCTGGGCGGTGGGTTGGGGCCTGGCCGTCGGGGTGTTCACGCTGATCTACTCGTTCGTGCCCCAGGACATGGCCTGGCGAGTGATGTTCATCGTCGGCCTGCTGCCGTCGTTCCTGATCATCTGGGTCCGGCGCAACGTCGAAGAACCCGACAGTTTCCAGCGCCTGCAAAAGGAAAAGGCCATCCCGCAGAGCTTCTTCAAGTCCCTGGGCGGCATCTTCCGGCCTGAACTGATCCGGGTGACGTTGTTCGGCGGCCTGCTGGGCCTGGGTGCCCATGGCGGCTACCACGCGGTGATGACCTGGCTGCCCACCTTCCTCAAGACCGAGCGCAACCTGTCGGTGCTCAACTCCGGCGGCTACCTGGCGGTGATCATCCTTGCCTTCTGGTGCGGTTGCGTGGTCAGCGGCCTGCTGATCGATCGCATCGGCCGGCGCAAGAACATCGTGCTGTTCGCGTTGTGCTGCGTGGTGACCGTGCAGTGCTATGTGTTCCTGCCGCTGACCAATACCCAGATGCTGTTCCTGGGCTTCCCGCTGGGCTTCTTCGCGGCCGGCATCCCGGCGAGCCTCGGGGCGCTGTTCAACGAGCTGTACCCGGCGGATGTGCGCGGCGCCGGCGTCGGCTTCTGCTACAACTTCGGTCGCGTGCTGTCGGCGGTGTTCCCGTTCCTCGTCGGGCACATGAGCGATTCGATGTCCCTGGGCTCGGCCATCGGCATCGACGCCGGCATCGCCTATGGCGTGGCGGTGATCGCGGCGTTGTGCCTGCCGGAAACCCGTGGCCGCAGCCTGCAAGCGTCGACGCCATCGGAACACACTGCCGCCCCCAACGAGAGCGCCCATGCCTGATACCTGCTCGCCGATCACCGGCATCGACTCCCACGCACATGTGTTCAGCCGCGAGCTGGAGCTGGTCTGCGCGCGGCGCTACACCCCCGGCTACGATGCGACGCTGGCGCAGTACCTCGACCACTTGCAAGCCCATGGCCTGAGTCACGGCGTTTTGGTGCAGCCGAGTTTTCTCGGCACCGACAACCGTTACCTGTTGAGCGCTTTGCGCCAGGCGCCGCAGCGATTGCGCGGGGTGGTGGTGCTGGCACAGGGTGTCCGCCGGGCCGAGCTGGAAAGCATGGCCCGCTCGGGCGTGGTCGGCGTTCGCTTGAACCTGATGGGCCAGGCCCTGCCGGATTTTCGCGACGCCGCCTGGAAGGGGTTCTTCGCACACATCGCCGAGCTGGACTGGCATGTCGAGTTGCATCGCCATGTCGAAGACCTGCCGGGATTGATTCGCCAACTGCTGCCCCTTGGCATCCGCCTGGTGATCGATCATTTCGGCCGCCCGGATGCGCGCCTGGGCCTCGCTCAGCCAGGCTTCGCCGAACTGATGGCGCTGGGAACGAGCGGGCAGGTGTGGATGAAGGTGTCCGGCATTTATCGACTGGCCGGAACCGATCGCCAGAACCTTGAATTCGCCCAGGCGGCGTTGGCCCTTCTCGAGCAGCGGTTCAGCGCGCAGCGGCTGGTGTGGGGCAGTGATTGGCCGCACACCCAGCATGAACAGACCGTGGGTTTCGACACGGTGATCGGCCAGTTGCAGGTCCTGGCGTGCACGGCGGCGCTGCGCCACGCCCTGCTGGTACAGGCCCCCAAGGCGCTGTTCAAATTTTGAAGCGCGCTGGCTTATCTGAACTCGTACGACGAATCAGGATCTAGACTCTACGGAAAATGCCGCACCGGCCTGCGAGCGCCTTGCAGCCGGACGGATCGAGGATGATCAATGTTGAACGTCGAAGAACTTGCCAGGGGCACCCCGGCACCGAGCGAGTACGAAAGCCTACTATCGATCGGGGCTAACGCACTCGAAGCCATTCCCGGTGCGGTGTACCTCTGCGACAAGGACGGCTGGCTCGTCAGGTACAACAGCGAGGCCGCCGGGCTGTGGGGGCGCGCGCCGGCGCTCGGCGAGGGTGGGGACCGGTTCTGCGGTTCCCATCGTCTGTTCCAGGTCGATGGCGCGCCGCTGGCGTTCGACCAATGTCCGGTGGCCGCGGTGCTCAACGCAGGCGCGGCGGCACGCAACCAGGAAGTCCTTATCCAGCGCCCGGATGGCTCGCGTTTCGTCGCCTTGATGAACGTCCGCCCCCTCAGGGATCGCCGCGGTGTCATCCAAGGGGCCATCAATTGCTTCCAGGACGTCACGGCGCAGCATGCCATGGCCGAGGAACTGCGGCGCAAGAGCGCCGACCTCGAGGACTTTTTCGAAAACAGTGCCGTAGGCCTGCACATCGTCAGCGGCGAGGGCATCATCCTGCGTGCCAACAAGGCTGAACTGGCGCTGTTGGGGTACTCGGCCGACGAATACATCGGCCGGCCCATCAGCGAGTTCCATGTCGACGAGCCGGTGATCGGCGACATCCTCGACAAGCTCGGCAGCGGCGCTTGCCTGGAGAGTTACCCGGCACGCCTGAGGGCCAAGGACGGTTCGATCAAGCATGTCACCATCACCTCGAACGGGCGCTTCGAAGACGGAAAGCTCTTCAATACCCGCTGTTTCACCATCGACGTGACCTGCGTGCATACCGCCGAGGCGGCGCGCCAGGAGAGCGACGACCGCCTGGCGGCGACGTACGAGGCCGCTACCATCGGCATTGCCGAAGCCGATGCCAACGGTCGCCTGCTTCGCGTCAACGATGCCTTCTGCACCATGCTGGGCCGCTCTCGCGAAGAACTTCTGGCGATGACGTTCCTGGACTATACCCACCCCGATTGCGTCGCTGAAGACGCCACCCTGTACGCGCGCCAAGTGGCCGGGGAACTGGACACCTACGTGCAGCGCAAGCGCGCGCTCAAGCCGGATGGTGAAATCGTCTACCTGGACGTGCACAGTTCGTCGGTGCGCAACGCCAATGGCGAGTTCCGCTATGGCGTGCGGGTGCTGCAGGACGTGACGGTCGCGCGACGCATGGAAAACCAGGTCCGCGAAAGCGAACGGCACATGCGCAATCTTCTCGAAGCCATGCCCGCCGCGGTCTACACCACTGACGCACAAGGGCGCATCACGTTCTACAATCGCGAGGCTGTCGAACTGTCGGGCCGCACGCCGCAGTTGGGCGACCTGTGGTGCGTGACCTGGAAACTGTTCAACACCGACGGCAGCGCGCTTGCCCACGACCAGTGCCCGATGGCCGTTGCGCTCAAGGAAAATCGCGCCATTCGCGGTGTCGAGGCCATCGCCGAGCGGCCGGACGGTACCCGCGTTCCGTTCATCCCTTACCCAACGCCCCTGCACGACGCCGATGGCAACCTGGTCGGGGCGATCAACATGCTGGTGGACATCACCGAGCGCAAGCAGGCCGAGAACCGCCAGAAAACCTTGATCGATGAACTCAATCATCGGGTCAAGAACACCCTGGCCACGGTGCAGTCCCTGGCCGCCCAGACCGCGCGCAACGCCGACGATGCCCAGGATGGCTACCGGCGGTTCGAAGCCAGGCTCCTGGCCTTGTCCCGTGCCCACGACCTGCTGACGAAGCGGCATTGGGGCGACACGCCCTTCGATTCCCTGGCCCGTGAAGTGCTGATGCCGGTGCTCGGGCACGAGCCCCAGCGCGTCGAGGTGGCGGGGCCCTCCATCCTTGTCGGTACCCGGGTGGCGCTCAACCTCACGATGACTCTCAACGAACTGGCGATCAACACGCTCAAATACGGCGCGATGTCGGCGGAGACGGGGACGCTGTCGGTGACCTGGGACCTGCAACACCAGGTCGATGGCACCCTGCTGACCCTGGACTGGCGTGAGCAGGGCGGCCCCCCGGTGTCCCCGCCAGAGCGGCAAGGGTTGGGCTTGCGCTTGATGAAGCGCTGCATCGAGCGCGACCTGGGCGGCCAGTTCACGCTTACGTTCGCCCCCGAAGGCGTCCGCTGCCGCTTCTCGTTCCTGGTCGGAGCAACCGGCGCATGACCCCATTCCCCGGAATCCGGGTGCTTGTCGTCGAGGACGAGGGGGCGATTGCCATGCTGATCGAGGAAATGCTGGAGGACCTCGGTTGTACCGTGGTGGCCTCCGTCGGCCGACTCGCCACGGCACTTGAGACGGCCCGTTCGGTGGAGGTCGACCTGGCCATCCTGGACGTCAACCTGGCCGGCGAGCGCGTGTTCCCGGTGGCCGAGAGACTGCGCGCGCGCAAAATCCCCTTCCTGTTCAGCACCGGATACGGCGCCAGCGGCGTGTCACCGGAGTTCGCTGGGTTCCCGGTGTTGCACAAGCCGTTTTCGGCGGCGGAGTTGCAGGCCAAGGTGGAGTTGGCGTTGCGGGGCTGATACCCGGTGCGCGTCTCGGGCTGGGCGCTGTGCGAAAAGCCTTGAGATTCGTTCAGGAAACAAACGCCAACACACTGGCCGGCGAGCCCGAGCCCGCCTCCAGGCGCAACACGCCAATCACCAGCGTAGAGCCGGTCGGCGGTAGCTGGTCGAGATGGGCAAGGCATTCGAGGATGATGCCGCCGCGCTGCAACACCCCTCGATTGCTGGCGAACGTGGTGTCCTGGCCCGGGTCCACGCCATGGGTGTCGATGCCGATCCCGGCGATGTCGCGTTGCTCCAGCAGGAACCGGCTGGCGGCGGCGCCGACGCCCGGAAAGTGCAGGCCGTGGGCATCGACCTGGATGAAACGTTGCGGATCCGTCCAGCGCGACTGCCAACCGGTATGGAACAGCACCACGCAGCCTTGGGGGATACGGCCGTGGGCCTGTTCCCAGTGCTCGAGGTCCTGGACGCCGATGACGTAGTCGGCGTCCTCCCGTACCCGGCTCGCCAGGTCCACCATCACGGCCGGTCGCACCAGCGACTCCGGGGCGTAGCCGTCGATGCCCATGGCATCGGCATCGAAGCTGTTTGGCGCATTCATGTGGGTGGCGCTGTGTTCGCCCATGCTGAAGCTGCGCAGGTAATAGCCTTGCGTTGGCAACGAGGCCTCGGTCTTGAATACCACCGGTGGGTCATCGGGCCATAACGCGATACCGGGGTGGATCGGATGGCTGAGATTGACGATGCGGTTGAAGTGAAGGCTGGGCATGGGTGACCTGTCTGGCCGCTCTGGGCAATGGCGTTAGCGTTCCAGCAGCGTTCCACCTGCTGGCTGGCGCCCCTTATCCTGAATGAACGACCGGCCTCATGTCGCCCTCCAATCTGTAAATTCGACACGGACGTACGCCTATGCCTTTCGATCGCGCGAACTTTGACGAACAACACGGTGGGCAGGCCCTGGCCCAGTCTGGCGATGCCAGTAAAACGCCGTTGCCCAGGATTGGAATCATTGCCTGTTCGTGGCAGATCGGTCCCCACGCCGTGCAGATCAGTAACGACAAATACGCGCAGGCGGTGGCCAGCGCGGCCAAGGGGCTGCCGCTGATTGTGCCGGTGTTTCCCCAATGGCTGGGCCTGGCCGAGATCATCGAAGGCCTGGACGGCCTGCTGTTCACCGGTTCTCCCTCCAATATCGAGCCGCATCACTATGGTGGTCCGCCCAGCCCACCCAGGACGCCGCACGATCCCGCCCGCGACCACCTGGCGCTGCCGCTCTGGCGTGCGGCCGTCGAGGCGGGGGTTCCGGTGCTGGGCATCTGTCGCGGTTTCCAGGAAATGAACGTGGCGTTCGGTGGCAGTCTTCACCAATGCCTCGACGGTCCCGGCGCCGAGCACGAGCCTCCCAGCAACGAACCCGTCGAGGACCAGTACGCTCGTACCCACGCCATGACGGTGCAGCCGGGCGGAGTGCTGTCCCGCCTGGGGTTGTCCGGTGCGATCGAGGTCAACTCCGTTCACGGCCAGGGCATCGACCGGGTCGGGCCAGGCTTGCGCATCGAGGCCGTGGCCGAGGATGGGCTGGTGGAAGGGCTATCGGTGGAAGGCAGCAAGACCTTCGCCTTGGGCGTGCAATGGCATCCGGAGTGGCAGGTGACCTCGAATCCGGACTACCTCGCCATTTTCCGGGCATTTGGCGAGGCCTGCCGAGCGCGCGCGATGCGTTCGATGTCGGCAAGGTCGTAGCGGGCATATTGGCCCCGGGGTTGCGTGCCCGCGCTGACTCGTCGGCTATGGGCTCAACCCTTCGCCCACGGTCGCCTACACTTATAGGGCTTCGTGATTTCCCGCTGCCACGGGACGGCTGCCCAGGCCCAGTCGCTTTCAGAACACGTTGAGTCGCCTGTGGGCTACCGCCCGGCAGCGGGAGTGGCAAGCTGTGATGATGCCCCGGACCGAGTGCGCCCAAGACACTTGGCCGGTGAGCGAGAATGGCGACCGGATGAGCCACGCTACCGTGACGTGGGCCGGACGCCGCAGCCAAGACTCCGGACGGCGGCCGCCAGGCGGCGGTGTCGTTCGAGATGCCGAGGTATTTTATGCCTGATGAGACGCTTCACCTGCCCTTGATCCAGAGTGTGTTGGCGCTTGAAAAGGACACCCCCGGTGCCTTGTTGCCGATCCTGCACGCCATCCAGGAAGGCTGCGGGTATGTGCCCGACGCCGCCGTCCCTGAAATCGCCCATGCCCTCAACCTCAGCCAGGCAGAAGTGCGTGGGGTGATCAGCTTCTACCACGACTTCCGTACCACGCCGCCGGCGCGCCATACCTTGCGCCTGTGCCGCGCCGAGTCCTGCCAGAGCATGGGCGCCGAAGGCCTGGCCGCGCAGTTGCGCGAGCACCTGGGGCTGGACGACCACGGCACCAGCGCCGATGGCAGCATCAGCCTGCGGCCGGTCTATTGCCTGGGTGCCTGCGTCTGTTCGCCGACCCTGGAGCTGGACGGTGAGCTGCACGCACGCTTGACCCCGGAGCGCCTGCGCCAATTGGTCAATGCTTGCCTGGAGGACGGCGCATGCTGACGCTCTGCATCCCGCGTGATTCGGTGGCCCGTGCGGTGGGCGCCGACAAGGTGGCGGTGGCGCTGGCGGCGGAGGCCGAGCGTCGGCAACTGCCGTTGGAGGTGCGTCGTACCAGTTCCCGTGGGCTCTATTGGCTGGAACCGCTGGTGGAGCTCGACAGTGCCGGCGTGCGGCTGGGCTTCGGCCCGGTCACGCCACAGGATGTCCCGGGCCTGCTGGATGCGCTGGCCGGCGACCCCGGCAGCCACCCGTTGGCCTTGGGGCCGGTGGAGGACATTCCCTATCTCAAGAGCCAGCAGCGCTTGCTGTTTGCCCGTGCCGGCATTACCCAGCCCTTGTCCCTGGACGATTACCGCGCCAAGGGCGGTTTCCTCGGGCTGGCCCGGGCCGCGCAGATGGACGGCCTGGACGTGGTCGCCAGTGTCCTCGATTCCGGCCTGCGCGGGCGGGGCGGGGCGGCGTTCCCGGCGGGCATCAAGTGGCGTACCGTGCGCGACGCCGTCGGGCCGCAGAAATACGTGGTGTGCAACGCCGACGAAGGCGACTCCGGGACGTTCGCCGACCGCATGCTGATGGAGGGCGATCCGTTCCTGCTGATCGAGGGCATGATCATTGCCGGGATCAGCGTCGGCGCCACCCGGGGCTACATCTATGTGCGCTCGGAATACCCGGATGCCGTCAGCACCCTGAACGATGCCCTGCGCATCGCTCGCGCCGCCGGTTACCTGGGCGCGGACGCAGGCGGCAGCGGTCGCGCCTTCGAGTTGGAGGTACGGGTGGGGGCGGGGGCCTACATCTGCGGCGAAGAAACCTCGCTGCTGCAATCGCTGGAAGGCAAGCGCGGTGAAGTGCGGGCGAAGCCGCCACTGCCTGCGCTGCAAGGCCTGTTTGGCCTGCCGACCCTGGTCCACAACGTGGTGACCCTGGCCTCGATCCCGGTGATCCTGGAGAAGGGCGCGCAGTTCTATCGCGACTTCGGCATGGGCCGTTCCCTGGGCACCATGCCGTTCCAACTGGCCGGCAACGTCCGCCAGGGCGGGCTGGTCGAGCGTGCATTCGGCCTGACCCTGCGGGAACTGGTCGAAGGCTACGGTGGCGGGACGGCCAGCGGTCGACCGTTGAAGGCGGCCCAGGTGGGTGGCCCGCTGGGGGCCTGGGTACCACCGTCGCAGTTCGACACGCCGCTGGATTACGAAGCGTTCGCCGCCATGGGCGCGATGCTCGGCCACGGCGGCGTGGTGGTGGCCGACGACAGCCTCGACATGGCCCACATGGCCCGGTTCGCCCTGCAATTCTGCGCCGAGGAATCCTGTGGCAAATGCACGCCCTGCCGGATCGGCTCCACCCGCGGGGTGGAGGTGGTCGATCGCCTGCTCGCCAGCACCGATGCGGCGGCGCGCCAGGAACAGGTGCTGTTGCTGCACGACCTTTGCGACACCCTGCAATACGGCTCGCTCTGCGCCCTCGGCGGGATGACGTCCTACCCTGTCGTCAGCGCCCTCAAGCATTTCCCCGCCGACTTCGGTCTGGCGACCACGGAGGCCGACCAATGATCAACATCTTCGACCCCAGCAGCGATATCGACCTGGGCACCCCGGCGCGCGAAAGCGAGGTGCAGGTCAGCCTGACCATCGACGGTCGCGAAATCACCGTGGCTTCCGGCACATCGGTGATGCGCGCGGCGGCCTTGCTCGGCACCACCATTCCCAAGCTCTGTGCCACCGACAGCCTGCAAGCCTTCGGCTCCTGCCGCATGTGCCTGGTAGAGATCGAAGGCATGCGCGGTTATCCGGCGTCCTGCACCACGCCGGTGACCGAAGGCATGGTGGTCAACACCCAGACGTCCAGGCTCGCCAAGCTGCGTCGCAACGTCATGGAGCTGTACATCTCCGATCACCCGCTTGACTGCCTGACGTGCCCGGCCAACGGTAACTGCGAGTTGCAGACAGTCGCGGGGCAGGTCGGCCTGCGGGAGGTGCGCTACGGCTACGAGGGCGCCAACCACCTGGCCGAGGCGAAGGATGTCTCCAACCCCTATTTCGACTACGACCCGAGCAAGTGCATCGTGTGCAGTCGCTGCGTGCGGGCCTGCGAAGAGATCCAGGGCACCTTCGCCCTGACGATCAGCGGGCGCGGTTTCGACTCCCGGGTCGAAGCGGCCGGCGGCGAGAATTTCCTCGACTCCGAATGCGTGTCCTGCGGCGCCTGCGTCCAGGCCTGCCCGACGGCCACCCTGATCGACAAGAGCGTGGTGGAAGTCGGCCAGCCGGAGCGCAGCGTCATCACCACGTGCGCCTACTGCGGCGTGGGGTGTTCCTTCCGCGCCGAGATGAAGGGCGAGCAACTGGTGCGCATGGTCCCGGACAAGAACGGCCAGGCCAACCACGGCCATTCCTGCGTCAAGGGCCGCTTCGCCTGGGGCTACGCGACGCACCCGGACCGCATCACCAAGCCGATGATCCGCAAGCACATCAATGATCCGTGGCAGGAAGTCAGCTGGGACGAGGCCGTGACCTATGCCGCCAGCGAGTTGCGCCGCATCCAGCTCAAGTACGGGCGCGACTCCATCGGCGGCATCACCTCCAGCCGTTGCACCAACGAAGAAACCTACTTGGTGCAGAAGCTGGTGCGCACGGCGTTCGGCAACAACAACGTCGACACTTGTGCCCGCGTCTGCCATTCGCCCACCGGCTATGGCCTCAAGCAAACCCTGGGGGAATCGGCCGGTACGCAGAATTTCGATTCGGTGATGAAAGCCGACGTCATCCTGGTGATGGGCGCCAACCCTACCGACGCCCACCCGGTCTTCGGTTCCCAGCTCAAGCGGCGCCTGCGCCAGGGCGCCCGGCTGATCGTCATCGACCCGCGGCGCATCGACCTGGTGGATTCGCCCCACGCCCGTGCCGAATTGCACCTGCAATTGCGTCCGGGCACCAACGTGGCCATGCTCAACGCGCTGGCCCATGTGATCGTCACCGAAGGACTGGTCGACCAGCCCTTCGTCGAGCAGCGCTGCGAAGCGGCCGATTTCGCCCGCTGGCGCGATTTCGTCAGCCAGCCGGAGAACTCGCCCGAAGTGCTGTCAGCGGTCTGCGGCGTGCCCGCCGAGCAGATCCGCGCCGCCGCACGGCTCTACGCCACCGGTGGCAACGCCGCCATCTACTACGGCCTCGGCGTGACCGAGCACAGCCAGGGCAGCACCTCGGTGATGGGCATCGCCAACCTGGCGATGGCCACCGGCAACATCGGCCGCGAGGGTGTCGGGGTGAACCCGCTGCGTGGCCAGAACAACGTCCAGGGCTCCTGCGACATGGGCTCGTTCCCCCACGAGCTGCCGGGCTACCGGCACATTTCCAACGAAACCGTGCGCGCCCAGTTCGAACAGGCGTGGAACGTTACCCTGCAACCCGACCCGGGCTTGCGTATCCCGAACATGTTCGAGGCGGCGCTGGACGGCACCTTCAAGGCGCTGTACTGCCAGGGCGAGGACATCGCCCAGAGCGACCCCAACACCCAGCACGTGACAGCCGCGTTGTCCGCCTTGGAATGCGTGATCGTCCAGGACATCTTCCTCAACGAAACGGCCAAGTTCGCCCACGTGTTCTTGCCGGGCAGCTCGTTCCTCGAGAAGGACGGCACCTTCACCAACGCCGAGCGGCGGATCTCCCGGGTGCGCAAGGTCATGGAGCCGCTGGCCGGCAAGGCGGACTGGGAAGCCACCATTGCCTTGGCCAACGCGTTGGGCTACCGGATGGACTACAGCCATCCGTCGCAGATCATGGATGAAATCGCCCGTCTGACGCCGACCTTCACCCGCGTCAGCTACGCCGAGCTGGATCGCCACGGCAGCCTGCAATGGCCGTGCAACGACGCCGCGCCCGACGGGACGCCGACCATGCACATCGAGCAGTTCGTGCGCGGCAAGGGCCGGTTCATGCTCACCGGGTATGTGCCCACCGAGGAAAAGGTCAACAACCGCTACCCGTTGCTGCTGACCACCGGGCGCATCCTCAGCCAGTACAACGTCGGTGCGCAGACACGGCGAACCGACAACGTCGCCTGGCACGAGGAGGACCGCCTGGAGATCCACCCGACCGACGCCGAGAACCGTGGCATCGTCGATGGCGATTGGGTCGGCATCGGCAGCCGCGCCGGGCAGACCGTGCTGCGGGCGAAGGTGACCGAGCGCGTGGCGCCGGGAGTGGTCTACACCACCTTCCACTTCCCGGAATCGGGTGCCAACGTGATCACCACCGACAACTCCGACTGGGCCACCAACTGCCCGGAATACAAGGTCACGGCGGTCGAGATCGTACGGGTCAGCCAGCCTTCGGAATGGCAGAAACGCTACCAGGCGTTCAGCGATGAACAAGGCCGCCTGCTGAGGGAACGCCGCCATGCCGAAAAAGCCGAGGTGCGCCGATGAGTGCTGAAAGCCTGATCAAGATGGCCAACCAGATCGCCCAGTACTTCTCCAGCGAGCCGGACCACGCCCTGGCGGTCAATGGCGTGCGCCAGCATATGCGCAGTTTCTGGACGCCGTTGATGCGTCGGGAACTGGCGGACTGGCAGGAAAAACATCCGGAGGCAGTGCTGCATCCGCTGGTACTGGAAGCGCTGACGGAGACCGCGCAAGCCACGCCATAGCCGTTGGCACCTTGGCGACCGCACGCAGCCCCGGTCGGGACCCTCGTCGATGACGGCGGGGTGCCGACCGGGGCTGCGTGCGTTTCAGTTTACAGCTCATTGACGCTGATGCACGGATCCCAGGTGTCGTTCGGGCCGACCTACCCCTGTGGGAGCGAGCCCTGCTCGCGAAAGCGGTGTGCCCAGCTTGCAGGGATATTGCCAGTGCCGGCGCCTTTGCGAGCAGGCTCGCTCCCACCGGGATTTCAGTCGGGCAGTGGGGTGTGGCCGCCCCTGGCACATTGTGGGAGCGAGCCCTGCTCGCGAAAGCGGTGTGTCAGCTTGCAGGGATATTGCCAGTGCCGGCGCCTTCGCGAGCAGGCTCGCTCCCACCGGGATTTCAGTCGGGCAGTGGGGTTGTGGTCGCACCAGGCACATTGTGGGAGCGAGCTTGCTCGCGATAGCGGTCTGGCTGAGTCGATGATGTTGAATGTGCCGGCGTTATCGCGGGCAAGCCCGCTCCCACAATTGATCTCAGTGATTTCAAGTCCAGAGCCCGCCCCCAATCCCCTGTGGGAGCGAGCCTGTGGTTCGTCGATCCAGGGTTGAACCGCCGGGCGCTCGCACCTGTTTTGTGATCTATAGTTTTTGCAGTCAATCGTTTTGCCCGAACGCCGCAAGGAACACCCCGGTACAACGCAGGGAGCGCATGATGTCGTTTCAACGGCCAGATGGACTGAGGTTGGCCTCCGGTATCGCCAGGTCCGCGGACACGGTTTCCCACGCCCTGAACCGCGTGTTTCGGCGCGGGCTCGGCCATGTCAAGGAAGCCTATGTGCTTTTCCCGCTGCTGGCGGTTTTCCTGTTGTTGGCCATCTGGCTGACGACGCTGTACCTCATCAGCAGCGAACTGGCCCGGGCGCGGCATAACGCGGCGGCGGTCAGCCTGGAAACCAGCGCGACCTATGAAGCCCAGATGCTGCGCGCGGTCCACGAAATCGACCAGACCCTCAAGCTGGTCAAGTACACCTACGAGGCGGAAGGCCAGCGCAACCCGCTGCCCAGGCTGAAGGAGCGGGCGTTGTTGCCGCCTTCGCTGTTGTTCGACGTGAGCGTGATCGATGCCAATGCCGGGCTGGTGGCCAGCACCCGGGCCAACGAGACGGAAGGGGGCGACGATGCGCAAGACCTGCGCACGTTGCGGCACAACGATGCGCTGTTGATCAGCCGCCCCTGGCAGAACCCGCTCAACGGCGAATGGCGCTTGCGTTTCAGTCGTCGTCTCAACGCCACCGATGGCGGGTTTGCCGGGGTCGCCAGGGTCGAGGTCGACGCGACCTATTTCGTCAGCAGCTACGATGCGTCGAAACTCGGCGAGCAGGGCGTCTTCGGGTTGCTCGGCACCGATGGCGTGTTCCGGGTGCGGCGCACCGGGGAGACCGTGCAAGCCGGTGACACGGTGGATTACGCGGCGCTGGTGCCGGACACCGAGGACACCCAGGCGCTGTTGCTGACCAACGACTGGGACGGCGTGCGCCGCTACACCAGCGCCCGCCAGCTCTACGACTTGCCGCTGGCGGTGATCGTCGGGCTGTCCGAGGAAGAGCAACTGGCGGCCGTCACCCAGCAAGCCCATACCTATGTGTGGCGGGCCGCCGCCGGAAGCCTGATGTTGATGTGCCTGGTGGCGTTGTTGAGCCGCATGAGCTGGCAACTGGCACAGAGTCGCCTGCGCACCGCCGAAGCCCAGACCCAGTTGGTCGCCGTCGCCCGCCAGGCCGGCATGGCCGAGATCGCCACCAACGTGCTGCACAACGTGGGCAATGTCCTCAACAGCGTGAACGTCTCCGCCGAAGTGCTGACGCAAAAGCTGCGCGGCAGCAAGGCCCAGGGCCTGGGCAAGGCGATGCAACTGATGAACCAGCACACCGACGACCTGGGCCATTTCATCTCCCAGGACGAAAAGGGCAAGTTGCTGCCCGGCTACCTGAACCAGGTGGTGGAAGCCTTGGCGGTCGAGCAGAAAAGCATGGCCGAAGAGCTGGAGCAATTGACCAAGAGCATCGACCACATCAAGGAGGTCGTGGCGGCCCAGCAATCGTATTCAGGCGCCTCCAGACTGTGCGAGACCGTGCAGGTCCAGCCATTGATCGAGGATGCGTTGCGCATGAACGCCGGCGTCCTCACGGCCCGGCGGGTCACGGTGCAGAAGGCGTTCTCCGGCTTGCCCGCGGTGGCGCTGGACAAGCATCGGGTGCTGATGATCCTGGTCAACCTGATCAAGAACGCCGCCAACGCGATGGTCGACATGGCCGATCGCACCCCGGTGATTACCCTGCAAGGCGAATTGACCGGGGAACAGGTCCTGGTCATCCGGGTCATCGATAACGGCGAGGGGATCGCCGAAGACAACTTGACGCGCATCTTTGCCCACGGCTTTACCACGCGCAAGGATGGCCACGGCTTCGGCCTGCACAGTTGCGTGCTGGCCGCGATGGAGATGGGCGGGGCATTGAAGGTCCAGAGTGCCGGGCCAGGGCAGGGCGCCACCTTCATCCTGGAACTGCCGACCCAGCCTGCGGCCCCGGCCAGCCGGGCGTGAGCCGGGCAAGTGGTGGTTTGTCGACTACAATTTCGTTCGTGGCATCACCGAATGCCTACTGACCCAACGTTACAAGGATTAGAACGCATGGTGGCAGTCCTTCCAGGCAATTGCGCAGTCGATACGGTTTCACGTTCCAGGGGGCCAGAGCGGCTGGATGACAGTGTCCTCGCGACACGGTCGCGCTGATCCATGATCGCGCCTCGACTCAACCCCCTGGCGTTGGCCGTGATAGCGCTGTATGCCTGCGGCGCGGACGCCGCCGACCAGGGCCCGACCTTTTCCGTGAGCAGTTTCGGCACGGTGGGGATGGTTCATTCCAACGAGAAAAACGCCGACTACACCTCCAGTATCTACAAGCCCAATGGCACCGGGCATACCCGGGACTGGAGCGCCGATGTCGACAGCCTGATCGGCGCCCAGGTGACGGCCCGTTTCAACCCGCAGCTCTCGGCGGTGGTGCAGGTCATTTCCGAGCAGCGCTACGACAACAGCTACCGGCCTTCCCTGGAGTGGGCGAACTTCAAGTACCAGGTCACGCCGGACTTCAGCCTGCGCATCGGCCGCACGGTGCAGCCGGCCTTCCTGTTTTCCGACACTCGCAAGGTCGGCTATACGCTGCCCTGGGTGCGGCCGCCAGGGGAGGTCTACAGCATGATTCCGGTGACCAGCACCGATGGGATGGACCTCAGTTACCGGCTGCACATCGGGGACGTCGCCAACACGGTGCAGGGCAACGTGGGCCAGAGCACGGTGAAGATGCCCCATGGCACCGGTGAAACCCGCGCGCGGGGGTCGTGGGGCGTTTCCAACCTGACCGAATACGGCGCCTTGACCACCCGTCTCACCTTCCAGCAGACGCACCTGACCTATGAGCCGTTCAACCCCCTGTTCGACGATTTCCGGCAATTTGGCGAACAGGGCAACGACATTGCCGATCGCTACGACACCAAGGGCAAGCACTTCAATTTCGTTGGCGTAGGCGCCATCTACGACCCGGGCGACTGGTTCGTCATGGGGGAATGGGGGCATTTCAAGAGCCACGCGGTGTTTGGCGAAATGAGCGCCTGGTACATCAGCGGCGGCTACAGGATCAACGCCTTCACGCCCTATGTCACTTATGCCCGTTCCAGGACCGTGAGCGAAACGTCCACCGAGGGCCTGGACACCTCGAGCCTGCCGCCGGAGCTGGCAGGGCCGGCGGGTGAACTCAACGGCGCGCTCAACGGCATCCTTGGCTCGGGCAGCCGCCAACGGACCCTGTCCCTGGGCGTGCGCTGGGATTTCTCGAAAAACATGGACGCCAAGCTGCAGTACGACCACACGCGCCTTGGCAACAAAGCAACCGGGCCATTGACCAACTTCCAGCCGGACTTCGAGCCCGGCGGCTCGTTCAGCCTGCTCAGCATCGCCATGGACTTCGTTTTCTGATGGGGCCGATGAAGCGTTTTCTCATGCACAGCGGGTGTGCGCTGGTGCTGTCCGCCGGCAGCACGCTCGCGCTGGCCGACGTGGTGGTGGTCGTCGCCAGCGCCAGCCCGGTGAAGACGCTGGCGAGCACCCAGGTGGCGAATATCTTCCTGGGCAAGACCAATCGTTTTCCCGATGGCGGTTCGGCGACGCCGGTCGACCTGCCGGAAGGTTCGCCGATCCGCGATGAGTTCTATACCCGCTTCACCGGCAAGTCCGCCGCCCAGCTCAAGGCGCACTGGTCGAAAATCATCTTCACCGGCCGGGGCCAGCCGCCGGAAGCCCTCGCCAGCAGCGCGGAGGTGAAGAAGTACCTGGCCGATCATCCCGATAGCATCGGCTACATCGATGCCCGTGAAGTGGACGACAGCGTGCGGGTGGTGCCCTCGGATTCGCCGTGAAGGCTATGGCCGGGGCGTCTGCGCGTGCAGCAAGGCCTGGAACTCTGCGGCGGGCACCGGCTTGTTGAAATAGAACCCCTGGAATTCGTCGCAGGCGTTGTCCCGCAGGAAGTCGGCTTGTTCCTTGGTCTCCACGCCCTGGGCGACCACCGTCAGGCTGAGGCTGCGGCCCATGGTGATGATGGCCTCGGTCAGGGCGCGATCCTCTGACACCCGGGCCACGTCCCGGATGAACGAGCGATCGATCTTGATGGAGTCGAGCGGGAATTGCTGCAGGGCCGACAGGGACGAGTAGCCGATGCCGAAATCGTCGATGGCGATGCGGATGCCCAGCTTCTTCAACCCGGTCAGGACCTGGAGGGCGCTCTTGACGTCCTGCATGAGCAAGCTCTCGGCGATTTCCAGTTCCAGCAGGCTGGCGTCCATGCCCGTGTCGGCCAGGACCGTGGCAAGGTCGGTCAACAAGTGCTCGTCGAAGAACTGCCGGGCCGTCAGGTTCACCGCGACGCACAGCCGCGCCAACCCTTGCTGTTGCCAGGCGACGTTTTGCAGGCAGGCCGTACGGAGCACCCATTGGCCGATGGGCACGATCAAGCCTGTTTCTTCGGCCACCGGGATGAACTGCATGGGGGCCACCAGGCCCAGGTCGGGGTGTTCCCAGCGCAACAGCGCTTCCATGCCGGTGATCTGGCCGCTGCGGATGTCGCGCTTGGCCTGGTAGTGAAGCCGGAACTCGTCCCGTTCCAACGCGTGGCGCAAACCCAGCTCCAGGGTCTGCCGCTCCAGGGACTCCGCGTTCAATCGCTCGGAGTAGAACTGGAAGGTGTTCTTGCCCTGTTGCTTGGCCTGGTACATGGCGATGTCGGCGTTCTTCTTCAGGGTCTGCTCGTCCAGGCCATCGCGGGAATACAGGCTGATGCCGATGCTGGCGGTCACGCGAAACTCTTGTCCCTGCAGGTTGAAGGGCCTGGCGATCGCGCCGAGGATTTTCTGGGCGGTGGCCGCCACGTACTTTTCTTCCGACCACTGCGGCAGCAGGATCACGAACTCATCGCCACCCAGGCGGGCGACGATGTCGCTCTCGCGCAGGCACGCCTTGAGGCGGTTGGCGACTTCTTGCAGCAGTTGGTCGCCGGCATCGTGGCCGAGGGTGTCGTTGATCAGCTTGAAACGGTCGAGGTCGAGGAACAGCACGGCCATCTGTCGTTGGTAACGGCTGGCTTCATGGATGTTCTGGGTCAACAGTTTGCTGAACAGGCTGCGGTTCGGCAGCGCGGTGAGCCCGTCGTGGTAGGCCAGGTATTCGACGCGTTCGGCGTAGGCGACCTTGGCTTCGGCGGCCTGCAGGCGGCTCTGCGCCAGCTGCCAGCTCATCCGGCTCAGCAGGCCCACCAGGCAGACCAGCAGCAGGCTGCCACCGGCGGCGCGGCGCAAATAGACATGGGCCTGGCGGGTCACGGCGCCCAGTTGTTCCTCTTCGGACAGCCCGACGATGACCGCCAGGGGGAAGTCGTACAGCTGGCGGGCACTGGTGTAGCGGCGCACGCCGTCCCAACGGTTGGTCAGCAGCAGCGGCTGGGTGTCCTCGGTGTCGGGCACCAGCGCCGCGTAGTCGACCGCATCGCCGGCCTGCACGGCGTCGCCGGTGCGCCGGACCCGGAACACGCCATCGGTGCCCAGCAGCCCCAGCACGCCCTGGGCGCCGAGTTTCGACGGGTCGTAGCTGCTGGCGAAATAGGCCGCGTCCACCTCGACCCTGGCCAGGCCCGAGAGCGTGCCTTGCGGCCCGTCGAGGCGCCGGCTGAAGCGCAATCGCCACTCGCCAGTGAGCGGGTCTTTCCACGGCAGGCTGACCAGCAGCGTGTCGTTGTGCCGCAGCGTGCGCAGTTCTTCAGGATCGTTGCCAGAGCGGGTGTCGTTGGCGCGGGTGCTGGCGACCAGCCGGGCGTTGGCGTCCACCACGCTGACGTCGAACAACAACGGCGGCGGCAACAGCGCTCGCTCCTTGAGTCCGGCGAGCGGGTTGTGTTCGCCTTCCGCCTCGTAGGCGTACTTGACGAGCTTGAGGGTCTGGTCGATCTCACGCACCGCGCGCAGCATCTGCGCTTCATAGGTGGCGCTGATCTCCAGGCTCAGCGCCGCGGCATTGCGCTGGGCGCGGGTGTGTTCGACGCGGATGAGGTAGAAGGTGGCGGACCAGAGCGCGATCAACAGGAGCAGCGCCAGCAGCGGGAGCAGGATGTAGGCTTCCCGGAGGTGGCCGAGGCCCTGTCGAAACAACTGGCGAGCGGGGCGGGGCGCGGCATCGCCGGAGGTGGCGACGCCAGGAGCCTGCCTCAGCCCACTCGTCCGTTGGATCGACATGATGTGCTCCGTGCGTCGTACCGGCATTCCAGGTTAGCGAACACCCGCCAGGAGGACGGATGGTGCAAGCGCCCGATTGCGTCCATGCGAACAGGTTTATCAAAACGGGTTCGCAGGAAACTATAGACCAAAAAATGCCGTTGGCCGGTACGCCGCAACGTCGATGGCGACCGGATCATCGCCGTCGCGAATTCAACGCCGCCCCGTTCGCGTACTCACATCCACCCACACCGCCAGCACCAAAATGCTGCCCTTGACGATCATCTGCCAGTAGCTGTCGACGTCGAGCATCGACATGCCGTTGTCCAGGCTGGTGATGACCAGCGCACCAAGAAGGGCGCCGTAGACGGTGCCGGAACCGCCGCGCATGGAGGTGCCGCCGATGAAGCAGGCGGCGATGGCGTCGAGTTCGCCCATGTTGCCGGCCGAGGGCGAGCCTGCGGCCAGGCGTGCGGTGTTGACCATGCCGGCCAGGGCGCACATCACGCCCATGATGCCGAAGATCCACAGCTTCACCGCTTGCACGTTGATGCCCGACAGCCGCGTGGCTTCCATGTTGCTGCCCACCGAGTACACCCGCCGGCCGAACACGGTCTGGCTGGTGACGTAGCTGAACACGCCGAGCAGCGCCAGCAGGAGCAGCACCGGGACCGGGATGCCGTCGTAGCTGTTGAGGGTATAGACGAACCCGGCCAGCACTGCGCCGATCAGCACCACGCGCAATACGTCACGCACCAGGGCGTGGGCCGCCAGGCCATGGAGGGCGCGGTTGCGCCGTTGTTTCCAGGTCAGGAACAGGGTCAGGACGAACAGCAACACCCCCAGCCCGGTCCCCACGGTGTGCGGCAAGTAACCCTGGCCGACGTAGACCAGCTCCGGCGACACCGGGGCGATGGTGGTGCCGCCGGTGACCCCCAGCAGGATCCCGCGAAACGCGAGCATGCCGCCCAGGCCGACGATGAACGAGGGGATGCGCAGGTAGGCGGTCATGTAGCCGTTGCCCAGGCCGATCACCAGGCCGCACAAGGCGACCAGGCTCAGGTTCGCCAGCAGCGGGATGTGATAGACCACGTCGAGGATCGCCGCCAGCCCGCCCAGCAGCCCCAGCAGTGAGCCCACCGACAGGTCGATCTCGCCACTGATGATCACCAGCACCATGCCGCAGGCCAGGATCCCGGTGATGGACATCTGCCGCAGCAGGTTGGAGAGGTTGCGCGGGGTCACGAACCCGCCCTCCGTCTGCCAACTGAAGAATAGCCAGATGATCGCCACGGCGATCATCAGGGCGAGCATCTTGTAGCGGGAGAAGAGTTGTTTGACCTGATTCATCTACGCGGACTTCCGATCATTATTGTTATGGCTGAGCGCGGCGGCGAGCACTTGTTCCTGGGTCAGTTGCTGGTTGATGAAATCGCCGCGCAACTGGCCTTCGCCGATCACCAGGACGCGGTCGGACACCCCCAGCACCTCGGCCAGTTCCGACGACACCATGATGATCGACACGCCGTCGGCCGCCAGCGCGCCCATCAGCTTGTAGATCTCGTACTTGGCGCCGACGTCCACGCCGCGGGTGGGTTCATCCAGAATCAACACCCGGGGCTGGGCCAGGAGCATCTTTGCCAGCACGGCTTTTTGCTGGTTGCCGCCCGACAGGCTGGTGATCGGCAGGAACGGGCTCGCGGTCTTGAGGTGCATGCGCGCGATTTCCTTGTCGATGCTGCCCAGTTCGGCCTCGGCGTCGATGCGGGTCATCTTCGAGTAGTTTTCCAGCACCGCCAGGGTGATGTTCTGGCCCACGCCCAGGTCCGGGATGATGCCTTGGCGCTTGCGGTCTTCGGGGACCATGCACAGGCCGGCGCGGATCGCCTTGAGCGGGGTGCGCGTGTCGATCGGCTGGCCGTCGAGCCAGACTTCGCCTTCATGGCGGCCGGGGTAGGCGCCGAACAGCGCTGACACCAGCTCGGTGCGCCCGGCGCCGACCAGGCCGGCGATGCCGAGGATTTCCCCCCGCTTGAGCACGAAGGAGATGTCGTCGACCCGTTTGCGCCTGGGGTTGTCGATGTCGTAGCAGGTGATGTGGCGCGCCTCGAAAATCACCTCGCCCACTGCATGGGGTTCGGTGGGGTAGAGGTTGCTCATTTCCCGTCCGACCATCTGGGTGATGATCTTCGGGATGTCCATGTCGGCCATGGCGGTCGTGGCGATGTGCTTGCCGTCGCGGATCACCGAGATGGTGTCGCACACGGCGGCCACTTCGTCGAGCTTGTGGGAGATATAGACGCAGGCGACGCCCTTGGCCTTGAGGTCGCGGATGATGTCCAGCAGCACCTCGATTTCCGAGCGGGTCAGGGCCGAGGAGGGTTCGTCGAGGATCAGCAGGCGCGCCTGCTTGTTCAGCGCCTTGGCGATTTCCACCAGTTGCTGGTAGCCGCCGCCATATTGGGACACGGGCAGCGAGACGTTCATGTCCGGCACCTTGAGCTCGCGCATCAGGGCTTCGGCGCGGTGGATCATGGCCGGGTAGTTCATGCGCCCGCCGGGCAATGTCAGCTCGTGGCCCATGAAGATGTTCTCGGCCACCGACAGGTCGGGGACCAGGGTCAGCTCCTGGTGGATGATGACGATCCCGGCCGCTTCGGTGTCGCTGATGGACTGGGCCTTGAGCGGCTGGCCGTCCCAGAGGATTTCACCCTCCCAGGTGCCATGGGGATAGACCGCCGACAGGACCTTCATCAGCGTGGATTTGCCCGCGCCGTTCTCGCCGCACAGGCCGACGCATTCACCGGCACGGACCTTGATATCGATGCCGTTCAGGGCCTTCACACCGCCAAAGGTCTTGACGATGCCGTTCATTTGCAGCAGGTAGTCGGACATGGCAAGGACTCATGAAAAATGGGCTCCAGGCAAACCGCGCAACCTGTGGGAGCGAGCTTGCTCGCGATAGCGGTGGTTCAGCTTGCATCGATAGTGGATGGGCTGCCGTCATCGCGAGCAAGCTCGCTCCCACAGGGAGGTGGCTTGGTGTCAGGTCACTGCCCGGCGATCTGCGCCTTGGTGTAGAAACCGTCCTTTTCCAGCAGGTCGATGTTGTCCTTGGTCAGCGGCGTCGGGGTGAGCAGGATGGTGTCGACTTTCTTGCTGCCGTTGTCGTACTGCGAGCTGTAGGTGGGTTTCTCGTTGCGCGCCAATTGCACCGAGAGCTTGGCGGCTTCGCTGGCGATCAGCTTGAGCGGCTTGTAGACGGTCATGGTCTGGGTGCCGTCGATCACCCGCTTGACCGCCGCCAGGTCGGCGTCCTGGCCCGAGATCGGTACCTTGCCGGCCATTTTCTGGGCCGCCAGGGCCTGGATCGCGCCGCCCGCGGTGGCGTCGTTGGACGCGACGATGGCGTCGATCTTGTTGCTGTTGCGGGTCAGGGCGTTCTCCACGATGCTCAGGGCTTCGGTGGGGTTCCATTCCTTCACCCACTGTTGGCCGACGATCTTGATATCGCCCTTGTCGATGGCCGGTTGCAGCACTTTCATCTGGCCTTCGCGCAGGACCTTGGCATTGTTGTCGGTCGGTGCGCCGCCGAGCAGGAAGTAATTGCCCTTGGGCGCCGCCTGCAGCACGCCGCTGGCCTGCATTTCGCCGACCTTTTCGTTATCGAAGGAAATGTAGGCGTCGATGTCGGCGTTGAGGATCAGCCGGTCATAGGACACCACCTTGATCCCGGCCTTCTTGGCTTCGGCGACGGCGTTGGTCAGCACGGTGGCGTTGAACGGCACGATGACGATCACGTCGACGCCCCGGGAGATGAGGTTCTCGATCTGCGAAATCTGTTTCTGTTCGTTGGCGTCGGCCGACTGGACGAAGACCTTGGCCTCGAGTTTTTCCGCCGCCGCGACGAAGTAGTCGCGGTCCCGTGACCAGCGTTCCAGGCGCAGGTCGTCGATGGAGAAACCGATCTTCGGGTGCGCCGCGTCGGCCATGACCGGGAGGGAGAGCAGGGCGAGGGCGCCGGCGAGCAACGTGCGTTTGAAGGTTTTCATGGTAGTGCGTCCTTTTATTGTTGTTTGAAAGACACGTCCTGACGATGAGCGTGATGCCGGTAAGACTGTAGAGCGTCGCGCGGCGTCGTGGGCGGAGATTTGTCGCGCAAATGTCACAGCCTTGTGGCGGACCTTTGGCTGCTGCGCAGCCCGCGCAAACCGGCGCCCTCACCACCGTTGTCAGGGATAGATGAACCGGTTGACGACGTTTTCCAGCATCTCCTGCCGGCCGCTGACCGCCTGCGGGTCCAGGCCGTTGGCGAAGGCATGCTCGGCCAGGGCCGCGAGGCTGTATTCGCCCGCCAGCACGGCCTGGCCGAATGGCTGTTGCCAGCCGGCGTAGCGTTGGTCCTTGAACTGTTGCAACTGGTCGTCCTGGACCATGGCGGCGGCGCGCTCCAGGGCCAGCGCTAGCACGTCCATGGCCGCGACATGGCCGTGGAACAGGTCGATATCGTCCACGCTCTGGCGTCGGACCTTGGAGTCGAAGTTGAACCCGCCATGGGTGAAGCCACCGGCCTTGAGGATCTCATAGGTGGCCAGGGTCATTTCCTCGACGCTGTTGGGGAACTGGTCGGTGTCCCAGCCGTTCTGCGGGTCGCCCCGGTTGGCATCGATGCTGCCGAAGATCCCCAGGGATGTCGCGGTGGCGATCTCGTGGTGGAAGCTGTGCCCGGCCAGGGTCGCGTGGTTGGCCTCGATGTTGACCTTGATCTCGCGCTCCAGGCCGAACTGCTGCAGGAAGCCGAACACTGTGGCGGTGTCATAGTCGTATTGGTGCTTGGTCGGCTCCTGGGGCTTGGGTTCGATCAGCAGGTCGCCCTTGAAGCCGATCCTGTGCTTGTGCTCGACCACCATGCGCATGAAGCGGCCGAGTTGCTCGCGCTCGCGCTTGAGGTCGGTGTTGAGCAGGGTTTCGTAGCCTTCACGGCCGCCCCACAGCACATAGTTGGCGCCCTTGAGTCGCAGGGTCGCGTTCATCGCGCTGAACACCTGGGCGGCGGCGCAGGCGAAGACTTCCGGGTCCGGGTTGCTCGCCGCGCCGGCGGCAAAGCGGGGGTTGCTGAAGCAGTTGGCGGTGCCCCACAGCAGCTTGATCCCGGTCTGTTCCTGGTGCCGTTCCAGGTGATCGACCATCTGCGCGAAATGGTTGCGGTAGTCGCGCAGCGACTGGCCTTCCGGCGCGACATCGGTGTCGTGGAAGCAGTAGTAGTCGATGCCCAGCTTGCTGAAGAACTCGAAGGCGGCTTCGGCCTTGCCGATGGCCAGTTCCATCGGGTCGCCGGCGCGCTGCCAGGGGCGCTTGAAGGTACCGGCACCGAACACGTCGGACCCCGGCCAGACGAAGGAATGCCAGTAGCAGACCGCCATGCGCAGGTGTTCGCGCATGGGTTTGCCGAGGATGACCTTGTCGGCGTCGTAATGGCGGAAGGCAAGGGGTGCGCCACTGGCGGTGCCCTCGTAGCGAATCTTGTCGACACCGGGGAAGTACGGCATGTGCAATGTCCTTTTTATTCTTGGCGGTGTCTCGATACTAGCGCCGCTCCCGGGCCTGCTGATTATGAAAATCACCAACGGCCCGTTCGATTTTGTATTGAGCTTGGGCCTTGGCCGGCCTAGTCTGTGTCCATCGGCCAAGGGTAAAAACAATGAAAACCGTCCCGCCCGTTCACCGCATCGCCCTGTTGTTCAACGGCAGCAAGATCTACGACCGCGGCATCATCAGCGGCATCGGCAATTACCTGAGCAGCACCCGTGCCTCCTGGGACCTGTTCCTCGAAGAGGACTTCCTCTGTCGCCTGAAAGGCATCGAGCGCTGGCAGGGCGACGGCATCATCGCCGACTTCGACGACCCGTTGATCGGCGAGGCGCTGGCCGGGATCAAGCTGCCCGTGGTGGCGGTGGGCGGTTCCTACCAGGATGCGCGGGCCTATCCGAAGGGCATTCCCTATGTCGCCACCGATAACGATGCGTTGATGGCGTTGGCCTATGGGCACTTGATCGAGGCGGGGCTGACGCGCTTTGCCTGTTTCAGCCTGCCCGAGTCGCAGGCCAATCGCTGGGCCCAGGAGCGGGAAAAAGCCTTCCGCCGGCTGGTGCAGCGCGATGGCTTGCCCGTCGAGATCTATCGCGGCATGGGCACCAGCGCGCCGCTCTGGGACAGTGCCGTCGAACAGCAGATCGCCTGGCTGCAAAGCCTGCCCAAACCCATCGGCATCATCGCCGTCAGCGACGCGCGCGCCCGGCAACTGCTGCAAGCCTGCCTGACCGCCGGGATCGCCGTCCCCGAACAGGTCGCGTTGATCGGCATCGACAACGACCCGCTGACCCGCAGCCTGACCCGGGTGCCATTGAGCTCGGTGATCCAGGGCACCGAAACCATGGGCCGGACCGCCGCGCGCCTGCTTCACCAGATGCTCCACGGCATGCCGTCCAGCGGCACGCAGATCCTGGTCCCGCCGGATGCGATCAACGTGCAGGTCTCCAGCCTGCACCAGCCGCTGGGCAATCCCTACGTCATGCAGGCGCTGCTGTTCATTCGCCAATACGCCTGCCAGGGCATCAAGACCGCCCAGGTGGCGGCTTATGTCGGCGTGTCGCGCTCATCCCTGGAATCACATTTTCGCAAGGTGCGCGGTTGCAGCGTTCATGACGAGATCCTGCGCTTCAAGCTCGCCGCGGCCGCCAGCGGCCTGGAAAACACCGATTCGCCGATTGCCGACATTGCCCAGAATTGCGGCTTCAAGTCGGCGCAGTACCTGCACACCGTGTTCCGGCGTGAATTCGGCTGTACGCCCCGGGAGTATCAGCAGGCTCAAGCGGCGGTGTGAGCGTCCTGCCGCCATCGCGAGCAGGCTCGCTCCCACCGGATCCACCACGCCCATCCCTGTGGGAGCGAGCCTGCTCGCGAAGGCCGCCCACTGCCCGCCGAGATACAAACCTCCCCTTTACCGATGTATCCCCGTGTATCCAGCCCCCACGCCGATACGAACTGTTGCGTTGCCGCCCGTTGGTGACACATCCGGGATACCCGCCAAGCCTTAAATGACCTGCGTCGAGACGGCAGGTGCCGTCTCATCGGCATCAGGCCCACCGCACCCGGCTGGAACCCCCCGCGGGACATCGCGCCGGTTTGCTCGGGCGTGCTTGAGCCGACCACTTGAAAGGAGATTCATCATGCTTGCCCCCTTCATTTTCAACTGGCAGCGCTACCGGGTGACGGCCGGCGCCCTCAGTGCGCTCGGCCTTGCCTTGCTCGCCGCCAGCGCCGACGCGACAGCCGCACAGGGCCCCGGCGCCAACACCGAGCAGGCCGGGTCGGAGGCCGTCCGCCCTTACCGTATCCATGTCGATGAAGCCAAGTTGACCGAGCTGCGCCAACGCATTGCCGCCACGCGCTGGCCGGACAAGGAAACCGTCACCGACACCACCCAGGGCGTGCAACTGGCCCAGGTGCAGGCACTGGTCAAGTACTGGGGCGACGGCTACGACTGGCGCAAGGCCGAGGCCAGGCTCAACGCGTTGCCGGAGTTCGTCACCACCATCGATGGCGTCGACATCCAGTTCATCCACGTGCGCTCGCGCCATCCCAATGCGATGCCGCTGATCCTCACCCATGGCTGGCCAGGTTCGCAGTTCGAGTTCCTCAAGGCCATCGGCCCGCTGACCGATCCGACCGCCTATGGCGGTCGCGCCGAAGATGCCTTCGATGTGGTGATACCGTCGATTCCCGGCCATGGCTTTTCCGGCAAGCCGACCGAACTGGGCTGGGGGCCGGATCGGGTGGCGAAGGCCTGGGATGTGCTGATGAAGCGGTTGGGCTACAGCCACTACGTGTCCCAGGGGGGCGATCACGGCTCGGTGATTTCCGACGCACTGGGGCGCCTGGCGCCGCCCGGATTGCTGGGGATCCACCTGAACATGCCGGCCACCGTGCCACCGGAGTTGGTCAAGCCGATCAACAGCGGCGATCCGGCCCCGGCCGGGCTGAGCGAACCGGAACGCACCGCCTACCGCTCACTGAGCACGTTCTTCGGTCGCAATGCCGCCTACGGCGCGATGATGGTGACCCGGCCGCAGACCATCGGCTACCTGCTGGCCGACTCACCCACCGGGACGGCGGCCTGGATGTACGAGAAGTTCGCGGCCTGGACCGACAGTGCCGGTCAGCCTGAAAGGGTGCTCAGCCGCGATGAAATGCTCGACGACATCAGCTTGTATTGGTTGACCGACAGCGGCGCCTCGTCTTCGCGGTTCTACTGGGAGAACAACAACAATAACTTCAGCGCCGCCGCGCAGAAGACCACGGACATCAAGGTCCCGGTGGCGATCACCGTGTTCCCGCAGGAGATCTACCGCGCACCGAAGACCTGGGCCCAGCGTGCCTATCCATCGCTGTCCTACTTCAACGAGGTCGCCAAGGGCGGTCATTTCGCTGCCTGGGAACAGCCTCGGTTGTTCAGCGAGGAGTTGCGCGAAGCGTTCCGGCCGCTGCGCACATCGACGCAGTAACCCCGGGCGGTGCGCCAGTGATGGTTCCCGCGAGGCGCAACGATCACTGGCGCAACGTTCGAAAGAACGCCCTGATGTCCTGTGCCAGCAACTGCGGTTGTTCCAGGGCGGCAAAGTGACCGCCCCGGGGCATCGCGCTCCAGTGGGTCACGTTGTAGCCACGCTGCACCCAGCTTCGTGGCGGCATGGGCAGTTCCTTGGGAAACACCGCGACCCCGACCGGGGGCGTGACCCGTTCACCGCTGTTGAACAGCAGCGGGCGCTGGCTGCCCTCCACATACGGGCGAAACGACGAGCCGATACAGTTTGTCAGCCAGTAAAGCGTCGCATTGGTCAGCAGCCATTCACGCTCGATGGCGGGACGGTGGTCGGCGCCGGTGTCGCACCACGCCAGGACCTTTTCGCCCATCCACGCCAGCAGCCCGGCCGGTGAATCATTCAGGCCCACCGCCAGGCTCTGCGGCTTGGTGCGTTGGATGTGCGCATAGGCGCCTTCGGCCTCGCCAAATTGTGCGGCGCGTTGCAGGAAAAGGCTTTCCTCTTCCGTCTGGGGCGCAGCGGTTTCGTCCAGGGGAGGGCGATAGGATCCGGGGATGTAGTTGAGGTGAATGCCGGTGACCTGATCAGGAAAGCGCAGGCCCAGCCAGGTCGATACGCCGGCGCCCAAGTCCCCGCCTTGCGCACCGAAGCGCTCATGGCCCAATCCATTCATGAGTGTTCGCCATAGTCCGGCGACCTCATAAGGCCCTTTGCCCGCTTGTTGGAACGGCGCGGAAAAGGTGTAGCCAGGCAACGAGGGCACCACGACGTGGAACGCATCGGCCGGATCGCCGCCGTGGCTGGCCGGGTCCGCCAACAGGGCGATGATGCGCTGCATCTCGATGAACGATCCGGGCCAGCCATGGGTAAGGACCAGCGGCATGGGATCCGGTCCGACACCCCGCTGATAGATGAAATGGACCCGTTGGCCCTCGATCTCGGCGACGAACTGCGGCAGGCGGTTGAGCTCCGCTTCCCGGGCGCGCCAATCGAACGCGGTCGACCAATGCTCGATCAGGCCGCGAAGCACGTCCATGTCCATGCCTTCGCGCCAACCTTGATCGGGCAGGGGCTCGGCCAGGCGGGTGTTGCGCAATCGATACCGCAGGTCGTCGAGGGCGCTGTCGGGGAAATCGATGGAGAACGGTTCGA
The DNA here is from genome assembly GCF_030580855.1 of Pseudomonas citrullilanati. Classification (GTDB taxonomy): domain Bacteria; phylum Pseudomonadota; class Gammaproteobacteria; order Pseudomonadales; family Pseudomonadaceae; genus Aquipseudomonas; species Aquipseudomonas citrulli. The sequence goes on along the minus strand of NZ_JAUQOP010000003.1, from coordinate 51,246 downwards.
TGTGCATGGTCGATCAGGGTGTCCCTGTAGGGCGGATGGGCAGTCCGTTGGGCTGGGCCATAGGGATACTACGCGTTACCGCCTGGCCTGGGGAGAAGTCAGGGCTGGGCTGTCAGCGGGTCCTTATCCCCGTCGCGAAGTTTGACCTGTAAGCTGGCGGCCGACGATGCCCGAGAGCGTGACCCGATCCATGACGGATAACCCTTACACCCTGTACAAGCGCTTCCAGACCCCTGACCCGGGGCTTGGACCACGGGAGCAGGCGCCGATGCTCCCCCAGGAACAGGCGCGGGCGCGTGAGCAGGCGAGCGTGCATCGCTTCAGCTGGTTCGAGGTGTTGACGGCCCCGCTGTGCCTTGGCCCAGTGATGGCGGGGGCGGCGTTGTTGCTCGGCCTGTGGCTCTGTCAGTCGCTGCTGGCCCCCGGGCTGGACATCGACCGGGCTATCGACCAGTGGTCTGGTCGGCTCGCGTTTGCCGCAGGGCTTTTCACGGCGGCCTGGGCACTGCGCAACTTCTGGCGTGACAGCCGCGATCCCACCCGGCGCTACTGGCAGTCCATGCCGGATCGAGGGATGGTCGAGCTCGAGCGGCACACCCTGGTCTGCGCTATCAGCCTGTGGTCCAACGACTACGACCCGGACTGCAATACGCTGATGCAATGGACCGACGGCAAGCTCGAATGTGTGCAGGACAGCGGTGTCGTGCAATGGGTCGTGGCCCGGACCGAAGCCGGTCACTGGCTAGTGCTCAAGGAGCAGTACCCCGGTCACTTCAGCTATGGCAAGGTCGGGGCAAAGCCGGCGCCCGACCGACAGATGCAGCCGTGCCAGCAGGTGGCGCTCGCCTTTGCCCCGGGCACCCAGCTGTGCCTGGGTCGACGCTTCAGTGGCGCGCCGATCCCGTTGCTGGACACGGCGTACTGGCTGGCTGCCGATGAGCTCAAGCGCCTGGCCGAGGCCGCGCATCACTGGCAGTTCTTCGCGCCGAGCCGCTACGCGGTGATCGACGACGAGGATGCTGGCTGGGTGCAGCGATTACTGACGAAGGCGCAGGCCAGCGGCACCACGCCGCAGTCTTCGACCCCAGGCGAAAACTGAGGGCGGGTGGCGGGCGCTACAGCCAGGTGTTCACCACTCGCCGGTCCAGTTCCTCCCAGTCCGCCATGCCCAGCACCCGTGTGGTGTTCAACCCGCGCAAATAACCACGCAACTGGTGGGCGGTGGCACGCACCAACTCCGGGTCGGCCGGATCTTTGTCCAGCAGTATCGTCTCGTACTGGACCAGGTAGTCGCTCACCCGGTCCCGGAAATCTGGCAGCACAGCGTCGCGGATCAGGTCAAACGTTCTCATGGACGGCCCTCATCGGTCTTTTCTCCCGTGTCGTTCGGTGCTTAGGGGGCGGCGCAGCGCGCAACTATTGTTAGAAGTAATAGTGACCATCACGAAACGCAAGTTCTGCTTTACCGACAATCCTTGGAAAATCAGCGCCATCGAACACGCCGTCCACTTTTTATTTCCAGGATTACCCCGATGCGCCGTTTATTTCTCCTGTCCATGGCGTTTGCCGCGTCCTTGCTCGCCGGGTGCGCCACCGCCCCGAACGACCCGACCCTGACCTTGCAGACCAGCAAGACACCGGCCCAATACGCCGAGTGCGTCGTGCCGAAATTGCAGGGCAGCTCGTTGAACCCGACGGTCTCCCAGACCCAGCGCAGCTACCGGATCGTGGTGCCGAGCAAGGTGTCGGCGGACAACGTGCTGGAAGCCTACAAGGCCGGCAATGGCGGCAAGGTCTTCATCTACGAGCGCCACCTGCTGGCCTCGAACCTGCTGCCGTCGAGTTTCGAACGCGCCGCCCAGGATTGCATCTGACTCATCGAATCGCTTCACCGTGCTCCTTTGGTTGGCCGCAACCAACCAATTCCCTTTGCCCCGCACCGTATCCGGTCGCGGGGCTTTTTTTTTTGGCTATTTCCAGGACGGGTTTGACGCCTGGCGCGGCAACCGGCATATTTTGCTCGTTTGTGATTATTGTTGCTCGTTTATGCAGGTTTATTGCCATGACATTCACCCATGAAACGTTTCCCGGCGAGCGCCAGCAATTGATCAGCGAGCGCCTGGCCCGCTACGGCCGGGTGATCGCGGCTGACCTGGCGAATGAATTCAATGTTTCCGAACACTCCATACGCCGTGACTTGGGTGCATTGGCGGCAGCGGGGGTGTGCAAGCGTGTCTATGGCGGTGCCATCGTGTTGCCCGCCGCCGAAAGGCCGATGGACGTGCGTGTGCGCCAGGATCCGGCGCGCAAGGGCAGCCTCGGCCAGGCCGCGGCTTCGTTGCTGCGCGCGGGCCAACACGTGTTCATCGACGCCGGCTCCACCAACCTGGCCATCGCCTGCGCCATCGACCCAGGGTTGCGACTGACCGTCGCGACCAATTCGCCGCTGATTGCGGTGGAGTTGATGAAGCTGCCTTGTGCCGAGGTCATCCTGCTGGGCGGGCGGGTGAACCCGGTGGCCGGCGGCGTGATCGGGGTGACGGCGGTGCAGCAGTTGCGCCAGTTCAGCTTCGACCTGTGCTTTCTCGGCGCCTGCGCCATTGACCCGGACAACGGTGTCACGGCGTTCGGCCTGGATGACGCTGAGTTCAAGCGTGCGGTGGCGGCGGCGAGCGGCCAGTTGGTGACCGCCGTCACCAATGAAAAACTCTCCAGCGTCGCCCATTACCAGGTGGCCTCCTGCGAGGAGGTGACTGCCCTGGTGGTGGAGCACGACGCGCCGCGTGAGCGGCTGGACCCGTTCTTCGGCCGGGTTTCCAACGTGGTGACGGCGACCGGTGCCCAGCGCTGAGTTTTACCGAAGCACTGGTGGCCCCATTGTCCATCGCGGTAATTAGGGCTAGTTTGCTGCCCCGGCATAAGTACAAAAAAATCAGGAGTCAGTGATGCAACCGATTCGTCTCGGTCTGGTGGGCTACGGCAAGATTGCCCAGGATCAACATGTTCCCGCTATCCTCGCCAACCCCGCATTCCAGTTGGTGTCCGTCGCCACGCAAGGGCAGCCTTGCGCCGGGGTCGAGAACTTCCGGTCCCTGGGCGAACTGCTCGCCAGCGGCCCGCAGGTCGATGCGATCGCTTTCTGCACGCCGCCCCAGGGGCGCTTCGCCCTGGTGCAAGAGGCCCTCGCAGCGGGCAAGCATGTCCTGGTGGAAAAACCCCCCTGCGCCACCCTGGGTGAAGCCATGGCGCTGGTGCAGCAGACCCGTGAACAGGGCGTCAGCGGCCTGTTCGCCTGGCACTCGCGTTACGCCCCCGGCATCGAGGCCGCTCGCCAATGGCTGGCCACCCGTACCCTGCAAAGCGTGCAGATCGACTGGAAGGAAGACGTGCGCAAGTGGCACCCCGGCCAGGCGTGGATCTGGCAACCCGGCGGCCTGGGGGTCTTCGACCCGGGCATCAATGCCTTGTCCATTGCGACCCATCTGTTGCCATTGCCGTTGTTCGTGGCATCCGCCGAGTTGCGCGTGCCGGACAACTGCCAGTCACCGATTGCCGCCAGCCTGAAGATGGCCGACGCGCGCCACCTCGATATTCGTGCGGAGTTCGATTTCGACCATGGCCATGACGAACTCTGGGGCATCGAGATTCGCTGCGCCGAGGGCGTCCTGCGCCTGGACAATGGCGGTGCGCTGCTGAGCATCGACGGCGTGCGCCAGGCCGTATCCGAAGAGGGCGAGTACGCGGCGGTGTACCGGCATTTCCAGCAGTTGATCGCAGACAAGGCCAGCGACATGGACCTGCAACCGCTGCGGCTGGTCGCGGACAGCTTTTTTGTCGGCAGTCGGAGGTTGGTGGCGCCGTTCTACGATTGACCACCGAACCCCCATCCCCCTGTGGGAGCGAGCCTGCTCGCGATAGCGGTGGGTCAGCTTGCATGGATGTCGCCTGTGCCGACGCCTTCGCGGGCAGGCCCGCTCCCACCGTGGTTCTGGGGTAATTTTGGGAATTGCGTCTGCCACCGAATTGCCTTGTGGGAGCGAGCTTGCTCGCGAAAGCGGTGGGTCAGTGGCGATGATGTTGGCTGGCCGGACGCCTTCGCGGGTAAGCCCGCTCCCACAGGGGGGCTGAGGTGATTTTGGGAATTGCGTCCGCCCACCCACTGCCCTTGTGGGAGCGAGCCTGCTCGCGAAAGCGGTGGGTCAGTGGCGATGAAGTTGGCTGACCGGACGCCTTCGCGGGCAAGCCCGCTCCCACAGGGGGGCTGGGGTGGTTTTGGGAATTGCGTCCGCCACCCAATGGCCCTGCGGCAGCCAGCGGTTTTTGGGTTAACGGCCTGCCTGTGGGTAGTGCTTGATTCTACAGGCATGGGAGTTGCCATCCCCCTTGCAGATCCCATCCAGGTAGCGGTAGTCGATGCGCATCGACTGTCCCTTTGCAGGCCATTGCCGGCGGGGCAATGTGGCTTGGTAGTCGGTGGTTTCAGGTATGAACCTGATCGTCGATCCTGGCGGCGGGCACTCCACCGTGGCCGACGCCGGGCTGGCCTTGGTGACTCGCGCTTGCAACTGCGGATAGGGATTTTTCAGCACCTCGACGATGTGCAGTTCCAGGCGGCAGATCTGCCAGGTGCCGGCTTGCGCCGAGGTGTACGGAATCGAGAGCGTCATCAGCGCCAGGGCGCAGGCTGCGGCCCGTTTGTTCAGGCTCATCGATCCGCCTCCGGACGTGTGAAATCACCAATACCTGGAAAAACGTGGGATATCATGGCGGCTACCACTGTGGCTGTAGGGAAGGAAAATGACACTCAGGGTGATGGTAATCGGTGGTTATGGAAACTTCGGCAGTATCGTTTGCAGGCATCTGGTCGTAGCGCCAGGCATCGACGTGGTGATCTCCGGGCGTGACCCGCACAAGTTACTGCGCAAGGCCGATGAGTTGAAAGCCCTATCGGGCAAGGCCTGCGAGCACTGGTGCGGCGATGCCATGGCGGCCGGGTTCAGCAGCGTCCTGGACGAGCGGGACATCCACCTGGTCATCCACACCGGCGGCCCTTTCCAGGGCCAATCCTATGGGATCGCGCAGAGTTGCATCAAGGCGGGCGTCCACTACTGCGACCTCTCGGACTGCCGGACCTTCGTCAACGGCATCGGCGTGCTCGATGCGCAGGCCAGGCAAGCCGGCGTCGCGATCCTCAGTGGCTGCAGTTCGGTGCCCTCGCTGTCGGCCGCCCTGATCGACGAGCATCGGTATCGCTTCAAGCGCATCGACTCGATCGAACACGGCATTTCCTCGTCGGCCAAGATGCCAGGCCTGTCGACCATCGAGGGTGTCCTCGCCTATGCGGGCAAGCCCATCAAGCAACTGCGTGACGGCCAGGTCCATGAGGTGCCGGGGTGGCAGGACCTCACGCTGCGCCGGATGCAGCCGTTGGGCACACGGCTCCTGTCGAACGTCGACGTGCCGGACATGGACATCTTCGCCCAGCGCTACGGCGCCCGGACCCTGCGTTTCAAGGCCGGCGCCGGGCTGAAGCTGGGCGGTGTCGCCAACGGCCTGCTGGCCCAGGCGATGAAGCTGGGCTGGGTGCGCGACCATCGTCCCTGGGCCGCGAGGCTGCATCGCTGGGGCACCTGGTTCGAACGCTTCGGCGATGGCAAGAGCGCGATGTACATCGATGTCCAGGGGCTCGGAGTCGACGGGCAACCGTTGTCCATGACCGTGCAACTGACCGCACTGAACGACAAGGGGCCGCAAATCCCCAGTTGCGCCGCCGTCGCCCTGGCCACCAAGATCGCCGGCGGCTATGTGCCCGAGCCGGGTGCCCGGCCGTGTGTCGGCGAGATCACGGTGGACGAATACATGGCCGCCATCAACGACCCGGTCAACTTGTCCATCTCCGTGCAACTGACCGAGGGGCCGCGCTGAGCCATGCTCTACCTGGGCCTGAAATACATCCACGTCATCGCCGCCATTTTCCTGTTCGGCTTTGGCATGGGTTCCTACCTTTACCTGATCGCCGCCAGCCGCACGGCCAATCCCCAAGTCATTGCCCATGTGGCCCGGACCGTGGTGCGGTACGACGCCTGGATCACCACGCCGGCCGGCTTCATCCAGATCGCCACGGGGTACTGGCTGGCGAGGCTCGCGGGACTTTCCCTGGCCACCGGTTGGGTGCTGGCGTCGCTGGTCATCTTCCTGTGCGTGGGGGCGCTCTGGCTGCCGGTGCTGGTGCTGCAGAAGCGCTTGCAGCGAATGGCGTCGAGCGCGGCGGACCGTGGGGAAGGGCTGGAAGGTGCCTATCGGCGGGTGTACCGGCAATGGTTCTGGATGGGCGTCCTGGGGTTTTGCGGGATGTTCGTGATCGTGTTGATGATGGTCACGAAGATGACGCCGGGGGAGTGGGCGGGATGGCTGCGGTAGATCCGGCTGGACTTCTGTCGACCCGGTCAGCGCTATCGCGAGCAGGCTCGCTCCCACCGGGCTTTCGGGTGAACTCGAATCTCCCGGCTTGTCCGGAACACGGTGGGAGCGAGCCTGCTCGCGATAGCGCCAGGTCAGCCAGCATCGATGTCCGCTGATACACCGCCATCGCGAGCCTGCTCGCCCCCACAGGGGATTTTCTTTCAGCCTTGCTTGGACCCTGCGCCAATCTGCCAGACATACGGCGGCTCGGTCCCGTTGATTTCCCAGTCTCCGATGATGCGTTCCTTGTAGATCAGCGGGTTGTGCGAAGCGGCGGTGCGGGCGTTGCGCCAGTGGCGGTCGAGGGCCTTGGTGGTGCTGGTGGCCGAAGCACCGAGGGCGTTGAACAGGTCGCTGGTGGCGCGCAGCACCAGGTTGGCGATGACCACCTGGGCCTGGGCCGATTCAAGTTCGGCGGCGATGTTGGCGGTGTGCTCGGTCTCGGCGTTCTGGCTGAAACGGCTCTCGTAGGCCCGCTGTGCGGCGCTCGCCGCGCGCAGGGCAGTGGCTTCGGCGGCGTAGACCTGGGCCGATGCCTTGCCGATCACTTGTTGCACCTGGACGTCCTGGCTCACTGCGCTGGCGTTGCCGGTGCTGAAGATCCGCGTGCGGGCGCGTACGTTTTTGGTGAAGTCGCGGACGGCGGCGCGTCCGGCACCGGCCTGCACGGCCAGCAGGACCAATTGGTAGAACGCGGTCTGGTACTTGAAGCGGGTGGAGAAGTCGATGAGGTGCTCATCCTCGACCCAGGCCTGCTCGAACACCGTGGTGCCACTGCCGGTGGTGCGCTGGCCGAAGCCGTCCCAGTCATCGCTCAGCTTGACGCCCGGTTGGTGGACGTGGACGGCGGCGATCACATCAGCGCCGTTGTCGTCGCGCCGGGCGTACACGTCGATCCAGTCGGCGAAAATGCTGCCGGTGCTGTAGTACTTGGTGCCGTTGACCTGCCAACGATCGCCCTGGCGGGACACCCGGGTGCCGACCTCGCCGATCTTTACCGCGCCGATTTCAGTCCAGGCGTTGCCCACCAGATCGCCGTCGACGAAGCGCTTGAACCAGGTGTCCTGGGGCTGGCTCGCATGGGCGTTGAGACGGTCCTCGACAAAGGCGAAGTGTCCGCGCAAGGCCTGGGGCAGGTTGGAGTCGGCTTCGGCCAGTTCGATCAGCAGCTGCAACAGCTGTGGCAGCGAAGCCCCGGCGCCGCCGTATTCGACCGGTACGCGCACCGCGCCGAAGCCGGCCTGCTTCAACCATTTCACCTGGTCGAACGGCAGGCTGCGGGTTTGCTCACGTTCCAGCGCGCCGGCCTGGATGCGCGCGAAGATCGGCCGGAATCGCTCGGCCAGGGCTTCATAGTCGGTGCCGATGGAGAGGGTGGGCGGCAGGTGTCGTTGCTGTGCAGTCATGGCGGTGTTCCTGATGATGGCGAGTAGGCGGATGCCGGCCTGCGTGGCGAGAGCGGAGGCCGCCTCACTGACAGGTCGTCGGTGCCGATGCCCGTTGCACAGTCCATGCCCGCCGGCCGACCTCCCGTAAATGCGCGGCCCCCGCGATGGCGACGAGCGAGCGGGCTGTCCTGCCGCAGGCAATCTGTTGCGCCACTGTGCGTGGAGCAACACCCCGCGCCCAGGCTCGCCCCGCAGCGGGTGTTCGCCGGGCAACAGCGGATCAACAGCTTGTCTGCCGGGCGACAGCGCAGTGATTCACTAAAATGTGATAACTAGCTGAATATAAAGGGAATTTCAGAATGGCACGGTTGCTGCTCCAGTCCTTGGGCAGACGCTGAAGGGGCGTCTACCGGCAAGGAACAACGAATGAGCAAGCGATTCAACGTAGTGGCGGTGTCCGGCAGCGTGCAGCAACCTTCGCGCACCCTGGCATTGCTCAAGGCGCTGGTGGAACGACTGGGGCAACAGTTGCCGATCGAGGTGCGCCTGATCGAGTTGGCCAAGGTCGGTCCGCAGTTCGCCGGGGTGCTGCAACGCGAGGCCTTGCCTGCCGCCGTGCAGGCCGACTTGCAGGCCATCGAGAGCGCCGATCTGCTGATCGCCGCCACACCCGTCTACCGGGCTTCCTACACCGGGTTGTTCAAGCACCTGTTCGATTTCGTGCACCACGAAGCCTTGAAGGACGTGCCGGTGTTGCTGGCCGCCACGGGCGGCTCGGAGCGCCATGCCTTGGTCATCGATCACCAGTTGCGACCGCTGTTCGGATTCTTCCAGGCCTTGACCCTGCCGGTAGGGGTCTATGCCACCGAAACGGACTTCAGCCATTACCGGATTTCCAGCGCGCAGGTGCTCGAACGCATCGAGCGTGCTGCCGAGGCGGCGTCCCTCAGCCTCGCCGTGAACCTGCGACGCAACGCCAGCGCCGCCTGACAACCGCTTTCTTCCTATGAGCCGTGGAGTACATGCAATGAGCCAGGACACAATCAAATTCGCCTACTGGGTGCCCAACGTCAGCGGTGGGCTGGTGGTCAGCAAGATCGAACAACGCACCGATTGGGGCATCGACTACAACCGCAAGCTGGCCCAGATCGCTGAAGAGGCGGGCTTCGACTACGCGCTGTCCCAGGTCCGCTTTACCGCTGGCTACGGCGCCGAGTACCAGCACGAGTCCGTGGCGTTCAGCCATGCCCTGCTGGCGGCCACCTCCCGCCTGAAAGTCATCGCGGCGGTGTTGCCGGGGCCGTGGACGCCTTCGGTGCTGGCCAAGCAGATCGCGACCATCGACCACCTGACCGGCGGCCGCGTGGCGATCAACGTGGTGTCGGGCTGGTTCAAGGGGGAGTTCACGGCCATCGGCGAGCCGTGGCTGGAGCATGACGAGCGCTACCGCCGTTCCGAGGAATTCATCACCGCCCTCAAGGGCATCTGGACCACCGACAACTTCACCTTTCGCGGCGATTTCTACCGCTTCCACGACTACACCCTCAAGCCGAAACCGTTGCAACAGCATCCGGAAATCTTCCAGGGCGGCAGCTCCCGCGCGGCGCGAGACATGGCGGCGCGGGTGTCCGACTGGTACTTCACCAATGGCAACACCGTGGAAGGCGTCAAGGCCCAGATCGATGACCTGCGGGCGAAAGCCGCCGCCAACCACCACAAGGTCAAGGTCGGGGTGAATGCCTTCGTCATTGCCCGTGACACCGAGGAGGAGGCGCGGGCAGTCCTTGCGCAAATCATCGAGCAGGCCGACCCGGAGGCGGTGCATGCCTTTGGCGACGCGGCGAAGCAGGCCGGCAAGTCGAGCCCCGAAGGCGAGGGCAACTGGGCCAAGTCCAGTTTCGAGGACCTGGTGCAGTACAACGATGGCTTCAAGACCAACCTGATCGGCACGCCACAGCAGATCGCCGAACGCATCGTCGCGCTCAAGGCCGTGGGGGTCGACCTGGTGCTCGCCGGCTTCCTGCACTTCCAGGAAGAAGTCGAGTATTTCGGTCGAAAGGTCCTGCCGCTGGTGCGTGAGCTGGAGCAGCGCAAGGCCGCGACCCGAACAGCGGCGGTGGCGTAGGCACGGAGGCGAACATGGGGAGGCTCACCGATACGCGGGACGATCCGCCGTCCAGCCTGCACCAGTGGTTGCAGTGGCAGGCGCGGCAGCATGGCACGGACGTCGCCCTGCGTCATGCGCACTACGGCTATGTGCTGGAAAGCGGCCGCGTGGTCAGCGAAGGCAGCGCCCTGCAACTGGCGGCCCGCGGCGATCTCCAGGATTTCTACCTGGGGACGAAGGCCGGTGGAGTGGGGCGCCAGGGCGTGGCTGCCGGTGCGGTTTCAGGTTGACAGGTTGATCACCTGGCCATCTCGGGTGTCGAGGGGTGAGCGGCGCTTGTTGACCACCAGTTCGCCGATCCTGATCAGCAGGCTGCGCGTGACGTTGCGGCTCAGGCCCAGCAACTGGGCGGTGTGGACCTGGTTGCAGTTGGCGTACCGATAGGCGACGCGCAGCAGTTCGGCCTCGACCTTTTCGTGCAGGTTGCCCTGTTCCTGTTCGAGCAGTTTTTCCAGGGCCTTTTGCAGCAGCGTGTCGGGGTCTTGCGCAAGGCTCGCCTGGGCGGCGTCCTGGCGGTCGATGCGCAGGTTCGACAGGTGCAGGTCGTGCACGCCGATCACCCGGTGACGGCAGATCAGCAGGGTGTGATGGATGACGTTTTCCAGCTCGCGGATATTGCCCGGCCAGGAATAGTCCAGCAGCTTGCGCTGTGCCTGGGCGTCCAGGGTCACCTCACTGAGACCGAGTTTGCGGCTGTAATCGGCGATGAAGTGGCGGATCAGCGGCAGGATATCGCCGGGCCGTTCGCGCAGCGGCTTGAGCACCAGGGTGACAACGTTCAGGCGATAGTAGAGGTCCTCGCGGAAGTGCCCGGCGTTGATGGCTTTTTCCAGCTGCACGTTGGTGGCGGCGAGGACCCGTACATTGATCCTGATGCTCTTGCGCGAGCCCAGGCGCACCACCTCACGCTCTTGCAGCACGCGCAGCAACTTGACCTGGATGGGCAGCGGCAGGTCGCCGATTTCATCGAGGAACAGCGTGCCGCCATCGGCTTCCTCGAACCAGCCGGCCTTGGCCGCCAGCGCCCCGGTGAAGGCGCCTTTCTCGTGCCCGAACAATTCGGCTTCCACCAGGCTTTCGGAAAAGGCCCCGCAGTTGACCGCAATGAACGGCTTGTCCCGGCGGGCGCTGAGGTTGTGCACGTGGCGGGCCACCAATTCCTTGCCGGTGCCGGTCTGGCCAATGATCAACACGCTGGCGTCGCTGGGGGCAACCTGTTCCAAATGAGCCAGCAAGGCGCGGGAGCTGGGGTCTTCGAAGACCTGGGCGGTGGCGCGGATCGACGTGGCCAGGTTGGGGGAGGGAGGAAGCGTGAGGAGTTGCATGGCGATGGCACCCATTGCTGAGATTGAGGTCGGGTGAGGACCAACACTCCTTGATGGCAGCACCCCGCGAGCCATTCGGCTTAAGATTTAATCTAAATGATCTAAGAAATAGTTAATAAATAACTTTTAGTTATTTGCTTAAGGCGTTGGCAAGGCCTGCCCGATGGCGAAATCAGGCACTGGGGCGGCGTGCTCAGGTAATTTTCCCCGTCGGCAGGGCAGGTAACGTGACGCGTCATTCCATCGCCGTTAACCGATGAACCAGGGAGGACCCGTACAAACCCGCTCCAAAAGGACAGTCACCGCGCTGATCCCTGCATACGCCTCAATGCCGATAAAAGAGAACAAGAAAATGACCAGCCCCAGCTTCAAGGATTCGAACGGCCATCTGGCACAGGGCTTCAAGCCTCGTCACGTCACCATGCTGTCCATCGCCGGGATCATCGGCGCGGGCCTGTTCGTCGGCTCGGGGCACGCCATCGCCGCCGCCGGCCCGGCCGTCTTGCTGGCGTACCTGTTTTCCGGCCTGTTGGTCGTGCTTGTCATGCGGATGCTGGGTGAAATGGCGGTGGCCAACCCGGACACCGGGTCCTTTTCCACCTACGCCGACCAGGCCATCGGCCGCTGGGCGGGCTTCACCATTGGCTGGCTCTACTGGTGGTTCTGGGTGCTGGTGATCCCGATCGAGGCCTTGGCCGCCGGCCATGTCCTGAACCAATGGTTTCCGGCCGTCGACGCCTGGGTGTTCGCCTCGGCGTCCATTGTGCTGTTGGCCGTGACCAACCTGTTCAGCGTGGCCAAGTACGGGGAGTTCGAGTTCTGGTTCGCGATGGCCAAGGTGGTGGCGATCATCGGCTTCATTTCCCTGGGCGCTGCCGTGTTGATGGGCTGGATCCCCGAGCGGCAAGCCAGCGGCCTGAGCCGCTTGATGGAAGAGCACGGCGGGTTCGCACCCAACGGCCTGTCGGCAGTGGTCGGCGCGTTCATCACCATCATGTTCAGCTTCATCGGCACGGAAGCGGTGACCATCGCGGCGGCCGAGTCCAACGATCCGGCCCAGAACATCGCCAAGGCGACCCGTTCGGTGATCTGGCGAATCGGGGTGTTCTACCTGTTGTCGATCTTCGTGGTGATTTCAGTGGTGCCCTGGAACGATCCGCTCCTGGCGTCCGTGGGGTCCTACCAGCGTGCCCTGGAGCTGATGAACATTCCCCACGCCAAACTGCTGGTGGACGCAGTGGTGCTGATCGCCGTCGCCAGCTGCATGAACTCCTCGATCTACATCGCCTCGCGCATGCTGTACTCCCTGGGGCGCCGCGGGGATGCACCGAAGGCGCTGAAGGCGACCTCCGCAGCGGGTGTCCCGAGGTCGGCGGTGATCGCCAGCACTGTGCTGGGGGCCGGGGTGACGTTATTCAGCTACTTCATGCCGGCGGGGTTGTTTCAGTTCCTGCTCGCCAGTTCCGGGGCCATCGCGTTGCTGGTGTACCTGGTGATCGCCATTTCCCAGCTGCGCATGCGCAGGATGCTGCGCCGGCAGAACGTCGAGCTGGCCTTTCGGATGTGGTTGTTCCCGTGGCTGACCTGGCTGGTGATCGTGTTCATCTCGGCGGCGCTGGCGGTGATGATGGTGACGCCCGAGCACCGCAGCGAGGTGAGCACCACCCTGGGCCTGGCGCTGGTTATTTCCCTCATCGGCCTGGTATCATCGCGCCAGCAGACGCACCCCCAACGAGCCGCTTCCCTGGGATAGTCGGGCGGCATCGCTACCTGTTGGCGCCATGTTGCTGGCGCCAACAAAGCCACGCCCCAGGCCTGTCCGGGGCCCAAGAGCCGCGTCTCCCCACGCGGCGCTTCCGCTTGTCACCCACCGTAAAAACCTGGCTGGTCGAACCGGCACTAACCGGTGGCGGCGTGGTCAGTTATTGGCGCCTGTAGCGACGAGGATCGTCACTGATAGCGGTAAATCAGGCTACCTAAGTGTTTTCTCCAATGCCTTCGGGCAGAAAGCGCGCGATGGATTGCGTCTTGGACCGACTCTTTCTTTTGCGGGCGACATTCTATGGGTTTACTTCTCGATCCGCGTCATGACATTGATGCCGCTTTATTGAGCTATCGCCGGGTGTTCTGGTCACTGGCGCTGTTCAGTGGCGTGATCAACCTGCTGGTGCTGGTGCCGTCGCTGTACATGATGCAGGTGTACGACCGGGTGCTCACCAGTCGCAACGAAACCACGCTGTTCATGCTCACCTTGATCGCCCTGGGCCTGTTCATGTTCAGTGCACTGATCGAGTGGGTGCGCGGCGAGGTGATGATCCGCATGAGCGCCGGGCTCGACGAAGCCCTCGGCGAGCGGATTTTCGACGCAGCGTTCGCCCGCAGCCTGCGCGAGCACAACGCCAACCCGGCCCAGGTGCTCACCGACCTCGCCACGCTGCGGCAGTTGATCACCGGCCAGGGCTTGATCGCGCTGCTCGATGCGCCATGGTTGCCGATCTTCCTGTTGGTGGCGTTCATCTTTCATCCCTGGTTCGGCGTGTTGACCCTGGTCCTGGCCCTGGTGCTGGTGGGCCTGGCGCTGTGGGGCGAACTGGCCACGCGCACGCGCCTGGGGGAGGCCAATCGCTTGGCCGTGCAGTCGGCGGTCTACGTCAACAGTACTTTGCACAACGCCGAGGTCATCCAGGCCCTGGGCATGCTCGGGCCGCTGCGCCAACGCTGGAGCCTGTTGCAGCAGCGCATCATTGCCGCCCAGGCCCACGCCAGCGATCGCGGCGCGCGCATCACCTCGGCGACACGGTTCGTGCGCATTTCCGGCCAGTCGCTGTCACTGGGGCTGGGCGCGCTGCTGGTGCTGGAAGGGCAGCTGTCGGCGGGCATGATGATCGCCATGTCACTGTTATTGGGACGCGCCCTGGCACCGGTGGAAATCGCCATCGGTTCGTGGAAGCAGTTCAACGCCGGGCGCCAGAGTTACCAGCGCTTGAGCCAACTGTTGGCCCAGCACCCCCGCGAGCGCCTGCGCATGCCGTTGCCGCCTCCCACGGGCGCGGTGCGCCTGGAACAACTGTATGTCGGCCCGCCGGGCGCCACGCAGCCGATCCTGCGGGGCATTCAATTCAGCCTGGCCAAGGGTGATGTATTGGCCGTTGTCGGCCCCAGTGCCAGCGGCAAATCGACCCTGGCCAGGGCGCTGGTAGGCGTCTGGCCGGCCCTGGGCGGCTCGGTGCGCCTGGACGACGCCGAGATCAGCCAGTGGACCCACGACGCCTTGGGCCCCCACCTTGGCTACCTGCCCCAGGACATCGAACTGTTCGACGGCAGCGTGGCCGACAACATTGCCCGCTTTGGGGAACAAGATGCAGACCAGATCATCGCCGCCGGGCGCCTGGCCGGCATCCACGAGATGATCCTGCGGTTTCCCAAGGGCTACGACACGCCGCTGGGCCCCGGTGGGCTGGGCTTGTCCGGCGGGCAGAAGCAACGTCTCGGCCTGGCGCGGGCGCTGTATGGGCGACCGTCGCTGATCGTGCTCGATGAACCCAACTCCAACCTCGATGAAGCCGGCGAGCTGGCGCTGGTGCAGGCCATCAACGCGCTCAAGGCGGCGGGTAGCACCGTGGTGCTGATCACTCATCGGCCCAACGTGCTGGCGGTGGTCGATCACATCCTGGTGCTCAAGGACGGCACGCAACAGGCATTCGGCCCACGGGACCGGGTCCTCAAGGCATTAATGCCGGGGCCGCGTCCGGCCGCGGTCAGGGAGGCGGGCAAAGATGCGTGATCTGACGCCGGGAGCGCCCACCTACAGCGAGCACGGCTTGAGTGTTCGCAACAGTTCGACATTGCCCACGGCCAGCACCGACGCCCGCGGGGCGGCGCGCTATGGCGTCGGTTTCCTGGTGTTGGCGCTGGGCGGCTTCCTGCTCTGGGCCTGCCTGGCGCCACTCGACCAGGGCGTGGTGGGCAGCGGCACCGTGGTGGTGGCGGGGGAGCGCAAGGCGGTGCAGTCGCTGGTCGGCGGGGTGGTGGAAAAACTGCTGGTCAGCGATGGCGATCGTGTCACCCAGGGCCAGTTGCTGGTCCAGCTCAACACCGTGCAGGCGCAGTCGCAGCTGGACGTGACCCTGGGCAAGTTGCTCAACGACCGCAGCATCGAGGCCCGGCTGATTGCCGAGCGCCTGGGCAATGCCGAGATCCAATGGCCGCAGGAGCTGCTGGCGCGTGCCGACGAGCCACGGGTCAAGGCGGCCATGGCGTTGCAGAGCCAGCTGTTTTTGACCCGGCGCGCCGAACTGGGCAGTCGCTTGCAAATCATCGAGCACGAAGCCGCCGCGTTGCAGCAGCAGTTGCTCGGCTACGAAGGCGTGAAGCGCAACTACGATGCGCAGATGCGCTTCCAGCAGCAGGAGCTCGAAGGGCTGCGCGACCTGGCGCGGGAGGGCTACGTGCCGCGCAACAAACTTTTCGAGGCCGAGCGCAACGCCGCGCAATTGGCCGGGCAGATCGCCTCGGGCGTCGGCGATGTGGGCCGGACGCGCCAGGCCATCAACGAAAGCCGGCTCAAGGCCTTGCAAGCGCAGCAGGAGTTTCGCCGCGACGCCGAGACCCAGCTCAGTGAAGTCTCGGCCGAAGCGGCCGGTTATGCCGATCAGATTCGCGCCTTGCAGTTCGAGGTCGACAACGGCGCGATCCGTGCGCCGGTGTCCGGGCAAGTCATGGACGTGAGCATCCACACCGTCGGCGGCGTGGCGCAGGCCGGGCAGACGCTGATGCAAGTGGTGCCGCTGGACGCGCCCATGGCGATCACGGCGCGCTTCGAGCCGTTGATGGCGAACAAGCTGCGCCCCGGGCTGCCGGTGCACGTGCATTTCACCGCGCTGCAACGGGTGGACACGCCAACAGTCACCGGGACGGTGACGACAGTTTCGGCGGATCAGTTGATCAACGAGCAGACCCACCAGCCGTACTTCTCCGCCAAGGTCGAGATTCCCGCCGAGACCGTCGTGGCGTTGCAGAACGCCGGGTTGCTGGTCCGCCCGGGCATGCTCGCCGACGTAACGGTGGTGACCGGCGAACGCACGTTGATGAACTACCTGATGAAACCTTTGCGCGAACGCTTGCTGGCGGCCTTCAAGGAGGAATGAGCATGACCGACCGTAACCGCTGCGGCGCCCGGATACTGCTGAGCCTGTGCACCAGCTGGGTGGCGATCGGCCCGGCCTGGGCGGCTGAAGGTGGGCTGAGCCTGACCGCTGCCTACGACGCCTCGCGGCTCAACGATCCGACCGTGCAATCGGCCGCCCATGCCTTCGATGCCTCCAGGCAGGAAGAAGCGATCGGCCGGGGAGGCCTCTATCCCCAGGTGTCGTTGACTTCGCGTTATGGCTACGGCGGGCGCACCGACGGCGGGGACGACAACACCTACGTCAACAGCAACGACTA
The DNA here is from genome assembly GCF_030580855.1 of Pseudomonas citrullilanati. Taxonomy (GTDB): domain Bacteria; phylum Pseudomonadota; class Gammaproteobacteria; order Pseudomonadales; family Pseudomonadaceae; genus Aquipseudomonas; species Aquipseudomonas citrulli. The sequence goes on along the minus strand of NZ_JAUQOP010000003.1, from coordinate 34,459 downwards.
CCAGGCCAACAATGTCACCCTGGCAGCGCAGCAGCCGCTCTATGACAAAGGCCGCTGGGCGGCGTACCAGGAGGGCAAGGCGCGGGGGCAACTGGGCGTGCAGGTGTTCGACGTTGCCGGCCAGACGTTGTACGACCGGGTCGCCAAGGGCTATTTCGACGTGGCCCGGGCCGAAAACGAAATCAAGTTGATCGCCCAGCAGAAGGCGGCCATCAACGGCCTGGTGACCCAGAGCAAGAAACTCTATCAGGGCGGGCAGGGCGCAATCACCGACATCGATGAGGCCCAGGCGCGGCTCGACCTGGTCGATGCCCAGGAAGCCGAGGCCCAGGCGCGCCGGGTGGCGGCGTTGCGCGCGCTGTCCGGCCGGGCCAGTGTGCCGATCGATGATATCCAGCCGATGCGCGAAGAACTGGCCACCGCCAACCCGATTCCACCGGAGCAGGACTTGCCCTACTGGACGGCAATCGCCCGTGACGCCAGCCCCGAACTGGCCGCGCGGCTGGCGGCGGTCAAGGTCGCCGAAGCCCAGGCCGACAGCCAGCGCGCCGGGCATTATCCGACCTTGTCCCTGACCACCCAGCTGACCCGCCGGGAAACCCGCCAATACCAGGAACTCGACCCACGCCAGGACACCTATTACGTCGGCGTGCAACTGGATATCCCGCTGTACCGCGGCGGCGCGGTGCGCGCGTCGGTGGCGAAGGCCGAGGCGCAACTGGCCGGCGCCCAGTCCGACTACGACGTGCAGCGCCAGCAACTGGCCGAGGACATCGAGACCGATTACCTGGGCGTCGTGGCCGGGTTCGCCAAGAGCAAGGCGATGCAGCGGGCGGTGGAGTCCAACCAGCGTGCGCTGACCTCGACGGAGAAGGGCTTCCAGGGTGGCGTGCGCTCGACCGTGGACATTCTCGACGCCCAGCAACGGGTGTTCCAGGCTCGTCGAGATTTGCTCAACACCAAGCTCGACATGCTGCAGAGCTACGTGAGCCTGCACACCCACACCGGCCAGATGAACCGGGCCGTGCTGGAACAGGTGCAGAATCTGTTTTGAGTGGCAGGCGCCCCGGTTTCATGAGCGACTGGGGCTTCATGGGCGCCGCCCATCCCTTGTGGGAGCGAGCCTGCTCGCGAAAGCGGTGTGTCAGTGACGATAGGGGTGACTGACCCGGCGCCTTCGCGAGCAAGCCCGCTCCCACAGTCCTGAGGCGTGTGGGAACACAGTGTTCACAACCCCCAAGCCCGCGGCCGTGCCTCAATGGCTGGAAGGCAGGAACTCGAACAGAGTCTTGCAGACCCCGGCGATGTGTTCGTCCAGCAGTTTCACCGCCCGTTCGACATCGCCGGCACGGCAGGCGTCGAGGATTTCCCGGTGTTCGTGGTCGGCGCGTTCCTTGCCGGCCGACAGGCTCATCTGCATGCGCAGGTAACGCTCCAGTTTGTCGTGGACCGAGCGAATCAGCCCCACCAGGAACGGCCGCTGGGCCGGTTCGTAGAGGCAGGCATGCAACTGCCAGTTCAGCTCGGCCCAGCGGCCCACATCGTCCTCGCCGATGAACTCGCGGCAGATGCCTTCGGCGCGGGCGAAGGTGGCTTCGGTCATGTTGGGGATCGCCAGGCGCAGCACCTTGTCCTCCAGCAGCATGCGCACCTCGAACATCTGCGCCAGCTCCGCCTCGGAAATCCGGGTGACCATCGCCCCGCGATTGCGCTGGAACATCACCAGGCCCTCGGCCTCCAGGCGCTTGAGGGCTTCGCGCACGGGAATCTTGCTGACGTTGAATTGCCGGGCGATGTCGTCTTGGCGAATCGGCTCATCCTCGGCGAAATGCCCGGCGACGATGGCATCGCGCAGGTGGCGGGTGATGATTTCCGAAGTGCTGGGCGTATTGCCCAGGTCGGGCAGGTTGAACTTGGATAAGGTCACGGCGGCGGGTCGGCTTGGTTGAGTTGGGAATATGGTATACGACTTTTCCGAGACCGGGTGCCGGACCTGACGTCAGCCGCACAAGCCTGAGTGCGAACGATGACCCACCCGGTGGCCAGCGCGCCCAGCGTCAAGGCCAGCCCGAACAGGACCAGCGCCACATTGGCGCCGAACGCGTCGGCCACCACGCCGGTGACCACCACCGGAAGGCTGAACCCGATATAGGCGAACAGGAAGAACCCGGCGCTGCCCCGTGCCTTTTCCAGGCCGGCCATGGCCGTGATCGCCGATAACCCGCCCAGGTACAAGAACCCATAGCACGCACTGCTGGCCCCCAGCGCGCCCAACAGCACGGCGAGCAGCGAGCCGCTGCTGGCCCCCCACGCCAGCAGCGCGTAGCTCAAGGGCAGCACCAGCAAGCCGACGCCGGTGGCCCGGGCCGGTTGCAGGCGCCGGGCCCAGGGTTGGAAAAGCAGCCCGCAACTGATCACCGTGAAAGTCGAGAGGCCCGACCATTGCTGCAAGGCATGGGCGGCCAGCACCGACGGCAATATCGCGATGACCAGGCCCGAGGTGGCCCAGGCCAGCAGCATGGAAAAGCTGTAGGGCAGGCTGCCCGTGGGGAACAAGGGCAGGCGCAGCAGAGGCGCATGGCGGTTGCGGGGCGCGGGGTCCGGCAGCCGGGCGACGACGAGTATCGCCAGGGCGGCCAGGGCCAGTTGCAGCCAGAAACTGCCGGGCACCACGCTGTGCTGGACGATCAGGAAGAGGCTGGTCAATGCCGCGCCGAGGCCGAACCCCAGCGACGTGCTGGCGGTGACCCGGTTGGCTGCGGCGCGGGTGTCGCCGCCCGCCATCAGTTCACTCATGTAGGCCGTGGCGGTCGCCGAGGCCAGCCCGGTGCCCACGCCCATCATCAGCCGCGCCAGGCCCAGCGCGATCAGGTTTGGCCAGATCGAGGTGACCATCGTCGCCAGCATCGACAGGCCCAGCGCCAGCAGGATCAACGGTTTGCGTCCGACGCGATCGGCGATCCCACCGAAGGCCAGCAGCACCGGCAGCACCCCCAGCACGTAACAGGAAAAGGCCACCGCCGTGGCGCCGGCCCCGTCACCGGAAGCCCGTGCATAAGCGGTGTACAACGGTGCCTGCAGATTGACGGCCAGGGTGATCAGGCACAGGCCGAAAGCCAGGCCCCAGGTGTGTCGTGACTGTGGGTTCAAGGGTAGTCCTCGGAAAGTTGTAGCGTTCCGAGGACTATCACTGCCGGGGGCCACGGCAACAAGGAACAGCCCTGGGTGTTTTGTGTTTAACTGTTCGCCAAAAACCAGCGAACACTTCGCAGCGACATTCAAAGGCGCGCCCATGGACCTGAATATCGATCGCAACGCCGCCGAGCCCATGGTCCGGCAACTGGTGGCCCAGTTGATGGCTTGGCTGAAGCGCCAGGGCATCCGTCCCGGCGCCCGGATGCCCTCCATCCGCCAACTGGCCGAGGAGAACGGCGTGAGCCGGGCCTGCGTGATCAAGGCCTACGACCAACTGGTCGCCAGCGGGGTGTTGGAATCCCGGCATGGGTCGGGGTTTTTCGTCGCGCCACAGGTGTCCCGCGCCAAGGCGCCCGAGGCTGGCGAAGAGGAGGGCGCGTGGGCATTGTTCGAGCCTGAGTCGGCGCGGCTCAAACTCGGTTGCGGCTGGCTCCCTGACGCCTGGCGGGACGACACCGACCTGGGCCAGGCGATCCGCCAGGTGGTGCGCAGCGACAACCATGCCTTGTTCAACTACAGCACGCCGCTGGGCTCGGTTGACTTGCGCCAGCACATCCAAAAACGCCTGGACCTGATCGACATACACGTCGACCTGCCGCAGATCCTCACGACCCAGGGGGCCAGCCACGGCCTTGACCTGCTGGTGCGCACGCTGCTCAAACCCGGCGACCTGGTGCTGGTGGAAAGCCCAGGCTACTACAACCTGTTCAATCTGCTGAGGTTGCACGGGGTCCGCACCCTGGCGGTGGCGCGCGGCACCCAGGGCCCGGATATCGAGCACCTGGAGCGCTTGCTGGCCCAGCACAAACCGACCTGTTTCTTCCTCAACAGCATGTACCAGAACCCCACCGGCACCAGCCTGGCGCCCAGCGTGGCGTATCGCTTGCTGCAACTGGCGACCCTGCATGATTTCCAACTGGTCGAGGACGACATCTACGCCGACTTCCAGAACGGCGTGACGTCACGGCTGGCGACCCTGGATGGGCTGGACCGGGTGATCTACCTCGCCAGCTTCTCCAAGACCTTGTCCAGCTCGCTGCGCGTCGGGTATGTGGTGGCCAAGCCCGAGATCATCCAACGCTTGGCCGAGGTCAAGATGGTCACCGGCATCGGTTGCTCGCTGCTGGCCGAGAACGTCGTGGCGGCATTGCTCGCCAACGGTGCCTATCGCAAGTTGATCCAGCGCCTGCGCCAGCGGCTGAACAAGCAGATGGCGAGCACGCTGCGCCAACTCGACCAGGCGCATTGGGAGGTCTTCGCCGAACCCACCGGTGGCGTGTTCGTGTGGGCGCGGCCGCGGCACCTGGACAGCGCCCGGGTGCAGCAGATCGCTCGCCAGGCGCAGGTCCAGCTGTCCCCGGGTTCCAGTTTCATGCCGGCGGGCGAAGCGAGCGACTGGCTGCGCTTGAACGTGGCCTTTGCCCAGGACGTTCGGGCGCAGCGGTTTTTTCAACAAATCGAGAAAGCGTCCCTCGGCGCTGGTTGAGCGCAGGGATCGATGACAGGGTGCTAATGGGAATTCATATCAAACAGGAATGAGTTGCTGTATCTTTCGCGACACATTCTGGCCAGCCTCTCGGGGGCTGGCGTTTTTCCCTTAGGATTGTGCATCGATGCGTCGGATTCTCGTTTCACTGTGTGTGCTGCAGGCTTATTCCGTCTCCACCTGGGCGCAGGAGCCCAACGTCGCTCCGGCGTCCATGGAATTGCAAGCCACGGACATCGTCGGCAGCGCCGAGTATGAAAACCCCCAGGGCCCGGTCAAGGGTTACCACGCCACCCGTTCGGCGAGCGCCACCCGCACCGACACCGCGATCCATGAAACCCCGCAATCGATCTCCGTGGTGTCCCGCGAGGCCGTCGAAGACCTGGGTGCCACGCGCCTGCAGGATGCCCTCGATTACGCCGGCGGCGTAGGCCGGGCCAACAACTTCGGCGGCCAGGGCCTGACCACGTTCACCGTGCGCGGCTTCACCACGGGGGAGTTCTATCGCAATGGCTTCCCGATCAACCGTGGCTACCCGAACATGCCCGACGCCAACACCATCGAGCGCCTGGAAGTGCTGCGCGGCCCGGCGACCATGCTGTATGGCCGTGGCGACCCCGGCGGCACGTTCAACGTGGTGTCCAAGCAACCGCTGGCCGAGCGCACGGTGACCCTCGGCAGCCAGCTCAACGACCAGGGGATGCGTCGCGGCACGCTGGATGCGTCCGGTCCACTGGATGAAGACGGCACGCTGGCCTATCGCTTGAACGTGATCGGCGAGGGCGGCGACACCTTCCGCGACCACGTCGAGACCGAACGCTACGGCATCGCCCCGGTGGTGACCTGGCAGCTCAACGACACCACGCGCCTGACGTTCGAAGGCGACTTCATGCGAAACAACCATCCGCTGGACCGTGGCGTGACCCACTATCCCGGCCAGCGTGGCACGGCCTCCCGGGAGACCTTCTTCGGCGAGAAGGACGCCGGCAAGTTGCACAATGACAACACCATGCTGCAGGTGCGTTTCGAGCACATGCTCAACGACGACTGGACCCTGGCCGGCGGCACCCAGTGGCTCGACGGCACGTTGCAGGGCAATGCCATCGAAGGCAACGGCATTGCCGCCGATGGCCGCACCCTGGGACGCAACTTCAACTACCGCAAGCTGGAATGGACCGACCGCGACACGCAACTCAACCTCACCGGGCATTTCTCCACCGGTGGGTTCGAGCACACCTTGTTGACCGGCATCGAATACGAAGACTACGACTACCAGTCCATCATCCAGCGCTCCGCTGCCGGGACCTCGGCCTATCCGATCGATATCTTCGACCCGGTCTACGGCCAGCCCCGTCCGGCACTGACCCGCACCCCAACCGACGATCAGGAAAACCTCAAGACCCTGGGCCTGTTCGTCCAGGACCAGGTGGCACTGACCGAACGCTTGAAAGTGCTGGCGGGGGCGCGCTTCGAGCGCTTCGAGCATGAGTATGAGACGTTCGTGCCCAATGGCCGGAACTGGAGCAAAGACGACAGCGCCGTCACCCCACGCCTGGGCGTGATCTACGACCTGACCGACACGGTGGCGGTCTACGCCAACACGGCCCGCTCGTTCAAGCCCAACACCGGTGCCAGCCGCGGCGGACAAGGCAACGGCTTCAAGCCCGAGCAAGGCAAGTCCTATGAGGTGGGTATCAAATGGGAGGCGCTGGACCGCCAGCTGAGTGTCGATGCCGCGCTCTACCAGATCGAAAAACGCAATGTGCTCACCACCGACCCCGTGGATTCCACGTTCAGCGTGGCCGCCGGCGAAGTGCGCAGCCGTGGTTTCGACCTGAACGTGGCCGGCAACCTGACACCGCAATGGCGAATGATCGGCGGCTATGCCTACGTGGATGCCGAGGTGACCAAGGACATCAGCATCCCCACCGGGACTCGCCTGCTCAACGTGCCCAGGAACACCTTCAGCCTGTTGAACGTCTATGAATTCCAGGACGGCGGCCTCAAGGGCCTTGGGTTGGGCGCCGGTGCCCGGTACGTTGACGAGCGGGCCGGGCAGACGGCGGCCAATGCCTTCTCCATGGACAGCTACACGGTGGTGGACCTGCTGGGCTACTACAAGGTCAACGAGCGGGTGCGCTTGAACCTGGACGTGAAGAACCTGTTCGACGCCGATTATGAAGAAGGCGCGTTTGGCAACGTCTACGCCTACCCGGGGGCACCGCGCACCGTGCAGGTTGGTATCGCCTACACGCTGTGACCTTGGGGTGGTGGCTGTTCAAGGTCACTGGTGGGAGCAGGGCGGCCCCGTCCTACCACTTGCCCGTACTCATGCCCCCGTCCACCGGCAATACCGCGCCGGTGGTGAAATCGGCACCGGCCAGATACAGCACCGCCTCGGCGATTTCCGCGACCGTGCCCACGCGTCCGGCCGGGGCCAGGTTGTCGAGGAATGCGCGCTGCGCCGGGTCGTGCATCGGCGTGTCGATGATGCCGGGCGCGACGGCGTTGACCTTGATGTTATGGGGCGAGAGTTCCAGGGCCAGGGCGCGGGTCATCTGGTTGACGCCGCCCTTGATCAGCACCGGCAGTGCGGCCGGCACCTGGATATTCGGTTGCAGGGCCACCGCGGCGGAAATGTTGATGATAAAGCCCTGGCGCCGACGGATCATGTGCGCGGCCGCTGCTTGGCTGGCATAGACCAGGCCCTTGAGGTTGGTGTCCAGCAAGGCTTCCAGGTCCTGGGGGCTGTACTCGATGAACGGCTTGGGCAGGAAGAAACCGGCATTGTTCACCAGCCCGTCCACAGCGCCGAAAGCCTCGATCGCCCTGGCGATGACGCGGCTGGAAGTGGCCGGGTCGGCAATGTCACCGGCCACGCCGAGGAACCGATGGGCCTGGCTTGACTGGCCCGCGGCATCGTCCAGGCCGGACTGCGAGCGGGCATTGCCCACCACGTTATAGCCCCGATCCAGGAAGGCCTTGACCAGGCCCAGGCCGATGCCGCTGGATGCGCCGGTGACGATGACGGTTTTGCTGATGCTCATGATGTTGACTCCTGATCACATGGATGGAACCGCTGCGCCGATAAGGGCGGCGGTGGTGGTGATCAGGGTATTGATGCGGTCGGGATTGATAAATCGGTCTACTGGTACTTGAGTTGATACCTCATGTAATCAATCCCGCTCACTCCACCACTCCTGTGGGAGCGGGCCTGCCCGCGAGGGCGTCGGCACAGGCGACATCGATGTAAGCTGACCCACCGCTATCGCGAGCAAGCTCGCTCCCACAGTGGTTCCCGGTTGCTAAAAAAACTGCGGCCCACCACCAATCCCTGTGGGAGCGGGCTTGCCCGCGAAGGCTTAGGCACAGGCAACATCACTGCAAGCTGACCCACCGCTATCGCGAGCAGGCTCGCTCCCACACGGGATTTCGGTTGCTCACAAACGTGCGGCCCACCACCAATCCCCTGTGGGAGCGGGCCTGCCCGCGAAGGCGGCGGCACAGGCGACATCGAGGCAAGCTGACCCACCGCTATCGCGAGCAAGCTCGCTCCCACAGTGGTTCCCGGTTGCTAAAAAAACTGCGGCCCACCACCAATCCCCTGTGGGAGCGGGCTTGCCCGCGAAGGCGTCGGCACAGGCAACATTACTGCAAGCTGACCCACCGCTATCGCGAGCAAGCTCGCTCCCACACGGGATTTCGGTTGCTCACAAACCTGCGGCCCAGCACAAATCCCCCGTGGGAGCGGGCCTGCCCGCGAAAGCGTCGGCACAGGCAACATCGATGCAAACCGACCCACCGCCATCGCGAGCAGGCCTGTTCCCAAAATGGGATTGGCGCACAACCGCCAGCGCCAGGTCACTCACTCCTTCGGCAGACTTCGAAACGCCGTTGTCGTCATGCCCGCATACCCCCAGTTATCCGTATCGACTTCCTCGATCACGATATGGGTCAAATGAGGATCCTTGCCCAGCACACGTTGGAGCGTCTCGGTGATTTCGGCGATCACCTGGGCTTTCTGCTCGCGGGTGACGCCGTCACGGGTAATTCGCACATTGACAAAGGGCATGTCGCACTCCTGCTCATGAACACGGGCGCAGGACCATTCCCACGCCACCGGGCCACTGTATTTATACGCGCCAGCCTGATAAACAGGCAGCTGGAATCTTCAGTTGATACGCGGTGTAACGAATCATGAAGCGGCATTTCGAAGACCTGCAGTTGGGCAGCATCGAACTGTTTTGCCTGGCGGCCGAGGCGGGCAGCTTCACCGCGGCGGCGCAGGTGGCGGGGGTCACCCCGGCGGCGGTGAGCCGTTCGATCTTTCGCCTGGAAGAGCGCCTGGGCTCGCGCCTGTTCGTGCGCACCACCCGCAGCATCCGCTTGACCGAGGCCGGCAGGACCTATTTCGAACAATGCCGGCAGGCGCTGACGCAACTGGTGGAGGCGCAACAGGAAATGATGGGCGCGCAAGCGGTGCCCTCCGGCCCCCTGCGCATCAGCCTGCCCACCACCTACGGGCATCACCGGATCCTGCCGCTGCTGCCGGCGTTCCGGGCGCTGTACCCGCAAGTGAGCGTGGACGTGCACCTGAGCAATCGCAACATCGACTTCGTGGCCGAGGGCTACGACCTGGCGATCCGTGTACGGGCCCAGCCGGATTCGTCGATGATCGCCCGGTTGCTGGAGGATGCGAGGCTGGTGGTGGTCGCGTCCCCGGACTACCTGCGTCGGGCCGGCACGCCACGGACCCTCGAAGACCTGGACGCGCACGAGTGCATCCAGTTCGAACTGCCCAGCAACGGCCGACGGATCTCATGGTTGTTCCGGGTAGAGGGCCAGGAGCGGGAGGTGTTTGGCCAGGGCAACTACACCTGTTCGGATGATGTGCTGGGCGGCGTGACGCTGGCCAGGCACGGCGCCGGGTTGTTCCAGACCTATCGCTTCATCGTCGAACAGGAACTGGCGGACGGCCGCCTGGTGGAAGTGCTGCAGCCGTTCGCGGGGCGCTCACGGCCTTTTACGTTGCTCTATCCCCATGGTCGATACATGCCCCAGCGCGTGCGCGCCTTCGTCGATTTCCTGCTGCAATACCGGGACCAGTGGGGCAAGACCTGACGGTTGCGGTGGGAGCGAGCCTGCTCGCTAAGCGTGGCCTCGGCGAAAGTGCCTTGTCTGACACACCGCCTTCGCGAGCAGGCGTGCTCCCACGGGTGGGCTACCTCCCGTCGAAGATCAGAACTTGAACGCCTGCCGACCGATCAGCAGCCACTTGCCGTTCTTCTGTTTCTGCCAGATCTGGAAGTTCTCGATTTCGGTCGGCACGATGTCACTGCCCTTGATCGCCTGGGCCGAGAAATGATTGCGCACCAGGGCGGTGTCACCCGAGAGGGTGATTTTCTGGTTCTTCATTTCCAGGGTCTTGAACGCGCTCTTGCCGGTCTCGATGTCGGCGATGAAGGCCTGCTTGTCCTGGATGTTCCCGCTGGAATGCCCGTAGGTGAGGTTGTCGGCAGCCAGGGCCTGGAGCTGGGGAATGTCCTTGTGCAGCATGGCCTGGGTCAGGTGGTCGACGGCCTGGGCCACATCCTGCTCGGCCGACGCGGCGGCGGTCGTCGCATAGCCGCCGAACAGGCACAGGAAGCTGATGACCAATGTCGCTTTCTTCATGGGGTGGTTTCCTTGTTGTTGTAGGTATGAGGAGCGGTACGAGCAACGCGGGTTGTGCTCGTCGGTCATCGTACAACTACTTCGATCATCGGGAAAGCCAAAGGGCAGGGCGATGGCGAAATGAGTGAATCGTTCGCCGGGGGCCTGCTTGCCTTGCACGTTCAACCGCCGTCCCGGACCGCCCCGCGAATCCCCTCCAGCAACATGGTGAAGGCCGGGTTATCGTTGTCTTCGCGCCAGATCAGGTGCAGCTCGCTTTGCACCCCCTCGCCCAGGTCGATCTCGCGGAATACCACCTGCTTGAACACCACGCTGGTGGCGCAGCGGGGCACCAGGGCCAGGCCCATGCCGGCGTTGACCAGCGCCAGGATGGTCAGCGATGAGCCGAGCCATTGCACGTATTGCGGCGCGACCCGGGCCGAGCGAAGGGTGCCGGTGAGCAGTTCGTTGAAGGGCGGGTAGGCGGAGTGCGAGTACATCAGGAACGGTTGCGCATCGAGGTCCTGCGCGCTCACGGCCTCGGCCTGGGCCAGCGGGTGCCCGACCGGGATCGCCAGCACGAAGGGTTCGCGCACCAGGCACTCGGTGGCGTAGCCGGTTTCCAGCAGCGGCGAGCGAACGATGCCCAGGTCGATGCGCCGGGCGCGCAACGCCTCGTGCTGTTGGTAGGTGTTCATTTCCGACAGGACGATTTTCACCTGGGGCTGGTTCAGCCGCGCTTCGGCGATGACCTTGGGCAGGAATTCATACACCGCGCTGCCGACGAAGCTGATGGTGACCGAGCCGATGTCGCCCTGGGCGAAGCGCCGGGCGGCCACGGCGGCTTGCTGGGCCTGCTCCAGCAGGTTCTGGGCTTCGAGGAAAAACGCCCGGCCGGCGGCGGTCAGCGCCACGCTGCGGGTGCTGCGGGTGAACAGCTCGACCCCCAGGTGATGCTCCAGCAACTGGATCTGCCGGCTCAGCGGTGGCTGGGTCATGTTCAGGCGTTCGGCGGCTCGACGAAAGTTGAGTTCGGTCGCCACGGTGGTGAAGCAGCGCAGTTGGGCCAGTTCAAACATTGATTCAATCCGGGTATCAATCAAGTGCCAAGTTAGATTAGACGGGAACAATCCGCCGCGTCCATCATCGTGCCGTTCCCCACAAAAACAATGATCGGGAGGCACCCTTGAACAACGTAACGGACTCCACGCCTGCGAGCACCCTGGCGCTCGCGGCGGCCAAGGTCAAACGTCACGTACTGCCGCTGGTGGTGGTGATGTTCATCGTCAACTACATCGACCGGGTCAACATCGGCTTCGTGCGCAGTCACCTGGAGACTGACCTGGGCATCGGCGCCGCGGCCTACGGGCTCGGTGCCGGGCTGTTCTTCGTCGGCTACGCGCTGTTCGAAGTGCCCTCCAACATGCTGCTGCAACGCTACGGCGCACGGGCCTGGCTGACCCGCATCATGTTCACCTGGGGCGCGGCGGCGATGGCGATGGCCTTCGTGCGCGGCGAAACCAGTTTCTATGTGCTGCGCTTCATCCTCGGCGCGGCGGAGGCGGGTTTCTTTCCCGGCATCATCTACTACTTCACCCAGTGGCTGCCGGCCAACGAACGCGGCAAGGCGATGGCGATCTTCCTCAGTGGTTCGGCCATCGCCTCGGTGATTTCCGGCCCGGTGTCAGGCGCGCTGTTGCATGTCAGTGGGATGGGCCTGCACGGCTGGCAGTGGATGTTCCTGATCGAAGGCTTCGCCTCCATCGTGTTGTGCGGGGTTGTCTGGTTCTGGCTGCAGTCGCACCCCAGCCAGGCCAAATGGCTGACCGCGCAAGAGAAGACCGTGCTGATCGCCGCCATTGCCGAGGAACAACGGATCCGGGAAGCCGCGCAGGTGATCAAGCCATCGGTGTTCAAGTTGCTGGCCGATCGGCAGATCCTGCTGTTCTGCTTCATCTATTTTTCCATCGCCCTGACGATCTACGGCGCGACGTTCTGGTTGCCGAGCATGATCAAGAAAATGGGCAGCCTGGGGGATTTCCAGGTCGGCCTGCTCAACTCCATCCCGTGGATCATCTCCATCGTGGCGATGTACGGCTTCGCCGCCCTGGCCGGACGCTGGAAGTTCCAGCAGGCCTGGGTCGCGGTCACCCTGGTGATCGCCGCGTTCGGCATGTTCATGTCCACCACCGGCGGGCCGGTCTTCGCCTTCGTGGCGATCTGTTTCGCGGCGATCGGTTTCAAGGCCGCCTCGGCGCTGTTCTGGCCGATTCCCCAGGGCTACCTGGACGCTCGCATCGCAGCGGCGGTGATCGCCTTGATCAACTCCATCGGTAACCTCGGCGGCTTCGTCGCGCCAACGGCCTTCGGTTTCCTGGAGCAGACCACCGGCTCCATCGAAGGCGGCCTGTACGGCCTGGCGATCACCTCGCTGATTGCCGCCGTGGTGATTTTCTTCGCCCGCACCTCGCCAGGGCGTGGCACCCCCAATTCATTGTCCGGCCGGCCCGAACCCCTTGCCGATGCCGATCAGCCGGAACAACGCCAAGCCTTGAACCCAGGTCCATCGGGAGCCGCTGCATGAAGATCAAACGCGTCACCGTCACCCCCATCGCCTTTCGCGATCCGCCCTTGCTCAACGCCAGCGGCATCCATGAGCCGTACGCGCTGCGCTCGATCATCGAGATCGAGAGCGACAACGGTTACATCGGCCTGGGCGAGAGCTACGGCGATGCGCCGGCCCTGGCGATCCAGCTGCAGCTCCAGGAGCAGTTGATCGGCCTGGACCCGTTCAACCTCAATCGCTTGCGGGCGATTGTCCAGGCGACCGTCGCCGCGCAGCGGCCGGCCAGTGTCGCCGGGGCCGAACTGGCGCCGGGCTCCCATGCGAGCAAGGCCGTGAGCAACGCCTACTCGGCGTTCGAAGTGGCCTGCCTGGACCTCCAGGCCCATTACCTGAACGTGCCGCTGGTGGATCTTCTCGGCGGCGCGATCCGCGACGAAGTCCCGTTCAGTGCGTACCTGTTTTTCAAGTACGCCGAGCACATCGATTCGCCGTATCCGCCAGACAACTGGGGCGAGGCCTTGAATGAGCAGCAGATCGTCGCCCAGGCCCGGCGCATGATCCAGGCGTATGGCTTCAAGAGCATCAAGCTCAAGGCCGGCGCCCTGGAGCCCGAGCACGAAGTGGCCTGCATCAAGGCGTTGAAACAGGCGTTTCCCGGCTACCCGCTGCGCATCGACCCGAACGCCAACTGGTCGCTGGAGACGTCCATCCGCATGGCCGAGCTGCTCGGCGATGACCTGCAGTACTACGAGGACCCCACCCCGGGGCTGGAGGGCATGTCCGAACTGCACAAGCGCACCGGCCTGCCGCTGGCGACCAACATGGTGGTCACCGATTTCGACGAGTTCCGCCGCAGCGTGGCGCTGGACAGCGTGCAGATTGTCCTCGCGGACCACCATTACTGGGGCGGCCTGCGGGACACCCAGGCCCTGGCGAAAATGTGCAGCACCTTCGGCCTGGGCGTGTCGATGCATTCCAACTCGCACCTGGGCATCAGCCTCATGGCCATGACCCATGTGGCGGCAGCGGTGCCGAACCTGGACTACGCCTGTGACACGCACTACCCATGGCAGGAGCCGGACGAAGAAGTGATCAAGGGCGGCAAGCTGCCGATCGTCGACGGCTGCGTGAAGGTCACCCGGGCACCGGGCCTCGGGCTGGAACTGGACCGCGATCAACTGGGCAAGCTGCATGACCAGTTTCTCGGCTGCGGCATCCGCCAGCGCGATGACGTGCGGCAGATGCAGCGCTACAAGCCAGACTGGAAAACCATCAAGCCGAGGTTCTGAGGATGAGAGGCCACCTGTGGCTAGAGGGCTATCTGTGGGAGCAAGGCTCGCCCGCGATAGTCACGCCGCGGTCGAACAACTGAACCGCGTTATCGTTCATCGCGGGCAAGCCTTGCTCCCACACCCCCTGGCCACAGGTCGGTGGGACTCACCCTCCCTACATTCCCCCGGGCCGCCCTGCGGCCCACACCCAAAGTACCGCGCCCGTCGACAGCGCAGTCCTACTCCCAAACTGCCGCGCCGAACCAACCCGCCCAAAGCACCCGCCAACTGCCTCCAAGGCAGCGTATGACGGGGCCTGGCGCATTTCGATAATCGCCTCCGACATCCCGTCCCACGTCGCGGAGCGCGCCATGCACAACAATAAAAATACCCGCCACCGTTTTTTGCCTGCGGTCATCGCCAGTCTTTCGACATTCGGCCTGACGCCCTGGGCCCAGGCCGAAATCATGCTGTACGACAAAGACCAGACCACCTTTTCCACCGACGGCTACATCAACGCCTTCTACGTCAACAGTGACGTGGACCGGGCAGGGGAGCAGTACGACCGGCGCCAGGCGCGGGTCAAGATGGGCTTCTTGCCCAACTACCTGGGCTTCAACATGGGCAAGCAGGTCGATGACCTCAAGCTGGGCGCCCGTGCTTCGTTCTGGGTGACCATCAACGACAGTGAAACCAATGGCACCGACACCGCCATCGACGTGCGGCAGTTCTACGGCACCGTCGCCAACCCGGAGTGGGGCGAGGTCTTGATCGGCAAGGACTTCGGCCTGTTCGCCCGCTCCAACATCCTGCTCGACGAACTGCTGGCCGGGTATGGCCAGGTCAGCGATACGCTGGGGTTGGTGGACGGCGGTGGAGTCTCGTTCGGCAACATCGGCAGCGGCTACCCGTACCCGTTCCCGACCTCGCAGATCACCTACCGCACGCCAGTGATGGACGGGTTGCGGGTGGCGGTGGGCATCATGGACCCGGTGGACACCAACGACAACAGCGCCACCGGCAAGGCCTACCAGGAAAACCCGCGCACGGAGAGCGAAATCACCTACCAGTTCGACCTGGGCGGGGCGAAGATCTACAGCTGGCTCAACGGCAGCTACCAGACCTCGGACAACACCGATTCCAACGTCGACACGGTGACCTCCAAGGGCCTGGGCTACGGCGTGCAGGCCAAGATGGGCGGGTTCTCGCTGACCGGCTCGGGGTTCCAGGCCAAGGGCATCAACCCGTTCTTCACCAACAATGCCGGTGAAGCCACCTTGCGCAATGTCGACAGCAAGGGCTACCTGTTGCAGGGTTCGTACAAACTGGGCAAGAACCGCCTGGCGCTGTCCTACGGCAAGACCGACGACGACGGCAACGGCGTGGTGGGCAGCGGCGCCGACTATGAGACCCGCGGTATCGCGTTGTTCCACGACGTCAACGACAACCTCAAGCTCGTGGCCGAGTACAACCAGTTCGAAATCAACGGCCACGACACCAGCGCCCAGAATGAGGACACCGATACGTTCGCGGTGGGGGCGGTGCTTACCTGGTGAGGGTTGGATTCGTTGGACCCGGCGCCGTCTGTGGGAGCAAGGCTTGCCCGCGATAGCCGCGCCGCGGTTCAACGGCTAAACCGCATTATCGTTCATCGCGGGCAAGCCTTGTTCCCACAGGCTTTGCTCCAGGGGCTGCGCATCAGCCCCATTTTTTCAATGCGAAGTCCCCTCGGCGAACTCGATCTTGTTCCCCACGTTGTACTTGCCCGAAGGCTTGTTCATGGGCAGGCGCTTGATCTCCTGGAGGGTGTTGCTGTCGTAGACGATCAGCGCGCCATCGGTGGCCCAGATGCTCAACAGCAGGTAGCGTCCGTCGCGGGTAAATTCGACATGGGCGGCGGTCTTGCCGGGCATCGGGCGCAGGGTGTGGGCGATGTCCAGGGTCTGTTTGTCGATCAGGTGGATGGCGTCGTTGTCGGGGCCGAAAAACACGTCGGTCCAGGCGTAGCGCGAGTTGGCGTGGCTGCGCAGGAAGAAGCCCGGTCCCAGGGTCGGGATCTGCTTGATGACCTTCCAGCTGTCGAGGTCGATCACCGAAACCAGTCCCTTGCTGATGTTCGGCGTCGCCAGCACCCAGTGTCCATCGCGCCGCCAATAGGTGCCCGAGCCCAGGTGGGGCATGCCTGGCAGGGCGATGTCCGTGACCACCCGGCCCGTGTCGAGGTCGATGACCTGGCCGCCCTGGGCCTTGCGCGAGGTGGCGAGCAACTGCCGGTAATCCGGCGAGAAGGAAAAGTCATCCAGGTAGTCCTCGGCGTCGATGCGCCTTGGCACGAAATCCGGGTCCGGGCCGGTGGGCAGTTCCCAGACCTCCTTCACATCCTTCAAGGCAACGATGAAGCTGTTGCGTGGCGGCGCGGTGTACACCGCACTGACTCGCGAGGCCAGTCCGTCGCGGCCCACGGTGGCGATGGTCTTGACCAGCGACAGGTCCCGGGCGTCCAGGACCGCCAGGCTGCCGGGCAGGTAGTTGCCCACCAGGACCCAGCGACCGTCCTTGCTCACCGCCAGGTTGCGGGTATTGAGCCCGGCGCGCACTTCGGCGATCAGCTTGAGGTTGTGCAGGTCATACAGGCTGATCCAGCCATCCCGGGACGCCAGGTAGACGAAGCGGCCAT
Organism: Pseudomonas citrullilanati; assembly: GCF_030580855.1. Classification (GTDB taxonomy): domain Bacteria; phylum Pseudomonadota; class Gammaproteobacteria; order Pseudomonadales; family Pseudomonadaceae; genus Aquipseudomonas; species Aquipseudomonas citrulli. Next base: position 17,612 of record NZ_JAUQOP010000003.1, on the reverse strand, counting down.
CCGGGGAAAACTTCGGCCCGCCGTGCACGGCGAAGTGCGAAGCGAAGCGGGCGAGCACCTCGAAGCGGTCGCCATCGACCACATCGACGTGGTGGTCACCCGCTTCCACCACCACGAACAGGTTCAGCGGGTCGGCCTTGTGCTGGGGCGTGCTCGGCAGGCGGGCGAGGTCCTCCAGCACCCGGTGGCTGCGGCGGATGTCATCCTCGTTCCAGCGCGGCTCCACGGCGGGCGGACGCTGGAGGTACTGGACCAGGCCTTCGATCTGCGCGGCATCGAGCACTGCACCGAACGCCGCCATCTGGCTGGCCGGACGCCCCTGGGCAATGACCTCGCGGATCTCGTCGGGCTTGATCCGGCTCAGGCTCTGGGGCAACAGGGCCGGGCCGGCCCCGCCGATGCGGTTCTCGCCGTGGCACTGTTGGCAGTGCTGCTGGTAGTTGCGCTCGGCCAGGTCCAGGTCCGGCGTCGCGGCCGTGGCGCCCTGGGCCGCGCCGATCCATAGCCAGGCCAGCCACCACCCGCCTTTCACAGCGCCACCTTCGCGGCAGCGGGGCGGACCCGCGCCACCGGGTGAAGGTGGGCCGGATGGTGCAGCGGCTGGTGGGCGAACAAGTCCACCACCTTGCCGATCACCGTCAGGGTGGGCAGGCCATCGGCACACGTCAGCGCCAGGCCCGGCAATTGCTCGACGGTGCCGCGCAGCACTTGCTGGTCGGGGCGCGTGCCGTTGCTGATCAAGGCCGCCGGGGTCTGCGCAGGCAGGCCGGCGTCGATCAACCGCGTGGCGATGGTGCCCAGGTTTGACAAGCCCATGTAGAACACCAGGGTCTGGCTGTCATCCGCCAGGCTTTGCCAAGGCAAGTCCAGCTCACCTTCGCGTTGCAGGTGGCCGGTGATGAACCGGCAGGAGTTGACGAAGTCCCGGTGGGTCAAGGGAATGCCGGCGTAGGCCGTGCACCCGGCCGCGGCGGTGATGCCCGGCACCACCTGGCAATCGATGTTGCGGGCCAGCAGGTACTCCAGCTCCTCGGCGCCACGGCCGAAGATGAACGGGTCGCCGCCCTTGAGCCGGACCACGCGCTGGCCCTGGTCGGCCAGATCGGCCAGCAGTTCGTTGATCTGCGCCTGGGGCAGGCTGTGGCAGCCGGCGGCCTTGCCGACGTAATGCCGGGCGCAGGTCAGTGGAATCAGGCCCAGCAGTTGCGGGCTGATCAAGCGGTCATAGACCACGGCGTCGGCCTGCATCAACAGGCTCCAGGCCCGCAAGGTGAGCAGGCCCGGGTCACCGGGTCCGGCACCGACCAGGGCGACTTCACCGGGTCTGAACGGCGATTGCAGGGCAACGGGTAGAACGATGGGGGCGGGCATGGGACTTCCTTGGTTCGGGAGCGAGTTCGCCTTCGGTTCAGCGGGCGACAGGCAGCGCAAGGCTGGGAATGGCGTGCAGGCCGATTTCGTCGTCGCTGAGGTGGCAACCGGGGTCCTGGCCCCACAGGTCGCCGTCGGCCCAGGCGCGGGTGCGGGTATTGCCGTTGCAGATGGCCAGCCAGCGGCATTGCCCACAACGGCCGCCTACGGCCCGTGGATGTTCACGCAGTTTCAGCAGCAGCGCGTCGGGGCGTTCGAGCCAGAGTGTCTTGAACGGTGTCCGGCGGACATTGCCCACCGAGTGCTGCCACCAGTAGGTGTCGGGATGGACCTCGCCGGTGTTGTCGATATTGGCGATGCCGCTGCCCGATGCGTTGCCGCCCCAGGCCCTTAGCATCCGCTCCAGGGCTGTGTAGTGGTGGGGCAGCCGGCGGGCGACCCATTGCAGCAGCAGGATGGCATCGGCGTCGTTGTTGCCGCTGACGAAATCACTGTCGCGACCCTGCTCGATGTCGCTCCAGGCCCGTTCGAAGATCGAGGCCATGGCCTCGCGGCTCATTTGCTGGTGGGCGTCGAGCTTGCGGCTGCGCTTGCCCCGGCCGCTGTAGTTGAGGTGCGACAGGTAGAATTTCTGCACATCGTATTCGTTCATCATGTCCAGCAGCCGCGGCAGCTGGGCGTGGTTCTGCTGGGTGAGGGTGGTGCGCAACCCGACCCGGATCCCTTGCTGGCGACAGAGCCGGATGGCCGCCATGGAGGCGGCGAAACTGCCCTTGAGCTGGCGGAATTCATCGTGGGTCGCCTCCAGGCCATCGATGCTGATGCCGACATAGTCGAACTGCGCCGCGGCAATCTGCTCGATGTTGCTGGCGTCGATCAGCGTGCCGTTGCTGGACAGGGCGAGGAAGAACCCCTTGCCCCGCGCGTAGGCGCAGAGCTCGAACAGGTCGTCGCGCAGCAACGGTTCGCCGCCCGAGAGGATCAGTACGCGCACGCCGGCGTCATGCAGGTCGTCGATCACCTGGAGGGCCGCCGGGGTGTCCAGTTCGTCGCGAAACACGCTGTCGGCGGACGTGGCATAGCAATGCTTGCAGGTCAGGTTGCAGCGCCGCAACAGGTTCCAGATCACCACGGGTGGGCGCTCGCTGCCCGGTGGCGCGGTGCGCGGGGCCGGGCAGTGGCCGGCCAGGGCGCGCAGGTAGTGGCTGATCCTCAACATAAGGCGTTCCTTCATTGTGGGAGCAAGGCTTGCCCGCGATAAAGCTGATGCGGTCTCTCAGAAACCGATGCACCTGTTTCGCGAGCAAGCTTTGCTCCCACAGGCGCCAGGCGCAGGCCGGTTTTTTTCAGGATCCGGCTGCTCACCAGCATGTCATCGGCGGCACAGGCATCCCCCAGCAGGTAGCGCAGGTGATCGCGGTAGCTGTCGATTTCCTCGCGGCTGCGGCCATGGACCATGGCGAACAGGTTGTAGCGCCAGCCAGGCCGGCGCGGACGCCGGTAGCAATGGCTGACGAAGGGTTGCGCGCCCAGCAGCGCACCGAGGCGCGGCAGGTCGGCGTCAGCCACGTCCCAGACCGTCATGCCGTTGTGGCGATAGCCCAGGCGATAGTGATTGGGCACGGCGGCGATGCGCCGGATCGCGCCGTCGGCCTGCAGGCGCTTGAGCAGGTCGAGGGTCGACTCCACGCTCAAGCCCAGTTGCTCGGCCAGCCAGCCCCACGGGTCTTCGAGCAGCGGCAGGCCTTCCTGGGTCAGCTCCACCAGGCGCAGCGCCAGCCGCGATTCAGAGGGGGAAATACAGGCCGACATGGTAGGTCTCCTCTTTGGGCAGGTTCAGCGGCACCAGGCCGGTCAGGCGCTCGATGCGCAGCAGGCAGTCGTGGATCGCCTGTTCGCTGGGGCACGCCAGCACGAACCACATGTTCCAGCTGTGTTCGCGGCGGTAGTTGTGGGCCACCTCGGGCATGTCCGCGAGCAGTTCGGCGATGGCGTCGAAGCGGGCTTCGGGCACCGCGAGCGCCGCCAGGGTGAAGGCGCCGCCGAGACGATCGATGTCGAACATCGGGCCGAAGCGGGTGAGGACGCCGTCGTTGAGCAACTCGTGCAGGCGATCGAGCAATTGCGCAGGGCTGCTGTCGAGTTCGCCGGCCAGCACCTGCCAGGGATGGCGCACCAGCGGCAGGCCCAGTTGCAGGCGGTTGATCAGGCGCCGGTCCAGGTCATCCATGGGTGCGGGCTCCCGCCGGTGGGGCGAAGCGTCCGCCGCATTGCTTGAACAGGTGCGTGCTGAACAGCAATTGGTGTGGCAGGTCGTCCAGCAGGTGTTGGGCCAGCAGCGCCTGGACCTGGGCCTCGACGCGTTCACGCTGGCGCCCGTGGATCATGCAGAACAGGTTGTACTGCCACTGGGGCAGGCGCCGGGGGCGCTGGTAGCACAAGCTGATGCCGGCGGCCTGGCCGAGGCGACGCCCGACCTCGTCGACCAGCGCATCCGGCACATCCAGCACCAGCATGGCGTTGGCGGTGAAGCCCAGGGCCCGGTGATTGACCACCAGGCCGACGCGCCGGAACAGGCCCTGTTCGTGCCACTGCTGCACATGGTCGAGGACTTGTTGCTCGCTGGCCTCGATCTGTTCGGCCAGGGCCTGGAACGGCCGTGGTGTCAGCGGCAGGCCGGTTTCCAGCGCGCGGCGCAGCGCCAGCGCCTGTTGCTCACTCAAGGGGTTTTGCATGGGTGGCCTCCAGGGCGAAGCCCAGGTCGATGCGGTAGGCGGTCAGCATGGGCAGGTCCAGCGGCGCCAGGCCGGTGTCGTGTTCCAGCTCCTGGAGGATGGTGTCCAGGTGGGCGCGGTTCGGACCGGTCAGCACGAACCAGAGGTTGTAGCGGTGCTCGCGGGCGTAGTTGTGATTGACTTCCGGGTACTGGCTGATGCGCGCCGCGACCTGGTGCAGGCGCTCGGCAGGCACCGCCAGGGCGGCGAGGGTGCTGGCCCCGGCGCGGGTGTGCTCGAACACCGGGCCGATTCGCGACAACGTGCCATCCCGTTCCAGTGAGCGCAGGCAATCGAGCACCTGGGTCTCGCTGCAGTCCAGGGCCTCGGCCATGGCCCGGTAGGGTTCGGCGCACAACGGCAGGCCATGCTGGAAACGATCGATCAGGCGCCGGGCCAATGGGCTTGCAGTCATGCTCAATACCCCGGTTTGTGCGCGCGGCTGCTGAAGAAAATGCCGCTGGGGCTCAGCGCCGGCAGCCGGCCCAGGCGTTCGAGCCGATACGGGTCCCAGACCTGCACGTCGCCGCCGTCCCGGGCCGACAGCCACAGTTGGTCGCCCCGGGCGGTGAACTCCATGTGCAGCACCGCCGGCCCTGGCCGCAGGTCCGCGACGATGGCGTGGGTCTGGGTGTCGATGACCTGGACGCGGTCGTTGTCCGGGTAGGCGAAGTTGACCCACAACTGCCGGCCGTCCGGGCGGGCGGTGACGAACACCGGCTGCCCGGCCACCGCGATGGCATCGGTCTGTCGCCAGTCGCGGGCATCCATCACCAGCACCTGGTGATGGCCGACGGCGGGCACGAAGGCTTGCTGGTCGGCGATGGCCCAGCCTTCCAGATGAGGCATCTTGTACACCGGCAGCCGGGCCTGGCCGCGCCCGTAGTGCCCGAGCACACGCTTGACGCCGAGCTCCGGATGCCAGAGGTCGAGTTGGGCCATGCCGTCTTCGCCGAACAGCCCGGCCATGTAGTAGCGCCCGTCCGGGGAGATCAGCGCGTCGTAGGGTTGCTGGCCGATGGCCGTGAAGCGCTGGATGCGCGGGCTGAGGCCTTGGCTGAAGTCGGCGGTCCAGATCTCGCCAGTGTCGAACAGGCTGAACACGAAACGCTGTCCCGGGGCATCCACCAAGCCGACTACCCGCGAGCGCTTCTGGCCATCAGGCAAGGGGGTGGCGGGGATGTCGGCGACCTGTTCCAGGGTTCGCGCATCGAACACCTTGACGCCGCCGGGCTCATAGTTGGAGACGGCGATCAGCTTGCCGTCCTGGCTGATCGCGCCGCCGATGCTGTTGCCGCCCTGGACAATGCGTTTGTCGATGCGCGCGGTCAGCAGATCGATCTTGCTCAAGCCACCGTCGCGGCCGAATACGTAGGCATAGCGCTGGTCGCGGGAGAACACCACCGAGGCGTGGGACAGGTCGCCCAGGCCTTCGACGCGGGCGAGGGCGGTGCGGGTGTCGCTTTCGATGATTTGCAGGCTGCCCGTGGCGCGTTCCACCACCACGCCCAGGTCGCCGGTCCCGCGAAGCGGTGCCTGGGCGCAGGCGCAGAGCAACAGGGCGAGGGCGGACGAGGACAGCAGGGCACGGATCATGAGGCGGGTTTTCCTTGAAGAAGCCGGTCCACCAGCCAGCGGATGTCGTCGGGTCCGAGCAGGGCTGCCCAGCCAGGCATGGCACTGCCGGGGCGGCCCAGGGTGACGGTGGCGATGAGGCTGTCGCGGGACTTTCCGGCCAGCGCGGCATGGGTCAGCGGTGGACCGAGGCCGCCGGTCAGGTACAGGCCATGGCAGGCGCCACAGTCCTGGTCCAGCAGGTGTTGCAGTTGGGCCTGGCGCTGGCTGTCGGGAGCGGCCAGCACGCAGGAGGAGAAAACAAGGAGGAGGGTGGTTATCAAGATTGCAGCGTTGTGTCGTTCCATGACGTCCTCCGAATCGAGAAATAAAGTGAGTACCCCTGTGGCGAGGGGATTTATCCCCGCTGGGCCGCAAAGCGGCCCCAAAGAAGCCGAATGCAGTTTTGCCTGACACACGTCGGTGGCAGGTTTTAGGGCCGCTTCGCAGCCCAGCGGGGATAAATCCCCTCGCCACAGGGGTGTTTCCTCCGGGTTACTTAAGGGTCAACACCCACGCCGCGAGGATCTTGGCTTCTTCTTCGGTCACGGGGTTGGCCGGCATCGGCATGGGGCCCCAGTTGCCTTGCGTACCTTCCTTGATGTGCTTGGCCAGCACGTCCTGCGCGCCGGGGACGCTGGCGTTCTTCGCCGCGACGTCCTTGAGGGCCGGGCCCACTACCTTGGTGTCGATGGAGTGGCAGGCCGCGCAGGGCTTGCTCTTGAACAGCGTCGGGCCGTCTTCGGCCAGGGCCGGTTGCAGGCTGGCGGCGGCCGTCAGGGCCAGTGCGATCAGAATAGGCTTCATGGTTTTTCCTCTTATTGATGGAGCTCAATAGATGTCGTGTTGGGTGTTGTAGACGTTGAATTTGCCGGTGGGCGTGATCAGTCGCTTGTCCTTGATCACGTTCTTGACCTTGAGGGTCTTGTCGTCGATCACCACCAGGGCCGACTCGTCGTCCTGGCCGCTCCAGACCGAGAACCAGACCTCGTCGCCGGCCTTGTTGTATTCCGGCTGCACCACCCGCAGGGCGCCTTTCTGGATGCCGGCGTACTCGGCGATCGGCAGCACGGTGTAGCCGGCGTCGAGCTTGTCGATGTTGAACACGGCGACCGACTGGCTGAGCTTGGCGTCCGGGCTCAAGGTGGTGTCGACATACAGGTGCCGGGACGCGGGGTGAGTCTTGATGAACAGCGAACCGCCACCCTGGCCTTGCAGCGAGCCGACCTGTTTCCAGGCGTATTGCGGGTGGTTGACCGGGTCGGTGCCGATCAGCGAGACGCCGGCATCGCCCAGGTGACTGGTGGCCCACACCGGACCGTAGAGCGGATGGTTGAAGTTGGCGCCGCGTCCCGGGTGCGGGGTCTTGCCGACGTCCACCAGGGCGGTGAGCTTGCGCTCCTTGGAGTCGATCACCGCGACTTTGTTGGAATTGTTGGCGGCCGTCATGAAGTAGCGATGGCTGCTGTCCCAACCGCCGTCATGGAGGAACGGCGCGGCGTCGATGCTGGTGATGGTGAGGTTCTTGATGTCCTGGTAATTGACCAGCATCACCTTGCCGGTTTCCTTGACGTTGACGATGAACTCGGGCCATTCGTGGGAGGCGATGATGGCTGCGACGCGCGGTTCGGGGTGGTACTGCTGGGTGTCGACGGTCATGCCCCGGGTGGAGACGATCTGCTTGGGCTCCAGGGTCTCGCCGTCCATGATGGTGAACTGCGGCGGCCAATAGGAACCGGCGATGGTGTACTTGTCTTCATAGCCCTTGAACTTGGAGGTTTCCACCGAGCGCGCCTCGATGCCCACCTTGATTTCGGCGACCTTGGTCGGCTCTTTCGGCCACAGGTCGATCATGTCGATCTTGGCGTCGCGGCCGATCACCAGCAGGTAGCGCCCCGACGCCGAGATGCGTGAGATGTGCACCGCGTAGCCAGTGTCGATCAGCTTGACGATCTTCTTGCTGTCGCCGTCGACCAGGGCGATCTTGCCGTCGTCGCGCAGGGTCACCGAGAACAGGTTCTGCAGGTTGAGGGTGTTGAGTTGGCGGGTCGGCCGGTCTTCGGGCTTGACCAGCACCTTCCAGGTCTTGAGGGTTTCGGCCATGCCCCATTCCGGTGGCGTCGGCGGGGTGTGCTGGATGAACTTGGCCATCGTCGTGATCTGGTCTTTGGTCAGCGCGTTGGACGTGCCCCAGTTGGGCATGCCGGCGGCCGAGCCGTAGGTGATCAGCGCCTCCAGGTAGGCTTGGCCACGGGCCTGGGTGATGTCCGGTGTCAGGGGCTTGCCGGTGGCGCCCTTGCGCAGCACGCCGTGGCAGCCGGCGCAGCGCTGGAAGTAGATTTCCTTGGACGAGTCGAAGTCGGCCTGGCTCATCTCCGGCGCGCCTTCGGTCTTGACCATGCGCGGCTGGTCCGGCGTGGGGGCCTGGTTGGCAAAGGCGTGGGCGGCGACCAGGGTCGTACATAACGCCCCGACCTTCAGGACCCACGATTTTTTGTCGCTGATCAGCATTCCATTTCTCCTCAGGCATGACCCGCGTGATGTGCCGCAACGGGCGTTCGGCGCGCAGGTTCTGGGTGCCTTGCAAGGCTATGCCCAGGCCAGTGGTTGGTCGCTTGACGGCGATCAAGTTTGCCGGTCGCGGTCCTTGCCAGGTTGTCGCAGGGGCCCTTAGCGTGATGGCTAATCGAGTTGCCTGATCAGGTCCCGTCATGAACGCAATCCACTCCCTGCAACAGCCGGACGAACCCTTCTACCAGCCCCAGGACAACGAGCAGGCGATGTTCGAACAGGCCTGGCAGCACCGCATGCCCGTGCTGATCAAGGGCCCCACCGGTTGCGGCAAGACCCGCTTCGTCCAGCACATGGCCCATCGCTTGAAACTGCCGCTGTACACCGTGGCCTGCCACGACGACCTGAGCGCCGCCGACCTGGTCGGCCGCCACCTGATCGGCGCCCAGGGCACCTGGTGGCAGGACGGCCCCTTGACCCGTGCCGTGCGCGAGGGGGGCATCTGTTACCTGGACGAGGTGGTCGAGGCGCGGCAGGACACAGCGGTGGTGTTGCACCCGTTGGCCGATGACCGTCGCCAGCTGTACCTGGAGCGCACCGGCGAAGTGCTCCAGGCGCCGCTGTCGTTCATGCTGGTGGTGTCGTACAACCCTGGTTACCAGAACCTGCTCAAAGGCATGAAGCCCAGCACCCGCCAGCGTTTCGTGGCGATGCGCTTCGGCTATCCGACGGTCGCCGACGAGGAACGCATCGTCGCCCGCGAGGCCGGCGTCGAGTTGCCCCTGGCCGCCCAGGTGGTGCGGTTGGGGCAGGCGCTGCGCCGGCTCGACCAGCATGACCTGGAAGAGGTGGCCTCCACGCGGTTGCTGATTTTCGCCGCGCGCATGATCGGTGCCGGGATGGACCCGCGCCAGGCGTGCCTGGCCTGCCTGGCCGAACCCCTGAGCGACGATGCGCAGACGGTTGCCGCGCTGATGGACGTGGTCGATGTCCACTTCGGCTGAAACCCGTGGCACGCCCCGGCGCCTGCCGGGGGACCTGGCGATGTGGTTTTTCATCCTCGCCGAATTGTCGGTGTTCGCGCTGCTGATCCTCGCGTTCACCGTTGCCCAGGCGCTGTATCCGCAGGCGTTCAGCGACGGCCGCCAGTTGCTGGACCGCTCCACGGGCCTGGCGATGACCCTCAGCCTGCTCACCGCCGGGCTGTTCGCCGCGCTGGCCCAGGAGCAGGTCAGGCAAGACCGGCCGCGCCGAGGTGCGCTGTTGTTGTGTGTGGCGTTGTTGTTCGCCTGTGGCTATGTGGGGATCAAGCTCACGGAATACGCCCATCTGTTGGCCAGTGGCCTGGGGATGGAGCACGACACCTTCTTCACGTTGTACTGGATCCTCACCGCGTTCCATTTCCTCCATGTGCTGTTGGGCATGGTGATCCTCGCCTGGCTGGCCGGGGGGTGCCGGCGACGGCGTTATGGGGCGCAGCGCAACAGTGGGCTGGAATCCGGTGTGCTGTATTGGCACATGGTCGATCTGGTCTGGGTGCTGCTGTTCCCGGTTGTCTACATCCTTGATTGAACGGAGGTGCTCATGTCGGCTTCCCGTGTCTTGATCGCCTGCTGGATGCTGCTGGCCGTGTTGAGCACCGGCACCGTTGCCCTGGGCCAGGCCGCCGCCACCGGGCTGGTGCCCATTGCCATCCTGGTGGTCGCGGTGACCAAGGCCTGGCTGATCGCCGATGGCTTCATGGAGCTGCGCCATGCGCCGCGGTTGTGGCGGCGGTTGGTGCTGAGCTGGGCGGCGCTGTTGGCGGTTGTGATCGGGATCGTCGCCATCCGCACCTCCTGAACCTGCGGACGCAATATTGTGGCGAGGGGATTTATCCCCGTTGGGGCGCAAAGCGGCCCCGACATCCTGTCTGACACACCGCAGTAGCCGATACAAACTGGGGCGGCTTCGCAGCCTAGCGGTGCGGTGCGACGTTTCGCTAAATCCTGTCGCCACAAAAACCCAGCAAAACCATCGGAGATTCTTGATCGCCATCAAGCGGTTTCGAAGGGCTCGCTTCCTAGAATGAACACGCCAAGCAATGAGGAAGTGACCATGTCAGATACCTTCACCAAAGGCATGGCCAGGAATATTTATTTCGGGGGAAGCATCTTCTTCTTCCTGATATTCCTGGCCCTGACCTACCACACGGAACAGACCTTTCCAGAACGCAGCAACCAGGGGCAATTGACCGAATCGGTGATTCGCGGCAAGGGCGTCTGGGAGCGCAACAACTGCATCGGCTGCCACACCCTGCTGGGCGAGGGCGCGTACTTCGCGCCGGAGCTGGGCAATGTGGTCAACCGGCGCGGAGGCGAGGAGGCGTTCAAGCCGTTCCTGCACGCGTGGATGAAAATGCAGCCGCTGGGCGTGCCCGGTCGCCGGGCCATGCCGCAATTCAACTTGAGCGAACAGGAGGTCGACGACATTGCCGAGTTCCTCAAGTGGAGTTCGAAAATCAACACCAATGGCTGGCCGCCAAACAAGGAGGGCTGAGAGATGAGCATGGCTAATCCGCATCTGAAATTCGCCTCGCAGGCCGTTGCCAAACCTTATTTCGTGTTTGCCCTGATGCTGTTCCTGGGGCAGGTCCTGTTCGGTTTGATCATGGGCGTGCAGTACGTGGTCGGCGACTTCCTGTTCCCGCTGATCCCCTTCAACGTGGCCCGCATGGTCCACACCAACCTGCTGATCGTCTGGCTGCTGTTCGGCTTCATGGGCGCGGCGTACTACCTGATACCGGAAGAGGCGGACCGCGAGCTGCACAGCCCGAAACTGGCGCTGGTGCTGTTCTGGGTGTTTGCCGCCGCCGGGGTGATGACGATCCTGGGCTACCTGTCGGTGCCGTATGCGACCCTGGCGAAAATCACCGGCAACGACCTGTTGCCCACCATGGGCCGTGAGTTCCTCGAACAGCCCACCATCACCAAGATGGGCATCGTGGTGGTCTGCCTGGGGTTCCTCTACAACATCGGCATGACCCTGCTCAAGGGGCGCAAGACCACCGTGAGCATGGTCATGATGACCGGCCTGATCGGCCTCGCGGTGTTCTTCCTGTTTTCCTTCTACAACCCGGAAAACCTCGCCCGCGACAAGTACTACTGGTGGTGGGTGGTGCATCTCTGGGTCGAAGGCGTCTGGGAATTGATCATGGGTTCGATGCTCGCCTTCGTGTTGATCAAGATCACCGGCGTGGACCGGGAAGTGGTGGAGAAGTGGCTCTACGTGATCATCGCCATGGCGTTGATCACCGGGATCATCGGCACCGGCCACCACTTCTTCTGGATCGGCGCACCCGAGGTCTGGTTGTGGGTCGGCTCGATCTTCTCCGCGATGGAACCGCTGCCGTTCCTGGCGATGGTGATCTTCGCCTTCAGCATGGTACGCAACCGTCGTCGCCATCACCCGAACCGCGCGGCCACGTTGTGGGCCAAGGGCACCACGGTCACCGCGTTCTTCGGCGCCGGCGTCTGGGGCTTCCTGCACACCCTGGCACCGGTCAACTACTACACCCACGGTTCGCAATTGACCGCGGCCCACGGACACCTGGCCTTCTACGGTGCCTACGCGATGATCGTGATGACCTTGATCAGCTATGCCATGCCACGCTTGCGCGGCCTGGGGGAAGCTGCCGACGAACGTTCGCAGAAGCTGGAAATCTGGGGCTTCTGGCTGATGACCCTGGCGATGGTGATGATCACCTTGTTCCTGACTGCCGCGGGTGTCGTGCAAGTGTGGTTGCAGCGTTGGATGGCCGATGGCAGTGCCTTGCCGTTCATGGCCACGGTGGATCATCTGAAGCCGCTGTTCTGGGCGCGACTGGTCAGCGGCGTCGGGTTCCTGGCCGGGCTGATCTGCTACCTGTTCAGCTTTCGTCAACGCGGCCGTGCGGCCTTGCGGGCGCCGGCGGCGGTGGTGCCTTCGTGAGTCATCACAGCGACTGAGCCGGACTCATTTTGTGACGAGAGGATCTATGTGGGAGCAAGGCTTGCCCGCGATGGGGGCTATGCGGTCTATTGGAGCTCAAGGCGCCTGTTTCGCGAGCAAGCTTTGCTCCCACATGAGTCCCTCGCCACGATGGTTCGGGTTAGGAGGAGAATAACCATGGCCTTCACCCTCGAACTGGAAGAATGGGTCGGCAGCGTCTGGCACCGGTTCATCACCCGCCGCGCCAGTGCCGACTTTCCCGAGGCCCGGGTGGAGCTGATTCCCCGGCAACGCGCCCTGCACGTGCTGCTTCGCGCCACGGGCGGGGCTCGTCACCTGGGGGTGCAAGCCGTCAGCGACCGTGACCTGCTGCTGCGGCGCACCCTGCTGCAGCAGATCGCCGGCACCTGCAAACAGGTGCCTTTGGCCTGGTGCGACGGTGACAACCTGCGCCTGCCGGCGAGCCTGGCGACCTTTCCCGAGGCCGCGCTCAATGAAGACCTGTACCGCTGGCTCGCGCTGTTGGCGGCCCAGGCGGGACCGATGAAGCATTGGGGGCGGGACAACCAGCGTTGGACCCAGGCCGTGTTGCGCCGCTACCCGGCCATGGCCGTGCGTTACCGGCGGCTGGTGGAGGCGCACCTGTCCCTGCGTCCCGACCCCGCCACGCTCGACAGCGCCGAGGCCGCCCTGGAGCGCGCCTTGTGCCAGGCGTTGCGCGAGCCCGGCAGTGTCGAGCACTTTCCCCGCAGTGAACGGGCGGCCTGGCCGCTGCCGTTGTGGCTGTATCCGGCCCAGTCGCTGGCCAATCCCCAGGCCGCCGACCTTGAAGAATCCGAGCAGTACCTGGCGACACCGCCCGGAGAGCAGCAGGGCGGTCGCAAGCGTGCCGAGCGGATCGACGACAGCACCCGCGATGGAGGGCTGCTGGTCGTTCGCCTGGAAAACCTGTTCAGTTGGACCGAGCACGTGGATCTGGATCGCTGGGCGGATGACAGCGAAGATCCGGATGCCGCCCGCGTCGCCGAAGACCTCGACCAATTGACCCTGTCGCGCACCCGCTTGCGCAAGGGCGGCGGCTTGAAACTGCACCTGGACTTGCCGCCCGCCGAAGTGGATGACATCCCCCTTGGCGACGGCATCCTGTTGCCGGAATGGGACTACCGCAAGCAACACCTGCAAGCGGATTTCGTCCGTGTGCAGACCTTCGTGCCGCGCGATTGCCAGGCCCAGCCGCTGCCGGCTCGCCTGCGTCCTTCGGCCCTGCGCCTGCGCCGCCAGTTCGAACACCTGCGCAACGACCGACAATGGTTACGCCAGCAAACCCAAGGCGCGGAACTGGACCTGCAAGCCTGGCTGGATTTCCATGTCGAGCGCCAGCATGGCCCATGCAGCGAGCGCGGCCTGTTCATGGAGCAACGCCAGACCCGCCGCGACCTGGCCTGCCTGCTGCTGGCCGATCTGTCGATGTCCACCGACGCCCACCTCAACGACGAGCACCGGGTGATCGAGGTGATCCGCGACAGCCTGTTGCTGTTCGGGGAGACCCTCGCGGTGCTTGGGGACGACTTTGCCTTGTACGGGTTTTCCTCGCTACGCCGCCAGCAAGTGCGCCTGCATGAGCTCAAGGCGTTCAACCAGCGTTACGACGACCAGACCCGTGGCCGGATCCTGGCGCTCAAGCCCGGTTACTACACGCGCATGGGCGCGGCGATCCGCCAGGCCACCCAACGGTTGGCGGGCTGCAAGCGGCGGCGCAGGTTGCTTTTGCTGCTCAGCGACGGCAAGCCCAATGACCTGGACCTCTACGAAGGGCGCTACGGTGTGGAAGACACCCGCCAGGCCGTGCTGGAGGCACGGCGCCAAGGGCTGACGCCGTTCTGCATCACCATTGATCGCGAAGCGGGGGATTACCTGCCGTACATGTTCGGCGCCAACGGCTACACCTTGATCCGCCAGCCCGAGCAATTGCCCCTGCGCCTGCCACAGTTGTATCGGCAATTGACCCAGGATTAGTGGCCTGTGTGGCTGATTCGTAGACCCAAATTCGAGTGCCCGAATCAACCGTACAGGCACTAGACGATGTCGCGGGGCAGCCAGAAGAACATGACAGTGCAGAACACCGTCAGGCCGATGCAGAACCAGGTGAAGCGTCGCAGCCGCCGCTCGCTGGCCAAGGCGGCCTCGGCCGGCAGGGGCATGCCGCACTGGCGGCACTCGGTTTCATCCGCGGCATGGGCCTGTTGGCAATACAGGCAGGTGGGCCGGGTGCTCATTCGAACTGCTCCAGGCGCAGGCGATCGAGAATGGCGATCTGGCGACCGTCCTGGGTGATGATCTTTTCGTCGATCAGGCGCCGGATGATCCGCGAGAAGGTTTCCGGCTGGATCGACAGGTGCCCGGCAATCAGTTGCTTGGCCATGGGCAGTTCGAACTGGCTGTCGACGGCCTGCAGGCGCACCAGTTGCGTCAGCAGGTAGCGCACCACGCGGTGGGTGGCGTTTTTCAGCGACAGGGTTTCAATCTCGTTGACCCGCTGGTGCAGGCGCACGCAAAGCTTGGCCAGCAGGGCGAACGTCAGTCGGCCATTGCTTTGCAGCAGGCGCATGTAGGTGGCGTTGGACAAACGGTACAACTGGGTCGGCCCGACGGCTTCGGCAGAGGCGACGTAGTTGGGGGTGTCCATCAGCATCATGGCTTCAGCGAAGGTCTGGCGCTCGCCGATCACCTCGAAGACCTTCTCCTGGCCGTCCGGGGTCAGCCGATAGATCTTCACCGCGCCGGAAATCACGAAGTAGAACGCCTGGGCCGGCTCGCCCTGGCGGAACAGCGGGTCGCCCTTGTCGATGTTCAACAGTTGGCTGGAACTCATCAACTCGTCGAGCTGCTCTTCGTTCAGCGGCTCGAACAGGTGGTGGCTGCGCAGAATCTGGTGATGGACACGGTGGAGCACCATGGTGTGGATCCTTGTGATGGCAATAAATGATCGGCTTCAGACCAGGCTCAGGGACAGGCCGCTGGCAAGCGCCAGGACGCAGGCGAGCAGGACGAACCAGGTGATGGGCAGGGCGACGTGTTTCATGGGCGATTCCCGGCAATTGGCTATGCCGTCCCTGAGCAAGAGCCGGGCCATGCTGGCAGGCCTTATTTTTTGAGGACTCGAAACTGAAAGGGTAGAAATGACCCTGGCGCGACAGGGTATAAATAACCATCTCAGGGTCATAACTACCTTATTCAGTTGCAGTCCATGTGGGAGCGAGCTTGCTCGCGATACCGGCGGATCAGAAAACTCAATACTGACTGATTCAACGCCATCGCGAGCAAGCTCGCTCCCACAGGGGACTGGGGACATCTTCCACAGGGTTGAGGGCATCTTTGCGAGCGGCGCTAGCCGGTTCGGCAAGCCCCTTGCAAGTACCTGTCCGAGGCGGGAGGTTACCGATGCGCAGCTTGATCTGAGACAAGTCCAGCCGCTGTCGATAACCGATCATTCGAACCCTGGTTGGTTGTACCTCGCTGAGGGTTCAGCGAGGCAAAGGAGTGGTGTATGCAAGTGCTTGACCGTCGCAAGGCCATGGCCATCCCGCCGCTATGGCGCCTGGCGTTCCGGCCGTTTTTCCTGGCCGGGTGTGTGCTGGCGCTACTGGCGGTGCCGCTGTGGCTGGCCGCCTTCAGCGGGCGCGTGGCGGCCTGGCAACCGGCCGGTGGCTGGCTGGCCTGGCACCGTCATGAACTGCTGTTCGGCTTCGGCCTGGCGATCATCGCCGGGTTCCTGCTGACGGCGGTACAGACCTGGACGGGCACCCCGGGGCTCAGCGGCAAGCGCCTGGCGGTGCTGGCGTCGATCTGGCTGGGGGCGCGACTGGCCTGGCTGGCCGATGCCCCCTGGCCGGTGCTCGCGCTGTTGGAGCTGGGCTTTGCCCTGGCCGTCGCAGCGTGGATGGGCATTACCTTGTGGCGTGCGCGGCAAAAGCGCAACTACCCGATCGTGCTGGTGTTACTGCTGCTGGCCGCGGCCGATGGTTTGTCCATGTACGGCCTGGCCCAGCACAACGAAGGACTGCAACGGCAGAGCGTGCTCACCGGCCTGTGGTTGGTGGCGGCCATGATGGGCCTGATCGGCGGACGGGTGATTCCGTTCTTCACCCAGCGTGGCCTGGGTCGGGTAGAGGGTGTCGCGCCCTGGCCCTGGCTCGATCGCCTGTTGCTGGGCGGGTCGGCGCTGGTGGCGTTGCTGTACGCCTTCGGCCCGGCGCTGGCGGCCAATGGCGGGGTCGGCCTGGTGTTCGGTGGGTTGGCGGTGGGCCACGGGATCCGGCTGGTGCGTTGGCACGACCGGGGCCTGTGGCGCGTGCCGCTGTTGTGGTCGTTGCACTTGGCCTACGCCTGGTTGGCGCTGGCCTGCCTGGGCATGGCGCTGTGGCACTTCGGTGCGCCGGTGAGCCCGAGCCTGGCCGTGCACAGCCTGACCGTCGGCGCCATGGCCGGGTTGATCCTGGCGATGATCGCCCGAGTCAGCCTGGGCCATACCGGGCGCCCCCTGGAACCGCCGAAGGGGATGACCCTGGCGTTCGTGCTGCTGAACCTGGCGTGCCTGAGTCGGGTGTTGCTGGTGCTGCTATTGCCCGTCGCCGCGCTGTGGCTGGCCGGGTTGTGCTGGGCCCTGGCCTTCGGGCTCTATGCCTGGCGCTACGGTCCGATGCTGTTGCAGGCGCGGGTGGACGGGCACCCGGGATGAGACCATCGAGCGGAGCACAACGATGATGTATGGGGTCTTGCTGGTCACGCACCTGCTGGCGGCCATCGCTTTCATTGGCACGCTGTTTTTCGAGGTCTTCATCTGGCATGGCGCCCGCCGGCCCTTGGCCCAAGGCGTCAAGGACGCTGCCGGCCAAGCCATCGCCCAGCGCTCGCGGCATGTGTTGCACGGCGTCGTGCTGGTGCTGTACGGCGCCGGCATGGCGCTGGCCTGGCAGCATCGCGGCGCGTTGAGCCAACCGTTGAGCAACAGCTTCGGCCTGCTGCTAAGCCTGAAGATCCTGCTGGCGTTGAGCATCGTCGGTCACTATGTGTGGCTGGCGTACTGGCTCAAGCGCGGTCGCCTGACACCCAGCCGCGCTTGTTGGTTGCGCCGCAGTATCCTGGGGCACATGGTGCTGATCGTGGTGTTGGCCAAGGCGATGTTCTATTGGCAGTTTTGAGCCGTAGGGTGAAAGCGTCTGATTCAAGGGTTTGCCATAGGCTGAACACCATCAATCCCCTGTGGGAGCGAGCTTGCTCGCGATAGCGGAGGATCAGCCAACTCAATACTGACTGATCCGACGCCAACCCGAGCAATCTACCTCCCCCACGGGGCCTGGAGTGTTTGATATT
>NZ_JAUQOP010000039.1 GCF_030580855.1 Pseudomonas citrullilanati | reverse complement strand
CGCGCCCCCCCCCCCCCCCCCCCCCCCCCCCCCCCCCCCCCCCCCCCCCCCCCCCCCCCCCCCCCCCCCCCCCCCCCCCCCCCCCCCGCTCCCACATTAGTTTTTGCGCGTCGATTACAACGCGATCGGCTTGCGCCCAGCGAACGAGTGCGCCAGGGTCCCGCCATCCACCAGCTCAAGTTCCCCGCCCAGCGGTACGCCATGGGCGATGCGCGAGGCGACCAGGCCCTTGTTGTGCAGCAATTGGGCGATGTAGTGGGCGGTGGCCTCGCCTTCGACCGTCGGGTTGGTGGCGAGGATGACTTCGGTGAACGTGCCCGCCTCGTCGATCCGTGCGATCAACTGGGGAATGCCAATGGCTTCAGGGCCCAGGCCGTCGAGCGGCGACAAATGTCCCTTGAGCACGAAATAGCGCCCACGAAACCCGGTCTGCTCTACCGCGTACACATCCATCGGCCCTTCCACGACGCACAGCAAACTGTCGTCCCGGCGGGTATCCGCGCATTGCGGGCAGAGGTCATCTTCGGTAAGGGTGCGGCACAAACGGCAATGCCCGACCCCCTCCATGGCCTGGGCCATGGCCTGGGCCAGGCGCAAACCGCCGCTGCGATCACGCTCGAGCAATTGCAACGCCATGCGCTGGGCAGTTTTCTGACCCACACCCGGCAAGGTTCGCAGGGCATCGATCAGTTGGCGAATCAAAGGGCTGAAGCTCATCGAGGAAATGTCCGACATGACAACGAGACGCGGTTTATACCCGCGCCTCCGATTAGCGTCAAATACTCAATCCTGCGCCACCCGTACCACCAACTTGCCGAAGTTGCGCCCTTCCAGCAGGCCGATGAAGGCTTGCGGCGCGTTTTCAAGGCCATCGACCACGTCTTCGCGGAACTTGACCTTGCCATCGCGCACCCAGGGCGCCATGGCGCTGATGAACTCCGGCTGCCGGTCACCGTAGTCGTCGAACACGATGAAGCCCTGCATTCGCACGCGCTTGGTGAGCAAGGTTCGCTGCAATTGCGGCAAGCGATCCGGGCCACTGGGCGGCTGGTGTTCGTTGTAGGACGCGATCAGGCCGCAGAGTGGAATCCGCGCCTTGGCGTTGAGCAGCGGCACCACGGCGTCGAACACCTTGCCCCCGACGTTCTCGTAATAGATGTCGATGCCCTTGTCGCAGGCTTGGGCCAACGCCTCGGCGAAGTGCTCGCTGTGGTGATCGACGCAGGCGTCGAAGCCGAGTTCGTCGACCACGTACTTGCACTTCTCATCCCCGCCGGCCACGCCGACGACACGCAGGCCCTTGATCTTCGCCACCTGGCCGACCACCGAGCCAACGGCGCCCGAGGCTGCGGCCACCACCAGGGTTTCCCCAGCCTTGGGCTGGCCGATGTCCATCAGCCCCATGTAGGCGGTCATGCCCGGCATGCCCAGCACGCCCAGGGCCATCGACGGGCTGGGCAGCCCGGACGGAACGGGAATCACATTGCGCCCGTCGCTGATGCTGTGGGTCTGCCAACCCGTGGCCCCCACCACCAGGTCACCCTCCTGGAATTTCGGATGCCTCGAACGCTCAACGCGACTGACCGCCCCACCCGTCATGACTTCGTCGATCTGCACCGGCGCCGCGTAGGAAGGCGCATCGCTCATTCGCCCACGCATGTACGGGTCCAGTGACAGGAACAGGGTCTTGAGCAGGATTTGCCCGTCCGCCAGGTCAGGCAACGTCACCTGTTCGATACGAAAATTGTCTGCGGTGGGAGCGCCCTTGGGGCGGGACGCAAGGACGATGCGCTGGTTGGAGGTCGATGCTTGTGACATGGAAGCGTCTCCTTGATCGTTGAGTGGCACGTATAGGGAGCAGACCACTGCCGAGGGCGTGGCGTTCGATGTTTGTTCAGTGGGTGCTTGTGGGAGCAAGGCTTGCCCGCGATGAACGATGGCGCGCAGTTCCGACGAACCGAGGCGTCTGCATCGCGGGCAAGCCTTGCTCCCACAGAGCCTTGCTCGCACAGATAAGATTTCCTGCCACCGCTCGCTCCTATGACAGAAACAAAAATGCCAGGCGCGATGCCTGGCATTGTGTGTAGCCCATCCCGATGGGGATGGCGAATCAGAACGGCAGTTTCATGCCCGGTGGCAGTTGCATGCCAGCGGTCATGCCGGACATCTTGTCCTGGCTGTTGGCTTCGATCTTGCGCACCGCGTCGTTCACGGCGGCGGCGAACAGCGCCTCGAGCATTTCCTTGTCATCTTCGCTCAGGCCTTCGACCACGCTCGGGTCGATGCTGACGCGCTTGATGTCATGGCGACCGGTCATGACCACGGTCACCATGTCGCCGCCGGACTTGCCGGTGACTTCGGCGTTGGCCAGCTCTTCCTGCATCTTGGCCATTTTTTCCTGCATCTGCTGTGCCTGCTTCATCAGGCCGGCCATGCCACCTTTCATCATGGGAATCACCTCGAAAGTACTTGGGTAAACAAAGCGCCGGCCCGTTCGGCCCGGCGCCCTCAGTTATGAGCCCTGGGTGACCGGGGCCTCGACAGGTTCGATAGTATCGTGACGCACCACCGCGCCGAACTGTTGCATCATCTGCTGGATGAACGGATCACCGTGGATCGATTCCTCGGCTTCACGCTGGCGATCGGCCCGGCGGCGGGACGCGGCCTGGGCCGGGGTTTCCTGCTCCGGCTTGATCAGCTCGATGCTCAGCGTCAGGGTGCGTTGGTGGTACTGGTTCAATGCCTCGTTCAGGCGACGCTGCTGGGTGGCGTTGAACAATGCGCTGTGGGCCGGGTCCAGGTGCAGCAGCCAATGGTCCCCCTCCACGGAAATCAACGTGCAGTTGGCGGCGATGCTGCCGGTCATGCCGGTGATCGGCAGTTTCGGGAACAGTTCCAGCCATTGCAGGGCCAGTCCGGTGGCCGGCATTGCCGCCGGTTCCGGCTCAGGCTCCGGGGCTGGCTCGGCGGCATGCTCGCTGGCCAGCTCGTCCAGGTAGCTGTAGGCCGAGTCCAGGTCCGGCTCGATGTAGTCTTCGTCCAGCGGCGGCTCGTCATCCAGGTCCATGCCCGGCGTGGCCATCGCAACATCGGCCACGGTCGGCTCAGGCACCGGCGCGGCCACCCACTCAGGGGCCTCGGGTACCACGCTGTCGGGCGTCGGCAAGGGCATCGGCGGCAATTCGGGCTGCTCGGCGACGGTTTCCAGCACGGGCTCCACCGCCGGCTGTTGGACGACTGGTGGCTCGACCGGGTCATTCCAGGGCAAGTCGATCACCGTTTCGGCGACGGGCTCGGGCTCAGGTGCAGGCTCAGGTGCGGGCGCAGCAGGCGCGACGACGGGTGTCGGGGCCGGTTCCGCCACCGGTGCCTGCGGGGCGTTGACCACTGCCGGCGCAACGACAGGCGCGGCAGCCACTGGCTTGGCGGAATCAGCTGTGGCCTGGCTGATCCCCACTGGCTTTAGGGGTTGCCTCGGGGCGTCCGCCGTGTCGGCCGGGCGGAACGCGAGCATTCGCAGCAGCACCATTTCGAAACCGCCCCGCGGATCGGGTGCCAGGGGCAGGTCGCGGCGGCCGATCAGGCCCATCTGGTAATAGAACTGCACGTCTTCGGCCGGCAGCGCCTGGGCCAGGGCCAACACCCGGTCGCGGTCGCCATGGCCGTTGTCGACGCCCTCGGGCAAGGCCTGGGCGATGGCGACCCGGTGCAGCACGTTGAGGATTTCCGAGAGCACGCCATTCCAGTCCGGCCCCTGCTCGGCGAGGTGGCGCACGGCCTCGAGCAATGCCTTGGCGTCGCCCTCGATCAGCGCCTGCAACACGTCATAGACCTGGCCGTGGTCGAGGGTGCCGAGCATGGCTCGCACATCGGCCGCCATGACCTTGCCTTCGCCGAACGCGATGGCCTGGTCGGTCAGGCTCATGGCATCGCGCATCGAACCATCGGCGGCGCGGCCCAGCAGCCAGAGGGCATCGTCTTCGAAAGGAACGTTCTCGACGCCCAGGACGTGGGTCAGGTGCTCGACCACCCGCTCCGGGGTCATGTTCTTCAAGGAAAACTGCAGGCAACGGGACAGGATCGTTGCGGGAAGTTTCTGCGGATCGGTGGTCGCCAGGATGAACTTGACGTAGGGCGGCGGCTCCTCGAGGGTCTTGAGCAGCGCATTGAAGGAGTGGCTGGAGAGCATGTGCACTTCGTCGATCAGGTAAACCTTGAAGCGCCCACGGCTCGGGGCGTACTGCACATTGTCGAGCAGTTCGCGGGTGTCCTCGACCTTGGTGCGACTGGCGGCGTCGATCTCGATCAGGTCGACGAAACGTCCTTCGTCGATTTCCCGGCAGACCGAACACTCGCCACAGGGCGTGGAAGTGATACCGACTTCACAGTTCAGGCATTTGGCGATGATTCGCGCGATCGTGGTCTTGCCCACGCCCCGGGTTCCGGTAAACAGATAGGCGTGGTGCAGCCGCTGGCTGTCCAAGGCATTGATCAGAGCCTTGAGCACATGGGTCTGGCCGACCATTTCGCGGAACGAGCGCGGACGCCATTTACGTGCAAGAACCTGATAACTCATCGAAAACCGTCGCAACGAAGGAACATAAGCGGCTAATGCTAGCGGAGCAGGGGCGAAATTGCATCCGGTGCGCTCGTCTAATATGTCTAAGCTTGGGTCAGGGGCTCGGTTGTCGCCGCGGTTTGGCTTGGTCAGGAGAGTGTATGCGCACAGCCATGGGGGCTTTGCTGTTACTGGGGACCAGTTGTCTGGCAGAAGAAGTACCCTTGCGTTTCGCCATGACCGACAGCTGGGCCATGCCCATGGTGCAGATCGAACAAGGCCGGCCGACCCAGGGCATCATGCTCGATATCATGGTCAGCCTGGCCACCCAGGTCGGCTTGCCGGCCGAGTTCCACGTGCTGTCCCGCGCCCGGCTCGACAGCGCCATGAAGAACGGCGAGACCGACCTGCGCTGCTATGTCACCCCCGAATGGGTGCATGACGAGAGCCGCAATTACTTCTGGAGCATCCCGTTGTTCTTCCAGCGCGACCTGCTCGTCGGCATGGAGGGGGCTCCTGGCAGCGTGGTGCCGGCCCGGCTGGAACAACAGCCGATCGGCACCGTGCTCGGTTATGCCTACCCGACCCTGCAGCCGCTGTTCGACAGCGGCCAATTACGACGTGACGATGCCCGCAGCCAGGACCAGGTGCTGGCGAAGCTGCTGGCCGGGCGCTATCGCTATGGGGTGAGCAATCAATGGGCGCTGGACTGGTTCAACCAGCGGCACACCGCCGACCGGCAGTTACACGACGTAGCGGTGCTCCAGGAGCGGGAACTGAGTTGCTATGTGCGCAACGATCCGAACATCCCCGCCCAACGCATCCTGCGCACCCTGCTGAAAATGAAGATGTCAGGGGAAATCGACGCGATCATCCAGCTCTATACCGGCCGCAACGTGGAGTCGGCCAGCGAGCCCCCCTCGCGCTGAACATCCGCGCGCTGCCGCCATTGCACCGGCGCAATGAAGCCCGCCACCCACCCCGGCACCTGGGCGGCCGGCATGGGCCGGGCAATGAAATAGCCCTGGGCGACCTCGCAGCCCAGGCGCAGCAGCAGTTGCCCGTGTTCGAGGCTGTCAAGGCCCTCGGCAACGACGTCGCGACCAAATGCCCGGGCCAGGCCGATCACCGCTTCGGTCAGCGCCAGGTCATCCTGGTCGTGGAGGATGTCGCGGACGAACGCCTTGTCGATCTTGATGGTCTGTGTGCGCAGGTGCTTGAGGTCGTTGAGCGAGCAGAACCCCGTGCCGAAGCCCCCCAGCGAAAACCGCACGCCCAGCGCCTGGCAGGCCTGGAGGCAAGCGCTGACATGAACGAGGTTTTCCACGGCGACGGACTCGACGATCTGCAGGTCCAGCAGCCGCGGCGACACCTCCGGGTGGCGCTCCAGTACCTGCCGCAGCCGCTCGACGAAGTCCGCCCGCTGGAAATGCCGTGCCGAGATGTTGATGCTCACCGGCCATCCCTGCCCCGCCTGCTGCCATCGTTGCAGTTGGCTCAGGACCTGCTCCATGACCCATTCGCCGATCTCGACGATCAGGTCGGTCTCCTCGACCAGCGGCAGGAATTCCCCGGGTGGCACCAGGCCCCGTTGTGGGTGTTTCCAGCGCAACAACGCCTCCAGGCCGACCACGCTGCCGCTGCGCATGTTGACCTTGGGCTGGAAATGCAGGCGCAACTCGTCGCCCAGAAGCGCCTGGCGCACCCGTTCGACGGTTTGATAGGTGGCGCGCACTTCCTTGTCCCGGGACACGTCGAACATATGGAAACGGTTACGGCCGCTTTGCTTGGCCACGTACATCGCCTGGTCGGCGTGGCGCAACAAGGTCTCGGCGTCTTCGTTATCCCAGGGAAACAGCGTGACGCCGATGCTGGCGAAGACCTTGGCGCTCTTGCCATCAATGGCATACGGCATGGAGACAGCGATCAATACCCGGTTCAACGCCGCGTTCAGTTCGTCGAGGCCACGCACATGGCGCAACACCAGCACGAATTCGTCCCCGGCCAGCCGCGCGACCACGTCCTCGCCCCGCACAATGCTGCGCAGGCGCCTGGCGACCTCCACCAACAGTTGATCGCCACTGGCATGGCCATGCCCGTCGTTGACCGCCTTGAACCCATCGAGATCGAGCATGCAGACCGCCAGGGGCAGGTTTTCCGAGCGGGAAAACACCAGTGCCTGGTCCAGCAGGTCAGAGAGGTAGGTGCGATTGGGCAGGCCCGTCAGCACGTCATGCCTGACCCGCCACTGCAATGAATGCAGGAGCCGGCGCTTTTCGCTGACGTCGAAGCGAATCGCCAGGTAGCGCTCGATCTGCCCTGTATCGTCGTCGACCACCGGCACCAGGGTGGTGTCGACCCAATGCAGCGTGCCGTCCTTGGCCCGGTTGCAGATCTCGCCTTTCCAGACCTGCCCCAGGGTAATGGTGCGCCACATGGCACTGAAGAACGCCTCCGGGTGCTGGCCGGAATTGAGCAGGCGATGATTCGCCCCCAGCAATTCTTCGCGCGAGTAACCGAACAGCTGGCAGAACGGGTCGTTGACGTAGGTGATGCGCCCGCTCAAATCGGTTTCGGAGAAAATCGCGGCGGCGTCAACGGCTCTGCGGTACTTCTTATCCATCGAAGCAGTCATCCATGAGTCAGGCTCATTTGGCGCGCGCGGTTGCCGCCCTCGCAGAGGCGAAAATCAACTAGGCTCAAAGACCTTGAGGTAAGCTGGATCCGGGCTCCGGCGGCACGATCCGAGGGACCGCCCTCGCGTCATTGGTCGCAAATTGACGTGCACGGCGCCTTCTTTTCGCCCATGCCGACCTCGGAAGCCGGTCACCAAATGCCCATACCAAAGGCCGATTCTACGAAACACATCACATTTTGCAAAGCAAGGTGATGGATCATGCGGTTGCCTAATGTGAAAATCTATCGTTAAGTTCTTGATTCTAAATGGGAATTAAGCGATGCAAATTTCAAGTTTGGGTCCAGCCATCAGGCGCTATCGCAAAGTAGCGGGGCTAACTCAGGCTGAACTTGGCGAAAAAACCGGTTTTGACCCCAAGACCATCAGCCGTTTCGAAACCGGCACCTACACCCCCAGCGTCGAAGCCTTGTTCATGCTTGCCGACGTCCTGGATGTGCAGCCCAAAGCCTTTTTTACCGACATGGCCGATGAAGAAGAACAGCGGGCGTACCTGTTCGGTGTCATACACAAAGCCACCCCGAAGGATCTGGGAAAGCTGATCGCAGCGGTTGACCAGGCCTTGTCCAAGCCTTGAGACAGTCATGAAACGCAGGAGCCTGGTTGCCGACAAGGCGACAGGCTCTTGCGCGGGCAGCCTGTCACCCTGCCGACCAACGTACGGACGGCAAGACACGACAATCTGTCGATCAGGCAATAAAAAAGGGAGTTTGCAAAGCCTTGCGAACGAAGGCCTGGAGCGTTATGGAGGCAACCCCACCAGCCACACCCCGGCACACAATGTTCCCGCTGTGGCTGCTTCCTTCCGGATCTGACCAGGTTCACGGGTAATCGTTGCGGGGGGACCGATGGGGTCACCATAACGACGCCGCCTGACGGCGAGCCGCGCCATTGTACCTATCTGGCGGGAAGTTACAACCGTTCGCGACGGATTAAAAACCCAAGAGGTTCAAGCAGTTGGCGCGGAAAAAATTGCGCGTGATGACGGCGGCGCAATCAATCACCCCTCCAGGCGAGTCGGATATCCAACCATCGATCACGACGAGGTATGGCAAACCAGCACCGGGCTATAGGGACCATACTGCCCGTTAAGGGCCTGGGCTCGGACTTGGACATTGAAATACACCGGCTGCGCAGCCCCGCTGACACGTATTTCATGTCGGTACCAACCCCGGTGATCCGGTCGCACGGTGGTCGCAGGGACAAATTGCCCCTGCCCGCTGCTCAGCGCCGTCACCTTGAATGCGTGTGCGGCCACTTGGTCAGCCCGGACGTTATCCGGGATCTGCCACGCCAATATGATCGTGTACTTGCTTTGCCCGGCCTGGGAGAGTCGCCTGGGCGCGTTGGGAATGGTTGATATCGCATCCATTTCATGATTTTTCATCGCATCTTCCTTGATAAAAGGCCATCGTCCATGGCGGGCTTTTTATCCTAGAGGAAAATTTGCGCGCGCAGGCGCTATTGAACAAATGGAATCAATTGACGCGTCGGTCCTTTAATGAACAGGCCGTTCCCCCGATCCAATACCGATTGTCGATTGCGCCATTGCTTGCGGGCATCGCTACAACAACACCTCATCCGCCCGTCCACCCGCCTCCTGGATCACCAGGTGGACGAAGTGCAGTTTCGTGACCACCGCCGCAGGCACGACGAACGGGTAGAAATCCGGCTGGCCCATGCTGCGTGACAGTTCGTTGAGCATGCCGGCCAGTTCGATCCAGGCGTTGACGAACGATAGAAACGCGGCGCCGCCGGGGTGCCACGGGTCGTACAAGGTCTCGGGCGGGAACGGTTGGTAGTCGAAGTCCATCTCCCGGGCACTCATGCCGAAGCCCAGCGCGGTGTCCACGGCGTCCATCATGTGCAGGTAATGCGCCCAGGTCTCGGCCCAGTCTTCCCAGGGGTGCATGGTGGCGTAGGCGCTGACGTAGTGCGTTTGCCAGTCCAGCGGCGCGCCCTGCTGGTAATGGCGGTCCAGGGCGTCGGAATAGCTGGCGCGTTCGTCGCCGAACAACGTGCGGAAGGCGTCGAGCCAATGGCTGCTGGCAACCAGCCGATCCCAGTAATAGTGCCCCACCTCGTGGCGGAAATGCCCGAGCAAGGTGCGATAGGGCTCGCGCATCTGCTGGCGCACGTACTCGCGATGGGCGTCGTCGGCCTCCTTGATGTCGAGGGTGATCAGCCCACTGGCATGACCGGTCATCGGCGGCTGGCCGTCAGGGTCGACGCCAATGAAGTCGAAGGCCAGGCCGGCGTTTTCGTCGACGGTTTTCGCAATGACCGGCAAGCCGAGGGTAATCAGCTGCGCCACCAGGCGGCGCTTGGCGATCTCGACCTTGCGCCAGCGCTCGGGGTTTTCCGGGATCGACAGGTCGGGGATGGTGCGGTTCAGGCGACAGGCGATGCACAAGGTGTCCTGTCCGTTGGCGGGCAGCAGCCAATTGCACCCGGCCGGGGTGTCCAGGTTGGCGCAACGGCGGAACAGTCCGGCCTGGGGGTCGGCATCCAGGCTCCAGGTGCCGGGCTGCTCGCCCGGTTGCAGGGACGAGAGCAGGCTCTGTTCCGGGTGATAGCCCAGCACCGCCAGGCAGGCCAGGCATTGGCTGTTGCGAAAAAACAGTGATTGCCCGCACCGGCACGGCCAGACCTTGCTGTTACGGGAGCGATCGCCCAGGAACGGCGCGGCGATGCGCGAACTCAGTTGTTCGAAGAAGCGGTACATGGCGATCTCTCCCTGGAGCCTGCAAGACAGGACACTAGATCCCCCCTCGCCCCTGATCGTTCCACGTCATCCGCCGCTAGCCCCCGATAAAACCGTAGCGAGGGGATTTATCCCCGCTGGGTCGCGCAGCGGCCCCAAAGAAGCTGGACACTCTCCACCTGCACATACAGCGACAGATCCAGGGCTGCTGCGCAGCCCAGCGGGGATAAATCCCCTCGCCACAAAAGCGGGTGTCCACTCAGACAGAGATGCCATGATCCGTTAGGAACTTGGCGAAAGCTTGTTCGTCCAGGACTTTAATCCCCAGTTCATTGGCCTTGGTCAACTTCGAACCGGCACCCGGCCCGGCCACCACGCAATGGGTCTTCGCCGACACGGAGCCGGCGACCTTGGCCCCCAGGCTCTCCAGCTTGTCCTTGGCGACATCGCGGCTCATCAGCTCCAGCGAACCGGTCAATACCCAGGTGTGCCCCGCCTCGGGCAAGCCTTCGACGACTTTCTTCTCGCTCTGCCAATGCATGCCGAAGTCCCGTAGCTGTTGCTCGGCGGCTTGCGCTTGCTGGCGGTTGCCGGCGATCGCGAAGAACTCGCGCACGGCGTTGGCCTGCTTTTCCGGCAGCGCCTGGCGCATGTCCAGCCAGTCGGCGTCCATGACCGCTTCAAGCGAACCGAACCTGTCCGCCAGCTTCTGCGCCCCACCCGGGCCGACCGACGGCACGTGCAGCTTGTCCAGGAAACCGCCAAGGGTGGTGCTGGCGGAGAACTCGGCGCCCAGTTCGCCCTGGTCCTGGATCTCCAGGCCGTGGCGCAGCAGGTCCTTGATCACCTGGCGGTTGTGCGGGTCTTCGAAGAAGCTGTGGATCTCATGGGCCACTTCCAACCCGATGTCCGGCAGGTAGGTGAGCACCTGCGGCAAGGCCGCCTGGATGCGCTCCAGCGAGCCGAGGGAACGTGCCAGGACCTTGGCGGTTTCCTCGCCGACGTCCGGGATGCCCAGGGCGTAGACGAACCGCGCCAGGCTCGGGCGCTTGCTGTCGGTGATCGCCGCCAGCAGGTTCTTGCTCGACAGCTCGGCGAAGCCTTCCAGGTCGACCACCTGCTCGAACGTCAGGGCATACAGGTCCGCCGGCGAACCCACCAGGCCTTCATCCACCAATTGTTCGACGCTCTTCTCCCCCAGGCCCTCGATGTCCATGGCCCGGCGCGACACGAAATGGATGATCGCCTGCTTGAGCTGCGCGCCGCAGGCCAGCCGGCCGACGCAACGGTACACCGCGCCTTCGCTGATGGTCTCGCGGCCCTTGCTGCGCTTGATCAGTTGGGTGCGCTCCACGTGGGAACCGCACACCGGGCATTGCTGGGGGATTTCCACCGGACGGGCATTCTCCGGACGGCGCTCGGTGACGACCTGCACCACTTGCGGGATCACGTCCCCGGCGCGGCGAATGATCACCGTATCGCCGATCATCAGGCCCAGGCGCGCCACTTCGTCCATGTTGTGCAGCGTGGCGTTGGCCACGGTCACGCCGGCGACCTTCACTGGCTTGAGCCGGGCCACGGGCGTGACGGCGCCGGTGCGACCGACCTGGAACTCGACGTCCAGCAGTTCGGTGAGCTCTTCGCTGGCCGGGAACTTATGGGCGATGGCCCAGCGCGGCTCGCGGGCGCGGAAACCGAGTTCGCGTTGGGAGGCGATGCTGTTGACCTTGAACACCACGCCGTCGATTTCATACGGCAGCGCGTTACGACGCTCGCCGATGTCGCGGTAGTAATCCAGGCATTCCTCGATGCCATGGGCCAGCTTCAGCTCGCGACTGACGGGCATGCCCCAGGCCTTGAGCTGCTTGAGATTGCCGATGTGCGTATCGGCGATGTCATGGGTCACCTGGCCGATGCCGTAGCAGCAGAATTCCAGGGGCCGGTTGGCGGTGATTTTCGAGTCCAGCTGCCGCAGGCTGCCCGCCGCCGCGTTGCGCGGGTTGGCGAAGGTCTTGCCACCCACTTCCAATTGCGAGGCGTTGAGGCGCTCGAAACCGGCCTTGGACATGTACACCTCGCCCCGCACTTCCAGCACGGGCGGCCAGCCGCTGCCCTGCAACTTGAGGGGAATGTTGCGCACGGTGCGCACGTTGACGCTGATGTCTTCGCCGGTGGTGCCGTCACCGCGTGTGGCACCGCGCACCAGCACGCCGTCCTGGTACAACAGGCTGACCGCCAGGCCATCGAGCTTGGGTTCGCAGCTGTACTCCACCGCCGCCCCGCCGCCCAGCAGATCACCCATCGGCAGGTCGAGGCCTTCGGTCACCCGGCGGTCGAATTCGCGCATCGTGGTTTCATCGAAGGCGTTGCCCAGGCTGAGCATCGGGATCTCATGACGCACCTGGCTGAACGCGGACAACGCCACGCTGCCAACCCGCTGGGTCGGCGAGTCGCTGGTCACCAGCTCCGGGTGTTGCGCCTCCAGGGCCTTGAGCTCGTGGAACAAACGGTCATACTCGGCGTCCGGAATGCTCGGTTCGTCGAGGACGTGGTAGCGGTAATTGTGCTGATCCAGTTCGGTGCGCAGCTCTAGGATGCGGGTTTCAGCAGCTTTCATAGGTGTTCTCTCATAAAGCAAAAGAGCAGCCTGGGCTGCTCGATCTTTTCACTGGTGCAAGGCTGGGGATTGGGGTGGGATGCGTTGCATCCCCGGCGGGAGCCAGCGCCCTCGCCAGACGAGGCTCTCTCTGTGCAGGGAGAGCCGAGGTCATCATTCAGCGCTTCTGGGTCAACGCCCGACGCTCGAACTCGACGATGCGCTGGCGGTAATGCTCGATGGTCTGGGCGGTCAGCACGCTGCGCTGGTCATCCTTCAGCTCGCCGTTGAGCTCCTGGGACAACTTGCGGGCCGCGGCCACCATCACGTCGAAGGCCTGCTTGGGATGCCGCGGACCGGGCAGGCCGAGGAAGAAGCTCACCGCCGGCGTGCTGAAATGATCGATGTCGTCCAGGTCGAACACGCCTGGCTTGACGGCGTTGGCCATGGAGAACAGCACTTCACCGTTGCCAGCCATGCTTTCGTGCCGGTGGAAAATGTCCATCTCGCCGAAACGCAGGCCGCTTTCCAGGATGTTCTGCAGCAGCGCCGGGCCCTTGAAGCCGGCCGGGTCGCGGCAAATCACGCTGATCACCAGCACTTCCTCGGCCTGGGCCTGGTCCTTGTCGGTGCTGGAGGCCTTGCTTTCGTCCGGGAAATCATCGTCGCGGCTATTCAGGCTCGGCCCGCCGTCCAGGTCCAGGTTGAGGTTCAGGTCGCCCTGGGACGGCTCGCTGTTGCGCTTGCCACGCTTGGAGCCGGGCTCCCGGGGCTCGCGCGCAGGGGCGCTCATCGACGGCAGGTCGTGCTCATCCAGCTGCGGCTCCTTGTGGGTGTCCAGCACCCGGGGCGGGCCCAGCAGTTCGGCATTGCCATCGTCATCCGGCAGGTTCGACAGGCTGCGGTCCAGGCGAAACTTCAGTTTCCCCTTGCCACCGCGCATGCGGCGCCAGCCGTCGAAAAGAATACCGGCAATGACAATGATGCCGATGACGATCAGCCACTCGCGCAGACCGATTTCCATGTAATCCCGTGCCTCTATAAAAATGCTGAAAAATAAGGGGCTTAGCTAATCGCAAACCGCTTTAAAACGTGGCGCCAACTCTATGTTCTGACTGGCGTTTTGCCCACGCACACGAAAAATTGACATTAAACTAGCACGACCAAAGATAACTTTACACCGTCTGTCGCATGGCCTCGTGCCAATCTGTGAAGGGCGTAGGGTAAAAAATACCTACAGCACTCCAAGTAAATGCCCTACAGGCTGCTCCTTCAGGCATCCACCATTGCCATGGCCTCCTCCACATCCACCGCCACCAGCCGCGAGCAACCGGGCTCGTGCATGGTCACGCCCATCAACTGGTCGGCCATTTCCATGGCGATCTTGTTGTGGGTGATGTAGATGAACTGCACCGTTTCGGACATCTCCTTCACCAGCCGTGCGTAACGGCCTACGTTAGCGTCATCCAAAGGTGCGTCGACTTCGTCGAGCATGCAGAACGGCGCCGGGTTCAGCTTGAAAATGGCAAAGACCAGCGCCAGGGCAGTCAACGCCTTCTCACCACCGGAGAGCAAATGGATGGTGCTGTTCTTCTTGCCAGGAGGACGCGCCATGATTGTCACCCCTGTATCGAGTAGATCTTCGCCCGTCAGTTCCAAGTAGGCGCTGCCGCCACCGAAAACTTTTGGGAAAAGGGCCTGCAAACCGCCGTTGATCTGATCAAAGGTATCCTTGAAGCGGTTACGGGTTTCCTTGTCGATCTTGCGGATGACGTTTTCCAGGGTTTCCAGCGCTTCCACCAGGTCGTCGTTCTGCGCATCCAGGTAGCGCTTGCGTTCGGACTGTTGCTGGTATTCGTCGATGGCCGCCAGGTTGATGGCCCCCAGGCGCTGGATGCGCAGGGCAATGCGCTCCAGTTCTTCCTCGGCGTCTTTTTCATTCGCACCGGCCACCAGCGTGGCGAGCACGCCGTCGAGGTCGTAGCCGTCTTCCTGCAATTGGTCCTGCAAGGCTTTGCGACGCACGGTCAGGGCTTGCCACTCCAGGCGCTGCTGTTCCATCTGGGTGCGGATCAACTGCGATTGCTGCTCGGCCTGGCTGCGGCGCTTCTCGGCATCGCGCAGCTCGCGGTCGGCGTCTTCCAGGGCAATCTGCGCGGTCTTGAGTTCCTCGTCGACGGTCATGCGCTTGTCGAGCAACTCCTCGAGCTTGAGGCGCAGCTCTTCCAGCGGCGCCTCGCCCTCCTCCAGATTGAGGCTCAGTTGCTCACGTTTTTCGGTCAGGCGCTCGGACTGCATTTCCAGGCGTTCCAGCGCCTGGCGGGTGGAATCGTATTGGGCCTTGAGCGAGCCCAGGCGCACGGCCAGTTGATGAGCGTGATCCTTGTGCTGGCGCGCCTCTTGCCGCACCCGGTCCAGGCGCTCGCGCAGGCTGTCGCGCTGGGCCAGCAGTAATTCGCGCTGCTCGGTGTCCTGGGCCATGGCATCGAGGGCTTCCTGCAATTGCAGGCGTGCCTCGCCGACCTGTTCATGTTCCAGGGCGCGTTGCTCGCTCAGTTCGGCGATCTCTTCTTCCAGGCGCGTGCGGCGCAGGGCCAATTGTTCGACCTTGGCCTTGCCCGCCGACAGCTGTGCCTTCAACTCGCCCTGCTGGCGGGCTTCGTCCTGCAACAGCCGGCGCAGGTGTTCGCGGCCATTTTCCTGCTGGCGCTGTTGCGCCCGCAAGTTCTGCAATTCGCTTTCCAGGGCCTCGACGTTGGCCTCGCGCTCTTCGCGCTCTTCGCCCAGGCGCTGGATTTCCTGGCCCCGGGCGAGCATCCCGCTCTCGGCTTCGCTGGCCCGGCGCACCCGCAGGAAATGCCGGCCAACCCAATACCCGTCGCGGCTGATCAAGGTCTCGCCGGGCGCCAATTGCCCGCGCAGGGCCAAGGCCTGTTCGAGGCTGTCCACCGGCTTGACCTGGCCCAGCCACGGCGACAGATCGACCAAGGCCTCGACCTTGTCCAGCAAGCTGCCGGGCACGCGCACGCCATCGGCCGCCGGGCTCAGCAGGCGCAGGTCGCCCTGGCTGAAACCCGACAGGTCGAAGCCGGCGAAGTCGTCCACCAACACCGCTTGCAGGTCGGCGCCGAGCACGGTTTCCACCGCCAGTTCCCAGCCGGCATCGACTTTCAAACCTTCGGCCAGGCGCGGGCGCTCGGCCAGGTGCTGGTCGCGCAGCCATTCGGCGGTGCCCGTGCCGGGATCCAGCGCGGCCTGCTGCAAGGCCTCCAGCGAGGCGAGCCGGCCGTTGAGGCGCTGCAGCTCGCCCTGGGCCTGCTGCTGGTTGTGCAAGGCCAGTTGCAAGGCCTGGCGCAGTTGTTCGAGCCGCTCGACCTGGGCGTCCTCGCTGGCCTGCAAGTCTTCGAGGGTGGCTTCGCTGGTCGCCAGTTGCTCGCTCAAGTCCAGGATCGCCGCGTCTTCCGGGTCCGCCGCCAGCAAGGCACGCTCCTCGGCGAGACGGCGCTGGCGCTCGGCCAGGCGCTCCATGCTGGTTTCCAGTTGCTGGATGCGCGACTGCTGAACCTCCGCCTGGCGCCGCGGCTCGGCCGAGGCCAGGTTGAAACTGTCCCACTGCTCCTGCCAGCCGTGCATGGTCAGTTCGGCTTCCTCCAGGGCCGCGGCGGCTTCCTCGGCGGCGGCGCTGGTGATTTCCTGCTCAGGGGTAAGCCGCTCCAGCTCTTCGCCGAGGGTCAACAACAGCGTACGGTCGTGGCCCAGGTGGGATTCGGTTTCCAGGCGCGCGCGCTCGGCCTCCTTCAGATCATCCTGCAACTGGCGCAGCCGCTGCTGGCCGTGCTGGATGCTCTGCTCGACCCGGGCGATGTCGCCGCCTACGGAATAGAAACGCCCTTGCACCAGATTGAAGCGCTCGGACAGATCATGGTGCCCGTCCCGCAGCCGTTCGATGGCCGCGTCGGCGTTGCGCTGCTCGGCCACCAGCGCTTCGAAGCTGACCTCCTGGTTGCCGATGACCGCCTCGCGCTGGCCAACCTGTTCGTTCAACGCCTGCCAGCGCAGGGCCGAGAGCTGGGCCTTGAGCTGGCGCTCCTCGCCCTTGTATTCCTGGTACTTCCTGGCCGCCTCGGCCTGGCGGTGCAGGCGTTCGAGCTGGCGTTCGAGCTCTTCGCGCAGGTCGGTCAGGCGGGCGAGGTTTTCGTGGGTACGGCGGATACGGTTTTCCGTTTCGCGGCGCCGCTCCTTGTATTTGGAAATGCCCGCGGCTTCTTCGATGAAGTTGCGCAGGTCCTCGGGCTTGGCCTCGATCAGCTTGGAGATCATGCCTTGCTCGATGATCGAGTAGCTGCGCGGGCCCAGGCCGGTACCCAGGAAGATATCGGTGATGTCCCGGCGCCGGCACTTGGCACCATTGAGGAAATAGCTGTTCTGGCTGTCGCGGGTCACTTTGCGACGAATGGAAATCTCCGCATAGGCCGCGTATTCGCCCACCAGGGTGCTGTCGGAGTTATCGAAGACCAGCTCGATGCTGGCCTGGCTGACCGGCTTGCGACTGGTGGAGCCGTTGAAGATGACGTCGGTCATCGACTCGCCACGCAGGTTCTTGGCCGAGCTCTCGCCCATCACCCAGCGCACGGCGTCGATGATGTTCGACTTGCCGCAGCCATTGGGCCCGACCACCGCCGCCATGTTGCTGGGGAAGTTCACCGTGGTCGGGTCGACGAAGGACTTGAACCCCGCCAACTTGATGCACTTGAGTCGCACGTCAGGCCGCCGTCAGGGCAGAAACCACCAGGTCGCAGCTGCGCTGGGCATAGGCCGTCAGCACGATGCGGATCTGCGGCAAATCACGGGCGAGCACGGCGACGAGCAGGCGCTGGAACAGGTCGAGGAACTCGCTCATCTCGGCCTTGCGCTGGTCCAGCGCCAGGAAATAGGCACGGCTCATGGCCGGCTGCAGGTTCTCGACGGTTTCCTGCAAGTACGGGTTGTTGGCGAACGGGTACGCCGCGCGCATCACGCTGAAGCTTTCATCGACGAAAGTGCGGATGTCCTGGCGCTGGAAGGCGTCCGTCAGGCGCTGCTGGATCGCCACGAAGGGCGCCATGTCGGCCGGTTGCTGCCAGCCGTGGGCCACGGCGTTGCCCAGCAGGATGTACAGCTCGCTCATCAGGGTGCAGAGGCTGCGCACCTTGTGTTCGGTGAGTTCGGTGACGTGGGCGCCACGGCGCGGCAGGATCGCGACCAGGTGGCGCCGTTCCAGGATCAGCAAGGCCTCGCGGACCGAACCGCGGCTGACGTTGAGCGCCAGCGTGACCTTCTGCTCCTGGATGCGCTCTCCCGGCTTCATTTCACCGCGAATGATGCGCTCGGCGAGATGGTGGGCGATTTGCTCGGCGAGGCTGTCCGGGGCCTTGAACGTCATGGTTGTCCTTCAAACTCTTCGATTTGCACAAGCGGCGCAGTGTAGCGCACTCGCTACGTCATGGCGCAGGGCCTGCACCGGGTTTTTGGCACGATATAAGCAAAAAGTTTGAGCCTCATCCTGAAACAGAACCCGTGGAAGAACCTGTGGGAGCGAGCTTGCTCGCGATAGCGGTCTGTCAGCTTGCATCCATACTGAATGTACCGCCGTCATCGCGAGCAAGCTCGGCTCCCACAGGGTTCTACAGTGTCCATAGAGCGTTGCTTATCGACAAAGCGAATTTTTCCTGACCTTTAAGTCAGAAAATCATTGACCGAAAAGTCAGACCTGCTAAATTCGGCCCACGTCGATACAACAATAATGAGTCTGCGAGGCCTTCCGTGATCCAGTTTTTACTCAACCAGGAACTCCGTAGCGAGCACGTCCTGGACCCGAACCTGACCGTGCTCGAATACCTGCGCGAACACCTCGGCAAATCCGGTACCAAGGAAGGCTGCGCCAGTGGCGATTGTGGCGCGTGCACCGTGGTGGTAGGCGAGTTGCACACCGACGCCAACGGTGGCGAGAGCCTTCGCTATCGCAGCCTCAATTCCTGCCTGACCTTCGTCTCGTCGCTGCATGGCAAGCAGTTGATCAGCGTCGAAGACCTCAAGCACCAGGGCCAGTTGCACAGCGTCCAGCAGGCGATGGTCGACTGCCACGGCTCGCAGTGCGGCTTCTGCACGCCGGGCTTCGTCATGTCGCTGTTCGCCCTGCAAAAGAACAGCGAACATCCCGACGCCCACAAGGCCCATGAAGCCCTGGCCGGCAACCTGTGCCGCTGCACCGGCTACCGGCCGATCCTGGCCGCCGCCGAACAGGCCTGCTGCGGCAAGCAACCGGACCAGTTCGACGCTCGCCAGGCGCAGACCATCGCCCACCTCAAGGCCATCGCCCCGACGCAAACCGGCGAGCTCAACAGCGGCGACAAGCGCTGCCTGGTGCCGCTGACCGTGGCCGACCTGGCCGAGCTCTACGACGCCTACCCCCAGGCGCGCCTGCTGGCCGGCGGCACCGACCTGGCCCTGGAAGTCACCCAGTTCCACCGCACCTTGCCGGTGATGATCTACGTCGGCAACGTCGCCGAGCTCAAGCGCGTCGAACGCTTCGACGATCGCCTGGAAATCGGCGCGGCCACCTCGCTGTCCGACTGCTACGAAGCGCTGAACGCCGAGTACCCGGACTTCGGCGACCTGCTGCAGCGCTTCGCCTCGTTGCAGATACGCAACCAGGGCACCCTGGGCGGCAACATCGGCAACGCCTCGCCGATTGGCGACTCGCCGCCCCTGCTGATCGCCCTCGGCGCGCAGCTCGTCCTGTGCAAGGGCCAGGTCCGCCGGACCCTGGCGTTGGAAGACTATTTCATCGACTACCGGGTGACCGCCCGCCAGGAAAGCGAATTCATCGAGAAGATCATCGTGCCCCGGGCCAGCGCCGAGCAGGCGTTTCGCGCCTACAAGGTGTCCAAGCGCCTGGACGACGACATTTCCGCGGTCTGCGCGGCGTTCAACCTGCGCATCGACAACGGCGTGGTCCGCGATGCCCGGGTGGCCTTCGGCGGCATGGCTGCGACACCCAAGCGTGCCAAGCACTGTGAAGCGGCCCTGATCGGCGCCCAGTGGAACGACAGCACCGTCGAGCGCGCCTGCGCAGCCCTGGCCGAAGACTTCACGCCGCTGTCGGACTTCCGCGCCAGCAAGGAATACCGCCTGCTCAGCGCCCGCAACCTGCTGCGTAAATACTTCATCGAACTGCAAACGCCGCACATCGAGACCCGGGTGACCGCTTATGTCTAACCATCACGCCGTAGAGAAGACCCAAGCCGAACTGGCCGAGCTGTTCGCCCGCGACCTGGCTACCGGGGTGGGCCGCAGCGTCAAGCACGACAGCGCCGCCAAGCATGTGTCCGGCGAGGCACAGTACATCGACGACCGTCTCGAATTCCCCAACCAGTTGCACGTCTATGCGCGGCTCTCGGACCGTGCCCACGCGCGCATCCTGAAGATCGATACCGCGCCCTGCTACGCCTTCGAAGGCGTGCGCATCGTGATCACCCACGCAGACATCCCGGGCCTCAAGGACATCGGTCCCTTGCTACCCGGCGACCCACTGCTGGCGATCGACGATGTGCAGTTCGTCGGCCAACCGGTGCTGGCCGTCGCCGCCAGGGACCTGGACACCGCGCGCCGGGCGGCGATGGCGGCCATTGTCGAGTACGAGGCCCTGGAACCGGTGCTGGACGTGGTCGAAGCCCTGCGCAAGCGCCACTTCGTGCTCGACAGCCACACCCACCAGCGCGGTGATTCGGCCACGGCCCTGGCAAGCGCCGATCATCGCATCCAGGGCTCGTTGCACATTGGCGGCCAGGAACACTTCTACCTGGAGACCCAGATCTCTTCGGTGATGCCCACCGAAGACGGCGGCATGCTCGTCTACTGCTCGACCCAGAACCCCACCGAAGTGCAGAAACTGGTGGCCGAAGTGCTGGGCGTGTCGATGAACAAAGTCGTGGTGGACATGCGTCGCATGGGCGGCGGCTTCGGAGGCAAGGAAACCCAGGCCGCCAGCCCGGCGTGCCTGTGCGCCGTGGTCGCGCACCTCACCGGCCAGCCGACCAAGATGCGCCTGCCCCGGGTCGAGGACATGCTGATGACCGGCAAGCGCCACCCCTTCTACATCGAATACGACGTGGGCTTCGACAGCACCGGGCGCCTGCACGGCATCGCCCTGGAACTGGCCGGCAACTGCGGCTGCTCGCCGGACCTGTCGGCCTCGATCGTCGACCGGGCGATGTTCCACGCCGACAATGCCTACTACCTGGGCGACGCCACCATCAACGGCCATCGGTGCAAGACCAACACCGCGTCCAATACCGCCTATCGCGGTTTCGGCGGCCCCCAGGGCATGGTGGCCATCGAGGAAGTCATGGACGCCATCGCCCGGCACCTGGGGCTCGATCCGCTGGCCGTGCGCAAGGCCAACTACTACGGCAAAACCGAGCGCAACGTCACCCACTACTACCAGACCGTCGAGCACAACATGCTCGAGGAAATGACCGCCGAGCTTGAACACAGCAGCCAGTACGCCGAGCGCCGCGAAGCGATCCGCCGCTATAACGCAGGCAGCCCGATCCTGAAAAAGGGCCTGGCGTTGACGCCAGTGAAGTTTGGCATCTCGTTCACCGCCAGCTTTCTCAACCAGGCAGGTGCGTTGATCCATGTCTACACCGACGGCAGCATTCACTTGAACCACGGCGGCACCGAAATGGGCCAGGGCCTGAACACCAAGGTCGCCCAAGTGGTGGCCGAGGTGTTCCAGGTGGAAATGGACCGGGTGCAGATCACCGCGACCAACACCGACAAGGTACCGAACACCTCGCCCACCGCCGCCTCCAGCGGTGCCGACCTCAACGGCAAGGCGGCGCAGAATGCCGCCGAGATCATCAAGCGGCGCCTGGTGGAGTTCGCCGCGCGGCAGTACAAGGTCAGCGAGGAGGACGTGGTCTTCCACAACGGCCATGTGCGGGTGCGCGATCACATCCTGACCTTCGAAGCGCTGGTCCAGCAGGCGTATTTCGCCCAGGTCTCGTTGTCGAGCACCGGCTTCTACAAGACCCCGAAAATCTACTACGACCGCAGCCAGGCCCGGGGCCGGCCGTTCTATTACTACGCCTATGGCGCGGCGTGTGCCGAGGTGATCGTCGATACCCTCACCGGCGAGTACAAGATGCTGCGCACCGACATCCTCCACGACGTCGGCGCCTCGCTGAACCCGGCCATCGACATCGGCCAGGTCGAAGGCGGTTTCATCCAGGGCATGGGCTGGCTGACCATGGAAGAGCTGGTGTGGAACGACAAGGGCAAGCTGATGACCAACGGCCCGGCCAGCTACAAGATCCCGGCCGTGGCCGACATGCCGCTGGACCTGCGGGTCAAGCTGGTGGAAAACCGCAAGAACCCCGAAGACACCGTGTTCCACTCCAAGGCCGTGGGCGAACCGCCGTTCATGCTCGGCATCGCCGCGTGGTGCGCCATCAAGGACGCGGTGGCCAGCCTGGGGGATTACCGGCACCAACCGCGGATCGACGCCCCGGCGACACCGGAGCGGGTGTTGTGGGGGTGTGAGCAGATGCGGGGGTTGAGGGCGGTTGCGGCTGAGCCTGTTGAAACCGAGTTGGCTGCGCTCTAAGACCGCGGCGCGGCTATCGCGAGCAAGCTCGGCTCCCACAAGGGATCTCAGGGTTAACAAGATCCCTGTGGGAGCTGAGCTTGCTCGCGATGAGGCCCGAACAGACAACAGAAATGTTGAGGTGAAATATGTACAACTGGATCAGCGCCCTCGCCGACCTGCAAACCCGCGGCGAACCCTGCGTGCTGGTAACGATCATCGAAGAGCTGGGCTCCACCCCGCGCAACGCCGGTTCGAAGATGGTCATCAGTGCCAGCCAGACGTTCGACACCATCGGCGGTGGGCACCTGGAATACAAGGCCATGGAGATCGCCCGGCAGATGCTTGCCAGCGGCCAGCAGGCCACCCACCTGGAGCGCTTCAGCCTCGGCGCCAGCCTCGGCCAGTGCTGCGGCGGCGTGACGGTGTTGCTGTTCGAACCCATGGGCCAGGTGCAGGCGCAGATTGCCGTGTTCGGCGCCGGCCATGTCGGCCGCGCCCTGGTGCCGTTGCTGGCGAGCCTGCCCTGCAAGGTCCACTGGATCGACTCGCGGGAAGCCGAGTTTCCCGAGCACCTGCCCCACGGCGTGCGCAAGATCGTCACCGACGAGCCGCTGGATGAAGTCGACGAGCTGCCCGCCGACAGTTATTGCATCGTCATGACCCACAACCACCAGCTCGACCTGGAATTGAGCGCCGCGATCCTCAAGCGCAACGACTTCGCCTACTTCGGCCTGATCGGTTCGAAGACCAAGCGGGTCAAGTTCGAACATCGCCTGCGCGATCGCGGCTTCGACAGCGCCACCTTGCAACGCCTGCGTTGCCCGATGGGCATTGGTGAGGTCAAAGGCAAGTTGCCTGTGGAAATCGCCATCTCCATCGCCGGCGAAATCATCGCCACCTATAACGCCGACTTCGGCCAGCACACCGCCCGCGCCGAACCGATTGCCAAGCTGCTGCCGGCCTCGCGCCGCAGCCAGGCGAACCGTTGAACCCTCGTTGAGAACCCCCATGCCCC
The DNA here is from genome assembly GCF_030580855.1 of Pseudomonas citrullilanati. Classification (GTDB taxonomy): domain Bacteria; phylum Pseudomonadota; class Gammaproteobacteria; order Pseudomonadales; family Pseudomonadaceae; genus Aquipseudomonas; species Aquipseudomonas citrulli. Next base: position 23,284 of record NZ_JAUQOP010000039.1, on the reverse strand, counting down.
TGACACGCAAAGCCTACCGCTCCGCCCTGCTCCACAGCCTCGCCGACCCCGCCGAAGTCGGCATCGAGGCCTCCTATGAATACTTCGAGGACGGCTTGCTGGTGGTGGAAAACGGCCAGATCAGCGCCATCGGCCACGCCAGCGACCTGCTGCCGACCCTGGCGGCGGACATCGACATCAACCATTTCCCGGACGCCCTGATCACCCCGGGCTTCATCGATACGCACATCCATCTGCCGCAGACCGGCATGGTGGGGGCCTACGGCGAGCAACTGCTGGATTGGCTCAATACCTATACGTTCCCTTGCGAAAGCCAGTTCGCCGACAAGGCCCACGCCGATAAGGTGGCCGATATTTTCGTCAAGGAACTGCTGCGCAATGGCACCACCACGGCGCTGGTGTTCGGCAGTGTGCACCCGCAATCGGTGAATTCATTTTTCGAAGTGGCCGAGCAGCTCGACCTGCGGATGATCGCCGGCAAAGTGATGATGGACCGCAATGCCCCGGACTACCTGGTCGACACCGCCGAATCCAGCTACACCCAGAGCAAGGCGCTGATCGAGCGCTGGCACGGCAAGGGCCGCCTGCATTACGCCGTGACGCCCCGCTTCGCCCCCACCAGCACCCCGGAACAATTGACCCTGGCCGGCCAGTTGCTGGGCGAATACCCGGATTTGTACATGCAGACCCACATCAGTGAAAACCTGCAGGAAGTGCAGTGGGTCAAGGAGCTGTTTCCCGAGCGCAAGGGTTACCTGGACGTCTACGACCACTACCAACTGCTCGGCGAGCGCTCGGTGTTCGCCCATGGCGTGCATTTGTGCGATGACGAATGCGCGCGACTGGCCGAAACCGGCTCGGCCATCGCCTTCTGCCCGACCTCGAACTTCTTCCTGGGCAGCGGCCTGTTCAACCTGCCCATGGCCGAGAAGCACAAGGTGAACGTCGGCCTGGGCACGGACGTAGGGGGAGGCACCAGTTTTTCACTGCTGCAGACGCTGAATGAAGCGTACAAGGTGATGCAGTTGCAGGGCGCCCGCTTGAGCCCGTTCAAGTCGCTGTACCTGGCCACGCTCGGCGGCGCCAGGGCCCTGCGCCTGGAGGACAGGATCGGGACTTTGCAACCGGGCACCGACGCGGATTTCCTGGTGCTCGACTACAACGCGACGCCGCTGCTGGGCTATCGTCTCAAGCAGGCCAAGGACATTGCCGAGCGGTTGTTCGTGCTGATGACCCTGGGGGATGACCGGACGGTGGCGCAGACGTATGCGGCTGGCCGGTTGGTGCATCAGCGCTAGAGGCTTATTGGCTGTTGAATCGCTATCGCGAGCAAGCTCGCTCCCACAGTGGATGTGTGTCGTTCACATAGCCCCTGTGGGAGCGAGCTTGCTCGCGATTAGCGGTATGACTGATTCAACCCCTCACAGCTTGGCCGTCGACCGCCCCGGCTTCTTGCTCTGCAGCAAATGCGAGAACACCGCATGCAGATCATCCGAGGCACTTTCCTCGTCGAGGTTGAGCTTGCTGTCGATGTGGTCCATGTGGTGCATCATCAGGTCCACCGCCAGCGTCGCGTCGCGCGCCTCGATGGCGTCGATCAACTGGGTGTGTTCATCATAGGAACAGTGGGAACGGTTGCCGCTTTCGTACTGGGCGATGATCAGCGAGGTCTGGGACACCAGGCTGCGCTGGAAACTGATCAGCGGCGCATTCTTCGCCGCTTCGGCCAGCTTGAGGTGGAATTCGCCCGACAGGCGGATGCCGGCGCCACGGTCGCCACGGGAGAAGCTGTCGCGCTCGTCGTTGACCATCTGCCGCAGCTCGGCCAACTGCTCGGCGGTGGCGTGTTGCACCGCCAGCTCGGTGATGGCCCGCTCCACCAAGCGCCGGGCCATGAACACCTGGCGCGCCTCCTCGACACTCGGGCTGGCGACCACGGCGCCGCGATTGGGCCGCAGCAGCACCACCCCTTCATGGGCCAGGCGTGACAGCGCCCGACGAATGATCGTGCGGCTGACCCCGAAAATCTCCCCCAGTGCCTCTTCGCTCAACTTCGTGCCGGGCGCCAGGCGCTGTTCGAGAATGGCCTCGAAGATATGCGCATAGACGATATCGTCCTGGGTACCGCTGCGACCGGCTTTACCGGCTCGCGGTTGTTTCTTGAGGGGCTGCAACTGTTCGTTCATGGGCACTCGAGTCGGGAAAACTGCGGCGAATTGACCGTGACTGTAATACGGCACAGCAGGTCGCTGGCAAGTATCGCGTAAAAAACACCTCGATTGTACACAACCTCTGATGGCAACACGACTGTACGGCTGTTTGCGGGCATGGCTGTATTGCAATCGGCCAGCGCGTTGAGTTTAGGCTTTAAACCGAACACCTGTGGCGCCGCCCAGCCCAGTCAATCTATAACAAGGACCGCCGCCCACCATGACCGAAGTCACGACCACGCCACTTCGTCCGCTCGCCGACACCTCGCCTTCGGCCATCGTCGCCGGGTTCATCGCGATGATGACCGGCTACACCAGCTCCCTGGTGCTGATGTTCCAGGCCGGGCAGGCAGCGGGGCTGACCAGCGGGCAGATTTCATCGTGGATCTGGGCGATTTCCATCGGCATGGCCGTGTGCTCCATCGGCTTGTCGCTGCGCTACCGCACGCCGATCACCATCGCCTGGTCGACACCCGGCGCGGCACTGTTGATCACCAGCCTGGGTGGCGTGAGCTATGGCGAGGCCATCGGCGCCTACATCACCTGCGCGGTGCTGGTGACGATCTGCGGCCTGACCGGCAGTTTCGAGCGCCTGGTCAAGCGCATCCCGGCGTCGCTGGCGGCGGCGTTGCTGGCGGGCATCCTGTTCAAGATCGGCAGCGAAATCTTCGTCGCCACCCAGCATCGCACCGGCCTGGTACTGGGGATGTTTTTCACTTACCTGATCGTCAAGCGCCTGTCGCCACGCTACGCGGTGCTGGCGGCGCTGCTGGTGGGCACGGCGCTGTCCGGCCTGCTCGGGCTCTTGGACTTCAGCGGGTTTGCCCTGGAAGTCGCCACGCCGGTCTGGACCACGCCGCACTTTTCCCTGGCCGCCACCATCAGCATCGGCATCCCGCTGTTCGTCGTGGCGATGACCTCGCAGAACATGCCCGGCATCGCCGTGTTGCGGGCCGACGGCTACACCGTCCCCGCCTCGCCGCTGATCACCAGCACCGGCATCGCCTCATTGCTGCTGGCGCCGTTCGGCTCCCATGGCATCAACCTGGCGGCCATCAGCGCCGCCATCTGCACCGGCCCCCACGCCCACGAGGATCGCAACAAGCGCTACACCGCCGCCGTCTGGTGCGGGATCTTCTACGGCATCGCCGGGGTGTTCGGCGCCACGCTGGCGGCGTTGTTCGCGGCGCTGCCCAAGGAACTGGTGCTGTCCATCGCGGCCCTGGCGCTGTTCGGCTCGATCATCAATGGCTTGAGTATCGCCATGAGCGAAGTGAAGGAACGAGAAGCGGCGCTGATCACCTTCATGGTCACGGCGTCGGGGATGACGCTGTTCTCCATCGGTTCGGCGTTCTGGGGGATCGTGGCGGGGGTGCTGACCTTGCTGGTCCTGAACTGGCGCAACGCTTGAACGCTTTGAAAAGCATCGCGAGCAAGCTCGCTCCCACAGTAGAAGGATGCGATTCATCTCCCCTTGTGGGAGCGAGCCTGCTCGCGATAACGGCCTGAAGGCCACCGGAAACCCAACCGCCAGGCACAAAAAAGCCGGCGCCCCCAGGGGCTGCCGGCTTGGATCATCACGCCTTGGCGTTGATCGGCTTTTCCGGGTACCACACGTCCATCAGCGGGCTGACTTCGACGCTGGTCAGCTCAGGACGGGCCTTGAGCCAGGCCTCGACGGCCGCACGCTGCTCTTCGGAAACCGAGCCACGCTTCTGCAGGCAAACCAGGCCGTAGTCGTCACCGCCGACATAGCCCAGGCCATTGGCTTCCATGGCTTGCTTGAGGAAGTCGTCGAGGAAAGTGTCGATGGCTTCGTCGGCCAGATCGTCCTTGAAATCCAGGTTCAATTCGAAACCCAGCTCTTGAAATTCATCCACGCACAGCTTTTTGCGCAGACGCCGGGAACGGTTAGTCGCCATTGGAACAATCCTCATAAGTAATAACGGCCGGCACTTTACCAGCTTGGTGCGGCAATTGCCCGACTGTTCGGGCGTATGGGTCGACCATCGGAAAAAAATAGCGTGTCGAAGGGCTCGGGTACGGGCCAAGTCGCTGCGGCTTGGGGCATAATGCCGACACTTTCATGACCGTTGAGGGCGTTCATTTTCATGCCCTCGTCTTTTCCCCCTCGCCTGTAGGGTTTTATTTCAATGATCAAATCTTTGCGTCCACTGCTTCTGGCCAGCCTTCTTCTTCCCCTGGCCCTCCCCGCTTCCACCAGCGCCGCCACGATCAACACCGCCTTGTCGCCCAACGTGCAGAAGGCCCTCAAGACCAGCAAACTGCAAGACAATGCCTTGTCCCTGGTGATGCTGCCGCTCAACGGCCCCGGCACCCCGACCGTGTACAACGCCGACGTCTCGGTCAACCCGGCGTCCACCATGAAACTGGTGACCACCTACGCGGCCCTGGAGATGCTCGGCCCCAATCACCAGTGGAAAACCGAGTTCTACACCGATGGCACCCTCAACGGCGGGATCCTCAACGGCAACCTGTACCTCAAGGGCGGCGGTGACCCCAAGCTGAACATGGAAAAGCTCTGGCTGCTGATGCGCGACCTGCGGGCCAATGGCGTGCAACAGGTCACCGGCGACCTGGTGCTGGACCGCGGCTTCTTCATCCAGCCGCAGTTGCCCGAGTTCAACGACGACGGCAACGACGAGAACAAGCCGTTCCTGGTCAAGCCCGACGCCCTGCTGGTCAACCTCAAGGCGTTGCGTTTCGTCGCCCGCAATGACGCCGGCCGGGTGCTGGTCTCGGTAGAACCGCCGATCGCCAGCATTCGCATCGACAACCAGGTCAAGGCGATCAACGGCAAGCAATGCACCGGCGGCGTGCGCTACAACCCGGTGCCCCAGGCGGACGGCAGCGTGACCGTGACCGTCGGCGGCCAGCTCGGCGAGGGGTGCAGTTCCCAGACCTACCTGTCGCTGCTGGACCACGCCACCTACACCGCCGGCGCCGTGCGAGCCATCTGGAAGGAACTGGGCGGCAGCATCCAGGGCAAGGATCGCCTCGCCGCGACCCCGAGCAGCGCCAAGCTGCTGGCCCGGGCATTTTCGCCGGACCTCGCGGAGATCATCCGTGACATCAACAAATACAGTAACAACACCATGGCCCAGCAGCTGTTCCTGAGCCTGGGCGCACAGTTTCGCAACGAAGCCGACGGTGACGACGCCAAGGCCGCGCAGCGGGTCGTGCGCCAGTGGCTGGCCAAGAAAGGGATCACCGCGCCGCACCTGGTGATGGAGAACGGCTCCGGCCTGTCCCGCGCCGAACGGGTCAGCGCCCGGGAGATGGCGGCGATGCTGCAGGCCGCCTGGCGCAGCCCATATGCCGCCGAGTACATCAGCTCGATGCCGATTGCCGGCACCGACGGCACCATGCGCAAGCGCCTCAAGACCACCGCCATGGCCGGCGAAGCCCACATCAAGACCGGCACCCTGAACACCGTCCGCGCCATCGCCGGCTTCAGCCGCGACGTCAATGGCAACACCTGGGCCGTGGTGGCCATCCTCAACGACCCGAAACCCTGGGGCGCTTCGTCCGTCCTGGACCAGGTCCTGCTGGACCTGTACCGCCAACCAAAACTGCCCCAGACCGCCTCGGTGCTCTGACCCCTCCAGGCTGCCCCCCAGGGGGACCTGGGGGTGGCCGAGGGTTCGTGCCCCCTGATCCAGTGATGTCGACTGTGCCGCCGCCTTCGCGAGCAAGCTCGCTCCCACAGGGGATCTGGCCAGGACACAATTTCCCGGGCCACACCAGATCCCCTTGTGGGAGCGAGCCTGCTCGCGATAGCGGTGTGCCTGAACCCGTGATGTCGACTGTATCGCCGCCTTCGCGAGCAGGCTCGCTCCCACACTGGATGCCGGGGCGTCTGGTCAGGGGGCGAACACCGCCCTCAATCGCTGGGCGATGTGTTGCTGGGCTGCTTCGGCGTCGTCGACGATGGCGCCCATGCGCAGAAAGTCATGGGTCATGCCGGCATACACCTTGAGTTCAACCGCCACCCCGGCCTGTTGCAGATGCTGCGCATACGCCACACCTTCGTCATGCAGCGGATCGCATTCGGCGAGGATCAACAGCACCGGCGGCAGGTCGGCCGGGAGGTCGCCCAGCAGCGGCGAGAAGCGCGGGTCGTGGCGGTCGCCGGGGGTGCGCTGGTAATGGCTGTAGAACCATTCCAGCGAGGCCTTTTCCAGCAGATGCCCCTCGCCGTAGCGTTCGATGGACGGCCTGCCGCGACTGGCATCCGTCACCGGATAGATCAGCACCTGCAACAGCGGCGCATTCGCCAACGGTTGCGCCGCCAGCACCGTGGCCAGGCTGCCGCCGACGCTGTCGCCGCCCACGGCCAGGCGCCGGGGATCGATGCCGAGCCTGCCTGACTCGGCCACCAGCCACGTCCAGGCGTCCAGGGCATCCTCGACAGCGGTGGGAAAACGAAACTCCGGCGCCCGCCGATAGGCCACCGACACCACTACGCAGTCGGCCATCGCCGCCAGGTTGCGGCACAGCGAATCATGGGAGTCGAGACTCCCCACCACATAGCCGCCGCCGTGGAAATACAGCAGCGCCGGTCGGGCCGGCCCCGGCCCCAGCGGTCGATCGCTGTACAGCCGGGCCGCCAGCCGGGCGCCGTCGCGGGTCGGGACCTGCACGGGCTCGACGACCTCCAGCGCCTCGCCACCGGCGTCCATCAACCGCGACGACTGGTCGAATTGTTCTCGGGCCTGGTCCGGGCTCATCTGGTGCATGGGCACCTGTTTTCCGCTGGCGCGACCATGGCCGACCAGTTCCAGGAATGCAGCGATATCAGGGTTCAACGACATGGGGCACACTCTCCACGCCGGCCGGGCACCACGCCCGACCGGCGACAGGTTCAGGACAAGACTTCTGATTCAACGAGCTGGGCAAGGATTTCTTCAGCCCTGGCGAGGAACCGTTCATCCCGGGGAATCTGGAAGTGACCGCAATCGATCCGCTCCCCCTCCACCGGCTGCCCCAGTTGCGCCGCCAGCGCCAGCCCTTCGGCTTCGCGCCCCGGCGTCCACCAGCAGGTCGGTTCCACCGCCACCGGCGGGCAACGATCCAGTTGCAGCGACAAATGCTTGAGACGTCGGGCGACGCTGAAGACATGGGCCAGCTCATCGACGCCCAAGGCCAGGTAGGCGGAGCCAACGCCATCGCCGGTCATCGCTGCCGCCAGCAAGCTGCGCAGATTCGCCGCCGTCTCCTCGCCCGCGACCGGCTCCGGCAAGCGGGCGTCGGGCAATGTCACCCGCACGAAGTCCCGCAGGTCGGCGCGCCAGTCATCCACGGCATCGCGGTCCGCTGCGGCCGAGGGCACGAAGCTGTCGACCAGGCCGACAAACTCGACCTGCTGCCCTTCCCGCTCCAACTGCGCGGCCATCAGCAGCGCCAGGGTGCCGCCCAGGGACCAGCCCAGCAGCGAATACGGCCCCTGGGGCTGCCGCGCGCGGATCTGGGCCACGTAGGCGTTGGCCATCGCCGGCAGCGACGCATCGCGCCACGCCGGGTCCAGCAGCATCGCCGACTGCACCGCCAGTACCTGGCGCACACCGCTCAAGCGCCGGGCCAGCGGCTCATAGTCGAACACCGTGCCGAACCCGGCATGGATGCAGAACAGCGGCGCCGTGCCCCGCACCTCGGCGTTCATCGCCAACACCGTGGACGGCGACGACACCCCGCCCTGCAGGCCTGCCACCAATTGGGCGATGGTCGGCTTCTGCATCAGGTCGCGCAGTTTCAGGTTCAACCCTTGGGCCTTGAGCCCCCGGCTGCGCGCCACCACTTGCAGGCTGAGGATCGAGTCGCCGCCCAGTTCGAAGAAGTGATCGGTCACCCCCACACGCTCGACCTTCAGCACCTCCTGCCAGATGTCCACCAAGGCTTTTTCAAGCTCGCTGTCCGGTGCGACGTAGCCCTGGCGCGATTGTTCGGCGCCCGGGTCTGGCAGCGCCTTGCGGTCGAGCTTGCCGTTGGGGGTCAGTGGCAGGCGGTCGAGCAGCATCAGGTGGGCCGGCACCATGTAGTCCGGCAGGCTCGCCTTGAGTTGCTCGCGCAAGCCCTCGCAGCCGGTGTCCGGCATAGTCGCGCCAGGCAGCACATAGCCGATCAATTGCTTGCCGCTGGCGCCATCGCGCGCCACCACCGCCGCGTCACGGACACCCGGCAGTTGCTTGAGGCGGGCCTCGATTTCCCCCGGCTCGATGCGGAACCCTCGGATTTTCACCTGCTGGTCGATACGGCCCAGGTAATCGAGGGTGCCATCCTCGCGCTGCCGCACCAGGTCGCCCGTGCGGTACAGGCGAGCACCGTCGGCGCTGAACGGGTCGGCGACGAAGCGCTCGGCCGTGCCGCCGGCGCGCCCCAGGTAACCCCGGGCCAGCGCCCCGCCAAGGTACAACTCGCCCGCCACCCCGACCGGCAAGGGGTTGAGGTCACGATCCAGCACGTAGCCGCGACGCTGCCCCACGAGTGTGCCGATGGGGGCATACGCCGCGCCGCACGCCTGCTTGGCACCGGCCTTCCAGATCAGCGGCGTGACCACCGTTTCGGTCGGGCCGTAGCCGTTGATGATGTAGCGCGGCTTGAGCGCGCGCCGGGCCAGCTCGAAACTCGCCACCGGCACGGCATCCCCGCCGAAGCAATAGACCCGCACCGGCGGTGGGTTGCCCTGTTGCTCGGCGTGCTCGGCCAGTTGCTGCAAGTACACCGGCGGGAACGCGGCCACCGTCACGCCGTGTTCATGCAGGGCGTTGAAGGTTTGCTCGGCGGTCCACAGGCTGTCGTCGCGAATCAACAGCCGTGCGCCGTGGGTCAACGGCGTCAGCCAGCGCTCGTGGGCGCCGTCGAAGGCGAACGACATGAAGTGCAACTCGCAATCGGCCGCGCTCATTTCATAGCGCTGGCCGATGGCCTGGCAGTGCATCGCCAGGGCGCCGTGGGCCACGCCCACCCCCTTGGGCAAACCGGTGGAACCGGAGGTGTAGATGACGTAGGCGAGGTTCTCCGGTTGCACCGCCACCTGGGGCGCGGTGCTCGGCTGGGCATCCAGGTCCAATCGATCCAGCGCCAGCACATGGAGGTTGGCCCGGGTCGGCAGCACCGCGTCCAGGCACGAATCGCTGAGCAACAGGGCGATGCCCGAATCGTCCATCAGGTAGCTCAAGCGCTCCCGGGGATAGCTCGCGTCCAGCGGCACGTAGGCACCGCCCGCCTTGAGCACCGCCAGCAGGGCGACAATCATCTGCTCGCTACGGGGCAAGGCGACGCCCACCCGCACCTCGGGCCCGACGCCTTCGGCGACCAGGGCATGGGCCAGGCGATTGGCCCGGGCATCGATCTGGCCGTAGCTGAATCGCTGGCCGTCGAAGATGACCGCCGTCTGCTCACTGTCCCGAGCGGCCCACTGGCCGATGCGCTCGTGCACCGGCACCGGCGCAGGCAACGGCTCGACCGCCGGTGCCGCCAGTGCCTGGCCGGTGACCAGGCCGATAGCGCCCAGGGGCCGCGCGGGGTCTTCGCAGAGCGCCGCCAGCAACCCTTCCAGGTTGCTGCGGATGCCTTCCACGGTGGCCCGGTCGAAATGCTCGCGCAGGAACATGTATTCGATCACCAGCCCGTCTTCGAGGGTGACCATCAGATCCATCGGGAAGTTGGTCAGGCCGGCGGCGCTGCTTTCGCCAAAACGCAGCGAGTCATCGCGCCATTCCCGCAGCGCCTGGTCGATGGGATGGTTCTCGAACACGATGATGCTGTCGAACAGCGACTGCCCGGCGCGCCCGGCCCAGCGCTGGACGTCGGTCAGTGGCGTGTATTCGCGCTCGCGCATGTCCAGGTTGTAGTCCTGCAAGTCGCGCAACCATGGCCCCACCGCTTGTTCGGCGCGCACGTCCTTGATCACCGGCAGCGTGTTGATGAACAGCCCCAGGATCGATTCCGACGCCGGCAGGCTCGCGGGACGACCGGCCACCGTGGCGCCAAACGCCACGCAACGCTGGCCGCTGTAGCGACTGAGCAGCACCAGCCAGGCGCCTTGCACCAGAGTGTTGAGGGTGACTTGCTGGGACCTGGCGAAGGCCTGGAGCCGTTCGGTCCGGGCGGCGCCCAGGCGACTGTAGAGTGCTTCATGCCCGCTGCCCTGCCCAACCAGGCGCGGCACGGCATCGGCCAGGTAGGTCGGCTCGTCGAGGTCGGCCAGGTGCCGGCGCCAGAAGCTTTCCCCGGCGCCGGCATCCTGCTGGGCGAGCCAGTTGATGTAGCGGCGGTACGGCACCGCCTCGGGCACGGCGCGACCCGAATAATGGCTCAACACCTCGCCGATCAACTGCGAACTGCTCCAGCCGTCGATCAGGATGTGGTGATAGGTCCAGATCAGTTGATAGCTGTCCGCGCCGATCCGCACCAGCGACAGGCGCTGCAATGGCGGGCGATCCAGGTCGAAACCCTTGGCCCGTTCGCGGTCGGCCAGTTGTTGCAGGGCTTGGGCCGACACGTCTTGCCCGCGCCAGTCCAGCAGGCTGATGGGCAACGGCGCCTCGGCAAGGACGAACTGCAACGGCTCGGCCATGTCCTGCCAGAGAAAACCGGTGCGCAGGATGTCGTGGCGGCGGCTCGCCGCCTCCCAGGCGGCCTGGAAGCGCACCGGGTCGAGGCCCTGGACCGCAATGCTCAACTGGTTGATGTACAGGTCGGCCTCCGGCGCGTTCAAGCCGAGGAACAACATGCCCTGCTGCATCGGTGACAGGCGGTACAGCCCGTCCAGTCGCCCTTGGGGCAGCGGCAGTTGGCTCACCTGCTGCGCCGTCAGGCCGTGCAGCGGCATCTCCACCAGCGCGCTGGCCGGTGCAGTCGCCGGCCCGGCCGCCATGACCCGCTCGGCCAGCTGGCGCACGGTGGGGTACTGGAAGATGTCTTTCGGGCTCAGGTCGATGCCCTGTTCACGGGCGCGGCTGACCACCTGGATCGAGATGATCGAGTCGGCGCCGAGGTTGAAGAAATTGTCCGTGGTGCCAATGGCCTGGACGCCCAGCACGCCCTGCCAGATCTCCACCAGCGTGCGCTCTAGGGCGTTGGCCGGCGCCACGTGTTCGGCGGCGGCCAGTTCCAGGGCCGGCAGGCGCTTGCGGTCGAGCTTGCCGTTGGGGCTCAGGGGCATTTGCGCCAGCCATACGCGATGAGCCGGGACCATGTAGTCCGGCAGGCTTTCGCCCAGCCAGGCGTCGAGTTGCCCGTTGAGTTGCCCATTGCGCTGCGGCTCGTGCGGATCGACCGCCACCAGGTAGGCCACCAGTTGCTGGCTGCCCGCCACGTCACAGGCCACGACGACCGCTTCGCGCACCGCCGGATGGGCCATCAGGCGCGCCTCGATTTCCCCCAGCTCGATGCGCAGGCCGCGCAGCTTGACCTGATGGTCGATGCGGCCGACGTACTCGATCACTCCGTCGGCGCGATACCGCGCCAAATCCCCGGTGCGGTACAGGCGCTGGCCGGCGCCCCACGGGCTGGCGACGAAACGCTCGGCGCTCAGCCCCGGGCGGCGGTGGTAACCCCGGGCCAGGCCGACGCCGCCCAGGTACAACTCACCGGCCACGCCGACCGGCAACGGGTTCAGGCCACTGTCGAGGATGTGGGTCGACAGGTTGGCGATCGGCCGGCCGATGGGCACGCTGTCGCGGCCCTCCTCGCGGCAGGTCCAGTGGGTGACGTCGATGGCCGCCTCGGTCGGACCGTACAGGTTGTACAGCCCGGCGCCCGGCAGCTTGGCGAACACCTGCACCTGCGCCTCCACCGGCAGCGCCTCGCCGCTGCAGACGATGCGCGTCAGGCAGGTGCAGCGCTGGACGTTGGCGTCTTGAAGGAACGCCTGGAGCATCGACGGCACGAAGTGCAGCGTGCTGACCTGCTCGCGCTCGATCAGCGCGATCAACCGGGTCGGATCCCGATGATCCCCGGGCGCGGCGACCACCAGTCGCGCACCGACCATCAGCGGCCAGAAGAACTCCCACACCGACACGTCGAAGCTGAACGGGGTCTTCTGCAAGACCGTGTCCGCCGGCGTCAACCCGTAGGCCTGTTGCATCCACGACAACCGATTGACCAGCGCCCGATGGGCATTGCCGGCGCCCTTGGGCTGGCCGGTGGAACCGGAGGTGTAGATCACGTAGGCCAGGTTGTCCGGGTGACCGAGCACCTGGGGGTTCGCGCTCGGGTACGCGGCGAAGGCCTCCCCCGCTGGCGTCAGGCACAGGCTCGGCAACCCTTGGGGCAGCGGCAAGTCGTCGAGCAGGTGGGCCTGGGTCAGCAGCCAGCCGATGCCGCTGTCCTGGATCATGTAGCCGAGGCGTTCGCGCGGGTATTCCGGGTCCAGCGGCACGTAGGCAGCGCCGGCCTTGAGGATCGCCAGCAGGCCGATGACCATTTCCAGGCTGCGCTCCATGGCGATGCCCACCAGCATGTCGGGCCCGACCCGCCGCTCGATCAGGGCGTGGGCCAGTTGATTGGCCCGCTCGTTGAGCTGGCGGTAGGACAACGACTGGTCAGCGAACACCAGGGCCACGGCATCTGGCGTGCGCAGGGCCTGGGCTTCGATCAGGCGGTGCACGCCCTGTTCCAGGTCGAACGGTTCGGCGGTGGCGTTCCACTGCTCGATCACGTGTGCCTGCGCGGCATCCAGCAACGCCAGCTCGCCCAGGGTCGTCTGCGCCGACTGGCTCATCTGCCGCAGCAGGTTGCCCAACAGGCCGCTCAACTGCTCGACCGCACCGTCGGCAAACGCCTCGCGTCGATAGCTGTACTGCAACGCCAGCGTCTCACCGGCGTTGACCACCACGGTCAGCGGGTAGTTGGTCTGTTCATGATTCTGGATATGGCTGAAGCGCAGTTGCCCGGGGGCGCCCTGCTCCAGCGCCTGGGACACCGGGTAGTTCTCGAACACCAGGATATTGTCGAACAGCGCTTCACCGTTCTGGCCGGCCCAGCGCTGGATATCGAACAACGGCGTGTGCTCGTGCTCGCGCAGCGCCAGGTTCTGCGCCTGGACACACTGCAACCACTGGCCGACGGTCTGCGCCGGCAGCGGGCTGGCGATCACCGGCAAGGTGTTGATGAACAGGCCGATTTGCTGCTCGACCCCGGCCAGTTCGGTCGGACGGCCGGCGACGGTGGCGCCGAACGCCACGGTCTGCTGGCCGGTCAGGCGTTGCAGCAATAGCAACCAGGCGGCCTGGACCAAGGTGTTGAGGGTGACTTTCTGCTGGCGGGCGAACTCGCCCAGCCGGCGGGTCTGCGCCGCGTCGATCAATTGCTGGTGCTCACCGTGGCCCCCGCGCGACCGATCGTCGGCGGGCCGCTGGATCGCCTGGGCCAAGCGCGTCGGCTCTTGCAGGTCGGCCAGTTGGCCGGACCACCAGGCCTGGCTGGCCTGTGGATCCTGGCGCTGCAACCAATCGATATAGTCGCGATAACGCCCCGCCGTCGCCATCGCCGGCACCGGCTGGCCGGCGTAGCGCTGCAGCACTTCGCCCAGCAGCTGCGAGTTGCTCCAACCGTCCATCAGGATGTGGTGGTTGGTGTAGATCAGGTGGCAACGCCGCTCGTCCAGTCGCACCACCGTCATGCGCAGCAGCGGCCCCTGGGTCAGGTCGAAACCCCGGGCCTGCTCGGCCTCGGCCAGCGCATCGAGCCCGGCTCGGGTGTCGCTGCGCTCACGCCAGTCGAGCACGGTGAAGGGCATGGCGAGCTGCTTGTGCACCACTTGCACGGCCTGCGCCAGCCCTTGCCAGACGAAACTCGTGCGCAGGATGTCGTGGCGCTCCACGGCGGCCTGCCAGGCGTGCTGGAAGCGCTGCGGGTCGAGGCCCTCGACGTCCAGGCGCACCTGGTTGATGTAGTCGCCGGCCGCGTGCTCATAGAGGCTGTGGAACAGCATGCCCTGCTGCATCGCCGACAACGGATAGACGTCGGCGATCTGCCGCGCCGGCACCGGCAGCCCGTCGAGCTGGGCCTGGGTCAGGCCGGCCAGGGGGAAGTCCGAAGGGGTCAGGCCGACACTGTCGGGCTCGACACAATGGCCGATCAACAGCGCCAGCTCCTGGGCGTATTCGTCCGCCAGGCGCTCCAGGGTCGCGGGGTGGAAGCGCTCGCGGCTGAAATTCCAGGCGACGCTCAGTTCGCCGCCGTACACCTGGCCGTTGAGGGTCAGCCAGTTGCCCATCGGTGCCTCGGCACTCTGGTCGAGGCCGGCGTTTTCCCCGGCCGGGGTGAACAGCGCGGCGTCATCGCCCTCGAAGCTGCCGTCGAACTGGCCCAGGTAGTTGAAGGTGATACGCGGCGTGGGCAGGTCGGCGAAGGCTCGCTGCGTGGCGGCGTCGCCGAAGTGGCGCAAGACGCCAAAGCCGATGCCCTTGTTCGGGATCGCCCGCAACTGCTCCTTGATCCGCTTGATCGATTCGCCCGGCCCTTGCAGCGGGGTCAGGCGCACCGGGAACAGGCTGGTGAACCAGCCCACGGTGCGCGTCAGGTCGACGTCGTCGAACAGCGCTTCGCGACCGTGGCCCTCCAGTTGGATCAGCACCGACGGCTGCCCGGTCCAGCGCCCGATCACCCGCGCCAGCGCGGTCAGCAGCAGGTCGTTGACCTGGGTGCGATAGGCGCTTGGCGCTTCTTGCAGCAGCTGGCGGGTCAGGTTCGCATCGAGGCGGGTCATGACCGTGGCTTGCAGACGGTTCTGCTGGCCGGCATCGGCGCGCTCGCATGGCAGGTCGGTGCCGCAAGCCTCCAGGGCGTCCAGCCAATACGCCCGCTCCTGCTGCAACGCCGGGCTGGCGGCGTAGTCCTGCAGCCGCTCGCTCCAGTCCTTGAAGGCGCTGGTCTTGGCCGGCAGGTTCAGGGCATGCCCTTGGTGCAACTGTTGATAAGCGTTCTGCAAGTCTTCCAGCAGGATGCGCCAGGACACGCCGTCCACCACCAGGTGATGAATCACCAGCAACAGGCGCTGGCTGCCGTCGGCGAGGTTCGCCAGCACGGCCCGCAACAGCGGGCCGTCTTGCAGGTCCAGGCTGCGTTGGGCACGGTTGCCCAGGGCTTCCAGCTCCGCGCTGTCGGCCAGGTCGGCCTGCCACAGCCAGTCGGCGGCTTGCTGCTCGACAGGTCGATACGCCGCCACCCAGCCGGAGGGTTGCTGGGTAAAGCCCAGGCGCAGGGCGTCGTGATGATTGACCAATGCGCGCAGCACCTGTTCGAGCGTGCCCGCGTCCAGGGCAATGCGCGGCGTGAGCAACACCGACTGGTTCCAGTGGTGGCGCGTGGGGATCGCGTCTTCAAAGAACTGCCGCTGGATCGGCAGCATCAAGGCCGGCCCTTCGACCGGTCGCTGGTCGACCCGGGCCTGGTCATCCTCCAGCGTCGCCACCCGCGCCAGGCTTTGGACGGTCTGGTGCTGGAACAGGTCCTTGGGACTCAGGCGAATACCGGCCTGGCGGGCGCGGCTGACCACCTGGATCGAGATGATGGAGTCGCCACCGAGCTCGAAGAAGTTGTCGTCCAGCCCCACTTGCGGACGTTTCAACACATCCTGCCAGATGCTCGCCAGACGCTGCTCCAGCTCGCTTTGCGGGGCTTGGTAAGCCTGCGTCAAGGCGCCGCTGTCCGGGGCCGGCAGCGCGTTGCGGTTGAGCTTGCCGTTGGCGGTCAGCGGCAACTGCTCCAGCAGCAACAGGTGCGCCGGCAGCATGTGCTCGGGCAAGGTCGCCCTAAGCTCGCTGCGCACCGCATCGCGCCACTGGCCCTGCAACGTTGGATCGCCCAGCAGGTCGACGTCCACCGGCACCAGGTAGGCCACCAGTTGCGGCCCGCTGAGTCCGGGTATCGCCAGCACCGCCGCGGCGCGGACCGACGCCAGCGCCAGGAGCCGGGCTTCGATTTCCCCCAGTTCGATGCGGAACCCGCGGATCTTCACCTGATGGTCGATCCGCCCGACGTATTCGATCACGCCATCGGCGCGGCAGCGCGCCAGGTCGCCGGTGCGATACAGCCGGCCACCGGCCTCGCCGAACGGGTCCGGGACAAAGCGCAGGCCGGTCAGGTCGGCTCGGTTCAGGTAGCCCCGCGCCAGGCCGGCACGGCCGATGTACAGCTCGCCGATGCAACCGGCGGCGACCGGGTTCAAGTCACCGTCGAGCAAGTACCACGACAGGTCGCCAATCGGCTCGCCGATCGGACTGCTGACCTCGCTCTGCAAATCGGCCTCGTCCAGCGGCCGGTAGGTCACGTGGACCGTGGTCTCGGTGATGCCATACATGTTGATCAGTCGCGGCGTGCGGTCGCCGAAGCGTTCGAACCAGGGGCGCAGGTGCTTGACGTCCAGTGCCTCGCCGCCAAAGATCACCTGCCGCAGCGCCAGGGCCGGCCCGTCCGGGGCCGCCGCGCAAGCCACTTGCATCAACGGCTTGAACGCCGACGGCGTCTGGTTCAGCACGGTGACTTTTTCGCGGCAGAGCAAGGCGTGGAAGTCTTCCGGCGAGCGGCTGGTGTCGTACGGCACCACCACCAGCCGACCGCCATGGAGCAGCGCGCCGAAGATCTCCCAGACCGAGAAGTCGAATGCAAAGGAATGGAACAGCGTCCAGACGTCGTGGGCGCCGAAGTCGAACCATTGCGCAGTGGCCTCGAACAGGCGCAGCACATTGTGATGGGCGAGCAACGTGCCCTTCGGCTGCCCGGTGGAACCGGAGGTGTAGATCACGTAGGCGAGGTTGTCCGCGGACATGGCGACGCCTGGATTGGCCTCGCTGTAGCCGCCCGGTTCATCGTCCACCAGCAGGCAGCGCACGCTGTCCGGCACTGGCAAGCGAGCGAGCACCGGGCGCTGGGTCACCAGCAGCCCGATCCCGCTGTCGGCGATCATGTAGGCCAAGCGTTCCTCGGGGTAGCTCGGGTCCAGCGGCACATAGGCGCCACCGGCCTTGAGAATGGCCAGCAGCCCCACCAGCAGCTCCACGCCGCGCTCCATGCCCAGCCCGACGCGCACGTCCGGCCCGACACCGGCCTCGATCAAGCGATGGGCCAGGCGATTGGCCCGGGCGTTGAGCTGTTGGTAGCTCACATGTCGATCCAGATGACTCAGCGCGATGGCGTCGGGGGCGCGCAAGGCCTGGGCTTCGATCCGCTGGTGCAGGCAGGCCTGGCTCGGGTAATCGGCCAGCCGTGGGTTCCACCGGCGCAGCGTGGCCTGCTGTTCGGCGGCATCGAGCAGCGGCACCTGGCTGATGCGTTGCCCGCAGTCGGCGACCAGCGCCTGGAGCAGGTGGGTCCAGTGCCGGCCCATGCGCTCGACGGTCGCAGCATCGAACAGGTCGGTGGCGTAGGTCAGTTCAGCCCAGAGCTGGTCCGTCGACTCGTAGGTGTCCAGGGTCAGGTCGAATTTGGCGGTGTCGCTGGCCCAGGTCAGGGCCTGGACATCGATGCCCGGCAATTGCGCCACGGCCCCGCGCGGCGCACGGGCCTGGTGATTGTGCATCACTTGGAACAGCGGGCCGTGGCTGAGGCTGCGCTCCGGTTGCAAGGCATCCACCAACTGTTCGAACGGCAGGTCCTGGTGGGCCTGGGCCCCGAGCACGCTGTCGCGCACCTGCTGCAACAGGCTGCGCAGGCTCTGCTGGCTGTCGATGTCGGCCTTGAGCACCTGGGTGTTGACGAAGAAGCCGATCAGCCCTTCGGTCTCGACCCGGTTGCGGTTGGCCACCGGCACGCCGACGCGAATGTCGGCCTGGCCGCTGTAGCGATGCAACAGGGTCTGGAACGCCGCCAGCAACAGCACGAACAGGGTGACGTTTTCCCGCTGGGCCAGGCGCTTGAGGTCGGCGACCAGGGACGCCTCCAAGGGGATTTCCAGGCGCGCGCCGCGATGGCTTTGTTCAGCCGGCCGAGGCCGGTCGGTGGGCAATTCCAGCAACGGCGGAAGATCACCCAGGCGCTGGGTCCAGTAGCTCAACTGGCGATCGCGCTCACCGGCGTCCATCCACTGCCGCTGCCAGGCGGCATAGTCGGCGTATTGCACCGGCAGCGCGGCCCAGGCGTGTGCCTGGCCAGTGCTGAAGGCAGCGTAGGTGTCCATCAGTTCGTCGACCATCACCTGCATCGACCAGCCATCGGAGACGATGTGGTGCTGGGTCAGCACCAGCACGTGGTCATCGGCCGCCAGGCGCATCAGCTTGATCCGCATCAGCGGGCCCTGGTGCAAATCGAACAGGCCGCGGGTTTCTTCGGCCACCCGCATCGCCAGGGCTGTGTCGTCGAGGTCGGCCGGCAGCGCTTGCACGATGATGTCCAGCGAGGCGGCCGGGTCGATGGCTTGCCACACTTGCCCGTCCTGCTCGACGAAGCGCGTGCGCAGGGATTCATGGCGGGCCACCAGGGCATCGAAGCTGCGCCGCAGCGCCGGCACATCCAGGGCCCCGCGCAGGCGCAACGCCGCCGGGATGTGATAGGCGGTGCTGTCAGGCGCCAGTTGCCAGAGAAACCACTGGCGCTCCTGGGCGTACGACAACGGCATCAGCGGCGCTCGGGGCAATGCCAGCAACGGCGGTTCCCGATCAGCCTGCTCGACGCCCAGGGCCGCGACGAAGTCCTCCAGCACGCTGTGTTCGAACAGGGTGCGCAGTGGCACCTGGACCTTCAGCGCCTGGCGCACCCGGGTCATCACCTGGGTAACCAGCAACGAGTGGCCGCCGAGTTCGAAGAAGTGATCGTCCAAGCCCACGCGTTCCAGCTTGAGCACGTCTTGCCAGATCCCGGCGACCGTGTGCTGGGTGGCGGTGCGTGGTGCCGCGTAGGCACCCTGCGGCTGGCTGGCCTCCGGCGCCGGCAGCGCCTTGCGATCGACCTTGCCGTTGGGGGTCAGCGGCAACTGCGCGAGGAACACCAGGTGCGCCGGGACCATGTACTCCGGCAATTGCGCCTTCAGCGCGGCCTTGATGTCGTTGCGCAGCGCGTGCGGGTGTTGCGCGTCCGGCATCGGATGCTCGGTGGGCACCACATAGCCCACCAGTCGCGCGCCGGTCGCACCTTCGTGGGCCACCACCACGGTTTCACGCACCTGGGCGAGGGCCAGCAGCGCCGCCTCGATTTCCCCCAGTTCGATCCGCAGACCGCGGATCTTCACCTGATGGTCGATGCGACCGATGTACTCGACCACGCCCTCGGCCCGGTAGCGGGTCAGGTCGCCGGTGCGGTACAGGCGCGCGCCGGTGCCGGAGAACGGGTCCGGCACGAAGCGTTCGGCGGTCAGGGCCGGACGCTGGAAATAACCACGGGCCAGGCCGTCGCCACCGATCAACAGTTCGCCGGCGGCACCGGGCGGGTTGAGCGCCAGGTCGCTGCCGACGACGTACAGCGCGGTGTTGTCCAGCGGCGTGCCGAGGAACGGCCGGCTGTTTTCCAGGCCCAGCGGGTGCAACGCCGACCAGATGGTGGTCTCGGTCGGGCCATAGAGGTTCCAGACGTTCGGCGACAGGGCCAGCAGCCGTTGCGCCAGTTCCAGGGGCAAGGCTTCGCCGCCGCAGAGGAAGGTGCGTCCGGCCAGTCGCGCCGAGTGCTCGTGGTCCAGCAACATGCGCCAGCTCGACGGCGTGGCTTGCAGCACGCTGACCCCGTGGCGCTCCACCAGCGCCAGCACCGCTTGCGGATCCTGGTGAACGTTCTGCCCGGTCAACACCACGCAGGCACCGGCGGACAACGGCCCATAGATCTCCAGGCCAAAGATGTCGAAGGAAAACGTCGTCAGCGACAGCATGCGGTCGCTGGCGTCCAGGCCCGGCCGGGCGATCATGCTGCCGATGAAATTGTCCAGCGCGCCATGGCGCACCATCACGCCCTTGGGCTTGCCGGTGGAACCGGAGGTGTAGATCACGTAGGCCAGGTGCTCGGCGCCCAGCGCCACCGCCGGGCAGGTGCGCGGGGCGTCCTGCAGCGCCGCGTCGGGCTGGTCGAGCAACAAGGTCGGCAGGCCGGCCGGAATCGGCAGCACGCCGCGCAAGCGGGCCTGGGTCACCAGCAACCGCAGGCCACTGTCCTCGATCATGTAGGCCAGGCGGTCTTCGGGGTACGCCGGGTCCAGGGGCACGTAGGCACCACCGGCCTTGAGGATCGCCAGCAGGCCGATGATCATCTCGGCGCTGCGCTCCACCGCAATGCCCACCGGCTGGTCAGGTGTCACGCCCAAGGCAACCAGGCGATGGGCGAGCTGGTTGGCCCGCGCGTCCAGTTCCCCGTAGGTCAGGACCTGCTCTTCGACGATCAGGGCGACGGCGTCCGGCGTGCTGCGGGCCTGTGCGGCGATGCGCTGGTGCACGCACGTGGCAGCCGCGCCAGGCTCGACCACGCGGAACCAGGCCTGCCGGGCCAGGCGCTGCTGGGCGGCATCGAGCAACGGCAGCTCGCCAATGCGTTGCCCAGGGGCCTCGACGATGCCTTGCAGCAGGTTCTGCCAATGCCCGGCCAGGCGCTCGATGGTGCGTGCCTCGAACAGGTCGGTGGCGTAGGTCAGTTCGGCGGCCACGCCGTGCTCGGTTTCATAGGTGCCCAGGGTCAGGTCGAACTGGGCGGTGCGCCCTTCCCACACCAGGTCCTCGATGCTCAGTCGCGGCAGTTGGCGCTGCCGGTCGGCTCCGGCGCTGGCGGTCTGGTGGTTGAACATGACCTGGAAGATCGGGCTGTGGCTCAGGCTGCGCTCCGGTTGCAGGGCTTCGATCAACTGCTCGAATGGCAAGTCCTGATGCGCCTGGGCGGCCAGGGCCGTTTGCTTGACCTGGTCGAGCAAGCGGTCGAACGGCAACTGCCCATCGATGTCGGCGCTGAGTACCTGGGTGTTGACGAAAAAGCCGATCAGGCCTTCGGTCTCGACCCGGTTGCGATTCGCCACCGGCACGCCGACGCGGATCCGCGGCTGGCCGCTGTAGCGGTGCAGCAACGCCTGGAACGAAGCCAGCAACACCATGAACAGGCTGGCCCCCTGGCGGTGGGCCAATTGCTTGAGTGCCGCTCCCAGGGCGGGTGGCAGCGCCAGGTCCAGGCGCGCGCCGCGAAAGCTTTGTACCGGCGGGCGCGGATGGTCGAGGGGCAGTTCGAGTACCGGCTGTTCGCCGCCCAGGGTCCGGACCCAGTAGGCCAGCTGCCGTTCACGTTCACCGGCTTCGAGCCAATGCCGTTGCCAGATCGCATAGTCGGCGTATTGCACGCTCAGTTCCGGCAGCGCCAGCGTTGCGCCGGCAGGGTCGGCGGCCGTCAGGCAGGCATAGTGGCGCATCAGTTCATCCACCAGCACCTGCATCGACCAGCCATCGGCGATGATGTGGTGCTGGATCAGCACCAGCACGTGGTCATCCTCGGCGATTTCCAGCAGCGAAACCCGCAGCAACGGCCCCTGGCGCAAATCGAAGGGGCGCGCGGTTTCAGCCTCGACGAACGCCTTGATGCGTGCGTCCTCGCTGTCCGGCTCGCCGGCGGCCAGGGGGTGGACCGCGATGCGCAGCGGCAGGTGCGGGTGAATCACCTGCACGGCCTGTTCGCCGTGTTCGCTGAAGGTAGTGCGCAGGCTTTCGTGGCGCTTGATCACGGCGTTGAAGCTGCGCTCCAGGGCCGGCACGTCGAGCTGCCCCCTGAGGCGCAAGGCATTGGGAATGTGGTACGCCGGGCTGTGGGGGTCCATCTGCCAGAGGAACCATTGGCGTTCCTGGGCGTAGGACAGCGCGATGTGCTCGAACCCGGAACGCACCTCGGGGATCGGCAGGTTGGCCGGCGAGACGCCCTCTTCGAGCATCTTCTCAAGGTACAGCCTGCGTTTGTCCAGCGGCAGAGTGATAAAGCGCTTGGCAATCCTCAAAGCAACACTCTTGTCCATCAGACTTCCTCCATTTCATCAAGCAGGGCTTCCAGCTTGTTCAGTTTCTGTTCATTGATTGGCCCGTCCGACGTGTCGAGTTGCGCGACAAAATCCTTGAG
This sequence comes from Pseudomonas citrullilanati, assembly GCF_030580855.1. Lineage (GTDB taxonomy): Bacteria > Pseudomonadota > Gammaproteobacteria > Pseudomonadales > Pseudomonadaceae > Aquipseudomonas > Aquipseudomonas citrulli. The sequence continues at coordinate 1,046 of NZ_JAUQOP010000039.1, read as the reverse complement.
GACGGGGTGCTGGAAAATCAGTTGCGGGGTCAGCGTCAGCCCCAGTTCGAGTGCCATGCGCGAGACGGCATTGACCGCCAGCAGCGAATGGCCGCCCAGCTCGAAGAAGTGATCGTCCCGGCCGACGCGTTCCACCGTGAGCACCTCGGCCCAGATCGCCGCGACCTGCCGTTCCGGCTCGCTGGCCGGCGCGACGTAACCGGCCTGGGACACACCGGCGTCCAGCGCCGGCAGCGCCTTGCGGTCGAGCTTGCCGTTGGGGGTCAGCGGCAATTGGTCGAGGAACAGCAGGTGGGCCGGGATCATGTAGTCGGGCAAATGCGCCTTGAGGCCGGCCTTGAGTTGCTCGCGCAAGCGCCGTGAATCCTCGCTGGCGTCGCGGTCGAGCGCTGGCGCGACCACGTAGGCCACCAGTTGCTGGCCGCCCGGGGCGTCCTGGGCCAGCACCGCTACGTCACGCACCTGGGGTTGTTGCAGCAGCCGCGCCTCGACTTCCCCCAGCTCGATGCGGAAGCCACGGATCTTCACCTGATGGTCGATCCGGCCTTGGTATTGGAGCACGCCATCGGCGCGATAACGGCAGAGGTCGCCGGTGCGGTACAAGCGTTCGCCGGTGGTGGTGAACGGGTTGGGCACGTACTTCTCGGCCGTCAGCGCGGCCCGCCCCAGGTAGCCCCGGGTGATCCCCGCGCCGCTCAGGTACAACTCCGCCGAGACGCCCTGGGGCACGACTTGCAGGTCGGCGTCCAGCAGGTAGCTGGCGGTGTGCGCGAGGGGTCGGCCGATGTTCGCCGTGCCGCCAGCGGTGCGCCGGGTCCAGGTGGAATAGGTGGTGTCTTCGGACGGGCCGTAGAGGTCGTAGACATGCTCGATGCCACCCAGGTACAAGGCATCCACCAGGCTTTGCTTCAACGGCTCACCGGCCAGATTGATGATCCGCACGCTGGCCGGGATTTCACCGCTGCGCTGCAACGCGGCGATGGCCGAGGGCACGGTGTTGATCAGGCGCACCTGGTCGCGGGCCGGCAGTTGCGGCAGTTCCAGGG
>NZ_JAUQOP010000038.1 GCF_030580855.1 Pseudomonas citrullilanati | reverse complement strand
ACAGCGCTATGTCTCGCGCTACAACATCAGCAGGCCTCACAGCTACAACGACTACCGGTCGCCAGTCGCGAAAGAGCGCTTGGCGGCGTAAACCTTAATCGGTGTCCAAGATTACTTGACCAGTTCAAGCCCGCTCCCACAGGGATCTGTGCTGGACCGCAGGTTTGTGAGCAACCGAGGTCCAGTGTGGGAGCGAGCCTGCTCGCGAAAGCGGTGGGTCAGCTTGCCTCGATGTCGTCTGTGCCGACGCCTTCGCGGGCAAGCCCGCTCCCACAGGGATTTGTGCTGGGCCACAGGTTTGTGAGCAGCCGAGATCCAGGGTGGGAGCGAGCTTGCTCGCGATGGCGGTGGGTCAGCTTGCCTTGATGTCGCCTGTGCCGATGCCTTCGCGGGCAGGCCCGCTCCCACAGGGATTTGTGCTGGGCGCAGGTTCGTGAGCAACCGAGATCCAGTGTGGGAGCGAGCTTGCTCGCGATGGCGGTGGGTCAGCTTGCCTCGATGTCGTCTGTGCCGACGCCTTCGCGGGCAGGCCCGCTCCCACAAGGGATTTGTGCTGGGCCGCAGGTTTGTGAGCAACCGAGATCCAGTGTGGGAGCGAGCTTGCTCGCGATGGCGGTGGGTCAGCTTGCCTCGATGTCCCCTGTGCCGACGCCTTCGCGGGCAAGCCCGCTCCCACAGGGATTTGTGCTGGGCCGCAGGTTTGTGAGCAACCGGGAACCAAGGTGGGAGCTTGCTCGCGAATGCGTTGGTGAGGACAGCTACAAAGGCCGCTCCCAGGCAAACCCATACACCTTCCCGCCCTCCGCCGCCTGGCAGTTGCCGTTGTCCGCCTCGGCCCCCGCCAGGAACCATTCGGCCCTGGAGGTGCCGCCCACGCGCCGGGCTTTCTGCGGATCGTAGCAGCGGGCCATTTGGTTCCCGGGCACCAGGACGAAGGCCTGCCGGTGGCTGCGCAACCACTGCGCGGAGTCTTCCAGGGAATGGCGGTTGTAGAAGCCGAAATGCACCACGGGCTGTTGCGCGAACAACCAATGGCCTTCACGCCAGCCGACGAGGGCCAGGTCGGCGCCCGCCGTCAGCCGTGCCACATCGCGCATGAGGGTTTCGTGGGGGTTGAGGCCTTCCTTGTACGGCTCGATGAACCCCCGGGCAAACCAGGCGCACAGCCAGGCCACCGCCAATGCGCTGAACACCATCCGGCCCCTGGGGCGCTGGCTGAACCAACGGCGCAGCATCCACGGGACCAGCGACGCCGTCACCAATACCAGCGCCGGCACGGCCGGGAAGATGTACAGCTTGCGCTTGCCGCTGCTCAAGCTGAAGAACAGCAACACCAGCAGCACCCAGCCCAACAGCACCAACACCCGTCCGTCGTGCTTGAGCAACTGCTTGCGCCAGGCCGGCACCAGCCAGGGAAGCGGCAAGACCATCGGCAGCCAGTACTTGGGAATCACCTGGGCCAAGAAGTACCAGAAGGGTTCGCGGTGCTCCCAGGCGTTGGCGTAGCGGCCGGCCGTCTGCTTGAAGAGGATTTCCTGGGCATACGCCAGGCTGTCGGCACTGCCCTGCCCCACGATCACCAGCAACGGTCCCAACCAGAGCGAAATGGCCGCCAGCGCCACCAGCAGCCCCAGCCACCAGGCGCCGGCCTTGCCGGGCATTGGCACCACGCCTTTCCAGCCTTTGCGCACGGCGTAGGCATAGGGCAGCAGCATCAGCGCCGGCAGGAAGCCCACGCCTTTGCTGATGATGCCCAGCCCCATCGCTCCACAGGCCAGGTAGTACCAACCCCAGGCCGGCCCCAGCAGCAAATGCCGGCACAGGCCGTAGAGACCGAGGACGGTCCACAGCGCCAGGAAGCCATCGATCTGCCCCGTGCGCAAGATGCTGTAGGTCTGGTAGGTCGCCAGGAACAACAGCGCCGCGGTCACGCCGATACGTCGGCCCCACAGGCGACAACCCAGGTCATACAGGCACGCCGTGGTCACGGCACTCGCCAGCAGCGCCGGCAGGTACAAGGCGACTTTCGGCCAATGGGTGAGCTGCACGAACACCGCCACCGTCCACATGAACAGCGGCGGCTTGTCGGCGTAGATCTCGCCGGCGCGGTGGGGAATGAACCACGACCCGTTCTGCAGCATTTCCAGGGCCACGCCGAGGAAACGCTCCTCGTCGACATTCATCGGTTGGCGCCAGCCGAGCCCCGCGCCCACCATGACCAGCGTCAGCAGCACCAGGGCCAGCAGTTCCCACCGCGAGGAAGCCAAGCGTATCCGCACCTGTCAGCCCTTTTGATCGAGTTCGGGGTTGGCCTGTCCGGCCTGCTTGGCGATCAGTTGCAAGTTGCGCAGGTACACCACGAAACCGAACGATTGGCCGACGATGAAGACCGGGTCTTCGCGGTAGATGGCATAGGCCAGCAACAACGCGCTGCCGACGATGCTTAGGTACCAGAACCCCACGGGAATCAAACTGCGCTTCTTGTATTCGCTGTAGAGCCATTGCAGGGCAAAACGCCCGGTGAAGGCCAACTGGCCGCTGAAACCCACGGCCAGCCACAAGGATTCTCTGCTCATTTCAGACCTCAGTTTCGTGTGCGTTGACGTCCAGGCGCGTGCGCTTTATCAGCCACCACACCCCGAACAAGTCGACAATGCCCACCAGGGCGCGGTCGAGGTTCCCGTAGTTGGACACCCCGGCGCCCCGCTCGCGGTGATTGACCGGTTGCACCAGCATCCGGCCGTTGTGACGGCGGATCAGCGCGGGAATGAAACGGTGCATGTGATCGAAGTACGGCAGGCGCAGGAACGCTTCGCGCTCGATCAGCTTGATCCCGCAGCCGGTGTCGGGCGTCTGGTCCTTCAGCAGGCCGGCGCGCAACCGGTTGGCGAACCGCGATGCCCAGCGCTTGCTCGCCGTGTCCCGGCGGTTGACCCGGTGCCCCGCCACCAGCTTGACGCCGCCGGGCTGGCCTTCGGAGCCACGCACCAGGTCAATCATCTTGGGCAGGTCGGCCGGATCGTTCTGGCCATCGCCATCGAGGGTCGCCAGCCAATGCCCCCGGGCCGCCTCGGCGGCGTGATGAATCGAGGTGCTCTGCCCCAGGGAGCGGGCATGGCTGAGTACCCGTAACTGCGGGTAGTCACCGTTGTTTTGCAGCGTGCGCAACTGGGCGGCGGTGGCGTCGGTGCTGCCGTCGTCCACCACGATGACCTCGAAGGCTTCGTCGACCAACGCGGCACGCACCTCTTCCAGCAGCGGAATGAGGTTGCCGGCTTCGTTCTTCGCCGGGATCAGGACCGATACATAAGGGGTTTCGTGCATGACGTTCCAATAAAAGCCAGGAAAATGAAAAGGCTAGACGCCGTAATAGGCGCGATACCACTCGACGAACGACTGCACGCCCACGGGGACCGCGACCTGTGGTCGAAAGCCCACGCGCGCTTCCAGTTCGCGGGTGTCCGCCCAGGTGTCGACCACGTCGCCCGCCTGCAACGGCATGCAGTGCTTGATTGCGCGGGTGCCCAAGGACTCCTCCAGGCACTCGATGAATTGCAGCAACTTGACCGGCGCGCCAAACCCGATGTTGTAGACCTTGTTGGGCACGCCGCCCGCCTCGCCAGGTGGCAGCGGCAACAGGCGCACCAGGGCTTCGACGATGTCGTCGATGTAGGTGAAATCCCGGGACATCGCGCCGTCGTTGTAGACCTCCAGAGGACGACCGCCGAGGATCGCCTCGGTGAATTTGAACGGCGCCATGTCCGGTCGCCCCCACGGCCCGTACACGGTGAAAAAGCGCAGGCCGGTGGTGGGAATGCCATACAGGTGCGAGTACGCGTGGGCCATCAGTTCGTTGGCGCGCTTGGTGGCCGCGTAGAAGGACACCGGTTGGTCGACCGGGTCATCGGTGCTGTACGGCAGGCGATCGTTCAGCCCATAGACCGAGCTGCTCGAAGCGAACACCAGGTGTGCCGGTTGATGGGCGCGACAGGCTTCCAGCACATTGAGGAAACCCACCAGGTTGCTTTGCGCATACACGTCGGGATGGTCGATGGAATAGCGCACCCCGGCCTGGGCCGCCAGGTGGACGACCTGGTCGAACCCATGCCGGGCGAACAGCTCCAGCAGCGCCGGCTTGTCCGCCACGTCCATCCGCTGGAACTGGAAATGGCTGCAGGTGGCCAACTCGGCGAGCCGGGCGTGTTTCAGCTCGACGTTGTAATAGCTGTTGAGGTTATCGATGCCTACCACGTGATGGCCGTCACGGCACAACCGCCTGGCCACATGGAACCCGATGAAACCGGCCGCGCCGGTGACCAGGATCTTCATCGGCACGGCCTTTGCGCCATCCCGGCCAATGCAGGTTCCCGCAAACCGACACAAACATTACCCACAACGGTCATTTCCATTCACTACTCTGCTCGATGGCCTGTTTTTTCCCTACCGAGGCTTATATCAAGGAGAAATGACAGATTTGTGAGCAGCGGTCGGTGCCGGATCAATGGGCGTCGTTGAGGATCAGGCTCCGATAGTGCCCGGGGTTGGACCCGGACCATTTGCGAAAGGCCTTGTAGAAGGAGCTGGCGTCGGCGAAGCCCAGGCGCGCGGCGATCTCGACGAAGCTGATGGACGGTTCGGCGAGCCAGGCGATGGCCAACTCCCTGCGCACACTGTCCTTGAGGCCTTGATAGGTCTGGCCCTCCTCCGCCAGCCGCCGGCGCAGGGTCGAGGCCGAGACGCACAGGCGTTGGGCCAGGGTTTCGGTTTCCGGCCACTGGTCGGCGGGCAATTGTCGCAGGTCGTGGCGAATGCGGCTGGCGAGGCTTTGCGGGTCGCGGTACTTGACCAGGATATTGGCCGGGGCCTGGGCCAGGAACCGCTTGAGTTCCTCGGGGCTGCGCCGGATGGGCAGGTCCAGGCACTCGGCGGCGAAGATCATCCGGGTGCGCGGCCGGTCGAAACGCAGGTTCTGGGAAAACATCACCCGGTAGTCGTCGCAGAAGTCCGGTGCCGGGCAGCGCAGTTCGACGGACAGGATGGGGATGCGCCGCCCCGCCAGCCAGCAGGCCACGCCGTGGACGATCATCCAGTAGGTGAAATAGGTAAAGGCCCGGCGCGGTGGCTGGTCGTCCTCCAGCAGCACGATCTCCGCCAGGCTCTGCTGGCGTGCCCATTGCGCCGGCAGGTGTTCGAGCATCAGCGACAGAAAGCCCAGCCCCGCCGTCAACCCCGCCGCCAGCGTGGGCTGGGCCATGGCGCACTGGCAGAGGAACGCCAGGCTGCCGGACCTGAGCTTGCGCGGGTCCATGCCAAAGAACTCGTCGTCCAGGCGCCGCGCCAACAAGCGCCAGAGCCGTGCATAGGCATGGGCCGGCACTCGCGCCTGGGGATCGTCCAGCAGTGCCGGGTCGATCCCGACCTTGCTCAGCACCTCGGCGCTGGCAGGTCCGGGGTCGCAGCTCTGGAGCAGCGCCTCGCGCACCAGCTGGATGGAAATGGTGTCTTTTTCAGACACGGCGCGACTGTTCACAGGATCCGGTAAAGCAGCCGCTCGATCCGCACCCGGCTGACCCGCTTGAGGAACTTGGCCACCGCGGCCGGGTAGTCCGGCAGGCTTTCCAGGTCCAGGTAACGCTCGATCCGGCGCGTGTGGCGATAGATCCGTTCGAGCTCGGTCCGACGAGGCTCCAGCAGCTCCCCTTTCGGATCGTCCAGCAACAGGGCGTTTTCCAGGTCCAGGCGGAAGGCTCGCGGGTTGAGGTTGTTGCCGGTCAACAAGGTGTAGCGCTCGTCGACCCACATGCCCTTGAGGTGATAGGTGTTGTCGCCATCGCGCCACAGGTGCAGGTTCAACTGACCGCTGTCGATGTAGCGCTGGTGGCGCTTGGCGAAGCGACGCAAGCTGATTTCGTACAGGTAGGGCAATGCCGCGATGATCTTGAACGGCTCGCTGGGCGGGATATAGAAATCGTTGGCGGTCTTGTCGCCGACGATGATGTCGATCTTGACCCCACGGGCCAGGGCGCGATTGAGTTCGCGGGTCACGGCCAGCGGCAGGTTGAAATACGGCGTGCAGAGGGTCAGTTGTTGGCGGCTGCTGGCGATCAACTCGCCAATGACCCGGCTCAGCGGGTTGTTCTTGCCCACGCCCAGCAATGGACTGACCGACAGGCCGGTCTTGTCGAGGCTGCCGGCGGTGGTGTCGTAGGCCGCGTATTTCAGGCGGCTGCGCAAGTCCCCGATGTCCTTGCGCAGGCTGCGGGTGCTGGGCAGGTTCGGCAGGTCCAGCCGATGCACCGCCCGGGAAGCCACCAGGCCATGTTGCACCAGGTGGTGCATGGAATCGGCCAGCGCGGCGTTGTGCAGCAGGTGGTAGCGGTCGTAGCGGTACTTGTCGAACTTGTGCAAGTACACGTTGTTCAGGCTGGCCCCGCTGTAGAGCACGCAGTCATCGATCACGAAGCCTTTCAAGTGCAGCACGCCGAACAGTTCGCGGGTCTGCACCGGTACGCCGTAGATTGGCACTTCGCTGGCATGGGTGCGGGTCTGTTCCTGGTACCAAGCCGAGTTGCCCGGCTGCTTCTTCGCGCCGATCAGCCCACGCTGGGCCCGCAGCCAGTCCACCACCACGACCACGTCCAGTTCCGGACGGGCCGCCTTGGCGGCGTGCAGCGCATCGAGGATTTCCTGGCCGGCTTCGTCCTGTTGCAGGTACAGGGCGACGATGTAGATGCGCTGGGTCGCCTGGGCGATTTTCTCCAGCAGGCAGCGGCGGAATTCGGCGGCGCCATCGAGGATGGTCACTGCCTCGGCGGTCAGTGCAAAGCTGCGCAGCTTGGGCAGCAGGGAGCGTTTGAAAAGCGACGGCATAGGGCTCGCAAAAGGTCGATTCCGAAGAACGGATCAGCTTACACCATGGATCGGCCCGGGTCTTCCCGTCGTCATGAAAAAAAACATTTGACCAAGGAGAACGATCGTTCTACTGTCTATCTCATGAACGAAAACATTAGCAGTGAAACACGTGACATCATTCTCGATGTCGCCGAAAAGTTGATCTATAGAAGTGGCATCGCCGCCACCGGCATGGACCTTCTGGTGAAAACCGCCGGCGTCTCGAGGAAGAGTGTCTACCGTTACTTCGCCAACAAGGACGACCTGATCGTGGCCGCCCTCAAGCGCCGCGACGAACGCTGGATGCAGTGGTTCAGCAGCGAGGTCGACAAAGCGACGACCCCAGCCGCCCGCCTGTTCAACCTGTTCACCGTGCTCAAGGGCTGGTTCGACAGCGACGGGTTCCGCGGTTGTGCATTCATCAACACCAGCGGTGAAACCGGCGACCCACAGGACCCGGTCCGCCAAGTGGCGAAACTGCACAAACAGAAGCTGCTCGATTATGTCACCCGGCTGTGCGTCGACCAGGGCGTGGAAAACCCTGACGCCCTGGCCCGACAACTGCTGATCCTGATCGACGGCGCCATCACGGTGGCGCTGGTGATGGGCGATCATGGCGCGGCTGACCAGGCCCGGGACATGCTGGGCGTGTTGCTCGGCCTGGACGAATCAAACGCGTGACCCGCTTGACCGCTGTGCTACCCACTGACCCCTTGGAGATTGACCATGCCTGCTGCTTCCGACGTTCGCCCGCCCCTGCCGCCCTTTACCCGTGAGTCGGCTATCGAGAAGGTCCGCCTGGCCGAAGATGGCTGGAATTCCCGCGATCCGCAGCGGGTGTCCCTGGCCTATACCCTGGACACCCAGTGGCGCAACCGCGCCGAGTTCGCCCATAACCGCGAGGAAGCCAAGGCTTTCCTGACCCGCAAGTGGGCCAAGGAGTTGGACTATCGGCTGATCAAGGAACTCTGGGCGTTCACCGGCAACCGCATCGCCGTGCGCTACGCCTATGAATGGCACGACGACTCGGGCAACTGGTTCCGTTCCTATGGCAACGAGAACTGGGAATTCGACGAGCAAGGGCTGATGGCCCACCGCTTTGCCTGCATCAACGACATGCCGATCAAGGAAAGCGAGCGCAAGTTCCACTGGCCCCTGGGCCGCCGCCCGGACGATCACCCGGGGCTGTCCGACCTGGGCTTGTGAGTCATTGCCCCTGTGGGGCATGCCTTCTATGACCGACAACACCTCTGTCCAGTGTGGGAGCAGGCTCGCTCCCGCACCGGCTGGGTGAGATCCAGTTCCGGGTGGGCGCGAGCCCGCTCGCGGAAAAGGTCACCCGTCACCGCGCCAGCAAGAACCCCAGCAACGTCCCCGCACAGGCCTCGATGCTTCCCTCCAAGATCAGCTCATAACCGTGGGTGTTCTCGGTGGGGATCGCGATGCAGCCGCCCTTGGCCGAGATCCCACTGCCCATGATCGCACTGGCGTCGCTGGCGAAATCCACCAGCAAGGCGAACTGGGGCGCCAGCCCGCAGCGTTCGCCGGCGCGGTACAACTGGTCGACGATGTCGCGGCTGTAGCAACCCTTCTCATCGCCGGTGTTGATGATCGGATCGATGCTCAGGCGTGTGCCGTATTCCGCCGCCACCGGCCCGACCTCGACTGCCACGGTGACCTCTCCCGGCAAGTGGCTGGCCGCATACAGCGCGCCGGCGTTGGACTCTTCTTCCTGGGTGGTGAAGACGAAATACACATCGTCGGCCGTCTCACCCCGCCGTCCGGCCAGCAACGCGGCGGCCTGCAACGTGGCGACCATGGGCGCGCGGTCATCGAGGAAGTGCGCGGCGATCGCGTCGCGGACGCGAAACGGCCGGCGCCAGTGCTGGCTCAGCACCACTCGCGAGCCCGGGCGCACGCCGTGTTCGCGCAATTCTTCCACCGAACAACGGGTGATCACATGGACGTCGTCCCAATGCACATTCCCGGACAGCACGTCCGCGCCCTGGTGGGTTTCGTTGGTGCAATGCATTGAGCCGAACGACAACACGCCGGGAATGAAGTCCCGATCGCCGAGGATGTCCACCGGGCAGACGCCGAAGTTGATCGGATTGGCGCCGCCCAGGGCCACCACCCGCAAGGTCCCGTCGGGCTCGACGCATTTGACCAGCATGGCGATTTCGTCCAGGTGCGCCATGATCCTGATCGGCCCCCTGGTTTCGCTGGCCGCGCCGCTGCCCCTGATCAGCCCGATGACGTTACCGGCCGGGTCGATCCAGGTCTTGTCGCAATGGGGTTCCAGTTCTCGCACGCAGAGGTTGCGCACTTCGTGTTCCTGCCCGCCCGGCCCGCGGGCCATCAGCAGTTCTTCCAACAGGGGCCATGTCGAGGAATTGATGTGCATGGGGTGGCGCTCTCCTTTTTCCGCGCGGCCGAGCCGCTTGTCTTCTTGAGGCCACCTGGGACGGAAAAATTTGATTGAATCGGCCCACGAGCAGACGAGCGGCCCCTGCCCGCTGCCGGACAGCCGGCCGCGCGCCGGGGTTGACCGCCGTGCCGACAGCCATCACATTGCTGGACGGGCAATCGCTCGGAGAGCGTTTCGCTGTGTTGCAGATTGTGTGGAGCCCATGACCGCGTCGATCCCGATCCGTCCCCCCTGCCCGCCTGGCGTCTGCGATTGTCGCCGCGAAGAGTTGTTGCAGACCCCTGGCGGCGACCTGCGCATCCTTTGCCTGAACCGCCAGGAAGAAAAGCGCCTGCTCGAACGCCTGGAGAACATCCAGAGCCTCGACGAACTCCAGCGCTTGCAACAGCGCCTGTACGAGAACCTGGGTATCCGCCTGAGCATCGAACCCGGCTCCAACGAAGTGCGCACCATGCGCGGCATCGCCATCGAGTTCCAGGCGCAACCGGGCCTGTGCCGCAAGATTCGCCAGTCGATCCCCAGCGCCATCCGGCGCGGGCTGGAAAAACGCCCGGAAATCGCCTGGCGCCTGCTGGATGCCCACGACCTGTTTCGCGACGCCTGATGTACCCGAATTGACCGTACAGGCCACTAGAAATCCACGGTCGCCGAAAGCAGGTAGGTGCGCGGCGTCGACAGCGTCAAGCCTGGTTCGCTGTCGTCCGAGGCCCCGGCCGAACTCCAGTAGCGCTTGTCCGCCACATTTTCGACGTTGGCGCGCAGGGTGACGCGCTTGTCGTCGACCTTGAAGGCGTAGCGGGCGCCGACGTCGAGACGGACCCAGGCGTCGATTTGCTTGTCGTTGGACGGGTCCAGGTACTGTGAACTCGAATAGATGCCGCGGCTGGTCAAGGTCAGGCCCTGTACCGTCGGCACATCCCATTCGGCGCCCAGGTTGACGTTGTACTTGGGCGTCGCGGGAGCCCGGTTGCCGTCGAAGCGCCCGTCGGTGGTGCCGGTCAACTCGCTGTCGATGTACATCACACCGCCGAGCAAGCGAGTGCCTTTGAGCGGCTCACCGAACACGCTCAGCTCCACGCCGGTGTTCTCGCGCTTGCCGTTCGGTCCGAAAACCCGTGTCGTCGCGTCGGTGGCATAGGCCGGCTGCTTGATGCGGAACAGGGCGGCGGTCACGGCGAACGGTCCGGTGTCGTACTTGGCGCCGACTTCGACCTGGCGACTGATGAACGGCGGGAAGATCTCATCCTCGTTCACCGAGGTCGACGGCGCGATCTTGCCCTGGCTGAGGCCTTCCATGTAATTGGCGTACAGCGACAGCGTGTCGGTGGCCTTGAACAGGATGCCACCGGACGGCGAGACCTTTTCCTCGTCGTAGGCGGTGTCGCCCTTGACGTCGTTCGACCAGTCATCGACCTTGACCCGCTGCCAGCGTGCGCCGAGGGTCAACAGCAGCCGGTCGTCGAAGAAGCCCAGGGTGTCGGACAGCGCCACGCCGCTGAAGCGGTTCTCGGTGTAGACCTTGTCATCCTGGCGCGTCGGCGTGGCTGGCGTTGGCGTGTCCACCGGGTCGTAGAGGTTGCTGCGGCCGTTGGCGTAGCGGGCGCCGCCATTGGTGAAGTCCATATAGAAATAGCTGGCCGCCAGGTTGACCTCATGGCTCACCGGCCCGGTGTGGAACCAGTTGCGCACGCCGACGGTGGCCGTGCGGACATTTTCGTCGCGGGTAAAGTCCCGGGGCGAAACGGTGAAATCCCCGGCGTCGTTGGTGACCGAAACGGCATGGCGGAGGAAATCGTGGTTGCTTTTGCGCGCGCCGACACCGCCATACAGCATGACGGCATCGTTCACATCGAATTCGGCATTCACCGCACCGAACGTGTCGGTGGTGCGCGCCTTGCTCCAGGGTTGGGCATAGTTGCTGCGCACGTCGCTGGCGTGCGGCACCTGGGCATTGGCGCCTACCTGCACACGCTCCTGGGGGGCGTCGGTGTCGCGTTCGGTATGGCCTATATCCGTCGACAGCCGCAGGCGTTCACCACGAAAATCCAGGCCCAGCACGGCCATCTCGCGGTCCACGCTCTGGTGATCCCATTCGGTGTCGCCGGATTGCTTCACGCCGTTGAAGCGCAGGCCGAACTGGTTCTCCTCGCCAAAGCGCCGGCCGACATCCACTGCACCGCCCAACTGGTTGTTGGACGCATAGCTGCCGGTGAACGAATTGATGGGGGTGTCGGTGGCGCGCTTGGGCACCACGTTGATCCCGCCACCGACGCTGCCCCGCGGCGAGATACCGTTGATCAGTTGGGTCGGCCCTTTGAGGATGTCGACGCGGTCGGCCATCTCCATGTCGATGGTGTAGGTCGGCAAGACACCGTAGAGGCCGTTGTAGGCGACATCGCTGTTGAACAGGCTCAGCCCGCGAATGGTGAATTGTTCATAGCGCCCGCCCGCCGGGTTGGTGGCGCGCACCGACGGGTCGCTGGCGATCAGGTCGCCCAGGGTACGGGCCTGCTGGTTCTTCACCGTTTCGCTGGTGTAGGTAGTCATGCTGAACGGCGTTTCCATGAAGTCCCGCGAACCCAGCAGGCCTTGGGAGCCGCGCCGGGCGACCTGGCCCCCGGCATAGACCGGCGCGTCCGTGGCGTCGCCGGCCCCGAGGATCGACGTTGGCGCCAGTTGCAGGCTGTCGCCTTGCGGTGCGGGCATCAAGATGTAGGCCTGGTCACCCACCGCTTGCAGTTGCAGGCCCGACCCTTGCAGCAGCCGGGCAAACCCTTCTTCCACTCCGTACTCGCCGGAGAGCCCGGCACTGTTGCGCCCGCTCACCAGCGCCGGGTCCACTGACAGGTTCACCCCTGCCAGGCCGGCAAACCGGGTCAGGGCCGCGCCCAGGCTGCCGGCGGGCACCTGGTAGCTGCGTCGCGCGGCCTCTTCGGCCTGGCTGGGCGCGATGAAGAAGGGGCTGGCGCTCAGGCTCAGCAGCAGGCTCAGGTTCAATAGCGGGCGCCAGCCGGCGAAGGTCGGGCGCAAGCACAAAGGTACAACTGTGGGCATTGGGGCGCTCTCATTTTCGTTCAGTTGCCTTCAATGACAAGCGAGACGAAAAAACGGGACAGGCTTCAGGCAATATTCTTGCGAAGTGTCAGGGTCACCCAGTAACGGGTGCGACGGTGCACGTCCACCGGCAGGCTGGCCGAGAGCAGCGCGAGGATCCGGTCGGTATCCTCCACGCGGAAACTGCCGGTGACGCGAAGCGACTCCAACGCCTCGTCCCAACGCAACACGCCCGGGCGATAGCGGCCCAGGTCCCGCAGGAAATTCCCCAGTGGCTGGTCCTGGGCCGTCAGCACGCCGTCACGCCAGCCCAGCTGCAGCACATCGAACCGACGCACCGGGCCCGCACCCGCGGCCTGGAAATCGACCTGCTGGCCCGGCTCCACCCCCAGCGAGGGGCCGCGCAACGGTTGCACCTGCACCGAACCGCCGAGCACCGAGACCCGGCAATCACGTTCACTCAAGCGCAGGCAGGCTTCACCCCGGCTGACGCTGACCAGGCCATGGGGCGATTGGATCGACAACGGCCCGTCCCCGGCGACCTTGAGGGCCATTTCGCCGCGGACCAGCACCAGGCGCCGCGTCGCGAGGTCCAGGTTCACGGCGCTGTCGGTGTTCAATTGCAAGGCACTGCCATCGGCCAGGGCCCAACGTCGCTGCTCGCCGGTGGCGGTGTGCAGGTCCGCCCGCCAGACGTCCAGTGGCAGTTCCCGGCCCAACAGCCAGGCGGTGGGCACCAGGGCGGCGACGCCCAATGCGCGCTTGAGCACCCCGCGGCGGGCCATGTCCGGGCGATCCAGGGTGGCCATGCCCACGGAAACCGGCACCCCGGCGAAACGCTGGCGCAACCGCAGCGCCTTTTGCCAGGCCGCCTCATGATGAAGGCTACTGTCGCGCCAGCGTTGCAGCGCGGCGGCATCGAATGCCGCGTCGGCCGATTCCAGCAGGGTCAACCAGCGGGCCGCCGCCCGGGCAGCATCGCGGGCTTCGGGCGTCGGGCCCTGGCGGTTCAAAAGTCCACCAACAGGCAGTGTTCGTAGGCCTGGGCCATGTAGCGCTTGACGGTGCGCTCGGAGACGTTCAGGCGCTCGGCGATCTCCCGATAGCCCAGGCCTTCGAGCTGGCTCCAGAGAAAGGCCCGCCGGACCAGGGGCGGCAGGCCGTCGAGCAGTTCGTCCAGGGCGTGGAGGGTTTCCAGCAGGAGCCAACGCTGTTCGGGCGACGGCACGCACGCTTCGGGCAGGCTCGCCAATGCGTCGAGATAGGCTTGCTCCAGGTTGCGTCGGGTGTAGAAGTTGCTCAGCAGCCGCTTGCCCACCGTCAGCAGATAGGCCCGGGGTTCCTGCAGGTCGGCCAAGGCCTGGGAGCTGGAGAGCACGCGCAGGAAGGTATCCTGGCGCAGGTCCGCCGCATCCCAGGCATTGCCCAAGCGGCGCCGCAACCAGTTTTCCAGCCAGCCGCCGTGGTCTCGGTACAACACATGGAGGGTCTGTTCCGTCGGCGAAGCTGCATCACCCATATCGAGAAGCCTGCGCAAGGTCTTAAATGAGACTGATTCTAATTAATGTTCATGAGCGAATCCAGGCTCTTAGATCCAGGCGCTGCGACCAGGCAAAAAAACGGCGGAAGCCGGGGCCTCCACCGATGGGCGTTAATCGACTCCTTGATGACTGGCATGGCGTGCCTTGGGCACCTGCGGCATCGCCGACGGGCGCGCAGAGCTATCCTCGCCCCCGGATGGGCCAGGCCCAGGTGCCTTTCAACCCTCGCCGATCTCCACCACATCCCCGTTCAAGCGCACCGGCCATACCCGCAGGCGCTGTTCCGGGTATTCCAGGCAATGGCCGTCCTCCAGGCGAAAGTGCTGCTTGTACAGGGGCGAGGCAATCACCAGCTCACCCTTGATGCTGCCCAACAGGCCCCGGCCGATGACATTCGCCCCGGACTTGGGGTCGCGGTTATCGACGGCGTACAGGGGCTTGTCCTGCTGCCCGGGCAGATACAGCAACGCGACCTGGTTGCCGTCGTGCCAGGCGACCACGCCGGAGTTGGGCACCAGGTCCTGGCGGCTGCACAGGACGCGCCATTGCACGGGGGCCTGGGCGGCCTCGCGGGTGGAGAGACGAACGACGTTTGACTGGCTCATCAGAGCACCTCCTCGGTGACGGGAATCAGGTGAAGTTCGCCGGCATGGACCGGCCGGCGCTGGCCGCGCTCGCGAACGAAATGAACGTCCGGATCGCCGCGGCCATCGTTGACGAAGGTGCGGAAGCGCTTGAGTTTTTCCGGATCCTTGAGGGCGTTGGCCCATTCGCATTCGTAGCGGTCGACCACCAGTTGCATCTGGGCTTCGAGTTCGGCGCCCAGACCCAGGCTGTCGTCGATGATCACCTCCTTGAGGTAGTCGAGGCCGCCCTCCAGGCTCTCGCGCCAGACCGAGGTGCGTTGCAGCTTGTCGGCGGTGCGGATGTAGAACATCAGGAAGCGGTCGATGTAGCGGATCAGCGTCGCGTCATCCAGGTCGGTGGCGAACAGCTCGGCGTGGCGAGGCCGCATGCCGCCGTTGCCGGCCACGTAGAGGTTCCAGCCCTTTTCGGTGGCGA
Organism: Pseudomonas citrullilanati; assembly: GCF_030580855.1. Classification (GTDB taxonomy): domain Bacteria; phylum Pseudomonadota; class Gammaproteobacteria; order Pseudomonadales; family Pseudomonadaceae; genus Aquipseudomonas; species Aquipseudomonas citrulli. The sequence continues at coordinate 33,141 of NZ_JAUQOP010000038.1, read as the reverse complement.
TCACGCCGACGTCCTTGCTCTGCGCCTCGGCGCATTCGCGCGTGCACCCGGACACGGCGAACTTGAGCTTATGGGGCGAGCGCAGGCCCTTGTAGCGGTCTTCGATCGCCAGGGCCATTTGCACGCTGTCCTGCACGCCGTAGCGGCACCAGGTGCTGCCGACGCAGGATTTGACCGTGCGAGTGGACTTGCCGTAGGCGTGGCCCGTCTCGAAACCGGCTTCGATCAGTTCGGCCCAGATGTCCGGCAACTGGTGCAACTGCGCGCCGAACAGGTCGATGCGCTGGCCGCCGGTGATCTTGGTGTAGAGGTCGTATTTCTTCGCGACCACGCCGATGGCGATCAACTTGTCGGCGGTGATTTCGCCGCCGGCGATACGCGGCACCACCGAATAGGTGCCGTTCTTCTGCATGTTCGCCATGAACGTGTCGTTGGTGTCCTGCAACGGCACCAGGGACGGGTCCATGATCGGCTGGTTCCAGCACGACGCCAGGATCGACCCCACCGCCGGCTTGCACAGGTCGCAACCGGTGTGGCCGCGACCGTGCTTGGCCAGCAGTTCATCGAAGCTGATGATGCCTTCCACCCGCACCAGGGCGTACAGCTCCTGGCGGGTGTAGGCAAAGTGTTCGCACAGGCTCTTGTCGACGCTGACGCCGCGGGCGATCAGTTCGTGCTCGAACACCTGCTTGACCAGCGCGGCGCACCCACCGCAACCGGTGCCGGCCTTGGTGTCGCACTTGAGCTGGCCGAGGTCGGTGCAGCCCGCGTCGATGGCCGAGCAGATCGAGCCCTTGGTGACGTTGTGGCATGAACAGATCGTCGCAGCGGCCGGCAACGCGGCCGGGCCCAGCGTCGGGGCGCCTTCAGAGGACGGCAGGATCAGGCTGGTCGCGTCCTTGGGCAGCGCGATGCCGTTCTGCATGTACTGCAACAAGGTGTCGTAGTAACTGTTGTCACCCACCAGCACCGCGCCGATCACGCGCTTGCCATCGGCATCCACCACCAGGCGCCGGTAGCTGGCGCTGGTTTCGTCGATGAATTGGAAGCTGCGTGCGCCCGGTGTCTGGCCCTGGGCATCGCCGATGGAACCGACGTCGACACCGAGCAACTTGAGCTTGGTGGACATGTCGGCGCCCGTGAAGGCTTCGCCGTGGTCGCCGCACAGTTGCGCCGCGACGCTGCGGGCCATCTGGTAACCCGGTGCGACCAGGCCGAAGACGCTGCCGTTCCAGGCCGCGCACTCGCCGATGGCGTAGATGTCCGGGTCGCTGCTCAGGCACTGGTCGTCGATCACCACGCCGCCGCGCGGGCCGATGTGCAAGTCACTTTGACGCGCCAGGGCGTCCTGGGCGCGAATGCCGGCGGAGAATACGATGAGGTCGGTTTCCAGGAAATCGTCGCTGCCGAAATTCATCCGGTAGCGGTACTGCTCTCCGGCGCTGATGGACTGGGTGCCCTTGGACAGGTGCACGCCGACGCCGAGCGACTCGATCCGCGCCTTGAGGGCCAGGCCACCTTGCGGGTCCAATTGCACTGGCATCAGCCGCGGGGCGAATTCCACCACATGGGCCTCAAGGCCGAGGCTCTTGAGCGCGTTGGCCGCTTCCAGCCCCAACAGGCCACCACCGACCACCACGCCACGCCGCGCATTGTTGGCGGCGGCACGAATGGCATCCAGGTCCTCCAGGGTGCGGTAGACCAGGCAGGCATCCCCTTCTGCCCCCTCGATGGGAGGCACGAACGGGTAGGAACCGGTGGCGAGCACCAGTTTGTCGTAGCCCAGGCGCTCCCCGGCGGTGACGACCTGGCGGGCCTGGCGGTCGATCGCAAGCACCGGCACGCCCAGGTGCAGCGTCACGCCCGGGGTCTTGTACAAAGCCGCCTCGCCCAGGGCCAGGGATTCGGCGTCACGGCCGGCGAAATACTCGGACAGGTGCACGCGGTCATAGGCGCGCATCGGCTCTTCGCTGAATACATGCAGGCGGTAATGATTGAGGGCACCGCGCTCGATCAGTTGCTCGACGCAATGATGGCCGANCATGCCATTGCCGATCACGATCAGCGTTTGCAGCTTGTTCAGAGACGCAACGTTGGAATTCATAAAAGCACCCGACAAAAGCCCATCACGATTTTGAAAGCAAAAAAAAGACGCCTGAAACCTTTCGGTTCCAGGCGTCTTTGCCTGTTCTGTGCGGTATCGACCCGGCGACTGCGCCCCGATCTACCGTTATCCCCGGCCTGCTGGCGCTCGATCTTCGTTGACCGACGGGGCTGCCCACTCGAGTGTGTTCGCGGTGGGCCTGGACAGGCTATTGCAGCGAGCGTGCCAACCCAGGGATTTCAACACGGCTCCCCGGCTCGGCCCTTGCGGGCGTGGGCTTGCGGACAGCGGCGTCGGCACTGCAAGGGTTGCAGCCTCAGGGCAATGGCTGCCTTCCCATGGTGCGATCCGGCCAGGGTGGCTTCATAAAAGTGCAGCCTCGACATTCCCTGTTTGCGAGCCTGCTCGCGATAGCGGTGGATCAGTTGGCGAAGATGCTGGATGGGCTGACGCCTTCGCGAGCAGGCTCGCTCCCACACGGGATGTGGGAACTTCACATTGGCGTGTACAACCCCAAAATCCTGTGGGAGCGAGCCTGCTCGCGATAGCGGTGGATCAGTTGGCGAAGATGTTGGATGGGCTGACGCCTTCGCGAGCAAGCTCGCTCCCACACGGGATGTGGGAACTTCACATTGGCATGTACAGCCCCAAAATCCTGTGGGAGCGAGCCTGCTCGCGATAGCGGTGGATCAGTTGGCGAAGATGCTGGATGGGCTGACGCCTTCGCGAGCAAGCTCGCTCCCACATGGGATGTGAGAACTTCACATTGGCATGTACAGCCCCAAAATCCTGTGGGAGCGAGCCTGCTCGCGATAGCGGTGGGTCAGCTGGCGGGGATGTTGGATGGGCTGACGCCTTCGCGAGCAAGCTCGCTCCCACATGGGATGTGGGAACTCCGCATTGGCATGTACAGCCCAAAATCCTGTGGGAGCGAGCTTGCTCGCGATAGCGGTGGGTCAGTTGGCGGGGATGTTGGATGGGTCACGCCTTCGCGAGCAGGCTCGCTCCCACACGGGGTGTGCGATTCCACGCTGGGATGTGCTGCACCTCGAAAGTCGGGGATGTTCCTAGCGGGCGGCAGACAGGGTCACATCGCGGCCATAGACATCCGGGATGTACGTCGCCTGCCCTTGGCTGTCGGCCTGCACCGTCCAGTAGCCGAGCAGGATCGGCACTGGCTTGGCCAACCTGAACTCGTGGGTCAGCTCGGTGGCCAGCAGCGTGTCGGTACGGGTGCGTTCGGCCGGGCTCACCAGCAGGTCGCGCAAGTGCAGCACTTGCTCGATGCGCACGCAGCCTGAACTGAACGCCCGCGGTCCTTTGCTGAACAGAGCCTGGCTCGGGGTGTCGTGCAAGTAGACCGAGAACGGGTTGGGAAAGCGGATCGCCATTTTGCCCAGCGGGTTCTTCGGGCCTGGATCCTGGCGCAGCATGAGGTTGCCCGGATGCTCCCAGTCGATTTCCGCCGCCGTCAACGGCAGGCCATCGCGGTCGAGGATCTTCAGGTTCTGCCGGTTGAGGAATTCCGGGTCGCGGCGGATCTCCGGCAGTTTGTCCTCGCGCATGATGGTTGGCGGGATGGTCCAGGTCGGGTTGAGCGTCAGGCGGGTCACCCGGGATTTGAGCAGTGGCGTCTGTCGTTGGGCGCGCCCCACCTGGGTCCGGGTCTGCCAGACTGGCGCGCCGCCCTGGTAGACCGTCAACTGGGCCGCCGCGACGTTGACCAGGACGCTGTCGGGCTCCAGGTCCTGGGCCAGCCAGCGCATGCGCTCCAGGTTGATGCGCAACTGTTCGCGGCGCATCGCCGGGCTGATGTTCAACTCGGTGACGGTCCACGGCCCCACCACGCCATCGGCTTGCAGCGAATGCTGGAGCTGGAAGTGCTTCATCGCCTCCACCAGGGGCAGGCCGTAGTGCTCGTCCCCCTCGACTGGCGGCGTGCTCAGGTAACCCTCGTGGTACAGCCGCCGGGCCAGCGCCGGGATGCGGGCATCCTGCTTGTCCGGTTGCAGCAGCGGACCGCCCGGCACCGGCTGCCAATCGGACAAGGGTTGTTGCCGCAACCGCGCATACAGGCTGCGCAGGTTGCGATAAAGGTCCAGGTTCGGCCGCGCCTGTTCGAACGCCCCGGCCAGGTCCTGCACGCCGGGTACGGCAATGGTCAGCACCAGCGCCGGGCGGTCCACGGCTTGCGGGGTGGCCTTCCACACCGGCTCCAAGCGGTCCTGGGGCAGGTAGCCGAAACGCAGGTCATACAAGGCTTGCAGGTAGCGCTGGCTGATGGCGATGTCGAGGCAATGGGCTCCCTGGAGCGCGCCGTCGGCCGGCAGGCTGTAGCGCGCCGGATCCAGACCGTCATCGGCCAACTGTTGCAACTGCTGGACCAACCGCTCCCGTCGTCCGTCGGTCGACCAGATTTCCTGGCCTGCGTTTTGCTCATAGAACGCCTGCAAGTTGATCATCGCCGGAAAGTCGACACTCGCCGCCACCTCCGGGCATGTGACCGACAATTGCGCCAACGTGGTCTGCACCCGCGCCGGATCGTTGTCCTCGGCTGTCGCGACCAATGGCACAGTGAGCATTAAAAGGCTCAGGTAACATGCGGATTTTTTGAACAACTGCTTTACTCCACTCCATGGCCGTCTGGTTGACGGTCAAACGTTGCGACAGGTACGACCCGCCATTATGCAAACGAACAAGACCGGACGGGATGCCGCAAACACACACCGCCGTGGGAACCTTCCAAGCGTGTCCGGCCTGCTGCGCCGGATCGGCCTGGTCATGACGACATTGGCCGTCATCGGCGGCCCGGCGCTGGCTGGCCAGCCCAATTCCCAGCGCCTTTACAACAGCCTCGCCCACGCGGCGCCGGAACTCAATCCCCAGGCGTTGAAAAGTGCCTTGAGCGCCATGCAATGCGCCGTCGCCAATGGCGCCTCCCAGGCCCGCCACCTCGCGGTGATCGACTATTCGCAACCATCCACCGCCCGTCGCCTGTGGATCTTCGACCTGCGCCAGAAAAAACTGGTGCTGCGCGACCTGGTGGCCCACGGGCAGAAGTCCGGGGAGAACTTCGCCACGCAATTCTCCAACCAGCTAGGCAGCTATCAGTCCAGCCTGGGCCTGTTCCGCACCCAGGAAAGCTACCAGGGCACCCATGGTTATTCGTTGCGCATGGACGGCCTGGAGCCGGGCTTCAATGACTTGGCCCGGGACCGGGCGATCGTGATCCATGCCGCCGACTACGTGAACCCCTTGTGGAGCCAGCGCCAGGGCCGTATCGGCCGTAGCCAGGGCTGCCCGGCCGTGCGCCCGCAGGTGGCCCGCCAGGTGATCGACAAGCTCAAGGGTGGACAATTCATGTTCTCCTGGTACCCGGACCCGAGCTGGCTCAAGCGCTCGGCCTACCTCAATTGCAAGCCCCAGCAGGTGGCGAGCATTCTGGGCGCCAATGGCGGTTAAGCGTGGTTAAAATGCCGGCCTTTCGAATTGCTGGCCGTGCCCGATGAACCCTGAAGCCCTTCAAACCCTGCACACTCACTTACTGGCCGCCCTGGCCTCCGTGCCCGAGGAAACCCGGCGCTTGTTCCATGGCCGCGGCCGCTGCTGGCCGGGGCTGGAGCAGATTACTGTCGATTGGTTGCAGGGCGTCGTGCTGGTTTCGCTGTTCAAGGCGCCTGAGCCCGCGCAGCTTGAGAGTTTGACGTCGATGCTGCTGGCGCTGGCGGCCTCGCTGGCCTGGCAGCAGAGCCCGGCCCATACCCTGGCGATGCAACACCGCTACCTGCCGCAAAGCCTGACCGAGTGGCTGGTGGGCGAGCCCATCGACGAGTGGACCCTGACCGAAGGCGGCCTGCACTACCGGATCGACCTGGGCAAGAAGCAGAACAACGGCCTGTTCCTCGACATGCGCTACGGCCGCGACTGGGTGCGGGCCAACGCGCGCGGCAAGCGCGTGTTGAACCTGTTTGCCTACACGTGCGGCTTCTCGGTAGCGGCCATCGCCGGCGGCGCACGGCACGTGGTCAACCTGGACATGTCCCGCGCCGCCTTGAGCCGTGGCCGCGACAACCATCGCCTGAACGGCCATGACCTGGGCCAGGTGAGTTTCCTCGGCCATGACTTGTTCAAGTCCTGGGGCAAGGTGATCAACAGCGGCCCCTACGACCTGGTGATCATCGACCCGCCGACCTTCCAGAAAGGCAGCTTCCTGTTGACCAAGGATTACCAACGGGTGCTGCGCCGCTTGCCGGAACTGCTCAGCGCCGACGGCAGCGTCCTGGCCTGCAGCAACGACCCGGCCACCGGCCCGGACTTCCTCATCGACGGCGTCACCCGTGAAGCGCCGGGCCTGGCGTTCGAGCGACGCCTGGACAACCCGCCGGAGTTTCCCGACGCCGACCCGGCCTGTGGCCTCAAGGCCTTGTTGTTCAGGGTCAGCCAGGCGGACAACGGCTGACCCTTTCGCGACGGCTACTGCGGGCGCTGCGGCCACCAAGGGGTGACCAGGTCGGTGGTGATCCTTCGCACCAACGCCTCGATCTCCCGGCTCTTGACCGAACGGTAGATGGCCATGGTGCGCCGCAGTTGGTCTTCAGTGAGTGTCACAGGCCGGCCCGCGGCCCAATCCACATCCGCCACCGGCTCAAGCGCCACGCGACGCCAGACGGTCCGCTCGCCCTCGGTCACCGATTCCCAGGGGCTGGGCAAGTCAGCCTCTGGCTGCACCAGGTTCTCCAGCAATACCCGGGGCCAACGGGAAGGGTTCACCGGCTCGGCGAAGGCATCCACCAAGGCCTCATCCACCGCGTCCCAGCTCGCCAGCCCCCATTGCCAGTCGCTGGACATCAGGCCCAGGTAGGGGCGCCAGGTCAACTCCCCAGGACGGGGGGCGTGATCGTTGTTGTCGAAGGTGTCCTGGGCATCGCTCAGCCAGTCAATGAACCTCTCGCGGGTCATGTGCGATAGTCGTTCCTGGTTTTCGGGGTAGCGCGCCTCCAATCGATGGGTCCAGAAGACGTATTGCTCGGTCAGGAAACCGGCATAAGGCGTGCCTTGCGATTGCAGGCGGGCGCGCATGACCGATTCGAACATGACGAGGTGCAGTTCCAGCTCAAGCAAATCGGGGGGCTGGCGGTCGAGGATGCGCGTTTGCAAACGCGTGCGCAGTTGGCCTAGTTGCCGGTCGAAGTCGGCAAGCCGGCTGGCCAGGGCGCCATGCACGTTCCGGTAGCCGATGTAGTGCTGCAACAGGGCGATCGCCCTGCGCCGCTGATCGACGCTCAGGACCACTTCCGGGTCCGCGGCGATGTCGTAGATGGACCCTGAGAACCAGTCGATGAAGCGGCGCATTCCGGCATCGTCACGCGCCACTTCCAGCGCTCGCTGGAGGCTGGAAAAGCTACTCAGCCAGTCGTCGACGGTGTAGCTGAAGGCATCCGGCACCATGGCCCGCAGGGCCCGGATCTGTGCACTTTGCAGCGGATTGTCGTCGAACCATATGTCCCGGGAAGGGGCGTTCGGCAAGCGGCTCAGCGCGGCGAACACCTCATCCGGGACATGGCTGATGCGGTTGCCTCGCAGATCGATGGAGAGTAACTCGGTCGCGGGCCGGGTGAGCATGGCCAGCGCCAGTGACGGCACCTGTTCGAGTCCGGTCCGGGCCAATCCCAGCTCTTGCAGGTTCACCAGCTCCGGCAACGCCGGCAGCTCCCGACAGTTATTGTCGCTCAGGCGCAAATCCTCCAGGGCCGTGGCCGAGCGCAGGAAGGCACTGCCCTGCTCGTTCAGGCGCAGGCCACAACGCACCAGGCTCAGTGCGCGCAAGTGCGGCAAGGCGGTGATGGCATGCAACTGCTGGTCGCTGAAATGCAGGTTGTTGTTCCAGACCAGTTCACGCAGGGCCGGCAGCTCGGCGAGCCGGCCAATGGCGGCGGTCATTTGGGCATTGACGCTGGCCTCGGCGCCGCTGCTGAGCCAGGACAGTTCCAGGGTTGCCAGCCTGCTGGCCGGTCCGGCGCTGAGCAGCGGGGCAAACAGGTCGGCGTGCAGGTTCAGCGGGTTGTCGCTCATCGACAGTTCCGCCAGCGAACCGAGTTCCCCTATGGCGGCGGGGATGGCGGTGAGGTCGTTGCTGTAGAGATGCAGCGTATTGATGTTGGGGAACATCCGCAGGAAGGCCGAAGGGTCCTCGCTCAGGCCCATATTGGACAACACCAGCGACCGGATATGGTCCAGGCGCACGTTGATGGGAGGAAGCTCGCCCACGTTGAAGCCGATGAGCCACAACATCAGTTCGTGGTTGTCGGTGTTCGGATGGGGTTCACGCCGCCAGGCGCGGCGAATTTCCCGGACGACGGCGTAGCGCTGGACAGCCCGGGATTCGGGATCGAGGGCATTTTCGGCGGGATGGTTCGGGCCGTCATGCTCTTCCCACTGGCGCAACCCCTGGTCCAGGACGGTCCAGTCGTGTTCCAGGCGAGTGATCAACGTTTCCAGGTCGATGCCCTGGCGCTCGGCATCGGCGGCCAAGTCAAGGCGCAACTGCGCCAGGCGCTCCCCGGCATGGGTCGGGTACAACCGCTCCAGGCGTTGCTCCAGGCTCCCGTGCCAGACGTGCAACGGCAGCCGGCCCCGGCCGCTGAGGGGATAGGCCAGGCGCCCGTTGATCCACTGCGGACGGGACCCGCCGCTGCCTTGGCGTTTCATCGCCAGGTGGCGACGCAGGCCTTGGCGATCTTCCAGGGCCTGTGCGAGCAACTGCGCCCGCAGTTTCGGCGCTTCCCAGATATTCAGGCCCAACGCCTGGCGGGCATCGTCCGGCAGCGCCCTGAGCAATGCTTCTTCAAGGCTGGCTGCCGACGCCAGGTCATCCCCACTCTCGTCGAAGGGGTGGTATTGCTCACCTTCCTGGCGAATGACTTTCAACGGGCCCTGTTCACCCACCTCGATCGGCTCTGGCCACTCGCGCAACCACAGGCGCAGGTGCAATCGGCCGTGCAACCGGCTCATGTCGCCTAACAGGCCCATGACGATGCGGTCCCGGTCGACGCTGCTCTCGCCGCGCTCAAGGGCACGCAGCGCGTGGGTCAGGCGCAGCTCCCGCAGGGCTTCGGCACACCGCTTGCCCAGGCTCTCCGACACCCGCCCCTCCATCAGGCGCAGGCGATCGGCCCCCGAGGCCTGCTGGACAAGTTCATTGGCGATGGACACGGGCAGGTCGGCAAAGGCCCGGGTTATCGGCGCAGCCAGTGGCTCCGGTTCGATGGAGCGGGCCATCGAGGTGGTCACGCGATGGGTATCGCGCTCCAGGCCCTCGCTCCAGCGCTCGGCCAGCAAGCGGCTGCGCTCCATCGGGCGCAGGCCAAGGCTGCGTTGCCCCAGCAACGCCCCCTGCTCGTCCAGGCTCAGGCCCGCCAGGATACGCGCCGCCCAGTCGTCATGGGCCAGGTCGTCTGTGTTCAGCCGCAAGAAGCGGGTATCGGTCCGGTGCCCCACGGGGTACAACCTCTCGCCGTCGTGGTAGAGCAGCGTCAAGCCTTCAGGCCAGCCAGGCAAGTCGGCCAGGGTCTGGACGATGCGAAAATGCCCGGCTCCCGGCGCCTCGCCACGGCGCAGGCGCGCGATGACCTGCCGGACCGCTTGCCAGTTCCTGGCTTCCTCCAGGGTGTCGGCGAGTATGGCCGGCATCGGCTGCCCCTGGACCTGCAAATAACGCAGGTGCGCTTCATCGATACCGGTTTGCCGTTGCAGGGCGACGAGGGTGCTGTCGTCGAGCTCGACGGGAGTCTGCTCAAAAGTGCGCAACAGTTGCAGGTTGTTACGCTGCAGGGGGTTGCGATGGACCCATTGCCAGCCACCGTCACGACTCCACTCCAGCAGCGGCGTCACGCCACGATGGGTGGAAGGCAGGCGCAGGTTCAAGGTGTCGGCGCTGCCCTGCACTTCGAAGTAGCGCTCGTCGATCCGAACCCAGGCGTGGTCATCCGTGCGCCAGACGCCCCAGGCATCCTGCACCGCCTCCACTGGCGGCAATTGCCGCGCCTGAAACGGCGTGACATCGCCATTCCACAGGCGCAGGGTGCCGTCATGCACGGGCATGGGTTCGATGACCGCCCCGACGAACCCCAGGTAGGCGCCTTGGGCGACGCCAAACAGCGCGTTGAACAGGTGCTCGATGCCTTCCTGGGCGTGGCCTGCGTTGAATGCCTGGATGCCTTCGAACACTTCATACAGCAGGCGTACCCCGCCCACGGCCGCGGCCGTCATGCCGATGGGCGCGCAGAATGGAAAAAACGTCGCGGCCACCATCAGCGAGCGTTCCACCAGGCTCTCCCAGTACTCGAGCCGGGCCAGCAGTGCGCGCCAGTCCTGGTCCCGGGTCGGGACCATCAGTGCCGAGGCGTTGCCCAGGGTATGCCCGCGCCATTCGTGGTAGCAGGCATGCCAGGGGTCTTCGCGCAGGTCATCCAGGCTCCAGGCCACCCTGGGCGTGGGAATGCGCACCCGCCGCTCACTGCCCGGCTCGCCCGGTTCACCCTCGCGCCAGCCGGTGATGCGCGCATGAATTTCCTGGAACAGGTTGAGGTTGCCCGTGACCTTCCATTCAACCTGGTCATGCAGGGCCGTCCCCAGGCTGGCCTGCAAGCGCAGCGGCAGGTAATGCATCAGGCCTTGGCGATAACTGCGCCTGCGGACCCGTTCGGTCAGCGCCGCTGACAGGGCCTGCAGGCTGGGGAATTGCTGGAGCGGCGCGACGCTGTCATGGGGCAGGTGCAGAATGACCGGCTTCACACCCTGGGCATCGCCCGCCAGCCCGCTGTACACACGAGCGCCAAACAACGGCACGGACAACAACTGCAGCGCCTTGACCTCACACGCCAGGGGCGCCACGGGCACGTCCCCCAGCTGGACACCGACATGGGCCAGCAACCGTTCGCCGGTCGTGTCCAGGCGTCCGTCCAGCTTGGCCTCGTACGCATCATGGGCCAACAGGCTGCGCGCGTAGGCCAGGTAGGCCATGGCGACCCCAGGCAGTTCAACGCCGATACGGGGCAGCCGGCTTTCCAGCACCTGCCGGTAAGCGCCGCCCACGTCCAGCCGGCGACAAAGGCTGGCGAAACTGGCGGGCGTCATCGGCAAGGCCGCGGTGCTCGAAGGGACACCGCCCTCATCGAACTCCCCTCGCCGGCCCTGGATGTACAGCTGGCCCTTGCGGTCGAAATCGCCGCCGACCACGGCGTCGGCGGGCGGGTAATTGCGCATGGCCGCTTCGACCACCGATAGCGAGGGATCGGTGACGTAGGGCCCACGCCGGACCCTGGCCCGGCGTATCGCGTCCGCCACGGTGCCGAAGCCCATGACCTGGGCCCAGCCTTGCACCTGCGCCTCGACCTTGAGTCGATCGAGGGTGAAGGCATGGGGTGGCGGCAGGTCGCTGAGCAGCGCATTGAGCGCATCGCTGTCGCGCTGGAGTTGGCGGGTGAGCACCCTGAAGCGTTCCTGCTCGGCCCGGGTGGCCCGCTTCAGCCAGGCGGGCAGCCGGGCCTGGATAAACTCGATAGGCGTATCGAGGGTAGACATGATGGACCTCCTTCCTTGGGGGCTACGGATCTGGAAGGGGCCGATGCTCTCCGAATCGAAGGTCCTTGGGTACCGCCCAACCATTGCAAGGGGTTGCGAGGCCGGGCAGGACGCGGCTACACCACCAGGGTCAGCCAGGCCGACACCAGCAACAACAGGGCCATGGCCCGGTTGAACCGCCCCATCGCCACCGCGGAACGGCAGAACCGGGCGGCGCCACGACCCAGGTAGGCCCAGGCGGTCAAGCACGGGATCGAGATCGCGAAGAACACCAGGGACAGCCAGGCTACCCGCACCGTGCGATCGGCTTCGGCGCCGGCGAATACGCTCACCACCGCCAGCGCCATCATCCAGGTCTTCGGGTTCACCAGTTGCAAGCCGGCCGCCCCCGCCAGGCCCAGGCGCGGACCTTCGACGGGGCGGTCCGGGTCAATGGCCTCGGCCGGGGCACGAAAAATCTGCCAGGCCATCCAGCTCAGCCAGGCGATGCCGGCCCAGGACAGCACGGTCTGCACGGTCGCATGGCGCGCCAGCACATCCCCCAGGCCGGTCCCGACCAGCAGCACCAGCAGCGCCGCCGCGCCGCAGCCCCCCAGGATGATCGGCAACGTGGGCGCCAAGCCAAAGCGCGAGCTATGGCTCAATACCAGGATATTGGTCGGGCCCGGTGTGATGGAGGCGACAAAGGCGAACAAGGCAAACGGCAGTAACTGGTCCATGGAGCAACGTCTCGGTGGATGATCGTCTTTCGATCATCCCGCCTCGGGCGTGCTCAGTCTGGAACAATTGAGCAGCGTTTGCGGTAATCCGCCGGGCTCAGCCGATAGGCCCGCTGGAACCAGCGGCCCAGGTGGCTCTGGTCGGCGAAACCGAGCATCGCCGCCACCGTCACGGCGCTTTCGCCACGGGCCAGCAGGCGTCGGGCGCGGGCCAGGCGCAGCTGGATCAGGTACGCATGGGGCGCCAGGCCAAACGCGGCCTTGAACGCACGGGTCAGGCGGAAGCGGTCGACGCCGGTGACCCGTGCCAGGTCGTCCAGGCCGATGTCTTCGTGCAGGTGGCTGTGCAGATAGTCACGGGCCTGCTGGGCCACCAGCGGCAAGCGCGGGTCGGGGTTGATCCGTGCCCGCCAATGCAGGTGCTGGGTCAGGTTGGCCAGCAAGGTGTCGAGCGCGGTCTGCCGGACGATGCGGATTTCCTGGTCGTGCAGGCTCTGGAAGGCCAGGGCCGTCGCGCTGGCCAACCGCGCATCGTCGGCCAGGGTGGCGGCGAATCCCAGTTGCCCGTGGTCGGGCGCGACGTCGAACAACGAGCGCAGCTCCCGCTCCAGCCAATGGGGTTCGAGGTACAGGGTGCGGTAGGTGAACCCATCGGCCTGGGGCGCATGGCCGTCGTGGAGTTCGCCGGGTTCCAACAGGAAAACCTTGCCCGGCGTGCTGTTGTGTTGCTGGCGGCGACAATGGAACTGCTGCACGCCCTGCTCGGTGACGCCGACCAGGTAGGCGTCGTGCCAATGGGGATCGTAGGCATGCCCTTCAAAATGCGCGCGCACGGTCTCGATGCCGGACGTCGCGTCCTGCTTGAGATCGATCCAATTACGCGCCGTCATTGCCCTGCCCCGCTTGTGCCTGCTTCCCGGACAGATTAACTGCCCGGGGCCAAGGCTGTCTGGAAGATTTGTGCAACCGCTTTCATGCAGTCGCGTGGGAGCGCGCCTGCTCACCAAAGCGGTACGTCAATCAACGGCGCCATTGCTGACACACGGCTCAGGCATCCGGGGTAATGACCGGCAACACCGTCTCCAGTGCCAGCCGGGCCAGTTCGGCGTCCTGCTCGGCCTTGACCCCGGATACGCCGATCGCACCGATGCACACGCCGTCGTGGCGGATGGGCACGCCGCCTTCGAGCATACCTTGCAGGTGCGGGGCACTCAGGATGGCGTAGCGGCCGCCGTTGATCATGTCCTCGAAGACCTTGCTGTCACGCCGCCCCATGGCGGCGGTCCGGGCCTTTTCGGTGGCGATGTAGGCCGACAGCGGCGAGGCATCGTCCAGGCGCAACAACCCCAGGGGATGGCCGCCATCGTCCACCACGCAGACCGACACCGCCCATTGCCGCTGATGAGCCAGTTCCTTGGCCGCGACCAGTAACTGGGCAACGTCCTGTTCGGTGAGCACCGCTTTGGTTTTCATCTATCACCCCCGTTCATGCGGTAGGAACATTGCTGCCGAGTATTGGGTTTCGAGGGGATTTGAGCCAACTAAAATTCAAAAAGGTTGTGGGGTACGTCATCAATGGATCCATGAATGTTGACCTGTCATCCACACGACCAGTTCACGCGGTGCTGTTCCCGGGCCAGGACCCCGCCGCTGGTATGGGTTCTATAAAACCTCGCCACCCCTCATGGTGGGAGCGAGCCTGCTCGCGAATAGCGGCATTCCAGCGAGCGGATGTGCGACTGGACCGCCGCCTTCGCGAGCAGGCTCGCACACATGACGCAACACACATCTATCCGGAACGAAGGATCACCGTCATTCGCCCATCCGCCAGCGTCGAGCCGAACACCTGGCGAAAACACCTGTTGAGGTCACTGGGCCAATGCCTGCAACTGCGCCAATGTCTGCTCATCCAGCGTGATCCCCTCGGCGGATCGGGCCCGTTCGCGATGACGCCGGTCCCCCGGCAGGCGCCGCAGCCCGACGCCATGCATCTGCCTGACCAGTTCCTGGCTGCGCTGGGCGAAGTCCTGGCCGGCGGCCTTGCTCGGGTCGATCACGATCAGCAACTGGCCGGTCCATGGCGTCTTGGCACCTGGATGGTTGCTCCAGTCGAACTCGAACGAGAAATTTCCGCCGGTCAGCGCCGCGGCCAGCAGCTCGACCATCATCGACAGTGCCGAGCCCTTGTGTCCGCCGAACGGCAACAGCGCGCCGCCTTCCAGGATGGCCTTGGGGTCACGGGTCGGCTGGCCGAGGCTGTCCACGCCCATGCCGGGAGGCAACAACTCGCCTTTGCGGGCGGCGATCTGCACGTCACCGTGGGCGATGGCGCTGGTGGCCAGGTCGAAGACGATGGGTTCGCCATCGGCCCGTGGCGCGGCGAAGGCGATGGGATTGGTGCCGAACAACGGACGGTCGGCGCCATGGGGCACGACGCAGGTCATGCTGTTGACCACGCTCAGCGCCACCAGGCCTTCGTAGGCGAACGGCTCGACATCCGGCCAGAGCGCGGCGAAATGGTGGGAGTTGCGAATCGCCAATACCGCGATGCCGGCGCTGCGGGCCTTCGCCACCAACAGCGGGCGCGCCGCGGCCAGGGCCGGCTGGGCAAACCCGTTGGCGGCGTCGACCCGCACGAACCCCGATGCCACATCTTCGACCACCGGCACCGCCCGGCCACTCACCCAGCCGCTCTTGAGCGTCGAGACATAACCGGGCATGCGAAACACGCCGTGGCTATGGGCGCCGTCGCGCTCGGCGCAGGCGCAGTTTTCAGCCAGGACCCGGGCGACCTCGGGCGAGGTGCCATGCCTGAGGAAAATCTTTTCCAGCAAATTCACCAAGGCATCGAGGGACAGGGTGCTAGAACCAGCGTGTTCGGATTGCGCAGACATCTGAAGCTCCAGAATGATTGTTGGAGGTAGCAACAGCGTAGGTCGGGCCAGCCCGTGATTAAACACCGCTTCGCGCGCGCACTGTCAACTGTTGCCCGTTCACGCGATAACTATGTACCGCCTGCGCCGCGTCGTTCTTGCCCACTCTGGTCGCTTCCCATGGATGCGCCGGCCAACGGCGCCTAGATCGAGACACGACGATGACCACCGCCCCCACGCCTTTGCTGTTTCCCCACGTGCTGGACGCCAATCGCCTGGACGAACTGGACGACAGCCACGGCTTGACCCAGGCCGACCTCGACTGGCTGAAACACGCGACCCTGTCCAGCGACACGTTGCGCAAGGCGCAAACCCCACCGATGGCCGCGCAGTCGATCCACCTGCAGGGCGATGGAAAATCCCCGATCCCCCTGGCCGGCTGCTTCACGCTCAAGGCCCTGGCCGATAAGCGCACGACGACCGCCCAGCCGGCATTCCTCTATACGCCCTACGGCGGCATCGAGAAGTTCGACGACCCGGGGGCGCTGGACAGCCGTATCGAGGCCCTGCTGAAGGACAAGACGCAACGGGCCGAGCTGTTTCACTGGCTGTCGATCCCCCAGCGCACCGAACTGAACGGCAGCGCCGTCATCACCACGTCCAGCCAAGCCATCAGCGGTGACGTGTTCGCCGCCCTGATCGAGTCCGTTGAACAGGCCCAGGGGCTCAATGCCCAGGCCATGCTGAATGAACTGGTCGAGTTGCCGTCGCTGGCCTCGATGCTCGACCAGGTCTTGAACGATGTGCTGTCGAACTTCGACCACAAACAGGCCCGTGTCGCGCTGAGCGTTGACGCCGAGCCGGGTTCGGCAGGTGCAGGCCGGGTCACTCGCAACCTGTCCCTGAGCGAGGCGGTCCTGGTCTATTTTCACCATCAGGGCCGACCCGCCGGGCATGACGTCGACTTCATCCACCCGGGCATCACGACGACGCCGTCCAACAACCAGCAATGGCAAGCCATTCTCAGGGACACGGCCAGGAACCTCATCCCCAAGCTCACCGCGCGCCTTGACGCTTATTGGGATGCCATCGGCCCGTTCCACAGGTCGCGCCGGGACTTGCTCGCCCAGGTCATCAGCGATGGCTTTCGCGCTACCGTGCTGCTCCAGCGCGAGCGACGCCAACTGAGCGAAGCGCAAAGCCAGGAGCTGCTGCGCCTGTACCGTTCCCCGCGCCCGCAGGAACCGCTGCTGTTCGTCGAGTCGGTTCGTCTCTGGGAATACGCACCGCTTTACGTCGAACTGGCCGGCGCACTGATGATCAGCGCCAAGGAACATTACCTCTATACCCCCCACCACGGCCTGCTGAGCGTCGACAACCACCTGGGGTTCAAGGCCGCGCTGCTCGGTGCACCCGCCACGGTCGCCAAGAAGGATGCGCTCTACAGCCTGCTCAGCCTGCAAGAGCGCAACCGCTTCCAGCGCCTCGACGAGCCGCAGGTGTCGGGCAAGTCCGTCCAGTACCCGGTGTTCGAGTCCTTGGCCGGGGCGATCATCGACAAACAGATGAACAACCTGCACTACGCCATGGAGATGTCGCGCCAGGGCGCCATGGACGTTCATGCATTGGTCGACAAAGCGTTGGACATCCGCAGCCTGATCAACGGCAAGCTGTTGGAACGCCAGACCCAGGGGCACTGGAACACCCAGCCCTCTTTTTACGGGGAACTGCGCCTGTCCAACTTCATGGCGGACCGGCTGGAGCGCCAGGGCAACAGCTATAGAACGGTCGACCAGGCTTTCAATGGCCTGTTCAGCCAGTTGCCGCAATCCACCGACGTGGCACTGGACGACGCGCTTCGCAAGTTGTTGCCCGAACTGACCCACGTGTTCTCCCAGGGCTTGCGCGCAGAAGCCGAACTCAGGGAACTCAACGGCACCCTGCCGGCCGCCGCGCACGATCTCATCCGGACCGTGTTCGCCTTCGACGCCAAGAACCCGAATCGTACCCAGCGCCTGGGGGTCAAGGGTTTCCGGCCCGACGTCTATTCGTTGCGACTGGCCTGTACCCAGGATGGCTCGACGGTTTCCCTGGCCCTGGCCAACTGTTTCCTGTTGACCGAACGTGGCGGGTTGGACACGCCCTATTCCGGCCTGGGGATCGTCTGGACGCCCGCCGATGGCCTGCGGGCTTTTGCCTCCGTTGAACTGGCCAGACAACAACTGGACCGCTACCTGCTGGACCCGCACAAGCGCTTCGGCCTGCTCGCCAACCTGCCGCCGGCGCAACGCAAGCCCCATGGGGTCTATCGCCTGGAGGCGTTCGAGCTGATCGAGGACAACGTGCTGGTCAACCGGATGAGCTCGTTCATCGGCTATTTCGAAGCCGAGCATGGTTACCTGATGCAGCTGAAAGCCGGGGCCTGGCGCCTCGCCGGTCCCGCCCTGGTGGACAGTCTCAAGGCGCTGGTCGGCAGAGGCGCCCCCACCAACCTGGCGCGGGCCGCGCAAATCGCCGAGACCGACCGCTGGCAACAGAAACTGCCCGCCTGGCTCGGCACCGCAGCCCTCGAAGACCAACGGCTGCACATCGACCTGCTGGAGCAATACAAGGACAGCGTCAGCGACGGCAAGGACTATCTCGACGGTATCGAGCCCCTGTCTGCCTATGTGGACGCCAGGCTCATGGCGTTGCTGACCGCGCGCTTCGCCGACCAGCAACTCGACCCGGCCACGCTGCTGATCACACCGAAACTGGCGTTGGCTGGCCCGGCCATGTCACTGACCGAGTTTGCCCTGAACCACATCAATGTCACCGCCGCTCCGGGGTTCAAGATCTCCTCCATCCGCGGGCAGAAACTGCCGGACAGCCTGGACGAAGCAGCCATCCGGAAAATCCTGCTGTCGCTGGACATCCCCACCACTTACAAAAACCAGGTGCTGGACAAGCTGTCGGACACCGACGCGGCGGTCGAGGACAGGAAGCGCAGGTTCCGCCGGCAGGTACCTTGGCAATTGTTGCAGCATGCCCACGCGCGGCACCTGCAACAGCATCTCTCGCCAACGGCCTTCGACCTGATCCGCCAGGTACTGGACATCCCCGACGGCCTGGCGCGCCAAGCCGTGGAAGGCGCCGATGCCCTGGTACGTCCGCTGGAACTGATCAAGACCGCTGGCGCCGCGGCGGTCAAGGCGGTGGGCCTGTATCTGATTGGCCGAGGCGGCGCCGCCGGGCCGCAGATCCTGTATGCCCCCTATCATGTCGGCCACAGCTTCATCGAGTTCAAGGATGAAGCCAGCGTTGTCAGCGCCTTCAACATCCCGGGGGCGCTCCAGGACCTGCTGATTCGCCGACTGCCGGACCATCAGCAAGCCACGTTCAAGAACCTGTTCGCCAGCACCGTCGGGCAACTGTCGGAAATCACCCTGGGCAGTCGACCGATCCAGTCCAACTTGCTCGACACCTTGTTCAACGACAACCGGCAACTGTTGTCGCAGATGCTCGGCACGCAGGCCGACAAGCATCGCCAATTCGATTGGGAGACGGTCTTGCACCTGTTCAGCGCCGGGGTCAAGTTCATCGGCCGACAATTGCAGGGCAAGCTGGCCTTCATCGAAACGCTCTGGGAAAGCTACCAGGACTTCAAGGCCTCTGCCGAAGCATTGCAGGAGCACGACTGGAAGGCCGGCTTGCACAATTTCATCGCCGGCGCCGCCGAGATGGTGTCATTGGGGTGGATGAACCGCGACGACACCTTCGGCCTGCTCGCCCCGGTGGAACCCGATGCGCAGGCTATCCGCAGGGTGATGCCACCGCGTTGGCAGGACATCGCGTCCACCGCGCCGACCCGCACCAACCTGCAAGCCTTCGTCGCCCAAGGAGTGAGCCTGGCCGACCTCAAGGCGACCGCCATCGACAGCATCTACCAGGCCCAGGCGTCCGGCCGGTTCTACACCAGCGTGGCCGGCCAGGTCTTCGAAGTGGCCAAGGCCAACCGCACTTGGCGGGTGATCCATGAAAACGGCGAGGGCCCGCTGCTCAAGCTTTCCCACGATCGTCGCAAATGGCTGATCGATCCACAACGACAGACCATCCGCTACGGCAAAGTGATGTCCACCCTGGCCAATGCCTACAGCGACCACAAGGCGGGCGAGACGCTGAACATCGAAGCCCGGGGCATGGACGAAATACGCCGCAAATACCCGCGCCAGGCCACGGGCATCGTGCAAGCCCTGGAAATGGCGCGGTTCTACTGCGCCAACGCCCTTCACAACCTTGAGCAAGTCAAGCAAGGACCACCTTCGGGCTCCCGGCTGGATACGTTCCTCAAGTCGTTTTTCGGCGTCCATACCGTCGACGCCGGCCTGATCAAGACGATCCACACGGCGATCTCGCCCCTGTGCCAGGCCTTGGCCAACCCGACCTGGTTATCGCAGAACGGCCAGCGTATCGTCATCGGCAACCTCAAGAGCATTGCCGAGGGCGCGACGGCGTTCGTGCTCGAGCCAGGGACAATGGGCCGGATCTACCTCACCCAGTTGTTCTTCGATGCGGGGTTGGATAACTACAAGGCACTGGTCCCGGACACATTCAATGTCGACGCCCATGCCCAGGCGGCAACGCTCATCCATGAAATCTCCCACCAATTGTTCGATACGCTCGACATCGCCTACCTGGATGCACCGCTGCCCTTCCTGGACCTGATCGCGCGGGCCACGCACCTTGGGCGGGCGGCCCATGACCAGCAGCAGGACCTGCAGCGCAACGGGCTTTCATTGAATACGCCGCGCTCCAAGCTGTTCCGTGAATGGGACAGCGTCGCCAACGTGTCCAAGAGCCTGGAGCTGATTCCCCGTCACCAGGAGACGGTCAAGGCCATCCTGGAAATGACCGGGACGAGGAACCTGGATCAAGCGCGCAACGTTTTCCTGGACCCCCACCAGGCGGAAAAACGCATCAAGGTCATCCTGCGCAACGCGGACTCCATGACCCTGCTCATCTGCGAGCTGGGGCGGCGGCTCGACCCGGCGTGAGCGACTGCAATGGGCTGTTGGGTGACGTTGATCTTTTTTTCACGATGTGTGTGCGAAGGTGGGCGTTGTTCGAGTCTCTGGATGAAAACCGGCTCATTTGATGTGCAAACGCCATGACGGCGGTTCTCGGCAGCGCCTGCCGAAGGTTAGAATGCGGCAAACCAGGAAGAGTCAATGACCGAACCTACACTCTCGGAAGCCGAATACGACGCCATTACCGATGCAGCCGCCCATTGGTGCATGCGCTTGCACGCCAGCGACTGCACCGATGCCGAGCGGCAGGCCTTCAAGCAATGGCACGACGCCGATCCCCTGCATGCGTTCGAATATGAAGCCATGCTGGACATCTGGGCCACGGCCGATCAGTTGCCCCGCGCCGAACCTGCCCCGCTCGCGCCTGCACGGCCCCGGCCCCGCTCGCGCTGGAGCCGGCTGGCTGTCGCGGCGGCGGTACTGGTCATCGGCTTGCCCCTGGCGGCGTTCACCGGCTGGAACCTCGGTTGGGTGCCCAACGCCTACGAGCGCTTCGAAGCCGGTGCGACCGTGCGCCATGTGACCCTGGGCGATGGCAGCCAGGTGGAACTCAACCTGGGCAGCGAACTGGTGTTTGCCAACTACAAGCATGAGCGCCGGGTGACGCTGGAAAAGGGCGAGGCGTTTTTCGACGTCAGCCATGACCGGCAGCACCCCTTCGTCGTCCGTGCAGGCCAGGGCCAGGTGCGCGTGACGGGCACTCGCTTCAATGTCTGGATGTACCAGGACCAGGTCCGCGTCACGCTGGTGGAAGGCTCCGTCTGGGTGACCAGCAACCAGGCGCACGGCAGTACCGGTTCGCAACTGTCCCCTGGCATGCAGGCCAGCTACAAGGCCGGCGACCACCAGCCGCAGGTTCGCGACATCGACGCCAGCGACAGTTCACTGGCGTGGCGCAGCGGCAAGCTGGTGCTGGACAACCTCTCGCTCAGCGACGCCCTGCCGCTGATCAACCGCTACCTCGCCCGCCCGGTCATGCTCGCCGACAACAGCACCGGCGCGCTGCGCATCGGCGGGATCTACAACCTCAACGAAGTGCAGAACCTGGTGCCCTCCCTGCCCAAGGTCCTGCCGGTTTACCTGACACAGAACCAGGACGGCAACCCGGTCCTCAACGGCATAGGGCAACGGCCGGCGGGGCATTGAACCTCGCTATGGGTGATCAGTCGATTTCGCGAGCGGGCTCGCTCCCACAGTGGTTTTCGATGTTCCCTGCACAAGTGAGGGTTCAGTGGCGGCGCTTCAGCGTCTCGGAAGGCAATTCGCCGAACTGTTTGCGGTAGCTGTCGGAAAACCGCCCCAGGTGCAGGAAGCCATAGTCCAGGGCCACTTCGGTGACGTTGCGCACGTTGCAGTCCGGGTCGCTCAGGCAGGCCTTGACGCGTTCCAGGCGTTGCTGGCGGATGTAGTTTCCAGGCGTGGTGCCGGCATGGCGTTCGAACAATCCATACAGCGACCGCCGGCTCATCCGCGCCTGGCGGGCGAGTTCCTCGCTGTCGATGTCCTGCTTGAGATGACGGGCGATGTAGTCGGCGAGCCCTTCGAACGTGGCCGCCTGTGAACCGTGGGGGCCGGCATGGGCATCACCCTGGTGCCGGCGTCGGTGCAGGTATTGCACCGCGACGACATCGGTTTCTGCACGTTGCTGGAGGACGACGCGACCTCGCCGATCATCCTGAGCCGGCGGGCAAATGACACGTCGTGCGCAATGAATCATTGCCTGGCCGTGATCGACGCGCTGAGGGAAGAACTCGGGCGGGCCTGATCCGTTCTTTTCACCGGCAGGAAAATTAACGAAACGAGCGGCATCGCGGGCGGTCTAGAACAATAAGCCCATCTGATGAGAGTGTTCTTATGTTGAAATTCCTTGGCGGCACCGTTGGCATCATTTTCCTGATCGGCCTGATCGTGGTCATCGCCCTGTTCAAGTTCATCTTCTGATTGCAAGGACCGCTTGCACGAGGGCGATTGCTGGCGTCGGAGGGCGCAGTGCTGCGCAACCCGGCGGGAGCAAGCGCCCTCGCCACAAACGGGTCGATGGGTGTGACTGGCCCAGGCTCAAGCCAACAGCGCGGTAATCCATTGAATCTGGCGGGCCACGGCCTGCCGCTTTTCCTCGGGCACCGTTTGTTTTGCCTGGGTAAAACTGGCCAGGGTCTTGTGCCGCTGGCGCAGCAGGCGCTGCCACTTGGCCAGGAAAGCCGGGCTGCGTGATTGCATCTGCAACGGACCGAAGTACAGCTCTTCGGCAGAGTACGTCACCGGGCCCGTGCGCTCGGCGACGATGATTTCGTAGTCGAAGCGGTTTTCCCGCAGCACTTCTTCAGAAAGAATCCGGTAGTCGTTTTCCATCAGCCACTGGCGCAGCGGCTGTTCGCCGCCGTTGGGTTGCAGGATCAAGCGTTCGTGGCCGCTCAAGCGCGCCTTGCCGCTGTCGAGGATGTCGCGGATCGTTTCGCCGCCCATGCCACACAGGCTGATCGCGGTGATCCCGTCACTCGGTTCGATAGCTGCGAGCCCGTTCGCCAGGCGCACGGTGATCAGCTGCTCCAGCCCGTTTTCGCGCACACTGCGCTCGGCGGCCGCGAACGGCGTCAACGCCAACTCCCCGGCCACCGCACAGGCGATAGCGCCACGGCGCATCAACGCCACCGGCAGGTAGCCGTGATCCGAACCGATATCGGCCAACCGTGCGCCCCTTGGTACGTGCGCCGCCACGCGTTCCAGGCGCATGGACAATGTCTGTTCGTTCAACGGCCGCCCCTCGTCACCCTCCACCTCCGGCACCTTTGCCGGATCGGGGGGGGATTCTGGCGAGCCGCGTCGCGGATTTCAAATCCGGGCGACAAACATCAGCGCTCGCCTCGGTCGACAGACTAAGGTATGGATATCCGCCCTTGCTTCCCCGCCTCTTCGTACCGCGCCCGCAGCACCTCGGCCAGGCGCTGCTTGGCCTGGTCTTCGCCGTGGATCAGGCGGATTTCCCCGGGCCATGTCTTCATGCGGGTGACAAAACCCACCAGGTCAGCCTGGTCGGCATGGGCCGAATAGCCGCCGACGCTGTCGACACCCGCCCGGATATCGACGCGGCAGCCCTCCAGCATCACAAAACCGCCTTCGGGCCCATGGGTCATAATGTCCCGCCCGGGCGTCCCCTTGCCTTGATAGCCGACAAACACGACGTTATGCCGCGGGTCGCCCAACAGTTTCTTCAGGTAGTTGACGATTCGCCCGCCGGAGCACATGCCGTTCCCGGCAATCACGATCGCGGGCCGGGCGGTTTCGGCCAGGTGCTCGACAATGCGCAGGTGCTCGTCATGGCTATCGACCGTGATGAGCTGCTTGAACGACAGCGGCTTGCGGCCTTGTTCCAGGCGTTGCCGGGCATCGTCATCCCAGAAGCCTTGCAGCTCCTTGTAGGTGCGGGTGAATTGGCTGGCGAGCGGCGAATCGAGAATGATGGGGATCTGCGGCCAATCGATATCGGGCGCGCCGCCCTTGGCGCTGGCCGGTTTTTCGCCATCTGCTGGGGACAGGCCTTTTTCGTGAAGGATTTCTTCCAGTTCATACAGCAGGTCCTGGGTCCGGCCGATGCTGAACGAGGGGATCAGCACCGTGCCCTGGTCCGCCAGCGCCCGTTCGATGGCAGCCAGCAGACGCTCGCGGCGATGGACACGGTCTTCGTGCCGGCGATCACCGTAGGTGCTCTCCATGATCAACAGGTCCGCGCGCTCGGGCGGCACCAGGTCGGGCAGGATCGGCGAATGAGGTGCCCCGAGGTCGCCGCTGAACACTACGCGCCGGGCCGCCGCCCCCTCGCTCAGCTCCAATTCGACATACGCCGAGCCCAGGACATGCCCGGCCGGTTGCAGGCGCACCTTGCAACCGGCCTGGTCGGCTTCGTGCAGGGTGAACCAATGGTCGTAGGGCAAGGCGATGATGCGTTGTTCGACCACCTTGAGGTAGCGCTCCAGCTGTTCCTGGTCGCGACTGATGGCCAGGCGAAACGCGTCCTCCAGCACAATCGGCAGCAGCCGCGCCGACGGTTCGCTGCACAGGATCGGGCCTTCGAAACCCGCCGCCAGCAGATTGGGGATCCGCCCGACATGGTCGATGTGCACGTGGGTGACGATCAGCGCCTTGATGCCTTCGATGGGAAAGTCCAGGGCCAATGCGTCGTCCCCGCCCAACCCTTCGTCCTCGCCCTGGAACTGGCCGCAGTCGATCAGCAGGCTGTTGCTGTCGTCCATCCAGACCTGATGGCACGAGCCGGTCACGCCTTCGTGCGCGCCGTGGTGAATGACGTTCGGATTGTTCATCGGATTTCCTTGGGCGACGATCGCTTGACGTGCTTTTGGCACCGCGCCGGGGCGGATAGTTTCACCGATTGCCGGCGGCGACGTTGTCGATGAAGATGTCCTCGGCGCAAAGCACGATCACCCTGGCTTGGCCCCTGGACGCCTTGAGCAAGCACGGCTAGGCATCCCCGACGACGATCGTCGAAGCTACTCCCGACCGTACTTCCAGGAAATGACGCCAGTGCCTGATCTGCCGAACCACCATGCTTACCTGAAACGCTTCGACGCGGTCCTTGCCTACATCGAGGCCCATCTCGACGGGGACCTGTCGGTGAATGCGCTGAGCCAGGTGGCGAACTTCTCGGCGTTTCACTTTCACCGCCAGTTCACGGCGTTCGTCGGGGTCCCCGTCTCACGCTATGTGCAACTGATGCGGCTGCGGCAAGCGGCCCATCGGCTGACCGCCCAGGCGGACTGCTCGGTGCTGGATGCCGCGCTCGGGGCAGGCTTCGAAAGCCCCGAGGCGTTCAGCCGGGCATTCAGGCGAGCCTTCGGCCTGTCGCCCAGCGCTTTTCGCAAGGCGCCGAACTGGCAGGTCTGGAATGCGGTCTTCGCCATCCCTCACTTTTCCAGGAGCATCATCATGCAAGTCAAAATCGTGCAACGTGCCGAAACCAGAGTCGCCGCCCTTGAACACTGCGGCCCTCCCGGACTCGTGGACGAGAGTGTGCGCAACTTCGTCGAGTGGCGAATGCGCAGCGGGCAATCGCCGGTGGCATCGAGTCGAACCTTCGGCATTCCCTACGGCAACCCCGATACCACCCCGGCGCACGCGTTCCGCTTCGCCATCTGCGGGGAAATCCACGAGGCCGTGGCACCGAATGAATGGGGTGTCCACGAGCGCGTCATTGCCGGGGGCCGCTACGTGGTGGTGCGCCATTGCGGATCGCCGGATCACATCGGCGAAACGATCTATCCGATCTACCGGGACTGGCTGCCCACCAGCGGCGAGGAACTGCGCAACGAGCCGCTGTTCTTCGAATACCTGAGCGTCTACCCCGAAACGCCGAAGAGCCAATGGCAGACGGACGTGTATGTGCCGTTGCAGTAGCCCTGCGGGCACTCGTCCTACTTGACCTCGACCAGCCGCTGGGTGTTCGAGCCGTCCAGGGACAGGTGGATGACGCCGGCCTTGCTGGGGAAGTTCGGCGCGTCGTCGTCGGTATTCTCCATCACCGGAATGTCGATCAGCGTCTGCTCGCCCGCCGGGTCGCTGACCAGCTTGGCGTTCAGTTTATCGATCGAGCGCCAGCTGTCACCGCCGATGCGAATGACGTCCAGCAGGCTGTAATGCAGCATGCCTTCTTCATTCTCTTCGGGCGTGAAAGCGGCCAGGTACTGGCTGTAGTTGTTGCCACCGCCAAAGCCTTCGATGGTGAACAATGCCAGTGTCACTTGGCTTTCCTCGCCGGTGTTCAAGGTCTGGGCGGTCGTCGCCTCCGGATAGCCGGTGGCATAACTGTCCTGGAGCAACGCCACCAGGTGCCCGACCTGCTCTTGCAGCTCCTTCGGAACGGCGGCCGGCGCGGCGGCGTGGGTCAGGGCAGAAAACAGGAACAGGCTGGCAGCAAGCAGACGCAGTTTCATGGGGAAGTCCAAGGTGTTGGAAGGCAATCGCCGATGGTAGCGCGTGGATGGAAATTTGCTATTGAATTTCTAGATGGCATTGGGGGTAGCCGCGGGAGACCGGGCGGCTGCCGGGCCGCCTTCGCGAGCAGGCTCGCTCCCGCAGGTTCGGCTCACTTCCCGTGCGAGCCTGCTCGCGAAAGCCATGGCCCAGCCCCCCACTCAAGGCTGTCGCCTCAGGTACATCCCCGGCAAGTCCTCCGCAGACTCAAACCCTTCGTTATGGCTGATCACCGCGAACCCGGGAAGCAGTTGAATATGATAAGCGCCCCCGTCCCCCAGCGCCTGCGCGCCCCGCACGATCACCAGGTTGCCCGTCTCCATCGGCACCACCTGGTGGTCACGCAGGATTTCCCGGGAAGTCGCGGCGTCTGTCACCGTCACGGTGAACTCTGCCACTTCCCTGCCCTGGGCATCCCGGTCGGGCAGGATCTTCAAGTCCAGGTCGGCGTTGTGCCCCTGGGGATCCTTGCGCAACTGGTAATGGCCGTTGCGCTGGGCGGAACCGACAGTGCCGGTTTTTTCCGGGTCCGGTTCGCCAGTCCCAGCGTGCAAGACGATCGCCAATTGACGGTCATCCCCCTTGACGCCACTGATCCAGGTGCCGGTGTAGCCATAAGGTTCAACCTGTTCCTGGGTGATCCGCCAGATACCGGTCTGGTGGCCATCGTCAGCGAACTCCTGGAGGATCGCATAGCTGTCGTCACCCTCGTTGTCCATGAAGCCGGCCAATCTGATCGGCTTGCCATTGCCGCTCTTGGTGTAGCGCACTTCGCCTGTCACCAGCGCGCCCTGTTCCTGGTACCAGAGCTCGACCGGGACCTTCCCGCCAAGGGTCCCCTTGAGCATCACCGGGTCGCTGATCGCAGGACCTTGCACGGTGGCTTGCTCTTGCCACTCGCCGTCTTTCAGCTCGCCAAAGGTGTGCAGCGTGTAGCCACGGGGCATGCTGGTTTCATCGCCCAGTTCGCTTGGCTCGATCTCCTCGTCGCTGGACGAACGAAGCCGGACCAGCGTGTCACCCTGCATCTGCCACTGGGTAGAGCGAGTCGAGGTGTCGTCTCGGTCGGTCTGGGTGAACAGGATGCGGTCTTGCGCGATCACCGAGAACATCCCGCTGCTGGCCTCCTTCGCCAACGCCGTCAGGGCCGCATTGAGTATCCATTGGGGTTTCTGCGGGTCTTGCAGATAGACGTCGAACATCGGTTTGTAGCTCGACTCAGGGTCCGTGCCGTTGCGAATCGCCAGGTCCTGGCGACCATCGAAATTGAAGTCGGCGAAGTACAACAGGCTGAAGGGCCCCAGCAGCCAGGCGTTGACCTTGCCGTTGCGATCGACCGGCACGTTGCCGGCGGGCGTCTGCAACTGCTGCAGGACTTGCAGCGTCTGGTTGTCGCGCACGGTGATGAACGCCTGCGCCAATTGTTCCGGGTCTTCGGGCGGCTCCGGGATCAGCACGTCGACCCGGTATTGGCCGTCGCGGTCATTGACCGAAAATGCACGCGGCTCGGCCATCACTGGTGTCGCCAGGGTCATAAAGAGAAGCACGCCACTGACAAGCGAACGCATCCATCGCTTCCTTGCTGAAATTCGGGGGGCGCAGTGTAGCGGCAAGCCTAATGGCCCGCCAAGCGTGAGCCGGATCGACGCCTGGTCGGCGATCCCCCTTGGATCTTCTCTCATCGCTTCTTTGCTTTATCATGGCCCCCACTCAATTCCCCGAATGATGGAACGACCATGACTTTCGATTTCGACACGGTGTTCGAGCGCCACGGCACCGGCAGCACCAAATGGAGTCGCTACCCGGCCGATGTGCTGCCGATGTGGGTGGCGGACATGGACTTCCCTGCCCCGCCCGTGGTCATCGAGGCGCTGCACAAGCGCCTGGAACACCCGATGCTGGGCTACAGCGTGGCCCAGGACAACCTTCGCGCAGCGGTCGTGGCCGACTTGTGGAGCAAGTACGCCTGGCGGGTCGAGCCCCAGCAGATCGTCTTCCTGCCGGGGGTGGAGCCGGGTTTCAACATGGCGCTGCATGCGCTGGTGGCGCCCGGGCAGAATGTCGTGGTGCAGGTGCCCAATTACCCGCCGCTGCGCAACGCCCCGGGGCATTGGCAGTTGGACAAGGTGGAGCTGGGCTTCACCGCGCTCAATGGCGAGTTCCACACGCCGCTCGGCCCGCTGCGCGAGGCCCTGCAAGGCGGCGGCGCGTTGTTGTTGAGCAACCCCCACAACCCGCTGGGCAAGGTGTTCGGCCGGGAAGAACTGCAGGCGGTGGCCGACATCTGCCTGGCGCAGGACGCCTGGATCATCTCCGATGAAATCCATGCCGACCTGTGCTTCGACGGGCGCGTGCACATCCCGACCGCTTCCCTCGGCCCGGAAATCGCCGCGCGCACCATTACCCTGATGTCCGCCAGCAAGGCCTATAACATCGCCGGGTTGAAGACCTCGTTCGCCATCATCCAGGACGCCAAGGTGCGCGAGCGGGTCAACGCGGCCCGCGCCGGCATGGTCGACAGCGTCAATGCCCTGGGGCTGGAAGCGACCTGCGCGGCCTACAGCGAAGCCGGCCCGTGGCTCGCCGCCTTGAAGACGTACCTGCAAGCCAACCGCGACTACCTGGTGCAGGCGGTGAACACCCGCCTGCCGGGCATCACCATGACCGTGCCCCAGGGTACCTACCTGGCCTGGCTGGATTGTTCGGCTCTGGGGCTGGAGGATCCACAGGGGTTCTTCCTCAAGGAAGCCAAGGTCGGCCTGAGCGCCGGCCTGGATTTCGGCGACGACGCCGGCCAGTTCGTGCGCCTGAACTTCGGCTGCCCACGGGCATTGCTCGAGGAAGGGCTGGCGCGGATGGAGCGTAGCCTCAAGGCTCGGGGCTGACGGCGTTAGCGAGGGAGCTTGCTCCCTCGTCATCACGTACGCTGGTGATCACGCCGGCAGGTCCGGTGCATGCACGAAACACAACTTGTTCCCCTCCGGGTCCCGACAATACGCGCCGAAATACCCCGGGCAGTAATGCGCCCGCAGGCCCGGCGCGCCTTCGTCAGTGCCGCCCAGGGCGAGGGCCTGCTCCCAGGCGGCTTGCACGGCCTGGGGTGAATCGGCGGCGAAACTGACCTGCATGCCGTTGCCCCACGTGGCGGGCAGGCCGTTGAACGGCAGCTGCACGAACACCTGCGGCCACGCCTTGCCGGGCAGGTGCCAGCCCTCCCCGGGCGGCCCTGTATCGTTTTCGCTGGGCGCACGCACCAGGCCCAGGGTGCCAAGGACCGCGTCGTAGAAAGCGACCATTTTCGGCAAGTCGCGTGCGCCGATCATGATGTGACTGAACATGCCTGACTCCTTTTCTTTTTCATTCAACGGGACTGCCCAGGCCGAACGGGCGGTGCACGCCTATCGACCGACCGGCCAATCCGACCGAACTCTGCCCACGGTGCCCCGGTCCACCCTCCATCGCAACCACAGCCTGCATGGAGAACGATCATGGCCGACTACCCTACTCCGCCGTTTCCGAAACAAAGCCAGCCCGTCCCCGGTTCCCAAAGGAAAATGGACCCTTATCCGGACTGTGGCGAGCAGAGCTACCGCGGCTCCGGTCGCCTGGCGAACAAGATAGCCCTGATTACCGGTGCCGACAGTGGCATTGGTCGCGCCGTGGCGATTGCGTTCGCCCGTGAAGGCGCTGATGTGGCGATTTCCTACCTGGACGAGCATGAAGACGCCCGGGAAACCGCCCGCTGGGTCGAACAGGCGGGCCGCCAGTGCCTGCTGCTGCCCGGCGACCTGGCCGACAAGGCCCAGTGCCGCAAAGTGGTCGACGACACCGTCGCCCGGTTCGGGCGCATCGATGTCCTGGTCAACAATGCCGCGTTCCAGATGACCCACGAAAACCTCGAAGACATCCCCGACGAGGAATGGGTGCGCACCTTCGATATCAACATCACCTCGATGTTCCGCATCTGCCAGGCGGCCGTCCCCCACATGCAGGCCGGGGCATCGATCATCAACACCAGCTCGGTCAATTCCGACATGCCCAAGCCGACGCTGCTGGCCTACGCCACCACCAAGGGCGCGATCGCCAATTTCACCGGCGGCCTGGCCCAGATGCTGGGGCCCAAGGGCATCCGCGTGAACAGCGTGGCGCCAGGCCCGATCTGGACGCCGTTGATCGTGGCGACGATGCCGGAGGAGGAGGTACAGAACTTCGGTTCCCAGACGCCGCTGGGCCGGCCAGGACAACCGGTGGAAGTGGCGCCGATCTATGTGCTGCTGGCGTCGGACGAGTCCAGCTACATCTCCGGTTCGCGGTATGGGATCACGGGCGGCAAGCCAATTCTCTGAACCGCCAGCACCGATACCCGTGGCCAGGGGCCTACGCCCTTGCCACGGGCCTTGGGGACATGCTCAGGATGACTCCTTGGCAATCACCGAGATCTTGCCGTTGCGCTCGATGATCGCAAACTTGATCTGCTCCAGGGTCTCGATACCCTGGCTCGCACGGGCCGCTTCCATGATGTCTTCCTCCACCAGCCGGGCGTGACGCAGGCGACCTCGCAGTATCCGGCCGTCCTCGACAATGATGGTCGGCCCGCCATCGATCAGTTGCGACACCCGCCTGGAACGCAGCTTGAGCAACGACAGGCCGACGTCGATGGCAATCAGCGTGACGATCACCATCAGCGAATTGGTCAGCGAAAAATCATCCCCCAACAGCGCCTGTTGCGTCGCCTCGCCGATGACCATCAGCAGCACGAAATCGAAGGTGGTGATCTCCGCCAGCGACCGGCGACCGGCGATCTTGAACAGGACCAGCAAGGCTACATAGATGGCGGCGGCGCGCAGCACGGAATCCATAGGTCACCTAAGGGAAAATGAAAGCGTCGAAACTGACTGCGCTGCCACCGGCCATGGCGATGCGACTGTGGTAGGTGCCCAGGCCCTCGCTGAGTACCGACAGGTAAAGAGTGGCCTGCCCCTGCGCGTCCGCCTGGACCCAGAACTTCATGCCCTTGCCCGCGCCCGCCGAGCGCAGGGGCTGGGGCTGCAAGGCCTCGACGTCGAAACCTTCGAGCCAATCGCCGCCCAGTTCCACTTCGAGCACCGCGTCGGGCTGGCCCTTGAGATGAAGGGTCAGCGAATTGGTCGAGCCGTTGCGGTGGAACCGTTCATATTCGACGCCGAGCCGGCCATCGCGGCTCCATGCCTCACCAGCGCTCAAGGGGCCGTGGGAAAATAGGCCGAGCAACGTCAGCAGCACCAGCAACACCAGGATGTACCAGCCGACCCGCTCGAACCGCCAGACCTTGAGCTGGTAGGCCATGTCCTCGCGCACCGGGAATGTGCGGCTGTGAAAGTCCTCTGGATCGCCGGGCCGGGCCATGCCTTCACCTATCGGGATTCGCCCGCCAGGACGCGTTGATGGAAGTGGCGCAGTTGCAACAGCGCGTGCTCGGCGGCGCGCAACTGCACCTGGTTGCGACTGCCGAAGAAACGCTCCTGGCGGCTGAATAACGCACGCTTGCCCTTCACTTCGAAGGCCCAGGCGAAACACACGGTGCCGGCCGGAATGCCGTCCATGTCGTCCGGCCCGAGAATGCCGGTGGTGGCCACGGCCACATTGGCGTCGGCATCGTGCAACGCGCCCAGGGCCATTTCCTCGGCCACTTCGCAACTGGTGAGGTTGAAGGTGTCGATGGTCCGGGCACTGACGCCCAGCAATCGCTGCTTGGCCTCGGGGGAGTACACCACGTAGCCGCTTTCGATCAGCGAGCCGCTGCCGGGGATCTCGGCCAGCATCGTCACGATCAGTCCGGCGGTACAGGATTCGGCCGTGGTCAGGCGCAGTTCATGTTCACGCAAGTAGTCAACCATCGTTTGGGCAACAGTCATGGCACACAGTCCTCCAGGGGTGCTGATGGGTTGACCCTGTGGGCACGGATTCATTCCCTCTGATCGGAGGACTGCGCGCGCAGGCCAAATAAATGAAACCTCGGGCCCGGGGTGCACCTCAAAATTGCAGGGCCTCACGCTGAGGCCGTCTCGATCAGGAGGTCGCCATGTCTGCACTGTTCGTCAAACTGTTCACCCACCCTGAGTTCGCCTGGAAGGACATTCGCGAAGAAGAGCAAGCTCACCCGCGTCATTACCTGGCTCACTTGTTGTTGCTGGCCTTGATTCCGGCAGCCTGCCTGTTCGTGGGGATCACCTGGACCGGCTGGAGCCTGGCGGAAAACGAAACCGTGCGCCTGACCCAGGCCAGCGCGCTGCAACTGTGCGTGTTGCTGTACCTGACCATCGTCGCCGGCGTGGCGCTGATGGGGGTGTTCATTCGCTGGATGTCCCGCACTTTCGAAGCGCGGCCGACTCTCAACCAGTGCATCGGCTTCGCCGCCTATACCGCCACGCCGTATTTCCTCGCCGGGATTTCCGGGCTGTACCCGAGTCGTTGGCTGGCGGTGGCTGTGCTGTTGGCAGCCTCGGCCTACTCGACATTCCTGCTCTTCGTCGGCCTGCCGCGGTTCATGAACCTGAAGAAGGAACAAGGCCTGCTCTACTCGGCGTGTGTCTGGGGCGTGGGGTTGCTGGTGCTGGTGACCATCCTGGTGGAGATGATCCTGCTCTGGTTCAACGTGCTGCAGCCGGAGTACCTGCGGGTGCCGGTGGGTTGATTGCCCGCACGACGTAAAGAGACAGCGGTGGGGGGGGGGGGGGGGGGGGGGGCCCCGGGGCGCGGGGGGGGGGGGGCGGGGGGCCGGGGGGGGGCCCGCCCCCCCCCCCCCTGCGCCCGCCAGCCCCTGGGGGGGTTTT
>NZ_JAUQOP010000037.1 GCF_030580855.1 Pseudomonas citrullilanati | reverse complement strand
TTTGAGGTCCATAGGTTTCAGCTCTCTCCAGGGCATGGTCAGATCCTCGCGAAATCGACCATGCCAGTTAAAAACTGTTACCTATGTGCGTGAACTGATTTGTAACCCATGTGGGTGAGTCATACCGGCAAAGCGCTTTTGGTTACTTTTGGCGCTTTTACCAAAAGTGACCCGCCGTAAGGGCGGAACCCTTAGTGGCCGTTACCGAAGAAACGGAGATACACCAACCAGTCAAAAAAACGGCACCCCGCTACTTCACCACCTTCAAGCTCGGCCGACCACTAGGCCGTGGCGGCTCGTCATCCGGTGGCAGGTCTTCGTCCGCCTCGAAGGCGTCCTCGCCGTCCAGCGGTGCCTCGAGCTCGAACACCATGCCCTGGCCATTCTCCCGGGCATAAATCCCCAGAATCGCTGCAATAGGCACATACAGGGTGTGCGGCACACCGCCGAAGCGCCCTTCAAAACTGACGGCATCGTTGTCCATGTGCAGGTGGCGCACGGCAGCCGGCGAAACGTTCAGGACAATCTGCCCGTCATTGGCAAACCCCTGCGGCACCTGCACCGACGGATACTCGGCATTGACCAGCATGTGCGGGGTGCAGTCATTGTCCACAATCCACTCGTAGAGCGCGCGGACCAGATAAGGTCGACTGGAGTTCATAGCGGCTCCTTAAGCCTCAGCGCATGTCGCGTTCGACACCAGACAGACTCGCCTGGAAAGCCTCACGCGCAAATTGACGCTCCATATAATCAAGCAACGGCTTGGCAGGCCGTGGCAGTTCGATACCCAGAATAGGCAATCGCCAGA
Organism: Pseudomonas citrullilanati; assembly: GCF_030580855.1. Classification (GTDB taxonomy): domain Bacteria; phylum Pseudomonadota; class Gammaproteobacteria; order Pseudomonadales; family Pseudomonadaceae; genus Aquipseudomonas; species Aquipseudomonas citrulli. The sequence goes on along the minus strand of NZ_JAUQOP010000037.1, from coordinate 49,005 downwards.
GTATGGGTAATAGGCAGCAATCCACCAGACTTTGTTCCTCACTGAGGAAGAACGGCTTATCGACAAACAGCGGCGATACGCCGGTCAGGCTTTCACGCAGCTCCTTACGGGCCACGACCCGCGCCGCTTCCTTGGTCCGTGGATCCAGAATCAGGTCCACCAACCCGCACCAGTCGCGCTGGATGCGGTGCATCAGCAAACGACTGTTGGCACGAGCGACAGGGTACACCGGCAGCAAAGGCGGATGCGGGTAACGCTCATCCAGGTATTCCATCACCACGGTCGACTCCCACAGCGCCAGGTCACGATCGACCAGCGTGGGCAGGCTGCCGTAAGGGTTCACCTCGATCAGTTTTGGCGGCTGGCGACCCGCTTCGACGTAGATGATCTCGGCGCTGACACCCTTCTCTGCCAGTACGATGCGTACCCGGTGGGAATAGTGGTCGGCGGGGTCGGAGTAGCAGGCCAACCGATTGGTCACGCCCATGGCGATCCTCCTCGCTTGTTGAAATTATCGAAAAACGGAAAAACGAGCGCGCCCAGAGGGCGCCTCCCGTAACGCCTGGCCGACCAGGCTCGTTACACTTTCAGAGACGCCCTTGGGCGCGCACGATTAACAGCAACGGCTTACAGCATCGATCAATGAACGTCTTTCCAGTATTCACGCTTGAGCAGGTAAGCGAATACGAAGAAGAACGCCAGGTACAGCAATACATACGTACCGATGCGCTGGTGCTCCAGCTTCACCGGGTTGGCCGAGTAGGCCAGGAAGGTCACCAGGTTCTTGACCTTCTCGTCGAACTGCTCAGGGGTCAAGGTGCCGCTGTTCGGCACGATGGTCAACTGATCGCAGGCTTCGTGAGTCAAGGCAGTGCCGGTCAACGGGTCGAATTGCTTCTTGCCGTGCTCGACGATCTGCACCTGCTTGCAGCCTACCACCTGGCGACCCTGCAGGCCGACCAGGACGTTAGGCATGCCGACGTTCGGGAAGACCTTGTTGTTCACGCCCCATGGGCGCGCAGGGTCTTCATAGAACGAACGCAGGTAACCGTAGAGCCAGTCGGTACCACGCACCCGCGCCACCAGAGTCAGGTCGGGCGGCGCAGCGCCGAACCAGGTCTTGGCGTCCGCAGGCTGCATGCCGACGGTCATGTGGTCGCCCAGCTTGGCACCGGTGAACACCAATTTCTCCAGCATCACCTCATGAGGAATGCCCAGGTCGTCGGCCACGCGCTCGTAACGCTGGAACTTGGCACTGTGGCAGCCCATGCAGTAGTTGGCGAACGTGCGCGCGCCGTCCTGCATGGCTGCTTTGTCGGAAACGTCGATATCGACCTTTTCCAGTTCCGGACCACCGTGTTCGGCCGCGAAGGACAGTACAGGCATGGCAGCAAGAATCAGTACAGCAAATAGCTTTTTCATCAGCCAGTCACCCTTTCCGGAACCGGTTTGGTCTTCTCGAGCCTGGTATAGAAAGGCATCAGAATGAAGTAGGCGAAGTACAGGAAGGTGCACACCTGCGAAAGCAAGGTACGCTCCGGTGTCGGTGCCAGTACGCCCAGCACGCCCAGGATCATGAACGAGATGCAGAACACCACCAGCCAGATCTTGCTCAGCCAGCCTTTATAGCGCATCGACTTGACCGGGCTGCGGTCCAGCCACGGCAGCACGAACAGCACGGCGATGGCGGCACCCATGGCGATAACGCCCAGCAGCTTGTCCGGGATCGCCCGCAGGATCGCGTAGAACGGCGTGAAGTACCAGACCGGGGCAATGTGCTCAGGGGTCTTGAAGGCGTTGGCCTGTTCGAAGTTCGGCTTCTCGAGGAAATACCCGCCCATCTCCGGGAAGAAGAACACGATCGAACAGAAGATGAACAGGAAGACCACCACGCCGACGATATCCTTCACGGTGTAGTACGGGTGGAAGGCAATGCCATCCAGCGGTACGCCGTTCTCGTCCTTGTGCTTCTTGATGTCCACGCCGTCCGGGTTGTTCGAGCCGACTTCGTGCAGCGCCAGGATGTGCAGCACCACCAGGCCGAGGATCACGATCGGCAGGGCGACCACGTGCAGGGCGAAGAAGCGGTTTAGGGTGATACCGGAGATCAGGTAGTCACCACGGATCCACTGGGTCAGGTCGTTGCCGATGACCGGGATCGCGCCGAACAGCGAGATGATCACCTGGGCACCCCAGTAGGACATCTGGCCCCATGGCAGCAGGTAGCCCATGAAGGCTTCGGCCATCAGCGCCAGGTAGATCAGCATGCCGAAGACCCACACCAGCTCGCGTGGCTTCTGGTACGAACCGTAGAGCAGGCCACGGAACATGTGCAGGTAGACCACGATGAAGAACGCCGAGGCGCCGGTGGAGTGCAGCAGGCGCAGGATCGAACCGTACTCGACGTCGCGCATGATGTATTCGACGGACGCGAATGCTTCTTCCGCCGACGGGGTGTAGCTCATGGTCAGCCAGACACCGGTGACGATCTGGTTGACCAGGACCAGCAGCGCCAGGGATCCGAAGAAGTAGAAGAAGTTGAAATTCTTTGGAGCGTAATACTTGCTGAGATGGTCTTCCCACATCTTGGTCGCGGGAAAGCGCGCATCAACCCAATCCATTAGTTTGCTCATCACGCTTTCTCCGTATCGACGCCGATGACAATGATGTCGTCGGTCTCATAGGAATGCGGGGGAACTGGCAGGTTCAGCGGTGCGGGCTGCGACTTGTAGACGCGACCGGCCAGGTCGTAGTGGGAGCCGTGGCAAGGGCAGAAATAGCCACCGACCCAATCCTTGCCCAGGTCGGCAGGAGCCACTTCGGGACGGAACGTTGGCGAGCAACCCAGGTGCGTGCAGATCCCGATCAGCAGCAGGACTTCCGGCTTGATCGAGCGCGTTTCAGGGTTGACGTATTCCGGTTGGACCGAGTTCTTGGAGGACGGGTCGGACAGCTGACCCTCGATCTTTTTCAGATTCCCCAGGATTTCCTCTGTACGGCGGACGATGAACACCGGCTGGCCGCGCCATTCAGCAATCATCTGCTGGCCTGGCTCGATCTTGCTGACATTCACTTTCACCGGTGCACCTGCGGCTTTCGCCTTGGCACTGGGAAACCATGACCCCACGAACGGGACCGCAGCCCCCACCGCTCCTGCAGCACCCACCACGGATGTGGCTGCTACCAGGAAGCGACGCCGGCCTGCATTCACGCCGTCATTGCTCATTCAGTCCTCTCCCATCAGCTTTGTGGCCTGTTAGATCAGGCGTCTACTAAGTAAAAATCTGAACTTATAAAAATTTTGCCGAATGGTAATGAAAAGCCCCAATTCTGACAAGGTAATTACCAAGCGGCCAAACCGCTAAGCCTTGTAGTATAGGGGTTCTACGAATGTGGCAAGTTGTCACAGAGCAATTCTTTCGCCCATAAAAAAACGCCCAGCTCCGTGAGGAACTGGGCGCCTTTTGAAAGCGGAAGCGAAATTAACGCTTCGAGTACTGCGGACGCTTACGCGCTTTACGCAGACCGACTTTCTTACGTTCGACTTCACGAGCGTCGCGAGTCACGAAGCCGGCTTTGCGCAGGGCGCTACGCAGGGTTTCGTCGTAGTCCATCAGGGCGCGAGTGATGCCGTGGCGGATTGCGCCAGCCTGGCCACTTACACCACCACCGATAACGGTGACGTAGATGTCGAATTTTTCGACGGTCTCGGTCAGTTCCAGCGGCTGACGAACTACCATGCGGGCAGTTTCGCGGCCGAAGAAGTTATCCAGGGAGCGGTTGTTGATGGAGATGTTACCAGTGCCCGGACGCAGGAAAACGCGTGCGGTTGCAGTCTTGCGACGGCCAGTGCCGTAATTTTGAGTCGCCGACATAATGAACTATTCCGTTAAAACTTCAGTTCTTGGGGCTGCTGAGCAGTATGAGGGTGAGCAGCGCCCGCATAAACCTTCAGCTTACGATACATGTCGCGACCCAGCGGGTTCTTAGGCAGCATGCCTTTAACCGCGGTCTCGATCACGCGCTCAGGGGCCTTGGCGATCAGCTTTTCAAAGTTGATCGACTTGATGCCGCCAGGAAAACCGGAGTGGGAGTAGTACATTTTGTCAGTGGTTTTAGCGCCAGTAACACGTACTTGCTCAGCGTTGATCACGACGATGTAGTCGCCGGTGTCAACGTGAGGGGTGTACTCAGGCTTGTGCTTGCCACGCAGACGGCTCGCGATTTCGGTGGCCAGACGACCCAGGGTCTGACCAGCAGCGTCGACGACGAACCAGTCGCGCTTTACTGTTTCCGGTTTAGCAGTAAAAGTTTTCATTCTTTATAGCCTCAGGGGCCGCCCTGTAAATTAGACGGCGGATCTTACTGAATAGTGCGTACTTTGACAAGTCAAAGGCAGCCGGATACAGACGCTTTCGGGGGCTCGGGTCGGCGCGTCCGTTCAACGGCAAGATTCTTCGGCGGCGGGGCATCACTTCCACTGCAGAAAGAGGTGCGCAATTATGCAGATTGCGAAAACTTTTTCAACCTGCTTTTATGATTGTTTTGCCCAAGGAGGTCCCGATGGACTATCGCCAGCTAGGCCGTACCGATCTGAACGTGAGCGCCCTGTGCCTCGGCACCATGACCTGGGGTGAGCAGAACAGCGAGGCCGAGGCCTTCGCCCAGATCGAGCGCGCCAAGGCCGCCGGCATCAACTTCATGGACACCGCCGAGATGTACCCGGTGCCGCCGAAGGCCGAGACCTACGCCACCACCGAGCGCTACATCGGCAATTACTTCAAAAGCCGCGGCGACCGCGCCGACTGGATCCTGGCGAGCAAGATCGCCGGCCCCGGCAACACCATCGACTACATTCGAGACAAGAATCTCAAGCATAACCGCCGGCATATCGTCGAGGCCGTGGATGCCAGCCTCAAGCGCCTGCAGACCGACTGGATCGACCTGTACCAGCTGCACTGGCCGGAACGCAGCACCAACTTCTTCGGCCAACTGGGCTACCAGCACAAGGCCGACGAGGACTTCACCCCGCTGGAGGAAACCCTCGAAGCCCTGGACGAACAGGTCCGCGCAGGCAAGATCCGCCACATCGGCCTGTCCAACGAAACGCCCTGGGGCACCATGAAGTTCCTCGCCCTGGCCGAGGCCCGTGGCTGGCCGCGGGCGGTGTCGATCCAGAACCCCTACAACCTGCTCAACCGCAGCTTCGAGGTCGGCCTGGCGGAAATCGCCATTCGCGAACAGTGCGGCCTGCTGGCCTACTCGCCCCTGGCTTTCGGCTTCCTGTCGGGCAAATACGAAGGCGGCGCACGGCCGGCCAAGGGTCGCCTGACGCTGTACAGCCGCTTCACTCGCTACTTCAACGCGCAATCGGAAGCCGCCTGCAGCCGCTACGTGGCGCTGGCCCGGGAGCATGGCCTGGACCCTGCCCAGATGGCCCTGGCGTTCGTCACCCAGCAGCCGTTCGTGACCAGCAACATCATTGGCGCCACCACGCTGGAGCAACTGGACAGCAACATTGCCAGTTTCGACCTGAAGCTGTCGGACGACGTCCTGGCGGGGATCGAGGCGATCCACAAGGACCAGCCGAACCCGGCGCCTTGATTCCATAGGCCCCGTTCGCGAGCAAGCTCGCTCCCACAGGGGTTCGATGTTGATCACGAAATAGCGATCAGACACGAATCCTCTGTGGGAGCGAGCTTGCTCGCGATGGCGACCTCGAACTCATCAGCCCATCAAAGCGACCGCGCAACGATCTCCTTCATGATCTCGTTGGTCCCGGCATAGATCCGCTGCACCCGCGCATCCGCCCACGCCCGGGCAATCGGGTATTCCCACATGAACCCGTAGCCGCCATGCAACTGCACGCATTCGTCGAGCACCTTGCATTGCAGGTCGGTGCCCCAGTACTTGGCCATCGCCGCCGTCGGCACGTCGAGCTTGCCCTGCAGGTGCAATTCCAGGCAACGGTCGACGAAGACCCGGCCGATCTGGATCTCGGTGGCCATTTCCGCCAGCTTGAAGCGGGTGTTCTGGAAGTCCGCGATGGATTTGCCGAACGCCTTGCGGTCGCGGGTGTAGTCGAGGGTCCACTGCAGCGCCGCCTCGGCCGAGGCCAGGCCACCGATGGCGACGGTCAGGCGCTCCTGGGGCAACTCCTGCATCAGGTAGGCGAAACCCATCCCGGCTTGCCCGAGCAGGTTTTCCTTCGGCACGCGGACATCCTGGAAGAACAACTCCGACGTGTCCTGGGCCTTCATGCCGACCTTTTCCAGGCGCTTGCCCTTCTCGAAACCCGGCGTACCCGCCTCCACCAGGAACAGGCTGGTGCCCTTCGCGCCCGCCTTCGGGTCGGTCTTGGCGACGACGATCACCAGGTCCGCCAGGAAGCCATTGGTGATGAAGGTCTTCGAGCCATTGATGACGTATTCATCGCCCTCCAGCACCGCCGTGGTCTTCACGCCTTGCAGGTCGGAACCGGCACCCGGCTCGGTCATGGCAATGGCCGTGACCATCTCGCCGGACACCAGCTTGGGCAGGTACTTGAGCTTCAGCGCTTCGCTGCCGTAATGCAGGATGTAGGGCGCGACGATGTCGGAATGCAGCGAGAAGCCGATCCCGGTCAGGCCCAGGCGGCCGATCTCCTCGATGACCACCGTGCTGTAGAGGAAGTCGGCCTCCAGACCGCCATACGCCTCGGGGAGATGGGAGCACAACATGCCCGCCTCCCCTGCCTTGTTCCAGAGCTGGCGATCCACGTGCCCCTGTTTTTCCCATTGGCTGTGATAGGGCACGGCTTCTTTTTCGAGGAAGGTTCGTACGCTGTCACGAAACAATTCGTGCTCGGGGCTGAACAGGGTTCTGGGGATCATGGCGCACCTTTGGTTATTGTTCGACGTGGTTATCCGACAGAGCCTAAGCCTGCGAGGAATGACAGGACACTGGACACATCCGACAAAAAATAAGACGATCCAGCCGTTTGGTGACCACTTTCCCCTATAAAAATAAAGATGAATTATGTCCATGCACGTCTCCACGCCCTTGCGGCGCGTCAGCATCCTGGCAATCGACCGGGTCTTCGCCTTCACCCTCATGCAAGCCAAGGATTTCTTCTACCTGGCCAGCCTGCGCTACGGCAAACAGCTGGGCCTGGGCCTGACACCGGCGTTCGAAATCCGCCTGGTCAGCCCGGATGGCAAGCCGGTCAACAGCTTCAGCGATGTAATCATGCCGGTGGACGGCGGCCTGGAGGACACCGACGTCATCATCCTTCCGGCCTTCTGGGATGATTTCGAGGCGTTGTGCCAGCGCTATCCCCAGATCCTGCCCTGGCTGCGTGAGCAGCACGCTCGCGGCGCCGTGCTCTGCGGCGAAGCCACCGGGGTGTTCTGGCTGGCCGAGGCCGGGCTGCTCGACGGCAAGGAGGCGACCACCTACTGGCGCTTCTTCAATGCCTTCAAGGAGCGCTTCCCCCAGGTCCATCTCAACCAGGACAAGCACCTGACCGACGCCGACAACCTGTTCTGCGCCGGCGGCACGACCTCGGCCTGCGACCTGTACATCTATCTCATCGAACGCTTCTGCGGCGCCAACGTGGCCCAGGCCGTGGCACGGGACATCCTGTACGAAGTGCAGCGCAGCTATTCCCCCGGGCGCATCGGTTTCGGCGGACAGAAGCTGCACCAGGACGTGATCATCCTGCAGATCCAGCACTGGCTCGAAGAACACTTCGCCGACAAATTCCGCTTCGAGGACGTCGCCCGCGAACATGGCATGAGCATCCGCAACTTCATGCGCCGCTTCCAGACCGCCACCGGCGACAAGCCCCTGCACTACCTGCAACGGCTGCGCATCGAAACCGCCAAGGGCCTGCTGTCGGGCAGCCGCAAAAGCATCAAGACCATCAGCTACGAAGTCGGCTACGACGACGCGAGCTTTTTCGCCCGGCTGTTCCGGCAACACACCGACCTGTCGCCGAACCAGTATCGGCAGCAGTTCCAGCAGGCGGCGTGAAGCGGCAGGCGCCTTTCCATGTGGGAGTGAGCCTGCTCGCGCCCACATGTGATGCCCGGTGGAGGGGCCGATCCCTGATTCCTACATAAAAAACGGAATATAGCGAACTCACGGTTGGATTCCGCTCGCATACATCCTTGCCTCAGCACTTCAATATCTTGCCCTGAAATCAGTCTCAGGGAAGATCATCAATGACCATTGGCTCAAGCTATAACTACCCCTCCTCTGTGTTCAAAGAGTTCAAGCGGACCAAGCGCTCGACAGGAAGCAAATGGGCTGCCCGCTTCCCCAATCCACCCGACCTGTGCTTCGACTATCGCTCGCTGGTCGAACAGAAGGACGGCATCGCCAGGGCGACCCAACCACATCATAGAATTTGCATCATCGGCGCAGGCATCACTGGCCTGACCGCGGCCAGAGAACTTTACCGCTGCGGGTTCACCCGGATAACGCTGATCGAGCAATCCAGGCGCATTGGCGGAAGGCATCTCACTGTGCCCGGCAGCAAGCATTCCAGCGCAAGCCACACGCCCTTCGAGATGGGCGCGATGCGCATGCCCTTCTTCAACCGGGTAGACGAACCTGTATTGGAGGGGCGATCGCTGATGGCCTATTACGCCAAGGCTTTTGACTTATCGGTTTCGGATTTTGCCAACCCGGGAAGCCAGGCGGTTCGCTCGACAGGTATCTACCTGCGCGAAGGCAGCCTCGGCGCCGATGACGCGCCGCACATGCAGATCTGGAAGAATGAAGACGGCCAGACCCCGCCACCCGGAAAGGACCTGCAAGGGGTCTTCGCCAAATGGACGGCTTTTGCCGACCGAATGACACGGCAGGTCGCGAAGGTCTATGGCAGTGACGAATGGGAAACCCTATGGGCTGCCATTGTCGCAAAGTACGAAAGCGTGTCCTTTCGTGATCTGGTGAGCATGCCGGCACTGGAAAACTGGGACAAGCACACGCCAGGCGACTTCGGCGGGATGGGGATGTCCGCGCAGGAGTCAGCCATCTTCTACGCGATCGGAATAGGTGATGGCAGTTGGGGAGCCTTCTACGACATATGCTCCCTTTATCCCCTGCGGACGGCCATTTTTGGATTCAGCAGCCACTTGCAATTGATTCATGGACGAGTGGATCCCAATGGCAATCCCCTGAGCTCTCCCTACCTGCATGAGGAGGCAGTCCAGGACTCGTTGGGGTTGGCTTTTGATTCTCCCAGGTACATCGGGCTCGCGGCCTTGAGCGAGTGTCTGTTGTTCATGAACAGCGCTGAAACCGACAAGTCCTTCTACGAACACTGCTTGGCGAGAAAGGATGGCTTGTTACTGGATTCGTCCGTCACCAAGCTGAAAAAACTTACCAACCAAAAGATACGCGTTCATTTCAACCGGAATCATAGCCAGCCCGAGCACATCCAACAGCGCTTCGAGGATTTCGACTCAGTCATCATGACCCTTCCCTCCTGGCTGATCGAAACGCGCCTGGAGCTTGAGGATTTCACCGTGCAGATGCTGCCCTTCGAAATAATCAAGGCGTACAAGACGGCGCACTGGGAAACCAGTTGCAAGGTCTTCGCTCCGTTAAAAAAATCATTTCTTTCAAAGAACCACAAAATTCCCCAGGCCATCGTCACCGACAGTTTCATTCACGACGTCTATACCTACCGCTACAACGAAAACTACAGCTATGACTGCATCCTCTTGAGTTACACCTGGGAGGATGATGCGACGAAACTCGCCTCATTCACCGACAGGGAACTGGTGCGTAAATGCGCCAGGGAACTGGATCGGATACTGATGAAGTGCACCAATATCCAACAACGAATCTCGCCTTATATAGGCCTCGACCAAGCGGTGGTCCAGCGCTGGATAACCGATGAAAATGCGCTGGGTTGCGCCAAGCTGTACCGTCCTGGCACCTATTACGAGGCCGTGAGCCTGATGAAGTACAACAGGGAATACGGCCAACATTCGGGGCTGTATCTATCTGGCGAGTCATTTTCCGTGGATGCCGGTTGGACTGAGCCATGTTTTCGAGGCGCCGTCGACGCCGCCATCCACATCTGCAACAAAACCGACGCGATTTTCAACGGCGGTTTCTCCATGAGCGATTACCCCCACTATAAAACCGGCAGTTGACCTTCCGGGCTCCTGAAGCCGTGCACAGTGTGCACCGGCTTCTGATCGACCGTCCTAACCAGCCATCTTGGGAGACTGCCTACAGGTCAAACAGAAACGCCTGACTTACTGCCGCCTGCGTTTCACCTCTTATGAACACGCCGTTAAACAGCGTGAATAACAATAAGAAGAGGTAACAAAATGAGCGAGCCAACCAGTCCCGTTCGTGTGGCCGTCGTGCAATTCGATCCGCAAGTCGGCGTAGGGCATCGTGAAGAAAACCTGCGCCGCAGCCTTGAGCTGGCCTTGGAGGCCGTGCAGGGTGGCGCGAATCTCATCGTCCTGCCCGAGTTATCGAACACCGGCTATTTTTTTAACAGCCGCCAGGATGCGTTCGAACATTCCGAGCCAGTGCCCGATGGGCCCAGTACACAGGCCTGGGTCGACTTCGCCCGCCTGCACCAGATCTATCTGGTGGCTGGCCTGACGGAACGTGAGGGCATGCGCCTTTTCAATACCGGCGTCCTGGTGGGGCCAGACGGTTTCATCGGCAAGTATCGAAAAGCCCATTTATGGAATCTCGAGAAACTCTGGTTCACGCCAGGGGACCTGGGCTTCCCGGTATTCGATACCCCTATAGGGCGGATAGGGTTGCTGATCTGCTGGGACATCTGGTTTCCGGAAGTACCGCGGATTCTCAGCCAGCAAGGCGCCGACATCATCTGCAGCCTGAACAACTGGGTCTGGACGCCACCGCCCTTGTTCGACGAAGCAGGCAAGTGCATGGCGTCATACCTCACGATGACGGCAGCACATGTGAACAACGTATTCATTGCGGCCGCCAGTCGCATAGGTGAAGAGCGAGGTGCACGTTACCTGGGGTGTTCATTGATTGCGGGCACCAACGGCTGGCCAATCGGCAGGGTGGCATCCGCCGACCGACAAGAAATCCTTTTCGCCGATATCGACCTGACCAGTTCCCGTAGCGCGGCGATCTGGAACAACTTGAATGATCTGCACCGCGATCGTCGCGCCGATCTCTATGATCAGATGCTGGGCTACACCCAGCACCCTTGTCTGCCACGTTGATGAGGGAGCCTGCCCAATGCAAACCACAAGCGAAAAACTCCCGCAACACCAGCCTGCCACCCGATCACCGCAAGATATCGCGATCATTGTGCTGCTGCTCGGCGCGACAGCGCTGGTCATCTGGCTTTCTTTCCTGAACCACACTCACTGGAGCGCCCATTGGCCGGACTACAGCCACCTGGTAGCGAGCCTGCCGCAGCCGGGGGCCTGGTTACGCTGGGTGCTGGGAGATATCAGCGAGGTTGCCTTCTACAAGCATGAATTCGCGTCCATCGGCCTGCTCGCCGGTGCCTACCTGGCATATCGGGCCAATCGCCTGGCCAAGGCTTGGCAAGGTTTTCCCATCAGCTACGGCAGCGGGCTGTGGCCCTGGCTCATCACCAGCTCGCTGATGGGACTCTTGCTGAGCAATCTGATATGGGGCTGGACAGTGACAACCACGGCTTGGCAACCCACCTTCGCGGCGTTCGTTTCATTGCCGGCGGCGATGGTGCTGATGTTTGGCGGCGGTTGGAAAGTGACGATCAATGGCGCAATCATGGGCGCGCTGCTCGTAACCCCGGCGTGTCTATTGATGGTCAATTACGTCTGCAATCCCCTTGGATTGCCGGTCGTGATCGGCAATGTCACCGGCATGGCGATCGCCAGTGTCGGCGCATTCCTGCTCTGTCGCCATCTACCGAACCTGATGAAATCACCTGGCGGCGGCACGCCCTCCGACACACCACCTGCCCCCGTCAGCGCCAATAAGCAGGATTACGGTGTCGCCTGGGGATTGCGTCGGGTGCTGGCAGACTTTTCGGAAGCCCCTTTCTTCGGCAACGAATGGGCGAGCCTGGGCCTGATAGCAGGCGTGCTGCTGGCCTACACCCTGAACCCACTGAGCCCGGCCTATGGCTCGGGCCTGCTGCCGCAACTGATCGGTGCCCAAGCACTGGCCTCGGCACTGGGTATCATGATCTGGCGTCGACAGTGGATGTCGCGCGGATGGTATCCCACCTACATTCCACTGGTGTCCGTCGTGCCAGCGGCGGTCCTGACCTACGGGGGCAGCTGGCTGGTGATGGGATCAAGCGCTTTGCTGGGGGCGTTGATAGCGCCGCCGTTGGCGTGCGCGATTGCCCAAAGGCTGCCCGCCGACATGCACGCCTTCATCGCCAACGTCCTGTCCATGGCGATCAGCACCTTGCTCATCATTCCGTTCATCGGACTCCTGATAGCCCGTTGACCATTCACTCCACGGCTGTACTGCAGCCCTGCGGCGGATACAGCCATTCCTTTACATCAGCAAGCGAGGTATTGCATGGCCCTACCCAAACTGAGCATCGCGTCACTCGGAGGTACCGTGAGCATGCAGGCCCGGACCCCGGGAGGCGGAATAATCCCGACCGTCAATGGCGCAACCCTGCTGGCTTCGGTTCCGGAGTTGAGAACGCTGGCCAATGCCACCGTCGAAACACTCGGCCTGCTGCCCAGCGCCTCCCTGGATTTCGAGTTTTTATTGAGCGTTCTCTGCTGGGCCAATTATGAGATCGAGCAGGGTGCCGCAGGCGTCGTCATCACCCAAGGCACGGACAACCTGGAGGAAACAGCTGCATTTTTCGATTTTCTATGGAGCCACGACGAACCCTTGGTGCTAACCGGCGCCATGCGCGCGGCTACCCAGGCAGGAGCTGACGGACCGGGGAATCTGTTGGACGCCTGCCGGGTTGGCGTAGCCGAGGCCAGCCGGCGGCGAGGCGTTCAAGTGGTGATGAACGGGCAGATTCATCCGGCGCAGGCTGTTCGCAAAACCGACTCGATGGCCTTGCAGGCCTTTTCTTCTCCAAACGTCGGCCCGGCCGGCTTGGTGCTGGAGGAAGCCGTTCACTATTTGCGTCCCCCATCGCCACGCAATGTCTTGCCCCTGCCCCAACAAACGGCACAAAAGGTTGCTTTGCTGCAAGCATCTTTGTCCGCCGACACATTGCTGCTGGAGAATATTCTCAGGCTGGGTTACGACGGGTTGGTCATCGCCGGCTTCGGGGCAGGTCATCTTCCTGAAACCTGGGCCAACACGATTGATGCCATTGCCCGGAGAATCCCGGTGGTCATCGCCACCCGTTGCGGGTCCGGCTCCACCGCTCGCGCCACCTATGGATTCGTGGGGGGCGAGATGGATCTGCTTCGTCGGGGCGCTTCAATGGCCGGTTTTATGTGCCCGCGCAAAGCCAGGATCCTCTTGTGGCTGCTGATTGGATGCCAGCGACAGGGACAGCTGGCTCGTTACCTGAACGAGCCAGCCGGGTTTGAAGCCTAGGCTCTGTCTGAAGAGTGTCCGCACTCGCCCATACAGTTCAGACAGAGCCTAGTGCTTCCCCCTACGGCTTATGCGCCCGCGACAGGAATTCGTGGGATTGCATCTCCAGCAAACGACTCAGGGTCCGCTGGAATTCGAAGGTCAAGCGACCGCCGGTGTAGAGGTCCTTGAGTTCGACTTCGGCCGAGATGATCAGCTTCACGTTGCGGTCGTAGAACTCGTCGACCATGTTGATGAAGCGACGGGCGATGTCGTCGGTGGTGACGCTCATCTGCTCGACGCCGCTGAGCAGCACGGCGTGGAAGATCTTGCCCAGTTCGATGTAGTCGTTCTGGCTGCGCGGGCCGTCGCACAGTTCGCGGAAGTCGAACCAGGCGACGTCGTCGCAGGTGCGGATGGCGCGGATCTCGCGGTTTTCGATGATCAGTACGTCGTTTTCGATCGCCTGGGTGCATTCCGGCGTCAGCGCACGGAAGCTCTTGCGCAGGCTCTCCTCGGCGGCGGCATCCAGGGGGAAATGGAACAGCTCGGCTTGCTCGAGGTGGCGCAGGCGATAGTCGACGCCGCTGTCCACGTTGACGATCTCGGTGTGTTGCTTGATCAAGGCGATGGCCGGCAGGAAGCGCGCGCGTTGCAGGCCGTCCTTGTACAGGCCATCGGGGACGATGTTCGAGGTGGCTACCAGGGTCACACCGTTCTTGAACAGCTCTTCCATCAAGGTGCCGAGGATCATCGCGTCGGTGATGTCGGACACGAAGAACTCATCGAAGCAGATCACCCGGGTCTCCTGGGCGAAACGCTTGGCAATGATGGTCAGCGGGTTCTTCTCGCCGCCCAGGGTCTTCATTTCCTCGTGCACGCGCTTCATGAAGCGGTGAAAGTGCGTGCGGGTCTTTTCCTTGAAAGGCAACGCTTCGAAGAAAGTGTCCACCAGGTAGGTCTTGCCACGGCCCACGCCGCCCCAGAAGTACAGGCCCTTGACCGGCGCCTGGTCCTTTTTGCCGAACAGCTTGCCCAACAAGCCCGGCTTGTTGTTCGAGGCGGCGATCAGGTCATCGTACAGGCGCTGCAAATGGCGCACTGCCGTTTCCTGGGCGGCGTCGTGGAAGAACTCCGGGCGTTTCAGATCAGCTTGGTATCGTTCTAGGGGCGTCATATTCGTTAGCAAGGCAACAAAAACGGGCCGTCACTGTAGCGATGGCCCAGGGGAATGGCAATCGGCCCTTATTCGAGCCGATGGTCGGGTGATCCGCCGGATCAGTCTTGGACAGGCGCCAGGGCGACGCGCAACGCATCGATCGCCGCATCCCGAGCGGTGCTGTCGGCGAATGGCGGGCTGTCCGCCACACACTCGCCGTCCAGCCAGACGCTGAAGCCCTGCTCGTTGTTGCGCACGTCCAGTGGCTGGCCGGCTTGCAACTGCTTGCTCACCTGGCCGGCCGCCTTGCCATCGGCAAAGTGACGGGACAGCAACAGTTGTTCGCCGTCGGCCGCCAGCAGCCGGAAACGGAAACTGCCGTCTTCCTCGCGGAAGCTGACGAAGCGGGCCGCCTTGGCGGCTTTCTTCTTGGTGGTCGCGGCCACCTGGGCCTGGGCCACGAAGGAGCGCAAGCCCACCGCTTCGCGCAGCTCATTGAGAAACGGCGTCGCCACCGCACGGGCTTTTTTCGCACCGTGTTGCAGGATGTCTTCCAGATCCGACGGGCGCTCGATCAACTGGTGATAGCGCTCGCGGGCCTCCCCCAGTTCGCTGTCGAGCAACTGGAACAGGCGATTCTTCGCCTCGCCCCAACCCAGGCCCTGCAACAGTTCGCTACGGAACTCGGCCGCCTGGTCCGCCGTGGCGAAAGCCTGGAACAGGGTGAACAGGTGCGCGTTGTCCGGATCCTTGGCTTCGCCCGGGGCGCGGGAGTCGGTGACGATCCGCGAGATGGCGTCCTTCATGTCCTTGGCGCTGCTGAACAACGGAATGGTGTTGTCGTAGCTCTTGGACATCTTGCGCCCATCGAGCCCCGGCAGCGTCGCGACGCTTTCCTCGATCAGCGCCTCGGGCATGGTGAAGAACTCCTTGCCCTGGCCGAACAGGTGATTGAAGCGCTGGCCGATGTCGCGGGCCATTTCCACGTGCTGGATCTGGTCGCGACCAACCGGCACCTTGTGGGCGTTGAACATCAGGATGTCCGCGGCCATCAGCACCGGATAGCTGTACAGGCCCATGGAGATGCCGGCATCCGGGTCTTCGCCGGCCTCCAGGTTCTTGTCCACCGAGGCCTTGTAGGCGTGCGCACGGTTGAGCAGGCCCTTGGCGGCGACGCAGGTCAGCAGCCAGGTCAGCTCGGGGATCTCGGGAATGTCGGACTGGCGATAGAACGTCACGCGGTCCACATCCAGGCCACCGGCCAGCCAGGTCGCGGCGATTTCCAGGCGCGAGCGCTGGATGCGCAGCGGGTCATCGCATTTGATCAGGGCGTGGTAATCGGCCAGGAAGTAGAACGAGTCGGCATTGCTGTCGCGGCTGGCGACGATCGCCGGACGGATGGCGCCGGCGTAGTTGCCCAGGTGCGGGGTGCCGGTGGTGGTGATGCCGGTCAGGATACGGGTACGAGTCGTCATGGGTTATCGCTTGTCAGACTGCTGTCAATTCGAGAGGCGCGGCAGGAGCAGATCCTTGAGATCGGTCAGCTTGCCATGAAAAAAGTGTCCGCATTCTGCCACTTTCAGCAGCTCATGGGGGCGTTGCAGCGCGTCGGACCATGCGTAGACGAGTTGCGGATCGACGACTTCATCGGTTTCCGGCTGGATCAAGGTCAGCTCGCCGTCCAATGGCAGGGGTGATTGCGCGTCCAGGCGCATCACCGCCGGGGCCACCATGAACAGGTGCTTGAGCGGCTGCCCGAGGGCTTCCAGGCGCCCGCCAAGGCTGGCCGCCACGAATCCGCCGAACGAGAAGCCGAACAGGGTCAGGGGCAGGTGCGGGTATTGTTCCCGCAGCCATGCCGCCGCGGCCTGGGCGTCATCCACTTCACCGCTGCCCATGTCGTGGCTGCCGGCGCTCGCACCGACCCCCCGATAATTGAAACGCAACGTCACCAGGCCGGCATCGCGGGCCGTGCGTTGCAGGGTCGACACCACTTTGTTGAGCATGGTCCCGCCCTGCACCGGGTTGGGGTGGCAGATCAGCGCCAGGCCACGGGGGGCCTCGCTGTCCAGGTACAGGGCTTCGAGTTGACCCACCGGGCCGTCGATGAATACAGGGGTTTCGCGCATAAGCAAGGAAAGAACTCCGTGACCTCGGATAGGGTCAACTCGTCTAGCTAAAAGTCTGTGCCTGGCATGATTGCGATGTTCTTCGCGGTATACAGCGCAGGTCCGAGCCGTTAACGTAAAGCAAAGCCGTTTATAGAGGAAGGACTCGTGGAACACTCGCTCTTAGTTTGGTTGTTGCCGACTCTTGCCCTGGTCGCCGGTGTCGCCATTGGATTCCTGCTTGCCCGACTGCTGCCCAACGCGGTGCCCAACAGCACGCAACGTCAGCTGGATGACATTCAGGAACGTTTCGACAGTTATCAGAATGAAGTGGTCACCCACTTCAACAGCACCGCTTCGCTGGTGAAAAAACTCACCCAGAGCTACCAGGACGTCCAGGATCACCTGTCCGAGGGCGCCAATCGCCTGGCCCTGGACGAACAGACTCGCCAACGCCTGCTGGCAGCCCTGCATGCCGACGCTGGCCAGGCTCCACGGGAACGCCTGACCCCGCCCCGGGAGGTCCAGGAACCACCCCGGGACTACGCGCCAAAGGCCCCCAATTCGCCCGGCATGCTCGATGAGCACTACGGTTTGAAGAAGTAACACCCGCCTCACAGGAAAAAGCCCGCCCGATCACGCGATCGGGCGGGCTTTTTCATGGGGCCCAGAAATTCTCGCTCCCACAGGAAAACCGCACTCGCCACAGGATGAATCATCGGGATACAAAAAACGGGGGCCTTGTTTCCAAGGCCCCCGTTTTCATGTGCCGTCAGGCGATCATGGGTATTGCTGGTAAGTCTGGCCCTGCCCCTGCTGCGCGGGCGCCTGGTATTGCTGGCCGGGGATGGCCTTGAGGTTGACCTCGACGCGACGGTTCTGCGCACGGCCGTTGACGTCGGCGTTGCTCGCCACCGGGTTGTCCGGGCCGGCACCGCGGGCGCTCAGGTTGGCACCGCTCACGCCCTGGGACGTCAGGTAGGTCGCCACGCTCTGGGCGCGACGCTGGGACAGGTCCATGTTGTGCTGGCGGCTGCCGGTGCTGTCGGTGTAACCAACGATCTCGATCTGGTTCTGGTTGAATTCCTTGAGGGAGTTCGCCAGGTTGTTCAGCGGCTGGTAGAAGCTGGACGCGATGTTCGCCGAATCGGTGGCGAAGGTGATGTTGCCCGGCATGATCAACTTGATCTGGTCACCCTGGCGCTGCACTTCGACGCCGGTATTGGCCATGCTCGCCCGCAGTTTCTTTTCCTGCTGGTCGGCGTAGTAGCCGTAGCCGGCCGCAGAAGCGCCGACAACCGCCGCGCCGATCAACGCGCCCTTGCCCCGGTTGTCGTGACCGATGGCCGCACCGGCCAATGCCCCCGCCAGGGCGCCCAGGCCGCCGTACTTGGCGGTCTTGCTCATGCCGGGAGAATCCGTGGAGGCCTGGCCCTGGTTGTCATAAGGATTAGGCGATGCGCAGCCGGACAACAGGGCCACGGCGGTAGCGACAACGATCAAGCGACGCGAGGTGAACATGGAATGCTCCTGGTTTCAGTCTGGAGTGCCAGGCCGTGGACAATCGACTCTGGCTGGCGTTTGAACGCGACAATCGGCAAAAATTCCGTCCCGCTGCGTTTCGCCTGGCTGCGTTGCCTTGCGCCTTTCGGCAACGATCAAGGCTTGGTCACCCGACGCCGATGGCAGTCGTCCGGCCCCAGCGTGCGGCCGTCAACCGAGCGTACTTCGAGCGGCGCCACTGGCGCGTCGCGCTCGTTATCCAGCAACACCGAATGGACTTCGCCACCGCGAAACAGATGCCGCTCGCCCCATTGGCGCATCGATACCACGATCGGAAACACCTCGCGGCCCTTGGGAGTCAGGACGTACTCCTTGTAGGCGCTGCCGTCCGACGCCGGCCGGGTCTCGAACACGCCCATTTGCACCAATGCCTTGAGGCGCGAGGCGAGGATGTTCTTGGCCAGCCCGAGATTCTTCTGGAATTCGCTGAAACGCCGCACGCCATCGAACGCGTCTCGAATGATCAACAGCGACCAGCGATCTCCAATCACCTCGACCGCACGGGCCACCGGGCATTCCTGGTCTGCGGATAATGCATCGCTCATTTCAAGGCTTCCTCGCCAGTGCCAGCAGTTAAAAAATCGGTTGCAGATTAAAACCAGAATCGCCGAAAATCAAAATCTGGTTTCAAAACAAAACCTGAACAGTCAAGGGAATGCCGCCATGACCGCACAAGCGCACATCGATGAATCGACCCCGGCCCATGCGCCCCGCCTGACCCGACCGTTGCAACTGCTGTTCTGCGTCACGTGCGCGTTGGCCGTGGCGAACGTGTATTTCGTCCAGCCGTTGCTGGATTCGATTGCCACGAGCTTGCACGTCGCGCCGGGCCTGATCGGCATCGTGGTGACGGCGACCCAGGTCGGCTACGCCCTGGGCCTGGTGTTCCTGGTCGCGCTGGGTGACCGAGTCGATCGCAAGCGCCTGATGATCAGCCAGGCGCTGCTGGCCGCCTTGGCGCTCGCGGTCGCGGGAAACGCCAGCCAGTGGCCGGTGTTGCTGGGGGCGATGATCATGGTGGGGATGATGGCGGTGCTGGTGCAGATCGTCGTGGCCTATGCCGCCGGCCTCGCGTCGCCACGGCAACGCGGGCAAGCCGTGGGCACGGTCACCAGCGGCGTGGTGCTGGGTATCCTGTTGGCGCGGTTGGTGTCGGGCGTGATCGCGGACTTGGCGGGGTGGCGCGCCGTCTACTTTGTCTCGGCCGGGCTGATGCTGATGCTGGGCGCGATACTCGCCAAGGCAGTGCCCGCGACCCGCCAGCCAAGGCTGGGGCTGTCTTACCCGGCGCTGATCGGGTCGCTGTTCCGATTGTTCGTCACGGAGCGTGTCTTGCGCGTACGTGGCACCCTGGCCTTGCTGATCTTCGCCGCGTTCAGCGTGTTCTGGACCGCCATGGTGCTGCCCCTCAGCGCGCCGCCGCTGGCGCTGACCCACACGCAGATCGGCTTGTTCGGACTGGCGGGCATCGCCGGCGCCCTGGCAGCCGCAAAGGCCGGGCGCTGGGCCGATCGGGGTCGGGGACAGCGCACCAGCGGCATCGCCCTGGCCTTGTTGACGCTGTCGTGGCTGCCCATGGCGTTCGCCCAGGCGTCGTTGCTGGCGCTGATCGTCGGCGTGGTGATCCTGGATTTTGCGGTGCAGGCCGTCCATGTGACCAACCAGAGCCTTCTCTTCGCCGCCCGTCCCGACGCGCAGAGCCGATTGGTGGGCGCCTACATGTGTTTCTATTCCATCGGCAGCGCCTTGGGGGCGGTCGCCGCGACCCAGGTCCATGCGCAGTGGGGCTGGGTCGCGGTGTGCCTGTTGGGTGCCCTGATCAGTGCCACGGCCCTCGCCTACTGGGCCTGGGCCGAGCTCAGCCCTGGGCGAGGCTGCGGGCCACGCCCCTGACGATCATCTCCACTTCCCGCCCGTCCAGGGTCAGTGGCGGCAGCAGGCGAATGATCTTGCCGCGGGTGACGTTGATCAGCAGGCCGTGATCCCGTGCCGCGCACAAGGCCAGGTCACGGACCGGCTGCTTGAGCTCGATGCCGATCATCAAGCCCTGGCCACGAATCGCCAGCACATTGGGGTTGTCCGCCAGTTCGGCCCGTAACCGATTGAGTAATTGCTCGCCCTGGCGCCGGGCATTGTCGACCAACCCTTGCTCCTCGATGATCTCCAGCACCGTGCAACCGGCCCGGCACGCCAGTGGATTACCGCCGAACGTGCTGCCGTGGCTGCCAGGGGTGAAGAGCCCGGCAGCCTTGCCCCGGGCCAGGCAGGCGCCGATGGGCACGCCATTGCCCAGGCCTTTGGCGAGGGTCATGACGTCCGGCACGATGCCCTCGTGCTGGAAGGCGAACCACTGGCCGGTGCGGCCGATGCCCGTCTGGATCTCGTCGAGCATCAGCAGCCAGCCCCGCCGGCTGCACAGTCGGCTCAGGGCCTTGAGGTAGCCAGGCGGCGCGAGTTGCACCCCGCTTTCGCCCTGGATCGGCTCCACCAGTACCGCGACGATGCGGTCGGCATGCAGCCGCTGGACGCTCTCCAATGCGGCGAGGTCGCCAAACGGCACCTTGATGAAATCCCCCGGCAAGCGGTTGAAGCCCAGCCGTACCGCAGGGCCGTCGCTGGCGGACAGCGTGCCCAGGGTGCGGCCGTGGAAGGCGTTATCCATGACCACCACCAACGGCGCCTCCACGCCCCGGTGCCAACCATGGAGCCGCGCCAGTTTCAGCGCGGTCTCGTTGGCCTCGGCGCCCGAATTGTTGAAGAACACGCGCTCCAGCCCCGACAGCTCGGTGAGCTTGCGTGCCAGGCGTTGTTGCCAATCGATGCTGTACAGGTTGGACGTGTGCAGCAACAGGCCGGCCTGTTCACTGATCGCCGCCACCAGCCTGGGGTGGGAATGGCCGACATTGGTCACCGCCACGCCCGCCACCGCATCGAGGTATTCGCGACCGTCCTGGTCCCACAGCCGCGTGCCCAGCCCACGGGTGAAACTCAGCGCCAGGGGTTGGTAAGTGGACATCAGGCAGGCAGCGGTCATGGCATCGAGCTCCATCGAGTGGGTTTTTTCCAGTATGGTTAGCCACCCAGGCTGGATAAACGCCGCTTTACTTCAATCATTTAAAAGCAGAGCTTGATAATGGACCTGTTCCAGGCAATGACCGTGTACGTGAAGGTGGTGGAAACCGGCAGCCTGACCGCCGCTGCCCAGGCGTGTGAAATGTCCACCACCATGGTGGGCAATCATCTTCGCGCCCTGGAACAGCGGCTCGGCGTGCGCCTGATCAACCGGACGACCCGGCGCCAGCGCCTGACCGAGTTCGGCTCGGCCTACTACCAGCGTTGCCTGGAAGTCCTCGGACTGGTGGCCGACTCCGAACGCCTGGCCGAGCAGACCCAGGGCGAACCCACCGGCACCCTGCGCATCACCGCGCCGCTGACCTTCGGCACCGAGCGCCTGGCGCCGACACTGGCGCAGTTCAACCAGCGCTTCCCCCAGGTCAAGCTCGACGTGGTGTTGACCAACCAGCGCCTGGACCTGCTCGACCACGGGTTCGATGTCGCCATCCGACTGGGCCATCCCGATCCGAAGATGATCGCCCGGCCGTTGCTGGACTACACCTTGACCATCTGCGCATCCAAGGCCTATCTGGCACGGCGAGGCACGCCGGAGCAACCCGCCGACCTGCAACACCATGACTGCCTATCGTTCGCCTACTCGGCGGGAGACGAATGGCGCTTCGCCCAGGACCACTGGCCGATCAACGGGCCGGACGGTGAGATCAAGGTGCCGGTGAACGGGCCCATGCTGATCAACAGCTCCGCCGGCCTGCACCGCGCCGCGCTGGCGGGCATGGGCGTGGTGATGCTGCCCGATGCGCTGGTGGCCCAGGACCTGAAGGAGGGGCACCTGGTGGCCCTGCTCCAGGATTACCAATTGCCCCATCGCCCGATGAGCCTGATGTATGCGCAGGATCGCTACCGTTTGCCGAAACTGCGCAGTTTTGTCGAGTTTGCGCTGGAGCACTGGGGCAAGCCCCGCAGCGGAGCCGAATGAGCTCGTGGCGCGGCGTGCCCGCACGGCATGCGGCGCTAGTGGCGCACCGTCCCATCGGCTACTCTTCCTCCTCGGACGAGCATTTTGATATCAAGGTTGATTGAGGAAAGCATGATGGGAAATGCCTCGAACATGGATGCGTTTCGGTTCGACTTGTCGGACCTTGACGAAGGCGTGCTGCACACCATCCTGGAACTGGTCAGCGACGGCATCTGGGACTGGAACGCCAACACCGGCTTCGTCTACCGAAATCCCGGCTGGTACACGATGCTCGGCTACCAGCCCCACTCCCTCAACAACACCGTGCTGACCTGGGAAAACGTGATCCACCCCGAGGACTATCCACGGGTGATGGCGTTGTTCGACGACTACCTGGAACAGCGCGCCACCGGCTACCAGGCCGAATACCGCTGCCGCATGCGCGACGGCGGCTGGCTGTGGATCGAGGATCGCGGCTACATCATCGCCCGCAACCCCGACGGCACGGTGGCGCGCATGCTCGGCGCCCACCGCAGCATCGACGACAAGAAGCGCCTCTTCGAGCAACTGGAACGGCGCAACAAGTCATTGGAAGCGGTCATCGAAGAGCGCACCCGCGAGCTGTCCCGGGTCAACCAGCAGTTGCAGGTCCAGCTTGACGAAAACCGCAGGCTGGCCGAAACCGACGCGCTGACCGGCGTTGCCAATCGCTATCGCCTGGAGCAGGCCCTGCCGCTGGCCTGCGAGCGCGCCCAGCGTTTTCGCGAGCCCTTGTCCCTGATCGCCATGGACGTCGATGACTTCAAGGAGATCAACGATCGCTACGGCCACGCGTTCGGCGACGCGGCCCTGGTGCAAGTGGTGCAGAGCGTCAGGCGCAGCGAGCGCGACGGCGATTTGCTGGCGCGCTGGGGCGGCGATGAGTTCATCCTGATCTTGCCCAATACGTCCCTGGCCGACGCCCGGCTGGTGGCCGAAACCGTTCGCCGGGGCCTGTCCGACCTACTGCCGGTGGGCGACTTCCAGATCACCATGAGTTTCGGCGTGGTGCAGCGCCGCGACGATGAACAACAAGCGGCGCTGCTGGACCGGGCGGACCAGGCGCTGTACCGCGCCAAACTGGCGGGCAAGAATGTGATCTGCGAATAGCCCGGTAGCAACCCCAGCAAAAAAGAATGCAGCTTTGCGGCGGGTGCAGCGGTCGTAAGGGGTATCCCTTGTCATCTGGTTCTCGACCTTGCCGACTCGATCCCCATCACCTTCCCGTCTCTACCTGGGCTGCGCCGGCTGGTCGCTGCCCCGTGAGCACTGGCCTGCGTTCCCCGCCGACGGAACCCATCTGCAGCGCTACAGTGCCCGATTCACCGGCGTCGAGATCAACAGCTCGTTCTATCGCCCGCACCGTCCCGCCACCTATGCCAAATGGGCCGACAGCGTCGCTGCGGATTTCCGGTTTTCGGTCAAGGTGCCCAAGCAGATCACCCATGAACGGCGCCTGATTGATTGCGCCGGACGGTTGGATGAGTTCCTGGGGCAGTGCTCGCAACTGGGGGAAAAGCTGGGCTGCCTGTTGATTCAATTACCGCCATCACTGGCCTTCGATGACGCCGTTGCCCGGACATTCTTCGAGGCCTTGCGTGACCGCTACCAGGGCCAGGTGGTGCTGGAGCCGCGGCACCCTAGCTGGCTTGCGCCCCAGGCCATGGCGCTGTTGCAGGCCGAGCGCATCGGCCGGGTCGCGGCCGATCCATCGCCATTGCCCGGAGGCGACCAGCCCGCCGGCTGGCCCGGCATTCGTTACTACCGCCTGCACGGTTCGCCACGGATCTACTACTCGGCGTATGACGAAACCTGGCTGGCACGACTGGCCGCGCAATTGAAGACAGACCCGGACACGCCGACCTGGTGCATCTTCGACAACACCGCCAGCGGGGCCGCGACGGCCGATGCCCTGCACCTGATGGCGCTGATGGGCGGTTGAACCGCGTGCACGGCAACAAATGCGCACCGGCCAACGGTCCGGCCGTGACAACACTGCCCGCGTCCAATAGATTAGTCGGCCGGAAAAAGCTCTACGCCTTTCTCGCCTCATCCCGCTAACAGAAGTAGTGAAATTTCAATGTCCGATTCCAATACCGCTGAATCCGTAGCCACCCTCTCGTCCAAAGCGGAATACGAAAACTCCATCAATCTTTCACAGCATCTGCCCCAGGCCAAAAGCATCAGCGAGATGGTCCTGGATGCCTTCCAGTCGAACCGCGAAAGCGACCAGATCCGCGAGCTGCGCACCGCCATCCGCCAGGCTCACGACGCGCTCGACGATGACAAGGCCTACGAACTGATGGGCCAGCTCAAACAGCTCAAGGACGCCGAAGCCGCCGATTTCGCCGCGCTGGAAGACCTGAGCAGCCGCTTCCCGATCAGCCGCATCCTCTCCAGCTACAAGGACGACCCGGCGTTCCAGGAACTGGTCTA
This sequence comes from Pseudomonas citrullilanati, assembly GCF_030580855.1. Lineage (GTDB taxonomy): Bacteria > Pseudomonadota > Gammaproteobacteria > Pseudomonadales > Pseudomonadaceae > Aquipseudomonas > Aquipseudomonas citrulli. Next base: position 24,173 of record NZ_JAUQOP010000037.1, on the reverse strand, counting down.
CGGCCTGGCATTGAAGGTGCTGAACCAGACCCACCAGGCCATCAGCAACCCGAGCGGTGGCAAGGGCAAGGCCTCGCGCGCCAAGAAGGACGCCGAAGTCTTTGTCATCAGCAAGGACGGCATCAGCGTGACCCTGCCCTTGCGCACACCGCGCTCCAAGCCGAACGTCGACCGCGAAGCCTTCGAGTTCCTCGGCTTCAGCTTCGTCGGCGAAGGCGACGACGCCGAACTGGAAAACGACCTGTTCCTGGACAACGACGGCACCGAACAACCGGTCACCCGCAAGAGCATCATCACCGCCCTGCAACAACAAAAGGCCTTCGACGGCTACAGCATCGCCCAGCAATAAGGCCCGGTTGCTTACCTTGTGGGAGCGAGCTCGCTCGCGATGGCGCCAGCAGGCTGAATATCCTCGCAAGCTGACACACCGCTATCGCGAGCAAGCTCGCTCCCACACATGGGTCAGCAGCGTTTGTCGAACATGTGTCCAGCGCAGACACATTGACAACCCCATGAAAAAGCCCCGCGCTTCTTTCGAAGGCGGGGCTTTTTCATGGGTGTCAATGACTCAAACGGCGCCAAGCCGTTCGACCATGTCTGGAAACTTCTCGACCAATTTGATCAACAAGGCCGCCTGGGCGTTAGGCTTGGACTTCTCCTGCTCCCAGTTCCTGAGCGTGCCGGGACTGGTCCTGATGCTCCTGGCGAAAACGGCTTGAGACATGTGGAGCTTGTCGCGCAACGCGACGATTTCCCGGGCCGACACCTCTGGAACCGGTTTATCTTCGATCGATGTCTGGCGAAGGGTCATCTTGCCCTTGCGATGCGTGGCCATCTCCTCGACACCTTGCATCATCTCGGCGAACAGATCGCGCTTCTTCATAAGGTACCTCGTACTTTCAACTCGGCTTCTATGGCGCTTTGGAGGAATCACTATAGGCAAATCGCCTACAGTTCAACAAACCAGAATCTATTGCGACGAATGACAGCCAATCCATACCCCACCGTTACAAAAAAGCCCCGCGCTTCTTTCGAAGGCGGGGCTTTTTTGTAACGGTGGGGTTCAAGGGGCGTAGGTGAGCAGCAGCTCGCTTGGCACCTTGAAGTCCAGGGACATCATCACGCTCAGGGCGGTGATGGTGAAGATCGAGAACACAAACAGCTTGCGTGCCCAGACCGTGTCATCCACCGCCTTGTAGCCGGTCCAGGCCATGTACAGCCAGTACATGCCCATGGCGGCGGCGACGGCGAGGTAGCTCATGCCGGCGTAGCCGCTGAAGGTCAGCATCAAGGTCGCCACGAGGAAGGCCAGGATGTAGAGCAGGATGTGCTTCTTGGCCACCCGGATGCCACGCTTGACCGGCAGCACCGGGATCGAGGCCGCCAGGTAGTCGTTGAAGCGGAAGATCGCGATGGCATAGGAATGCGGCATCTGCCACAGGCTGAACATCACCAGCAGCGTCAGCGCAGCCATGTCGAAGCTGTTGCTCACCGCGACATAGCCGATCACCGGCGGCATCGCCCCCGACAGGCTGCCCACCAGCGTGCCGTGGACCGACTTGCGCTTGAGGTACAGGCTGTAGAGGCCGACGTAGATCACAAAGCCGATCACCGCGAACAACGCCGCCAACGGGTTGGCCACGCGATACAGCAACGCCACCCCGGCCACGCCCAGCACCGTGGCGAACGCCAGGGCCAGTTGCACCGGGATCAGGCCCTGGACCAGCGCGCGGTTTTTGGTGCGCTCCATCTTGATGTCGATGTCGCGGTCGATGCAGTTGTTGAACACGCAACCCGACGCGACCACCAGGGACGTGCCGATCATCGCCGCCAGGAAGATGGCCAGATCGACATGCCCTTTCGAGGCCAGGAAAAACCCGCCTGCCACAGAAAGCACGTTACCGAAAATGATCCCCGGCTTGGTGATTTGGATAAAGTGCTTTAAGGACATCCGGACTTTCCTCAGTGCGCCATCATGTTGGTGTGGATGCTGAACATGATCCACAACGACAGGCCGACCAGCAGGACAATCACGATCGCGGCGAAGACAAACGCGACCACGTTGTTACGTTGGGCAGCGGAGCGGTCCAGGTGCAGGAAGTACACCAGGTGCACCAGTACCTGGACCACGGCGAAGATCAGGATGATCCACAGGGTCAGGCTCTTGGGCAGCGACGGGTACATCACCAGGCCGAACGGAATGACGGTCAGGATCACCGACAGGATGAAACCGATGGCGTAGGACTTGACGCTGCCGTGGCCGGCGTCGTGGCCATCGTGGGAATGTGCGTTAGCCATTTACAGGGTCCCCATCAGATAAACAACGGTGAATACGCAGATCCACACCACGTCCAGGAAGTGCCAGAACAGGCTCAGGCAGCTCAGGCGCGTCTTGTTGGTGGCGGTCAGGCCGCTTTTTTGGACCTGGTACATCATGATCGCCATCCAGATCAGGCCGCTGGTCACGTGCAGGCCGTGGGTGCCGACCAGGGTGAAGAAGCCCGACAGGAAGCCGCTGCGGTTAGGACCGAAGCCTTCGGAGATCAACATGTGGAACTCGTTGATCTCCATGCCGATGAAGCCGGCACCGAACAGGAAGGTCATGGCCAGCCAGCCCAGGACCTGGTTCTTCTTGCCCTTGAACAACGCCAGCATGGCGAAGCCGTAGGTGATCGAGCTGAACAGCAGCAAGGCGGTTTCGCCCAGTACGTAAGGCAGCTCGAAGATGTCGTGGCCCGACGGGCCACCGGCGACGTTGTTAACCAGCACCGCGTACGCCGCGAAGATCGACGCGAACAGAATGCAGTCGGTCATCAGGTAGAGCCAGAAACCGAATACGGTCATCTCGCCCGAGTCGTGGTGATGGTCATCGTGCCCATGGTCATGGCCATGGGCGTGTCCAACATTGGTCACTAAGTTCGACATGGTTTAAGCCTGTTCCAACGAGGTTTCAACACGGGTGGCGGAGGCTGGGATCTTCCCGGCCGCGACCAGACGTTTGTGCTGCTCGGCTTCGATGCGCTCGATGACATCCACCGGCACCATGTAGCCCTGGTCGTCACGGGCCGCATGAATCACGAAGTACGTCACGGTGCCGACCAGGCTCGCGATGGCCAGCCACCAGATGTGCCAGATCATCGCGAAACCGAACACCGTCAACAGGACGCCCATGACCACGCCGGTGGCGGTGTTGTTGGGCATGTGGATCGGTTCGTACTTGGCCGGAACCTGGTACGCGGTACCGTTTTCCTTGGCTTCGGTGAACGGGTCGATGACGTCGGCCTTCGGCAGCACGGCAAAGTTGTAGAACGGTGGTGGCGACGAGGTCGACCACTCCAGGGTATGGGCATTCCACGGGTCACCGTGTTCGCACATGTTTTCTGGCTTCTTGCGATCACGCACGCTGACGTACAGCTGGATCAGCTGGCAGGCGATGCCCACGGCGATCATCACTGCGCCGAACATGGCGATGTACAGGTACGGCACCCACTCAGGGTTGGTGGTGGTGTTCAGGCGACGGGTCATGCCCATGAAGCCCAGTACATAGAGCGGCATGAACGCGACGAAGAAGCCACTGATCCAGAACCAGAACGCTGCCTTGCCCCAACCTTCGTGCAGCTTGAAGCCGAACGCTTTCGGGAAGTAGAAGGCGAAGCCGGCGATGTAGCCGAACACCGCGCCGCCGATGATCACGTTGTGGAAGTGGGCGATCACGAACAGGCTGTTGTGCAGGACGAAGTCGGCACCCGGGATGGCCAGCAGTACACCGGTCATGCCGCCGATGGCGAAGGTCACCATGAAGCCCAGGGTCCACATGACGTGGCTGGTGAAGCGCAGGCGCCCCTGGTAGATGGTGAACAGCCAGTTGAACAGCTTCACCCCGGTCGGGATCGAAATCAGCATCGTCGCCAGGCCGAAGAAGGCGTTGACGCTGGCCCCCGAACCCATGGTGAAGAAGTGGTGCAGCCAGACCATGAAGCCCAGCACCGAGATCGCGCCGCTGGCGTAGATCATCGAGTGGTGGCCGAACAGTTTCTTGCCGGAGAACGTCGAGATGACTTCGGAGAAGATACCGAACGCCGGCAGGATCAGGATGTACACCTCGGGGTGACCCCAGGCCCAGAACAGGTTCACGTACATCATCGGATTCCCACCCAGTTCATTGGTGAAAATGTGGAAATCCATGTAGCGGTCAAGCGTCAGCAAAGCCAGGGTAGCGGTCAGGATCGGGAACGAAGCGACGATCAGCACGTTGGCCCAGGTGCAGGTCCAGGTGAAGATCGGCATGTCCATCAGCTTCATGCCAGGGGTACGCATTTTCAGCACGGTGGCGAGGAAGTTGACCCCCGTCAACGTCGTCCCCAACCCGGATAGCTGTAGCGCCCAGATGTAATAGTCCACCCCGACGCCCGGGCTGTATTGCAGGCCCGACAACGGCGGATACGCGACCCAGCCGGTCTTGGCGAATTCACCAACGCCCAGGGACACGTTGATCAGCACCACGCCGGACACCAGCAGCCAGAAGCTCAGGGAATTCAGGAACGGGAATGCCACGTCACGGGCGCCGATCTGCAGCGGCAGCGCCAGGTTCATCAGGCCGGTGAAGAATGGCATCGCCATGAAGATGATCATGATCACACCGTGGGCGGTGAAGATCTGGTCATAGTGTTCAGGCGGCAGGTAGCCAGGCGAACCCTCGGTGGCCATGGCCAGCTGGGTACGCATCATGATGGCGTCGGCGAAGCCGCGCAGGAGCATGACCATGGCGACGATGACGTACATCACGCCGATCTTCTTGTGGTCGACCGAAGTCAGCCACTCGGTCCACAGGTAGGTCCACTTCTTGAAGTAAGTGATGCCCGCGAACAGCGCCAGGCCACCGAGCGCGATGATGGCGAGGGTCACCATGACAATCGGCTCGTGGAACGGGATCGCTTCCCAACTTAATTTACCAAACATCGTTTACTCCTCTGCCCCGGCAGCTGAATGCGAACTCATGTCCATCCCTTCCATGTTGTGAGCCACTTCCTTCTCTTTCTTCTCGTGGTGCATCGGCTTGCCCGGATTCATCCCTTCATATTTGTCGATGATGGTCTGGAACAGGTTCGGCGTGACCGACGAATAGAGTTCGACTGGGTTGTTCTCACTCGGTTTGGAAAGGGCTTCGTATTCAGCTTTTTCAAGCTGTTTAGGTGCCTTCTTCACATCGTTGACCCAGGCATCGAACTCTTCCTGGGTCGTGGCGATTGCCTTGAACTTCATGCCGGTGAAACCCGCGCCGCTGTAGTTGGCGGAGATACCGTCGAGCTCGGCGTTCTGGTTGGCAATCAGGTGCAGCTTGGTCTGCATGCCCGCCATCGCGTAGATCTGGCCGCCCAGGCCCGGAATGAAGAACGAGTTCATCACGGTGTCGGAGGTGACCTTGAAATTGATCGGCGTGTGGGCCGGGAACACGATCTTGTTGACGGTGGCGATGCCTTGTTCCGGATAGATGAACAGCCACTTCCAGTCCATCGAAACCACTTCGATGGTGAGCGGCTTGACGTCGGAATCCAGCGGACGGTACGGGTCCAGGGCGTGGGTCGACTTGTAGGTGACATAACCCAGGGCAATGATGATCAGCACCGGAATCGTCCACACCGCCACTTCGATCTTGGTCGAATGCGACCACTTCGGCGTGTACGTGGCCTGGGTGTTGGTCGCGCGGTATTTCCAGGCGAACAGGAAGGTCATGACGATAACCGGCACGACCACCAGCAGCATCAGCAGCGTGGCGGTGATGATCAGGTTGCGCTCATCCAGGCCGACCTGGCCCTTGGGATCGAGCAAGGTCATGTTGCAGCCTCCCAGCAGCAACGTGCCGAGCAACGGCAACAAGCCTAGTAATCGGGGGTACCTGTTTTTACTCATCTCACGACCTCTAAAGCAGCTTGCGCAATGCAGTTGGGTTTTGATCGCCAACACTTCACCCTGCCAAGGGTTGGCATTTTTCTTGGATTGAATAAGGGCTGCCCCTCGAACGTCAGACGCTGTTCGATACATCCCGGGCCAGCAGTGAGTTCTTATTCGTTGGTCAAAAGGCCTAGTACAAGCCCAAGTCCATTTGGTGCGGGTAGTTGGAGGCTCCGACACCTGGGGTCGCATGGGGCGCTGGCGCCCTTCGACCACTCTCGTGCTCAAGGCTTGAGCCGGGGTCGGAAAATCGGTGCGGGCGATTGTAGTGAGCTGAGGCGCTGTAGACCATGTTTCTTCCCGAAATAATTTTTCTCCGATCCGGCAATAATCCTTCACCGAAATTGCAACAGGCCAGCATCTTATCGAAATCGATTCTCAACAAGAACCCCAAAAAAGGTAGGCCTACTGCCCCCGATTTAGACAGGCCGAGGGGTTCTGAACAGGTTTATTTGCCGGCAAAGCGCCTGATTTACGGGGCCTGGGCCGCCCACCGCTTCGCTGTTAAAAATGCCTGTTGGCCATGAGCGGCGCCGGACAAAATACGTCTCTCTTTTGTTACAGCAGCCAGTGTTTATTCAGCCTCGGAAAGGCGGTAGGACCGCCGATATGTGACAACATGTCGCACATTGTCGCAGGCCATTCTTGTCCCGGATCAAGGACGTGCCGCCGCCAGGCTGAAGCGAAAACGCCCCGGCTCTGCTGGTGAGCATCCGGGGCGTCTGATCGAGAAATTCAGCGAAGTGACTTGCGATTGCGCGACACCAGCAACGGCACCAGCACGACCGTCAGTACGAAGGCCACCAGGGCCCATTGCGCCAGGGACAGGCCCAGGATCGGCGGGTAGGGCGTGGAGCAGAAGCCATCGACCTGGAAGCCAAGCGGGAAGATCTTCGCCAGTGGCAGGCCATCGACGATGGGCTGCAGCACGTCGACACCGCAACTGACGGCAGGGAAGAACTGGGTGTATACGTGATGCCCCGCCACGCCGGCGCCGGCCAGGGCGCTGAGCACCACCAGCCCTTCCAGGATCGTCAGGCTGCGACGGGTGCGCATGGCCGCGCCGATAAAGGCGAAGATCGCGATCAGCAAGAGCGCATACCGCTGCAGGATGCACAGCGGGCATGGCGCCTCGCCGAGGGCCACTTGCAGGTACAGCGCGCCGCCGATCAACGCCAGGCAGATCAGCCCCAGCAACACCAGGTAGCGTCGCTCACGACCCAACCGCGTCATTTCCTCATTCATTGCGTTTCCCTTTGTCTACATGGATCAACGCGCAGCCTTGCAACACTCGGCGCGCCATCGGATGGCCGAAGTCTACACGCTGTCCATGACAGTGAACGAGCGGCCGCCGGCAACTTTGCAGGGAATAGACAGGAGAAGGGTTAAGCGCGGATTAATGGGGCGAGAGGATGGATGAAGGGTTGGGCGGGCAGGCCTCGTCGCGAACAGGCTCGCCCCCACAGGTTTTCCGGCGTTGAAACCGAACCCACTGTAGGAGCGAGCCTGCTCGCGATCCAGGCAACCCGGTCACCCGGCCGACTATTCCAGCGCCGCCGCCGGCCCGAAGAATTCGTAGCGGCTTTGCCCATCCGGCACGCCCAGGGCCTTGAGATGGCGCTTGACGGCGCCCATGAAGCCCTTCGGCCCGAGGAAGTAGGCATCCAGGTCACGCTGTTCCGGCAGCCACTGCGCCAGTTGCGCCTCACTCAGCAACCCGACCTTGTCGGCCGGCGGGCTCACGCCGTCGTCTTCGGCGTAGCAATAGAAACGCTTGAGCTGTGGGTGCCGCTTGGCCAGGTCGTCGAGCCAGTCGCGGAACGCATGGGCACGACCGTTGCGCGCACAGTGAATGAAATGCACCGGACGCTCGGTTTGCAACGCCGCCTGAAGCATGGCCAGGGTCGGGGTAATACCGACGCCGCCACTGATCAGTACCAGCGGCTTGTCGCTGGCCGTCAAGTAGAAGTCCCCGGACGGCGGGAACAGCTGGATGCTGTCGCCGATCTGCAAATGGTCATGCAAGTAGTTGGACACGCGCCCACCTGGCTCGCGCTTGACGCTGATCCGGTACTGGCCGTTGTCCGCCAGGGCCGACAACGAATAGTTGCGACGCACTTCCTCACCGTCCAGGGCCAGCTTCATGCCGATGTATTGGCCGGGCTCGGCGACCAGCACCGGGCCCTTGTCCGCCGGCTCGAAGTAGAACGAGGTGATCTCCGAACTCTCCTGCACCTTGGCCGCCAGGACGAACGTGCGCTCGCCACGCCAGCCACCCGGGGCCGCGGCTTTCTGTTCATACAGGCCGGACTCGGCCCCGATCAGGATATCGGCCAGCTGGTTGTAGGCCGCCGCCCACGCGGAGATCACCTCGGGGGTGGCGATTTCTTCGCCCAGCACCTCGGCAATCGCCCGCAACAGGCAGGCCCCGACGATCGGGTAGTGCTCCGGCAGGATCTGCAAGGCGACGTGCTTGTTGACGATCTTCGCCACCAGGTCGCCCAACTGGTCGAGCTGGTCGATGTGCCGTGCATACATCAACACGCCGTTGGCCAGCGCCCGGGGCTGATCGCCGCTAGCCTGGTGAGCCTGGTTGAACAGCGGGCGCACCTGCGGGTACTCCGACAGCATCATGCGATAGAAGTGGGTGATCAGTGCCTCGCCGCCGCTTTCCAGCAATGGAACGGTGGCACGGATGATGGCGCGTTGTTCTTGACTGAGCATGAAGGTGACTCCTGATGTGGACTGATACCTTGTCTTATCAGGTTCCGTGCCAATTTTTTTATTGTTATTTATCAACAGTTTATAAATAAAGTAGTCATAAGGACACAACCCGACTTATAGTCTTGATGACTACATGGAGTCATTATGACTGCAACTACCCTGCTGACCGCCCTGCTGCCCCTGGTGGCCGACCTGTCTCGCGAACTGCCTGAAGGCGAACGTTATCGTCGCCTGCTCGGTGCCCTTCGGGCCTTGCTGCCCTGCGACGCCGCGGCGTTGTTACGCCTGGATGGGGACTGCCTGGTGCCGCTGGCGGTGGACGGCTTGAGCACCGACACGCTGGGCCGGCGCTTCCGAGTCAGCGAGCACCCGCGCTTCGAGGCGCTGCTCGCCAACCCTGAACCCACCCGTTTCGAGGCCGACAGCCCCCTGCCCGACCCGTACGACGGCTTGGTGGAAGGCCTGGACGAACACCTTGAAGTCCATGACTGCATGGGCTGCCCCTTGTTCGTCGACGAGCGCCCGTGGGGCTTGCTGACCCTCGATGCGCTGGACCCGGGACGCTTCGAACCCATCGATCTCAGCGCCCTGCAAGCCTTCGCCAGCCTGGCCGCGGCGACGGTCAGTGCGGCCGAACGGATCGAGCGCCTGGCCTTGAAGGCCGAAGACGAGCACCGTCGCGCCGAGGTCTACCGCCAGGCCAGCGGCCAGCAGCCTCGGGACATGGTCGGCCAGAGCAAGGCCCACAAGCGCCTGGTGGAAGAGATCAACCTGGTGGGCAGCAGCGACCTGACCGTGCTGATCACCGGCGAAACGGGGGTCGGCAAGGAACTGGTCGCCCAGGCCATCCATGCCGCGTCCAAACGCGCCGAGCAGCCGCTGATCAGCCTCAACTGCGCGGCGCTGCCGGATACGCTGGTGGAAAGTGAATTGTTCGGCCACGTACGGGGCGCTTTCACCGGCGCCACCAGCGACCGGCGCGGCAAATTCGAACTGGCCGACGGCGGGACACTGTTCCTCGACGAAGTGGGCGAGTTGTCGCTGACCGTCCAGGCGAAGCTGTTGCGAGTGCTGCAAAGCGGCCAGCTGCAACGGTTGGGCTCGGACAAGGAACACCGGGTCGACGTGCGGCTGATCGCAGCCACCAATCGCGACCTCGCCGAAGAAGTGCGCAACGGCCGTTATCGGGCCGACTTCTACCATCGCCTGAGTGTGTACCCATTGCAGGTGCCGGCGCTGCGCGATCGCGGTCGGGATGTCCTGTTGCTCAGCGGCTTCTTCCTGGAGCAGAACCGTTCGCGCATGGGGTTGGGCAGCCTGCGCCTGAGCGCCGATGCCCAGGCCGCGCTACTGGCCTACGACTGGCCGGGCAATGTGCGCGAACTGGAGCACCTGATCGGCCGTAGCGCCTTGAAAGCCCTGGGCCGTTGCCCGGTGCGCCCGAAAATCCTCAGCCTCGGCGCCCAGGACCTCGACCTGCCCCAAGTCGCGGTGGACAACGCCGCGTCTCCCGCCCTCGCCCCCTCGCCCGACATGACGGGCGTCACCGGCGACCTACGCGAAGCCGTCGATGAATTCCAGCGCAAACTGATCGACGCGGCCCTGGAACGCCACCAGCACAACTGGGCCAGCGCCGCCCGCGAGCTGGGCCTGGACCGCGCGAACCTGGGGCGGATGGCGCGACGGTTGGGGCTTAAGTAACCGCCATCTGCTATGCCAACCGCCGTTGTGGCGAGGGGATTTATCCCCGTTGGATTGCGCAGCAATCCTGAATCGGCTCGCTTGGGAGTGTCGAACGGACCGTGACTCATCGCTCCTGGGGGGCTGCCGCGCACCCCGGCGGGGATAAATCCCCTCGCCACAGGTTTCCCCCTAAAGCCTGCCCCCAACGGGTCGATAACCCAATATCACGAGCTGTTTTGGCGATCTTCACGCTCGCCCCACCTTTTTCCACAGAAGGTTTTTATGTCTTCCAACAAAGCCCGCGCAGATTCTCTTTCGCTTCTGCTGTTTACCTTGCGCAGCGGCAAGCTGATGGCGATCAACCTGCTCAAAGTCAGCGAAATCATTCCCTGCCCGCCGCTGACCAAGCTGCCGGAATCGCACCCCCACGTCAAAGGCATCGCCACCCTGCGCGGGACCTCGTTGTCAGTGATCGACCTGAGCCGCGCCATCGGCGAGCGGCCCCTGGAAGATCCGGACGGCGGCTGCCTGATCGTCACCGATGTCAGCCGCTCCAAGCAGGGCCTGCATGTACAGGCGGTGAGCAAGATCGTCCATTGCCTGACCACCGACATCAAGCCGCCGCCCTATGGCTCCGGCGGCGTGCGGGCGTTCATCACCGGCGTGACATCGGTCGACGGCACCCTGGTGCAAGTGCTCGACATCGAAAAGGTCATCCACGGCATCGCGCCAGCCCAGATCGAGACCGCGCCCACCGAGTTGAGCATGGAAGACGCCGAAGTCCTGGGCAACGCCCGGATCCTGGTGGTGGATGACAGCCAGGTCGCGCTGCAACAGTCGGTGCACACCCTGCGCAACCTCGGCCTGCAATGCCACACCGCCCGCAGCGCCAAGGAAGCCATCGAATGCCTGCTGGACCTGCAAGGCACCGCCGGGCAGATCAACCTGATCGTCTCCGACATCGAGATGTCCGAGATGGACGGCTACGCCCTCACGCGGACCCTGCGGGAAACACCGGATTTCGCCCATCTCTACGTGTTGCTGCACACCTCCCTGGACAGCGCCATGAACAGCGAGAAGGCGCGGCTGGCCGGGGCCAATGGCGTACTGACCAAGTTCTCCTCGCCTGAACTGACCAAGTGCCTGATCACGGCCGCCAAGGCCGTGGCCGAACAGGGTCACTGAGTGGTAGCGGCGGCTCCCGCGTGGCGGCGCGGGAGCGATCATCGACCGGTAACCTCAGGCATACTCTTGCCCTGACTTCCTCGAACAAGGCCCTTCGATGAACACCCACGCATTGATTTTCCTTGGCGTCACTGCCCTGGCCGCCCAGGCCCAAGCCTCCAGCCCGGACGCCTGGGCTGCCTACGACAAAGCCGTGCTGGCCAGCTGCATCAAGGCCAGTGGCTTGAAGAACGCCGAACCGGTGGGCACCGCCGCGCAATTCGATGATCGCGTCGGCTACACCGCGCTGTTGCTGCGGGGCCAATACCCGCAGAAACACATGAAAGGGACCCGCGGCACCGAGCTGTGTCTCTACCGCAAGAAAACCAAGACGGCCCATGTGACCGAGTGGGACTCGATCCGCCCTGCGGCGCCCGACCGGTGAGTGGCGCATAACTTGCTTCGCCCGGCTCATCGCGGCGTTTTTCTGTCGCCGCTTTCCAGCCATTTGCGATCGGGCGTTCAATGAACACAAGGTTTTCCTGCGTAGGGTGCGGCAAGTGCTGTTCCGACCACCATGTCCCCCTGACCCTCGCGGAGGCCCGGATGTGGGCCGAAGACGGCGGCCAGGTCATTGTCCTGGTGGAGGCCTTCCTGGCCAACGGCCTCGGCCTGCCCACCGCGCAACGCGAACACGCCGAACGGCGTTCGGCGGCAGTGCGCAGTGGCAGCGCCGATGCGCGGGTGGCGATCACGTTCGCCGCCTATAACGCCGGCCGCTGCCGCAACCTTGACGCAGACAACCTGTGCCGCATCTACGAGCGCCGGCCGCTGGTGTGCCGCATCTACCCGATGGAAATCAACCCGCACATCCCGCTCAACCCTGCCGCCAAGGACTGCCCGCCGGAATCCTGGGAGACCGGGCCGCAATTGATCGTCGGCGGTCAACTGGTCGATGGAGAGCTGGCGACCCTGATCGAACGCTCGCGCCAGGCGGACCGAGAGGATATCGCGACCAAGGAGCGAATCTGCTCTGCCCTGGGCATCCGCACCACGGCGCTGAAGGGGGATGGTTTCACGGCCTACCTGCCGGACATGGCCGCCTTCGCCACGGTCATCGGCCAGGTGCAGTCGCAGCCCGTGGCGCCTGAGGCCGGCGAATGGCAATTCCATCTCTCCGGCGACGACATCGCCAGCCAGGTGTCCGCCAGCGGCGCCCGCATCGTGACCGAAGCCCCGCTCACCTACGCGTTCATTTCGCTGCGGGCGGCATGATCGTCCGGCCAAGCCCACTGTGGGAGCCAAAGCCCACTGTGGGAGCGAGCCTGCTCGCGATTGCGCACTGTCAGCTGCCCCAATATTCCCGGCCACCCCGCGATCACAAGCAAGCCCGCCCCCACACCGCCATCGCACCTCAGTCGCGTACCGGAAATAGGCGTTCGCCTCTCGCCTAACCCGCGCCAGGAATGTTAGCGTGCTTGGTATTCCCTGCCAGACGAGCCTCGCACGATGAAAAAAACCGTACTCGCCTTCAGCCGTATCACGCCCCAAGTGGTCGAGCGCCTGCAACAGGACTTCGACGTGATCGTGCCCCATTCGTCCAAGGGCGACATCAATGCCCAATTCAACGAGGCCCTGCCCCACGCCCACGGCCTGATCGGGGTCGGTCGCAAGCTGGGGCGCGAGCAACTGCAAAACGCCGCGAACCTGCAAGTGGTGTCCAGCATCTCCGTGGGGTACGACAACTACGACCTGGCCTATTTCAATGAGCGCGGGATCCTGCTGACCAACACCCCCGACGTGCTCACCGAAAGCACCGCCGACCTGGCCTTCGCCTTGCTGATGAGCAGCGCCCGTCGCGTCGCGGAGCTGGATGCCTGGACCAAGGCCGGGCAGTGGCAAGCCACCGTGGGGCCGCAACTGTTCGGCACGGATGTGCACGGCAAGACGCTGGGCATCGTCGGCATGGGCAACATCGGCGCAGCCGTCGCCCGCCGTGGCCGGTTCGGGTTCAACATGCCGATTCTCTACACGGGCAACAGCCGCAAGACCGACCTGGAAAACCAGTTGGGCGCCCAGTTTCGCGAGCTGGACCAACTGTTGGCCGAAGCGGATTTCGTCTGCCTGGTGGTGCCATTGAACGACAAGACCCGCCACCTGATCGGCCAGCGTGAACTGGCCCTGATGAAGCCGAGCGCCATCCTGGTCAACATTTCCCGTGGCCCGGTGGTGGATGAGGCGGCGTTGATCGACGCCCTGCAAACCCAGCGCATTCGCGGCGCCGGGCTGGATGTCTACGAAAAGGAACCGCTGGCCGAATCGCCGCTGTTTCAATTGAACAATGCCGTCACGCTGCCCCATATCGGCTCGGCCACCCACGAAACCCGTGAGGCCATGGCCAACCTTGCGGTGGATAACTTGCGCAGTGCTTTGCTGGGCGAGCGACCGCAGAACCTAGTCAACCCGCAAGTCTGGAAATAACCCGCACCCCATGACCGTGGCGAGGGCGCGGGCTCCCCGCCACGGTCATGACGGGCTCAGCGCGTACCCAGCGCGACGCTCATGGGCGCTGGCCGCGGCTTGCGAAACACCAGCACGTTCCCCAGCATGACCAAGACCAGCCCGGACAGTGCCGGCGCCGTCCATTGGTAGCCTTCGGCAACCGCCGAGACATTCAACGCCACCACCGGGAACAGCACCGTGCAATACGCTGCCCGCTCCGGTCCCATGCGTCCAACCAGCGTCAGGTAGGCGGTAAAACCGATGACCGACCCCGGGATCACCAGGTACAGCAACGAACCGATGTAGCGAGTGCTCCATTCCATGTCGAAGGGAATGCCCTTGAACGCACACCAGGCCGCCAACATCATCGCGCCATAGGCCATGCCCCAGGCGTTGGTGGTCAAGGGTTTCAGGCCGGCCTTCTGTTGCAGACTCGACAGCATGTTCCCCGCCGAGAAACACAACGTGCCCAACAGCGCCAACGCCAACCCGAGCAGGGTCTGCGGACTGGCGCGGTGGCCGGACAGCTCCGGCCAGAACAGCAACGCCAGCCCCGACAACCCCAGCGCGCCGCCCAGCAGCACGTTGCGGGCAATTCGCTGGCCGAAGAATACCCGGGCATTGAGGGCGTTCCACAGCGTGGCGGTGGAAAACACCACGGCGACCAAACCGCTGGGAATCCATTGGCTGGCAGTGAGGAAACACATGAAATTGATGCAGAACAGGCACAGGCCCTGGGCCACGCAGATCATGTGGCCGCGTCGATTCATCACCTGCAGGCGCCGGCTGAGCAGCAGCAACGCGAACAGGATCAGCGCGGCAAGTGCGAAGCGGTAGACGATCGATACCGGGATGGCGACGACGCCCAATTGCAGTTTCAGTGCGATCCAGGTCGTGCCCCAGATGAGTACGGTGAGCAGGTACAACGAGAGGTTCATGGCGGCAGCTCCTGACAATGGCCCCCAGTATCACGGCGCGGCCCACCGGGCACTTGCATAAACTTGCGGTTTTGTCGGCGGCCGGGCTGGCAGCGACCGGCCGACGGAGTAGGATGCAAGGCGTTGGAGAGAACCGATCATGCCCACACTGCACACCCTGCAAGTCTTCCAAGCCCTCGCCAGTTCGCCGAATGCCCGGCTCGAGCATAGCGCCGAGCTGGGCGATGGCATGGCAGCGGCCCTGTGGAGCAATCATCACGACGCCCGGGACTATGAAGCGCCGACCCACCATACGCTGTCGTGCTACATCGCCGGCGGCACCGGCACGTTTCGCCGGGAACGGCCCGCCACCACCGGAGGCCCCGGCAAACTCTGCATCCTGCCGGCCGGGCACGAGTCGGCCTGGGTCATCAACGGCGATATTCGCCTGGCACACCTGTACTTCAGCCCGGAACAATTCGCCCTCGGCTGCGTCACGCTGCTGGACCGCGAGCCTCGCCAGGCGCAACTGTGCGAAGCGACTTTCCTCGACGACCCGCAACAGGCCCGGCGTTTCCGCCAGTTGATCGCCCTGGACTGGGACGAGCCCGGCGAACGATTGCTGACCTCCAGCCTGGCCCATGAGCTGCTCGATCACCTGCTGCTCAGCCAGGTCGGACAGCGCCAGGGGCTTCGTCTCAAGGGCGGCCTGGCCGCGCACCAGCGGCGCCTGCTGGTGGACTACATTGACAGCCACCTGGCCGACGCCATCAGCCTCGGACAACTGGCGGCCCTGTGCGCGTTATCGGAATATCACTTCGCGCGAATGTTCCGTGAAAGCTTCGGGCTGCCACCCCATCAATACCTGCTGGCTCGGCGCCTGGCACGGGCGCGGCAGTTGCTGCGCAACACCTCGCGGCCACTGGGCGAAGTGGCACTGGCCTGTGGATTTGCCAGCGCCAGTCACTTCACCAATCGTTTCCGCCAGGCGCTGGGCGCGACACCGGGAGAGTATCGGCAAGCGTTCCTGGCGACGTGATCAACCGACGTCCAAGCAAAAGGGCCTGCAAATGCAGGCCCTTTTTCCGATGGGGTTTGAAGTGAACCGGCGTCACCCGTGAAGCGTGGCCCGTTCGTTCTCCAGGAATTCTTCTTCCAGCAGCGCATCGGCCAAGGCGACCGATTCGGTCGGCGCCGCGCTGGCAGCGCGCTTGCCGCGCAATTTGCCGAACAGGTGCTCCAGGGCATGTTCAAGCTTGGTGGCCGCACCTTCGATCGCCAGCTCCAGCGAATCGGCCTTGTGCGTCACGGAAACCGGCTGATGGCCCTTTGGCCGTGCTTCCAGCTGGCAACGCAGGTCATGGGGCCCCGGCTTGTCGCCGTTCTCGTCCCGCAAATGGACTTCAACCCGTGTCAGGTCTTCTTCATAACGTTCGAGCGTGCTTTCGATGGTAGTACGTACCCACTCCTCCAGTCGGATGCTGCTTTGAACATGGTTATCGCTGTTGACTTGGATTTGCATAGTTCATCCCTTATTTCAGCTAGCTCGCCGGGGGTCATCGACGGTAGGTGCAACGACCCCTTGAATACAGAGTCGGGCTGGCGGGAGAACAATTCAACCCCTGAAAAAAGATAAATATTCATTTGCAAATAAAGCCGGACAACCGACAAAAGCGCTGTTAATGTCGGGAGTTGCCCCGCCACACCCTCCCCGAAAAAAACCCTCGAAGCTGCACCGCCGATGAACATCGCGCCCCGAAACGGGCAGGTGTCGCCCGTTCATTCCCGCCCATCCCGATAGCGGCCCCCGCCGACATTGTCCGACGATTTTTCCGGCATGCCCCTTGCTATCCCATGACGGAGCCGCCACGGGTCACGATCCCCGGGTTGTCACCCGTGGGGCCCGGGAAACCGATGGACACGATCAAGGAATGGCCGATGGTCCGGTGTTGCGAACTAATCCCGATCAAGGCCGGTCAACAACTGCACGTTCAATCAGGCGGTGACGCATCATGGACAACCCTTTTCAGATCATTACCGACGCTTTTGCGCCGCACTATCAAATCAACCTGAGCATCCAGGGACTGGACGGCAGCATCATGCTGACCCTGTCCAAGAGCGGCCGCGTCGTCGCCAAGCGCATGATCAGCGCCCAGCAGCGCAATGACCCGGAACGCCTGCGCCGCCTGGTGCAGAGCATCCAGTTCGGCATAGCCATCGAGCAGGGCCACAGCGCCGTGGCCATCCTCGAGGCCATGACCGGCGGGGATAACATCAAGCTGCCTCCTCCCCAGGCACAGGGCGCAACCTCCTCCGCAGCCGGTCTCCAGTAGGCGGCTCGGCCGGTGTCCTGTCGCGCAAATACGTTCTCTTTTAGCGAGTGGCCCGGCGGGTGGCGACGCCGGCCGGGCACTCAAGACGCCGCCAGAAGTGAACAGCTTATCTGCGAGACAGGGCACTAGATCTCGCCCTTCTCCACCTCGGCATGCTCGCTGGAACCCGCACCCACCTTGCGGTGCGGGTTTTCGATCTTCACCGAAGGAAATTGCGACGAAGCGTAGCGCACCACCAGGATCGCAAACGCCAGCAGCAGGATGCCGCCGCACAGGTAGATGATGCCCAGGTCCGGCGGGCTATGGTGGGAAACGTTGGAAATCAGCAGGCGCGTCAGCGCCGTGATCGCCACGTAGATCAGGAAACGCACCGGCATGTGATTGGTCTTGAAGTAGATCCCCACCATCGCCCCCAACTCCAGGTAGATGAACAGCAGCAGGATGTCATCGATCTTGATGTGTCCCGCCTCGATCATCTGCAGGAACTCCATCACCGCCGCCCACGCGGTCACCGCACCGATGGCGAACAGCGCCAGGTAGTGGAAGGTCTCGACGAACAGGTTGCCCAACGATTCGGCCAGTTGATGCACATTCTGGCGCAGGTTCTCGGCCCAGTTGATTTTCACGATGTGATTCCTTAGGTCGACTCGACCGGATGATGCGGGTTGGACGTGACGTTTCTGCATGCAGAAAAAAGGCCAGCGGCTCACGATGAGATGGCCACAGGCCTGCATGCGGCACGTCGAGTAGGAAAATCGCCTTTACGGGCCTTCACGACAAACGCCGAAATCGGTCTACATTAAAAAGCCACTACCCAAAGGGCAGGGATTCGCTTATTCTTTTGCCTGTATATAAATACAGTAGTCATACAGACAACCAATGTGAAGGCATGTGAGGTGGTGAATGGCCGTCGAAGTGGTATACCGCAGCAGCCGAGATCTGGAGCGCTTGTTCATGGATAAAGCCGAAGCTGACCGTCATGACAAAATGCTGGAACTCGCTGAATTGCTGGCCGAGGTGCTGCACAAAGCGGTGCCATCGCTGAGTGAGCAACAGGTAGAGGAAGCCGGGATCTACATGGCGAAGAACCGCGATGTGTTCGCCAAGGCATTCAAGAGCCAGCCGGACGCCTTGTCCGAACTGCTCAATCCGTCGGACGAATAAGCAAAAGCTCGCAGCCTCCGACGGTGCTTGCAGGAATTCACCTGCAGGCGCCGTCGGAGGCTGCGAGCTTTTTCAGTAGTAGCGACGCGGGTCGGAATCGATCAGGCTGGCGAGCTTGGTCAGGGCGAAGCGCAACTCCCCCTGGCTGGTCGGGGACATCAGCACCAGCCGCACGCACCGGGTCGTACCGGAACGCTCAGCCTGGAACTGGGTACCACTGAGCACCAGCACGCCGTTGGCGCGGGCGAGCATGGCGAACTCGTCGCTGGTCCATGGCTCGGGCAGGGTCAACCAGACGTGATACGAGTGAGGCTGGGTCTTGAGTTCGACATTGGCGAAGATTTCCCGGGCGATCGCCTGTCGTTCCGCCGCCTCGTTGCGCTGGATGCGGACCAACTGCTTGTCCAGGCCTTCGGTAATCACATGGCTGGCCAACTGCGCGGTCAGGGGCGACGGCATCCAGACACTGCTGCGCACCATCGAGGTCAGCCGCGACAGCAGCTTCGGCGGGCTGTAGAGGTAGCCGACACGCAGCGCCGGCATGATCGACTTCGACAGGCTGGTCAGGTACACCGAGCGATCCGGTGCGAACGCCGAGAGCGGCTTGATCGAGGGATCGGTGGCGAGGAAGCCATAGATGTCGTCGTCCAGGATGATGAAGTCGAACTCCTCGGCGACTGCCGCGATCCGGGCCCGGCGCTCCTGGGACATGATCGCCGCCGTCGGGTTCTGGCAGGTCGCCACGCAGACCAGCATCGCCGGTTTTTCCCGCAGGCACAGTTCCCGCAACGCATCGGGCAGGATGCCTTCGTCATCCATCGGCACGCCCCGCAGGCGGCGCTCAAGGCCGTGGGCCAGGGAAATGATCCCGGGGTAGCAGAGCGCTTCGCAGAGCACCAGGTCGCCGGCATTGGTCAGGGCACTCATCGCGACCATCAGGCCATGCTGGGCCCCGGCGGTGATCACCACTTGCTGCCATTGCGCATCGGGCAACGAATGACGCAACCATTGCGCACCCGCCTCGCGATGCGCCGGGTGCCCGCCATCCGGTGCGTAATCCAGGGTGCGGGCGAAATCAGGGCTCTTGGCCATGTCCACCAGCGCATCGCGCAGCCAGTGCTCCAGGGTTGCGCTGTAGGGCTTGATGATCGAAAGATCGAGCCATTCCGATTGCCCCAGGTTCAGCGGCGAGGCGCCGTGAGTGGCCGACGCCTCCGACTGCTTCTGGTTGAGCACGTAAGTACCGCGTCCCACCTCCCCCCGCACCAGCCGGCGCCGATGGGCCTCGCTGTAGGCCCGGCTGATGGTGCCGGGCGTGACGTTCAAGGTGGTGGCCAGCTCCCGCAAGGTCGGCAGGCGATCACCTTCCTTCAACACGCCACTGCCGATGTCGCGCGCCAACGCATCGGCGATCGACAGATACATCGGCTGGTTGAACTCGCTTAGCTGGGGAACCCACATGAATGACCGCTGCCCATCGTAGAAATGCTGAATCACCCGAGCATATCACAGGGCGCTCGGACGCTATTTATTCAATATACTCTGCAAATTGAGTCGATTGATTCGATCGACGGGGTAACACGCTTTAAGCAAAAAATAAAATCAGTAGATATTATTTTTATATAAATCAAATAGATATATACAAATAACTCCTCAATAATCATCGAAATGCTTCGCGTCAATTCTTCGCCCTATTGAATCAATTCAATTTATTCAAATACACTGATGTCGAATCAATTCAATCGACTCAATCCGTTACTCACTGCGCGTAGCCGTCGCGCCAAGCCGAGACCTCATGAACATGTTCAGAAAGGATCTATCCCTGTCGGCGGTCATCGCGGGCTTCATCGCCGTGGTGATCTCCTATGCCGGCCCGCTCATCATCGTGTTCCAAGCCGCCAAGGAAGCGCATCTGCCCAATGACGTGGTGTCTTCATGGATCTGGGCCATCTCCATCGGCAGCGGGATCACCGGCCTGTTCCTGAGCTGGCGCCTGCGAGTGCCGGTGATCACCGCGTGGTCAACGCCAGGCGCCGCGTTGCTGGTGTCGATGCTGCCCACCGTCAGCCTGCCCCAGGCCATCGGCGCCTATATGGTGGCCTCGGTGCTCATCGCCGTGATCGGCTTGTCCGGGGCCTTCGATAAACTGATGAGCCGCCTGCCCAAGGCGATTGCCGCCGCCATGCTCGCCGGCATCCTGTTTCGCTTCGGTGCCGAACTGTTCACCTCCATCAAGCTGCAACCGGCGCTGGTGTTGGCGATGATCGCCGCCTACCTGCTGTTCAAGCGCTTTTCACCTCGCTACGCGATCCTCTCGGTGCTGATCGTCGGCTGCGCGGTGGCCGCCGCGCTGGGGGAACTCAATGGCGGTTCGATCACCATCGCGGTGGCCCACCCGATCTTCATCGCACCGGAATGGAACTGGCACGCCATCATCAACATCGGCCTGCCACTGGCGCTGGTGACCTTGACCGGCCAATACGTCCCCGGCATGGCCGTACTGCGTACCTCGGGCTATGATACCTCGGCGCGCTCGATCATTTCGGTCACCGCGATCGGTTCGGTCCTGATGGCCCCCTTCGGCTCCCACGGTTTCAACCTGGCCGCCATCACCGCCGCGATCTGCACCGGTCGCGAAGCCCACGAGGAGCGCGACAAGCGCTACATCGCCGGGATTGCCTGCGGCGTGTTCTACCTGCTGATGGGCACCTTCGGCGCGACCCTGGCGTCGGTGTTCTCCTCCCTGCCCAAGGAGCTGATCGCCTCCCTGGCCGGCCTGGCCTTGTTCGGTGCGATCAGTGCCGGCCTGGCTGGTGCCATGGCGGATGAGAAACAACGGGAAGCCGCGCTGATCACCTTCCTGGTAACGGCGTCGGGCATGAGTTTCCTCGGCCTGGCCGCCGCGTTCTGGGGGCTGATCTTCGGCCTCGTGGCCCATTTCGCACTGACCTGCACCCGCGAAAGCAAAACCGTCACCGTCGCCGAGGGTGGCCGGCCGTGATCGCGCGTGGGCTGGTAACGGCTAGCGATACAACAAGCGCTCCGCCAGCTCATCGGCCACCCGCGCCGGTGAGCGCTTCTCCGCCTGGGCGTGGGCGAAGACTTCGGTCAACCGCGCACCGATCTTCGACAGGTGCGCGGTGATGGTGGGCAGTTCTTCGCCACGGTGCTTGAGGGCGACGTAGATCAGGCCGCCAGAGTTGATCACGTAGTCCGGCGCGTAGAGGATCCCGCGCCTTTCCAGTTGATCGGCCACTTGCAGGTTGCTCAGCTGGTTATGGGCCGAACCGGCCACGGCCGAACAGCGCAGTTGCGCCACGCTGTGGCTGTTGAGCACGCCACCCAGGCCGCAGGGGGCGAGGATGTCGCAAGGCGTGCTGAGCAGCGCATCGTTGGCGATCGGGTGCGCGCCCAGTTGCTCCATCGCCAATTGCACCTTGCCAGGGTCAATGTCGCTGACCAGCAATTCGGCACCGGCGGCGTGCAGCTGTTCGGCCAGGGCATACCCGACATTGCCCAGGCCCTGGATCGCCACCCGCAGGCTTTCCAGGTTATCGCTGCCCAGGCGGGCCATGGCCGTGGCCCGGATCCCGGCGAATACGCCCATCGCCGCGTGGGGCGCGGGGTCGCCCGAGGCCGTGGTGCTGGTGACGTGGCGGGTCTGCTGGGCGATGCAATCCATGTCGGCCACCGACGTGCCGCTGTCGATGGCGGTGATGTAGCGCCCGTCCAGTTGCTCGATGCAACGGCCAAAGGCTTCGAACAGCGCGGCGCGGCTTTCGACATGAGCCGGGCGCATGATCACCGCCACCCCGCCACCCACCGGCAAGCCGGCCAGCGCGGCCTTGTAGCTCATGCCTTGGGCCAGGCGCACGGCGTCCGCCACGGCACTTTCGTCATCAGGGTAGGCAAGGTAACGACACCCCCCCAGGGCGGGCCCGGGACGGCTGCAATGAATGGCAATCACCGCCTTCAACCCGGTTATCGGGTCTACGCTTAAGTGCAGCGATTCAAGGCGGGAGCTTTGCATGAGAGCGAACATCGAAAGGCTCCCGAATCACTTTGTTCGTTTCGCCAGTATAGGCGCGCCCTCGAAATTTGCTGAAACACACCGGCATAAGTGCCCAGGGCCGCCAGTCTTTTCGGCATAACCGGTGACTGTGCAGGCCCGCGACTGGACGAAAATCAATGGCGGGGCTACAACGGGGGCATAGCCCGGAGAGTGTCGATGAAACCGCGCCAAGCCTTTTTTGCCTGCCTGCACCGCTCGCCACCGGCCCTGTTCGAAGCCGCGCTGTGGATCGCCGCCGAACACGATCGCGACGTGGACGTGCCGGCTTTGCTGCGCGATTTCAGGGACCTGCAACAACGGGTCAGCCATGGCCTGCCGATGCTGCCGGTGAGCGAACTGGCCCAACCCTTGCTGCGACGGCTCAACGACCTGGGATTCGCCCAGGACGACGCCACCCCCCTACGCCCGCGGGCGGCGCTGCTCGACAAGGTCCTGGCGTGCAAGCGCGGGCAACCCCTGGCCTTGGGCCTGATTGCCCTGGAACTGGCGCGAGGCCTGGAGATTCCGATGGTCGGTGTCAACTTCCCCGGGCACTTCCTGTTGAAAGTCCCCGGCGCCGACCACCTGCTCGACCCCTGCGGCGGACGCCGGCTGTATCCTCACGACTGCCGGGACCTGCTGCATCGCCAATACGGCGCGAACATGCCGCTCAAGGCCGAACACCTGGTCAATGCCGAGCCGATGCAGATGCTCCAGCGACTGTCGCGCAACCTGCGCCAACTGCACCTGGCGAACGACGAATACATCGCCGCCCTGATCGACGCCGAACGCGTGCTGGAACTGGGCAACGCCAGCGCCGCCGACTACCTGGCCCGCGCCAGCCTGTACCAACGGCTCGACTGCCCCAACGCCGAACGCTTCGACCTGGAACATGCCCTGCTGCTCAGCGACGATCCGATCCAGCGAATCCGACTGACGGAACGACTGGGGCACCTGCCGCCAAATTCAGTGGTGCATTGAGCGGGTGTGGGGGTTGGTAGCGTAGCTGGGCGGCAAGCCGCTATCGCGAGCAAGCTCGCTCCCACAGGGGATTGGCGATAAAAGAGAAAGAGACTGGTTGACTGTCAGGCCGCCATCGCGAGCAGGCTCGCTCCCACAGGGGATTGGCGATAAAGGAAAGAGACTGGTTGGCTGTCAGGCCGCCATCGCGAGCAAGCCCGCTCCCACAGGGGATTGGCGATAAAGGAAAGAGACTGGTTGGCTGGCAGGTCGCCATCGCGAGCAGGCTCGCTCCCACAGGGGATTGGCGATAAAGGAAAGAGACTGGTTGGCTGTCAGGCCGCCATCGTGAGCAAGCTCGCTCCCACAATAAAGGACACAGGCCCACCGGAACACAGCTTTGCTTTTGCTTTGCTTTTGATCTTGAACGCCCCATTAACCACGCTGGCCGAACGACGGTGTTGCGCAGTGGGCAACCCGGCATGGATGCCGGGTTAGCCGCGCTGGGCCATGGATGGCCCTTCGCGGCGGCCCACGGAGCAATGCCGGCGTTCGGGCACACCGAGCCATAGGCGAGGTGCCGAGTGGTGGGGCAATGTACGGGACAACCACATGGGTTACAAAAAAGTGCATTCACATAGGTGACACTTTGATTGAAACATAGCCGTTTTTAGCGTCCCTGGCGTTGACGTGGCCTAGGATCACCGGACCAAAGATCACATT
>NZ_JAUQOP010000036.1 GCF_030580855.1 Pseudomonas citrullilanati | reverse complement strand
CCCGAAATCACGGACAAGCCCCACGGGCATTGGGGAGCGTGGTCGGACCCACAAGGGTCCTGCGTGTACCCACCCTGTGGGAGCGAGCCTGCTCGCGATGGCGGCAGTGCAGCCAACATCACCACCATTGAACCACCGCTTTCGCGAGCGGGCTCGCTCCCACAAGGGTCCTGCGTGTACCCACCCTGTGGGAGCGAGCCTGCTCGCGATGGCGGCAGTGCAGCCAACATCACTGTCACTGGCCCACCGCTTTCGCGAGCAGGCTCGTGCCCACTGTTTTCTGCTAGCATCGCCCAGACATCAATCGTTCGACCCGGCCCATCATTCAGGTTGCCCATGCTCGAGACACCAGCACTGCAAAGGACCGCGACGCTGCCACCGCCTCTGGATACGCGGTATCAGGTCGAGACGCCCGAAGGCATCGACCTGCCCCTGCGCCCGGCGGGGTTGATGCCCCGCTCACTGGCGTTTGCCATCGACCTTGCGATACGCGGCCTGGTGCTGGGGCTGGTGTTCGTCATCCTGGCGTTTTTCGGTGAACTGGGGATTGGCCTGGGTTCCATCCTGCTGTTCGTCATCAGTTGGTGGTACATGGTGCTGTTCGAAGTGCTCCACCAGGGACGCTCGCCCGGCAAGCAGATCATGGGGCTGCGGGTGGTGCAGGACGATGGCCGCCCTATCGGCTGGTCGGCGTCGCTGATCCGCAACCTGCTGCGCTTCGTCGACATGTTGCCCTTCGGCTATACCTTCGGCGCGATCAGTTGCCTGCAACATCCGGCCTTCAAGCGCCTGGGCGATCTGGCGGCCGGCACGCTGGTGGTGTATCGCGAGCAGCCGATCAAGCGCCCCGCGCTGCCCATGGCGCAGCCGATCCGCCCGCCGTTCGCCCTGAGCGTCGATGAGCAACGCACCGTGCTCGGTTTCGCCGAGCGCCAGGCCGAATTGTCCCAGGCGCGGGTCAGCGAACTGGCCGCCATCCTGGCCACGCCCTTGAACGTCCAGCCCCCGCGGGCTGTGGCCGAGCTCAACGGCATTGCCCGTGGCCTGCTGGGGCCCACATGAAGCAAAGCCTTTTCGAAAGCCGTCACCAAGGGGAATGGGACCACCTGTCCCGCCAGCTCGACCAACTGGAACGCAATCGCAACGTACCTCAGGACAGCGACTTCCCGTCCGCCTATCGACGGCTGTGCCATCACCTGGCACTGGCCCAGGCCCGGGGCTACAGCAGCCTGCTGGTGGACACCCTGCAACAATTGGCGCTGCGCGGCCACCAGCAGCTCTACCGCGACCGCAGCCGACCGTCGGCGAGCCTTTCGGACTTCATCCTGGCGGGTTTCCCCCGGCTGGTCCGCGAGCAATGGCGCTTCGTGCTGGCGGCGAGCGTGATGTTCCTCGGCAGCCTGATCGGCATCGGACTGCTGGTGTACCTGTTCCCCGACCTGGTCTACAGCGTCCTCGGTGCCGAGGAAGTCAGCCAGGTGCGCGGCATGTACGACCCGGCCGCCGGCCACCTGGGGCGTTCGGTCGAGCGGGCCTCCAGCGAAGACTGGGTCATGTTCGGCTACTACATCATGCATAACATCGGCATCGCCTTTCAGACTTTCGCCAGCGGCTTGATGTTTGGCCTGGGCAGCGCGTTCTTCCTGTTTTTCAACGGCCTGACCATCGGTGCAATTGCCGGCCACCTGACCCAGATCGGTTCCGGGGGGACGTTCTGGCCCTTCGTGATCGGCCACGGCGCGTTCGAGTTGACGGCCATCGCCCTGGCCGGCGCCGCCGGCCTGCAATTGGGCTGGGCGTTGATCGCGCCGGGACGCCTCACCCGCGGTGAAGCCCTGCGGCTCGCCGCCGGCAAGAGCGTGCAGATCATCGCCGGGGTCATCCTGTTCCTGCTCATCGCCGCGTTCATCGAGGCCTATTGGTCCTCCAGCGCCGTGACGCCCGCCACCAAGTACACGGTCGGCGCTTTGCTGTGGCTGCTGGTGATCAGCTACCTGTCGCTAGCCGGACGAGCCCGCCATGCGCCTGAGTGACGCCACCGTCGTCATCCGCCCGCGCACCACCTGGGAAGCCATGGACCTGGGCGTGCTGATGAGCCAGCAGCATCGCCGCCTGTTGATGACCAGCTGGGCCATCATCACGCTGCCGGTGTATGCGCTGCTGACGCTGTTGCTATGGGAATCACCGTCTTTGGTGGTGATGCTGTTCTGGTGGCTGAAGCCCGCCTTTGACCGATTGCCCCTGTACATCCTGTCCAAGGCGCTGTTTGGCGAAACCCCGACGCTGAGGCAAGCCTTGCGCCAGTGGCCGGCGCTGCTCAAGCCGCAGCTATTGGCGAGCCTGACCTGGCGCCGGCTCAGCCTGAGCCGCAGTTTCCTGATGCCGGTGGTGCAACTCGAAGGCCTGGCCGGCGAGGCGCGGGAGCAGCGCGTGCGGGTGCTGCTGCAACGCAACGGCGGCGCCGCGCAAGGGTTGACCCTCATCGGCGCGCACCTGGAAACCGCCCTGTGGATAGGCCTGATGATCTTGTTCTACCTGTTCGTGCCGCAACAGGTCGAGCTGGAATGGGACTGGCAGAAACTGGTGGCGACCACCGAACACGACTGGCTGTGGTTCGAACACCTGGTCAACGTGCTCTACCCCCTCCTGCTGGTGATCTGGGAACCGATCTATGTCGCCTGCGGCTTCAGCCTCTACCTCAACCGCCGCACGATCCTCGAGGCCTGGGACATCGAACTGGTGTTCCGGCGCCTGCGCCAGCGCCTCAGCGGCGTCGCGCCACTGTTGATGTGGCTGGCCCTGGTGCTCGTGCCCCTGGCCCCTCCAGCGTGGGCCGACGAAGACAGCAACGGCCCCGAACACCCGCGCCTGCTCAACCAGCCCCTCACCAGCGACGCTTCCAGGGACAGCATCGAGGCGATCCTCGCAGCACCGCCGTTCAAGAACCCGGAGACGGTCACCCGCTATCGCTTTGGCGAAGAGGCCAGCGAAGCGCCCGAGGCCGAGGCGAAGCCGAACTGGCTCAAGGGCTTGTTCAAATGGATGGCCGGCCAACGCTTCGACCTCGCCGCCGCGCTGCTGCAGATCCTGCTCTGGGCCGGCCTGGCCGCCGCGATCGCCTGGCTGGCCTGGCGCTATCGGGAACGCCTCAAGGCACTGGTCCCGCGCCGCCCCGCCAAACGTTTCAAAGTGGACAGGCCGGCGCCGGCGCAGATGTTCGGCCTGGATATCCGCGAGCAAAGCCTGCCCGTCGATGTCGCGGCCAGTGTCGAGCAACTGTGGGCGACCAATCCCCGGGAAGCGCTGGGCTTGTTGTACCGGGCGCTGCTCAGCCGCCTGCACCATGACTTCAAGATCCCCTTGAAAGCGGCCGACACCGAAGGCCAGGTGCTGCAACGGGTCGAACAGCTCGAGCATGAACGCCTGCTGGGGTTCAGCAAAAGCCTGACCCTGCATTGGCAGAACCTCGCCTACGGGCACCGGGCACCGCCGCTCGACCTGCAACGGCAACTGTGCGACGACTGGCGCGAGCTGTTCGGCCCGGGAGCCACCCCATGAGCCGGCGCGCAGCATGGCTGGTCGTGGCCCTGGTGGCGGCGCTGCTCGGTGCGCTGGTCATTTACCTCAGCGCCAAGGCCGTGCCGTACCAGGAAACCGTCGATCACGGTCCGTCCCCCGAGGCCCAGGCCAACCCTTACCTGGCCGCCGAACGGTTCTTGCGCCAGCAAGGCATCCAGGTTGCCCACGCCAACGACCTGGACATCCTGCCGTCCCTCGAACCGCGCCGGAACAGCCTGCTGTTGCTGGGCGAACGAAGCAACATGACGCCCCGGCAGGTCGAGCAATTGCTGAACTGGACCCGGGCCGGAGGTCGCCTGTTGTTCGTCGCCGAGGCCCTGTGGGATGACAGCACCGGCAGCAGCGGCGACCTGCTGCTGGACCGCGTGCGCTTGCGCCAGTCCTTGAGCAAGGACCTCAAGGAAACGCCGCCCGAGCTGGTCAAGGACCGCTACCCCGAGTTGACCAAGTTGTACCTGGAAGACGAAGAAGCCCCGGCGTATGTCGACTTCGACACCGACTTCCACCTCGAAGACCCGCACAACCTGGCCCAGTCCTGGGCGAACAGCGCGCAGTCCACCCACCTGATGCAATTGACCTATGGCCTGGGCTCGATCACGGTGCTCACCGACGCCGAGGTGTGGAAGAACGATCGAATCGACCAATACGACAACGCCTGGCTGCTCTGGTACTTGACGGCCGACACCGACGTCACGCTGCTGTTCAACACCGACCACGACAGCCTGCTGACCTTGCTGCTGCGCTATTTCCCCCAGGCGCTGGTGGCGCTGCTGGCCCTGGTTGTCCTGTGGTTCTGGCGCTCGGCCGTGCGCCTTGGCCCGATCCAGCCACCGGCGTCCAAGGCCCGCCGCCAGTTGCAGGAACACTTGCAGGCCAGCGCCGGTTTCCACTTGCGCCACAATGGCCGGCAATACCTGCTGCACGCCTT
Organism: Pseudomonas citrullilanati; assembly: GCF_030580855.1. Lineage (GTDB taxonomy): Bacteria > Pseudomonadota > Gammaproteobacteria > Pseudomonadales > Pseudomonadaceae > Aquipseudomonas > Aquipseudomonas citrulli. The sequence continues at coordinate 47,043 of NZ_JAUQOP010000036.1, read as the reverse complement.
GCAGCAAGACATCGTGCGCCGCGCCCGCCACCTGCACCCCGGCTTCGAACAACTGGCCGTCGCCGATCAATGGCAGGTCCTCGCCCGCCTGACCCGCCAACCCACGCGGGCCATTAGCCAAGCCTTGAGCCCGCGACCGAAACAGCGCTTGTCCAACGCGGAGTTCTGCCGCCAGGTCGCCCATTTGCAAACCCTCAGGAATGCCCTATGACTGAACAGAACGAACCTGTCGACGGCCAGGCCCACGCCGTCCAACAGCGCCAGCGCGCCAGTCAGTTGGCCCAGGCCATTCGTACCGAGCTGCACAAGGCCGTGGTCGGCCAGGCTGCGGTGATCGACGATGTGCTCACGGCCTTGATCGCCGGCGGCCATGTCCTGCTCGAAGGCGTTCCCGGGCTGGGCAAGACCTTGCTGGTGCGTGCATTGGCGCGCTGTTTCGGCGGTGAGTTCGCGCGCATCCAGTTCACCCCCGACCTGATGCCCAGCGACGTCACCGGGCACGCGGTGTACGACCTGCAGACCGAGCAATTCAAGCTGCGCAAGGGGCCGGTGTTCACCCACCTGCTGCTGGCCGACGAGATCAACCGCGCCCCGGCCAAGACCCAGGCCGCGCTGCTCGAAGCCATGCAGGAGCGCCAGGTCACCCTCGAAGGCCGCGCCCTGCCCATCGCCCAGCCGTTCATGGTGCTCGCCACCCAGAACCCCATCGAACAGGAAGGCACCTACCCGCTGCCGGAAGCCGAGCTCGACCGCTTCATGCTCAAGGTGCGCATGGACTATCCCGACGCGGAGCGGGAATTGGACATGGTGCGCCAGGTCAGCCGCTCGACCCGCGCCGACATGCTCGACGTGCAGCCGCTGCGCACGGTGTTGCAGGCCAAGGATGTGCAGGCGCTGCAACGCATTGCCAGCGACCTGCCGATGGACGACCAGGTGCTCAACTACGCCGTGCGCCTGGCCCGCACCACCCGCAGCTGGCCGGGCTTGACCCTTGGCGCCGGGCCACGGGCCTCGATCGCGCTGGTGCGGTGTGCCCGGGCGCGAGCGTTGCTGCGCGGCGGCGAGTTCGTAGTGCCGGACGACATCAAGGGCTGCGCCCTGGCCGTGTTGCGCCATCGGGTGCGACTGGCGCCGGAACTGGACATCGAAGGGCTCTCGGTGGACCAGGTGCTCGGGCAACTGCTGGACCAAGTGCCGGCGCCGCGATTGTGAGGACGCACGTGCGGATGGCGACACTGAGCATGGCGGGGGCGCTTGCTCCCCCCGCCGGACTGCGAAACAGCCCGCCGCTGCTGGCTGGCGCACCGCCAGGGGACGCTGCGCGTCCAGCGGCAGCCAGCGGCCTCGCCACAGAAAACCTCACGGCAGCAAACTTCTTCGCCAAGGTCGACGTCCGCGCTCTGGGGATGCACCCATGAAACCCTCGCGCCTGCTCTTGATCTGGCTCGCGGTGCTGCTGGCCGTCGGCATTGTGCTGGGCACGTTGCGAGCCTTGGGCATTGCGGTGCCATCGACGCTGCTGTCGATCAACTGGGGCTTGCTGCTGGCTCTATCGGCCCTGGCGCTGCTCGACGCCGTGCGCCTCAAGCGCTTGCCGTCGCCGCGGGTGCAGCGGCAAATGCCGGGCAGCCTGGCGCTCGGGCGTTGGGGCGAAGTGCGGTTGGAGATCGCGCATGATTTTGCCCGACCACTGCACGTCCAGGTCTTCGATCACGTGCCGGACGGCCTGGATTTCGAAAACCTGCCGCTGACGGTCGAGCTTCACCCCGGCCAACGCAGCCAGGTCGGCTATCGCCTGCGTCCGCTCAAGCGTGGCCACTTCAGCCTCGGACACTGCGAAATCAACCTGCCGAGCCCGCTGGGGTTGTGGTCCGACCGACGCCTGCTGGCCGCGCCCGACGCCACCCGCGTCTACCCCGATTTCGCCCGCCTCTACGACGGTCAGTTGCTGGCGGTGGACAACTGGCTCAGCCAGCTCGGCATCCGCCAGCGTCAACGCCGTGGCCAGGGCCAGGAATTCCATCAACTGCGCGAATTTCGCGAGGGCGACAGCCTGCGCCAGATCGACTGGAAAGCCACCGCCCGCCATCGCACACCGATTGCCCGGGAATACGAAGACGAACGCGACCAGCAGATCATCTTCCTGCTCGACTGTGGCCGCCGCATGCGCAGCCAGGACGGCGAGCTGTCGCATTTCGACCACGCCCTCAACGCCTGCCTGCTGCTCAGCTACACCGCCCTGCGCCAGGGTGACGCCGTGGGCCTGAGCACGTTCGCCAGCGACCAGGCCCGCTACCTCGCGCCGGTCAAGGGCAGCGACCAGCTCAACGTCCTGCTCAACGCCGTGTACGACCTGGACAGCAGCCAGCGTCCCGCCGACTACCAGGCAGCCGTCACCCAGTTGCTGGCCCGGCAGAAACGCCGCGCGCTGGTGGTGCTGGTGACCAACCTGCGGGACGAGGACGACGAAGAACTGTTGGCCGCCGTGAAACGGCTGGGCCAACGACACCGGGTACTGGTGGCGAGCCTGCGCGAAGAGGCCCTCGACCGTTTGCGCCAGGCGCCGGTGCAAACCCTGCCTGAAGCCCTGGCCTATTGCGGGACGGTGGATTATTTGAATGCGCGGGCCCAATTGCACCAGCAGTTGAGCGCCCACGCCATTCCCACGCTGGACGCCCGCCCCAGTGAGCTGGGCGCGCAACTGGTGACCCAGTACCTGGCCTGGAAGAAGGGCGGCACCGTTTAGACCGGATCTGTAAGAAAGGTCCGGGCGACTACTGCGCCTTGCGCAACGGACTACAGTTCCGCCAGAATCCGCCGACTTGTGCGCCTTGGCCTTGGCCCGTAACTTGATTCGCGTCGCTGATTTCCAGCGATCGGGTTTAGTCGCCCGGGAGGTATAACGAAGTGCACAAGCATCATCCTGTCGGGTTCCCTATCCCTGAACTTAATGGTGGCTGTGCGCAGGGCGCCCTCGGGCGCGCCGGTTCTTTCGTTATCCTTCCGGTCGACTAACCTGCGTTCAGCCGCCACCCCCTCGTTTAGTCGCGAGACGGTGGCAGACCAATCAATGGATAACGAAACCAAGGTCCAGCGCTGACTTACAGAACTGGAGAACGATGACGAACCTGTGGGAGCGGGCTTGAACGCGAAGGCGGCGTGCCAGGCAATACATGTGCAGTTGCCCCACCGCCTTCGCGAGCAAGCCCGCTCCCACAAGGGTTCGTCTGTAATAATCATTTCAAGGGGCTAGGGAAAAGGCACAGTCGCTTGCCCCGTCATATTAGGGTCGGTGTAGCCCTGGACATCGTATACCCAATTGAAATGGATGACCGCGGACCTGGCGTCTCCTTCCACCGTAAGCTGCCTGGCAAGATCATGCCACTGGCCATCTTGCACCCCGTCATCGTTATTTAGTTCTATCCAACCAGTATTGCCTTTTGAAACAAGCCCTATTTTGATGTTGCCTCTCGACCTGCCGTTGTTCCTGGCCCGATAACGTTTGGTATTCACATAAAATACATTGCCACCCGAAGTCCACCCACATTCCACTTCGAGGTCTGCGTAATCGGTGCCTATAGCAGCCCTTATCGTGATCAGCTTCCCGCTCTTTTCCGTGTTCATGGCCACACCTTCATTCTGACAGGCGCTCCGGTTGGCACGCCCTCGATAGTGTCATGAATACAGTAAGCGACAGACTCTCGACTCAAACCTGTAAGACCTGACAGTACCGACAACCGGTGGCGGCGAATCCAGAGGTAGGTATTACTCAGGAAGCGATGACGAACCTGTGACCGACAAACCCATGACCATTCCATCGTTGGCTCAGGTAAGGATCAGGCCGACGCTGGCAACGTATGGAAACTGAAATACTGGCGCAACGCGTTGACCAGTTGGCCGTACTCCGGCGGTGCCCAGTGCAGGCTGAAACCGGCGTCGAAATGTTGCGGCGTCACGTCTTCGCGGCACCACAGGCAGGTGGCTTTCAACCTGATGTTCAGCGACGGTCCCTCATCGGCCGGCAGCTTGAGTAGCAAGTCGAAATCGCCGCCCACCATCAACGGCAAATGGCTGATCAGCATCAGGCCATCTTGGGAGACGTTGCCCAGGAAGCCGAGGGGCTTGTCGTTGACACCGTTGAACACTTTCAGGAAATACGGCAGCTGCTGCCGTACGATGTGCCTCTTTCTGTACATGTTTTGTATCGCTTTTTGAACGCCCCCGCGCAGGGGCTACCGATACTTCGGAACGAGCGAATACCCTGCCCGCTCTCCCCGATCCCGGTGCCAGGCGCTTTCCAACGCCCAGGCCGACTGCTGCCGGTCACAGGTGCTTCTTGTTCTAGAGGGTTAGCTCTAATAAGACTTGTACAACTATAGCCGAAGGTTTCGGCGCGGCCAGTGCACACGCCATGTTTAATGTAGGACAACACGACAGCGCGCAAGTGGCCGGGGAATTTTCCCGGCCGGACGCAAGCAAGGGGATCAGGACGCGGGACGGCTCGCCGCGGCACTGCGCGTCGGGTAATGCCCCAGGCTCTGCAAGGTTTCAAGGCGGGCGCGGGCGCGGAATGCGTATTCACTGTTGGGGAATTGCATGATGATGAACTGGTAGGTTTGCGCCGCGTCGATAAACAGCTTCTGCCGCTCCAGGCACTGGCCACGCAGCATCGAGACCTCCGGCTGCATATAGCGGCGGGCCCGGCTGGCGCGATCGACCTGGGATAACTCGAGCATGACCTGCTCGCAATTGCCGCGGTCATAGGCCTTGTAGGCCAGGTTCATGTGATGGTTCATGGACCACCGGGTGCAGCCCGTGATACTCAGGGCCAGGGCAATAAAAAGCACGAATCGCATGGGAGGTTCTCCTGTCTTGAGCTCTGTATCGACCTGGATGGGAAATTCTTCAGCCTGAAAGCACTGGCCTGCCCCGCTTTCGTGGCGAGGGGATTTATCCCCGTTGGACTGCGAAGCGGCCCCGAGACAATCACCTCGATCAACCTGATACCCCGAATCGCCTGGCTTCAGGGCCGCTTCGCGCGCCAACGGGGATAAATCCCCTCGCCACAAGAAGTGTAAAGATCAGAAAGGCGTGAAAATCTTCGGGAATGTTCATTTCGAAAAAGAAACGAATAAGTAGTGCATATGAACAATGACTACACCCAAAGAGCATAGTAGCCTTCGCTGGCGCTTGAACTTGAGGAGTCTTGCATGTCCGTCCGTCGCACCAAAATCGTCGCTACCCTTGGCCCGGCCAGTAACTCGCCGGAAGTTCTCGAACAGCTGATTCTGGCTGGCCTGGACGTCGCCCGCCTGAACTTTTCCCACGGCACCCCCGACGAGCACAAGGCTCGTGCCAAGCTGGTGCGCGACCTAGCCGCCAAGCACGGCCGCTTCGTTGCCCTGCTGGGTGACCTGCAAGGCCCCAAGATCCGTATCGCCAAATTCGCCAACAAGCGCATCGAGCTGAAGATCGGTGACACCTTCACCTTCTCCACCAGCCATCCGCTGACCGAAGGCAACCAACAGGTGGTGGGTATCGACTACCCGGACCTGGTCAAGGACTGCGGCGTGGGCGACGAGCTGCTGCTCGACGACGGCCGCGTGGTGATGCGCGTCGATACCGCCACCGCCACCGAACTGGTCTGCACCGTGACCATCGGCGGCCCGCTGTCGGATCACAAGGGCATCAACCGTCGCGGCGGTGGCCTGACGGCACCGGCCCTGACCGAAAAAGACAAGGCCGACATCAAGCTGGCCGCGGAAATGGAAGTCGACTACCTCGCGGTGTCTTTCCCCCGTGACGCCGCCGACATGGAATACGCCCGTCAACTGCGCGACGAAGCCGGCGGCACCGCCTGGCTGGTGGCCAAGATCGAACGCGCCGAAGCCGTGGCCGATGACGAAACCCTCGATGGCCTGATCAAGGCCTCCGACGCCGTGATGGTCGCCCGTGGCGACCTCGGTGTGGAAATCGGTGACGCCGAGCTGGTGGGCATCCAGAAGAAGATCATCCTGCACGCACGCCGCCACAACAAAGCGGTGATCGTGGCGACCCAGATGATGGAGTCGATGATCCAGAACCCGATGCCGACCCGCGCCGAAGTCTCCGACGTAGCCAACGCCGTGCTCGACTACACGGACGCCGTGATGCTCTCGGCCGAAAGCGCCGCCGGCCTCTATCCGCTCGAAGCGGTGCAGGCCATGGCCCGGATCTGCCTGGGCGCCGAAAAGCACCCGACCAGCAAGACTTCCAGCCACCGCATCGGCAAGACCTTCGAGCGCTGTGACGAGAGCATCGCCCTGGCGACGATGTACACCGCCAACCACTTCCCGGGCGTGAAGGCGATCATCGCCTTGACCGAAAGTGGCTACACCCCGCTGATCATGTCGCGTATCCGCTCCTCGGTGCCGATCTATGCATTCTCCCCGCACCGCGAAACCCAGGCCCGTGCCGCCATGTTCCGTGGCGTCTACACCGTGCCGTTCGACCCGGCCGCCCTGCAACCGGGCGAAGTCAGCCAGGCGGCCGTGGACGAACTGGTCAAGCGTGGCGTGGTGCAGACCGGCGATTGGGTGATCCTGACCAAAGGCGACAGCTATCACACCATCGGCGGCACCAACGGGATGAAGATCCTCCATGTTGGCGACCCGATGGTCTGAGTGACCGGCTGAAAGACCAAAGCCCTGCCATGTGAATGGCGGGGCTTTTTGGTGTTTGCCTTCTGATAAACAGGGTGCCTGGGCTGGTCCCATCGCGAGCAAGCTTTGCTCCCACAGGAATGGGTGGTGGGGCATCCCCCATGCGAACGCCCTGACCGTGGGAGCAAAGCTTGCTCGCGATAGCGCCAGCCCAGGCGCTGAAAAACTCAATGCCTGTTGATAAAACCCGACAACGCCGCCACCGCCTCGGGCGAGCGCAGGCGTTGGGTGAACAGCCTGCCCTCTTCTTCAATCACCTTGCGCAACAGTTCCCGGTCCGGTGTTTTCATCAGTTGCTTGCTGATGCGCACCGCGTCAGGCGGTAGCGATTCGAACCGCAACGCCACTTCCCGAGCCTTGGCCAAGGCCGCCTCGCCACTGGCCAGCGCCTCGGTGGCCAGCCCCCAGGCGACCGCCTGTTCACCACTGAAGCCCTCGCCCAGCAGCAATAACTGCGCCGCCCTGGCCTGGCCGAGCAATTGCGGCAGGATCAGGCTGGACCCAAACTCCGGACACAGCCCCAGGTTGACGAACGGCATGCGCAACCGCGCATCTCGGCTGACGTAGACCAGGTCGCAGTGCAGCAGCATCGTCGTGCCGATGCCCACCGCCGGCCCGGCCACGGCGGCGACCACCGGCTTGTGGCAGTCCAGCAGGGCGAGCATGAACTGGAACACCGGGTTGTCGAGGTCCGCCGGTGGCTGTTCGAGGAAGTCGATGATGTCATTGCCGGCAGTGAAGCAGTCACTGGAACCGGTCAGCAGGACCGCACGAACCTGCGGGTCGGCATCCGCCTTCGCCAGGGCCTGGGCCAATTGACTGTACATGGCCCGGGTCAGGGCGTTTTTCTTGTCCGGACGGTTCAGCCGGAGCGTCAACACACCGCGCTCACGGTCAAGTAACAGGGTTTCGCTCATGGTCGGTCTCGCGTCTGGAAATCAGCGCTCAACCACGGGGCAGGAACACGTCGGCCAGCAGTTGATTGCGCGGCAGGCCAGCCAGGTAAAGGCGCTTGGCAAAGGCCTCGACCCGGTCGGGATGGCCGCAGAGTAAGGCTTGGGTTTGCCGCGAAACAAGCCGCAGTTGCGCCAACGCGGACGGCGCCTCGGCCGCGGTCAACAGCTCCACGGCCAGGTTCGGGTGCTTGGACGCCAGTGCCGCCAGGGGTTTGGCCAAATAGTGACCGGCTTGGTCATGGGCCACGTGAATAAGGCGCACGCCACCTTGGTGATGCTGGCGCAGGGCTTCGCGCAGCAGGCCGAACAGCGGCGCCAGGCCGGTGCCGGCCGCCAGCAGCCAGAGCGGCTTGTCGGTCCAGTCGGGGTCGTAGTGCAGGGCACCGCCGCGCAATTCACCGAGGCGGATCGGGTCGCCAACCTTCAGCTGCCGAGCCGCGTCGACGAATTGGCCGGGTTCGCGGCAATCGAGGTGAAACTCCAGGAATCGGTCTTCCTCCGGCAGGCTTGCCAGGGAGTATGGCCGCGCCACCTCGCCGGCCCACAGCACCAGGTGCTGGCCGGCGCGATAACGCAGGGGCCGCTCAGGGGTGATTCGCAAGCGCAACACGTCGGCGCCCAGCCAATCCACCGCCGCCACCTGGGCCGCGCGACCGTCGCGCTGCGGGTCGAAGGTGTGGACCTGTACATCCTCGATCACCTGGCATTGGCAGGCCAGCCGCCAGCCTTGATCGCGCTGGGGCGGGCTCAAGGCATCGGGCCGGCTGTCACGCACATCGCCGCCCACGCATCGCACCAGGCACGCATGGCAACTGCCGGCTCGGCAACTGTAGGGCACCGCGACACCGGAGGCATTCAACGCGTCCAGCAGGTTACTGCCCGCCGCCACCGTCCATTGCCGGCCAGCGACTGTCAGTTCAGGCATCGACACTCTCCCAGGCGGCGGCGCAACGATTGCGGCCGTCTCGCTTGGCACGGTACAGCGCCTGGTCGGCGCGTTGCAACGCGTTGTCCAGGTCGTCGCCCACCTCCAGCAGGGTCATGCCCGCCGACAAGCTCAGCGCACCGACCTGCAGGCCGACCAGCTCGACTTCGGTGAACGCCAGCCGCAATCGCTCGCAACAAGCCGTGAGGCGCGATGGGTCGCAGGCGGGCAGGAGCATGACGAACTCTTCGCCGCCATAACGGGCCAGCACATCGCCTTCGCGCAGGCACGCCGTGGCGACGCTGGCGAATGCCTGGAGCACCTGGTCCCCGGCAGCGTGACCGTGCAGGTCGTTGATGCGCTTGAAATGATCGAGGTCGATCAGCGCCAGGCCATGGGCAACGCCGGGCCTGAGGGTATTGAGTTCGCGGGAAGCCAGGCGCAGGAAATGCCGGCGGTTGAATAGCCCGGTCAGTTCATCGGTGGCCACCAGGTCTTCGAGCTGGCGCATCATGCCGCGCAACGTGTCCTGGTGCGCCTGCAGGGCAAATCGACGCTGGCGCATGCGCTGGCGCGAGGTCTGGACGTAGCGGGCATAGAACACCAGCCACACCAGCACCATGAACAGCACGCACACCTGCAACCCGGCCAGCGTGGGGTCGGGCAGCCGGAAGAAATAGCCATCCCAGAGGGTGATGCCGGTAAAGCTGATGAACACCAGCGTCGCACAGCGCACGAAGACCCGGCGCGTCAGGTGGAACAGCCCGAACAACAGGATCAGCACGTAGAACACCAGAAACACGCCCCGGGCCTGGTCCAGGTGGGCCATCATCCAGGTCTGCCAGCCTAGGCCGACCAGCACTTGTATTTCGGTGAGGCTGGGGTCGGCGAAGCGCAGGTTGCGACCGGTGATGAACAGCGTGAACAGCCCCGCCTGGCACACCGCCACGAGCACGCTGCCGATGATGACACCGCGCAACGAGTCGAGGTAATGACCACTGAAAAATGCCAGCCACAACAACACCAGTGCCAGCGCGTAAGTCGCGGCCGCCAAAGCGAAGCGTTTCAGCAAAAGACGTTGAATGGCGTTATGGGTCAATCGTTGACTCACCATGGGAAAGGGAAACTGACAGGAGGCGTCCTACGCTACAGGCCAGACGCCACTTTAGTGGCGTGCAGGCCAAATGACCATTCAATTCTGGAGCAGAAAAATGGCGTCAAAGCAATGGCCTGGTTGACGCAGTTGTTTGATGTGGGCTCGCGCCCATGTAGCGAGGGGATTTATCCCCGCTGGGCTGTGTAGCAGCCCTGAAAGCCAGGCGCCTCGGTGCGTCAGGGTTTGGACTTCAGTCGCTTCGGGGCTGCTGCGCAGCCCAGCGGGGATAAATCCCCTCGCCACAGATAAATCCCCTCGCCACAAGGGCAGCTCGCTCCCACAGGGTGCCGGCCTGCGCTATACTGCCGCGCCTTTTTAGCGTCGCGCCAGCATGCCCGGCGTGCCTTGTAAGAGGTGCCGCCCGTCGACCGATGCACCCAAGCGGCCGGCACCTTATTGAATGTTCCCGTCTTCTAGAGGAGCGCGACTCATGACCGTGATCAAGCAAGATGACCTGATACAGAGCGTTGCCGACGCCTTGCAGTTCATTTCCTACTACCACCCCGTGGACTTCATCCAGGCGATGCACGAGGCCTACCTGCGCGAAGAATCGCCGGCGGCCCGTGACTCCATGGCGCAGATCCTGATCAACTCGCGCATGTGCGCCACCGGCCACCGGCCGATCTGCCAGGACACCGGCATCGTGACCGTGTTCGTGCGCGTGGGCATGGACGTGCGCTGGGATGGCGCGACCATGAGCCTGGACGACATGATCAACGAGGGCGTGCGTCGCGCCTACAACCTGCCGGAAAACGTCCTGCGCGCATCGATCCTCGCCGACCCGGCGGGCGCGCGCAAGAACACCAAGGACAACACCCCGGCGGTCATCCATTACTCCATCGTCCCGGGCAACACCGTGGAAGTGGACGTGGCGGCCAAGGGCGGCGGTTCCGAGAACAAGTCGAAGATGGCCATGCTCAACCCGTCCGACTCCATCGTCGACTGGGTCCTCAAGACCGTTCCGACCATGGGCGCCGGCTGGTGCCCGCCTGGCATGCTGGGCATCGGCATCGGCGGCACCGCCGAGAAAGCCGCGGTCATGGCCAAGGAAGTGTTGATGGAATCCATCGACATCCACGAGCTGAAGGCACGCGGCCCGCAGAACCGCATCGAGGAAATGCGCCTGGAGCTGTTCGAGAAGGTCAACCAACTGGGCATCGGCGCCCAGGGCCTGGGCGGCCTGACCACCGTGCTCGACGTGAAGATCATGGACTACCCGACCCACGCCGCGTCCCTGCCGGTGTGCATGATCCCCAACTGCGCCGCCACCCGTCACGCCCACTTCGTGCTCGACGGCACGGGCCCGGCGGAGCTGGAAGCGCCACCGCTGGACGCCTACCCGGAAATCGTCTGGGAAGCCGGCCCCTCGGCTCGCCGCGTGAACCTCGACACCCTGACCCCGGAAGAAGTGCAGAGCTGGAAACCGGGCGAAACCGTGCTGCTCAACGGCAAGATGCTCACCGGTCGCGACGCGGCGCACAAGCGCATGGTCGAGATGCTGAACAAGGGTGAAACCCTGCCGGTGGACTTGAAAGGTCGCTTCATCTACTACGTCGGCCCGGTCGACCCGGTGGGTGACGAAGTCGTCGGTCCGGCCGGCCCGACCACGGCCACGCGAATGGACAAGTTCACCCGCCAGATCCTCGAGCAGACCGGCCTGTTGGGCATGATCGGCAAATCCGAGCGCGGCCCGACCGCCATCGAAGCGATCAAGGACAACAAGGCGGTGTACCTCATGGCCGTGGGCGGCGCCGCCTACCTGGTGGCCCAGGCGATCCGCAAATCCAAGGTCCTGGCGTTCGCCGAGCTGGGCATGGAAGCGATCTACGAGTTCGAGGTCAAGGACATGCCGGTAACGGTCGCCGTGGACAGCCAGGGCGAGTCGGTGCACATCACCGGCCCGGCCATCTGGCAGAAGAAGATCAGCGACAGCCTGGCGGTAGAAGTGCAGTAACACGCCCTTCGATGCCATGAAGAAGGCCGGTGGGTGCATGCCCACCGGCCTTTTTTTATGTCCGCCCTTTCCCGAAAAAGTCAGGGATGCAGAAGTTCGACGGCTGCCCGAGTTCTACTGTGGGAGCGGGCTTGCCCGCGAAAGCGCTGGGTCAACATGCATCCCTGTTGGATGTGCCGGCGTCTTCGCGGGCAAGCCCGCTCCCACAGGATCAGGTGCAGGTTCCAAGTCCCTGATCGCTCCAGGCCATCGCCATGCTATCGTGCCCGCCCGACTTTCAACCTGTCCACGCCAGCATGTTGCCAACCACCCGCACCTTGCGCCTGTCGCTGTACACCCTGTTGATCCTTGCCGGCGCGGCGCTCGCCGCCACCCTCGCCGTGCGCCACGCCGAGCGCGCGGCCCTGGAAGAGGACGCCCACCGTGCGAGCCAGCAATTGGCGCTGTACGCCAATTCCCTGCACACCCTGATCGAACGCTACCGCGCCCTGCCCGCCGTGCTGGCGCTGGACCCGGAGTTGCGCTCGGCCCTCAAGGGGCCGGTCGAAGGTGCGCAACAGGACGCGTTGAATCGCAAGCTGGAGCGAATCAACGGCGCCGCCCAATCGTCCACCCTGGAACTGCTCGACCACAACGGCCTGGCCGTTGCGGCCAGTAACTGGCAACTGCCCAGCAGCTATGTCGGCCACAACTACGGGTTCCGCCCCTATTTCATCCAGACCCGCACCCAAGGCACCGGGCGCTTCTATGCGGTAGGCGTCACCAGCGGCATTCCCGGCTACTTCCTCTCCAGCGCAGTGACCGGCGACAACGGCGAGTTCCTCGGCGCCATGGTGGTAAAGCTGGAGTTTCCGGAGCTTGAGCGCGAATGGCGCCAGGGCAGCGATACCTTACTGGTGAGCGATGCCCGGGGCATCGTGTTCATCGCCAATCGCCCGGGCTGGCGATATCGCCACTTGCAGCCGTTGACCGACAGCGACCGCGCCGAACTCAAGACCACCCGCCAGTACGACAAGCAACCGCTGCAACCGCTGGCCATCGAATCGCTGCGCCGCTTCGACGACAACAGCCACCTGGCCCGTGTCGCGGCCCCGGGAGGCAGCGCCGATTACCTCTGGGAGTCCCTGCCCCTGGCCGCCGAGGGCTGGACGCTGCACCTGCTGCGTCATCCGCAGATCGCCTTCGAGGACCTGCGCAACGCCGGGCTGGCTGCCGCTGGGTCCTGGCTGGCGCTGGTGTTCCTGCTGCTGTTTCTCAACCAGCGCTGGCGCCTGGCCAAGCTTCGCCAGCGCAGCCGTGAAGAGCTGGAACGGTTGGTGGAAGTCCGCACCCGGGACCTGCGCACGGCCCAGGACGGCCTGGTGCAATCGGCCAAGCTGGCGGCCCTGGGTCAGATGTCCGCGGCCCTGGCCCACGAAATCAACCAGCCGCTGACCGCCCAGCGCATGCAATTGGCCACGTTGCGCCTGCTGCTGGACCACGGCCGGGTTGACGAAGCCTACAAGGCCCTCAAGCCGGTGGACGACATGCTGACCCGCATGGCCGCCCTCACCGGCCACCTGAAGACCTTCGCCCGCAAGAGCCCCAGCGGCCTGCGCGAACGGCTGGACCTGGCGGCGGTGGTGGACCAGGCGCTGCAACTGCTGGACACCCGGCTGCGGGACGAACAGGTCAGCACCGTGCTGCACCTGACGCGCCCGGCGTGGGTGCGTGGCGACGCGATCCGCCTCGAACAGGTGTTGATCAACCTGTTGCGCAACGCCCTCGACGCCATGGCCGGGCAACCCCTCAAGCGCCTGGAAGTGCGCCTGGAGGCCGATGAACAGTTGTGGCGCCTGTGCGTCAGCGACAGCGGTTGCGGGATTGCCGAGGAGCACCTGGCCCAGGTATTCGACCCCTTCTTCACCACCAAGGCGGTGGGCGACGGCCTGGGCCTGGGGTTGGCGGTGTCGTTTGCGATCATTCATGAATCGGGCGGGCGACTGACAGCGGACAATCATGAGCACGGCGCGGTATTCTGCGTGACCTTGCCCATCGACCAGGAGGCGCAGTCGCATGCTTGATTCAGTCATGGTCGTGGATGACGAAAGCAGCATCCGCAGTGCCGTCGAGCAATGGTTGAGCCTGTCGGGCTTCCAGGTGCAGTTGTTCAACCGCGCCGATGCCTGCCTGGCGCAATTGCCGGAGCACTACCCCGGGGTGATCCTCAGCGATGTGCGCATGCCCGGTCTCAGCGGCCTGGAACTGCTGGCCGAAGTGCGTCGCCGCGACCCCGACCTGCCGGTGATCCTTTTGACCGGCCACGGGGACGTGCCGATGGCCGTGGAAGCCATGCGCGACGGCGCCTATGACTTCCTCGAAAAGCCCTTCAGCCCCGAAGCCCTGCTCGGCAGCCTGCGGCGGGCCCTGGACAAGCGCAGCCTGGTCCTGGAGAACCGCCGCCTGCACGAACAGGCCGACGCCCGGGCCCGGCTCGACGGCACACTGCTGGGCGTGTCGCGGGCACTGCAGACCCTGCGCCGCCAGGTGCTGGACCTGGCGACGCTGCCGGTCAACGTATTGATCCGCGGCGAAACCGGCAGCGGCAAGGAACTGGTCGCCCGGTGCCTGCACGACTTCGGCCCGAGGGCGAGCAAGCCGTTCGTCGCGCTGAACTGCGCGGCCATTCCCGAACCGTTGTTCGAAGCGGAACTGTTCGGCCATGAAAGCGGCGCGTTCACCGGCGCCCAGGGCAAGCGCATCGGCAAGCTGGAATACGCCCACGGCGGCACGTTGTTCCTCGATGAAATCGAAAGCATGCCCCTGGCCCAGCAGGTCAAGTTGCTACGAGTGCTACAGGAACAGAAACTCGAACGGCTGGGCTCGAACCAGAGCATCCACGTGGACCTGCGGATCATCGCCGCGACCAAGCCCGACCTGCTGGACGAAGCCCGGGCCGGGCGTTTCCGCGAAGACCTTGCCTACCGCCTGAACATCGCCGAACTGCGCCTGCCGCCGCTGCGGGAACGGCGCGAGGACATCCCCCTGCTGTTCGAGCACTTCACCCACAGCGCCGCCGAACGCCTGGGCCGTCCCGCCACGCCCCTGAGCGGCCCGCAGTTGAACTACCTGCTCAGCCACGCCTGGCCGGGCAACGTGCGCGAACTGGCCAACGTCGCCGAACGCCAGGTCCTGGGGCTGGACCAGCCGCACACCCTGGACACCGAGCCCGGGCAATCCCTCGCTGCCCAGCAGGAAGCCTTCGAAGCCCAATGCCTGCGCGCTGCCCTGATGCGGCACAAGGGCGATGTGAAAGCGGTGCTCGAAGAACTGCAACTGCCTCGCCGCACCTTCAATGAAAAATTGCAGCGGCACGGGTTGAGCCGGGAAATGTTCTTGCAGGACAACTGATTTCGCAGCGGTTGGGGCGCAGGACTTCGCGAGCAGGCTCGCTCCCACAGGGGCAGGTGCGCACAACCCCCTGTGGGGGCGAGCCTGCTGGCGAAGGCGGGGTGAGCCCTAGCGGCGATGGGTCCAGCGCTGGCGCAGCCACTCCAGGTCTTCGGGGCGGGTGACCTTGATGTTGTCGGAACGTCCCTCGATCAAGCGGGGGGCCTGCCCTGCCCATTCCATGGCCGATGCCTCATCGGTGATGAGCGCATCCGCCACCAGGCTGTCGGCCAGGGCCCGGTGCAGGGCGCCGAGGCGAAACATCTGAGGGGTGTAGGCTTGCCAGATCACGCTGCGATCGATGGTTTCCTGCACCCGGCCCTGTTTGTCGACACGCTTGAGGGTGTCCCGGGCCGGGACGGCCAGCAGGCCGCCGACCGGATCGTTCACCAACTCGCCGAGCAAGGTGTCCAGGTCGTCCCGGGACAAGTTGGGCCGGGCTGCATCGTGCACCAGCACCCAGTCGTGATCATCGGCGCCCTGCCCGTGCAGATGCAGCAAGGCATTGAGCACGGAATCGGCACGCTGCTCGCCGCCGTCCACCCGCTGGACGCGCGGATCGCTGGCGCAGGCCAGGCTTGGCCAGTAGGGGTCGTCATGGGCAACGCTCACCACCACGCCCTTGAGGGTGGGGTGATCGAGGAAACAGCCGAGGCTGTGTTCGAGAATCGTGCGTCCGCCCAGTTGCAGGTACTGCTTGGGTCGGTCCGCAGCCATCCGGGCACCGATGCCCGCGGCAGGAATCACGGCCCAGAAGGCCGGCAAACGAATACTCATTGGGCCAACTGGTAGAGGGTCTCGCCCTCCTTGACCATGCCCAGTTCATGGCGAGCCCGCTCTTCGACGGTTTCCATGCCTTTTTTCAACTCCGTGACCTCGGCGTCCATCACCCGATTACGCTCCAGCAACGCCTCGTTTTCGGCATGCTGGTCGGCAATCTGCTGAGTCAGGTCGGCCACTTGCGCCAGGCTGCCATTACCCACCCACAGGCGGTACTGCAGGCCGGCCAGCAACAGGAGCAAGACAAGAAACAACCAATTGGGACTGCGCATCGAATATCAGTATCCAGTGAAAAAAGACCGCCATGCCAAACTTTGCAGCGTCTGATAGCACGAAGCCTGGAAAACCCAGGCTTGTGCTTGATAAGGCATCAGATTAGAGGGAAAAACACCACCTGGGCGACTTTTCCGACCTGATCCGCTGTCTTTTTACCATCTACCGCTTAACCGCGAAACTCGGCGCGACCGTTGTACTTGGCCTTGCCGTTCAACTGCTCTTCGATACGCAGCAGTTGGTTGTACTTGGAAACGCGGTCGGAACGGCACAGCGAACCGGTCTTGATCTGGCCCGCCGCGGTGCCCACGGCCAGGTCGGCAATGGTCGAATCCTCGGTTTCCCCGGAACGGTGGGAGATCACGGCGGTGTAGCCGGCGGCCTTGGCCATCTGGATGGCTTCCAGGGTTTCGGTCAGGGTGCCGATCTGGTTGAACTTGATCAGGATCGAGTTGGCGATCTTCTTGTCGATGCCTTCCTTCAGGATCTTGGTGTTGGTGACGAACAGGTCGTCGCCCACCAGTTGGGTCTTCTCGCCGATCTTGTCGGTGAGGATTTTCCAGCCCGCCCAATCGGACTCGTCCAGGCCGTCTTCGATGGAGATGATCGGGTAGCGCTCGGTCAGGCCCTTGAGGTAGTCGGCGAAACCTTCGGCGGTGAACACCTGGCCTTCGCCGGACAGGTTGTACTTGCCGTCTTCGAAGAACTCGCTGGCGGCGCAGTCCAGGGCCAGCGTCACGTCGGTGCCCAGCTTGTAGCCGGCGTTGGCCACGGCTTCGGAGATCACTTTCAGTGCGTCTTCGTTGGACGCCAGGTTCGGCGCGAAGCCACCTTCGTCGCCCACTGCGGTGCTCAGGCCACGGGCCTTCAGCACGGCCTTGAGGTGATGGAAAATCTCGGTGCCCATGCGCAGGCCTTCGGAGAAGGTCTTGGCGCCTACCGGCTGGACCATGAATTCCTGGATGTCGACGTTGTTGTCGGCATGCTCGCCGCCGTTGATGATGTTCATCATCGGCACCGGCATCGAATAGACGCCCGGGGTGCCATTGAGGTTGGCGATGTGGGCGTACAGCGGCAGGTCCTGGTCCTGGGCGGCGGCCTTGGCGGCAGCCAGGGACACGGCGAGGATCGCGTTGGCGCCCAGGGTGGCTTTGTTCTCGGTGCCGTCGAGCTTGATCATCGCCTGATCGAGGGCCTTCTGGTCGGCAGGGTCCTTGCCCAGCAACAGGTCGCGGATCGGACCGTTGATGTTGGCGACGGCCTTCAGCACGCCCTTGCCCAGGTAACGGCCCTTGTCGCCATCACGCAGCTCCAGCGCTTCGCGCGAGCCGGTGGAAGCACCGGACGGCGCGCAGGCGCTGCCGATGATGCCGTTGTCGAGAAGCACGTCCGCTTCAACAGTGGGGTTGCCGCGGGAGTCGAGAACTTCACGACCTTTGATGTCGACGATTTTTGCCATTGTTGTAAACACTCCAAAGTTGACTAGAACGTTGCAGAAAACTTGCTCAGCCTCGGTTGCGATTCAGTCAAGAGACCGAATGGGAGCGCTTCGCACTCCAGCGGGAGCAAGCTCCCTCGCCACAGGAGCACGGCTTGCCGGCGACGGGCCCTCAAGGACGCCATCGCTGGCAAGCCATGCTCCCACAAGAGCAGTGCGGCCAGCGGGCCAGAGCGATAATCGAGCGGTACTTTACCGGAGAAAACCGCGTTACGCGGTTTCTATCGTCGGAAAACCCTTGACCAGCTCGTCCAACGCCTTGAGCTGAGACAGGAAAGGTTCCAGCTTGTTCAGGCGCAAGGCGCAAGGGCCGTCGCACTTGGCGTTATCCGGGTCCGGGTGGGCCTCGAGGAACAGGCCGGCCAAGGACTGGCTCATGCCGGCCTTGGCCAGGTCGGTGACCTGGGCGCGACGGCCGCCGGCGGAGTCGGAACGGCCGCCCGGCATCTGCAGCGCGTGGGTCACGTCGAAGAACACCGGGTATTCGAACTGCTTCATGATGCCGAAGCCGAGCATGTCCACCACCAGGTTGTTGTAGCCGAAGCTCGAACCGCGCTCGCAGAGGATCAACTGGTCATTCCCGGCTTCTTCGCATTTGCTCAGGATGTGTTTCATTTCCTGGGGCGCGAGGAACTGGGCTTTCTTGATGTTGATCACCGCGCCGGTCTTGGCCATCGCGACCACCAGGTCAGTCTGGCGCGACAGGAAGGCCGGCAACTGGATGATGTCGCAGACCTCGGCGACGACCGCGGCCTGGGCAGGCTCGTGGACGTCGGTGATGATCGGCACGCCAAAGGCCTGCTTGATGTCCTGGAAGATCCGCATGCCCTCTTCCAGGCCCGGGCCACGGTAGGAGGTCACCGACGAACGGTTGGCCTTGTCGAAGCTGGCCTTGAACACGTAGGGGATGCCCAGCTTCTGGGTGACCTTCACGTACTCTTCGCAGACCTGCATGGCCATGTCGCGGCTTTCCAGCACGTTCATGCCGCCGAACAGCACCATGGGCTTGTCGTTGGCAATCTCGATGTCACCGACGCGGATGATCTTCTGGGCCATCGTCTTATGCCTTTTTCTGGTGTTGGGCCAAAGCGGCCTTCACGAAGCCGCTGAACAGCGGATGACCGTCCCGTGGCGTCGAGGTGAACTCGGGGTGGAACTGGCAAGCGACGAACCATGGGTGATCCGGCGACTCGACCACTTCCACCAGCGCGCCGTCACCGGAGCGACCGGAGATCTTCAGGCCGGCCTCGATCAGTTGCGGCAGCAGGTTGTTGTTCACTTCGTAGCGATGGCGGTGACGCTCGACGATGACATCCTTGGCATAGCACTCGTGCACTTTGGAGCCGGCTTCGAGCAGGCATTCCTGGGCGCCGAGGCGCATGGTGCCGCCGAGGTCGGAGGATTCGGTGCGCACTTCCACGGCACCGGTGGCGTCTTCCCACTCGGTGATCAGGCCCACGACCGGATGGCCGCTGGCGCGGTCGAACTCGGTGGAGTTGGCGTCTTTCCAGCCCAGCACGTTACGGGCGAACTCGATGACCGCCACTTGCATGCCCAGGCAGATCCCCAGGTACGGCACCTTGTTTTCGCGAGCGTACTGCACCGCGGTGATCTTGCCTTCCACGCCCCGCAGGCCGAAGCCGCCTGGCACGAGGATCGCGTCGGCGCCTTCGAGCAAACCGGTGCCCTGGTTCTCGATGTCTTCGGAATCGATGTAGCGCAGGTTGACCTTGGTACGGTTGCTGATGCCGGCGTGGCTCATCGCCTCGATCAGCGACTTGTAGGCGTCCAGCAGTTCCATGTACTTGCCGACCATGGCGATGGTGACTTCGTGCTCCGGGTTGAGCTTGGCATCGACCACGGCGTCCCATTCGGACAGGTCGGCACCGGCGCACTGCAGGCCGAAACGCTCGACGACGAAATCGTCCAGGCCCTGGGAGTGCAGGATGCCCGGGATCTTGTAGATGGTGTCGGCGTCTTCCAGGCCGATCACCGCACGCTCTTCAACGTTGGTGAACTGGGCGATCTTGCGACGCGACGACAGGTCGATCGGGTGATCGGAGCGGCAGACCAGTACATCCGGCTGCAGGCCGATGGAACGCAGTTCCTTGACTGAGTGCTGGGTCGGCTTGGTCTTGGTTTCGCCAGCGGTGGCGATGTACGGGACCAGCGTCAGGTGCATCAGCATCGCGCGCTTGGCGCCGATTTCGAAACGCAGCTGGCGGATGGCCTCGAGGAACGGCTGGGACTCGATGTCGCCCACGGTGCCGCCGATCTCGACCATCGCCACGTCGGCGTCGCCGGCACCCTTGATGATGCGGCGCTTGATTTCGTCGGTGATGTGCGGGATGACCTGGATGGTCGCGCCCAGGTAGTCACCACGACGCTCCTTGCGCAGCACGTGCTCGTAGACGCGGCCGGTGGTGAAGTTGTTGTTCTGGGTCATGGTCGTGCGGATGAACCGCTCGTAGTGGCCCAGGTCCAGGTCGGTCTCGGCGCCGTCGTGGGTGACGAACACTTCGCCGTGCTGGAACGGGCTCATGGTGCCCGGGTCGACGTTGATGTACGGGTCCAGCTTGAGCATGGTGACCTTAAGCCCCCGCGCCTCCAGGATGGCCGCCAATGAAGCCGAGGCAATGCCTTTCCCCAATGAAGAAACAACACCGCCCGTGACGAATATGTAGCGCGTCATGAAAAACCCTAGAAGTCTGCGTTAAAGCGGTCCGAGCCGCCGGGGAAAGCGAAGGAAGGCCGAAGCCCCCGATCACCTGCATTAATCACAGTGCACCTTTCAAAAAAACCGCCGCGTTGGGACAGACCGGAAGTGGAATCACCGGTACGTTGCTCGCTACACATTTTTTGGAATCGCCCAGCAAAGACTGCTTGGTAATCGGCAACTCCTGCAATTCAGGCGAATCCACAGAAGTTGTATCAAGAAGGGAGCGTAGTCTACCGGAAAGCCCCTTTCAGCTCAAACCCCGATCTTGGCCTCCTGGCTGCCAGGCCAATTGCCAGCTGCCATCGGCCGCACCGTCGAGCCCGCCCAGGTTGGCCACCGCCAGCAATCGCTCGCCCTCATACAGCAGCGGCAATCGGCCGCGAACGAAGGCCGGCACGCCGCGTTCATTGAGCAAACGCTTGAGATCCCGGTGACCACGATCCACTAGCGCCATCACCTCGCCGCCTTGACGATAGCGCACGCTGAGCGGCCCCGCAGGCGGCTTGCCGTTGAGCACCAGCCGACCGTTGCCCGGCAAGCGCAGCGGCAGCGCAGGGGCCGCCCATTCGACGGCGCCTGGCGTAGCACAGAGCCAGTGGTCGGATAACCACCAGACTCGCCCGCCAGCCCGGTGCAGTTCGCCGCCGGCCAGGCGCCAGATCGGCCGGGCGTCGTCTGCCGCATCACGTAAAGAGTCCCAGCCCGACCAGTGATCGCTGTCGGGCAGCAAGGTCAGCGGCGCCAGCCAGTGGCTCAGCGCGTTGCGCTGGCGGGCCGGCGACAACGCTTGCAAAGGTGCCAGCGCCAGGGATGGCAGCCCGAGCCAGTCGAATGCGCCAGGGATCAAGGCCTGGGCCAGGTCGATTTGCGCCAGATCCTCCAGCAAACCTTGGGCTTCGTCCATGTGCCCCGCGCTACGAGCCAGGGTTGCCGAGGCTCGTGGCCAATGCTCGGCCAGCGCTGGAAAAATCCGCTGGCGCAGAAAGTTGCGTGCGTAGCGGTGATCGTCGTTGGACGGATCGTCGATCCAGCTCAGGCCTTGTTGCCTCGCATAGGCCTCCAGCTCCGCGCGGGACACATCGAGCAATGGCCGCAGCAGATGCCCCTGGCCCAATGGACGCTGCCGGGGCATCGCGGCCAAGCCCCTCACCCCCGCCCCGCGCAGCAGTCGAAACAGCAGGGTCTCGGCCTGGTCGTCGCGGTGCTGGGCCGTAAGCAGCACTTCATTGCTGTGGATCGCTGCCAGGAAAGCGCCATAACGCGCTTCCCGAGCGGCGCGCTCGACACTGGCACCCGGACGGACTTGCACATTGACCACTTGCAGTGGCACCCCAAGGGCCTCGCAAACCGAACGACAATGATCCGGCCAAGTATCCGCCACCGACTGAAGACCATGGTGGACGTGGATTGCACTTAGCGCAGGCAAGGGTTGGGTTTTGGAGAGAGATGCGAGCAGATGCAGCAGGACGGTGGAATCGAGGCCACCGGAGAAGGCGACGTGCCAAGTGGCGGCGTTGCGCCAGGGGGATAGCTGTGTGAGGAGCTGGGTGGGCAGCTCGATCCTGGGCTGACTCATAGAAACGGGCCTTCACACAAATCAAATGTGGGAGCGAGCTTGCTCGCGATAGCGGGTTAGCATTCAACAGATAAGTTGACTGATACTCCGCCATCGCGAGCAAGCTCGCTCCCACACAGGGCTACAGCGCTTGAATCAGAGACCGTAGCTCATCAACCGCTCATAGCGACGGGCCAGCAATGCATCGTGATCGAGCTTCTTCAGCATCGACAATTGCGAACTCAGCTCGGCACGAATCAGCGCTGCGGCCGCCGCCGGGTCGCGGTGGGCGCCGCCCACTGGCTCGTTGATCACCTTGTCGACGATGCCCAGACCCTTGAGGCGCTCGGCAGTGATGCCCATGGCTTCAGCGGCGTCCGGGGCCTTCTCGGCGGTTTTCCACAGGATCGAGGCGCAGCCTTCCGGCGAGATCACCGCGTAGGTGGAATATTGCAGCATGTTCAGCTGGTCGCAGACACCAATGGCCAACGCACCGCCGGAACCACCTTCGCCAATCACGGTGGCGATGATCGGGGTCTTCAGGCGGGCCATGACGCGCAGGTTCCAGGCAATCGCTTCGCTCTGGTTGCGCTCTTCGGCGTCGATGCCCGGGTAGGCGCCAGGGGTGTCGATGAAGGTCAGGATCGGCATCTTGAAGCGCTCGGCCATTTCCATCAGGCGGCACGCCTTGCGGTAGCCTTCAGGACGCGGCATGCCGAAGTTGCGACGGACCTTCTCGCGCACTTCGCGGCCTTTCTGATGGCCGATGACCATCACCGGCTGGTCTTCCAGGCGAGCCACGCCACCGACGATCGCGGCGTCGTCGGAGAAATGACGGTCGCCGTGCAGTTCGTCGAACTCGGTGAAGATGTGCTCGATGTAGTCCAGGGTATAGGGACGACGCGGATGGCGCGCCAGGCGGGCGATCTGCCAGCTGGTCAGCTTGCCGAAGATGTCCTCGGTCAGCGTGCGGCTCTTGTCCTGCAGACGAGAGATCTCATCGCCGATATTCAGCGAATTGTCATTACCGACCAAGCGCAACTCTTCGATCTTGGCTTGCAGGTCGGCGATCGGCTGTTCGAAATCTAGAAAATTCGGGTTCATAGGCGTCCGTCTTGGGTCGACGTCCAAGAGAGCTTGGGCCGGCCGGTTGTCTATTCGCGCCTACCTTAAGGGAGAGGCGCGTTCAGGTCGAGATTAAAAATTCGGGTCGAGATCAGGGGTATCCGGGTTTGCGAAGTGGCCCCTGGCCGTCAACGGTATTGGAGGAAGACGTTGTCTTTGCCGAACTGGTCACGCAAGGCTTGAATCAACGCATCCGCCGGATCGATCCGCCAGCCTTCGCCGAACTGCAACACCGCCTTGGCGTCGGGGCGCACGTACTCCATGGTGATCGGACAGGCGCCGCGATGACGCTTGAACAATTCGCCCAGCCAGCGTAGCTGATCGCCCTTGAGGTCCTGGGTCTGCAACTTCAGGCGCAGGCTCTCGGCCAGGTTGGTGCGGGCGTCTTCCATGCTCATCACCCGCTTGACCCGCAGCCGCAGGCCGCCGGAGAAGTCATCGTTGCTGACCTCGCCTTCCACCACCACCATCGCGTCGGTCTGCAACAGCGATTGCGCCGAATGGAACGCATCGGCGAACAGGGAAGCCTCGATGCGTCCGGAACGGTCGTCGAGGGTGATGAAGCCCATCTTGTCGCCCTTCTTGTTCTTCATCACCCGCAGGGCAATGATCATGCCGGCCACTGTCTGGGTGTCCCTGGCCGGCTTCAGGTCGATGATGCGCTGGCGGGCGAAACGGCGAATCTCGCCTTCGTATTCGTCGATCGGGTGACCGGTGAGGTACAGGCCCAAGGTGTCTTTCTCACCCTTGAGACGCTCCTTGAGGGTCAGCTCCTTGGCCTTGCGATGGTTGCCGTAGACGTCGGCGTCCTCCTCGACGAACAGCCCGCCGAACAGGTCGGCGTGGCCGCTGTCGTGGGTGCGGGCGGTTTGCTCGGCCGCCTTGATCGCCTCTTCCATGGCGGCCAGCAACACCGCGCGATTGCGGTCGATGTTGGCCTGGTAGGCCTTGGGCTCATCATGGAAATAGGGACCGAGGCGGTCCAGTGCGCCGCTGCGGATCAGGCCATCGAGGGTGCGCTTGTTGATGCGCTTGAGGTCGACCCGGGCGCAGAAATCGAACAGGTCCTTGAACGGCCCGTCCTCGCGCGCCTCGGTGATCGCTTCCACCGGCCCCTCGCCCACGCCCTTGATCGCGCCGAGGCCATAGATGATGCGGCCCTCGTCGTTCACCGTGAACTTGAACTCCGAGGCGTTCACGTCCGGCGCGTCGAGGCGCAGCTTCATGGTCCGCACTTCCTCGATCAAGGTCACGACCTTGTCGGTGTTGTGCATATCCGCCGAAAGCACCGCGGCCATGAACGGCGCCGGGTAATGCGCCTTCAGCCAGGCGGTCTGGTACGACACCAGGCCATAGGCGGCGGAGTGGGATTTGTTGAAGCCGTAGCCGGCGAATTTCTCCACCAGGTCGAAGATGTTACCGGCCAGGTCGGCATCGATACCGTTGTTCGCACAGCCTTCGATGAAGCCACCGCGCTGCTTGGCCATCTCCTCGGGCTTCTTCTTACCCATCGCCCGACGCAGCATGTCCGCACCGCCGAGGGTGTAGCCGGCCATCACCTGGGCGATCTGCATCACCTGTTCCTGGTACAGGATGATGCCGTAGGTCGGTGCCAGCACCGGCTTGAGGCCGTCGTACTGGTAGTCCGGGTGCGGGTACGCCAGTTCGGCGCGCCCGTGCTTGCGGTTGATGAAGTCGTCCACCATGCCCGATTGCAGCGGCCCCGGCCGGAACAGGGCCACCAGTGCGATCAGGTCTTCCAGGCAGTCGGGCTTGAGCTTCTTGATCAGCTCCTTCATGCCGCGCGATTCAAGCTGGAACACCGCCGTGGTCTCGGCCTTCTGCAACAGGCTGTAGGTCGGCTTGTCGTCCAGCGGGATGAACGCGATGTCCAACGGCGCTTCGCCGAGCTTGGCCCGATCGCGGTTGATGGTCTTCAGTGCCCAATCGATGATCGTCAGGGTCCGCAGGCCGAGGAAGTCGAACTTCACCAGGCCCGCCGCCTCGACGTCATCCTTGTCGAACTGGGTGACCAGGCCGTCGCCCTCTTCATCGCAATAGATCGGCGAGAAGTCGGTCAGCTTGGTCGGCGCGATCACCACGCCACCGGCGTGCTTGCCGACGTTGCGCACCACGCCTTCGAGCTTGCGGGCCATCTCCCAGATTTCCGCGGCTTCTTCGTCGACCTTGATGAAATCCCGCAGGATTTCTTCCTGCTCGTAGGCTTTCTCCAGGGTCATGCCGACTTCGAACGGGATCATCTTCGACAGGCGATCCGCCAGGCCGTAGGACTTGCCCTGCACCCGCGCCACGTCCCGCACCACCGCCTTGGCGGCCATGGAACCGAAGGTGATGATCTGGCTCACCGCGTTGCGACCGTACTTCTCGGCCACGTAGTCGATCACCCGGTCGCGACCGTCCATGCAGAAGTCGACGTCGAAGTCGGGCATGGAAACCCGTTCCGGGTTGAGGAAACGTTCGAAGAGCAGGTCATATTCCAACGGGTCGAGGTCGGTGATCTTCTGCACGTAGGCCACCAGCGACCCGGCACCCGAGCCCCGGCCCGGCCCCACAGGCACGCCGTTGTTCTTGGCCCACTGGATGAAGTCCATCACGATCAGGAAATACCCGGGGAACCCCATCTGGATGATGATATCCAGCTCGAAATTCAACCGATCGACATAGACCTGGCGCTTGGCTTCGTAATCCTCGGTGGTGTCCTTGGGCAACAGGACGCTGAGGCGCTCCTCCAGGCCATCGAAGGACACCTTGCGGAAATATTCGTCGATGGTCATGCCATCGGGGATCGGGAAGTTGGGCAGGAAGTGCTTGCCCAGCTTGACTTCGATGTTGCAGCGCTTGGCGATCTCGACGGTGTTTTCCAGCGCCTCGGGCAGGTCGCTGAACAACTCGGCCATTTCCTCGGCGCTCTTGAGGTATTGCTGGTCGCTGTAGTTCTTCGAGCGACGCGGGTCGTCGAGGGCACGGCCTTCGCCGATGCAGACGCGGGTTTCGTGGGCCTCGAAATCTTCCTGCTTGATGAAGCGCACGTCGTTGGTGGCCACCAGCGGCGCACCGAGCTTGTCGGCCAGGGCCACGGCGGCGTGCAGGTGTTCTTCGTCGTTGGGACGGTTGGTGCGCTGCACCTCGATGTAGAAGCGATCCGGGAACACCGCCATCCAGTCGCGGGCCAGGGCCTCGGCTTCCTCGAGGTTGCCGCTGAGCAGGGCCAGGCCGATTTCACCCTCCTTGGCCGCCGACAGCATGATCAGGCCTTCGCTGGCCTCGGCCACCCACTCGCGCTCGATGATGATCGAGCCGTTGCGCTGGCCGTCGATAAACCCCCGGGAAATCAGCTCGGTGAGGTTGCGATAGCCCGTCGCGTTCATGACCAGCAGGCTGATACGGCTCAGCGGCGCATCCGGGTCCTTGCTCGACAACCACAGGTCGGCACCGCAGATCGGCTTGATCCCGGCGCCCATGGCGGTCTTATAGAACTTGACCAACGAGCACATGTTGTTCTGGTCGGTGACCGCCACGGCAGGCATGTTCATACCCACCAGGGTCTTGACCAGTGGCTTGATCCGCACCAGGCCGTCGACCAGGGAATATTCAGTGTGCAGGCGTAGATGAACGAATGAAGCCGGCATAGTGATCCTGCGTTAAGTCATGAAAACAACAAGGCCCGGATTGTACCGGGCCTTGGGTAAAACATCAGCCATGCGTATTGCGCCCGGCAAAATGTGCGCACTACTTTGTGGCGAGGGGATTTATCCCCGCTGGAGCGCGAAGCGGTCCTTTAGCTGACAATCCGGTACTTGATGGGCTTTTGGGGCCGCTTCGCAGCCCAGCGGGGATAAATCCCCTCGCCACAAAAGCCCCTGCATCAAGAGACCGTAGCCTGATGACCCACGATCAAGCCATCACGCGCTTCATAAGCCAACCGCACCGGGGCGAACGAGCGCCGGTGGATCGGCGTTGGCCCGAGGCGCGCCAGGGCTTCGAGATGCACGGGCGTCGGGTAGCCCTTGTGGCCGCCGATGCCGTAGCCCGGATAGATCAGCTCGAAGGCGCTCATTTCCCGGTCGCGACTGACCTTGGCCAGGATCGAGGCCGCCGCGATGGCTGGCACTTTCGCGTCGCCCTGGATCACCGCTTCGGCGCGCATCGACAGTGTCGGGCAGCGATTGCCATCGATCATCGCCAGTTTCGGCGTGATGTGCAGGCCCTGCACCGCGCGCTGCATGGCGAGCATGGTGGCGTGGAGAATATTCAGTTCGTCGATCTCTTCGACCTCGGCCCGGGCAATGCACCAACTCAGGGCTTTCTCGCAAATCTCGTCGTAGAGCTTTTCGCGACGGGCCTCGGTGAGTTTCTTGGAATCGTTGAGACCCAGGATCGGCCGGTTCGGGTCGAGGATCACCGCCGCCGTTACCACGGCGCCGCACAAGGGGCCACGGCCCACTTCGTCGACGCCGGCGACCAGTTCTTCCACTTCGGCGACCAGGTTGAAGTCCAGGCCCATCTGCAGTTTCGATTGGCTCATGACTGCGCGCCGATCAGGGTCAGCACCGCGTCGGCCGCCTGGTTGGAGGCGTCGCGGCGCAAGGTCCGGTGGATTTCGTCAAAGCCCCGGGTCTGTTCCTCGCCGCCGTCGATCAACGGCGCCAGCGTGCTGGCCAAGGCGTCGGCAGTGGCCGCGTCCTGCAGCAATTCCGGCACCAACAGGCGCTGGGCCAGCAGATTCGGCAGTGACACGTAGGGGCTCTTGACCATGCGCTTGAGGATCCAGAACGTCAGCGGCGCCAGGCGATAGGCGACCACCATCGGGCGTTTGTACAGCAACGCCTCAAGGGTAGCAGTACCGGAGGCAATCAACACGGCATCGCAGGCGGCCAGCGCATCATGGGAGCGACCGTCGAGCAGTGTGACGGGCAGGTTTCGCCCCGCCAGCAGCGCTTCGAGCTGCTCGCGGCGCTGCTGGCTGGCGCACGGCAGGACGAAACGCACGTCCGGGCGCATCGCCCGGAGACGTTCGGCGGCGTCGAAAAACAAGCCCCCCAGGCGACTCACTTCACCGCCGCGGCTGCCGGGCATCAACGCCACCAGCGGGCCGTCAGCCAGGCCCAACGCCTGGCGAGCGGCCGCGCGATCGGCCTGCAGGGGAATGGTGTCGGCCAGGGTATGCCCGACAAAGCGCACCGGCACGCCCTTCTCTTCGTAGAAGCGGGCTTCGAATGGCAGCAGCGTCAGCATCAGGTCGCAGCCTTCGCGAATCTTCAGCACCCGTTTCTGCCGCCAGGCCCAGACCGACGGGCTGACGTAATGCACGGTCTTGATCCCGGCCTGGCGCAGCTTGAGTTCGATATTGAGGGTGAAATCCGGGGCATCGATGCCGATGAACACATCCGGCTTCTCGTCGATCAAGGTCTCGATCAGTTGCTTGCGCCGGGCCAGCAACTCCCGCAGGCGCCCGAGCACTTCCACCAGCCCCATCACCGACAGGCGTTCCATCGGGAAATAGGAGGTCAGCCCCTCGGCTTGCATCAACGGGCCACCGACACCGATGAATTCGACCGCCGGATGCCGCGCCTTGAGCGCACGCATCAGACCGGCGCCCAGGATGTCGCCGGAAGCCTCTCCGGCCACCAGCGCAATACGCAGATTAGCCATGGTCAGCGGGTGATGCCGCGGGTCGAAGACTGGATGGAATCGCGGAATATCGCGACTTCCGGGTGCTGTGTCGAGGCCTCGGCCAATTCGGCGAGCGCCTGCTCGACGGTCAGGCCCTGGCGATAGACGACCTTGTAGGCACGCCGCAACGCGGTGATCGCCTCTTCGCTGAAGCCGCGACGGCGCATGCCCTCGAAGTTCATGCTGCGGGCTTCGGCCGGGTTGCCGAACACCGTGACGTAGGCGGGAACGTCCTTGCCGATCGCCGTGCCCATGCCCGAGAAGCTGTGGGCGCCGATGTGGCAGTACTGGTGAACCAGGGTGAAACCGGACAGGATCGCCCAGTCATCGACGTGCACATGGCCGGCCAACGCGGTGTTGTTGACCAGGATGCAGTGGTTGCCGATCACGCTGTCATGGCCGATGTGAGCGTATGCCATGATCAGGTTGTGGTCGCCCAGGGTCGTTTCGGAGCGATCCTGGACGGTGCCACGGTGAATGGTCACGCCTTCGCGGATCACGTTGTGATCGCCGATCACCAGGCGGGTTTCTTCACCCTTGTACTTGAGATCGGGCGTGTCCTCGCCTACCGAAGAAAACTGGTAGATGCGATTGTGACGGCCGATCCGGGTCGGTCCCTTGAGAATTACGTGGGGGCCGATCACCGTACCCTCGCCGATTTCCACACCTGCGCCGATGATCGACCACGGGCCGACCTCGACATCGGCGGCCAGGACGGCCGTCGGATCGATGATTGCGCGAGGGTCAATCAAACTCATAGCTTGCGTTCCGCACAGATGATTTCAGCGGAGCAGACTGGCTTGCCGTCGACCGAAGCCTGGCATTCGAACTTCCAGATCTGGCGCTTGCAACTGATGAACTTGGCTTCGAGGATCAACTGATCACCCGGAGTGACCGGCTGGCGGAAACGCAGCTTGTCGGAGCCCACGAAGTAATAGAGCGTGCCGTCGGCAGGCTTTACGTCGAGCATTTTGAAACCAAGGATCCCGGCAGCCTGAGCCATCGCCTCGATGATCAACACGCCCGGCATGATGGGATGCGCGGGGAAGTGACCATTGAAGAACGGCTCGTTGATGCTGACATTCTTGTAGGCGCGAATGCGCTTGCCTTCAACATCCAGGTCCACCACCCGGTCCACCAGCAGGAACGGGTAACGGTGAGGCAGGTATTCGCGAATCTCGTTGATGTCCATCATTTCGGGAGGAAGCCTATGTAAAGATTGGGAGCGCACGGACAACGCGCACTCCGCTAGCAAATCAAGGAGCCCTAACGGCTGTGCACACTTGATATGGAAATGGTATCAGCCATCTGATGAAGCATTACCGTCAGGGGTCACGTCCCCTACACGCTTTTCCACCTGCTTCAGGCGCCGCGCGATGTCGTCGAGCTGACGGATACGGGCCGCGCTCTTGCGCCATTCGGCCGCCGGTTGCATCGCCGTACCGGAAGAATAGGCGCCCGGCTCGGTAATCGAGTGGGTCACCATGGTCATCCCGGTCAGGAATACGTTGTCACAGATATCGATATGGCCCACCAGCCCTACACCGCCGGCGAGCATGCAGTGCTTGCCGATCCGTGTACTGCCGGAGATGCCCACGCAAGCCGCCATGGCGGTGTGGTCACCGACCTGGACGTTGTGGGCGATCTGGATCTGGTTGTCGAGCTTGACGCCATTGCCGATGACCGTGTCGGCCAGGGCACCCCGGTCGATCGCGGTGTTGACGCCGATCTCGACATCATCGCCAATGGTGACGCCACCGATCTGGGCAATCTTCTGCCAGACGCCCTTCTCGTTGGCGAAGCCGAACCCTTCCCCGCCCAGCACGGCACCGGACTGGATCACCACCCGCTTGCCGATGCGCACGTCGTGGTACAGGGTGACGCGCGGAGCCAGCCAGCCACCTTCACCGACCTCGCTGCGCGCACCAATGACGCAATGGGCGCCCAGGGTGACACCGGCACCGATGCGGGCGCCACTCTCGATCACCACGAAAGGACCGATGCTGGCCGTGGGATCGACCACCGCATCCGCCGCGATCACCGCGCTGGGATGAATACCCGCGGCCGCCTTGGGCTTGGGATCGAACAGGTGGGAAATGCGCGCATACGCCAGGTACGGATCGGGCACCACCAGGGCATCGCCGGCAAAGCCCTCGGCATCGGCAGCCTTGAGCAACAACGCGGCGGCCCGGCTGTCAGCCAGGTACTTGCGGTACTGGGGATTTGCCAGGAAGCTCAACTGAGCTGGGCCAGCCTCTTGCAAAGTGGCTAGCCCAGTGATTGCCTTCTCCGGGTCGCCACGCAGGGTGGCGCCGAGGAACTCGGCCAACTGGCCGAGCTTGATAGTCGCGGTCATGGATTACTTCAGCTGATTCATGCGCTCGATCACCTGGCGCGTGATGTCGTACTGAGGCTTGACATCGATCACTGCGCCACGCTCGAACACCAGGTCAAAACCACCTTTCTTGATGACTTCTTCCACGGCGCTGTCGAGCTTCGGCTTGAGCTGCTTGAGCATTTCACGGTCGGCAACGGCTTTCGCTTCGTTCAGTTCCTTGGACTGGAACTGGAAGTCGCGGGCCTTCTGCTTGAATTCCAGCTCCAGGCGTTCACGCTCGCCCTGGGCCATCTTGTCGCCACCGGCCACCAAACGGTCCTGGATACCCTTGGCGCTGCTTTCCAGGCCCTTGAGCTTGGTCAGTTGCGGGCCGAATTTCTTCTCGGCATCCACGGCGTATTTCTTGGCCGCGTCGGATTCCAGCAGCGCCATCTGATAGTTCAGCACGGCAATCTTCATGTCGGCGAATGCCGGGCCTGCGACCAGCACGGTCGCCAGGAGAACCAATTGAGTCAACTTACGCACGATGCACTCCTACAAAATCCATTGTCGTTGTCATGGGACAGACGCTTAGAACGTCTGGCCGAGGGAGAATTGGAACACTTGGGTTTCAGCGTCATCCGGTTTCTTGATCGGCATGGCCAACGCGAAGCTCAAAGGACCCAGCGCGGTCACCCAGGTCACGCCCAGGCCGACGGAACTGGCCATGTTGCTCAGGCTGATGTCGTTGCACTGGGTATTGGACTTGGTGCCGTTGGCATTGGTGGTGTCTTCGCACTTGGAGTCGAATACGTTACCCACGTCCCAGAATACCGAGGTACGCAGGGAGCGCTGATCTTTCACGAATGGCATCGGGAACAGGACCTCGACGCCGCCCTGAATCAATACATTGCCACCGAATGGCAGCGGATCCTGGTCCGGGTCCGCGATGGTGCCCGGGTTGGTACCCTTGCTCGGCGTACTGCGCGGGCCCAGGGTGCTGTCCTTGAAGCCACGCACCGAGTTGAAACCACCGGCGTAGTAGTTCTCGTAGAACGGCAGGCCGTCGGTCGAACCATAGCCATCGCCATAACCCAGCTCGGTGTGCAGGCGCATGGTGTAGGTGTCGGTCAGCGGCTGGAACAACTGGCCACGGTAGTCGAGCTTGAAGAACGACAGGTCGCTGCCAGGAATGGTGCTTTCCAGGACCAGGCTCTGGGAATGACCACGGGTCGCCAGCACGCCCTTGTTCAGGGTCGACTCGGACCAGCCGGCGGACGCCTTGAAGTTCAGGTAGCTGTCGCCTTCCTTCTTCACGAAGTCGAAGATCTCGTCGACGGTGTAGCGACCGGTGTTGATCTTGTCCTGCTGGGCGGTAAGGCCGAAGGTCAGGCGCGAAGTCTCGCTGATCGGGTAGCCGATGTTGGCGCCGACACCGTAGCTGTCCACCGCATAGCTGGAGATGTCCGAGTCGAGCTCGTCATAGTCGGTGGTGCGGTAGAAGGCGTTGTAGCCCAGGCTCACACCATCGGCAGTCCAGTAGGGGTCGACGAAGCCGAAGTTGTAGCGGGTCTGGTATTCGCTGCGGGTCAGGCCGATGCTGACCTTGTTACCGGTACCCAGGAAGTTGTTCTGGGTGATCGAGCCACCGAGGATCAGGCCGGCGCTCTGGGCAAAGCCGACGCTGGCGGTGATCGAGCCGGACGCTTGTTCCTCGACGCTGTAGTTCACATCGACCTGGTCATCGACACCCGGCACGGCCGGCGTCTCGACGTTGACTTCCTTGAAGAAGCCCAGGCGCTCCAGGCGGGTCTTGGACTGGTCGATCAGGTAGGTCGAGGCCCAGCCACCTTCCATCTGGCGCATTTCACGGCGCAGCACTTCGTCCTCGGACTTGGTGTTGCCACGGAAGTTGATGCGGTTGACGTAGGCGCGCTTGCCCGGGTCCACGGCGAACGTGATGTCGACGGTATGGTCGTCATCGTGCGGCTGCGGCACGCCGTTGACGTTGGCGAAGGTGTAGCCTTCGTTACCCAGGCGGCGGGTGATCAGCTCGGAGGTGGTGGTCATCAGCTTGCGCGAGAACACCTGGCCCTTCTGCACCAGCAGCAGCGACTTGACCTGGTCTTCCGGCACCTTCAGGTCACCGCTGAGCTTGACGTCACGAACGGTGTATTTCTCGCCTTCGTTGACGTTGACGGTGATGTAGACGTGCTTCTTGTCCGGGGTGATGGACACCTGGGTCGAAGCGATGTCCATGTTGATGTAGCCACGGTCGAGGTAGTAGGAACGCAGGCGCTCCAGGTCACCGGAGAGTTTTTCACGGGCGTACTTGTCGTCGTTCTTGAAGAACGACAGCCAGTTGGTGGTCTTGAGTTCGAACAGGTCGATCAGGTCTTGATCCGGGAAAACCGTGTTGCCCACCACGTTGATGTGCTGGATGGCTGCCACGGTGCCTTCGTTGATGTTGACCTTCAGGCCGACGCGGTTGCGCGGCTGCGGCACCACTTCGGTGTCGACGGTCGCCGAGTAGCGGCCCTGGGCGACGTACTGGCGTTGCAGCTCGTTACGCACGCCTTCGAGGGTCGCACGCTGGAAGATCTCGCCTTCGGCCAGGCCGGACTGCTTGAGGCCTTTCATCAAGTCTTCGGTGGAGATCGCCTTGTTGCCCTCGATCTCGATGCTGGCGACCGACGGGCGCTCGACTACCGTGATGACCAGGACGTTGCCGTCACGGCCCAGTTGGATATCTTGAAAGAAGCCGGTCTTGAACAGCGCACGCGTGGATTCCACCAGGCGCCGATCATCCGCCTGCTCGCCGACGTTCAACGGCAAGGCACCAAAGACGCTACCCGCGGAGACCCGCTGGAGGCCGTTGACGCGAATATCAGAGATAGTGAAGGACTCGGCGTGAACTTCGGCGATCATCAATACGGTGAGAACCGCAGTTAGCAGCAGACGTTTCATGAAGTCCTTTCTTATTCCAACTGGCAATAAACAAACTGCCGCAAAATGCGGCAGATTCGCAATTCGGCGAAGCGTTACAAACGACCCAGATCGTTGACGAGGGCAAGCAGCATGACCCCGACCACCAAGCTGATCCCGATCTGTATCCCCCAACCTTGCACCCGATCCGACAAGGGACGACCACGCGCCCACTCGATCAGATAAAACAGCAGATGCCCCCCATCCAGTACCGGGATGGGCAGCAAATTCAGAACCCCCAGGCTAATGCTCAGATAAGCAAGGAAATTCAGGAAATCAGCAACGCCCGACTGGGCAGAAGCGCCCGCCACTTTAGCAATGGTTATCGGTCCACTCAAGTTTTTTACCGAGAGCTCGCCGAACAACATTTTCTTCAGTGAGTCGAGGGTCAGGACACTCATGGTCCAGGTACGACGCGCACCCTCGGCAATGGCCGCCACCGGACCGAAGCTGACCTCGCGGATCATTTCCGGCGGCCAGTCGACCGCCTTGACGCCCGCCCCCAGGTAACCGGTCGGCGCCTTGCTTTCGCCGCGAGCGCCCAGGGTGACCGGGATGTCGATTGGAGCACCGTCGCGCTCGATGCGCAGCACGATTTTGGTATCAGGACGTACACGAACCGAGTCGACCACCTGCTGCCAGTCGCTGACCGACTGGCCGTCGAGGGCCAGCAAGCGGTCGCCGGTCTTCAGGCCGGCCGCCTGGGCCGGGCCTTTCGGATCGAGTTCGGCGAGCACCGGCGGCAACGCCGGGCGCCATGGGCGGATACCCAGGGACCGGATCGGGTCCGGTTCGTCGGCGCCCTTGAGCCAGTTGTCCAGGATCAGTTCGCGGGGCGAATCCACTGTGGAGCCCTGCTCGCGCACCTTCAACTGCAACGAACCGCTCTCTCCCAGGCGACGGACCAGTTGCAGGTTGACCGCCGCCCAGCCCGACGTCGGCTCGCCATCGATGGAGACGATTTCCTGGCCGGCGCCGAGCCCGGCCCGGGCCGCCACGCTCCCGGCTTCCACGGCACCGATGACCGGACGCACCTGTTCGCTGCCGAGCATGGCCAATGCCCAGAAAAACACCATGGCCAGCAGGAAGTTGGCGATCGGCCCCGCCGCCACGATGGCGATGCGCTGGCGAACGCTCTTGCGGTTGAAGGACTGATCGAGCTGGTCGGCGGGCACCTCGCCCTCGCGCTCGTCGAGCATCTTCACGTAGCCGCCCAGCGGGATGGCCGCCACGACGAACTCGGTGCCCTGCTTGTCGTGCCAGCGCAGCAAGGGCATGCCAAAGCCCACGGAAAAACGCAGCACCTTGACGCCACAGCGACGCGCGACCCAGAAATGACCGAATTCGTGAAAGGTGACCAACACCCCCAGTGCAACCAGGGTGCCGACAATCATATAGAGCGCGCTCATCTGTTTTCTCCGCAATCCTGCCCAGGGCAACCCTGGCTAACGTATCGCAGCGTCAACGCCCGTGGCGCTGCAGCCATTGCCCCGCCAACTCACGGGCCCTGGCATCCGCCGTAAATACCGCGTCGAGGTCGTCGACCGAAACCA
This sequence comes from Pseudomonas citrullilanati, assembly GCF_030580855.1. Lineage (GTDB taxonomy): Bacteria > Pseudomonadota > Gammaproteobacteria > Pseudomonadales > Pseudomonadaceae > Aquipseudomonas > Aquipseudomonas citrulli. Next base: position 11,423 of record NZ_JAUQOP010000036.1, on the reverse strand, counting down.
CTGCCTCGAGATTCAAGACTTCCTCGATGATACTCGCGATCTCGGGGTAACGGGCACGTCCATCGAGAAACGCTGCGACCGCCACTTCATTGGCCGCGTTCAGCATTGCCGGGGCACTGCCCCCCGCCTCGGCCGCTTGCCGCGCCAGGCGCAGGCAGGGGAAGCGTTGTTCATCAGGCGCCTGGAAATCCAGGCGGGCGATGGCGAACAGGTCCAGCGGCGCAACGCCGGAGTCGATCCGCTCCGGCCAGGCCAGGGCATTGGCGATCGGGGTGCGCATGTCCGGGTTGCCCAGCTGGGCCAGCACCGAACCGTCGACATAGTCCACCAGGGAATGAATCACGCTTTGCGGGTGAATCACCACCTCGACCTGGGCTGGCCTGGCATCGAACAGCCAGCACGCCTCGATCAACTCCAGCCCTTTGTTCATCATGCTCGCCGAGTCCACGGAAATCTTGCGCCCCATGGACCAGTTGGGATGAGCACAGGCCTGCTCAGGTGAAACATGCACCAGCTCTTGCAGCGGCGTCTGCCGGAACGGTCCACCGGAAGCCGTCAGAAGAATCCGCCGTACACCCACGGTTTCCAGGCCCCGGGAAAAATCCCGCGGCATGCACTGGAAGATCGCATTGTGCTCGCTGTCGATGGGCAGCAACACCGAACCACTCTTACGCACGGCCTGCATGAACAACGCACCGGACATCACCAGCGCTTCCTTATTGGCCAGCAGGATCTTCTTGCCGGCTTCCACCGCCGCCAGCGTCGGGCGCAGGCCCGCGGCGCCGACAATCGCCGCCATCACGGCGTCGACTTCGGGGGCGGACGCCACTTGGCAAAGACCCTCCTCCCCCACCAGCACGCGGGTTTGCAAGCCAGCGGCGCGCAGATCGTCCTGCAACGCCCGGGCCACAGCGGCTTCAGGCACCACGGCAAACCGCGGCGTGTGGCGTATGCACAAGGCCAGCAGCTCACTCATGCGCGTGAAGCCACTGAGGGCGAACACTTGGTAGCGCTCCGGATGCCGACCTATGACATCGAGCGTACTCAGGCCGATCGAACCGGTCGCCCCCAGGACCGTGATCTGCTGGGGACGACTCACGATGCGGCCATCCACAGCAGCACGGCGAAGATCGGGACCGCGGCGGTCAGGCTGTCGATCCGATCCAGTACGCCACCGTGACCCGGCAGCAGGTTGCTGCTGTCCTTGATCCCGGATTGACGCTTGAACATGCTTTCAGTCAGGTCGCCGACCACGGACACGAAGACAATGAGCGCGGCACCCAGCAGCCCCATCAGCAGCTGCGCCACGGTCCAGTCACGGACGAAGCCGACCACGGCAGTAATCACCAGGCTCAACGCCAGGCCGCCGTAGACCCCTTCCCAGCTCTTGCCGGGGCTGACTTTTGGCGCGAGCTTGCGCTTGCCAAAGGCCCGGCCGGAGAAATAGGCACCCACGTCGGCGCCCCAGACCAGCACCATCACGGCCATGATCTGCCAGTTGCCCAGCACGCCCTGCTTGATCCAGATCAGGCCTTGCCAGGCCGGCAGCAGGATCAACAGGCCGATCATCAGCTTGGTCGCGGTGTTGGCCCAGTGATGGGTGGTTCGTGGGTAGGTCAGCACCAGGAAGGTCGCCGTCGCCCACCACAACACCGACGCCCCCAGCACCCAAGGCGCGAGCCCTGGCACCAGGTACATGATGAACAGCATCGCGGCCACGGCCACGGCGTAGGCAATGCGTGCCGGCTGGGCAGGAAAACCGGCCAGCCGCGCCCATTCCCACGCCCCCAGGGTCACGACCAGCCCGATGAACAGGGCGAAGTTCGCGCCCTCGAGCAGGAAGAACCCGCACAGGGCAATAGGCAACAGGATCAGGGCTGTGATGATTCGTTGTTTGAGCATTAAACCCGGGCTCCAGCTTCGATCTGCTCGCTCGTTTTACCGAAGCGACGCTGACGGGAAGCGAAATCGGCCAGTGCGGTACGCATGGCTTCGTGTTTGAAGTCCGGCCAGAACAGGTCGGAGAAATACAGCTCGGCATAAGCCAACTGCCAGAGCAGGAAGTTGCTGATGCGGTGCTCGCCACCGGTGCGGATACACAGGTCCGGCAAGGGCAGCTCGCCGGTCGCGAGGCAGGTTTGCAGCAGTTCGGGGGTGATGTCTTCCGGGCGCAGGTGCCCGGCCTGGACTTCACGCGCCAGCCGCTGGGCAGCCTGGGCAATGTCCCACTGGCCACCGTAGTTGGCGGCGATCTGCAGGACAAACCGGTCAGCCCCCGCCGTCGCGGCCTCGGCCTCGCGCATCGCGGCCTGCAACTCCGGATGGAAGCGCGAGCGATCGCCGATGATGCGCAAGCTGATCTTGTTCTCGTTGAGGCGCTTGGCCTCGCGGCGCAGGGCCTTGAGGAACAGGTCCATCAAGGCACTGACCTCATCGGCCGGGCGCTGCCAGTTCTCGCTGGAGAACGCGAACAGGGTCAGCACCTCGACCCCGGCCTCGGCACACACCTCGATGACCGCGCGAACCGCATCGACCCCGGCCTTATGCCCGGCGACGCCAGGCATGAAGCGCTTCTTGGCCCAACGGTTATTGCCGTCCATGATGATCGCCACGTGGCGCGGCACTGCGAACGGCAAGGCCTGCTTGGTCTTTTCCATGAACACGGGACCCTTATACGGCCATCAGGTCCGCTTCTTTTTGCTTGGTGGCCGCATCGATGTCAGCCTCTGCCTTGTCGGTCAGTTTCTGGATATCGGCCGCTGCGCGACGCTCTTCGTCCTCGCTGATTTCCTTGTCCTTGACCAGCTTCTTCAGCTCGCCCAGGGCGTCGCGACGGATATTGCGCACGGCAACCCGGGCGTCCTCGGCCGCGCTGCGCGCCTGTTTGGTGAAGCCCTTGCGGGTTTCTTCGGTCAGGGCAGGCATGGAGATCAGCAACAACTCGCCCAGGTTGGTCGGGTTGAGGTTCAGCCCGGCGCTCTGGATCGCCTTGTCGACCGCCGCGAGCATGTTGCGCTCGAAGGCGACGACTTGCAGGGTCCGCGAATCCTTGACGGTGATGTTGGCGACGCTGCTGATCGGGGTGTCGGCGCCATAGTAAGGCACCATCACGCTGCCCAGGATGCTCGGGTGCGCCTTGCCGGTACGAATCTGGCCAAACGCGTGGCTCAGAGACTCCAGGGATTTCTGCATACGCGCTTGGGCGTCTTTCTTGATTTCGTTGATCATTGTTGGCCTTCCTCGATCAGAGTCCCTTCCGCGCCGCCGTGTACGATATTCAGCAGGGCGCCGGGCTTGTTCATGTTAAAGACGCGCAGCGGCATCTTGTGGTCGCGGCACAGACAGATGGCCGTCAGGTCCATTACCCCCAGCTTGCGATCCAGTACTTCATCGTAGGTCAGATGATCGAACTTCTCGGCATGCGGGTCCTTGAACGGGTCGGCGGTGTAGACACCATCGACCTTGGTTGCCTTGAGCACGACATCGGCATCGATCTCGATCGCGCGCAGGCAGGCCGCCGAATCCGTGGTGAAGAACGGATTACCGGTACCGGCGGCAAAAATCACCACTTCCTTGGAATTGAGGTGGCGCATGGCTTTGCGGCGGTCGTAGTGATCGGTCACGCCGACCATGGAAATGGCCGACATCACGATGGCCGAGATATTGGCACGCTCCAGGGCGTCGCGCATAGCCAGGGCGTTCATCACAGTGGCCAGCATGCCCATGTGGTCGCCCGTGACCCGATCCATGCCGGCCGCGCTCAGCGCCGCACCACGGAACAGGTTGCCACCGCCGATGACCAGGCCGACCTGGACACCGATTCCAACCAGCTGGCCAACTTCCAGGGCCATGCGATCCAGCACTTTCGGATCGATCCCGAACTCTTCCGAGCCCATCAGGGCCTCGCCGCTAAGCTTGAGTAGAATGCGTTTATAGCGAGCCTGATAACCACTGCCCTGCTGAGCCATTGCGAATCTCTCCTGCGGCGTATTTACGAAAATTCCTGGCAGACTGTTTGCAGCCTGCACTCACTCTAGCGTGACGCTGACACAGCGCCATCGGAACACGGCTTTGTAAGCCAGTTCCGACAGGAAACCAATAAAAATCGGCATCCTCATCCAAAAAGAGGCTGCGCGCGTGAGCGGGCAGCCTCTTCTGGGCGACAGTTGTAAAACCTGTCTTATTGCTTGCTGGCAGCAGCTACCTGGGCGGCAACTTCTTCAGCGAAGTTGTCGACCGGCTTCTCGATGCCTTCGCCGACCTTGAAGTAGGTGAAGGAAACGATTTCAGCACCGGCTTTCTTGGCCAGGTCGCCGACCTTGACTTCAGGGTTCTTGACGAACGCTTGCTCGACCAGGCTGGCTTCGGCCAGGAACTTGGAGATACGACCGGCCACCATCTTCTCGGCGATGTCGGCAGGCTTGCCCTTGAGCTTCTCTTCGTTCAACTGCAGGAAAACGCCTTTCTCGCGCTCGATCGCTTCGGCCGAAACGTCCGAAGGCAGCAGGAACTCAGGGTTGGTCGCAGCCACGTGCATGGCGATGTCTTTCGCCAGCTCGGTGTCGCCGCCCTTGAGGACGACAGCCACGCCGATCTTGTTGCCGTGCAGGTAAGTACCGACCACGTCACCTTCAACGCGAACCAGGCGACGGATGTTGACGTTTTCGCCGGTCTTGCCAACCAGGACCAGGCGCGCTTGTTCCTGGGCTTCGATCAGCGGAGCTACGTCGGTCAGTTTGTCAGCGAAGGCCTTCTCGACGCTGGCAGCGACGAATGCCTTGAAGTCATCCTGCAGGGCCAGGAAGTCGGTCTGGGAGTTGACTTCCAGCAGAACGGCGGCCTTACCGTCGTCCTTGATGGCGATGGCGCCTTCAGCGGCAACGTTGCCCGCTTTCTTGGCGGCCTTGATGGCGCCCGAAGCACGCATGTCATCAATGGCTTTCTCGATGTCGCCGCCAGCCTTGGTCAAGGCTTTCTTGCAGTCCATCATGCCTTCGCCGGTACGCTCGCGCAGTTCTTTGACCAACGCTGCAGTAATCTCTGCCATTTCAAAATCCTCTTGGATAGGTTTTCAACCATTCCACCCGATCGAACGGGCGATCAATTCTTCCTGGAAAACCACTGTTTATAGGCCGCGGCAAGTTACAAACAGGTGCTGCGCTGGCGCAAATGGTTTTCGAGGTGGCAAAAAGGGGGCCAAGCCCCCTTTTTGCTTACTGAGTCAACGCCAGGGCGTCGATTACTCAGCGGCTGCTGCCGGAGCTTCTTCAGCGAAGACTTCGGTGCCGCCATTCACGTTGTTGCGACCACGGATAACAGCGTCAGCCATCGAACCCATGTACAGCTGGATGGCGCGGATGGCGTCATCGTTGCCTGGGATGATGTAGTCAACGCCTTCCGGGCTGCTGTTGGTATCGACAACGCCGATGACCGGGATGCCCAGCTTGTTGGCTTCGGTGATCGCGATGCGCTCGTGGTCGACGTCGATCACGAACAGCGCGTCAGGCAGACCGCCCATGTCCTTGATACCGCCCAGGGAGCGGTCCAGCTTCTCCAGATCACGGGAGCGCATCAGCGCTTCCTTCTTGGTCAGCTTGGCGAAAGTGCCGTCTTCGGACTGGACTTCAAGATCACGCAGACGCTTGATGGAAGCGCGGATGGTCTTGAAGTTGGTCAGCATGCCGCCCAACCAGCGGTGATCGACGTACGGCGAACCGCAACGTGCTGCTTCTTCAGCAACGATCTTGCCAGCGGAACGCTTGGTGCCGACGAACAGAATCTTGTTTTTGCCCTGGGCCAGGCGCTCTACGAAGGTCAGTGCCTCGTTGAACATTGGCAGGGTTTTTTCAAGGTTGATGATGTGGATCTTGTTGCGCGCGCCGAAAATGTACTTGCCCATTTTCGGGTTCCAGTAACGGGTCTGGTGGCCGAAGTGCACACCGGCCTTCAGCATATCGCGCATGTTGACTTGGGACATGATAGTTCCTTGATAAGTCGGGTTTGGCCTCCACGTATCCCAATGACCAACCAGCGGCTGCATGAGCCAAAGGCACCCAGGTCATCGTGTCGACACGTGTGTGGATTTAAGCTTGCGGGGTCATCCCCGGAAAGCGGCGCATTTTATACCACAGCAAGGGCGAAAACGGAACACGGATTCTGAAAACCCTGTGGCGAGGGGATTGTGGGAGCAAGGCTTGCCCGCGATAAAGGCGATGCGATCCTTCAGAAATCGAGTCGCCTGGATCGCGAGCAAGCTTTGCTCCCACTCGCGCGCCCTCGCCACAGAGTTCCAGGCTGGAGCGTTCTTTGCGCTGATCGTCTGTTAGAATCGCCTCTTTCAGGGCCGCGCTGATCATCATCCGCCGCCCATTTCGTTTTGGACAGCGCCGTCGGGCGCAAAGAGAGCCTGTATGACCGTTACCCTCAAGACTGCCGAGGACATCGCGAAAATGCGTGTTGCCGGCAAACTCGCCGCCGACGTGCTGGAAATGATCGCCGACTACGTCAAGCCGGGCGTGACCACCGAAAAGCTGGACCGCATCTGCCACGACTTCATCGTCAACGAGCAGAAGGCCATCCCGGCGCCGCTCAACTACAAGGGCTTCCCGAAGTCGATCTGCACCTCGATCAACCACGTGGTCTGCCACGGCATCCCCAACGAAAAGCCGTTGAAGGATGGCGATACCCTGAACATCGACGTCACCGTCATCAAGGACGGCTATCACGGCGACACCAGCCGCATGTTCCATGTCGGCAACGTCCCGGAGTGGGCCCAGCGCCTGTCCAAGGTCACCCAGGAATGCATGTACATGGCCATCGAACTGGTGAAACCGGGCTGCCGCCTCGGTGACATCGGCGAAGTGATCCAGAAGCACGCGCAGAAGAACGGTTTCTCGGTGGTGCGCGAGTTCTGCGGCCATGGCATCGGCAAGGTGTTCCACGAAGAGCCGCAGATCCTGCACTACGGCCGCGCCGGCACCGGCATGGAGCTGCAGGCGGGCATGACCTTCACCATCGAGCCGATGATCAACCAGGGTCGTGCCGACACCAAGGTGCTGGGAGACGGCTGGACCGCCATCACCAAGGACCGCAAGCTGTCGGCCCAGTGGGAGCACACCTTGCTGGTGACCGAGACCGGTTACGAGATCTTCACCCTACGCAGCGATGACACCATCCCACGCGTTTCCGCCTGATCCGCAACCGCCTATAGCTATAGATAGAAAGGAAAGCCATTAATGCCGCAGGTGGACCCCGAACTCTTCGACCGCGGCCAGTTCCAGGCGGAACTGGCCCTGAAGGCAAGCCCCATCTCGGCATTCAAGAAGGCGATCCGCCAGGCCCGCGAGGTGCTCGACCAGCGCTTTCGCGATGGCCGGGATATCCGCCGGCTGATCGAGGACCGCGCCTGGTTCGTCGACAACATCCTGCAAAAGGCCTGGGACCAGTTCAGCTGGAGCGACGACGCCGACATCGCCCTGGTGGCCGTCGGCGGCTATGGACGCGGCGAGCTGCACCCCTACTCCGACATCGACCTGCTGATCCTGCTGGACAGTGCCGACCATGAGGTTTTCCGCGATTCCATCGAGCGCTTCCTGACGCTGCTGTGGGACATCGGCCTGGAAGTCGGCCAGAGCGTGCGCTCGGTGCAGGAATGCGCCGATGAGGCCCGTGCCGACCTGACCGTCATCACCAACCTGATGGAAAGCCGCACCATCGCCGGCCCCGAGCGCCTGCGCCAGCGCATGCTCGATGTCACCAGCACCGCGCACATGTGGCCGAGCAAGGATTTCTTCCTGGCCAAGCACGCCGAGCAGAAGGCCCGCCACCACAAGTACAACGACACTGAGTACAACCTGGAGCCCAACGTCAAGGGCTCGCCGGGCGGACTGCGGGACATCCAGACGATCCTCTGGGTCGCCCGCCGCCAGTACGGCACGCTGAACCTGCGCGCCCTGGCCGGCGAAGGCTTCCTGGTGGAAAGCGAAAACGCCTTGCTGGCCTCCTCCCAGGAATTCCTGTGGAAGGTTCGCTATGCCCTGCACATGCTCGCCGGGCGTGCCGAAGACCGCCTGCTGTTCGATCACCAGCGCTCCATCGCCGGGCTGCTGGGGTTCGAAGGCCAGGACGCCAAGCAGTCCATCGAAAACTTCATGCAGCAGTACTACCGGGTGGTCATGAGCATCGCCCAGCTCAGCGAGTTGATCATCCAGCACTTCGAGGAAGTGATCCTCGCCCCCGAGGACGCCGAGCCGCCGCAGCCGATCAACTCGCGCTTCCAACTGCACGACGGCTACATCGAGGCGCGCAACCCCAACGTGTTCCGCCGCACGCCGTTCGCCATGCTGGAAATCTTCGTGCTCATGGCCCAGCAGCCGGAAATCAAGGGCGTACGCGCCGACACCATTCGCCTGCTGCGGGAAAACCGGCACCTGATCGATGACGATTTCCGCCATGACATCCGCAACACCAGCCTGTTCATCGAGTTGTTCAAGTGCAAGATCGGCGTGCACCGCAACCTGCGGCGGATGAACCGCTACGGGATCCTCGGGCGCTACCTGCCGGAATTCGGCTTCATCGTCGGGCAGATGCAACACGACCTGTTCCACATCTATACGGTCGATGCCCACACGCTGAACCTGATCAAGCACCTGCGCAAACTGCAGTACACCCAGGTGTCGGAGAAATTCCCGCTGGCCAGCAAGCTCATGGGCAAGCTGCCCAAGCCCGAGCTGATCTACATGGCCGGGCTGTACCACGATATCGGCAAGGGTCGCCAGGGCGATCACTCCGAGGTTGGCGCGGTGGATGCCGAGGCCTTCTGCCAGCGGCACCAACTGCCGGTGTGGGACAGCCGGTTGATCGTCTGGCTGGTGCAGAACCACCTGGTGATGTCGACCACCGCCCAGCGCAAGGACTTGTCCGACCCGCAGGTGATCCATGACTTCGCCCAGATCGTTGGCGATGAAACCCGCCTGGATTATCTCTACGTGCTGACCGTGGCCGACATCAACGCCACCAACCCGACCCTGTGGAACTCCTGGCGCGCCAGCCTGTTGCGCCAGCTGTACACCGAGACCAAGCGCGCCTTGCGTCGCGGCCTGGAAAACCCGGTGGATCGCGAAGAGCAGATCCGGCGCACGCAAAGCGCGGCCCTGGACATCCTGGTGCGCGGCGGTACCGATCCGGACGACGTCGAGCAGCTCTGGGCACAGCTGGGCGATGACTATTTCCTGCGCCACACCGCCGGCGACGTCGCCTGGCACAGCGATGCGATCCTGCAGCAACCGGCCGACGGCGGGCCCCTGGTGCTGATCAAGGAAACCACCCAGCGCGAATTCGAGGGCGGCACGCAGATCTTCATTTATGCACCGGACCAGCACGACTTCTTCGCCGTGACCGTGGCCGCGATGGACCAGCTCAACCTGAACATCCATGACGCCCGGGTCATCACCTCCAGCAGCCAGTTCACCCTCGACACCTACATCGTGCTCGACACCGACGGCGACTCGATCGGCGACAACCCGGCGCGGATCAAGCAGATCCGCGAAGGCCTGACCGAAGCCCTGCGCAACCCGGCGGACTACCCGACCATCATCCAGCGCCGGGTGCCGCGCCAGCTCAAGCACTTCGCGTTCGCCCCGCAGGTGACGATCCACAACGACGCCCTGCGCCAGGTTACCGTGCTGGAACTCAGCGCTCCGGATCGCCCGGGCCTGCTGGCGCGGGTCGGGCATATCTTCCTGGAGTTCGACCTGTCGCTGCAGAACGCCAAGATCGCCACCCTCGGCGAACGGGTCGAAGACGTGTTCTTCATTACCGACGCCAACAACCAGCCGTTGTCCGATCCGCAGCTGTGCAGCCGCTTGCAGGAAGAGATGGTCCGGCACTTGAGCGTCAATCAGGAACCCGATGCTCACCCGACACGCATCAGCATCTGAATCACCGAATCCCCTGTGGGAGCGAGCTTGCTCGCGATAGCGGCGCAACATCCAATATCAAGGTTGCCTGAGCCACCGCTATCGCGAGCAAGCTCGCTCCCACAAACCCTATTGAACGAGGCCCACCGATGAACAACGCCCTGAACCAGTTACAGCCCTACCCGTTCGAAAAGCTTCGCGCCCTGCTCGGCAGCGTCACGCCCAACCCGGACAAGCGGCCGATTGCCCTGTCCATCGGCGAACCCAAGCACCGCTCGCCCAGCTTTGTCGCCGAGGCCCTGGCCGGCAACCTGGATCAAATGGCCGTTTATCCGACCACGCTGGGCATCCCGGCCTTGCGTGAAGCGATCACCGGCTGGTGCGAGCGACGCTTTGGCGTGCCGAACGGCTGGCTCGACCCGGCGCGCCACGTACTGCCCGTCAACGGCACCCGCGAAGCCCTGTTCGCCTTCACCCAGACCGTGGTCAATCGCGGTGACGATGCGCTGGTCGTGAGCCCGAATCCTTTCTACCAGATCTATGAAGGCGCCGCGTTCCTGGCCGGCGCCAAGCCGCACTACCTGCCGTGCCTGGACGAGAACGGCTTCAACCCGGATTTCGAAGCCGTCTCGCCGGACGTCTGGAAGCGCTGCCAGATCCTGTTCCTGTGCTCCCCCGGCAACCCGACCGGCGCCTTGATCCCGGTGGACGTGCTGAAAAAACTCATTGCCCTGGCCGACGAACACGATTTCGTGATCGCCGCCGACGAGTGCTACAGCGAACTGTACTTCGACGAACAGACCCCGCCACCGGGCCTGCTCAGCGCCTGCGTCGAGCTGGGGCGCAAGGACTTCAAGCGCTGCGTGGTGTTCCACAGCCTGTCCAAACGCTCCAACCTGCCAGGCCTGCGCTCCGGTTTCGTCGCCGGCGACGCGGACATCCTCAAGGGTTTCCTGCTGTATCGCACCTACCACGGCTGCGCGATGCCGGTGCAAACCCAACTGGCGAGCATCGCCGCCTGGAACGACGAAGTCCACGTACGGGCCAACCGCGCGCTGTACCGGGAGAAATTCGACGCCGTGCTGGACATCCTCAGCCCCGTACTGGACGTACAACGTCCCGACGGTAGCTTCTACCTGTGGCCGAATGTGGCAGGCGACGACGCAGCGTTCTGCCGCGACCTGTTCGAACAGGAACACGTGACCGTGGTGCCGGGCTCCTACCTGTCCCGCGACGTGGACGGCGTCAACCCAGGCGCCGGCCGCGTACGCATGGCCCTGGTCGCACCGCTGGCCGAATGCGTGGAAGCGGCGGAGCGGATCCGGGCGTTCATCCAGCGCCGGGGTTAACAAACCCATCAGGACTTGAGCGGATCGCTGTTGTGGCGAGGGGATTTATCCCCGCTGGGCTGCGATATAGGTAGTCCGTTCCTTGCTCTTCCATACTGATGTTCGCTGGAATTCGGTTGTCGGCGAGGAAGGAACATGCACCTGCGGGCTACGAATA
>NZ_JAUQOP010000035.1 GCF_030580855.1 Pseudomonas citrullilanati | reverse complement strand
TAAAAAGTGGAGGGATCGTTTTTTTGCCGCGGGGGGGGGCCGACCCGCGAGGAGACCATTTTTCCGAGCGCGGCCCCGCCCGGGGGGGGGGGGGGGGGCCCCCCCCCCCCCCCCCCCGAAAACCCCCCCCCCCCCCACAAGGGCCGTGGTGAACCCATCGGGCTCACACCGACGCCAACACCAGGTGCATGTAGCGGGTCAGGATACCGAGCATGTCTTCATCGGCGACCGGCTCGGCGCCATTGAGCAAGCCCTGATATTCCATCCGTCCGATAATCGCCGTCAACACTTTGGCATCCTGTTGCGGTTCGCGGGAGCCCAATACCTGGAAAAACTGGCAGGTGCCGTGCAACAGGATCTGCTGGTGGGAACGCACCAGTTCCGCCAGGCGCGGGTTGAGCAGCGCTTCCTGGCGAAACGCCTGCTCGGCCATCAGGTACTCGCGACGGCTGTCCAACTGATGCTGCACGTAGTCGGCGGTCATCCGGGCAATGTCGTCCGCCAGCTGCGAGCGCGACTCGGCGCTGCCGTCCCCGTAGGCGACCATTTCCCGCAGCAGGCCTTCGTTGCTGGTCCACAATTTGGCCATGAACGCCGCGCTCCGCTCCACGTATTGGGCGAAGGTATCGGTGAGCAGGTCATCGATGTCCTTGAAATAGTACGTGGTGGCCGACAGCGGCACGCCCGCCTCGGCGGCCACGGCGCGGTGGCGCACCGCCCGCACGCCATCGCGCACCACGATGCGCATGGCGGCGTCGAGAATCTCCTGGCGACGCTGCTCACTGCCCTGTCGGCTGGCCTTGCGGCCCTGGTATTGAACACTTTCAGCGACAGCCGTGGCGACGCCCGCGGCACCTTCTGAAGCCATTGCACGATTCACGACAGGTCTTTCCTCGCTCTTTTCAAAAGTAACCAATTGATACGTTTGTACCAGACAGGCAATAAAAAGCCGCCTCTGCAGGCGGCTTTTTATTTGAAACCGTTACGCTTGCGGCCGCATGTGCGGGAAGAGAATGACATCCCGGATCGACGGCGAGTTGGTCAGCAACATCACCAGGCGGTCGATGCCGATGCCTTCGCCAGCGGTCGGCGGCATGCCGTACTCCAGGGCGCGCACGAAGTCGGCGTCGTAGTGCATCGCTTCGTCGTCGCCGGCGTCCTTGTCGGCCACCTGGGCCATGAAGCGCTCGGCCTGGTCTTCCGCGTCATTGAGCTCGGAGTAGGCGTTGGCGATCTCGCGGCCACCGATGAACAGTTCGAAGCGATCGGTCACGCTCGGGTCTTCGTCGTTGCGACGGGCCAGCGGCGACACTTCGAACGGGTACTGGGTGATGAAGTGCGGCTGCTCGAGCTTGTGCTCGACCAGCTCTTCGAAAATCATCACCTGCAGCTTGCCCAGGCCTTCGAAGCCGAGCACCTTGGCACCGGCCTTCTTGGCGATGGCACGGGCCTTGTCGACGTCGCGCAGGTCGGCGGCGCTGATGTCCGGGTTGTACTTGAGGATCGAGTCGAACACCGACAGGCGCACGAACGGCTCGCCGAAGTGGAACACCTTGTCGCCGTACGGCACGTCGGTGCTGCCGAGCACCAGTTGCGCCAGCTCGCGGAACAACTCCTCGGTCAGGTCCATGTTGTCCTTGTAGTCGGCGTAGGCCTGGTAGAACTCGAGCATGGTGAACTCGGGATTGTGCCGGGTCGAAACGCCTTCGTTACGGAAGTTGCGGTTGATCTCGAAGACTTTCTCGAAGCCACCGACCACCAGGCGCTTGAGGTACAGCTCCGGCGCGATGCGCAGGAACATTTCCATGTCCAGGGCGTTGTGGTGGGTTTCGAACGGCTTGGCCGCCGCACCGCCGGGGATGGTCTGCAGCATCGGCGTCTCGACTTCGAGGAAGTCACGCTTCATCAGGAAACTGCGGATGTGGGCGATGACCTGCGAGCGTACGCGGAAGGTCTGGCGCACGTCTTCGTTGACGATCAGGTCGACGTAGCGCTGGCGATAGCGCTGCTCGGTGTCGGTCAGGCCGTGGTGCTTGTCCGGCAGTGGGCGCAGGGACTTGGTCAGCAGGCGTACGCTGGTCATTTCAACGTACAGGTCGCCCTTGCCGGAGCGCGCCAGGGTGCCTTCGGCGGCAATGATGTCGCCCAGGTCCCAGGTCTTGACGGCGGCCAGGGTTTCTTCCGGCAGGGTCTTGCGGTTGACGTAGACCTGGATGCGCCCGGTCATGTCCTGGATCACCATGAACGACCCGCGGTTGAGCATGATGCGACCGGCCACCTTGACTGGAATCGCCGCCTCGGCCAGTTCTTCCTTGGTCTTGTCCGCGTATTGCTTCTGCAGCACGTCGCAGTAGGCGTCGCGGCGGAAGTCATTCGGGAAGGCCTGGCCCTTGGCGCGCTCGGCAGCCAGCTTTTCCTTGCGCAGGGCGATCAGGGAGTTTTCTTCCTGTTGCAGGGCTTGCGGGTCGAGTTCTAGGTCGCTCATGTCTTTAAGGATTCCATCACAGGTTCGTTGCCTCCAGCCCGGGCCGGAGTGGGCGGGCAAGCCTCGCGTTCCTCATGGAAGCGGGCCCGCCCGGCGCATGGGTGTCGCGTTACAGGCCTTGCTTGAGGCTCGCTTCCAGGTATTCGTCGATGTCGCCGTCGAGCACCTTGTCGCAGTCGCTGCGTTCGATGTTGGTGCGCAGGTCCTTGATGCGCGAGGCATCGAGCACGTACGAACGGATCTGGTGACCCCAGCCGATGTCCGACTTGCTGTCTTCCAGGGCCTGGGACGCCGCGTTGCGCTTCTGGATCTCCTGCTCGTACAGGCGGGCCCGGAGCATTTTCATCGCGGTGTCTTTGTTGGCGTGCTGGGAACGTTCGTTCTGGCAACTGACCACGGTGTTGGTCGGTACGTGGGTGATCCGCACGGCCGAGTCGGTGGTGTTGACGTGCTGGCCACCGGCGCCCGAGGAGCGATAGGTGTCGATGCGCAGGTCCGCCGGGTTGATTTCGATCTCGACCTTGTCGTCGATTTCCGGGGAGACGAACACCGCCGAGAACGAGGTGTGGCGACGGTTGCCGGAGTCGAACGGACTCTTGCGCACCAGGCGATGCACGCCGATCTCGGTACGCAGCCAGCCAAAGGCGTACTCACCCTTGATGTGCACGGTGGCGCCCTTGATCCCGGCGACCTCGCCGGCCGACAGCTCCATGATGGTCGCGTCGAAACCGCGCTTGTCGGCCCAGCGCAGGTACATGCGCAGCAGGATGTTGGCCCAGTCCTGGGCTTCGGTGCCGCCGGAACCGGCCTGGATGTCCAGGTAGGCGTTGTTCATGTCCATCTCGCCGCTGAACATGCGGCGGAATTCCAGCTTGGCCAGGGACTCCTCCAGGCGCGCCAGTTCGGCGACGACATCGCCGACCGCGCCTTCGTCGTTTTCCTCGACGGCCATGTCCAGCAGGTCGCGGCAATCGCCCAGGCCACTGGACAGCTCGTCCAGGGTCTCGACGATCTGCGCCAGCGCGGAACGCTCGCGGCCCAGCTCCTGGGCGTATTCAGGCTTGTTCCAGACACTCGGATCTTCAAGCTCGCGATTGACTTCGGTCAGGCGCTCATGCTTTTGATCGTAGTCAAAGATACCCCCGAATAGTTTCGGAGCGCTCGGACAGGTCCTTGATGGTGTTCAGGATCGGGTTGATTTCCATGGCGGGCAGCACTCGTTGGCGAACTTTTGAAAGCCGGCGAGTATAACGTAATCACGCGCCAGCGGCAGCCCGCCTGGCGGCTTTGGGGGCAATGAGCTTCAGGGCGATGCTGCACAATCCCCTTGTGGCGAGGGGATTTATCCCCGCTGGGGCCGCGCAGCAGCCCCAAATACAGTCAACTCGATTTGCCTGGCACACTGAGTTGTCGGGTTTTAGGGCTGCTTCGCAGCCCAGCGGGGATAAATCCCCTCGCCACGAAAAGCTTCTTCGCCAGGCAGGGATTTACTCGATGCCCACCCGGTTGCGACCATTGTGCTTGGCCATGTACAAGCCCTTGTCCGCCGCCGAGATCAATTGCCGGCTATCGCCCCCTTGCTGTGGCGTGACGGTGGAGACGCCGATGCTGACGGTCAGGTGCTCGCTGCCATTGGGGGTGGCGTGGGGGATTTTCAGGGCGACCACGCTCTGGCGCAGTTTTTCCGCCATCAACCGGGCGCCTCCAGGCGAGGTGCCGGGCAGGACCAGGGCAAATTCCTCGCCACCGTAGCGGGCCGGCAGGTCGGACGAACGACTGCAGGCATCGCGAATCGCCGTGGCGACCTTGCGCAGGGCTTCGTCGCCTTCCAGGTGGCCGAATTTGTCGTTGTAGGACTTGAAGTAATCCACATCGATCATCAGCAGCGACAGCTGGCTCTGGTCGCGCAATGCCCGGCGCCACTCCAGTTCCAGGTACTCGTCGAAATGCCGGCGGTTCGACAGCCCGGTAAGGCCGTCGGAGTTCATCAAGCGTTGCAGCACCAGGTTGGTGTCGAGCAACTGCTGCTGGCTGACCCGCAGCGCGCGATAGGCCGCGTCGCGCTGCAGCAGCATGGTGTAGGAACGCGAGTGATAGCGGATGCGCGCCACCAGTTCGATGTTGTCCGGCAACTTGACCAGGTAATCGTTGGCCCCGGCCGCAAACGCCGCGCTCTTGACCAGCGGGTCTTCCTTGGTGGACAGGACGATGATCGGAATATCGCGGGTGGCCGGGTGGTTGCGGTATTCGCGCACCAGGCTCAGGCCATCGAGGCCGGGCATCACCAGGTCCTGGAGAATCACGGTCGGCTTGATGCGGATCGCATGGGCGATGGCCTGGTGCGGATCGGAGCAGAAATGGAAGTCGATGTTTTCTTCATTCGATAGCCCACGACGCACCGCCTCGCCGATCATCGCCTGGTCGTCGACGAGCAGGACCATCGCGGCGTTCTCGTCGCTCTTGAATTCGTCGAGCTGTAGATCATGCATGGGGGCTTACCTGATTACGGCCTGGGGCAAGGCGGCCGGGGGTCATCATGGGCTAAAAATCTCCAACAGCCTTGGCGCTATGTGGTCCAGGGCAAGTATATGGGCGGCGGCATCGAGGGCGGCGGCCGCCTTGGGCATGCCGTAGACCGCACTGGTGCGCTGGTCCTGGGCGATGGTCACGCAACCCTGCTGGCGCATGAGTCTAAGCCCTTGCGCGCCATCGCGTCCCATGCCGGTGAGCAGCACACCCACCGCGTCGCCGCTCCAGAAATGGGCGACACTTTCGAAGAACACGTCGATGGAGGGGCGGTAGATCTCGTGCACCGGCTCGGCGGTGTAGGCCAGGGTGCCGTCCTTCAACAGGCGCAGGTGATGATTGGTCCCGGCCAGCAGTACCGTGCCGCCTTGGGGCGTCTCGCCTTCCCGGGCCAGGCGAACGGTGTGTCCCGAGACACTGCCCAACCACTCGGCCATGCCCGCGGCGAACACTTCGTCCACGTGCTGGACCAGCACGATGGCCGGGGCAAAGTCGCGCGGCAAGCCCTTGAGCAGGACTTCCAGGGCCGCCGGGCCGCCCGCCGACGAGCCGATGGCCACCAGGCGCTTGCGCGACACCGGCGCGCGTTGCGACGCCGGGGCCGAGCGCTCGCGGTTGCCGCGCTCACCGATCAGCCAGCCGATATTGGCGATCTTGCGCAGCAAGGGCGCCGCCGCATCGGCCGGGTTGCCGACGCCCAGGGCCGGCGTGTCGACCACATCCAGCGCGCCATGGCCCATGGCCTCGAACACCCGATGGACGTTCTGCTGGCTGTCGCCGGTGACAATCACGATCGCGCACGGGGTGTCGGCCATGATCCGCCGGGTCGCCTCCACGCCGTCCATGATCGGCATGAACAGGTCCATCAGGATCAGGTCCGGGGTGTATTCGGCACAGCGCTGCACCGCCTCGGCGCCGTTGGCAGCGACCCAGGCCACTTGATGCTGCGGTTCGAACGCCAGGGCGCGGCGCAGGGCCTCGACCGCCAGGGGCATGTCATTGACGATGGCGACCTTCAAGCGTGTGCTCCTCCGATCAATTCGACCACGGCGTCGAGCAAGGCGTCATCGTGGAAGCTCGCCTTGGCTAGATAATAGTCGGCGCCGGCGTCCAGGCCACGACGGCGATCTTCTTCGCGATCCTTGTAGGACACCACCATCACCGGCAGCGATTGCAGGCGATTGTCGCGGCGCAGCAACGACACCAATTCGATGCCGTCCATGCGCGGCATGTCGATGTCGGTGATCAGCAGGTCGAAATCTTCCGAACGCAAGGCGTTCCAGCCGTCCATGCCATCCACCGCCACCGCCACGTCGTAGCCGCGACCCCGCAGCAGCTTGCGTTGCAGCTCGCGCACGGTCAGCGAATCGTCCACCACCAGGATGCGCTTGCGCGCGGCCTGGGTCTGGCTCTGCCGGGCAATGCGCTCCAGCCGCCCGCTGTCGAGCAGCTTGTCCACCGACCGCAACACGTCCTCGACGTCGACGATCAAGACCACCGAGCCGTCATCCAGCAGGGCCCCGGCGGAAATGTCCTGGACCTTGCCCAGGCGTTCGTCCAGGGGCAGGACCACCAGGGTCCGCTCGCCGATGAAACGCTCAACCGCCACGCCGTAGATCGCCTCGCGCTCGCGGATCACCACCACCTTGAGGGTCGGGTGGTTGTTCTGTGTCGCCGGGCGATTGAGCAACTGGGTGGCGGCCACCAGCCCGACATGCCGGCCTTCGTGCCAGAAATGCTGGCGTCCCTCGACCTGGACGATGTCTTGCGGGGCCAGGTCGCACATCCGCTCGATATGGGCCAGGGGAAAGGCATAGGCTTCATGACCGACTTCCACCACCAAACTGCGCACCACCGACAGCGTCAGCGGCACTTCGAGGTGGAAGCGACTGCCCGCGCCCGCCGTCTGCTCCAGCACCACCGCCCCGCGCAACTGCCGGACCATGTGCTGGACGGCGTCCAGGCCAACGCCGCGCCCGGACACTTCGGTGACCTTGTCCCGCAGGCTGAAACCGGGCAGGAACAGGAAGGTCAGCAATTCCTCTTCGCTCAGGCTGGCCGCCGTCTGCTCAGGAGACAGGCCGCGCTCGACAATGCTGCGGCGAACCCGCTCCAGGTCCACGCCGGCGCCGTCGTCCGCCAGTTCCAGGACCAGCAGGCCGGCCTGGTGGGAGGCTCGCAGGCGAATCAGGCCTTCGGCGGGCTTGCCGGCCGCCAGCCGTTGCTCCGGGCTCTCGATGCCATGATCCACGGCGTTGCGCAGCAGATGGGTCAGCGGCGCTTCGAGCTTTTCCAGTACGTCGCGGTCGACCTGGGTCTTCTCGCCTTCGATCTCCAGGCGCACCTGCTTGCCCAGGCTGCGTCCGAGGTCGCGCACCATGCGCACCTGGCCGGAAAGTACGTCGGCAAACGGGCGCATGCGGCAGGCCAGCGCCGTGTCATACAACACCTGCGCCCGTTGACCGGCCTGCCAGGCGAATTCGTCCAACTCGGCGGTTTTCTGCGCCAACAGTTGCTGGGTCTCGACCAACAACCGCCGGGCATCGGCGAGGGCTTCCTGGGCTTGCAGGCTCAGGTCGTGTTCCTTGAGGTGCGCATTCAGCTCTTCAAGGGCACGCAAGCCGTTGCCCTGCTGGCGCTTGAGTCGTTGCATCGTCGCCAGCCAGGGCTTGAGCCGCTGGGTTTCCACCAGCGCCTTGCTCGACAGGTCCAGCAGGCTGTTGAGGCGCTCGGCCGTCACCCGCAGGACCCGCTCGCCGCCTTCGGTGACGCGCTTGCCCTTGGCGACCGGTTCCGCTGCCGGCACAGGTTCCGGCTCGGGCAATTCGACGTGAACCGGCGCCACCGGCACTTCGAGCCTGGCGGGCGTCGCCGGCCCATTCGCGGTGGCGCCGGGCTCCAGCCAGCGCCCCATCAGGGCCACGTAGGCGTCGATTTGCGCCGTCCCCACGTCGTTGCCCGGTGTGGCGATGCGCGTCAGCAGGTCAGTACCCTGGAGCAACGCGTCGATGTGCTCGGCCGTCAGCACCAGGCGCCGTTCCTGGGCGCTGACCAGGCAATCCTCCATGACGTGGGCCACGCTGACCCCGGCGTCCACCCCGACGATCCGCGCCGCGCCCTTGAGCGAGTGCGCGGCGCGCATGCACGACTCCAATTGGTCGGCCTGGCTCGGGTCGCGCTCCAGGGCCAGCAGTCCGGCGCTCAGCACTTGGGTCTGGGCTTCGGCTTCCAGGCTGAACAGTTCCAGCAACGACGCGTCGCGCATCTGGTCAGGGGTCATGACAGGCTCCGGGTCACGGCGGACAACAATTGTTCTTCGTCCAGCCAGCGCAGGCTGCGTCCCTTGTAGGGCAACACGCCCCGGGTGTACTTGCCGGCCGACGGCGAAGCGCTCGCCAGGATGCGTTCGTCGATGGCATGAATGCCGTCCACCTCGTCCACCGGCACCACTACCGGCCCGCCCTTGGCGGAGACGATCAGCATGCGCGGCAGGTTCCGGGCGCCGGCTACCGGCCCGCCGCCGGGCTCCAGGTCCAGCAGTTCCACCAGCGACAGGCAGGCCACCAGCGCCCCGCGCACGTTCGCCACGCCCAGCAAGGCCCGGGAACGCTGGTGCGGCAACGAATGGATCGGCTGCAGCGTGGCGACTTCCACCAGGCTGCGGGTGGCCAGGCCCAGCCATTCCTCACCGAGGCGGAAGATCAGCAGCGAGCGGGTGACGATGTCACTGTCCACGGCGGTGTGGACCAGGGCCCGATCGTCCTGCTGCAAGGCGTAGCGGTCGAGCAACCGGGTGGCCGCGGCCGAATACACCGAGCAATTGCGGCAGTGGATGTGCTCGACCAAGAGCGGGCAGGACTTGTCGCCATGAATCCCGATACGGTTCCAGCAATCGTCGATTGCCTGGGCATCGTCATGGACGTTGTAAGAGGCCGGACCGCTCATGGTTTACGCTCGCTGTCTGCCGCGCGCCCGCTGCGCGCGGCACGTTCCTGCAATCGACGCGCGCCCGCCGCGTCTCCCTGGGAAGCCAGCAGCGCCGCCAGGTGCACCAGGGCCTCGGCGTGCTGGGGTTCAAGATAAAGTGCCTTGCGATAAAACCCCTGGGCGTCGAGCGCGTTGCCGGCCGTGTCGCTGAGCAGCCCCAGCCAATAGAACACTTGGGCCGCCGGCGGGTGGTGGCGCAGGTACTGTTCGCACGCCGCCCGGGCCTCGGTGCTTTTGCCGCTGTTGGCCAGCGCCGCGACCTGGGCCAGCAAGGCGTCGGCATCGCTGCTCCCCGGCGCGGTCGCTGGCGCCAAGGTCGCGGCGAATGGCCGCGGCCGCGCCACCGGCGGGACGACTCGCGGGGCTGGCTGGCGCGCTGGCGGCGGGGTCGGTGTCCAGGCCGGCAACGGTTGGGGCTCGGGGGTACCCTGGCGGCTGAAGGCGAACGACTGGGGCACGCCGATCGAACGCATGCCCAGGCGCCCCAGCAGGCTGCCTTCGGCGGGACCGATGAACAGCACGCCGTCCTGGTGAGTCAAGCGCTTGAGGACCTCGAACACCAGCCGCTGGATCGGTTGGTCGAAATAGATCAGCAGGTTGCGGCAAAACACGAAGTCATAGGGTGCCTCGTTCACCAGCAACGCCGGATCCAACAGGTTGCCCACTTGCAGGCGCACCTGCTCGCGCACCCGTTCGCCGAGGCGATAGCCGTCGTCTTCAGCGACGAAATAGCGCTCGCGAAAGCCCAGCTCGGCCCCGCGAAAGGAATTCCTGTAGTAAAGCGCCTCCCTGGCCCGCTCCACCGACAGCGGACTGACGTCCAGGCCATCGACCTTGAACTGATGGGGTTTCAGGCCCGCGTCGAACAAGGCCATGGCGATGGAATACGGCTCCTCGCCAGTGGAGCACGGCAGGCTGAGGATGCGCAGCGCACGCAGGTGGTTGATCTCCACCAGGCGCTTGGCGGCCAGCCGGGCCAGGGTTGCGAACGATTCGGGATAGCGGAAGAACCAGGTCTCCGGGACGATCACCGCCTCGATCAGCGCCTGCTGTTCCGGGGCCGAATGCTGCAACGCCTGCCAGTACTCGTCGGCGGTTCGCCCCGCCACCGCCAGGATGCGCTGGCGCACGGCCCGCTCGATGATGGCGGTGCCGACGGACGTCACATCGAGGCCTATGCGCTCCTTGAGGAAGTCGAAAAAACGCTGGTCGCCGCTCATGGACGCGCCTCGAGATCATCGGGATTCAGCGGCGGGTTGGGAAACAGCACGGCGCGCACCGGCGCGTCGAGCAGGTCGTTGACCCGCACCCATTGCAGCAACCCCTGGGCATCTTCGCGCACCGGGCCCAGGTAAGGCGCCTGCCGGTTCTCCAGGCCATAGGGCTGGAACTGCGCCGGATCACAGCGCAGGGTATCGGTGGCCTGTTCCAGGATCAGCCCCAGCACGTGCCCGGCCTGATTGCCGTCGGGTTGGTAATTCACCAGCACCAGCCGCGTGCTGGTACGCGCCTCGGCGTCCTGGCCGAATGTCAGGGCGCAGAGGTCGATCACCGGCACCACCGTGCCACGCCAGGCAAAGACACCCGCCACCCAGGCCGGTGCCCGGGGAATCGGCTTGAGGGGCAGGCGCGGCAACACCTCCACCACATCGATGGCCTGCAAGGCATAGCGTTCGTTGCCGATGCGAAACACCAGGAACAACGCCTGGCGTGCCGCCGGCGCGGCGCCACGCCGAGTCTCGTACTCGCCGCCCATCAGACTTTGAAACGCGAGACGCCACTGCGCAGCCCCACGGCCACCTGGCTCAGTTCATCGATCGCCGAACTGGCCTGGCGCAGGGACTCCACGGTCTGGCTGCTGGCATCGCCCAGTTGCACCAGGGCGTGATTGATCTGCTCGGCGCCCGTGGCCTGGGCCTGCATGCCCTCGTTGACCATCAACACCCGCGGCGCCAAGGCCTGGACCTGGTGGATGATCTGCGACAGTTGCTCGCCGACCTGCTGCACCTCAGCCATGCCCCGGCGCACTTCCTCGGAGAACTTGTCCATGCCCATCACCCCCGCCGACACCGCGGACTGGATCTCGCGCACCATTTGCTCGATGTCATAGGTCGCCACGGCGGTCTGGTCGGCCAGGCGTCGCACCTCGGTGGCGACCACGGCGAACCCGCGCCCGTATTCACCGGCCTTCTCGGCCTCAATGGCGGCGTTGAGAGACAGCAGGTTGGTCTGGTCCGCCACCTTGACGATGGTCACCACCACCTGGTTGATGTTGCCGGCCTTCTCGTTGAGGATCGCCAGCTTGGCGTTCACCAGGTCGGCGGCGCCCATCACCGAATGCATGGTGTCTTCCATCCGCGCCAGGCCTTGCTGGCCCGAGCCGGCGGCCACCGAGGCCTGGTCGGCGGCGGTGGAGACTTCGGTCATGGTGCGCACCAGGTCACGGGACGTGGCGGCGATTTCCCGGGACGTCGCGCCGATCTCGGTGGTGGTGGCGGCGGTCTCGGTGGCCGTGGCTTGCTGCTGGCGCGACGTGGCGGCGATCTCGGTCACCGAGGTGGTGACCTGCACCGACGAACGCTGGGCCTGGGCCACCAGCGACGTCAATTCGGCCATCATGTCGTTGAAGCCGGTTTCCACCGCGCCGAATTCATCCTTGCGCGCCAGGTTCAGGCGCCCGCTCAGGTCGCCGCTGCGCATGACCTCGAGGATCTCCACGATGCGGTTCATCGGCGCCATGATCGCGCGCATCAACAGCAGGCCACACAACAGCGCGATGATGAGCGCGACGAGGAACGACAGACCCATGGCCACCTTGGCCGCGGTCACCGCATCGTCGATGGTCTGGGTGGCGTTTTCCGCCAGCTCGCGGTTGCGCTCGATGATGTGGTTCAAGTGCGTGCGCCCGCCGATCCAGGCTGGCGTCAGTTCCTTGTCCAGGGCCAGCCGCGCGCCTTCGTAGTCCTTGCGCTGGTACAAGTCCAGGACCTTGGCCATGGCTTGGTTGAACGCCTGGTGATTGGTCTCGAACTCGTCGAAGGACGCCTGGTCGGCCGGGTTCTGGATCAGTTTTTCATAGTTCTGTATTTCTTCGCGCAGGTGCTGCTCGAAGCCCTGGTAGCGGGCCTTGTCCTCGGCGGTGATCTCCCGGTTACCGGAAAGGCCGACGATCTGCTGGGTCAGGACGTAGTTGTCGACCCAGCCACCGCGGATCATGGAGCTGTAGTACACCCCCGGTACCGCATCGGCCCGCACCCGTTCTTCACTGTCCTGGATCTTCAGCAACCGCGAGTACGAGACAACCACCATGAGCAGCATGATGGCGATGATCACCGCGAAACTCGCCAGGATGCGTTGGCGCAACGTCCAGTTCTTCACAGTAAAACCTCAGGCACTTGAAATGCCGGGGAGTATAGCCGAGGGCTGGGGTGCGGCAGTAACGGGACGCCAGGTAAAACCTTGTGGGAGCAAGCGGGCTCGCGAAGGGGCGGATCAGTGCCCGTCCTGGCGACTGATGCGCCGTCTTCGCGAGCCGGCTCGCTCCCACAGGGGAACGGCCTGGGAGACTCAAGCCACGGCCTGGCGGACCTGCTTCTCCAGTTCGGCCTTCAGTCCCGGTTCCAGCTTGAGCTGGCGCGCCAGTTCATCGAGGTAGGATTTCTCCATGAAGTTTTCCTCGTCCACCAGCATCACGCTGGCGATGTACATTTCGGCGGCGATTTCCGGGGTGTTCGCGGCGCGGGCGACATCAGCGGGGTCCAGGGGCTTGTTGAGTTCGGCGTGCAGCCAGTGTTGCAGTTCCTGGTCGTTGTCGAGCTTGGTGAACTCGCCTTCGATCAGCTCGCGCTCACGCTCGTCCACGTGGCCGTCGGCCTTGGCGGCCGCCACCAGGGCCTTGAGAATCGCCTGGCTGTGCTGCTCGACCTGTGCCGGGGGCACGCGGTCGAGGGTCTGCGGTTCGGTTTTCGCGGCGGCGCCCTGTTGGGCCTGCCAGTTGCCATAGGCCTTGTAGGCGATCACGCCCAGCGCGGCCAGGCCGCCATAGGCCAGGGCCTTGCCGCCGAACTGGCGGGCCTTCCTGTTCCCCAGCAGCAGCCCCATGGCCCCGGCGGCCAGGGCCCCGCCCCCCTTGCCGGAGAGCATGCCCCCCAGGTTCCCGGCACCGCCGAGCAAGCCGCCCAAGCCGCCGGAGGCCTTGTCGTGTGAGCCGCCGGCCTTGTTCTGCAACAGTTCCTGGCCGGACTTGAGAAGTTGATCGAGCAATCCACGGGTGTTCATCTGCCACCTCCACGCATTCGGGTTAACCGGATCATTAAGGCCCCCAGCCTAGATCGAAAGTGCCCTTGTGCCGCGGCAAGTTTGCTTCCAGATGTTGCCTGACTACGCTAATAACAAGCCATCGATGGCGTATCGCCCCGTTCCGACACTGCCCGACCACAATTAAAGCAAGAGGGATTCCCATGTACGCGCACAAGACCGTATTGCTCAGTGCAATGACCACGGCGCTGCTGACCGGTGCCGGCCTGCAGGCCGCCGAGCTGCCCAAGGCGATTGGCGCTGGCGAAGGCCAGCTGGATATCGTGGCCTGGCCGGGCTACATCGAACGCGGCGAAAGCGACAAGGCCTACGATTGGGTAAGCGGTTTCGAAAAGGAAACCGGCTGCAAGGTGAACGTCAAGACCGCGGCGACTTCCGACGAAATGGTCAGCCTGATGAGCAAGGGCGGCTACGACCTGGTCACCGCCTCGGGTGACGCCTCGCTGCGGCTGATCGCCGGCAAGCGGGTGCAGCCGATCAACACGGCGCTGATCCCCAACTGGAAGAACCTCGACCCGCGCCTCAAGGACGCGCCGTGGTACGTGGTCAACCAGCAGACCTACGGCACCCCGTACCAGTGGGGCCCGAACGTGCTGATGTACAACACCGAGGTGTTCAAACAGGCGCCGACCAGCTGGGGCGTGCTGTTCAGCGCCCAGGACCTGCCCGACGGCAAGCCGAACAAGGGCCGCGTGCAGGCCTACGACGGGCCGATCTACATCGCCGACGCGGCGCTCTACCTCAAGACCGCCAGGCCTGAGCTGGGCATCAAGGACCCGTACCAGCTCGACGAGGCGCAATACAAGGCAGTGCTGCAATTGCTGCGGGCCCAGCAACCGTTGATCCATCGCTACTGGCACGACACCACCGTGCAGATGAGCGACTTCAAGAACGAGGGCGTCGTGGCGTCCGGGGCCTGGCCGTATCAGGTCAACGGCCTGGTGAACGAAAAACAGCCGATCGCCTCGACCATCCCCAAGGAAGGCGCCACCGGTTGGGCCGATACGACGATGCTCCACGCCGAAGCCAAGCACCCCAACTGCGCGTACAAATGGATGGACTGGTCGCTGCAACCGAAAGTCCAGGGGGACGTGGCCGCCTGGTTCGGCTCGCTGCCGGCGGTGCCAGCGGCGTGCCAGGGCAGCGAATTGCTGGGCGCCGAAGGCTGCAAGACCAACGGCTTCGACCAGTTCGACAAGATCGCCTTCTGGAAAACCCCACAGGCCGAGGGCGGCAAGTACGTGCCCTACAGTCGCTGGACCCAGGATTACATTGCGATCATGGGTGGGCGCTAAGGCCTGCGCGGATAAAAAACTGGAGCTGAGCACCGCTCTTGTGTGGGAGCAAGGCTTGCCCGCGATGAAGATGATTCGGTCCCTCGGGGAACCGAGGCGTCTGTATCGCGAGCAAGCTTTGCTCCCACAGTGTTGCACCCACGGAGCTGTGCCGGGCAAATCCGTTAACGACCCAAAGGCAGTCGCGCTTTTTTGGAGCCACCATGACGCTTGCAGTCCAATTCATCCAGGTCTCCCGCCAGTTCGGCGAGGTGAAGGCCGTTGACCGGGTTTCAATCGAGATCCAGGACGGCGAATTCTTCTCCATGCTGGGGCCTTCCGGCTCGGGCAAGACCACTTGCCTGCGCCTGATCGCCGGGTTCGAGCAGCCCAGCGAAGGCTCGATCCGCATCCACGGCGAGGAAGCCACGGGGCTCGCGCCTTACCAGCGGGACGTCAATACGGTGTTCCAGGACTACGCGCTGTTCCCCCACATGAACGTGTGCGACAACGTGGCCTACGGCTTGAAGGTCAAGGGCGTCGCCAAGGCCGAACGCGTCAGGCGCGCCGAAGAAGCCCTGGAAATGGTCGCCCTGGGCGGCTACGGCCAGCGCAAGCCGGTGCAGCTCTCCGGAGGCCAGCGCCAACGCGTGGCCCTGGCCCGCGCGCTGGTCAATCGCCCGCGGGTATTGCTGCTGGATGAGCCCCTGGGAGCCCTCGACCTGAAACTGCGGGAACAGATGCAGGGCGAGCTGAAAAAATTGCAACGCCAATTGGGCATCACCTTCATCTTCGTCACCCATGACCAGACCGAAGCACTGTCGATGTCCGACCGCGTGGCGGTGTTCAACAAGGGGCGCATCGAACAGGTCGACACCCCGCGCAACCTGTACATGAAACCGGCGACCACCTTCGTCGCCGAATTCGTCGGCACGTCCAACGTGATCCGTGGCGAGCTGGCCCAGGCCTTGAGCGGTTATCCACAGCCGTTCTCGATCCGTCCCGAGCACCTGCGCTTTGCCGAAGGCCCGTTGGCCGAGCATGAAATCGAGGTCCAGGGCCTGCTGCATGACATCCAGTACCAGGGCAGCGCCACACGCTACGAGTTGAAACTCGCCAATGGCCAGTTGCTGAGCCTCAGCCAGGCCAACACCCGGTGGGACGATTCGGGCACCCGTCACCAGGCCGGCCAGCAACTGGCCGTGCGCTGGGCCCGGGAGGCGATGATCCCGCTGCATGACAGCGTTCCGGGCGAGGCCTGAAATGAACACGCCGGCCTTGCACCCAACGACCGCCGCGGGTTCCCTGCGACGGTTCTCCGACCTGTTGTATCGACGGCCCAACCTGTACCTGTCGATGCTGCTGGTGCCGCCGCTGATCTGGTTCGGCGCGATCTACCTGGGCTCGCTGCTGACCTTGCTGTGGCAGGGCTTCTACACCTTCGACGACTTCA
Source organism: Pseudomonas citrullilanati (assembly GCF_030580855.1). Classification (GTDB taxonomy): domain Bacteria; phylum Pseudomonadota; class Gammaproteobacteria; order Pseudomonadales; family Pseudomonadaceae; genus Aquipseudomonas; species Aquipseudomonas citrulli. Next base: position 47,549 of record NZ_JAUQOP010000035.1, on the reverse strand, counting down.
CCATGGCCGTGACGCCGGACCTGACCCTGGCGAACTTCGCGGCCCTGTTCCAGCCCTCGAACTTCGACATCATCCTGCGCACCTTGAGCATGGCCATCGTCGTGTCCATCGCCAGCGCCATCGTCGCGTTCCCGATCGCCTACTACATGGCGCGCTACACCACCGGCAAGACCAAGGCGTTTTTCTACATCGCGGTGATGCTGCCGATGTGGGCCAGCTACATCGTCAAGGCCTATGCCTGGACGCTGCTGCTGGCCAAGGGCGGCGTCGCCCAGTGGTTCATCCAGCAACTGGGCCTGGGGCCACTGCTGCAGTTCGTGCTGGGCATTCCCGGCGTGGGGGGCAGCACGTTGTCCACCTCGCACCTGGGGCGCTTCCTGGTGTTCGTCTACATCTGGCTGCCGTTCATGATCCTGCCGATCCAGGCCTCCCTGGAGCGCCTGCCGCCGTCCTTGCTGCAGGCCTCGGCGGACTTGGGCGCCAAGCCGCGCCAGACGTTCATGCACGTGATTCTGCCGCTGTCGATCCCGGGCATCGCCGCCGGCTCGATCTTCACGTTTTCCCTGACCCTGGGGGATTTCATCGTGCCGCAACTGGTGGGCCCGCCGGGTTATTTCGTCGGCGGCATGGTCTACGCCCAGCAAGGCGCCATCGGCAACATGCCCATGGCGGCGGCGTTCACGTTGGTGCCCATCGTGCTGATCGCGGTGTACCTGTCCATCGTCAAGCGCCTGGGGGCTTTCGATGCACTCTGACTCATTGTCCCGCGCCTCCTGGGGCCTGCGCCTGGCGGCATGGGGCGGGCTGGTGTTCCTGCACTTTCCGATCCTGATCATCTTCCTCTACGCGTTCAACACCGAAGACGCGGCGTTCAGCTTCCCGCCCAAGGGCCTGACCCTGAAATGGTTCGGCGTCGCCTTCGCGCGCCCGGACGTGCTGGAGGCGATCAAGCTGTCCTTGCAGGTCGCGGCCATCGCCACGCTGATCGCCCTGGTGCTCGGCACCCTGGCCTCGGCGGCGCTGTACCGGCGTGATTTCTTCGGCAAGCAGGCCATTTCATTGATGCTGATCCTGCCGATCGCCCTGCCCGGGATCATCACCGGCATCGCGCTGCTGGCGACGTTCAAGGCCCTGGGGATCGAGCCGGGAATGTTCACCATCGTCGTCGGCCACGGGACCTTCTGCGTGGTGATCGTCTATAACAATGTCATCGCCCGCCTGCGCCGCACTTCCCACAGCCTGATCGAGGCATCGATGGACCTGGGGGCCGACGGCTGGCAGACGTTTCGCTACATCATCCTGCCCAACCTGGGTTCGGCGTTGCTGGCCGGCGGGATGCTGGCGTTTGCGCTGTCATTCGACGAAATTATCGTCACCACCTTCACCGCCGGCCACGAACGCACGTTGCCACTGTGGCTGCTCAACCAACTCAGCCGGCCCCGCGACGTGCCGGTGACCAACGTCGTGGCGATGCTGGTGATGCTGGCGACCATGCTGCCGATACTGGGCGCCTATTACCTGACCCGGGGCGGTGAAAGCGTGGCGGGGAGCGGTGGGAAATAACCCCTTTCCCACGGTAAAAAGAGCTTTTTGTGGGAGCGAGCTTGCTCGCGATGACTGACAAACATTCAACACCGATGTCGACTGTATGACCGCTATCGCGAGCAAGCTCGCTCCCACAGGGATCGGTTACAGCAGACACAGAACTGCTTCAATGAGGACAATGCCATGCAAACCAAACTACTGATCAACGGCCATCTGGTGGACGGCGAAGGGCCAGGCCAGGCCGTGTTCAACCCTGCGCTGGGCCGGGTGCTGGTGGAAATCAACGAGGCCAGCGAAGCCCAGGTGGATGCCGCCGTGCGCGCCGCCGACGGGGCGTTCGACAGTTGGTCGCAGGTGGCCCCCAAGGACCGCTCCCTGTTGCTGCTCAAACTGGCCGATGCCATCGAGGCCCATGGCGAAGAGCTGGCCAAGTTGGAGTCGGACAACTGCGGCAAGCCCCTCAGCGCGGCGCTGAACGACGAGATCCCGGCGATCGCCGACGTGTTCCGCTTCTTCGCCGGCGCCAGCCGTTGCATGAACGGCTCGGCGGGCGGCGAATACCTGCCGGGACACACTTCAATGATCCGCCGCGACCCGGTGGGCGTCGTCGCCTCCATCGCACCGTGGAACTACCCGCTGATGATGGTCGCCTGGAAAATCGCCCCGGCCCTGGCCGCCGGCAATACGGTGGTGCTCAAGCCGTCGGAACAGACCCCGCTGACGGCGTTGCGCCTGGCGGAACTGGCGTCGGGAATATTCCCGGCCGGCGTACTCAATGTGGTGTTCGGTCGCGGGCAGACCGTTGGCCAACCCCTGGTGACCCACCCGAAAGTGCGCATGGTCTCGCTGACCGGCTCCATCGCCACCGGCTCGAACATCATTTCCAGCACCGCCGACAGCGTCAAGCGCACCCACATGGAACTGGGCGGCAAGGCCCCGGTGATCATCTTCGACGACGCCGACATCGATGCCGCCGTGGAAGGCATCCGCACCTTCGGCTTCTACAATGCCGGCCAGGATTGCACCGCCGCCTGCCGCATCTATGCCCAGCAAGGCATCTACGACACCTTCGTGGAAAAACTCGGCGCGGCGGTCAGCAGCATCAAGTACGGCCTGCAAACCGCCGCCGACACCGAGATGGGCCCGTTGATCACCGCCCAGCACCGCGACCGCGTGGCCGGATTCGTCGAACGCGCCATCGCCCAGCCGCACATTCGCCTGGTCACCGGCGGCAAGGCCGTGGACGGCAACGGTTTCTTCTTCGAACCGACCGTGCTCGCCGACGCCCAGCAGGATGACGAAATCGTCCGTCGGGAGGTCTTCGGGCCGGTGGTGTCGGTCACGCCGTTCCTCGACGAAGCCCAGGTGCTGGCCTGGGCCAACGATTCGGACTACGGCCTGGCGTCCTCGGTGTGGACCGCCGACATCGGCCGCGCCCATCGCCTGGCGGCACGCCTGCAATACGGCTGCACCTGGGTCAACACCCACTTCATGCTCGTCAGCGAAATGCCCCACGGCGGTCAGAAACGTTCCGGCTACGGCAAGGACATGTCCATGTACGGGCTGGAGGATTACACGGTGGTGCGGCATGTGATGTTCAAGCATTGAAACGAGACAACGTTGGCAACACATGCCCACGGCTGGCGGGCCGGGGGCCTGCTAAGGTTTTCGTCGATCCGTGCACGCTCGCCGGTTGACGGAAGCCTTGGCAGAACCTAGGGTGTCTACAACGTATACACCCCAGGAGATCAGCCATGGCCTCGCCTGTTTTATCCTTTCGCGTGGAAGAAGGTCTGGCCCAACAGCTGGATTTGTTGGCCGCCGCCACCGACCGCGACCGTCAATATCACCTCAAGCGTGCATTGGTCCGATATGTGGAAGCCGAATCCTGGCATCTGCAAGCCATCAGCGAAGGCGTCGCAGATGCCGATGCTGGAAACCTGACCGACCTGGACGCCGTGAAGGCTAAGTGGGCAAAGCGTGCCGAGCATCGTACTGACCGACAAAGCACAGAGTGACCTCGACTCGATTCACGAACACTACCAAGGCGCCCTCGGGGTGGACGGCGCTGATGCTGTCATCCTCGCGATCCTGGAGACCTTGGGACAATTGCAGCGTTTCCCGGGTTCGGGCCGTCCCTCGGTCGCGCCCGATATCCGGGAGCTGGTACTGACTCGCTACCCGTTCGTTGCTCCCTACCGCCAGGTGCGTGGGCAATTGCAGATCCTGCGGATATTGCACCAACGCACCGAGCGCCCCCAGGACTGGTCGCCGGAATGACACCGGCCCGTCCTCTTTCAAAACCTCGAAACACTGCGCATCGCATCCACCAGGTAGCGCATGGCGATCCGGTCGTTTTCCGACAGTTCCCGGTAGCGCTCCACCAGCTTCAGTTCTTCCAGGCTCAAGCGCCGCGACCTGCGCCCATGGGTCAGGTTTGGAAAGATCCCCAGTATTTCAGCGATGCCCTGTATTTTCGTCATGAGCGTGTGTCCTTCTTTACGTCGAATTTAACCTGATAGCGCGTTGCATCCCGGCTTGGATCGCCTGTCATGCTAGAGAATAGGGAGGTTTCCAGCCGGGAGAAGGGAGTTTTAGAGTAATTAGTCAAAAAATGCCGCAATCCTCATAAAAAAAGAAATAACTGTAAGAAATTTTGACTTGTCCCCGCTTTCCGTTCTCCCCGCCCCCGCTCATCCCCTATGATTTTGCGCCTCGGTGAACCGATCCAGCTCTCAGGCATCTGTTCTAACGTTCGTCGCGTTTGGCCAAAGGCATGTCCGAACTCCTTCATCAGTTTCCGTTGCCAGGATGGGCATGGGATTGTTTTCGAGAAAGGTTGTATTTATGCACCGCAGGAATCTGCTCAAGGCCTCGATGGCCTTTGCCGCCTACACCGGGTTGTCAGCCTCCGGGCTCATGGCCGCACGCGCCTGGGCCGCTGATCAGACCGCCGACGGCGAGGCCCGCCCCTTCGACTTCAATGCACTGAAAGACCAGGCCCGCAAACTGGCCGCCAGCCCCTACGTCGACACCAAGCAAGTCTTGCCACCGACCCTGGCGCAGATGTCGCCCTTGCAGTTCAACGCGATCCAGTACGACGCCAACCACTCGCTGTGGAATCAGTTGGGCGCCCAGTTGGACGTGCAGTTTTTCCACGTCGGCATGGGCTTCAAGCAGCCGGTGCGCATGTACAGCGTCGATCCGGCGACCCGCCTGGCCCGTGAAGTGCATTTTCGCCCGGAGCTGTTCAACTACGAGAAGACCACGGTCAACACCTCACAGCTGACGGGTGACCTGGGGTTCGCCGGTTTCCGGGTGTTCAAGGCCCCGGAACTGGGCCGGCACGACATCGTGTCGTTCCTGGGGGCCAGTTACTTCCGCGCCGTGGACGCCAGTGGCCAGTACGGGCTGTCGGCCCGTGGCCTGGCCATCGACACCTACGCCAAGCAACGCGAGGAGTTTCCGGACTTCACCAAGTTCTGGTTCGAAACCCCGGAGAAGAACAGCACCCGTTTCGTGGTCTACGCGCTGCTCGATTCCCCCAGCGCCACCGGCGCCTATCGCTTCGACATCGATTGCCAGCCGACCCGGGTGGTGATGGAGGTCGATGCGCACATCAATGCCCGTACCGCCATCCAGCAACTGGGCATCGCCCCGATGACCAGCATGTTCAGCTGCGGCACCGTCGAGCGGCGCATGTGCGACACCATCCACCCGCAAATCCACGACTCCGACCGCCTGGCCATGTGGCGCGGCAACGGCGAGTGGGTCTGCCGCCCGCTGAACAACCCCGCCACCCTGCAGTTCAACGCCTTTGCCGACAACAACCCGAAAGGCTTCGGGCTGGTGCAGACCGACCATGACTTTGCCAGCTACCAGGACACCGTGGACTGGTACAGCAAGCGCCCGAGCCTGTGGGTCGAACCGACGACGGCCTGGGGTGAGGGCTCCGTCGACCTGTTGGAAATCCCCACCACCGGTGAAACCCTGGACAACATCGTGGCCTTCTGGACACCGAAGAAACCGGTGGCCGCCGGCGATGCGCTGAACTACGGCTACAAGCTCTACTGGAGCGCCCTGCCCCCGGTCAGCACCGACCTGGCCCATGTCGATGCGACCCGTTCAGGCATGGGCGGCTTCATCGAAGGCTGGGCACCCGGCGAACACTACCCGACCGTCTGGGCCCGCCGCTTCGCCGTGGACTTCAGCGGCGGCGGCCTCGACCAGTTGCCGCCGGGCACCGGCATCGAACCGGTGGTGACCTGCTCCCACGGCGAGGTGAAGGACTTCAACGTGCTGGTGCTGGATGCGATCAAGGGCTACCGCATCACCTTCGACTGGTACCCGACCGACGACCGCGTGGACCCGGTGCAGATGCGCCTGTTCATCCGCACCAAGGACCGGACCTTGAGCGAGACCTGGTTGTACCAGTACTTCCCGCCGGCCCCGGACAAGCGCAAGTACCCGGCCTAGCGGGGCCCCCCTTTCGCGAGCAGGCTCGCTCCCACAGGGTCGGTGTGAACGTTGTGGGAGCGAGCCTGCTCGCGATAAGGCCGCAACAGCCAGCGAGATCGACACCTGATAAGCAAAAGCCCCGGCCAATCAACCGGGGCTTTTGCTATCACCGTCCACTCAGTCCCGCAGGTCCGACTCATGGATCGGCTGGTCGCGGTGGGTCGCCCGCTGGTACTGCGCCGGCCACACTGCCTTGCGTCCGCCCAGGTCATCGTCGGCGTGCAAGGCCCAGTACGGATCACGCAACAATTCGCGGGCCAGGAAGATGATGTCCGCCTGGCAGGTCCGCAGGATGTGCTCGGCCTGGGCCGGCTCGGTGATCATGCCCACCGTACCGGTGGCGATTTCCGACTCCTTGCGCACCCGTTCGGCAAAGCGCGTCTGGTAGCCGGGGCCGGTGGGGATCTCGGCATTGGCGGCGGTCCCCCCCGAGGACACATCGATCAGGTCCACCCCCAGCGCCCTGAAGCGTCGCGCCAGCTCCACGGTCTCGTCCGGGTTCCAACCGTCCTCGACCCAGTCGGTGGCCGAAACACGCACGAACACCGGCAGTTCCTCAGGCCAGACGGCACGGACCGCCTCGGTGACTTGCAGCACCAGCCGGATGCGGTTCTCGAACGAACCGCCATATTGGTCGCGGCGCTGATTGCTCAACGGCGAGAGGAATTGATGCAGCAAGTAACCATGGGCGGCGTGGACCTCGACCACCTTGAAACCGGCAATCAAAGCGCGCTTGGCCGACGCCACGAACGCCTGGATCAGCTCGGCGATCTGCCCTTCGTCCAACTGGACCGGCGGCGTGTGCTGCGGGTCGAAGGCGATCGGTGACGGACCGACCGGGACCCAGCCGCCGTCCGCCGGCTTCACGCTGCCATGCTTGCCCAGCCAGGGACGCCAGGTACTGGCCTTGCGCCCGGCATGCGCCAATTGAATACCCGGCACGGCCCCCTGGGCGGTGATGAAACGGGTGATGCGTTGCAACGGCTCGATCTGTTCATCGTTCCACAGCCCCAGGTCCTGGGCGGTGATACGGCCGTCGGCGGTGACGGCGGTGGCTTCGGTGAACACCAGGCCGGCGCCACCCACGGCACGACTGCCGAGGTGCACCAGGTGCCAGTCGTTGGCCAGGCCATCGACGCTCGAATACTGGCACATCGGGGATACCGCGATGCGATTGGGCAGGGTCAATTGACGAAGGGTATAGGGTTCCAGCAGCAGACTCATGGGGCACCTCTCTCGAATCAGTGGGCAGGCTCCAGGGTTCTGTTTGAACAGTCGACGAGTGACAAAACGTGCAACACCCGCCCCCGCGGGCAAAGAAAATCGACAAGACGTCACAAGGGCTATCAACCAGTGCTTAGAGCCTAGTCGACAACCCGCAAGGACGGAGGGTTCAGAACTTAAAAACCGGCGGTGTGGAGAGGGCGCTTGCTCCTACTCGGGTCGATCGCTGTGGCGAGGGGATTTATCCCCGCTCGGCTGCGAAGCAGTCGTAAACCCAGCCAATGCTGATTGACTGACGAAATGCAGTGCCAGCTCGAGGGACGCTTCGCAGCCCAACGGGGATAAATCCCCTCGCCACTGGAAAACACTCCCACAGTAACTAACGGCTTGTGTCTATCGCGGCTCGATATGGGCAATCATCAGTTGCACCGTTTCCTGTCCGCGAAACTCGTTGAGGTCGAGCTTGTAGGCCAGTTCGACCCAACGGACGGTGGGGTTGGGCCAGATCTCGCGGTCGATGCCAAAGGCGATGCCGTCGAGCTTCACCGAGCCGCACTCGCTCTTGAGGACCACTTTCAAGTGCCGCTCGCCCACCACCCGCTGTTCGACCAACTGGAACACCCCGTGGAACATCGGTTCGGGGAAATGCTGGCCCCACGGCCCGGCATGGCGCAGCGCCCGGGCCAGTTCCAGGTGGAATTCCTCGACCGCCAACGTACCGTCCGACAACAACCGCCCGGTCAGGTCCTCATCACGCAATTGCCTACGTACCTCGGCGTCGAATGCCTCGGCGAACAGCGGAAAATTCGCTTCCGGCAACGTCAGCCCCGCCGCCATGGCGTGGCCGCCGTACTTGCTGATCAGGGTGGGATGCTGCGCCGCCACCACGCTCAGTGCATCGCGAATATGAAACCCCGGCACCGAGCGTCCCGAGCCCTTGAGCAGACCGTCGCCGGCGTCGGCAAAGGCGATGGTCGGACGGAAATAGCGCTCCTTCATCCGCGAGGCGAGGATCCCGATGACCCCTTGGTGCCACTGCGGGTCGAACAGGCACAAGCCGAACGGCATCGAATCCACCGGCAGCTCCTTGAGCTGGGCCAGGGCTTCGCGCTGCATGCCCTGCTCGATGGATTTGCGGTCCTGGTTCATGCCATCCAGTTGCGCGGCCATCTCCCGGGCCAGGGCCGGGTCGTCGGTGAGCAGGCATTCAATGCCCAGGCTCATGTCATCCAGGCGCCCCGCCGCGTTCAAGCGCGGGCCGAGGATAAACCCGAGGTCCGTGGAGGTGATGCGCGAGTGGTCGCGCTTGGCCACTTCCAGGATGGCCTTGATGCCCGGGCGCGCCCGTCCCGCGCGAATCCGCTCCAGCCCCTGGTGCACCAGGATGCGGTTGTTGGCGTCCAGGGGCACCACGTCGGCAACGCTGCCCAGGGCCACCAGGTCGAGCAGCTCGCCAATGTTCGGTTGCGGCGTGCTGGCATACCAGCCCAGGCTGCGCAGGCGGGCTCGCAGCGCCATCAACACGTAGAAGATCACCCCGACCCCGGCCAACGCCTTGCTCGGGAAATCACAGCCCGGCTGGTTCGGGTTGACGATGGCGTCGGCCGCCGGCAGTTCGGGGCCCGGCAAGTGGTGATCGGTGACCAGCACCTTGAGTCCCGCCGCCTTCGCCGCCGCCACACCTTCCACGCTGGAGATCCCGTTGTCCACGGTGATCAGCAACTGCGGCTGGCGAGCCAGTGCGACCTCGACGATTTCCGGGGTCAAGCCATAGCCGTACTCGAAGCGATTGGGCACCAGGTAATCGACATGGGCCGCGCCGAGCAGGCGCAGCCCCAGCATGCCCACGGTGCTGGCCGTCGCGCCATCGGCATCGAAGTCGCCGACGATCAGGATCCGCTGGCGCTGCTCCAGCGCCACCACCAACAGGTCCACTGCTGCGTCGATGCCCTTGAGCTGCTGGAACGGAATCAGCCGCGCCAGGCTCTTGTCCAGCTCGGCCTCGGACTGCACGCCACGCGCGGCATACAGCCGGGTCAGCAGCGGCGGCAGGTCACCGAGAAATGGCAGGGTGTCGGGCAGTTGGCGGGGTTCTATGCGCATGGGGTAACGGGTATTTCTCTTTAAATTGTAGGAATTGTAACTAGGGCAGCTCTCTGTGGCAGCGAGCCTGCTCGCGAAAGCTGAGTGCCATGCAGCCATATGTTGACTGATACACCACCTTCGCGAGCAGGCTCGCTCCCACCATGGTTCGACCCTGTCAGGTCAACGGCTCAGCCGCGCTCGCCCAGCAACCACTGCAACTGGACTTCATGCTGGCCGCGGTCATCGGTCACGAACACCGTGCCTTCGCTGATCATCACGTCCCACTTGATCACCCGGGGCATGTCCCGGGCCAGGGTTTCCAGCACCTCCTGGGGCACGGCGGCGATGTTGACGTTCTTCAGGTTCTTGATCGCCGGGATCACCTTGCCTTCCCAGACCCGCAAGCTGCCGTAGGCCAGCAGGCTGGTGCGCTCGGTGCGGCGCGAGCACCAGGTCAGGCGATCGGCATCCGGCTGGCCGACTTCGATCCAATGCAGCACACGGTCATCCAGGCTTTTTTCCCACAACGCCGGTTCATCGACATCTGACAGACCACGCCCAAAAGACAGCAGCTCGTTGTACCAGAGCGCGTAAGCCAGCAGACGCACGGTCATGCGTTCCTCGGTTTCCGAAGGATGGCGGGCGATGGTCTGCTTCACGTTCTCGTAGACATTGCGGTCGAGGTCGGTGAGGTTCAGTTCAAACTTGTAGGTCGTGGACGGCTGGGCCATGAACAGGGCTTCTTGATACGAGGAAAGGCGGCAAGTCTAACCGATGACGCAAGCAATCCACGAATTGCCGACCATCAACCTGCGGCGACCGACCCTGGCCTGTGATAAAACGCTCTATTCGTTCTGCCTTGTCCTACAGGATCCGTCATGTCGCTCACTGCCAAACCCCTTGCCGGCGTCAAAGTCATCGAACTGGGCACCCTGATCGCCGGGCCCTTCGCCTCGCGTATCTGCGCTGAATTCGGTGCCGAGGTGATCAAGGTCGAATCGCCGGATGGCGGCGATCCGCTGCGCAAGTGGCGCAAACTGTATGAAGGCACGTCCCTGTGGTGGTTCGTCCAGTCGCGCAACAAGAAATCCCTGACCTTGAACCTGAAACACCCGCAAGGCCTGGAGATCCTGAAGAAACTGATTGGCGAAGCCGACATCCTGATCGAGAACTTCCGGCCCGGCGTGCTGGAGAAACTCGGCCTGGGTTGGGACGTCCTCCATGGGCTGAACCCGAAACTGGTGATGGTGCGGCTGTCGGGCTTCGGCCAGACCGGGCCGATGAAAGACCAGCCGGGGTTTGGCGCGGTGGGCGAATCCATGGGCGGCCTGCGCTACATCACCGGGTTCGAAGACCGTCCGCCGGTGCGCACAGGGATTTCCATCGGCGACTCCATCGCCGCGCTCTGGGGTGTGATTGGCGCGCTCATGGCCCTGCGCCACCGCGAGGTCAACGGCGGCACCGGACAGGTGGTGGACGTGGCGCTGTACGAGGCGATCTTCGCCATGATGGAAAGCATGGTGCCGGAGTTCGACGTGTTCGGTTTCATCCGTGAGCGCACCGGCAACATCATGCCCGGCATCACGCCATCGTCCATCCACACCAGCGCCGACGGCAAGCACGTGCAAATTGGTGCCAACGGCGACGCGATCTTCAAGCGTTTCATGCAGACCATCGGCCGCAACGACCTGGCCGACGATCCGCAACTGGCCAGCAATGATGGCCGTGACAGCCGACGTGACGAGCTGTACGGCGTCATCGATCGTTGGGTCAACGCATTGTCGCTCGACGCCGTAATGGAACAGTTGAACCAGGCCGGCGTGCCCGCCAGCCGGATCTTCAGCGCCGAGGATATGTTCAGCGACCCGCAATTCCTCGCCCGGGAGATGTTCCTGCAGGCCAGGTTGCCGGACGGCAAGGCGTTCAAGATGCCCGGCATCGTCCCGAAACTCTCGGACACGCCAGGCACCTGCGAATGGGTCGGGCCGGCACTGGGGGAACACACCGCGCAAGTGCTCGCCGCGCTGGGCTACGACGCGCAGCAGGTCGCCCAATTGCGCAGCGACGGCGCCGTTTGACCGGCGGCGAACCCGAACCTGCCGTCCACCGAGGCTCGCTCCCACACAGGCTCATCCCCATGACGGTTCGGCGGGGCTCATGGGCCGCGCACGCCAGGCCCTGGAACGACAGGCAAAAAGAAACCCCGAGCAGTGGGGAGACAACTCGGGGTTAAACGTAACCATTCAGGTTCGTACAACAAGCGACAAGCACCGGAGCACAATGCTTGCTCTTGTTGGTAAAAGATCTGACTCACCAAAGCGTAGGAAGGTTCCCACAAACTCAGGTCAATTCGGGGCGGCCATGACCTTGTCGCCCGCCAGATTACGCAGCGCCGCTATCACACAGGGCTCCAGCCGCCCTTCGGCAATCAATACATCGCGATGCAGGCCATCGACCACGTCCGTCAGTTGACGCTTGTCGGTCAATTGGGCTTGGTTGAACACTCGTTCGACCACAATGGCCCCGGAGGCATTCTTCAGCGTCACCAGGCATTCGCCCTTGGCGCCGGAGGGAGTCAGCGAGACCTGATACGGGCTCAAAGCCTCACCCAGCAATAGGCTGATACTTTCCATTCGCTCACCCTTCAATAGTCCGAAAACAACTGCGTGTACCCTGTAAATGACCGTGGGCCGCAACAGAAAGTTCGCCAGCGCAGCGAGGCGACACAATGAGGCCTCGTTCCACCGAGCATGCGCGTGCAATGTGACAGGCACACCACAGCCGTTTTCGGCGGCCGGCCCATCGCCGCCCCCCCCGGATCAGGCCGGCAAGCCGTCGGTGCGACACCCGCGGCGCCCCGTATCGCGCCAGCCGCCCAGGAGACCGCGCAACTGCCCGTCGGCCCCGTAGAACGGCACCGACCAGTGGTGGATGTCCCGCAAGCCGCCATGGAACGACAGTTGGCGGTCGGCAAATCGAGATTGGCCGGTGCGCAACTGTTCCATCATCTCGTCATGCAGCAGCTCGGCGGTGGCCCGGGGAAAAGCGCTGGCATCCGTCAACCGGGTGCCCCGCAGCTTTTCGAAACGCGTCGCCAACAGGTCCTCGTAACTCTTGTTGCACATGATCAGGCGCCCCTCCAGGTCACGGATGAACACCGGATCGGGGATCGCGTCCATCAACGCCCGTTGCAGCATCAACTGGTCCTTGAGCACCGCCTCGGCCTTGAGGCGCTGGTCGATCTGGATCTGCAGGCGGCGATTCCACAGCACCGACAGCAGGCCGAACAGCGCGACCGCGATCACGCACCAATAACCCCAGGCCGACACCCGCTGCCACAGCGAGGGCGCCGGGCCGGGGACCGTGCCCGCCAGCCACTTGGCCCGCAGCGCGCGCATGTCCTCGGCCGGAAACACTTCCAGCGCCTTGTTCAGGATACCCAGCAAGGGGGTGAGGTCCTGGCGCACCGCCAGGTAGTCCGGTTCCCACCGCCCCTCAAGGCTGGCGCCGACCTGCAACTGCCCAGCCGGATAGAGATGCACGCTGGTTTCATTCTCGATGGTGGCGAAGGCTTCCCGGCTTTCCACCAGCGCACGCGCCTCCCCATAGGTCTTGACCGTGCGCAGCTGGATCGTCGGGTAGTCGCGCCGTATCTCCGCCTCCAGGGCATGCCGGGCCGGCAGCGCCAGGACCTTGCCCTCGAGCTGTTCCAGGGAGTGGAGAACCGTCTCCCCGGCGCGGCCGACCAATACCCAGCCAAAACCGCCAAATGCATGGCTGAAATGGAGAAAGTCCCGGCGCTCTTCGTTCATCGCCAGGTTGGCGGTCATGTCCGCCTCGCCGTTCTCCAGCATGGTCAGCAACTGGCCCGGGGAAAACGATTCCCGGTGCACGAACTCCAGGCCGGTCATCAGCGCAATGCGCTGGAGAATGTCGTGGTTCAAACCGTCCCATTGCCCCAGTTCATTCTTGAACAGGTACAGCGGAAACTGCATCGAGGCCACCACGACCCGCGGGTTTTCCCTGATCCACTTCAACTCGCTGGCGTCCAGCACCAGCCGTTCGCCAGGATTGAACGGTGGCGCTTCGACAGTGGCCAACGGTGCCGCCCCGCCCCACGGGGCCCAGTACGCCAACGCCAGGCCCGCCACCCAGCCGCGCATGGGTTTGGATTTGATAAAAAACAACATCTGCACTTCCTTCGAGATGAATCGCTCGTCCCTCCCAGGGCCGAAAACCCGATCAGTTTGGCATGCAGAAACAAGAAAGCCCGTCAGGAGACGGGCTTCAAAATGTGACAGGTTCCAGCGGTCAGAGTGGCTTGCCGCGGTTGCCATGCTGGCTGACAAAGGCCTGCACGGCTGCCAGGTCATTGGGCAACACGGTGCAACGCTCATCTCGCTCAAACAAATCAGAAAGATGTGCAGGCAGTTCCAGCGCTTTTCCTACGCCCGCTTGCTCCACGGCGTCCGGGAACTTGACCGGATGGGCCGTTCCCAGCACCACCATCGGAATGTCCAGGCTGCGACGGCATTCGCGGGCGGCCTTGACCCCGATGGCCGTGTGCGGATCGAGCAGCTCGCCACACTGCCCGTACACCTCGGCGATGGTTTCGCAGGTTTGTGCGTCATCGACGGCCAGGGAGTCGAACAACTTGCGGGCTTCGGTCCAGCGCTCGGGCTCGACGCTGAAACCGCCGCCTTGCTTGAAACTGTCCATCAGGCCGGCAATCGCCGCGCCGTTGCGGCCGTGCAGGTCGAACAGCAGGCGTTCGAAGTTCGACGAGACCATGATGTCCATCGACGGCGACAGCGTGGCGTGCAGGGTTTCCTTGACGTACTGGTTGCCGCTCATGAAGCGGTGCAGGATGTCGTTGCGGTTGGTGGCGACGATCAGTTGGTTGATCGGCAGGCCCATGTTGCGCGCCAGGTAGCCGGCGAAGATATCGCCGAAGTTGCCGGTCGGCACCGAGAACGCCACGGAACGGGCCGGACCGCCCAGTTGCAGCGCCGCGTGGAAGTAGTAGACGATCTGGGCCATGATCCGCGCCCAGTTGATCGAGTTCACCGCCACCAGCCGGGTGCCCTTGAGGAAGCCCTGGTCGGCGAAGCTGGCCTTGACCATTTCCTGGCAGTCGTCGAAGTTGCCTTCGATGGCGATGTTGTGGATGTTATCGCCGACGATGGTCGTCATTTGCCGACGCTGCACTTCCGAGACGCGGTTGTGCGGGTGCAGGATGAAGATGTCGACGTTCTCGCAATGCTTGCAGCCTTCGATGGCGGCCGAACCGGTGTCGCCGGAAGTCGCGCCCACGATCACCACGCGCTCGCCGCGCTTTTGCAGCACGTAGTCCAGCAGGCGACCGAGCAATTGCAGGGCAAAGTCCTTGAACGCCAGGGTCGGGCCGTGGAACAGCTCCATCACCCATTCGTTACCGTTGAGCTGGCGCAGCGGTGCGATGGCGTTGTGGGAGAAGACCCCGTAGGTCTCTTCGAGAATCTTCTTGAAATCGGCGTCCGGGATGCTGCCGGTGACGAACGGGCGCATGACCCGGAACGCCAGCTCGTGATACGGCAGGCCGGCCCAGGAGGCGATTTCTTCCTGGGTGAAACGTGGCAGGTTTTCCGGCACATAGAGGCCGCCGTCCGTGGCCAGGCCGGCCAGCAGGACGTCTTCGAAATTCAGGGCCGGTGCCTGGCCGCGGGTGCTGATATAGCGCATAAAGACAAACCCTTGGTTTGAGCTTCAAGCTGCAAGCTACAAGCTACAAGTTGAAAGCGGTGCGCCTTTTACTTGTCGCTTGCAGCGTGTCACTTGCCGCTAAATTAATTCAAATGTTCGACGCGAATACGGACCACCGGGCCGACCACGCCCTGGAGCGCTTCGAGCGCGGCGATGGCGTCGTTGATGCGCTGCTCGACCACGCGGTGGGTCAACAGGATCATCGGCACCAGGCCGTCGTGTTCCTCGACTTCCTTCTGCATGATCGACTCGATGTTGATCCCACGCTCGGACAGGATACTCGCCACCTGGGCCAATACGCCCGGATGGTCCTTGGCCTGGATCCGCAGGTAGTAGGAGCTTTCGCACGCCTCGATCGGAAGAATCGGGTGGGCCGACAACGAGTCCGGCTGGAAGGCCAGGTGCGGTACACGGTTTTCCGGGTCAGAAGTCATGGCGCGAACCACGTCCACCAGGTCGGCCACCACCGAGGAAGCCGTCGGCTCCATGCCGGCACCGGCGCCGTAGAACAGCGTCGAACCGGACGCATCGCCGTTGACCATCACCGCGTTCATCACGCCATTGACATTGGCGATCAGGCGATCGGCCGGGATCAGGGTCGGGTGCACGCGCAACTCGATGCCACTGGCGGTGCTGCGCGCCACGCCCAGGTGCTTGATGCGATAGCCGAGGGCTTCGGCGTAGTTCACGTCAGCGGTGGTCAGCTTGGTGATGCCTTCGGTGTAGGCCTTGTCGAACTGCAACGGGATACCGAACGCGATGGACGCCAGGATCGTCAGCTTGTGCGCCGCATCGATGCCCTCCACGTCGAAGGTCGGATCGGCCTCTGCGTAACCGAGGGCCTGGGCTTCGGCGAGCACGTCCTCGAAGGTGCGACCCTTCTCGCGCATCTCGGTGAGGATGAAGTTGCCGGTGCCGTTGATGATCCCCGCGACCCAATTGATACGGTTGGCCGACAGGCCTTCACGAATCGCCTTGATCACCGGGATGCCACCGGCCACGGCGGCTTCGAACGCCACGATCACGCCTTTCTCGCGGGCCTTGGCGAAAATTTCATTACCGTGAACGGCGATAAGCGCCTTGTTCGCGGTGACCACATGCTTGCCATTCTCGATGGCCTTGAGTACCAGCTCGCGGGCAACGGTATAGCCGCCCACCAGCTCTACGACGATGTCGATCTCAGGGTTCGTGGCCACTTCGAAGACATCGTTGGTAATCGCAATACCGGTCGTCTGGAACTGAGGCTTTGGCGTGCGCATGGCAATTTGTGCCACTTCGATTCCACGCCCGGCACGACGAGCAATTTCCTCGGCGTTGCGCTGAAGTACGTTGAAGGTGCCGCCACCGACGGTACCTAACCCACAGATGCCTACTTTGACCGGATTCACTCTTGACTCCCCATGAAACGGCCGACGCAAGGGTCGGCCGTGAATACAGCCGCGCAGCAACGCGGCTTTGTGTTTAACGGCCCGGCGAAGGTTTTCGCCGAGCCGTGACCTTAAAGCGGATCACCCATGATCATTTGGCGCCAAGGGCCAGTTTGGCGACTTGTGGCGCCGGCTGGTAGCCCGGAATCACCTGGCCATCGGCTAAAACGATGGCCGGCGTACCGTTCACACCGATGGACTGGCCAAGGGCGAATTGCTTGGAAACCGGGTTCTCGCACTTGGCGGCCTTGATTTCCTTGCCATCGACCATCTTGTCCATGGCCGCTTTCTTGTCCTTGGAGCACCAGACCGCCTGCAACTGCTCGTCACCCGGCGAACCCAGGCCCTGGCGCGGGAACGCGACGTAGCGCACCTCGATACCGCGCTTGTTCAGCTCCGGCACTTCGGCGTGTAACTTGTGGCAATACGGGCAGGTGGTGTCGGTGAACACGGTGATGTGGGACTTGGTTTCGCCAACGGCCGGGTAGACCACGGTTTCGGCGACCGGGATGCCGTTGATCAGCTTGGAGATGCCCTGGCGCTCGGTGATCTCGGTGAGGTTGACCGGCTTGCCGTCCTTGAGCTCGAACAAGTTGCCCTGGACGATGTATTGCCCGTCGGCGCTGGCGTAGAGCACGCGGCTGCCCTTGAGCTTGACTTCATACAGGCCGGACATCGGGCTGGCCGAAATGGCTTCGATCGGCACTTCGAGCTGAAGGTTTTCCAGGCTCTTGCGGATAGCCTTGTCGGCCGCGTCGTCGGCGATGGCAAAGGTACTGGCCAGCGCAATGGCGGCGGCGGTGAACATCTGGATCAAGCGCATGAGGACTCCTGAGGCGAACAAATGGGACGAGGAAACGCCGACCCTTGGATTCGGGTTCCAGCCGCCCACCGTGCAAACCGGCAAAGCCTACCACATAAGGCCCGCGTGGCCGAATGCCGGTGATGCAAGGCATTGGTGGAGGCTTTTCTGTGGTAGCTGAACCTGTGGTGGCTGAACCTGTGGGAGCTGAACCTGTGGGAGCATGCCTGTGGGAGCATGCCTGTGGGAGCATGCCTGTGGGAGCATGCCTGTGGGAGCATGCCTGTGGGAGCATGCCTGTGGGAGCATGCCTGTGGGAGCAAGGCTTGCCCGCGATGAACGATGACGCGGTTCAGCTGTTACACCGCGGCGCTGCCATCGCGGGCAAGCCTTGCTCCCACAGGTTCGACTCCCACCGGCCTTGCTCCCACAGGTTCGACTCCCACCGGCCTTGCTCCCACAGGTTCGGCTCCCACCGGCCTTGCTCCCACAGGGGATTTCATTCAGCCGCGCGGATGATGCTTGGCATGC
Source organism: Pseudomonas citrullilanati (assembly GCF_030580855.1). Lineage (GTDB taxonomy): Bacteria > Pseudomonadota > Gammaproteobacteria > Pseudomonadales > Pseudomonadaceae > Aquipseudomonas > Aquipseudomonas citrulli. The sequence goes on along the minus strand of NZ_JAUQOP010000035.1, from coordinate 29,675 downwards.
AGGTCCTGCAAGCGCGCCCGGGCGACGTGGGTGTAGATCTGGGTGGTGGAGAGGTCGCTGTGGCCCAGCAGCATTTGCACCACCCGCAGGTCGGCGCCGTGGTTGAGCAGGTGCGTGGCGAAGGCGTGGCGCAGGGTGTGGGGCGAGAGGGATTTGCCGATGCCGGCCACCTTGGCCTGGTGCTTGATGCGGTGCCAGAAGGTCTGGCGGGTCATCTGGTCGCCGTTGCGGCTCGGGAACAGGACGTCGCTGGGACGCCCGCCCAGCAGTTCGTGGCGAGCATCGCGCAGGTAGCGCTCGACCCAGACGATCGCCTCTTCGCCCATCGGCACCAGGCGCTCCTTGCTGCCCTTGCCCATCACCCGCAGCACGCCCTGGCGCAAGTTGACCTGTTCCAGGGTCAGGCTGACCAGCTCGGTGACGCGCAGCCCACAGGCGTACAACACCTCCAGCATGGCCCGGTCGCGCTGGCCGATGGCTTCACTGAGATCCGGGGCCGCCAGCAACGCCTCCACGTCGGCTTCCGACAGGGATTTGGGCAGCGGGCGCCCCAGTTGCGGCATCTCCACGCGCAGGGTCGGATCCACCGCAATCAGCTTTTCCCTAAGCAGATAGCGATAAAACCCACGCAAGCCGGAGAGAAACCGTGCCGTCGAGCGGGGTTTGTAGGCCTGCTCCAGACGCCACGCCAGGTGATCGAGGATCAGTTCCCGACCGGCATTGACCAATTCCAGGTGCCGTTCCTGCAGCCAGCCGTTGAACAGCGCCAGGTCGCTTCGATAGGCATTGCGGGTGTTGTCCGACAGCCCCTTCTCCAACCACAAGGCATCGAGGAACTGGTCTATCAGGGGGTGATCGATGGCTGGCATTTAAGACTCATGACGGATGCAGGCACAGGCAGGGTGCTCAAAGAGCCAATCGCAGGCAACAAAAAAGCAGCCCGCAGGCTGCTTTTTTTGCATCGGAAGCTGGACTTAAGCCAGTTTTTCCTTGATGCGCGCTGCTTTACCCGACAGGTCGCGCAGGTAGTACAGCTTGGCTTTACGCACGTCACCGCGACGCTTCACAGCCATGCTGTCGATTTGCGGGCTGTAGGTCTGGAAAGTACGCTCTACGCCAACACCGTTGGAGATTTTACGAACGGTGAAAGCACTGTTCACGCCGCGGTTACGCTTGGCGATAACGACGCCTTCGAACGCTTGCAGACGGGAACGATCACCTTCCTTCACTTTCACCTGAACGACAATGGTGTCGCCCGGGGCAAAGGTAGGGATCTCTTTGGTCATCTGCTCTGCTTCGAGTGCAAGGATGATTTTGTTAGTCATGCTGTGCTCCTAAGGCAAGTCTCGGACTTACCATCGATACGTTGTTAACTATCGTCCCGCTCGCGGATGTATTCCTCGAGCAGCTTCTTCTCTTCTCCAGAAAGCGAGCGGCTTTCCAGAAGATCGGCGCGTCGTTCATAGGTCCGGCCAAGGGACTGCTGTAAACGCCAACGCCGGATGTGCGCGTGGTTGCCACTCAGCAACACGTCGGGAACACGCTGATCCGCATACACCTCCGGTCGGGTGTAGTGCGGGCAATCCAGCAGACCATCCGTAAAGGAATCTTCCTCAGCGGAATCTGCATGCCCTAAAGCTCCAGGCAGCAGTCGTGTAACCGCGTCGATCAGGACCATCGCCGGCAGCTCGCCGCCAGACAGAACATAGTCGCCAATCGACCACTCTTCATCGACATGAGCTTCAATGAAACGCTCGTCAATGCCTTCATAACGGCCGGCAATCAGGATCAATGCATCCGAATTCGCCAGCTCGCGTACCGCCGACTGAGTCAGCTGGCGGCCTTGGGGCGACAGGTAGATCACCTTCGCACCCTCCCCGGCTGCCGCCCTGGCCTGAACCAGTGCATCTTCCAGGGGCTTGATCTTCATCACCATGCCCGGACCACCGCCAAACGGGCGATCGTCCACAGTGTGATGCCGATCCGTGGTGTAGTCCCGCGGATTCCAACAGGTGAGCTGCAACAGCTCCTGTTTCACCGCGCGGCTGGTTATGCCGTACTCGCTGATGGCGGAAAACATCTCGGGAAACAACGTGATGACTTCAACGCGCAAATTGGCCACGTTCAGAAATCCGCATCCCATTCCACCTTCATCTCGCCCGCCTCCAGGTCGACGGCCAACACACATTGCTCGGTATAGGGCAACAGGCGTTCGCGATCATCCAGGCTGCCGACGCAAGGCTTGACCACCAGTACATCGTTCGAACCGGTCTCGAGCAGGTGATCGATCTTTCCGAGCAGTTGCCCGAGCGAGTCGATAACCTTCAGACCCACCAGCTGGTACCAGTAGTACTCGCCGTCGGTCAGTTCAGGGAACAGGTTGCGCGGCACGCAGATCTCATAACCGGCCAGAAGACGCGCTTCTTCACGATCATCGAGACCCTTGAGCTTTGCGACCAGGAACTTGTCGTTCCCGCGTCCGCTGACCAGCTCCACCTGTTTCACGCTGCCTTCGCGCTTGAGCGTCCAGGCTTTGTAGTCCAACAGGTTCTTGATCGGATCAGTAAAGGAATACACCTTCACTTCGCCGCGAACGCCATGAACAGAATAAATCTTGCCGACAACGATCAGGTCGTCAGCCGCTTTTGGCGTCGCGTTCATATAGCTCAGGCCGCGGCCTTGGCCGATTCCTTCAACAACTGAGCAACGCGCTCAGAAGGTTGTGCACCCACGCTCAGCCAGTAGGCTACGCGCTCTTGGTTCACGGACAGACGAACTTCCTGACCACGGGCGATAGGGTTGAAGAAACCAACCTGCTCTTTGTGGGAACCGTCGCGCGGGTTGCGGCTGTCGGTTACGGTCAGGTGGTAAAACGGGCGCTTTTTGGAGCCGCCAAGGGCAAGACGGATTGTTAGCATGTGAACATCGTTCCTGTAGTCGGTGCTGCAAATCTAAATGCACAGCGGGCATGGGTGCCCGAAAGGCCGCATATTCTAAGGAATATCCTGACTTTTGCAAATGACTTTTTCCGGCGACTGCCGGCCTGCCATTCAGATCTGCCGCGATCAGCGCCCGCCGGCGGCGGGTTGGCTGGAGATCCCACGTCCCCGTGGGCAGCGCCGGCATGGCTGCCGGCGCGAGGATCCTTACAGCTTGGGCATGCCGCCGCCGGGCAGCATGCCGCCCATGCCGCGCATCATCTTGGCCATCCCGCCCTTGGCGGAGAATTTCTTCATCATCTTCTGCATCTGCTTGTGCTGCTTGATCAAGCGACCGATGTCCTGCACCTGGGTGCCGGAGCCCATGGCGATACGGCGCTTGCGCGAACCGCTGATCAGCTCGGGGTCGCGGCGCTCGGCCGGGGTCATGGAGTTGATGATGGCTTCCATCTGCTTGAACTGCTTTTCAGCCGCGCTCTGGGCGTTGCCCATTTGCGCCAGGTTCACGCCACCGATGCTCGGCAGCTTGTCCATGAGGCCGCCGAGGCCGCCCATGTTCTTCATTTGTTGCAGCTGGTCGCGGAAGTCCTCGAGGTCGAAGCCCTTGCCCTTCTTCAGCTTCTTGGCCAGCTTATCGGCCTTTTCCTTGTCGAGAGTCTGTTCGGCCTGCTCGATCAGGCTGAGCACGTCGCCCATGCCGAGGATGCGCGAAGCGATACGCTCGGGGTGGAACGGTTCGAGCGCCTCGCTCTTCTCGCCCATGCCGATGAACTTGATCGGCTTGCCGGTGATGGCGCGGACCGACAACGCGGCACCGCCACGGGCATCGCCGTCGACCTTGGTCAGGATCACGCCGGTCAGCGGCAGCGCATCGCCAAACGCCTTGGCGGTGTTGGCCGCGTCCTGGCCGGTCATGGCATCGACCACGAACAGGGTTTCCACCGGATTGATCGCGGCATGCAATGCCTTGATCTCGCCCATCATCTCGTCATCGATGTGCAGGCGACCGGCGGTATCGACGATCACCACGTCGATGAACTTGAGCCTGGCTTCCTTTATGGCGGCCTGGGCGATGTCCACCGGCTTCTGGCTCAGGTCGGACGGGAAGAAGGTCACGCCGATGTCGTTGGCCAGGGTTTCCAGCTGCTTGATCGCCGCCGGACGGTAGACGTCCGCGGACACCACCATCACCGACTTCTTCTTGCGCTCCTTGAGCAGGCGCGCCAGCTTGCCGGCCGTGGTGGTCTTGCCCGCGCCCTGCAGGCCGGCCATCAGCACCACGGCGGGCGGGACGGCGCTCAGGTTCAGGTCTTCGTTGGCCGCGCCCATCAGGCTTTCGAGTTCGGCCTGGACGATCTTCACGAACGCCTGGCCCGGCGTCAGGCTGCGCGACACCTCGGTGCCGACGGCGCGTTCCTTGACCGAGTTGACGAAGTCCTTGACCACCGGCAGCGCGACGTCGGCTTCGAGCAACGCCATGCGCACTTCGCGCAGGGTGTCTTTGATGTTGTCCTCGGTCAGTTTCGCCTTGCCGGTGACATGGCGCAGCGTCTGCGAGAGACGGTCGGTTAGGTTTTCAAACATGCGCGATCCTTTCAGGCCCAGATGAGACCGGGATAATGGCGGCCCAGACCGTGAAAAATGTGCTCGGCGAGCCTGCGGCGTGGGCAGGTCGCGGATTATAGCGAAGAAGCGTGCGTCGTACACCTGCCGGTCTTTCGTGTGGCGGGGGTTCTATGCCAAACTCAGCGACTTTCGGGCCTGCCTAACAGGATTTATGCTCCCCTTGCCACCCAGCTTGCTTGCCACACTCGCCGCCGCCTGCCTCTACGCCGCTGCGACCCTCTATCAAGGCACCCGCCTGGCCTCCGGCGCCAAGGCGAACAAGCGCCTGCTGGTCACGCTTGGCGTGCTGGCGGTGCTCGGCCACGCGGCCAGCCTTTATACCCACCTGATGACGCCGATCGGCCTGGGCCTGGATTTCTTCAACGCCGCCAGCCTGATCGCCGTGGCCGTGATTGCCCTGACGCTGCTGGCCTGCTCGCGCATCCCGGTGGAAAACCTCCTGGTGCTGCTGTTCCCGCTGGGGCTGGCGACGGTGCTGCTGGCGCAGTTCGCGCCGTCGGGCACGGTGCAGGTCATCGACGAGGAGCCGGGTATCCTGGCCCACATCCTGCTGTCGGTCCTCGCCTATGGCCTGTTCACCATCGCGGTCTTCCAGGCCTTGCTGCTGCTGGTGCAGGACCACCAGCTCAAGAACAAGCACCCGTCCGGGCTGATCCGCAACTTCCCGCCGCTGCAAACCATGGAAAGCCTGCTGTTCGGTTTCCTCTGGGCCGGCTGGACGCTGCTGTCGCTGTCGCTGATCTCCGGTTGGCTGTTCGTCGAGAACCTGTTCGCCCAGCACCTGGTGCACAAGACCCTGCTGGCCTGCCTGGCCTGGGTGGTCTTCAGCGTCCTGCTGTGGGGTCGCAACCGCCTGGGCTGGCGCGGCCACAAGGCCATCCGCTGGACCCTCGCCGGCTTCTGCCTGCTGATGCTCGCGTACTTCGGCAGCAAGCTGGTGCGCGAATACATCCTGCATGTGTGACGGACGGCCCTGATGGATACGTTGCCCGTGGCGCCGCTGCTCGCCGTGTGGGTCGTGCTGATCCTCTGGTCGGCCCTGTTCACCGCCGTGGAAGCGGCCCAGCAGCACCTGCTGGCCCAGCGCAAGGCGTCCCGGGCCACTGACAAACCCGTCGCGCCGCTGAAGTTCGCGCTGATCAGCCTGGTCCTGTGCAACACCCTGTGCCGCACCCTGGCCGTGGTCATCGGCACCTTGCTGGGGATTTTCGCCTGGCTGGAAAACGGTCCCTGGGCCGCCTGGCTCGGCACCAGCGTCGCCTTGCTGGTGTTCGCCGACTACCTGCCGCGCACCCTGGCCAGCCGCCATCCCGATGCGGTGCTGGGGCTCGGCAACGCCTTGCTGGGCGTGCCGCTGAAGATCCTTTATCCGCTGGCCTGGCTGCTCGACGCCATCAGCCAATTGCTGCTGCGGCCATTCGCCCGCAAGGCCAGCGTGGTGCAGCAGAGCGACGACGAAATGCCCACGCCGCCGCGCAACGAGCACGAACCCGAGCACAGCGGCGGCCGGTTGCACCCGATTTCCGGCATCCATGCCCTGGACAACATCACCGTCAACGACATCCTGGTCCCTCGCAGCGAGGTCGACGGGATCAACCTCGACGATCCCATCGACGAGATCATCGAGCAGTTGCGCCTGAACCGGCGGACTCGCTTGCCAGTGTTCCACAGCGATATCAACCAGGTCGAAGCGGTGCTCAATACCCGCCAGATCCGTCATCTGCTGGCCGACGCCAGCCTGACCAAGGAGGCCCTGCTGGCCGCCTCCCACGAACCCTACTTCGTACCGGAAAGCACCCCGCTGCAGTTGCAGCTGCTGAACTTCCACAAGCAGCAACGGCGCCTGGGCATGGTGGTGGACGAATACGGCGAGGTGCTGGGCATCGTCACCCTGGAAGACATCCTCGAAGAGATCGTCGGCGAGTTCGAAAGCGAGCACAGCCTCGACAATCCCCACGTGCATCCCCAGCCCGATGGCCGCCTGATGATCGACGGCGCGGCGTCGATCCGCGAGCTGAACCGGACCCTCGGCTGGCACCTGCCGTGCGACGGCCCCAAGACCCTCAACGGGCTGGTGACCGAAGCGCTGGAAACCATTCCCGAAAGCCCGGTGTGCCTGAAGATCGGTCGCTACCGGCTGGAAATCATCGAGACCGTGGACAACCGCGTCAGCCAGGTACTGGCGTGGCATAACAGTTCGGTGCCTGCTGTTTTATGAGCCCCAGTAGGCACCGTGTGGAACACTGTTGTGGCGAGGGGATTTATCCCCGCTGGACTGCGAAGCAGTCCCCAAAAACGGTGCGCCGAGCCTGACGCAACTGGGCCAGCAGTTTGAGGGCCACTGCGCACCCCAGCGGGGATAAATCCCCTCGCAACAATACATATTGTCGAATCGTTAGCCCCCTTCCTATACTCAAGCCGCTTATCGAACCCTGCGTCTACCCTGCACTCAGCCGGTTCCCGCCCGACCATCGGCAAAATCCGCATCAGTCCTGCGACTGTTCCTACCCGAAACAGCGAAAGGATTCCCGCCCACATCCCTGGGTGTTCGACCATAATAATTCGCTCCCACGGAGCACATGACTGTCAGGGACAACTGCATGACCACCACGACCTGCAACGACGCCGTGCCTGCCCAGCCGACGAACTCCGCCACCCGCGTGGCCACCGCGAGCTTCATCGGCACCGCCATCGAGTTCTACGACTTCTACGTCTACGCCACCGCCGCCGCCCTGGTGATCGGGCCGGTGTTCTTTCCACAAACCTCCGGCACGGCACAGATGCTGTCGTCGTTCCTGACCTTCGGCATCGCCTTTCTCGCCCGTCCACTGGGCTCGGCGCTGTTTGGCCACTTCGGCGACCGGATCGGGCGCAAGTCCACGCTGGTGGCGTCCCTGCTGCTGATGGGCGTGTGCACCACCCTCATCGGCGTGCTGCCCGGCTACGCCAGTATTGGCGCCTGGGCCCCGGTCCTGCTGTGCCTGCTGCGTTTCGGCCAGGGCCTGGGCCTGGGCGGTGAATGGGGCGGCGCGGCGCTGCTCGCCACCGAGAATGCGCCGAAAGGCAAGCGCGCCTGGTTCGGCATGTTCCCGCAACTGGGCCCCTCCATCGGCTTCCTGGCGGCCAACGGGCTGTTCCTGAGCCTGGCCATGGGCCTGGATGACGAGCAGTTCCGCGCCTGGGGCTGGCGCATTCCATTCCTGCTCAGTGCCGTACTGGTGATGGTCGGTCTTTATGTGCGGCTCAAGCTCCACGAAACCCCGGTGTTCGCCAACGCCGTGGCCCGCCAGGAACGGGTGAAAGTGCCGTTGGTCGAGCTGTTCAGCCAGTACTGGGCGCCGACCTTGCTGGGCGCGGCGGCGATGGTGGTGTGCTACGCGCTGTTCTATATCTCGACGGTGTTTTCCCTGAGCTACGGCGTGGCCACCCTCGGCTACAGTCGCGAGACCTTCCTCGGCCTGCTGTGCTTCGCCGTGCTGTTCATGGCCGCCGCCACACCGCTTTCGGCCTGGGCCAGCGATCGTTACGGACGCAAGCCGGTGCTGATCGGCGGCGGCCTGCTGGCGATTGCCTCGGGCTTCCTCATGGAACCCCTGCTGACCCAGGGTTCGACCGGCGGCGTGGCGTTGTTCCTGTGCATCGAGCTGTTCCTGATGGGCGTGACCTTCGCCCCCATGGGCGCCCTGCTGCCGGAACTGTTCCCGACCCACGTGCGCTACACCGGCGCCTCGGCGGCCTACAATCTGGGTGGCATCGTCGGCGCCTCGGCCGCTCCGTTCTTCGCCCAGAAACTGGTGGCGATGGGCGGCTTGAGCTATGTCGGCGGCTATGTCTCGGCGGCCGCCCTGCTCAGCGTCATCGCCGTGCTGTGCCTGAAGGAAACACGCCACAACGACTTGAACCAGGTCGCCTAGGCGGTTGGCGTGGCGAGGGCTCCATGCCTCGCCACGCCAACCTGTCCCCTGCCTGAACAGCCGCCGATGAAATAACCACTAACAATCGCCCGCCATTGAAACCAGCCCCCACCTGCCCCATCTAAGACCCATACTCCATTGCGCAGGTGCCCCATGAGCGACCAGCACTCTACTGAAACCGCGAACGATTACGCAGACTCCGAACACATCGAACATTCCGCCTCCGGCACCGGCCTGGCCCTGCCCGGCCAGAACCTGCCGGACAAGGTCTACATCATCCCCATCCACAATCGCCCCTTCTTCCCGGCCCAGGTGCTGCCGGTCATCGTCAATGAAGAACCGTGGGCCGAAACCCTGGAACTGGTGGCCAAGTCCGAACACCATTCCCTGGCGCTGTTCTTCATGGACACGCCCCAGGAAGACCCGCGCCATTTCGATACGTCGGCGCTGCCGCTGTACGGCACCCTGGTCAAGGTCCACCACGCCAGTCGTGAAGGCGGCAAATTGCAGTTCGTTGCCCAGGGCCTGACCCGGGTGCGCATCCGCACCTGGCTCAAGCACCATCGCCCACCGTACCTGGTGGAAGTCGAATACCCGCACCAGCCCAGCGAGCCGACTGACGAGGTCAAGGCCTACGGCATGGCGCTGATCAATGCCATCAAGGAACTGCTGCCGCTCAACCCGTTGTACAGCGAAGAGCTGAAGAACTACCTCAACCGCTTCAGCCCCAACGACCCGTCGCCCCTGACCGATTTCGCCGCAGCCCTGACTTCCGCCACCGGCAGTGAGTTGCAGGAAGTGCTTGACTGCGTGCCCATGCTCAAGCGCATGGAGAAAGTCCTGCCGATGCTGCGCAAGGAAGTCGAGGTGGCGCGCCTGCAGAAAGAGATTTCCGCCGAGGTCAACAACAAGATCGGCGAACATCAGCGCCAATTCTTCCTCAAGGAACAGCTCAAGGTGATCCAGCAGGAGCTGGGCCTGACCAAGGACGACCGCAGCGCCGACCTCGAACAGTTCGAGCAACGCCTGGAAGGCAAGACGCTGTCGATCCAGGCGCAGAAGCGCATCGAGGAGGAAATGAACAAACTCTCCATCCTGGAGACCGGTTCGCCGGAATATGCTGTCACCCGCAACTACCTGGACTGGGCGACCTCGGTGCCCTGGGGCGTATACGGCCAGGACAAGCTCGACCTCAAGCATGCGCGCAAGGTGCTCGACCAGCACCACGCCGGGCTGGACGACATCAAGGACCGGATCCTGGAGTTCCTCGCCGTTGGCGCCTACAAGGGCGAGATCAGCGGTTCCATTGTCCTGTTGGTGGGCCCGCCCGGCGTGGGCAAGACCAGCGTCGGCAAGTCCATTGCCGAATCCCTGGGGCGGCCGTTCTACCGCTTCAGCGTCGGCGGTATGCGCGACGAAGCCGAGATCAAGGGGCATCGGCGCACCTACATCGGCGCCCAGCCGGGCAAGCTGGTGCAGGCGCTTAAAGATGTCGAAGTGATGAACCCGGTGATCATGCTCGACGAAATCGACAAGATGGGCCAGAGCTACCAGGGCGACCCGGCTTCGGCCTTGCTGGAAACCCTCGACCCGGAACAGAACGTCGAGTTTCTCGATCATTACCTGGACATGCGCCTGGACCTGTCCAAAGTGCTGTTCGTCTGCACCGCCAACACCCTGGATTCGATCCCCGGCCCGCTGCTGGACCGGATGGAAGTCATTCGCCTGTCGGGCTACATCACCGAAGAGAAAGTCGCCATCGCCAAGCGGCACCTGTGGCCCAAGCAACTGGCCAAGGCCGGGGTGTCCAAGGGCAGCCTGAGCATCAGCGACAGCGCCCTCAAGGCCCTGATCGACGGTTACGCCCGTGAAGCCGGGGTGCGCCAGTTGGAAAAACAACTGGGCAAGCTGGTGCGCAAGGCGGTGATCAAGTTGATCGACGAGCCGAAGGCGGTGATCAAGCTCGGGCCGAAAGACCTAGAGGCGTCCCTGGGCAAACCGGTGTTCCGCAATGAACAGGTGTTGTCCGGCGTCGGCGTGATCACCGGCCTGGCCTGGACCAGCATGGGCGGCGCGACCCTGCCGATCGAAGCGACGCGCATCCATACCCTCAATCGAGGCTTCAAGCTGACCGGGCAACTGGGCGAGGTGATGAAAGAGTCGGCGGAAATTGCCCACAGCTACGTCAGCTCCCACCTCAAGCAATTCGGTGGTGACCCGAAGTTCTTCGACGAAGCCTTCGTGCACTTGCACGTGCCGGAAGGCGCCACGCCCAAGGACGGCCCGAGCGCCGGCGTCACCATGGCCAGCGCCCTGCTCTCCCTGGCCCGCAACCAGCCACCGAAGAAAGGCGTGGCGATGACCGGCGAACTGACCCTGACCGGGCACGTGCTGCCGATTGGCGGGGTCCGTGAGAAAGTGATCGCGGCGCGCCGGCAGAAGATCAACGAACTGATCCTGCCGGAAGCCAACCGGGGCAACTTCGAAGAACTGCCGGACTACCTAAAGGACGGCATGACGGTGCATTTCGCCAAGCGGTTCACGGATGTGGCGAAGGTGTTGTTCTGATAGAACGGTAGCGCCTGTGCAGGCCCCATCGCGGGCAAGCCTTGCTCCCACAGGGTCAATGTTGTTCACAGATTGGGTGTGCGACAAAGATTGTGGGAGCAAGGCTTGCCCGCGATGGCGCCATCAGCTCCCAACCATTCCCAGCTGACACACCCAGTATCATCTTCGGTTATGCTCGCCGTTCGTCGTGAATGCTGGAGCCCCTATGACCCCCACTCGCCTGCTCGTCCCCCTCAGCCTCGCCCTGCTGAGCGCCTGCGCCACGCAAACCAGCAACAACGTGACCGTGGAAAAACTCAGCCAGTGCCCGGTAAGGCTCAATAACGGACAAAACCTGATCCTGAGCCTGCCCAGCAACCCCACCACCGGGTATCGCTGGGCGATCCAGGATTCGGCGGGCGGCGTGCTGAAAAGCCTTGGCCCCGAGGTCTACCGCAATCCGGAAGACGCCGGCATCGTCGGCGCTGCCGGTGTGTCCACCTGGCGCTTCCAGGCATTCGCCGCCGGCACCGGCCGCCTGCGCCTGACCTATCAACAACCCTGGGCACCGGAAGTGCCGCCCGTGGAAACCTTCGACTGCGCCATTGCGGTGAACTGACCGTGGGTTGGCTGATCCTGGCGCTGATGGGCGCGGCCACCTATCTCTATGGCCTGGCCATGCACGCCACGCTGTTGTGCCTGTTGGTCAAGCCCATGCCGGTGCTGGCCCTGCTGGGCTGGTTGCACGATGCGCCGCCCGGCGAATACCGGCGCTGGATCAGCCTCGGGCTGATTTTTTCGCTGGTGGGCGATGTGCTGCTGGCCTGGCCCGGGGACCTGTTCGTGTTCGGCCTGGGCGCGTTCCTGTTGGCGCACCTGGCCTACCTGAAAGCCTACCTCGGTGACAGCCGCCGGCCGGCGCTGCTACCGCTCGCGCTGGCGCTGGGCATCGGCGCGCTGCTGTTGGGCGTCCTGGTGTCCAGTGGCCTCGGGCCGTTGCTGATCCCGGTAGTGGTTTATGGCCTGGTCATCAGCGCCATGCTCTGGCGCGCGCTGGCGCGACTGGGCACCCAGGTCCCCCGGCGCTCGGCCTGGCTGGCCGCCGCCGGCGCGCTGGCCTTCGTGGTGTCCGACAGCATGATCGGCATCAACCGCTTCGTCGCGCCCTTCCACGCCGCGCCCTACCTGATCATCCTCAGCTATTGGCTGGGCCAATGGGGCATCACCGCCTCGGCGTTCAGCCGAAAGCCATACTGAAAAAGATTAATGTGGGCGAGAGCGCTGTGGGCAAGGCTCTGTGGGAAGGCTCTGTGGGAGCAAGGCTTGCCCGCGATGAACGATAATGCGGTCTTGCTATAGACCGCGGTGCCTTTATCGCGAGCAAGCCTTGCTCCCACAAAACTCGCTCCCACAGCTTTTTTGGTTAAAATGCCGGCCTTTTCACCACCCTGCCGCTGGAACCATCGTGAGCAAAGAGCCCGATCGCCTATTCGCCCAACCCTTGGCCCAGGTGCCTGACTTCGCCTTCAACGAAGACGTGGTGCGGGTGTTTCCGGACATGATCAAGCGGTCGGTGCCGGGCTACCCGACCATCGTCGAGAACCTGGGCGTGCTCGCCGCGCAATTCGCCCAGCCAGGCAGCGTGCTCTACGACCTGGGCTCGTCCCTGGGCGCGGTGACCCAGGCGCTGCGCCGCCACGTGCGCACCGACGGTTGCCGGGTCATCGCTGTGGATAACTCGGCGGCCATGGTCGAGCGCTGCCGCGAATACCTGAACGGCCAGGATTCGATGTTCCAGGAATTGCTCCCGGTCGAGGTGGTCGAAGGCGATATCCTCGCCCTGGCGTTCCAGCCCGCCTCGGTGGTGGCATTGAATTTCACCCTGCAATTCATCGCCCCCGAGCAGCGCACCGCGTTGCTGGGCCGCATCCGCCAATCGCTGCTGCCTGGCGGCGCGCTGATCCTGTCGGAAAAGCTGCGTTTCAACGACGCCCAGGAGCACGCGTTGCTCACCGACCTGCACGTGGCATTCAAGCGCGCCAACGGCTACAGCGAACTGGAAATCGCCCAGAAACGCAGCGCCATCGAAAACGTCATGAAACCTGACAGCCTTGAAGAACACCGCGAGCGCCTGCTGGCGGCCGGGTTCTCGAAAGTCGTGCCCTGGTTCCAATGCCTTAACTTTGCCTCGTTGATTGCCCTGCCATGATTGATCTGTCCCCCCTCGCCCGCCATCTGGCCGGCACGCCCCTGGCCGATTGGGCCGCCACGTTGCAGGCGCAGCTCGACCGCAAGATGGAAAAGGGCCACGGCGACCTGGAGCGCTGGCAGAGCGCCCTCGATGCGCTGCCGGTTTTGCAGCCCACCACCGTCGACCTGCTGAACGGCCTGACGCTCGACACCGATTGTTCCGACGAAACCCGGGTGCAAATGCGCACCGCGCTGATGGGCCTGTCGCCCTGGCGCAAAGGGCCGTTCGACCTGTTTGGCGTGCACGTGGACACCGAATGGCGCTCGGACTGGAAATGGTCGCGGGTGGCGCCGCACCTGGACCTCAAGGGCAAGCGTATCCTCGATGTGGGCTGCGGCAATGGCTACTACATGTGGCGGATGCTCGGGGCCGGGGCCGACACCGTGATCGGCGTCGACCCCAACTGGCTGTTCTTCTGCCAGTTCCAGGCGGTGCAGCGCTACCTGTCGCAGCCCAACGCCTGGCACTTGCCGTTCCCGTTCGAAGACCTGCCGCCGGATCTCGAAGGTTTCGACACGGTGTTCTCCATGGGGGTGTTCTACCATCGCCGCTCGCCGATCGAACACTTGCTCGCGCTCAAGGACTGCCTGGTCAAGGGCGGTGAGCTGGTGCTGGAGACCCTGGTGATCGAGGGCGATGAACATCAGGTGCTGGTGCCCGAGGATCGCTACGCGCAGATGCGCAACGTGTGGTTCCTGCCCTCGGTGCCGGCCCTGGAACGCTGGCTGCGCCGCGCCGGGTTCAGCGACGTGCGCTGCGTCGACGTCAGCCTGACGACGGTGCAGGAACAGCGCAGCACCGAATGGATGAAGTACCAGTCGCTGAGCGACTTCCTCGACCCCGCCGACCACGGCAAGACCATCGAAGGGCTGCCGGCGCCGATGCGGGCGGTGATTGTGGCGCGTAAATAAATCGCCGAGCCCCCTGTGAGAGGGCCTCTGTGAGAGGGCCTCTGTGGGAGTGAACCTGTGGGAGTGAACCTGTGGGAGTGAACCTGTGGGAGTGAACCTGTGGGAGTGAATCTGTGGGAGCAAGGCTTGCCCGCGATGACGGGCACCGCGATCTATAGCAAGGCCGCGTTATCGTTCATCGCGGGCAAGCCTTGCTCCCACGGATGTTCGCTCCCACGGGGTCGTGTTCAGTCTTTGGCTCTGCGGGCCTTGAAAAACTCGCTCAACACCACGCTGCACTCCTCCGCCAACACCCCACCCTCGAACAACACCCGATGATTCAAGAAGCCCTGGCTGAAGAACTGCCCCTGGCTCTGGACAATGCCGGCCTTGGGTTCCAGGGCGCCGTAGACGACCCGGGCGATGCGTGAGTGGACGATGAGGCCGGCGCACATGCTGCATGGCTCCAGCGTGACGTAGAGGGTGCTGCCCGGCAGGCGATAGTTGCTCACGGCCTGGGCGGCGGCGCGGATGGCGACCATTTCCGCGTGGGCGCTGGGGTCGTGGCCGCTGATCGGGCAATTGAAGCCGCGCCCGATGATCTCGCCATCCTGCACCAGCACCGCCCCCACCGGCACTTCGCCCAGGGCCGCGCCTTGGGCGGCAAGGGCCAGGGCTTCGCGCATGAAGTCCTGGTCACGGCTGCGGTCGATGATTCTGGCGGGGCGAACCTGGCGCATCACGCCACCTCGATCGCGGCCATCAGACCGGTTTCCATGTGGTCGATCACGTGGCAATGGAACATCCACACCCCCGGGTTATCCGCCACCAGTGCCACCTGCGCCCGCTCGTTCTTGCCCAGCAAATAGGTATCGGTGAAATACGGCACCACCTTGTGCCGGTTGGACGCAATCACCTTGAAGCTCATGCCGTGCAAATGGATCGGATGCTGGTACTGGGTCATGTTCTTCAATTCGAAAATGTAGCTCTGGCCTTTCTTCAGCGTGGCAATCGGCCGGTCGGCGCAGGTCTTGTCGGTGATGTCCCAGGCCTTGCCATTGATCTGCCACAGGCTCGGCGGCTTGCCGTTGTCCACGTTGACCGACACCGAACCGACCCATTCGAAATTGAAGTTGAGTTTCTCGGCATTGGCCAGGTCCGGCTCGGCCACCGGATTGGCGGGCAGCGCGGGCGGCCACTGGGTGGGGGCATCGTTATTGGCCACCGAACGCAAGGTACCCAGGCGCACCGGGCCGTTGCGCAACGACAGTTCTTCCCCGGCCGGCGGCGCCTTGATCGCCAGGCAAATGCGCATGCCCGGGCCCAGCCAGTATTCCTTGCCCAACGGGCGCGGTTCGATGGGGTTGCCGTCCAGCGCATAGATCTGCGCTTCAACGCCGGGAATATTGATGCGGTACGTCAGCGTGTTGTCCAGGTTGAGCAGGCGCACCCGGGTGATCTGCCCGGCCGGCAGGTCAATCACCGCCTGCGGCACGCCATTGATGGTCGCCAACCGCCCGGCGGTACCGCCACGGGCCGCTTCGCGGGGAACACTGAATTCGACGAACGCGCCCTGTTCATCCACGTGCCAGCTCTTGAGGCTCAGGGTCTGTTCGTATTTGAAACCGGTGGGTTCACGCTCCTCGACGATCAACGGCCCCACGAGGCCACGGCCTAGCTCCTCGCTGCTGTTGACGTGAGGGTGGTACCAATAGCTGCCAGCGTCCGGCACGCGGAACTTGTAGTCGAAGTACTCGCCCGGCAGCACCGGCAATTGCGAGACGTAAGGCACGCCGTCCATCTCCAGCGGCAGGCGGATCCCGTGCCAATGGATCGTGGTGGCCACCGGCAGGTGATTGATGAACCGCACCCGCAACCACTCGCCCTGGCGCACCCGCAGCTCTGTGCCCGGCGCCGAAGGCCCGAATGCCCAGGCCGGGGTCTTGTGCCCGGCCACCAACTCCACGTCCAGGGGCGCGGCGATCAATTCGTAGTCGTGGCCAGCCTCGGCATCCGCCCGCTTGCCCAGCCAATACCGCGATGCGCCTCCCGCGCCAACGCCTACAACAACAAGACCGGCCAGGCCACCGAGGATTTGGCGACGGGTAAAGGACATGAACGCAACCACCTATTGAATCTGCGCGGACCGGCGGGTCCGCAAAAGGCGAATACGATACACCCGCAATTGGGAAAGATTAAGTGAAGGATTGTCGCGCTGGCTGGTTGGATGCGCCAAGGGCGCCCAATGGGCGCCCTTCCAACCTGGGTGGTCATCCCACCAGAGTGTCCAGTTCTTCGAAAACCAAACCCGGCGACCGCCGACCTTCTTTCGCGACGAGTAGTGCAATTGTCGACGACGCGTCGTAATGCTCGCGCATGATCCGGAATCGTAGCCAAAGGTGACGGTACCGGCGGCAGTCACCGGCAGAAGCCATCACAAGCAGAGGAAACCGTCAGCTCGGCAAAATGAAAAGCCCTGGGGAGATTATCTACAGGACTTTTCAAGCACTCCGGAACGCGAGGATCACCCGGCCAACGACCGCGCCTTCTCACCCCGCGGCGTCAAGAACGCCAGCGCTGCCGCGACGACGAATAACGCAGGCACGTCGCCGAGCAAGTGGCCGTAATGGTCCATTCCGTCCATCTCGACCCCGAAGGATTGCACCGCCATGATCGCGCCGTGCACGAGGCTGGACCACACCGTGAACCAGATCAGGCTCAGGTGTTTCATCGGATCGCGCGAGGCCATCAGCAGGAACACACCGAGGGTGGCGTAGATGCCGACAATCATCAACGGATAGTGGGAATGGCCGCTGTGCCACGCCCACCCGGACGGCCACAGGTTCATCAGCGGCCAGATCGCGAAGACGGCGATCAGGCCGACCACGATCAAAACCATGCGCAAGGCGGCGAGTCGTTGGGTGTTGTTCATGGCCGGCTCCTTGCGACGTGGCCGTCGCCGTGATGGTGCCAGGAGTATAGGACACGCCTGGGCGCACACCGATTGCCTGCGGCGAACAGTCAGCCTTGCAAGCCAGTGATCAGATGCACCACGCCGTTATCCAGCGTCATCACCCCTGCCACGCCGGCGGCACTCAACCCCATCCGGTCAATCCGCGCCGTATCCCGCAGTTCCACCCGCAGTCGCGTCAACGCCACAGCCTGATGGGACTTGAGGTTTTCCGCACCGCCCAACGCGACGATGAGGGCCGGCGCCAATCCTTCCACCGCTGTCGGCCGCTTGGGTTCTTCCGGTACCAGGTCCGGGGTCAAGGCTTTCCAGAATGCCTTTTGCAATTTGTCGAACATGTTCAGTGCTCCATGGCCATGGGGGCCGGGCTGCCCGTGGATGAGTGAGTACGCAGGAGGTCACGCACCTGCTCGGCGCTTTCCTGGGCCAAGGCCCGCTGAGCCAGAGTGTGGCACTCGTCCAGGTTCCATTCCCGCACGCAGGCCTTGATCGTCGGAATCAGCGGCACGCTGACCGATAACTCATCGACGCCCAAGCCCAGCAACACCGGCACCGCCAGGGGGTCCGAGGCCAACGCGCCACACACTCCGACCCATTTGCCGTGGGTGCGAGCGGCCTCGGCCGTACGGGCGATCAGGCGCAACACCGAGGGATGCAGGCTGTCGGCCTGGCTGGCCAGGCGCGGGTGATCCCGGTCCATGGCCAGGGTGTATTGGGTCAAATCGTTGGTGCCGATGGAGAAGAAATCCACTTCAGGGGCGAACAGGTCGGCCATCAGCGCCGCCGCCGGCACCTCGATCATGATGCCCAGCTTCGGCGCCTGCTTGAGTCCCAGGTGGCGGACCTCTTCGTCCAGCATCTGCCGCGCCAGGCGTAGCTCCGCCAGTTGCGTGACCATGGGCAACATGATGTGCAGCCGCGCCAGCCCCGCACAGGCAAGAATGGCCCGGAACTGTTCGCGCAGCAGCTGGGGTCGCTCCAGGCACAGGCGAATGCCGCGCATGCCCAGGAACGGATTGGCCTCATGAGCCATCGGCACGTAGGCCAGCGGCTTGTCCCCGCCCACATCCAGGGTGCGAACCACCAGGTTGCGCTCAGGCCCCAGGACCCGGGCGACGGCGCTGTACAGGGCCGCTTGCTCATCGTGGCCAGGTGGCTGCACGCGCTCCAGGTAGAGCAGTTCGGAGCGCAACAAGCCGACCCCTTCGCCTCCCAACGTCATGGACTGTTCCACGTCCCGCAGCGACCCGACATTGGCACTGACTTCGACGCGATGGCCATCCAGAGTACGCGCCGCCTGGGCCGCCTGTTCGAGGTCATGCTGATGTCGCTGGCGCTGCCGGTCACCCGCGGCCTGGCGTTGCTCGATCAGGGCCGGCGACGGATTTACATGCAGTTCACCACCGTCGGCGTCCAGCAACACTCGGGTACCGTTAGCCAGGGCCAACACCGATTGCGCCACGCCACACAACGAGGGCAGGCCCAGCGCACGGGCCAGGATCGCGACATGGCTGGTGGCGCCGCCGCCCACAGTGACGAAACCGCCGATGCGTGAGGTGTCGAGGCTGGCGGTCTGGGACGGTGTCAGTTGCTCGGCCACCAGGATCGCCTGCTCGGGCAGGTGCCAGGCATTGTCCTGCACCCCAAGGATCAGCTTGAGCACCCGTTGCCCGACATCGGCCAGATCCGTTGCGCGCTCGGCCAGCAAAGCGCTGCCCAACTGCTGGAACAGCGCAGCGCTCGCCTCGGTGGCGGCTTTCCAGGCAAATGCCGCGCTCTTGCCCTCGGCGATCAAGGCTTGGGCCTGCTCCAGCAGGGTGGGATCTTCCAACAACTCTTGATGGGCACGAAAAATCTGCGCCTGGACACTGCCCGCCGCCTCGTCCTGCAATGCCTTCAAGGCTTGCATCGCCTGCTCCAGCCCTTGATCCAGGACCGCCTGCTCAGCCTCGATGCCGACACCCGACTCGTCGATGTCCCACGCCTGCGAGGCAATCTGGACCACTTCGCCAAACGCCGAGCCGGGCGATGCGCATACACCGCGCAGTCGATCGGGCATCGACGGTTCGACGGACATGACTGGCGTCAGCGTCAACGGCGCCTGCACGCCTTCGCCGCAGCCTGACAACAGCAACTGTTCCAGCGCCTCGATGGCCTGCCCGGCCTGGGGGCCGGCGGCGCTGATCTGCACGCTGTCGCCCTTGGCCGTCTGCAACGCCATGATCGCCACCACGGACTTGGCGTTGGCACTGGCCTGCTGCTTATGCAGTTGGACAGTGGCCTCGAACCCCTTGGCCGCCTGGGCGAGCACAGCGGCAGGACGGGCATGCAGGCCACTTTCATTGGGCACGATCAGCGGCTTGGAAAACAGCACCGAGCCTTGCCGCGCCTCGTCGACCGCCCCTTGCTCACCTGAGCGCACCTGCAACAACGGCGCGCCACTCTCGATGCAACTGGCCTCCTCCGCAAGCAGGCTGAAGGGTTCGCCGCTGACCACCAGCATCAGCGTCAACAGACTGCGCGCATGCAAGGCAATGTAGTCGGCATCGAAATCGATCAGCGCCTGTCCGGCCTCGACCCGTTGCCCCACCGTGACCCTCGAGGTGAATCCCTTGCCCGCCAGATTGACCGTGTCCAGACCAATGTGCAGCAACACCTGGACGCCATTGTCAGCGGTGATACTCACCGCATGGGCACTGTCCTGAAGCGTGTCGATGACCCCGGACAATGGCGCGCAAAGAGTCTGTGAGGTCGGATCGATGCACAGGCCATCCCCCACCACCCGGCTGGAGAAGACCGGATCCGGCACACGGTCCAGAGGCATCAGGACCCCGGACAGCGGTGCGAGCAATTGCAAAGGTTGCGTTGTGTTCATGATGACTTCACCTGTTGCTGTCTGTTCTTTTTCGCAGCGCGGGCTCGCAGCGATCAGCGACCCGCGCTACACGGGTCATTTCCACCAGTATTCGACCTGCAGGCCGATGTTGGAGCCATGTCGCGCACCGCCAAACGCACCGGTGTCGGAGAGGGCCGAGCCGGCCGCCAGTTCATTGGCTGCACGCTTGGCCGCCTCGTTCCAACTGGCATAGGTGTAATACAGGCGTATTTCCGGACGCGCCCAGAACTCCGGGCCCTTGGGCGACCAGGTGGGGGCAAAGGTGAATTTGCTCAGCTTGCGGGTTCCATCGCTGGCCTGCACCTGGTCATGGCCTAGCTCGGCCACCAGCTTGAATTGATCGGTGATGGCATACGCCGGGCGAACCCCCAGGGACAGCCAGTCCTGGTCGGCTCCGTCGGGGCGGATGTCCTTCTGGTACACCGCCTGAACCTGTCCGCCGAAACGCGGCGTAACCTGCCAATCGAAAAACTCCACCAGACGATAGCTCTTGCTACTGTCGTCCAGTCCGGTATCGCCGGTATAACCCAGGCCGGTGCCAGGGCCCTCGCCATACTGCAAAGCCAGTTTATTCTTGCCGCCGAAGACGTCCTGCTGCACATGCTGGGCGGTCAAGGCCCAGCCGCGATGGGCATCGCGACGGTTCGCCCGGTCGATGAAGCTCAGGCCGAATTCCAGCTCGCCGCCAGGGTTGGTCCTGAAGCCGGCGACGTTGAAGTCATGCCGGTTGACCGGGTCTTTCTGGTACAGGTTGTCCTTGCGCGAAAAGGCGTAGCTGTATTTCAAGCCACCGATCAGCACGTCCTCGATCCCACCGCCGGTGGCGCTCTGGTTCCAGTAGTAGAAATCCGAGATATGGATGTCGTTCCGCTTGTAGTAACGCCGACCGGCCCACAGCGACCCGCCGTTCAGGCTGGGCATGTTCGACCATTGGGCATACATCTGCGGCATACGCGCCGCGCCGTTTTCCCCTTGGAAGGTCGGCGTGCGGTCATAGCGGTTGTACAGCGACGCCATGCCGTCCACGCTCAATACCGAGCCATCGTCGAGGGTGAACAGATCCTGGCGCAACTCCAGCTCCCCGTACTGCTCGCATTCGTTGCCCAACCGATATTTGGACTGCGCCCCTGGCAGCTGGAAACAGGATTGGGAACGGCCATTGGTCGCGCTGCCGACACCGCTGCGCAGATAGCCGGAAAACTCAAGTGCTTGAACCGGAAACGGCAGCGCCAGGCAGATACAGGACGCGGCAAGACCGCGGTTTATTATTGTTCTCATACGCCTCTCCATTGTTTCTTATTGTTTTTTTGCTCCATGACTTCCCTTGGTTGGCGTTTGACTGACGACAAAGGGCCCACGACGCGTCTGGCGCAACGTGTTCGCTGTCAGGCATTGCCTGGGTCAGGGGAATTTTTTTATTCAGTCGCTCAGGTGCAACACGAACGACTCGTAGGGCCGCAAGCGCAGCCGTCGGTGTCGATGTCGGTGCTCGTCAGCCTCGTAGTTGCCGATCACCCAGCGTTGTCGGGTGTCCTGGGTAAGGATTCCTTCGGGCAGTTCTACCTCGCAGTGGTGCCCATAAAAATGGCTGACTACCAGCAGGCGCTCCCCCTGCCCTTCGCGCAGGTACGCCCACACATGTGGATGTTCGGGCAGTAGCAGGTGGTAGACGCCGTCCTGGATCAAGGTTTCGCTGCGGCGCAGGGCAATCAGTTGGCGGTAGTAATGCAGCACCGAAGTCGAGTCTTCCTGTTGCTGCTCGACATTGATGAAAGCGGCGTTGGCAGGCACGCCAATCCAGGGTTCGGCCCGGCTGAAACCGGCATTCGGCCCGGCATTCCACTGCATCGGCGTGCGCCCGTTGTCCCGGGATTTCTGCATGATCGGCGCCATGGCGTCGGTTTCGGACACTCCGGCGTTGCGCTTGAGGCGATAGATGTTCAGGGTCTCGACATCGCGGTATTGCTCGATGTGATTGAAGCCCGGATTGGTCATGCCCAATTCTTCACCCTGGTACACGAACGGCGTGCCCTGGAGGAAGTGCAGCGCCGTGGCGAGCATCTTCGCCGACAGCACGCGGTATTCGCCGTCATCACCGAACCGCGACACCACCCGTGGCTGGTCGTGGTTACACCAGAACAACGCATTCCAACCACCACCGGCCTGCATGCCGACCTGCCAGTCGGACAGGATGCGTTTGAGTTCGAGAAAATCGAAGTCAGCCCTTACCCACTTTTGCAGGTTCGGGTAATCCACCTTCAGGTGATGAAAATTGAAGGTCATCGACAGTTCCCGCGAGGCCGGGCAAGAGTAGCGAAGACAGTGTTCAAGGCTGGTGGACGACATCTCGCCGACGTTGATCAGGTCGAACCCCTCGAAGACTTCCCGATGCATTTCCTGCAGGTAGCGATGTACGTTGGGACCATCCGTGTAGAAACGCCGGCCATCGGTATGGTCATCCGGGAAGTCAGCCGGCTTGGAAATCAGGTTGATCACATCGAGACGAAAGCCCCCCACCCCTTTGTCCCGCCAGAAACGCATCATCTTGAACACCTCGGCACGCACCCGGGGGTTGTCCCAATTCAGGTCGGCCTGGGTATGGTCGAACAGGTGCAGGTAATACTGGCCGGTCTGCGCCTCGTATTCCCAGGCCGAGCCGCCGAACTTGGACTCCCAGCTGTTCGGCTCGTCCCGCCAGATATAGAAATCACGGTACGGGTTGTCGAGGCTGCTACGGGCGGCCTGGAACCAGGGATGCTCGATGGAGGTGTGATTGACCACGATGTCGAGCATCAGCTTGATGCCGCGCTTGTGCGCCTCGGCGATCAACAGTTCGCAATCGGCCATGGTGCCGTAGCTCGGGTCGATGGCGTAGTAGTCGCTGATGTCGTAGCCATTGTCCCGTTGCGGCGAACGCAGGAACGGTGTCAGCCACAGATAGTCCACGCCCAGCCAGTGCAGGTAGTCGAGCTTGTCCACCACCCCCAGCAAATCACCGGTGGCCTGGCCGCCATGGCTGTAGAAACTCTTGGGGTAGATCTGATAGATCACCGAGCGTTGCCAGTCTTGCATGTGCAATTCCTTCAATCTGTCTGGTACGGTCTTGTCGGCTTCATCGTGCAAGCCGGTGTCAGGCCACCCGATACCCCGGCCGGACGATCTTCATGCTCAACGCGCAGGTCAGGGCAAAGGGCACGCTCATGGCGATGACCATGCCGACCACGAACATCGGTATGTAGTCAGGCACGATCGAAATGAAACCCGGCAGGCCCCCGACGCCAATCGCCGAGGCCTTGATCTTGTTCAGCGACAGGAAAATACAGCCCAGGGCCGAACCGGCCAGGGCGCAGTAGAAGGGGAACTTGTAGCGCAGGTTGACCCCGAACATCGCCGGTTCGGTAATACCGAAGTAAGCGGATATCGCCGAGGTGGACGCCATGCTCTTGTCCCGCGCATTGCGCGTCATGTAGAACACCGCCAGTGCCGCGCTGCCCTGGGCCAGGTTGGACATGACGATCATCGGCCAGATGAAGGTGCCACCCTGGGTCGAGATCAGTTGCAGATCCACCGCCAGGAACATGTGGTGCATGCCGGTCACCACCAACGGCGCATAGAGCAGGCCGAAAATTGCCCCGCCAATCACCGGCGCCAGGTCGAACAGCGCCACCATGCCTTCGGTGATCAGGATCCCCAGGTGCCGGGTGACCGGCCCGATGATGGCGAGGGCCAGTACACCGGTGATCACGATGGTGGTGATGGGGATCACCAGCAGTTGGATGGCGTTGGGCACCCTGGCCCGCAACCACCGCTCGATCACGCTCATGACATAGGCCGCCAGCAGAATCGGCAGGATCTGTCCCTGGTAGCCGACTTTCTCGATCCGGAACCAGCCGAAGATATCGAAGTACGGCAGGCTCTGACCTTCCAACCCCGCCACGGCCTTGCCATAGTTCCAGGCGTTGAGCAGGTCCGGGTGGACGAGCATCAGGCCGAGGACGATGCCGAGGATCTCACTGCCCCCGAAACGCTTGGCTGCCGACCAGCCCACCAGGGCCGGGAGAAAGACGAAGGAAGTATTGGCCATGAGGTTGATCAGGCTCCAGACGCCATCCAGGTTCGGATAGGCATCGAGCAACGTCTGCCCGGCAATGAACATGCCCTTGGCGCCCAGCAGGTTGTTGACGCCCATCAACAGGCCGGCGATCACCAGGGCGGGCAGGATGGGCATGAACACATCGGACAGTACCCGCACCAGGCGCTGCATGCCGTTGCCCTTCTGCGCCCCCTGGCGCTTGACGTCGGCAATGGTCGCGGCGGCCAGGCCCGTCAGTTCGCGCAGGGCGGCGTAGACTTTTTCCACCTCACCCGGGCCAATGACCACCTGGAACAAACCACCGGTGAAAAACGAGCCCTTGACCAGGTCGATCTGGTTCAGCGTGGCGCTGTCCACCTGAGCCGCGTCCTTGAGGGACAGGCGCAGGCGCGTCACGCAATGGGCCGCCTGCTCGATATTGTCGACGCCACCCAAGCTGTGCAGCAGCTCACTGGCGATTTTGGGGTAATCGTGGCTCATGCTTTTTTCTTCCGCGTCATTCTTGTTATTGAGAGTCGACAGCACGTGGAAGAGAAAGTACTCGTCTGTACGAGTTAAATCAACAACTCGTACAGACGAGTGATGTTTTTGTTTATGATGAACCCTCGAAAATCAGGAAACGTCCCACGCTCCTGTCGTCAAATAACGACAGCCGAATGGACAAATCCCCCACTTGGCCCGTAAGGTTCCGCCCCGGTGAACCGCGCGGTACAGAGCCCTTTCCATGAGTAAATACAACCAGATCTACAACGATCTGCTGACCAGCATTACCACCGAGCGCCTGGAGCGAGGCGCCCGCCTGCCCTCCGAAACCGAACTGATGGACAGCTACCAGGCCAGTCGTGGCACGGTGCGCAAGGCCATCGAACAACTCCAGGAGCGTGGCTTCGCCCAGAAGATCCATGGCAAAGGCACCTTCGTGCTGTCGACCCAGCCGATCGAATTCCAGCTCGGCGGCATCGTCAGCTTCCAGGAGACCTACCCACGCCTGGGCGACGATGTCAGCACCGAAGTGGTCGAATTCAGCCAGTTATCGCTGGAAGGCGCCTTGCTCGAACACATCAAGGCGCCCGCCGGGAGCGCGATCACCCGCATCAAGCGGGTCCGGCGAATCGACGGCAAGCGCGTGATCCTGGACATCAACCACTTCGTCAGCGACGTGATCCCAGGCCTGACCCGCGACATCGCCATGCAGTCGATCTACGCCTTCATCGAACAGACCCTGCAACTGCAGATCGCCTACGCCCAGCGCACCATCGAAGCGGTCCGCTGCGGCAAGGATGACCAGCAACATCTGGACCTCGAAGGCCAGAGCCACGTCATCGTGGTCAGCAACCAGACCTTTCTCCAGGACGGCCGGCAGTTCGAGTACACCGAGTCGCGGCATACCCTGGATAAGTTTTATTTTTCGGATGTGGCGCGGCGTTGAAGCTGTTTGATGTTTCAGCGTCACCCAACCAAAGCTGCCAACTCTTTGGAAGCCAAGCCAGGTAAACGCCGGCCTTCTTTCGCAACGTTGACCCGCAACGCCACCTGGGCCACATCCAATACATTCTCGGCAAGCGAATAGCTGCCCTTGGCCTGCAGCCAGGTCAGCACGTCTGCCAGATGCCAGATAGATGTACTCCCTTCGTGCACTGGCGTCGGGAAGCTGCCTGGGTGAGTCAACATCAGCTTGCGCATGTTCTGCCGAGACACACCTACGATCTCGGCTACGTCGGTCAGCCCGACCAAATCAGGCGCAACCTCTATCAATTTGGCCGACGGCACCGCGCGATGGACGTCGGCCAGCGCGCTAAGCACTGCCTTGACCGCATCAGACGCATCGCGAGTGAACTCAAGCGCCAGCCGCCCCGGTTGCCCGATGCCGATCAGGGCATCGTCGCAGCCCGCTTCTCCCAGCCGCTCGACCAGTTCGTCCATGGCACAGGCGTCGTCAGCAAGCTGATACTTCAAGGTAAAAATGTATTCCATTTGTTCTATTCCTCAGCTTCGCGCCGATCGCGATGCGCAGTGCAATTGTCCACGACACGTCGCAATGCTCGCGCATGGTTGCCAGCGTTCTTCGGCGTGCTCCATATCGAGGTGATACAGAACTCGCCACAACGGCACTCCCTATCGTTGTACGGGCAATAAACCCGTCCCCAGGCGTGACCGCCGCCAACTTCAACGCGCCACCCCTGCCCTTCGGCATGCCTGAGTACTTCTTCGATTTCTTTCTTTGGGTGCGTTGGACGAATCATCCGTGATCTCCAGTATTCGCATGAGTCGCATGGTTGTCAAATGACAATCAAAATCTTCCTTTTCAAGCGCGGTTCTTGAGCGGCGTCTCAAACGAGGAAAATTGGTTGGCATACGACGGGTCCTCGTGAACCATGCCGATGAAATCCTCATGGGTCATGCCAGTCGATGATAAGCGCTTCGCGGTGCATGCTAGGGGCGGGCAACCGTTGCGAAAGATGACGGCACAGCCCTTCCAAACCGTCACGGCATGTCATTGCGATCGGACGCCTGGAATTGATCAGCAAAAATGAAAAAAGCCCCGTGGAAGTTATCCACAGGGCTTTTGTTCAAAGGGGAACCGGGGCCAATAGCGGCCGTCAGCGGTCAGATATTTTAAACCTGACTTATTCCCACTCTATTATCAATAGCCCCTCACCCCCCCAAAAAGACAAAAAGATACTTAAATCCATGAAAAATACCATGAAACCTCAAAGTCACCCTGGCGTGCTTGTGCTGCCAGAAGGCATGACCGTCGAGGCAAAGCCGATAGAAAGCTGACGCATCAGTACCGCAAGCTCATCAGCGGCACCGTCAGCGCAGACTTCGACAGGCAATTCAAGGGCATAAAATGGATCAGCCTTAAAAAGCTCTGCCATCGCCTCATCGTGATTACACAACCGGCTTAGCCGTGAGCACGATGCAATCGAAATCCATATCGTTCAGCCTCTCACAATGCCCCGCCAGAGAATTTGGTTTCGCGAAGCGACAGATGTCCACTGAACCAACCGAAAAGTGGCATTATGACATGAGATTTTGCCTAATATGGCACGCGCGTAAGGAAACGCCATGACCTCGCTGTCGTCCTTTCCGTACGCATATTTTTTCACGGATGCAGTGCAGGAGTTCTCTAATGGCTTTCGATGCGTCGCCGTCTTGGAGTGGCTTCAATTACCAAGGTAAGGTCGCTCTCTACTACGCCCTAAAGCTTATAAACGCAGAGCCCGTGGGTGCAGATCTGTCGAGTTACAGTTTAATACTCGAGTCTACTGAAGACTTCGAGATCAAGCGCGGCGGAGACCCAATCTCGTTTCATCAAGTAAAGGCATATAATTCCAGTACTTACAGTGAGTATTCCGACGCCCTACTCGGGATAGCTTTAGAATTATATAAACAACCGGGCGTCTCCGGAAAAATTCACACTTGGAAACCGATAAATGCCAAGCCATCCTTCCAAGACTTAAGAGCATCCATACAGGACGATCTAAGAAACTTAACAACTCAATATCAAACTAAAAATCCCAAAGACGGAAGCACCACACTCGAAAAAGCCGCTTCTGATGAAAGTAAGATTTCTAAGCCAGCAGCCATACTGAGAGCCGCTTTCAAAGGAAGTACTGCAGATCAATTATATGAAACTCTAGCATCTATCTTGAGCGGCCAAAATAATGCTCTCGCTAGACTTGACTCTTATCAGTATGATGACGGCAATAAATTCTGCAGCCTAGATGATATCAACACCAAAATAAAGTTTGAGATATCTAATTCACTAGCCAGCAGAAATGGCGTCATTACGCCTGAGCATCTAGATAAAACCTTTCACTGTTTTCTTGGAATGATAGACCGACATATCATTCATCGACACAAGACCAAACAATCAAACACTAAAACACCTATAACCTTTGAAGAAATAGTTCAAGCTCTTGAAATAGACCATGAAGATGTTGGTGAAGAATATTTAGCCTGTAAATTCAAAGAAGGCTTTGCCCATTTAATCGACGAATACATGGGCGACCCAGAGGACTACAACGACTCAAATCAAGATGAATATTGCAACCTAAAAGAAGCAAAAAAACTTTTTCTAGGTCTGAGCGCGATCGATCTCTGGAAACACTATCGTAGCTTCTCCCCTCAAATTTATCTCCAGCATGATAACAATACGGATAATGCTTTCTCCGCAAATCCTGAGGGCATCCGTCATGTACTAATAAAAATTTTACACACAATCAACTTTGAGCGCGCCACTCATAACGCACCAAAGTATAAATTCACCTATCGCACAACCACGCTACCGCATCAGCATTATCTGCCAACAACCATTACAAGAATTGCGCGACCGACCCAAATTGAGAGAAAAATCATAACTAATCCAAGTATGAGCGAGATACTTTATGAAGTTCAAAACTTAATTTACGACGGATTAGAACTCTACCCATTCTCCCCCACATTGGCAGTGCATACAGAAGCTCCGAAAGCAGAGGACTCAGATCCTCGCTCTAAAAGAGACGAAGTATTAAAACTTATAACGCTTGTCCCCATCGCTAATGCAAAGGATGCACTGAAATAATGATCACACTCATCAACAAAATCCTTTCCAGCAATGGCTACGAGCGCCTAAACATAGAACCGTCGTCTTCTAATGAAATTTTTTATGTCTTCTGCTTACCCGAAGGAAACAAGAGAGAAGAATACTTCGTAACCATTCAACTTCAGAAGCAATCTGATACCGCAGCGCAAGAGTTACTACTTGAAAAGGCGCAGATATTGTTTGAAGAAATCAGCAACTCAGGAAAAGTAGACCGCCCTTTCGAAAAAAACTGCACCTTACTTATTTGTCACGAAGAAGAAAAAATCAGTAGACAAACAATACTTGCGCTGGAAGAAGACCATTACAATTTCAAGAAAAACGTCATCACCTACACATTAAACGAGCTAGAGAGCTTAGAATCCTACATCATCGAAACTGGAATAGAAAAAATAACCAACGCCATCATAAGCGAGATAATAAACTCAAATTCCGGAAGGAAATTTCTAACATTCAAAAACGATCACACCAACAAAAAAGACTATTACTCACTTATATTAAAAACCGCACTCAAGCTTCCATTTATTACCTACACGCCTCAAGAACAGCAACTCACTAACCTGAATGACGAGATAGACAAATCTCTATCCTTATACCAATCCTCAATCTACAGTCAGTTGATGGCATACGATTCGGACTGGACCGATGAAAACATTCATCAACGAGTCGAAGAAGTGTGGGAGAAATTGGTATGATTAACCTCAACAAAATAACCCTTAAGAACTTCAAGGTATTTGGCGATGAGCCATACACCATTAACTTTGAAGATAATACTCTCGTACTGCTCGACGGACCAAATGGATATGGAAAGACCTCTGTCTTCGATGCAATCGAATGTAAGCGCTCCATGAACCCCACCTAACCAATGATGGGCAGAGCACTCAGCTATATATTCGAGGCGTGCAATTCCACGGTAGCAGCGCTTCGTAGTCTTCCACTGAGCACGCCAGCGGCAGGCGTTCC
>NZ_JAUQOP010000034.1 GCF_030580855.1 Pseudomonas citrullilanati | reverse complement strand
CTGCGTGCCGTAAAGGGCTTGGGGCCTGTAACGATTGCCAGCCTGTTTTGCTATCTGCCTGAATTGGGCGACCTCAACCGCGCGCAGGTGGCTGCGTTGGCTGGGGTGGCGCCGTTCAATAATGACAGCGGCGTGAAAACCGGCAAACGCCATATCTACGGTGGGCGCAGAAGATTGCGCCGCGCAGCCTATATGTGTGCGTTGGTGATGGTCCGCTACAACGCTGATTTCAAAGCCCGCTATGCCAGGCTGCGCGCCAAGGGCAAGTGCGCAAAAGTGGCCCTGGTGGCGTGTATGCGGGTATTGCTGGTCCGGCTCAACGCGATGGTGCGCGACGGCACGCCGTGGCGGGATCAAACCGCTTGAGGCCCCGGAGGGGGCCATCTGAGGCCGCGATAGCACCCAAAAGACGACCGCGGGTCGGGTGGGGGTGAAAGACAGTTGGCTCCCACCGGAATTGAGGGTGAGCCAAAATTTTGCGTTCACCTCGGCCCCCCTGTGGGAGCGAGCTCGCTCGCGATGGCGTCCGACCAGACACCCTACACTTACCCCCATTACACTTGATCGATATGCCGGTACTCAGCCCCCAACTGTCCCGCCAACTGCCGGGCGCGGCCCAGGCGGATCGGGCCTCGTTCGATGTCGATCAACAGGCACGGGCAGTCGAGCGACGGCGGCGCCAGGCCTTGCTTCAGCCGTCCGTCCGTCATCACCAGCACCCGTTGCCGCTCCGCCGGGTAGCGCTTGCGCCGGGCTTGCAGCCAACGCCCGGCCTCTTGCAGCGCCGCCTGCAACGGCGTGCCGCCTCCGGCGCCAAGTCCGTCGAGCCAATCCCGCAGGCCGGCCGAGGCCTTGAGGCCCTGCACCTGCCAGCGAGGGGCGTTGCCGCTGGCGGTCAACAGGGCCAATCGCGCCCGCTGTCGGTAGGCGTCGTCAAACAGTTGCGCCAGCAGGCCCTTGCCATCGCTCAGGGCGCGATGGCGACGGGTCGAGGCCGAGGCGTCGACGATCACCAGCCACAGTTCATGGGGCGACCGATGGCGAGCGTGCCAGCGCAGGTCCTCACGCAGGCGTGGCCGGCCATTGAGCAACGTCCCCGGCCAGTTCACCGCACCGCTGGCCGCCGCTTTGCTGCGGCCCTGGCGGCCCTGGTCAAGGCGTCCTGCGCGAGGTCTGGCATCCGCCCCCGCAGCCGAACGGGGGCGAATGCCTAGGGCTTTTTTGGCCAGCTCGGCACGTCACGTCGCGCACCGGTGGGCAAGGCCCGGGCCGGCAGGTCGCCCCACTGGCCCTGGCCTTCACTGGATCGGGCCTCGCGGTCGCTCGTCCCGGGCGCCTGGGACGGCTCGGGTGCCGGGGCGCCGTGCCCACGCCGCCGGTGGCGCAAGGCAAACTCGGCGACCGCGTCGACGTCTTCGTCGGCAATGGCCTGCGCGCCACGCCAAGCGGCATGGGCCCGGGCCGCCCGCAACCAGACCAGGTCGGCGCGCAAGCCATCGACCCCGGCGGCGAAACAGCGCTCGGTAATCTGCGCCAACGCCCTGTCATCCAGGGCGATTCCGGCCAACCGGTCGCGCGCCTGCTGGCAGCGTTCACGCAACGACTGCTGGGCGGTTTCCCATTGCACACAGAAGGCCGCCGGATCCTGGTCGAAATCCAATCGCCGCCGAATGATCTGCCCGCGTTCAGCCGGCGGGGTATGGCCGTCGAGGGCCACGTCCAGGCCAAACCGATCGAGCAATTGCGGGCGCAACTCGCCCTCTTCCGGGTTCATGGTGCCGATCAGCACGAAACGCGCCGGGTGCCGGTGGGAAATGCCGTCGCGCTCGATCAGGTTGGTGCCACTGGCCGCCACGTCCAGCAGCAAGTCCACCAAGTGATCGGGCAGCAGGTTCACCTCATCGACGTACAACACGCCGCCGTCGGCCTTGGCCAGCACCCCGGGAGAGAACCGCGCGCGCCCTTCCCCCAGCGCCGCGTCCAGGTCGAGGGTGCCCACCAGGCGTTCCTCGGTCGCCCCCAGGGGCAAGGTGACGAACTGACCGCTGGCCAGCAGATCCGCCAGGCCCCGGGCCAGGGTGGACTTGGCCATGCCCCGCGGCCCTTCGATCAGCACCCCGCCGATCTTCGGGTCGATGGCGGCCAGGCACAGCGCCAGTTTCAAGTCATCGGCGCCGACCACGGCGGAAAGCGGGAAATGGGGGGTGTCGGTCATGTCTGATTCTCAAGGTTGGTCGGTGACGTCAATGTGAATAGAGTACTTGTGGCGAGGGGATTTATCCCCGCTGGACTGCGAAGCAGGCCCACAACATGGACTAGGGGGTCGCTTCGCAACCCAGCGGGGATAAATCCCCTCGCCACAGGTCAGCCCATTACAGGGTTATGTCTAGCCTGCTGAGCGGGCACGTCAGCCATCTTCCTCTATGTCCAGCAGCAAATTCTCCAGCGCCTCGCGGTACTCGCCCGGTGCCTGCCACATCCCCCGCTGCTGCGCTTCGAGCATGCGCTCGGTCATGTCGCGCAGGGCATCGGGGTTGTGCTGGCGGACGAATTCCCGGGTGTCGGGGTCGAGCAGGTAGGCATCGGCCAGCAACGCGTACTGGTGATCGTCGATCAGCTGCGTGGTGGCGTCGAAGGCGAACAGGTTGTCCACCGTCGCCGCCAGCTCGAACGCACCTTTGTAGCCGTGGCGCTTGACCCCGTCGATCCACTTCGGGTTGGCCGCCCGGGAACGGATGACGCGGTTGAGCTCTTCCTTGAGGGTGCGAATGCGCGGCAGGTCCGGCTGGCTGTGGTCGCCGTGGTAACTGGCCGTCGCCTGGCCACTGAGGGTCTGCGCCGCTGCCAGCATGCCGCCCTGGAACTGGTAGTAGTCATTGGAATCGAGCACGTCGTGCTCGCGGTTGTCCTGGTTCTGCAACACCGCCTGCACCTGGCTCAAGCGCCGGGCGAACGGCTCCCGCGCGGCAGTGCCTTCATCGCTGGCACCGTAGGCGTAACCGCCCCAACTCAGGTACACCTCGGCCAGGTCCTCGCGGCTCTGCCACAGGCGCCCGTCGATGGCCCCCTGCACGCCCGCGCCATAGGCGCCCGGCTTGGCGCCGAAGATCCGCCAGCCGGCCTGTCGGGACGCCGCGTCCGGGGCAAGGCCTGCCGCCAGGAGGCTTTCCCGTTCGCTGCGAACCTTGGCCGCCAGGGGGTTCAGGTCGGCCGGTTCATCGAGGGCGGCAACGGCCTGCACCGCCGCATCGAACAAGCGGATCAGGTTGGCGAAGGCGTCGCGGAAGAATCCGGAAACCCGCAGCGTCACATCGACCCGGGGCCGATCCAGCAGGCTCAGCGGCAGGATCTCGAAATCGTCCACCCGCTGGCTGCCCGTGGCCCACACCGGGCGCACGCCCATCAGCGCCATGGCCTGGGCGATGTCGTCGCCGCCCGTGCGCATGGTGGCGGTGCCCCACACCGACAGGCCGAGCTGGCGCAGGTGATCGCCATGATCCTGCAAGTGCCGTTCGAGAATCAGGTTGGCCGACTGGAAACCGATGCGCCACGCCGTGGTGGTGGGCAGGTTGCGCACGTCCACCGAGAAGAAGTTGCGCCCGGTGGGCAGCACGTCCAGGCGGCCGCGACTCGGCGCACCGCTGGGGCCGGCCGGGACGAAGCGCCCGCCCAGGGCGTCGAGCAGTCCGCGCATCTCCGCCGGGCCGCAGGCGTCCAGGCGCGGGGCGACGACGGCGCGCAGGTGGTCGACGATGCCGCGCACCGCGTCCCAACCCGGCGCATCCAGCGAATCGATGTCGCCCTCCAGCGCCTGCTCGATCAGACGCGCCGCGAACAGTTCCAGGCGCTCGCGGGTATCACCGACGGTGCGCCAGGGGTCCGTGCTGACCTGTTGCAACGCCGCGGGACAGGCGCCGGTCCAGGGCTCGGCCAAGGCACCATCCAGCGGATCGAAGCCCAGCCCGAAAGCCTGGGACAACGCCCGCAACAGGCTCGACTGCGCCCCCTTGCCGTCGCCACGGGGAATGCGCAGCAACGCCAGCAAGGTGTCGATGCGCAGCCGCCCGCCGGGCGACTCGCCAAAGATGTGCAGGCCATCGCGGATCTGCGACTCCTTCAGGTCGCACAGGTAGGTGTCCAGGCGCGGCAGCCAGACCGCCGCGTCGGCATCGGCGTCCAGCGCCAGTTCGCGGTCGATGTGGGTCTCGCGCACCAGGTCCAGGATGTCCCGTTGCAACTCCCGGGCGCGGCGCGGATCGAGCAGTTGCGCCTCGTAGTATTCGTCAGCCAGCAATTCAAGGTTGCGCAGCGGTCCGTAGGTTTCGGCGCGGGTCAGCGGCGGCATCAGGTGATCGATGATCACTGCCTGGGTGCGGCGCTTGGCCTGGGCGCCCTCGCCCGGGTCGTTGACGATGAACGGATAGATGTTCGGCAGCGATCCCAGCAGCGCGTCCGGCCAACAGCTTTCCGACAGGCCGACGCCCTTGCCCGGCAGCCATTCGAGATTGCCGTGCTTGCCAACGTGGATCAGCGCGTGGGCGCCGTAGGTGTGGCGCAACCAGAAATAGAACGCCAGGTAGCCATGGGGCGGCACCAGGTCCGGGTCGTGATAGACCGCGCTCGGATCGACCTGGTAGCCCCGCGCCGGCTGGATGCCGACGAACGTCAGGCCCAGGCGCAGGCCGGCGATCATCAGGCGTCCCTCGCGGAACATCGGGTCCTGCCCGGGCGAGCCCCAGCGCGCCAGCACCGCCTGGCGGTTGGCTTCAGGCAGCGCGTCGAACATGGCCTGGTAGGCTTCGACGGCCAGGCTCTGGTGGCACGGTCGCAGGTCGAGACTGTCCAGGTCGTTGCTGACCCCACCGAGCAATTGCTGGATCAACGCCGTACCGTTCGCCGGCAGTTCGGCCGGCAGTGGATAGCCCTCGGCTTGCATGGCGCGCAGGATATTCAGCGCCGCCGCCGGGGTGTCGAGGCCGACGCCGTTGCCAATGCGCCCGTCCCGGGTCGGGTAGTTGGCGAGGATCAGCGCCACGCGCTTTTCTGCGTTGGGCAGGCGCGCCAGGAGGGTCCAGCGCTGGGCCAGTTCGGCGACGAAATCCATCCGTTCGGGCACGGCCCGGTAGCAGACCACATCGCTCTGGCTGCGTTCGCTGCGCCAGGCCAGGTCCTTGAAACTGATGGGCCGGCTGATGATGCGCCCGTCCAGTTCCGGCAAGGCGATGTGCATCGCCAGGTCGCGGGGGCCCAGGCCTTGCTCGCTGGCACGCCAGCCGGGTTCGTTGTCCTGGGCGCAGATGGCCTGGATCACCGGGATGTCGCGGCGAAACGGCCGCAGGTGGGGCGCTTCCGGGCTGGATTGGGCGAACCCGGTGGTGTTGAGGATCACCCCCGCCTCGACTTCATCCAGCCAATCCTCGACCTGCGCCAGGCAGGCGGGCTCCTTGAGGCTCGCCACGGCGATGGGCAGCGGGTTGAGCCCCGCCGCGTGCAGGCGCTGGCAGAACACGTCGATGAACGCGGTGTTCGCCGCTTGCAGGTGCGAGCGATAGAACAGCACCGCCGCCACCGGCTGGGCGGCCTGCCAGTCGTCCCGCCAGTCGTCGAGGCTGGCGCGCGTCTGTTGCGGGTGATAGATCGCGGTGCGCGGCAGCGCCTGCGGTTCGGCCCACGAATAATCGCGACCGAACCATTGGCTGCCGAGGTTGTAGAACAGATTCAGGGCGTTATCCAGGCCGCCCTGGCGCAAGAACTGCCAGAGGCGGTCGCGCCCCTCGACCGGCACGTTGCTGAGGTCGCTCAGTTCCGGGTCCGGGCGATCGTCCCCCGGCACCAGGATCAACGTCACCCCGCGGCCGGCCAGTTCCATCAACCGTTCGATGCCGTAGCGCCAATAGCCGATGCCGCCATGCAGCGACAACAGGATGACCTTGGCATGGCGCAGCACGTCTTCGACGTACAGGTCCACCGAGGCATGGTTCTGCACCTGCATCGGGTTGGCGAGGCGGAACTGTGGGTAGTCATCCGGCAACTGCCGCGCCGCTTCGGCCAGCAGCGCCAGGCTGGAATCGCCGCTGCACAGGATCACCAGCTCGGCGGGAGACTGCCCCAGGTCGGCAATGTTGTCGTCCGCTACGAAGCCGCCCGGCTGGGTCCTGAGCAGGTGCATGGCTTAGGCGCTGAGGGCGGCGCGCAACTGCGCTTCGAGCAGCCCCGCATCGAGCGCCTGGCCGATCAGCACCAGGCGGGTGACTCGCGCTTCGTCGGCGCCCCACGGGCGATCGAAATGCTTGTCGAAACGCGTGCCGACGCCCTGCACCAGCAGGCGCATCGGCTTGTTCGGGATGGCCGCGAAGCCCTTGACCCGCAGCACGCCGTGTTGCACCACCAGTTGGGTCAGCGCGTCCAGCAACAGGCTCTCGTCGGCCTGGGGCAGTTCGATGGAAATGGAATCGAAAGCGTCGTGATCGTGGTCATCCTCGTCGCCCTCATGGTGATGGTCGTGATGGCTGTGGCGGCCGTCGATGTGCTCTTCGGAGCCCGCACCCAGGCCGATCAGCACGTCCAGCGGCAGGCGACCGCTGCTGGCTTCGATGACCTTGACCGCCGGCGGCAGCTCCTCGGCCACTTCCAGGCGGACTTTCGCCAGGTCCTCGGGGCTGATCAAGTCAGCCTTGTTGAGGATCACCAGGTCGGCGCTCGCCA
The DNA here is from genome assembly GCF_030580855.1 of Pseudomonas citrullilanati. GTDB lineage: Bacteria > Pseudomonadota > Gammaproteobacteria > Pseudomonadales > Pseudomonadaceae > Aquipseudomonas > Aquipseudomonas citrulli. The sequence continues at coordinate 57,816 of NZ_JAUQOP010000034.1, read as the reverse complement.
ATTGATCGGCGAACAGTTCGTGCAGCGGCGATTCGTGATCCAGGTTCGGGTCGAGTTTGCGCATGGCGTCGACCTGGTCGGGGAAGGCGGCGAAGGTGCCGGCGGCCACGGCCGGGCTGTCGACCACGGTGATGACCGCGTCGACGGTGCAGGCGCTGCGGATTTCCGGCCACTGGAAAGCCTGGACCAGCGGCTTGGGCAAGGCCAGGCCGGAGGTTTCGATAAGGATGTGGTCAAGGTCGCCGCGCCGCGTCACCAGTTCACGCATTACCGGGAAGAATTCCTCCTGCACCGTGCAGCACAGGCAACCGTTGGCCAGTTCATAGACGCGGCCGTTGGCTTCTTCTTCGGTGCAACCGATGGAGCACTGCTTGAGGATCTCGCCGTCGATGCCCAGCTCGCCGAACTCGTTGACGATCACCGCGATGCGGCGGCCCTGGGCGTTGTCGAGCATGTGCCGCAGCAACGTGGTCTTACCCGAGCCGAGGAAACCGGTGACGATGGTGACGGGAAGTTTGGCCAGTGTTTTCATCGGATGCCCTTTGGCAAGGTGGCGGGCAAACGGGACGACGACCGCAGGCACGGGCGTGCGCGGAAGATTTCGCCACCGGATCACCCCGCCCGGTTGTAGTGAGAATCGGTCTCGAGGCAGGTCTCCTGGCTGACGGCGGGCCAGTCTTTCGACTGGCGATGACTGCGCCTTCCCGTGTGTCCATTGTAGAAATGGCATGCACAGTGGCCTTGCAGAAACAGCACCGTTCACAGTTGCGGGGGCAGCCGCGGCTTGGACCGCGTTCCCTTCTTAGCTTCGGCGCGAAACCGAAGAACCTCGAAGGCGCAAGGCTACGCAGGGTGCGGGGGCGGGTCAATCTCCTGAGCGTTCTGTGGTGCATGGGCGGACCTCATCGCGAGCAAGCTCGCTCCCACAGGATTTCTGTCGAGCCCGATATTTGAAGCCAATGCAGATCCCCTGTGGGAGCGAGCTTGCTCGCGATGGACGCAACGCGGCGTCAGCCTGACAATCTCCGCCAATTTGACGCCCCGCCCCCGCCCGTGCTCTCCTGTGCATGGTTTGCGTAGCGGGTTCTGTTAGCTCAACTTCTGGCATTCGAAGTTGGGCTAACAGAACCCGCTATACAAACCACTCGTTACGGGTGCCCTTCACAGGGTGAAACGGGAAACCGGTGAATCGTGTGCTTACTTCAAGGCCACGTCAGTCCGGTGCTGCCCCCGCAACGGTAAGCGAGCGAAGCGTCTGAACCACTGTGCCCACGGCATGGGAAGGTGACGCTTGCAGGCAAGGCTCAGCCCCTGCCCCTCGCGAGCCCGGAGACCGGCCCATGACTCAAGCATCAACAAACCCGCGGTGGGCGGGCGCTGTTCGAACCCTGGCGGCCTGCGCCCGGGCTTTCATTGCGCTCGATTCACCCACTGGACCCGACAAGAACAGAGGGAAGCGCCATGTCGAGCATCAGCAGCACCGTCCGCACCGCCAGTAGCACCACGACCCTGAGCCAACGCCTGAGCGCGGCGATCCTCGCCTCGATCCTGGGTGCCGGGCTGGTCTATTTCGCCGGTTTCTCCCATATCGAAGCGGTGCACAACGCCGCCCACGATACCCGCCACAGCGCCGCCTTCCCTTGCCATTGAGACCGACGACATGATCAAGCGTATCGCCCAGACCGCCGGTTTCAGCGGACTGCTGGCCGCCCTGCTGCTGACCCTCCTGCAAAGTTTCTGGGTATCGCCGCTGATCCTCCAGGCCGAGACCTACGAAAAAGCCCCGGCGACCGAAGTCCACGAACACGCGGGCGGGGTTGCCCATACCCATGATGCCGAAGCCTGGGAGCCGGAAGACGGCTGGCAGCGCGTGCTCTCCACCACGGGCGGCAACCTGGTGGTGGCGGTAGGCTTCGCGCTGATGCTCGCCGGCCTTTACACCCTGCGCGCACCGACCCGCACCGCCCAGGGCCTGCTCTGGGGCCTGGCCGGCTATGCCACGTTCGTCCTGGCGCCGACCCTGGGCCTGCCGCCGGAGTTACCCGGCACTGCGGCGGCCGACCTGGGCCAGCGGCAGCTGTGGTGGATCGGCACCGCCGCGTCCACCGCCGTGGGCATCGCCCTGCTCGCCTTCGGCAGGCATTGGCTGCTCAAGCTGCTGGGGCTGGCGACCCTGCTGGTGCCCCACGTCATCGGCGCACCGCAGCCCGAAGTCCACTCGATGCTGGCGCCCGAAGCGCTGGAGAGTCAGTTCAAGATCGCCTCGCAGCTGACCAACGTCGCGTTCTGGCTGGCCCTGGGCCTGATCAGTGCCTGGCTGTTCCGTCGTGACGGTCAAGCCCAACACGACGCATGAGCACCGAGCCGATCCTGGTGATCGGCCTGGGCTGCCAGCGTGGCTGTCCGACCGGCACGCTGCGGGCCCTGCTCGACCAGACCCTGCTGGCCCGCGGCATCGGCCTTGAACAGGTGCAGGCCCTGGCCAGCATCGACCTCAAGCGCGACGAACCGGGCCTGCTGGAACTGGCCGAGCAGTTGGCCCTTCCACTGGTCTGCTTCAGTGTCGAGCAGTTGGCCGGTTACCAAGACCGTCTCAGCCATCGTTCCGACATCGCCTTCGAACGGACCGGCTGCTACGGCATTGCCGAAAGCGCCGCCCTGGCCTTGGCCGATCGGTTAGGCACGGCACCGGCCACGTTGCTGATTCCCCGCCAACGCGGCCTCAAGAGCACGCTGGCCTTGGCGGTCGTGGCGTAATTCCCGATAATCCGCGCCCAGGATCATGAGCGATCTTCATTCAAGCGCCACCTAACCCCCTGCAGGAGCCGGTCATGACCGTTTACTTCATCGGCGCCGGCCCCGGCGACCCGGAACTCATCACCGTCAAGGGCCAGCGGCTGATCCGTCACTGCGCGGTGATCATCTACGCCGGCTCCCTGGTGCCGACCGCCGTGCTGGAAGGCCACCGCGCCGAACAGGTGATCAACAGCGCCGAGCTGCACCTGGAACAGATCATCGAATTGATCGAGACCGCGCACCACAAGGGCCAGGACGTCGCCCGGGTGCACTCCGGGGACCCGAGCCTGTACGGCGCCATTGGCGAGCAGATTCGCTGCCTGCGGGAGCTGGGCATCCCGTTCGAGATCGTGCCAGGGGTCACCGCCACGTCAGCCTGTGCCGCCCTGCTGGGCGCCGAACTGACCCTGCCGGACGTGTCCCAGAGCGTCATCCTGACCCGCTACGCGGACAAGACCACGATGCCCGCCGGCGAAGCGCTGGGCAGCCTGGCGCAGCACGGCGCCACCCTGGCGGTGCACCTGGGGGTCAATCACCTGGAGAAAATCCTTGGCGAACTGCGGCCTCACTACGGCGCGGATTGCCCGATCGCCGTGATCCACCGGGCCACATGGCCGGATCAGGATTGGGTGGTGGGGACGCTGGCCGATATCGCCGAAAAGGTCCAGGCCAAGGGCTTTCGCCGCACGGCGCTGATCCTGGTGGGGCGCGTGCTGGGCAATGACGTGTTCAGCGAGTCGTCGCTGTACCGCGCCGGGCATGCGCACCTCTACAGGCCTTGACTCGCCAGAGAGTCCACCTGGCTCCCCCTGTGGGACCGAACCTGTGGGAGCAAGGCTTGCCCGCGAAGGTGTCGCCTCGGTCTATCAGCTACACCGAGGTGTTTGCATCGCGGGCAAGCCTTGCTCCCACAGATTAGGACTGGTATCGCAACAATCAGTAATAGGCGTTCTCTTTCTGCGTGTGGTCGGTCACGTCGCGCACGCCCTTGAGCTCGGGGATGCGCTCGAGCAAGGTGCGCTCGATGCCTTCCTTCAGGGTCACGTCGGCCTGGCCGCAGCCCTGGCAGCCGCCGCCGAACTGGAGCACGGCGATGCCGTCTTCCACCACGTCGATCAGCGAAACCTGGCCGCCGTGGCTGGCCAGCCCCGGGTTGATTTCGGTTTGCAGGTAGTAGTTGATGCGCTCGTTGATCGGGCTGTCGGCATTGACCATCGGCACCTTGGCGTTTGGCGCCTTGATGGTCAGCTGGCCGCCCATGCGGTCGGTGGCGTAGTCGACCACGGCGTCATCGAGGAACGCTTCGCTGAACGAATCGATGTAGGCAGTGAAGCTCTTGAGCCCCAGCGCGGTGTCCTCGGGTTTCTCTTCCCCAGGCTTGCAGTAGGCAATGCAGGTTTCAGCGTACTGGGTGCCGGGCTGGGTGATGAAGATACGGATCCCGATACCCGGGGTGTTCTGCTTGGACAGCAGGTCGGCCAGGTAATCGTGGGCGGCATCGGTAATGGTTATGGCGGTCATGGAAACTCCTCGCAGGCTTGCCGGCAGTTTACGCCAATCATCGCGCCGGACAAAGTCCCAGTATTTTTGTCAGGAAAGCGACCGGCGCTGCGCTCCGCGCAACCGGCCGCTCATCTCAGAGGTTCTGGTAGCGATTCATGTCCAGCACACCGGCCTCCAGGGGATCGGTCTCGCGAATGTACTCGCTCAAATCGTGGAAATAGAACCAGAACTGCGGATGACTGCGGCGAATCCCCCAGCGCTCGACAATCCGCTCGAACGCCGGTTCATCCTGGGCGCTTTCCATGGCGTCGACGAACGCCGGCACTTGCCCAGCCGGGATGTTGAAGATGAAGTTCGGGTAGCTGCTGAGCACGCCCGGGTAGACCGTCAAGGTGTCCAGCCCCGGCTGGTAACGCAGTTCCTCGCCCAGCAGGAACGCCACGTTGCTGTGGGCCCGGTTGCGCATCAGGCTGTAGATTTCACGGTGGCCGCCTGGGGTCTCGACTCGCAGCAGGGTCGCTTCGGGCAACTGGTGGATCACGCCGAGCCCCGCCGCCGGGCGCGAGACCAGGCGACTGAGGGCCTGTTCGGCGTTCTGCAGGGCCGGGTCGATGTTCGGCCGCGAGCAATAGGCGCCCTCGCAACGGTTGATCGGGTCGGGGCGCGCATTCAGCTCGCCATAGCGAGCCAGCAATTGCCGGGTGAAGTCGCGCATCGGGTCGTGTTCGTCGAGCTTGAGCGCGGTCGGCTTGTCGTCGTCGATGGACTCGTAATCGAGCCACATCTTGAATTTACCCCCCGACTGGTACCAGTCGTCGAGGTAGGCATCGCGGGAGTCGGCCGGCATCAGGCGCAGGAAGTTCTGCTCCGCGCCGTTGCGGATCAGGTCGAAGTACAGCCGGGTCTGGGCCTGGTGGGACACATTGCCGAACACGTCGAAGTTCACCGCCAACTGGTAATAAGTGCGCTCCAACAGCGGGAAGTCGAACAGCCACATGGTCTGGGGCACGTCGCCGATCAGGCCCTTGGTCACCGAGGCACTGTCGAAGTGCCGGAAGATGCTCAACAGCGCATTGTCGTTGCCCGCCCATAACGTCGACCAGCTCGGCGCCGGCAGTTCGGCGTAGTTGTCGCGGCGCAAGGCTTCGTACGCGTTGCGCTTGTCGCGGTAGTCGCGCCACAGGCTCAGCACACTGCCGACATCGTCGTTCTGCCCCGGCATCGCCAGCAGCGGCGTGGCCTGGCCGCGATAGTTGGGATCGGTGATGTACAGGTCATGCTCGGGGGCCTGGAACAGCGCCCAGAAGTTGTCGCGGATCACGTCGGTGGCGATCTGGCCCCGGCACACCGGCCCGCGGATGAAGGTGCGCACGAAGTACTCGGCGTTATCGAGCATGAACTGGTAGCGAGCCTGGGCCGGGATCGCTTCGAAGGTGGAGAACGGGTTGGCCCGGCGCTCCGGCCCATAGCCAGGCAACGCGCTGACCTGCCATTTGCCGCTGTAGAACAGGCTTTTGACCCGCGCCATCTTGGCCGGGCTCAAGCCATAGGTGATGTGGGTCTTGTGCACGATCACCCCCTGCACCGGCCAGAGCCGGTAATAGATGCGGGTACCGGGATCGTCGTTGGGGCGGCGGGTGTTGATCAGGTCGATGGGCTGGCCGGTGGGCGTGCGCGAACGCACCCACTGGAAGAAGTGCCCCGGCTCGCCGTCCTTGAAATAAATGTGCGCCAGGAACCAGTGCTCGAACAACCAGCGCCCCACCAGGCTTTCCCGGGCACCCGGCGCGTTGAGCAGGTTTTCCCATTGCACCACCTGCAAGGCCTCGGCGGCGCTTGGGGCCAAGCCCTGCTGGTCGATGGGCGCACCGGCGGCCAGCCAGCGTTGCAGGGTCTGGTATTGCTGGTCGGTCAAACCGGTGACGGCCAGGGGCATGCCCTCGCGCGGATGCGCGGCGGCGTACTCGTCGAACTGCCCCGGCATCGCACAGCTGTTGTCCCGATTGAGGCCGAGCACGATGTCCTCGGGCAGCTTGGCGTTGGGCACCAATGGCGTGCGATGGCCCAGTTCCAGCATCCGCGCCATCAACGCCGCCTGGCTGCCCTGGGCATCGAGGACCGAATAGAACCCCTTGCGCTGCCAGGCGAGCGAACCGGAAGCGTCGTAGAACAAGCGGGTCGGCTCTGCCGCCACCCGCCGCTCGCCGTCATACACCGACAACTTGCTTGCGCCCCGGGCGGCACCCTCGCCGCTGCCCAGGTTCAATTGGCAGGCGGAGTCGTAGCAGGCGTGGCAGGCCACGCACTTTTCCGTGAAGATCGGCTGGATGTCGCGGGTATAAGAAAGCGCCGGCGCGGGATCCCGGGCTACTGCAATGAAAGACCACAGCAGCAACAGACTGCCGACGAAAACGCGGTACGGCATGTCGCGGATCCTGAATGAGAGTCCGGCGATTCTACCGGGCCAGCATCCGCTTGCAAACATGAGCGAGATTCATGCAAAAGCCGCCTGCGATCAAATACCGCACAGGTTTGCTATCATCCCGGCTTTCGTCATCGTCATTTTTCCAGGTAGTCCTATGTCTGATCGCAGCGCTCGCCTTTATCTTCTCCAGCAAGCCCTCAAGGAACGCATCCTGATCCTCGACGGCGGCATGGGCACGATGATCCAGAGCTACAAGCTGGAAGAGCAGGACTACCGCGGCAAGCGTTTCGCCGACTGGCCGAGCGACGTCAAGGGCAACAACGACTTGCTGGTGCTCAGTCGTCCCGACGTGATCGGCGCCATTGAAAAAGCCTACCTGGATGCCGGCGCCGACATCCTCGAAACCAACACCTTCAACGCCACCCAGGTGTCCCAGGCCGACTACGGCATGCAGGGCCTGGCCTACGAGCTGAACGTGGAAGGCGCGCGCCTGGCCCGCCAGGTGGCTGACGCCAAGACCCTGGAAACCCCGGACAAGCCGCGCTTCGTCGCCGGCGTACTCGGCCCGACCAGCCGCACCTGCTCGCTGTCGCCGGACGTGAACAACTCCGGCTACCGCAACGTGACCTTCGATGAACTGGTGGAGAACTACACCGAGGCCACCAAGGGCCTGATCGAAGGTGGCGCCGACCTGATCCTGATCGAAACCATCTTCGACACGCTGAACGCCAAGGCCGCGATCTTCGCCGTGCAAGGGGTCTACGAAGAACTGGGCGTCGAACTGCCGATCATGATCTCCGGCACCATCACCGACGCCTCCGGTCGCACCCTCTCCGGCCAGACCACCGAAGCCTTCTGGAACTCCGTGGCCCACGCCAAGCCGATCTCCGTGGGCCTGAACTGCGCCCTCGGCGCTCGCGAACTGCGGCCGTACCTCGAAGAGCTGTCGAACAAGGCCAACACCCACGTGTCGGCGCACCCGAACGCCGGCCTGCCCAACGAGTTCGGCGAATACGACGAACTGCCGGCCGAGACCGCCAAGGTCATCGAGGAATTCGCCCAGAGCGGCTTCCTGAACATCGTCGGCGGCTGCTGCGGCACCACCCCGGCGCACATCGAGGCCATCGCCAAGGCCGTGGCCGGCTACGCGCCACGGCAGATCCCGGAGATCCCCCGGGCCTGCCGCCTGTCGGGCCTGGAGCCGTTCACCATCGACCGCAGCTCGTTGTTCGTCAACGTCGGCGAGCGGACCAACATCACCGGTTCCGCCAAGTTCGCCCGGTTGATCCGCGAGGACAACTACACCGAAGCCCTGGAAGTGGCCCTGCAGCAGGTCGAGGCCGGCGCCCAGGTGATCGACATCAACATGGACGAAGGGATGCTCGATTCGAAGAAGGCCATGGTGACCTTCCTCAACCTGATCGCCGGCGAACCGGACATCTCCCGCGTGCCGATCATGATCGACTCGTCGAAATGGGACGTGATCGAGGCCGGCCTCAAGTGCATCCAGGGCAAGGGCATCGTCAACTCCATCAGCATGAAGGAAGGCGTCGAGCAGTTCATCCACCACGCCAGGTTGTGCAAGCGCTACGGCGCCGCCGTGGTGGTGATGGCCTTCGACGAAGCCGGCCAGGCCGATACCGAGGCGCGCAAGAAGGAAATCTGCAAGCGCTCCTACGACATCCTGGTCAATGAAGTCGGCTTCCCGCCGGAAGACATCATCTTCGACCCGAACATCTTCGCCGTCGCCACCGGTATCGAAGAGCACAACAACTATGCCGTGGACTTCATCAACGCCTGCGCCTACATCCGCGACGAACTGCCCTACGCGCTGACCTCGGGCGGGGTGTCCAATGTCTCCTTCTCGTTCCGCGGCAACAACCCGGTGCGCGAGGCGATCCACTCGGTGTTCCTGCTCTATGCGATCCGCGCGGGCCTGACCATGGGCATCGTCAACGCCGGCCAGCTGGAGATCTACGACCAGATCCCGGTGGAACTGCGCGACGCCGTGGAAGACGTGATCCTCAACCGCACGCCCGAAGGCACCGACGCCCTGCTCGCCATCGCCGACAAGTACAAGGGCGACGGCAGCGTCAAGGAAGCGGAAACCGAGGAATGGCGCGGCTGGGACGTCAACAAGCGCCTGGAGCACGCGCTGGTCAAGGGCATCACCACCCACATCGTCGAGGACACCGAGGAATCGCGCCTGTCCTTCGCTCGCCCGATCGAGGTCATCGAAGGCCCCTTGATGGCCGGCATGAACATCGTCGGCGACCTGTTCGGCGCCGGCAAGATGTTCCTGCCCCAGGTGGTCAAGTCGGCGCGAGTGATGAAGCAGGCCGTGGCCCACCTGATCCCGTTCATCGAAGCGGAAAAAGGCGACAAGCCGGAGGCCAAGGGCAAGATCCTGATGGCCACGGTCAAGGGCGACGTCCACGACATCGGCAAGAACATCGTCGGCGTGGTGCTCGGCTGCAACGGCTACGACATCGTCGACCTGGGCGTGATGGTGCCGGCGGAGAAGATCCTGCAAGTGGCCAAGGACGAGAAATGCGACATCATCGGCCTGTCCGGCCTGATCACCCCGTCCCTGGATGAAATGGTCCACGTGGCCCGCGAGATGCAGCGCCAGGATTTCCACCTGCCGTTGATGATCGGTGGCGCCACCACCTCCAAGGCCCACACGGCGGTGAAGATCGAGCCCAAGTACAGCAACGATGCGGTGATCTACGTCACCGACGCCTCCCGCGCCGTGGGCGTTGCCACGCAGTTGCTGTCCAAGGAACTGAAAGCGGGGTTCGTCGAGAAGACCCGCCAGGACTACATGGACGTGCGCGAGCGCACCGCCAACCGCAGCGCCCGCACCGAGCGCCTGAGCTACTCCGCGGCCATCGCCAAGAAGCCGCAGTTCGACTGGAGCAGTTACCAGCCGGTCAAGCCGACCTTCACGGGCGCCAAGGTGCTGGACGATATCGACCTGAACGTGCTGGCCGAATACATCGACTGGACGCCGTTCTTCATTTCCTGGGACCTGGCCGGCAAGTTCCCGCGCATCCTCACCGACGAAGTGGTCGGGGAAGCCGCCACCGCCCTCTACGCCGACGCCCAGGCGATGTTGCGCAAGCTGATCGACGAAAAGCTCATCAGTGCCCGCGCGGTGTTCGGCTTCTGGCCGGCCAACCAGGTGCATGACGACGACCTGGAAGTCTACGGCGACGACGGCAAGCCTCTGGCCCGCCTGCATCACCTGCGCCAGCAGATCATCAAGACCGACGGCAAGCCGAACTTTTCCCTGGCCGACTTCGTCGCGCCCAAGGACAGCGGCGTGACCGACTACGTGGGCGGCTTCATCACCACCGCCGGCATCGGTGCCGAGGAAGTGGCCAAGGCCTACCAGGACGCCGGCGACGACTACAACTCGATCATGGTCAAGGCCCTGGCCGACCGCCTGGCCGAGGCGTGCGCCGAATGGCTGCACCAACAGGTGCGCAAGGAACACTGGGGCTATGCCAAGGACGAGAGCCTGGACAACGAGGCGCTGATCAAGGAGCAGTACACCGGCATCCGCCCTGCCCCCGGCTACCCGGCCTGCCCGGACCACACCGAAAAGGCCACGCTGTTCCGCCTGCTCGACCCCGAGGCCAGCGAGCTCAAGGCCGGCCGCAGCGGCGTGTTCCTCACCGAACACTACGCCATGTTCCCGGCGGCGGCCGTCAGCGGCTGGTACTTCGCCCATCCCCAGGCGCAATACTTCGCCGTGGGCAAGATCGACAAGGACCAGGTGCAGAGCTACACCGGCCGCAAGGGCCAGGACCTGAGCGTGACCGAGCGCTGGCTGGCGCCGAATCTGGGGTATGACAACTGAGTGAGGGGATCACGGCCGGTAACGGCCGTGATCCCTTTTTCCAAGGGTTGTCTATGCTTGTCCCAGACCCATGGCAGACGAGGGATTTATGGACGATCCAATCGACAACAAGCCACCAACCCTGTGGCAGATGATGCACAGCGTGCTGGCCGCCGCTTTCGGCGTGCAAAGCGGCAAGAACCGCGCCCGCGACTTCACCCACGGCAAACCGAGTCACTTCGTGATACTGGGCATCGCCTTCACGGTGATCTTCGCCCTGACGCTGCTGGGCATCGTCAAGCTGGTGGTGCATTTGGCGGGGTTGTAACCTTTTTTGATTTGCACACGCCCCTGTGGGAGCGAGCTTGCTCGCGATAGCGGTGGTTCAGTAGGTATCGACTCCGACTGACACTACGCTATCGCGAGCAAGCTCGCTCCCACAGTTTTTTTGCATGGATGAACGGTTATTGGTGGCTGACCCAGAAAACCGCGGTGCCCACCACCAGGATGATCAGGAACAGAATGGCCCAGGCATCAACGGTACTGTCGCTTTTCCTTGCTTTGGTCGGATTGCTCATTGCATCGCCTCTTGTCGGTTTTTTAGGTGATTGCAGAAAGACTCGACCACAGTTAAGACGATGATTGCCCATACGACAAATGTGGGTTACACGCCGATAGATCTCATTAGGCCATTTGGTTCTTTACATATACTCAAACATCACTTTTGCGCATAACTCAAAACAGGTATCTTGCACCGGCTCCTCTAGGAGTGCGCGGCCGTGCGCGCAGAATTGCCGAGGCAGAACCCGATTCCAGCGAGCCAATACGCAGCTGTTTCTGATCGGCCCAAGCCTGAGACCGAGACTTATATGTACGTATATGACGAGTACGATCAGCGGATCATCGAGGACCGCGTCAAGCAGTTCCGTGATCAGACCCGACGCTACCTGGCAGGCGAGCTGAGCGAAGAAGAATTCCGCCCTCTGCGCTTGCAGAATGGCCTGTATATCCAGCGTTTTGCCCCGATGCTGCGCGTGGCCGTGCCTTATGGCCAACTGACCTCGCGCCAGGTGCGCAAGCTGGCCCAGATCGCCCGCGACTACGACAAGGGCTACGCCCATATCAGTACCCGCCAGAACGTCCAGTACAACTGGCCGGCCCTGGAAGACGTGCCAGAGATCCTGGCGGAACTGGCGACCGTGCAGATGCACGCGATCCAGACCAGCGGCAACTGCCTGCGCAACGTCACCACCGACCAGTTCGCCGGCGTCGCCGCCGATGAGCTGATCGACCCGCGCCCGTGGTGCGAAATCGTCCGCCAGTGGACCACCTTCCACCCGGAATTCGCCTACCTGCCGCGCAAGTTCAAGATCGCCATCAACGGCTCGTCCTCGGACCGCGCCGCCATCGAAGTCCATGACATCGGCCTGGAGACGGTCTACAACGCCGCCGGCGAGCTGGGCTTCCGGGTGCTGGTGGGCGGTGGCCTGGGGCGTACGCCGGTGGTCGGTGCGTTCATCAACGAGTTCCTGCCGTGGCAGGACCTGCTCAGCTACCTCGACGCCATCCTGCGGGTGTACAACCGCTACGGTCGTCGTGACAACAAGTACAAGGCGCGGATCAAGATCCTGGTCAAGGCGCTCACGCCTGAAGTGTTCGCCGAGAAGGTCGAAGCCGAGATGGCCCACCTGCGCGGCGGCCAGACCACCCTGACCGAAGCCGAAGTCCATCGCGTCGCCAGGCACTTCGTCGACCCGCAGTACAAGACCCTGGGCAACCAGGACGCCGAACTGGCGGCACTCGACAAGCAGCACCCGGGTTTCGCCCGCTGGCGCAGCCGCAACACCCTGGCCCACAAGAAGCCGGGTTATGTCGCGGTGACGCTGTCGCTGAAACCGACCGGCGTCGCGCCGGGCGACATCACCGACAAACAACTGGATGCCGTGGCCGACCTGGCCGAGCGCTACAGCTTCGGCCAGCTGCGCACCTCCCACGAGCAGAACATCATTCTGGCGGACGTTGAACAGGCTCAACTGTTCACCCTCTGGGGCGAGTTGCGCGAACAGGGCTTCGCCACGCCGAACATCGGCCTGCTGACCGACATCATCTGCTGCCCGGGCGGTGACTTCTGCTCCCTGGCCAATGCCAAGTCGATCCCGATCGCCGAATCGATCCAGCGTCGCTTCGATGACCTGGACTACCTGTTCGACATCGGCGAGCTGGACCTGAACATTTCCGGTTGCATGAACGCCTGCGGTCACCACCACGTCGGCCACATCGGCATCCTCGGCGTGGACAAGAAAGGCGAAGAGTTCTACCAGGTCTCCCTGGGCGGCAGCGGTAGCCGCGACGCCAGCCTGGGCAAGATCCTCGGCCCGTCGTTTGCCCAGGACGACATGCCTGACGTGATCGAGAAGCTGATCGACGTGTACGTGGAGCAGCGTACCGAAGACGAGCGCTTCATCGACACCTACCAACGTATTGGCATCGACCTCTTCAAGGAACGCGTCTATGCAGCGAATCATTAAGAACAACGAGGTCATCGACGAGAGCTGGCACCTGCTGCCCAAGGACGCGACCCTCGACGGCATTTCCAACTGCGACGACCTGATCGTGCCCCTGGCCCTGTGGCGCGACCATGCCCACGCCCTCAAGGCCCGCGACGGCGGCCTGGGCGTCTGGCTGGATGCCGACGAAGAAGCGGAAGAGATCGGGGATGACGCCAACCAGTTGCAAGTCATCGCCCTGAACTTCCCGGCCTTCACCGATGGCCGTAGCTACTCCAACGCTCGCCTGCTGCGTGAGCGCTATGGTTTCAAGGGTGAATTGCGAGCGATTGGCGACGTGCTGCGCGACCAGCTGTTCTACATGCGCCGCTGCGGTTTCGACGCCTTCGCCCTGCGCGCCGACAAGGACCCGTACGAAGCGCTCGAAAGCCTCAAGGACTTCTCGGTGACCTACCAGGCCGCCACTGACGAGCCGCTGCCGCTGTTTCGCCGCCGTTAAGACCTGCCCCATGAAAAAGCCCTGATCCGGGTTTACCGGTTCAGGGCTTTTTTGTGTGTACGGTGTCTTGAATCCACCCAGCTCTACTGTGGGAGCGAGCTCGCTCGCGATAGCGGTGGCTCAGCTTGCATCGATGTCGAATGTGCCGCCGTCATCGCGAGCAAGCTCGCTCCCACATGGGATTTTCAGAGGATACAAATCTTGTGCCCGGCCCAAATCCCACCAGGATGGATATCTATTCTTCAGTATTACCAGAACCGCTGCTGGGTCAGGCGACTCCACCAGCTCAACAGCACCCGGTCCACCGATCCGCTGGCCGCCATGCCGATGCGTTCCTGCAGGCTTTTGCGCTCGGCGTAGTGCAGGTGGTAGAGCTCGGCGCCCTTGGCCCGTTCGGCCAGGTATTCGTCGCTGGTCTTCAGTTCGTCCACCAGGCCTTTGCCCAGGGCCGCGACACCCAGCCAGACCTCGCCGGTCGCCACTTCGTCGATGGCCAGTTGCGGACGGTAGTTGGAAACGAAGTTCTTGAACAGTTCATGGGTGATGTCCAGGTCTTCCTGGAATTTCTCCCGGCCTTTCTCGGTGTTTTCGCCAAACACCGTCAACGTGCGCTTGTACTCGCCGGCGGTCAGTACCTCGAAATCGATGTCGTGCTTTTTCAGCAGGCGGTTGACGTTGGGCAATTGCGCCACGACGCCGATGGAGCCCAGGATGGCGAACGGTGCGCTGATGATCTTCTCGCCGATGCACGCCATCATGTAGCCGCCGCTGGCCGCCACCTTGTCGATGCAAACCGTCAACGGCACGCCGGCCTGGCGGATCCGCGCCAGTTGCGACGAGGCCAGGCCATAGCTGTGGACCATGCCGCCGCCGCTTTCCAGGCGCAGCACCACTTCGTCCTTCGGCGTGGCCAGGGTCAGCAGCGCGGTGATTTCATGGCGCAGGCTCTCGGTGGCCGATGCCTTGATGTCACCGTCGAAATCCAGCACGAACACCCGGGACTTGGGCGCCGGCTTGGCCTTCTGCTTCTTCTGGGCTTTTTCCGCCTTGCCCTCGGTCTTGCGCAGGGCCTTGAGCTGGTCCTTGTCCAGCAGCGTCTGTTCCAGGCGCTCGCGCAGCCCCTTGTAGAAATCGTTGAGCTTGCTCACCTGCAACTGGCCGGCCGACTTGCGCCGCCCTTTGCTGCGTAGCGCAGCAAAACTGGCCAGCACCACCAGGATGGCGATCACCAGCGTCACAGTCTTGGCCAGGAACCCGGCGTACTCGATGAAAAACTCCACAGCGACTCCTTAAATGCAATGCGCCACTGAACGCAGGCGCGTAACGCCTCCAGCATACCCATGCGCCTGCGTCGCGGCCAGCCAAGAAACCTATGGTTACCTCGCTGCGGCGAGGCGCGGCAAGGCTCCAACGGACATTTCAAACAAGCGTATGTTTTTTCATTGACAGCTCACCGCCATCCTCATAACCTCGCCAAACCTTCAACGTACCGGGATGACGCGGACGTGGGCAGCATCTATCTGATTCGACATGGCCAGGCCTCCTTCGGTGCGGACGACTACGATGTCCTTTCGCCCAACGGCGTGCGCCAGGCCCAAGTGCTGGGTAGCCACCTGGCGGAACTGGGTGTCGTGTTCGATCGCTGCCTCTCGGGTGACCTTCGGCGCCAGCAGGACACCGCCACCGGTGCACTGGGCCAGATGAGCGCCGCCGGGCTGCCGGTTCCCGAGCTGGAAATCGACGCGGCCTTCAACGAATTCGATGCCGACGCGGTGATCCGCGCCTTGTTGCCGGACATGCTCGCGCAGGAGCCCGAAGCACTGGATGTGCTGCGCAACGCCGCGCAGAACCGTGCCGAGTTCCAACGCATCTTCGCGCTCATCGTCGAACGCTGGCTCGATGGGCGCTACGACCCGCCCGGGCTGGAAAGCTGGCTGGGCTTCGTCGAGCGGGTCCAGGGCGGCCTGCAGCGGATCCTGGAACAGGCCGACAACAGCCAGAAGATCGCCGTGTTCACCTCCGGCGGCACCATCACCGCCCTGCTCCACCTGATCACCCGGATACCCGCCCCACAAGCATTCGAGCTGAACTGGCAAATCGTCAACACCTCGCTCAACCACCTGAAGTTCAGGGGTCGCGAGGTGGCCCTGGCGTCCTTCAACAGTCATGCCCACCTGCAACTGCTGAAGGCCCCGGACCTCATCACCTTCCGCTGAGGCCGAATTACCGCAGACCCTTGCTGTATCAACCCAAATAAGGATCGACACCATGACCTCCGTAGCCGCCGCCGTACAAAAGATGCAAGCCAAGTTCAACCCAGCCGCCGCTGCCGGCCTGGACCTGGTCTTCGGTTTCCGCATTGACGACGACAAGCATTTCTCGCTGATCGTCAAGAACAGCACCTGCGAACTGGAATCCGGTGAAAACCCGGACGCCCAGGTGACCCTGGTGATGGACAGCGAAACCCTGGAAGGCATCGTCGACGGCAGCACCGACGGCATGCAGGCATTCATGGGCGGCAAGCTGCGCACCGAAGGCGACATGATGCTGGCGATGAAACTGTCCGAGTTGTTCCCAAGCTGAGACCAGGCCCGCGCCCTTCGCGCGCCTGTCGCCTGCAAGCGAATCCCGCCCCCGTGGCGGGATTCGTGTTTCTGCGCGCCGCTGAAATTCCCCCAGCGCACACAACCTTGATCCCTGTCAGCTTCGCCCCCTCCTTCAACGGCTAACTTGACGCCTCCATCAGCCAGGGACGGCTCATCGGGAGCCTGCGCCTGCTCATCTCAAGGAAGGGAATTCCATGCCTGCACTGAAGATCATCCTGCTCTCGAGCGCGTTCAACGGCCTGACCCAGCGCGTCTGGCTGGACCTGCGCGAATCCGGCTATCGCCCCAGCGTCGTGCTGTTCACCGATCCGGACACGGTCTGCCGGGAGATCGAAGACAGCGGGGCCGACCTGGTGATCTGCCCCTTTCTCAAGGACCGGGTCCCCCAGCGACTGTGGCGCAACCCCCGGCGTCCGGTGGTGATTATCCACCCCGGCATTGTCGGTGATCGCGGCGCCAGTGCCCTGGACTGGGCCATCATGCGCCAACCCGAACACTGGGGCGTCACGGCGCTGCAAGCCGTCGAAGAGATGGATGCCGGGCCGGTCTGGGCCACTTGCCAATTCCACCTGCCCGAAGGCCTGCGCAAATCCGAGCTGTACAACGGGCCGGTCAGCGATGCCGCGGTCCAGTGCGTCCGCGAGGTCGTGCGAAAATTCCTCGATGGCTTCACGCCAGTGCCGCTGGACTACAGTGATCGCGACGTCGTCGGACGCCTGCAACCGAACATGACTCAGGACGACCGCACGTTCAGCTGGCACGACAACAGCGCGTTCATCAAGCGCTGCATCGACGCCGCTGACGGCCAGCCAGGCGTGCTGGCCAGCCTGGCCGGCGGTCAGTTCTATTTGTACGACGCCCATCTGGATGGGCGTCGCGGCGTGCCCGGGGACCTGCTGGCCGTGCGTGACGATGCGGTGCTGGTCGCGACCGGCGATGCCAGCCTGTGGATCGGTTCCCTGCGCCTCAAGCCGCAGCCCGGCGAGCAGACCTTCAAGCGACCGGCGCGCCACGTGCTGGCACAACGGCTCGCGGGCGTTCCGGTCATCGAAGGTTCACCGGCCCGTCAACCGTTCAGCGACGAACCCTACCAACCCATCCGCTACCGCGAGTGCGGCCATGTGGGCGAATTGACGTTCGAGTTCTACAACGGCGCGATGAGCACCGAGCAATGCCAGCGCCTGGCGGAGGCGTTGCGCTGGGCCAAGTCCCGGGACACCGAAGTGCTGCTGGTGCGTGGCGGCCGCGGCAGCTTTTCCAACGGCGTGCACCTGAACGTGATCCAGGCCGCCGCCGACCCCGGGCTGGAAGCCTGGGCCAACATCCAGGCCATCGACGACGTCTGCCTTGAACTGCTCAGCGCCCGGCAGCTGGTGGTCAGCGGCTTGACCGGCAATGCCGGGGCCGGCGGCGTGATGCTGGCCCTGGCGGCGGACATCGTGCTGGCGCGGCGTGACATCGTGCTCAACCCCCACTACGCGACCATGGGCCTGTATGGCTCGGAATACTGGACCTACAGCCTGCCGCGGGCCGTGGGTCCGGACAGGGCACGCGCACTCACCCAGGATTGCCTGCCCATCAGCGCCACCCAGGCCCTGGACGATGGCATGGTCCAGGAAATCGGCCCGCGCTGTCCCGACGAGTTCGGCCTGTGGCTGTTACAACGGGCCAACAGCGCCCTGCTCGATCCGGCCTATGAAAGCCTGCGGGTGCGCAAGGCCGAACGCAGCCTGCCGGCAATCCAGGCTTGTCGCGACGGCGAGCTGGCACAGATGCGCCGCGACATGGTGGACAACCGCCACGGCTTTGCCGAGAAGTGCCGTCGATTCGTGTTCAAGCACCGCGCCTGCCGCACGCCGCAACGCCTGGTGGCGCCGTGGGCGCGAACCGAGCAGGCCCAGGCCGTCCAGTAATTCCCCGGTATCGGGCAAGCGTGGCAGCTCTTACAATGCCCGCTTCCCCCGTACTGGCCTGAACATGGACATCGACCTCGCCCGCACCTTCCTGGAAATTGTCCGCCACGGCAGCCTCGCGGCCGCGGCCGAAAAACTCCACGTCACCCAGACGGCAATCACCGCCCGGGTGCAGAAGCTCGAAAGCCAGCTCGGTTGCGCGCTGTTCGTGCGCAACCGCGCCGGCGCGCGGCTGACCGCCGATGGCGAAGCGTTCGTGGTCTATGCCAACCAACTCGTGCAGACCTGGGAAGCGGCCCGCCGGGACTTGCCGCTGCCCGAAGGCTATCGCAACGTCTTGCACCTGGGTGGCGAGGTCAGCCTGTGCAACCCATTGATGCTCGCCTGGGCCGGGGCACTGCGCCAAAGGATTCCCGGACATGCCCTGCGCATGGACATCCGCGACGGTGAAACACTGCTGCAACAGCTGGAGCTGGGCCTGCTGGACGCGGCGGTGGTGTACCAGCCCGAATACTGGCCACGGCTGCAAGTGGAGCAATTGCTGGAAGAGAAGCTGATCCTCGTGCGCCTCGCCGCATGCCCCGAGCCCTACGTGTACATCGACTGGTGCGCCGATTTCCGTCGCCAGCACGACACGGCGCTCCCCGACAAAGCCAAGGCGGCCGTGACCTTCAACCTCGGCCCGCTGGCCTTGCAGTACATCCTGGAGCATGGCGGCAGCGGCTACTTCCGCACCCGTGTCGTGCAGAGCTACCTGGACAGCGGCATCCTGGAACGGGTGCCGAAGGCGCCGGAATTCAACTACCCGACCTACCTCGTCTACTCCCGGGACAGGGATTCAGCGGCGTTGCAGCAGGCGTTCGAGGTGTTGCGAGACATCGTCAGGACCGGCAGCGACTGGTCCCAACGTTGGGATCCGTTGAGCTGAAGAAGGGTCATGCAAGTAGATGGGGGGCCGCTTCGCGGCCCGACGGGAGCAAGCGCCCTCGCCACGACGGCCCCCTGCCGATCCAAGGGCCCCGGCAATACCCGGGGTTTCGGATCGGCCTGTCACTGCATCTGCAGGTGCTCGGCAATCTGGTCCTTGATCAACAAGCGCTTTTTCTTGAGCGTTTCCAGGGCGTCGTCGGACAAGGCTGGGGAAGACGGCTTCTCGGCGTCGACCACCTCGGCATCAAGTTGGGAGTATTTGTGAAGTAACGAGTCGAGCCTTGGGTTCTCGCTGCGTTTTTGCTGGATGTGGTCTTTTGTGCAGTTGAGATCCTGGCACAAATCGTGAGACACCGGCATGGAACACCTCCTTTCTGGTGGGTCGGTGGCAGACGCCCTCGCGGCTCCCGCTTGCGGCGCCCGTCGATTATCAGGATGGCCTCCCCGACGGGGTTCTGTCGACCGCCTATCCGACCAGCGGTGACCGTTCGTCGTCGCGCTGCGCTTTCCAAGCAAACCTTTCTCCGCCCCGGGCCCTCCATTGCACAGAGACGAAACGAATCGTCCTTTAACCCTCAGCGGAGACTTACCTATGGACGGATTTACCCTGCGTCAACTCGGCCTGGCTATCGCCTTGAGCACCAGCATGGGCACAGCCTGGGCTGCGACTTCCAACGACTTCGTCGACAACGCGGCGGCCGGTGGGATCGCGGAAATCGAAACCAGCAAGCTGGCCCTGGAGAAAAGCGCCTCGGCGGACGTCAAGGAGTTCGCCAACAAGATGATCGCCGATCACACCAAGGCCAACCAGGAACTGATGGCCCTGGCGAAAAAACACGACATCGAAGTGCCGGACGAAACCACACTGGTGAAAAAGGCCAAGGCCAAGATCCTCGACATGCGTGATGAGTCCTTCGATGCGGCCTACGCCAACAACCAGGTGAAGGCCCACGAAGAAACCATCGAGCTGTTCAAGAAAGAAGCCGAGACCGTGACGGACGACAAAAAGGCCGGCAACACCGAGCTCAAGGCATTCGCCCAGAAGATGCTGCCAGACCTGCAACATCACCTGGACGCCGCCAAGAAGCTCCAGGCCGCCCATCCCAGCAAGTAATGCAGCAAGCCCGGCCGTGGTGCCGGGCTTGTTCTCTGCATGACCGCGAAGCCTTGCAGGTCTGCGCCTGCAAGGCTTCGACGTTAGAGCTTCGGCTAACCCCCATCGGTATCGATATCGGCATCCGTGCTCTCACCCGACTCAGGCCGGTCCGGGTCTGGCTTGAAGCCCGGACTGAAGGTGTTGTCGTTGTCCTGGTGATGGTTCTTCTGGTCGACTTCGCTCGCGGCGCTCTGGGCCTGATCGGTTCCGGCGGGGCTGACGGGCTGGGTGTCCGTCTGCGAAGGCGGGAGCTGGGGGTCGATGGCCGGGTCGTTGCGCGGCTGGCCTTGTTGCTGGGTGTTTGCAGGGTCGTCGTTCATAGCCACCTCGTTCATGACAGGGCCGGTTGATGACCGACCCTGTTCATTCGAAGGCGGGACGACGGTTTCGGTTCCATTTGTTTGCCGGCGTCACCCGCCCAGGACCGACCTGACCATGGCGGTCAGCGCCTCGGGGCCATAGGGCTTGCTCAGCAGATGGGTGTCGGGGCTCAGTTGATGGTTCTGGGAAATGATGTCGCGGGTGTGGCCCGAGGTGAACAGTACCGGCACCGGCGGGACCTGCATTTTTGCCCACGCCGCCAGGTCGGAGCTCTTGATCAGGCCGGGCATGACCACGTCGCTGAAGATCAGGTCCACCGATGCGCCGTCGAGCAGCAGTTTCATGGCCGCGTCGCCGTTGGCAGCGGTCAGCGTGCGGTAGCCGGACTGCTCCAGCAGTTCCACCGATGCGCTGCGCACCTCGTCGTTGTCCTCCACCACCAGGATCGTCTCCTGCCCTCCGGCCTGGAACGGTTGCGGTGGCCGGTCTTCGCCGGTTTCCGGCTGGCAACTGCGGGGGAAGTACATGTGCGCCCGGGTGCCCTTGCCCAGGTCGCTGGCGATCTCGATATGGCCGCCACTCTGCTTGACGAAACCGAACACCATGCTCAGCCCCAACCCGGTTCCCTGGCCTTCGGTCTTGGTGGTGAAGAACGGCTCGAACACCTGGTTCAGGATGTCGGGCGGCATGCCGGCGCCGCGGTCGATCACCGACAGTCGCACATACTCGCCCGGCGGGATGTCCTTGCCGGCGCAGGACGCTTCGTCGAGCACGATGTTTTCGCCGATCATGCGGATGGTACCCTCGCCGCCCATGGCATCGCGCGCGTTGATCGCCAGGTTCAACAGGGCGTTTTCCAGTTGGTTGCGGTCGACGTGGATGCACCAAGGGGTCTCGGGCAAGGCTACTTCGATCTGGATGGTTTCGCCCAAGGCTCGTTGCAGCAGCTCGACCAGGCCGTCGTAGATGCGCCGGGGGTTGTAGACCGCCGGTGACAACGGCTGGCGCCGGGCGAAGGCCAGCAGTTGCGTGGACAGCTTGGCGCCGCGCTCCACGGCTTCGAGGGAAGCACCGACCCGCCGTTGCACGTTGAGGTTGTTCGGTTCGTGGCGAGCCAGCAAGTGCAGGTTGCCGGCGATCACTTGCAGCAGGTTATTGAAGTCATGGGCCACGCCGCCGGTGAGGCCACCGATGGACTCGAGCTTTTGCGACTGGCGCAACTGCTCTTCGGCGGCCAGTCGCGCCTGCACTTCGTTGGCGACGCGCTGTTCCAGGTCCCGGGTGAACTTGAGCAGCGAGGCTTCGGCGCTCTTGCGCTCATGGATGTCGATCAGCACGCCGGGGAAACGCAGGGGCTTGCCCTGGGCGTCGAACTCGCACCGCCCGCTCGCGAGCACCCAGAGGTAATCGCCGCCCTGGCGACGTATCCGATATTCAGCGCTGTAGGGAGTACCGGTGCGCACGGTCAATTCGACCCGTTGGTTCACTTCGTCGAGGTCATCCGGGTGGATGCGCTGGCGGGCGATCTCGATGGGCAGCGCATCCAGCGGACAATCCGGCGGATAGTTGAAGCTGCGGGCGAAACGCTCGTCGCCGGAGAGCCTGTCGGCCTGGATGTCCCAGACGAACGACCCGAGCAGGGGGCCGGCCGACAGCGCCAACTGGATACGCTCATTGACGGCGCGGTAGCTGCGCTCGGCCTCTTGCCGGGCTCGCTCGGTCAACACGTGTTCGGTGGTTTCCACCACGACCGCCAAGACCCCGGCCGGCGCCTGGTCCTCACCGGGCACCGGGCTGTAGTAGAGGTCCATCCAGACGTCTTCGGGCTTGCCGTCACGCAGCAGCACCAGTTCCTTGTTGCGATAGGACAAGGTGCCGCCGGCCAGGCAGACGTCCAGCACGTGGCGGTTGAAATCGGCCACCTCCGGCCAGCCCAGCTCCACCGCACACCCCAACAGGTACGGGTGGCGACCGCCGGCGAACTCGGCATAGGCGTCGTTGTAGATCATGAAACCCTGGCGTCCCCACAGCATCACCATCGGCAGGGGCGACGCCAGCAGCACCTGGACCGCGTTGCGCAAGCTGGCGCCCCACTGCTCGATGGCGCCCAGTTCGGTCTGGCGCCAATCGAACGCGCGGATGCGCCCGGCCATTTCACCGCCCCAACCGAGGCATCCGTGATTCTGGGATAAGAACTGCATGAGACGACTGTGAACCTCGACAGGCCTGCTGGGAATCGGCATACCACGACGCCCTTGTGCTCAGAGCTTCGAGCGCGGCGGTTGCGTTTGGTTTCATGGCAACCGGTGCGGGCGCTCATCGTAGCGAGCAAGCCAGTGCCCTCGCCTCACCCACCGGTCAACGGAAATCACGGCTTTGCACCTGGATGCCCGCCAGCAATTCGGTCAGGTCGCTCAAGCGTCCGGCGATCAGGTGGCGAACCTCGCCGACGCTTTCCCAGCGCCCGTCGACCCGAAGCAACTGCGAGCCCACCAGGACTTTGCGTTGGCGCTCCGCCAGGTCGCGCCAGACCACCACGTTGAGGTTGCCGAACTCGTCCTCCAGGGTGACGAAGGTCACGCCGCTGGCCGTGCCCGGACGCTGGCGGCCGGTGACCAGCCCGGCGACGCTGACGTTGCGGCCATGCTCCACGTCCTGCAGTTCCCGCGAACTGCGGCAACGCCGGGCACGCAGTTCGGTGCGCAGCAAGGCCAGCGGATGAGGCCCCAGCGTCGTGCCCAGCGTGGCGTAGTCGGCAAACAGGTTTTCCCCCAGGGTGGGTTTCGGCAAGGCCACCGGCGGTTCTTCCTGGCTGGGCAGGCCGGCGAACAGGCCCAGTTGCTTCTGCACGCCGGCGACCGCCCAACGGGCGCGATGCCGGTCGCCCGCCAAGCCGTGCAAGGCACCAGCATCGGCCAGTTGTGCCTGGGCCCGGGCATCGAGTTGCGCGCGCTCGCCCAGGTCGGCCACATCAGTGAAAGGCCGATGCCGGCGGGCCGTTTCGATGCGCCGGGCATCCTCCTCGCGAAACCCCTTGACCAGGCGCAGCCCCATGCGAATCGCCGGTTGCCGGCCCTCCATGGGTTCGAGGCTGCAATCCCAATCGCTGGCGCGCACGTCCACCGGGCGGATCTGCAATTGATGCCGGCGGGCGTCCTGCAGGATCTGGTCCGGGCTGTAGAAACCCATGGGCCAACTGTTGATCAGGGCACAGGCGAATGCCGCCGGCTCGTGGCACTTGAGCCAACTGCTGACGTAGGTCAGCAAGGCGAAACTGGCCGCGTGGGATTCGGGAAAGCCGTAGTTGCCGAAGCCCTTGATCTGCTCGAAGATCTGCGCGGCGAATTCAGGGGAGTAGCCATTCTTCGCCATGCCAGCCGCCAACCGTTCCCGGTGCGGCTCAAGCCCGCCGTGGCGCTTCCAGGCGGCCATGGAGCGACGCAACTGGTCGGCCTCGCCAGGGGTGTAGTCGGCCGCGACGACGGCGATCTGCATGACCTGTTCCTGGAACAGGGGAATACCCAGGGTTCGCCTGAGTACTTTTTCCAACTTTTGCGATGGGTAGATGACGGCCTCCTCGCCATTTCGCCGCTTCAGGTACGGGTGCACCATGCCGCCCTGGATCGGCCCCGGCCGGACGATCGCCACTTCGATCACCAGGTCGTAATACGCCTTGGGCTTGAGCCGGGGCAACATCGCCATCTGCGCCCGTGATTCGATCTGGAACACGCCGATGGTGTCCGCGCGGCTGATCATCTCGTAGGTCGCCCGATCGTCCTTGGGCAATGACGCCAGGGTATGGCGCTGGCCGCGATAGTGTTCGACCAGGTCGAAGCAGCGGCGAATCGCACTGAGCATGCCCAGGGCCAGTACGTCCACCTTGAGCAGCCCGACGGCGTCCAGGTCGTCCTTGTCCCACTGGATGATGGTGCGCTCGGCCATGGCGGCATTTTCCACCGGCACCAGGGTGTCCAGGGGCTGCTCGGAAATCACGAAGCCGCCGGGGTGCTGGGACAGGTGGCGGGGAAAGCCGATCAGTTGCTGGGTCAGCCCGAGCACCCGGCGCAATATCGGGCTGTCCGGGTCGAAACCGCCCTCGCGCAGGCGATCCACCGGCGGCGCCTCGTCGCTCCAGCGACCGCAACAATCGGCCAGGGCGTTGACCTGGTCCGGCGGCAGGCCCAGGGCCTTGGCGACGTCCCGCACCGCCCCGGCGCCGTGGTAGCTGCTGACCACCGCCGTCAGCGCCGCGCGATGGCGACCGTAGCGCCGGAAGACGTATTGCAGCACCTCTTCGCGGCGCTCATGTTCGAAGTCCACATCGATGTCCGGCGGCTCATTGCGTTCCTTGGACAGGAATCGCTCGAACAGCAGGTCAGTCTGGTCTGGATCGATTTCGGTAATGCCCAGGGCATAGCACACCGCCGAGTTGGCCGCCGAGCCACGTCCCTGGCAGAGGATGCGCTGCTGCCGGGCGAAGCTGACGATATCCTGCACGGTGAGAAAATAGCTGTCGTAGCCCAGCTCGGCGATCAGGCTCAGCTCCTTGTCGATCTGCGCCCGCACCTTGTCCGGCACAGCTTTTTTCCAGCGTTCACGCATGCCCCGCTCGGTCAGTTCCCGCAGCCAGGAGGTCGGGTCATGGCCCTCGGGCACCAATTCGCGCGGGTATTGATAGCGCAACTGATCGAGTTCGAAGGTGCAGCGCCGGGCGATCACCAGGGTTTCGTCGAGCAATGCGCGGGGGTAGAGATCGGCCAGGGCCTGGCAACTGCGCAGGTGCCGCTCGCCATTGGGGTGCAGGCGCTGGCCGGCCTCGGCGACTGTCACGTGGTGGCGGATGGCGGTCATGGTGTCCTGCAAGGCGCGCCGGCCGCGCACGTGCATGTGCACATCCCCCGTGGCGACGGCGGGAAGGCCGAGGCGTTGCGCCAGCGCCTGCAACTCGGCCAGGCGGCGCCGGTCGTCCTGCCCGCAATGCAACTGGACCGACAGCCACAGGCGCCCGGCGAAGACCGACTGGAGCCAGCGCCCCTGTTCTTCGGGGGCGTCGCCATCGGGCACCCACAGCGCCAGCAAGCCCGGCCAGGGCTCGTGGAAGTCCTCCCGGACGATACGGTAATGGCCTTTCTCGCTGCGCCGGCGGGCGCGGGTGATCAGCCGGCACAAGGCCTGGTAGCCCTCGAGGTTTTCCACCAGCAGCACCAGCTTCGGACCGTTCTCGATGCGGATCTCGCTGCCGACGATCAGGGGCAATTGCAGTTCCCTGGCCGCCTGCCAGGCCCGGACGATCCCGGCCAATGTGCATTCGTCGGTGATCGCCAGGGCCTGGTAGCCCTGCTCGCTGGCCCGCCTGCATAACTCCAGGGCGCTGGAGGCGCCACGCTGGAAGCTGAAGTTCGACAGGCAATGCAGCTCGGCATACCCGACGCTCATGCGAACCACCCCTGCAACCACAGCGGCCCGCCCTCGCCCACCGGCCGATAGGCCCAGCCCCGTTGCCCGCCGCGGGTCTCGACCAGGTAGTAATCGCGGCGCACATCGGCACCGTCCCACCAGCCCGTCTCGATGCGTTCCGGGCCCATGAGGATGCGCGCCTGGCTTTGCGGCAATACCTGGGGTTCACCGAGCAACCAGCCGGGCCGTTGCACGTCCTGCACCGGGCAGGCCTGCGGCCGGGGTTGGGCGCTCATCTGCCAGGCACATTCGGGCCGGTGGTCGTCGCGAAATTCCAGCCCTTGCACCGCCTCATCCCCCAGTCGCGCCCGCAGTCGCTCCCGCAACTGCTCCCAGGGCAAGGACTGTTGCGGGCGCTCATCGAACAATTCCAGGCGCTGGGGCACGAAGCTCGGCAGGTCTTCGGCACACAGACGAAAGCCACGCACCGGGGCTTCGACCTGCACCTGCTCCAGGCGACCACGGGCCAGTTCGAACAGCATCGAAGGGTCACGCTCGGCGCTGAGCAGGCCGACCTTGATCACGGTGTCCGGCAGCCCGGCGTGTTCCAGGTGCAAGTCAAAGCGCTGTACGCCACTGTCACGCCCACACAGGAACGCCGACAGGTCACCGGTCAAGCGGCGCAACGGGAACAGCAGCGCCTGGTGGGACTGGACGTCGTAGTTGAGTTCGATGCGCACATCGAAACGGTCCGGCGGCAAATAGAACGACAGCGCCAGGGTGCGGCTGCCCGTCAGCGCATCGAGGTGCTTGAGCACCTGGGCTTCGAAGCGCCGCGCCAGGGTGTGCCGGGGCAAGGCCTGGACCTGGCCCAGGCGCCGCAGGCCCATGCGCGACAACGCCGTGGCGACTTCCGCTGGCAGGCCGATCCGCTCCACCGGCATCTGCCCCAGGTACGCCTGCAAGGTCTCGCCATCGGGCACCACCAGGGCGTCGTAGGCATTGGCCAAGACCCGCGCCGCCACCGGGTTCGGCGCGGCGACGATGCGATGCCGGAACCCCAGCGCCGTCAGTTCGGCCCGCAACCGCGCCTCGAACACCGGCCACGGACCGAACAGGCCGAGGCTCGACTCGATTTCGAACAGCACCGTGCGCGGGTAATGCACGCTGACCTGGGAACTGAAGCGGTAGGCCCAGGCCGCGAGGAACTGTTGCCAGTGCTCGATCTGTGCGGCGTCGTATTCGGCGGTGGCAAAGCCTTTGCTCAAGGCTTGGGCAGCGGTCATGGTCTGGCCAGGACGCAAGCCCAGGGCCCGCGCCGGAGCATTCACCGCTTGCAGCACCCGCCGCTGGGCCGGACCGGTGAGCAGCGCCAGCGGCTCGTCGGGATCCGGACGCTGGCGCAGCGCGGCGTCCAGCGCCAATTGCGGAAAGAGGATACAGACCCAGCGCATCGCAACCTCAATGCCTGGTCGCAGGCGCGGCAAAGGCAATCGGCGCCGAACCGGCCAACCCGCCCCGGCACTTGAGCACGCGCAACTGCGCGGGACGGGCATCGATGGCGATGCGCAAGGCCGCTGGCGACGGGTTGATAGCCTCCTGCAGCGAGCGCCAGGCGAAGGCCAGGGTCTGGCCGGTTTCGGCCGCCACCTGCAACCGGCGCAGGGCCCGGTCGTCTGCCTGGCGCGGCCAGCACAACACCGCGCCGCAACTGCCCGAGCGCAGGCATTGTTCGGCGGCCCACAGGGCATCGCGCTCATCGGCCTGGATCACCGACAACTGGCGCAGGTCCACCCCGGCGTTCCGCCAGGCCTGGGGGTAAGGCACGAAGGGCGGCGCCACCAACACGATGCGCTCCCCCGCGGTCGACAATCGGGCGAGGGTCGGCCACACCAATTGCAATTCGCCCACGCCCGGGGCGGCGATGAGCAACTCCGTCAACGCCGCTTCCGGCCAGCCGCCACTGGGCAACGCCGCATCCAGCGCAGCATGGCCGGTGGGCTGCGGGCTGACGGCTGGAGGCGCGGGCCGGCCCTTCCAGACCTGGCCGCCGTTGAACAGCGTGTCCAGCGCGACGACGGCCCCCATCAGCCTTGCCTCAGCAAGCCGCAGAACACGCCTTCGATGGCCAGGTCCTGGTCGGCTTCGACGATGATCGGCTGGTAGGCCGGGTTGCGTGGCAGCAAGCGCACGCGCTCACCGATCCGCTCGAAACGCTTGATGGTGACTTCACCGTCGAGCCGCGCCACGACAATCTGGCCGTTGGCGGCTTGGGGGGTGCGTTGTACCCCCACCAGGTCACCGTCGAGGATGCCGTCCTCGATCATCGAGTCGCCCTGGACCCGCAACAGGTAATCCGGCGCCTTGGTGAACATCGCCGGGTCCAGCATCAGGCGGCTGTGGACCTCGGCATCGGCGCCAATCGGCGCGCCGGCCGCCACCCGCCCCAGCACCGGTACATCCAGCAGTTCGGGCCGCGGTGGCTGGTTCAGCAGGCGGATGCCCCGGGCCTGGTGGGGATTGACCTCGATGAAGCCGGCTTCGGTCAACGCCAGCACATGCTTGCGGGCGACGCTGCGCGAGGCAAAACCGAACGCCTCGCTGATCTCGGCGAGGCTGGGAGACTGGCCCTGATCGGCGATGCGTTCGCGGATGAAGGTCAGGATGGCGGTGCGGCGGGGCGTGAGAGTCGTCATGGAGTACATTTGTACTCCTGTCGGTTTTTTCTGACAAGCACCGCCAGTCAGCTCACAGCGTCATCTCCCTGTGGAGCAAGCTTGTCAGCCTCATTGCTCCCGGCAGGCTCGCTCCCACAGTTCTGAATCCGGATGTTCACGATTTCTACGCCCGCCACAAATCCCCTGTGGGAGCGAGCCTGCTCGCGACAGCGATGGATCAGTGCCCCAGCCCCGCCAGGTAAGCCCACGGATAAATCCCCCGCTCATGGCCATCGCTGAAGACCAGTTGCACCCCATAGCCCTGGGCATGGATTTCAACCACCCGGACCCGCGAGTCAACCCGCACCGCCAGCCCTTGCAGGCGAAACGCCCGGCACTGGGAACAGGGGCATTGGCGACGCAGTTCGGCGTGGTCCAGCCGTTGTTCACGACCGTCGGGCCAGTCCAGGCTCAACTGCCCCTTGCCCAGGGAATTACTCATTGACAGCGGGCTCATTGCAGTTGCGCCAAGGCAATGCGCACGGCCTTGCGCACTTCAGGGTCGCCATCATCCCGGGCGGCCTGCAAGGCCGGGATCGCCTCGGGTTCGTTCAACTCCCCCAAGGCCAGGGCGGCTTCCTTGCGCAGATTGCTGATGCGATGCCCCAGGGACTCGATCAATCCCGGCAATGCCGGGGCGTAGCGTAAACGCCCCAGGCTGCGGGTGGCGCGCAGGCGCACTTGCCAATAGTCGTCCGCCAGGGCCTCGACCAGGGCCGGGCCGGCATCGACCTGGCCGACCTTGCCCAGGGTGGTGGCGGCTTCTTCGCGCACCGCCCAGGCCGGGTCCCGCAGCGCCTGGCGCAGGGCGGGCAAGACCTGGGCGTCAGACGCCAGGCCGAGGGCGCCAGTGGCGGCCCGGCGCACGTCGGTGTCGGGGTCGTCACTGGCCAACCGCGCCAGGGCAGGCAATGCGTCGAGGTGCTTGAGCCAGCCGAGCACGCCCACCGCTTCGCGGCGAACACTGGCATCGTGGTCGGCCAGGGCAATGAGCGCCACCGGGGCCGCGTCGGCCAGGCGCAATTCGCGCAAGGCCCTGAACGCGGCGACGCGCACACGGGCCTCGCCATGGCCGGCCCAGGGCAGGATCACCCGCCCCGCCGCCTCGCTCTTGAGCAGGCTCAGGCTCTGGGCGGCGGCGTCCTGCACCGTCGGCGACGGATCGGTGAGGGCCTGGCACAACGCGGCGACCACCGGCGCGTCTTCCCAGGCCTCGAGCAATCGCGCGGCTTCGGCACGGACCTCGGCGCTGTCATCGTGGGCCAGGCGATCCACCAGCCACCGCAGGCCTTCGGGCTCTTCGAGGTCGGCCAGTTCAATCAAGGCAATGCGGCGCACGCCGGGGTCCTCGTCCTCCAGGCGCGGTTGCAGGGCGAGGATGTCATCGTTGTCGGTGTCTTCGAATAGAGGGGTCATAGGGCAAATCGCGGCAAGGAGGTTTCAGGAGGGAGTCCGAGGGGGTTGAGGCGTGGCAACTGCTGGCCGTCTTCATGGCGCAGTAATTCGAGACAGTGGCGCTTGAGCCGGGAAAATTCGGGACGGGTGACCAGTTCGGTGGTGCGTGGCCGGGCGAAGTCCAGGCGCAAGTCCTCGATGATCCGGCCGGGACGCGGGCTCATCACCAGCAGCCGATCGGCCAGGAATAGCGCCTCGTCGATGTCATGGGTCACGAACACCACGGTGGTGCGAATGCGGGTCCAGATGTCCAGCAGCAGTTCCTGCATGTTCAACCGGGTCAAGGCATCGAGCGCGCCGAACGGTTCGTCCATCAGCAGCAGTCGCGGCCGATTGACCAGCACCCGGGCGATTTCCACCCGCTGCTGCATGCCCCCGGAGAGCTGGTCCGGCCAGTGCCCGGCGAAACCGTCCAGGCCCACCAGGGCGAGGATTTCATCGGCGGCGCGGTGCCGTTCGGCCTTGCCCAGGCCGCGCATCTTCAGGCCGAAGGCGACGTTATCGCGCACGCTGCGCCACGGGAACAGCGTGTGCTGCTGGAACACCATCCCGCGCTGGGGCGATGGCCCCGCCACCGGCAAGCCGTCGACCTGCAAGGTGCCGGTACGCGGTTGCAGGTGCCCGGCCAAGGCGCCGAGCAAGGTGGACTTTCCGCACCCGGACGGCCCCAGGACGCAGACGAACTGGCCCGCCTCGATCTGGCAATCGAGGCCCTGGACGGCTTCGAACGCCTGGGCACCCTGGCCCAGGACAATGGACAACTGGCGGATATCAATCCGCCCTTCTGGCGCTTGCATCACGCTCATCAGGCTTTTCCTCGGGGTCGATGCCAAGGCGTGAACAGCCCGCCCAGGCGCTTGATCAAGACACTGCTGCCCATGCCCAGCACACCGATCAACAACATGCCGACGACGATGTCGGCGTAGTTCTGCACGGTGTAGGACGCCCAGGTGTAGTAACCGATGCCGTACTGGCCGGCGATCATCTCCGCCGTCACCAGGCAGAACCAGGACGTGCCCATGCCGATGGCCAGGCCGGTGATGATGCTCGGCGCGGCGCCCGGCAGAATCACTTCCAGCAGGATCGCCCAACGCCCGGCCCCGAGGCTTTTCGCCGAGGCGATCAGCCGTCGGTCCACGCCTTCGACGCCGTGCACGGTGTTGAGCAGGATCGGAAACAGCGCGCCAGTGAAGGTGATGAACACCATCGACAGTTCCGACGAGGGAAACATCAGGATCGCCAGGGGAATCCAGGCCACCGCCGGGATCGGCCGCAGGACTTCCAGCGGCGGCAACAGCAGGTCCTCGGCCCATTTCGAACGACCGATGGCCAGGCCCAGGGCGACGCCAGCCAACACCGCCGCGCCATACCCGGCAAAGACCCGGCCCAGGCTGCTGCCCAAGTGCCGCCCCAGGCTGCCCGAGGCTTCCAGGCCAAGCGCGGCCTGGACCACGGCCAGCGGCGTCGGCACATTGGCGAAGGTCACCAGGCCGAGGTCCCAGTGGCCGGTGGCGGCGAGTTGCCAGAACAGCAGGCAGAGCAATAGTGAAGCGGCTCGGGGGAGCCAGCGTTTGGATGGTGGATACACAAATTCTTCTCCGCAGCGGATTCCTGTGGGAGCGAGCTTGCTCGCGATAGCGGTGTGTCAGGCACCTCGACTTCAACTGACCTGACGCCATCGCGAGCAAGCTCGCTCCCACAGGGGGTCGGTGTCAGGGTTTATCGGGCTGCAACCGCCTGGGCCGTGGCTTCGCTGAAATCCAGGACCTTGCCGCCCTGGGCCGCGGCGTATTGCTCGGCCTGGCCCTTGAGCAGGAACGCGCTGAGCTGCCCCTGGGCATCACGGGCGAACCACGCCTGTTCGGCCAGCAGCTTGATCCCGCTGTCGCTGGCCTGGGCATAGACGGCACGGATACCCTTGCCTTCCTGCTTGAGGCTCGCCAGCGCGGCGAAGGCCGATTGCGCCGAGGCGTAGTGGCGCACTTTCGGCTCGCCCCGCACCCAGATCTCGGCCACGCGGCTGAAGTCGCTGATCGCCTGGCCCGTCGCGGCGTCGGGCGTGGCCAGCGGGGTCTGGGCGTAGTTGGCCAGTTGCGCGGCGTAATCGAGGTGCGAGGCCTTGAAGGCGGCGCGGATGTACTGGTCATCGATGAAGGTGTTGAGGTCCAGGCCGCGATCGGCCTTCTTCAGCAGCTTGAGGGTGTCGATGGCGGTGCCGACGGCCTGGCGGTATTCCGGCTTCCAGGTCAGGTCGCGGGTCTGTACGCCCAGCGGCCCATGGAACAGGTAGTTGACCTCGGCATCCACGCCGGTGACCTTGGCGATCAGCTCGCTGTACTTCTCCGGCTCGGCGGCCAGCAGCTGGTTCGCCTCCAGGGACGCACGCAGGTAGGCGACCACGATTTCCGGGTACTGCCTGGCATAGGCCTGGTCCACCAGCGCGCCATGGAACGTCGGCGCGCCGGCCTGGGCACCGTCGTAGATCTTGCGGGCGAACCCCCGGCTGGGGAACAGTTCGGCGAACGGCACGAAGTCGGCGTGGGCGTCGATCTTGCCGGCCTGCAACGCGGAGCCGGCCACCTCCGGCGGCTGGGCGATGATGTTCACGTCCTTGAGCGGGTCCCAACCCTGGGCCGCCACGGCGCGCAGCAACATGCCGTGGGCGGTGGAGGCGAACGGCACGGAAATCGTCTTGCCCTTGAGCTCGGCCAGGGCCTGCACGCCCGACGCACTCGGCACGACGATGCCGTTGCCGCTGCCCCGGGTGCTGCCCGACAGCACGCTGATGAACAGGCTGTGCTTGCCGGCGGTTTCGAACGCCACGCCGTTGAACGCCCCCGGGAAATCGGCCATGGCGCCGAAGTCGAGCTTGCCGGCGACCATCTCGTTGGTCAGCGGCGCGCCGCTGGTGAAGTTCTTCCACTGGATGTCGTAGTGGGCGTCCTTGTAGGCGCCGTCATGGGGCAGGTACTTGTCCAGCAGGCCCAACTCACGGATCAGCAACCCGCCGGCGGCGCAGTTGATCGTGGTGTCCTGGGTGCCGATGGCGATGCGGATGGTTTCTGCCTGGGCCGGCAAGGTCAATGAAGCCAGTACCAGACTGGCGAGTGCTGCACGCAATAGCATGGGTGTGTCCCCTCGAATCATTTATTGGATTTCGTCTCCGCCACGATCATGGCGCGGTGGGAAACGAGGGGTGTTGTGAATGTGCGTCCGGGGGTGGCCGGATGGCTTTTGGGTTTGTGGTGGTTTCTTCGCGAGCAGGCTCGCTCCCACAGGTTTATCGGCGTTCACCCCACATCCTCTGTGGGAGCGAGCTTGCTCGCGATAGCGTCCGCTCGGTCAGCGCAGCAAATACGGAATCTCGACTTTCACCGCCCCGGTCGGGCAATCCTTTTCACAGGGCATGCAGTACCAGCATTCATCGAACGCCATGTAGGCCTTCTGGGTGGCCGGGTTGATCGCCAGCAGGTCCATGGGGCAGACGTCGACGCACACGGTGCAGCCCTTGTGGGCGATGCATTTGTCCTCGTCCACGGTGACGGGGGCATTGGAGCGGAAGAAGATTTCCTGGGGTTGATAGGCCATGGGCGTTCTCTCTGGGTGGAAGGTTCACGCCGCGCTGGCGTCGACCCGCAGCCGGTCGTAGGCCTGCAGTTCTTCGGCATCGAGGGCGATGATGTAGGGCTCCACGGCTTTCTTGAAGGAGGTCATCACACCGTCGTCGCCCTTCTTCAAATGGCAATGGCAGAACCAGTCACTGTCGTTGCGCTGCGGATGATCGACCCGGTAGTGGTACAACCCCCAGCGGCTTTCGGCACGAAACAACGAGGCCCGGGCGGCCATTTCGGCACAGTCGCGGATCACGCTGACTTCCATGGCGCGCATCAATTCGTGGGCGTCGTGGGCCTTGATCTGGTCCAGGTCGCGCTGGATGTCGCTGAAGCGTTGCAGGCCGATCTGCATCTTTTTGGTGACCTTCGGCGGTTGCAGGTAATCGTTGACGAAGCGGCGCAGCTTGTATTCCACCTGGGCCGGTGGCAGGCCGTGCTCACGGTTAAGCGGTGCGTAGACACGCGCCTTCTCCCGTTCGATCTGCCCGGCATCCAGCGCCGAGAAATCCTTCCCCGCCACGAAGTCCGCGGCGTTGTGGCCGGCAAACCAGCCGTAGGTGAACGCCCCGAGCATGTAGTTGTGCGGCACCGCCGCCATGTCGCCGGCCGCGTACAGGCCCTTGACCGAGGTTTCGGCCCGCTCGTTCACCCACACGCCCGAGGCCGAATGACCGCTGCAAAAACCGATTTCGGAGATGTGCATTTCCACCATCTGCGTGCGGTAGTCGGTGCCACGGTTGGCGTGGAACTGCCCGCGACTGGGCCGTTCGTTGCTGTGCAGGATCTCTTCGATGTTCTGGATGGTTTCCTCGGCCAGGTGATCGAGCTTGAGGAACACCGGGCCGTTGCCGCCTTCGAGCTCCTGGTGGAACTCCCACATCATCTGCCCGCTCCAGTAGTCGCACTCGATGAAGCGCTCGCCCTTGTTGTTGGCGGTGTAGCCGCCCAGGGGCCCGGTGACATAGGCACAGGCCGGGCCGTTGTAGTCCTTGATCAACGGGTTGATCTGGAAGCACTCCAGGTTCGCCAGCTCGGCCCCGGCGTGGTACGCCATGGCATAGCCGTCCCCGGCGTTGGTGGGGTTCTCATAGGTGCCCATCAGGTACCCCGAGGCCGGCAAGCCCAGGCGTCCCGCCGCGCCGCAGCAGAGGATGACCGCCTTGGCCTTGATCACGTGGAAGTCGGCGGTACGGCAATCGAAGCCCATGACGCCGTTCACCGCGCCCTCTTCATCCGTCAGCAAGCGGGTGCAGACCAGCCGGTTGGTGATGCTGACCCGAGCCCGCTTCAACTGGCGATAGAGCACTTTCTTGATGTCGTGCCCTTCCGGCATCGGCAGCACGTAGGCGCCCATGTGGTGGACCTTCTTCACCGCGTAGTCGCCGGTTTCGTCCTTCTCGAACTTCACGCCCCAGCGGTCCAGTTGCTCGATGGTTTCGAAGCTGTGGGTGGCATAGGCGTACACCGCCGCCTGGTTGACGATGCCGTCGTTGGCGATGGTGATTTCCTTGGTGTATTGCTCGGGTGTCGAGTGGCCGGGAATGATCGCGTTGTTCAGCCCGTCCATGCCCATGCTGATGGCGCCACTGCGCTTGACGTTGGCCTTGTCCACCAACAATACGCGCAAGTCACGGTTGCGCTCCTTGGCCTTGATCGCCGCCATGGGCCCGGCGGTGCCGCCACCGATGACGACGAGGTCGTATTCCTGTTCCAGGGTGCTTCCAGTCACAGCGCTGTGGGTCATGCTTGCGTCCCTTTTTGCCGGTCGATTCGCAGGCGGTACTGGAAAGCATCGCCGCGGTAGTAGAGGTGTTCGAAGTCCAGCGGCTGGCCGCTGGCATCATGGGTCAGGCGCTCGATGCGCATGATCGGCGACCCCGGCTCGACCTCCAGGGCCTGGGTCAACTCGGTGTCGGCCAGCACCGCATCGATGGCCAGGTCGGCGTGGCCGAGGGTCAAGGCGCAGTCGTTTTCCAGGATCAGGAAAATGTCGCGGGTGACCAGGTCGGCCTTTTCCAGGCGCTCGCCAAGGGCCTTGGGCAGGTAGGTGATCTCCAGGGAAATCGGCTCGCGGTTGATCAACCGCACCCGCTTGATCTGCGCCACCGTTTCGCCTTCGGCGAGGCCCAGGCGCTCGGCCACCCGCTTGTCTGCCGCGATGAACCGGAAGCTGTGCAGCCGATTGATCACCTCGAAGCCGCGCCCGGTCATGGACTCGGCCAGGCCCTGGAGGGTGCTGACGTTCTGGAAGGTCTTGGGCTTGGCAACAAAGGTGCCCTTGCCATGGATCTTGAAAATCAGCCCTTCCTTTTGCAAATCGCCCAGGGCCTGGCGGACGGTGATGCGACTGACGCTGAACAGCGTACCGAGTTCGCTTTCCGAGGGCATCTGGCTGCCCTGGAGGTATTCGCCGTCGAGGATTCGCGCGCGCAACACGTCGCGCAGTTGGGTGTGCAGCGGCACGCTGCTGAGGGAGAGAACGTTGTTGGACATGAATCCCATCACTTGTCATAACGAGTTATGACGTGATCTTAGGGACACTGCCTGCGGCTTGAGAAATACCGTTTGGACATAACCTTAGAGCCGTGCCTCGGCGCCCTCGCTGCGGAACGCGCTGGGGCTCATGCCGGTCCAGCGCCGGAACGCCCGGCGGAAACTGCGCACATCGCTGTAGCCCACCTCTTCGGTGATGCGCTCGATGGACAGCTCGGGGTTCGCCAGCAGGTTCAGGGTCCGCCCCCGCCGGACCTGTTCGAGCAAGGCTTCGAAGGTCAGGCTGTGTTCCGTGAGGCGACGGCGCAGGGTCCGGCTGCTCATGTTGAGGTCGCTGGCGATCTTCTCGATGTGGCTGCCCCGGGCCAGGTCACGGGCAATCGCCCGCTCCACGGCCTGGATCAGGTCGATCTTCTGGTGAACCTCGGCGGCCTCCTGCTCCAGCAACGCCAGTGCCTGGCGCAACGCCAACGGGTGGTGGTTGGGCAAACGCATGTCCAGCCAACGGCCATCGATCAACATGCGATTGTGCCGGCAGCCGAAGCGCACATCCGGCCCCAGCAGCCGCGTGTATTCCCGAGCGTAGGACGGCGCGGCATGCATGAATTCCACGGCCTGGGGCTTGAAATCCGGGCCCGCCAGCGCCCGGCCGTAGACCATCAGGCTGGCAAAGAACTCTTCGACCGCGAACACCTGGATCTCGGCGAACGGCAGGCGACAGGTCGCCTCGACCATGATCCGCCCGGCGGCTTCTTCGACACTGGTCAGCGCGATGCCGCCGGTGGTGTGCTGGTAGCGCACGCCTACGGCGAAGGCATCGCGCAGGGTTTCGCACAACGACAGGACGTGGCCCAGCAGGCCAAGGGTGCCCAGTACGTTACGGTCGCCGACCCACAGCCCCAGGCCCTGGTCGGGCAGCAGCTTGAGCGCCCGCTGGATCATGATCACCGCCTGGCGATAGGAGATACGCTGGGCGGGATCTTGCAGGTCATCGAGCCCGAAGCCCAGGCCGCGACACAGGCTGGCCGCATCGAAGCCCTTGTCCGCCACCACCTCGGCCAGGGTTTGCAAGAGGAAGGGCGAGACCAGCGCCAGTTCATAGGTGGGGTCGATGACTTTCATCTGCATGGCGGGATCCGGAGCACGTTAGGTGGCGTTTTTGTAACCGGTTGTTTCATGAACGTTAGCATGCGCCGGCGCAATGGGGGACACAAAATCTGGCCGCCCAAGTCCCCTGCGTGGCCGCCAATACCCTGCCCCGGCCGCCACTAACGGCTTATTTGTATGGCTCGGACTTTCGGTGCATCTCCAACAATAATAATGAGCTCCCCTATGAACCCGATCCGCACGACCCTTGCCTTGCCATTGGCCCTCGGGCTGGCACTTCCCCTGTCCGCGCTGGCGACGGAATCCGGCGTCGACAACATCGGCCCCGGCACCGACGGCTTCTTCGTATTGCCGCTGGAAGTCGACAGCCTTCCCGACCACATGGTCGCTTTCAACCTCTACTACAACCACTACAAGGCGCGAAAATTCAACATCAGTTCCTTGGGCGGCGATGTGCCGAAGGTTGAAATCGAATCCACGGCGGTGGTCCCGCGGATCGACTACCTGAGCCCGCTGCGCGTGGCCGGCGGGCGCCTGGGCATCTACGTCGCCCAACCGTGGCTCAAGCAGGAAGTCTCGGCGTTCGGGCTGCATGACACCCGCGAGGGCATGGGCGACACGACCATTTCACCGATCGTGCTCTGGGACATGGGCAAGAACCTGACCCTGGCCGCGGCGGTGGAAATCACCGTGCCCACCGGCGAATACAGCACCGACCGGCTGGCCAACACCAGCAACAACTTCTACACCTACAAGCCGTTGTTCTCCTTCACCTGGCTGCCCACCGAGGAGACCGAGGTGTCGATGAAGACCACCTACAGTTTCAACCGCGAGAACAAGGACACCGACTACCGCTCGGGGCAGATCTTCCACTTCGATTATTCGGCCAGCTACCGGGTCACCGACAACCTGCGGCTCGGGC
The DNA here is from genome assembly GCF_030580855.1 of Pseudomonas citrullilanati. GTDB lineage: Bacteria > Pseudomonadota > Gammaproteobacteria > Pseudomonadales > Pseudomonadaceae > Aquipseudomonas > Aquipseudomonas citrulli. The sequence continues at coordinate 19,611 of NZ_JAUQOP010000034.1, read as the reverse complement.
TCAATGGCTATTACCTCAAGCAGACTACAGACGACAAACAGTACGGCCGCACGGTGCAATTCGCCGGGCAGGACGTCGACGACGGCGTACGCGGCCAGGTCTTCGCCATCGGCCCGGCGCTGCACCTGACCTTCCTCAAGTACGCCAGCGCGGAAATCCGCTGGGCCAAGGAATTCGACGTGGAAAACCGCCCCGAGGGCGAAATGCTGTGGGCCAAGGTCAGTATTCCGTTCGCGTTCTGACCCCCTGCCCCCTTCTTTTGTGGGAACGAGCCCGCTCGAGATAGCGATAGGCCGGCCAGCATCGAGGGTGGCTGTACCGCCGCCTTCGCGAGCAGGCTCGCTCCCACCAGGTTTCCCGTGTTCGCAAAAGTCGAATCCATCGCCAAACCTGTGGGAGCGAGCCTACCCATGCGCGATCAGCTGTACACCGGCCATTGCTCGACAATCCGCCCGCCGCGCACCGCCAGCAAGTCGCCGAACTGCAGCAACACCGACTCCGTCTGGGTCGGCCGCAGGAACACCTGGTCTTCCAGCGCCAACCCCACCGCTTCTGAACCGTTAACCATTTCCTGGTTGGAGCTGCGGCCATAGAGGCTGTTGCTCTTCAAGCCGGAGGGCGATTCGAAGTCGGCCATCCAGTTGCCGCCGTAGATGAAAAACGTCGCCCGCTGGTTCACGTCCCACCAGGAGAAGATCCGTGACTTTTCGTCCAGGGCCGGGATGTTCACCGCGCCGGTGCGCTTCAACACCGGCGTGGCGATATAGGCCGCCGGCACGTGCTCGCTCAGGGACGGCAGGTCGTAGTGGCTGGGCTTGAGCATGGCCGTGCCCACCGACACTTCGGTGCTGAGGTTTTCCTGCTCGTGCAGCCGATAGCTGGGGCTGCCGGCGGTGTTGAAGGTCAGGCTCGGATGCCACAAGTCCGGATAACGCAGGCGGACGAAATCCACCCGTGCGGTGTAGATCGCCATGACCCGGGCCAGCAATGTCTGTGGGCTCGCCAGCAGCTCGGGCACGCCCATGCCCACGAACGGGTCGTAGCCCATGAACCCGGCGAACTCCAGGTGCGCCGGATGGGCCCGGATCAACGTGAGCATGGCGTCCAGGCTCGCCTCATCGGCCACGCCACCGCGGTGCAGGCCGACGTCCAGTTCGATGTTGACCCGCACACGCGTGCCCAGGCCCTGGGCCAGGGCGCGGTATTGTTCGAGCCGCTGCGGGGTGTCCAGCAACCATTGCAACTGCCGCGCCGGGTCGAACGGCCCCTTGTGCAACCGGTAGAACAGCTCGGCGGAGCGCACCGGCAGCGGCTTGCCCAGCAGGATATCGGCCTCGGCGAACTGCATCGCATCGTGATTGAGAAACGGTTGGTGGAACGACATCAGCCGTCGCGTCTCGGCCCGCTGGCCGATGTAGGCCAGCAACCCGGGCGACGGCAATGATTTCTCCACCAGCCGCAACTGCTTGCCGGTCCGCCGGACCGAGGCCTTGACCACGTCGATGTTGTGATCCAGGCGATCGAGGTCGACCAGCAGCACCGGGCGCATCGGCCCGTTGGCCTTGAGCTCGCGGTTCAATTGGCGGAAATACTCACTGTACGGCCCGCCCCGGTCTTGGGGGCGCAACAGCACGGCGGCACCGGCGAGCAACGCCCCCGCACCCAATGTTCCCTTGAGGAAACCGCGACGATTGAAACCCATCAGCTCACCCCCAGGATTGTCGACAGATGCCCGTTGAGAAACTTGCCGGCGGGGTCCAGGGCCTGGCGCACCCGGGCGAATTCCGGCCAGCGCGGGTACAGCGCCTGGAGCGCCCTGGCGTTGAGCGAGTGCAATTTTCCCCAGTGCGGACGACCCTGGTACTTCCAGAAAATCGGTTCGACGGCGGCAAAGAAATTGTGGTGGTCCATCTGGTAGTGCTGGTGCACGGAGATCGAGCAGCTGTCCCGGCCTTCGAACATGCTCAAGGCAATGTCGTCGGCCTTGACGTAGCGGTACTCGATGGGAAACCAGGTGCGCAGGTTCTTGTCGCGGATCAGCGCAAGGATCTCCCGCAGGCACGCCGGGCCGTGTTCCGCCGGGACCGAGTATTCCATCTCGTTGAAGCGCACCGTGCGGGCATTGGCATAGATGTCGTGGGAGTCACCGACGCGGTCGTCGAAATCGGCCAGCAGCCGCAGGCTGTTCAGCAACACCCGGCGGGTGGCCGGAAAATCGCTGCCGTACTTGTCGAGTTTTTCGATCAGCGTGACGAACTCGTTGCCGCCCTCTTCTTCCGGGCTGATGGGCGGCGTGGCCGGGTCGGTGGTCTCGTTCAGGGTGACCGACAAGGCATAGTCGGAATGAGTGACCACCTGCATTTCCCAGTGCTGGTTGTCGCGAGTGAGGGCGTCGATGTCCTCCAGCAACTCTTCGGTCTTCGCCACCCATTGGCGCTCGCGCAACCGATAGGCCGGGCGATTCTGCAAGCGCACCCGGGTCACCAGCCCCAGCGCCCCCAGGGAGACCCGGGCGGCCTTGAACACGTCCGGGTGCCGACGGACGTCGCAATCGAGGACCTCGCCAGCGGCGGTCACCAGTTGCAGGCCGACGACCTGGGACGCGTAGGAGCCGAACGCCTTGCCGGTGCCGTGGGTCGAGGTGGCGATGGCCCCGGCCAGGGTTTGGTAGTCGACGTCGGCCATGTTCGGCAATCCCTGGCCGATGGCCTTGAGCGCCGGGCCCATGCGTGACATCGGCGTACCGCCGCCGAATTCGGCTTGCAGGCTGGCCGCGTCGTGATCGAGCAGGCCGCTGAAAAAACTCAGCGACAGCAAGGTCCCGTCCGTGGGCACCAGCGCGCTAAAGGAATGCCCCGAGCCCACCGGACGAATACGTCCTTCGGCTCGGGTCACCACTTGCACCAGTTCATCCAGGTCCTTGGGCGCCAGGCGCGCCACCGGCAAGCAACTCTGTGCCCCGGACCAATTGCGCCAAGGGATCAGCCGCGGTGCGCGCATCAGCTCGGCCAGGGCGCCCTGGCTGCCGAGTGCCGTGTAGGCCGCGACCACGCCGGCGCCTTGGAGCAACCGGCGCCGTGAGAAATCCATCGTCATGCCGTCGTACCCTTGTCTGTCATTGGAAGTGCTGGCCGGACATGAAGGCGATCAAGGCCAGGAATTGCTCTTCGGAGCAGTGCATGCACAGGCCCATCGGCGGCATGCCGTTGTAGCCATTGATCGCGTGGTCCAACAGGGTGTCGGCGCCCTGGGCCACGCGGGGCGCCCAGGCGTTGGCATCGCCGGTCAGCGGCGCCCCGGCACCGGGGTTGGCGTGGCAGAGCTTGCAACTGCTGTCGTAGATTTGCGCCAGCGCCGCATCGGCAGGCATGGCGGTGTACACCGTGGGCGCGGGCGGCTTGGGCTCGTCGCCGCAGCCGGCGAGCAGCAAGCCGAGCAGGAGGATGGAGATCGGGTTGAGCCAGGTTGAAGGTGTCGTTGCCGGCATGGGGCCCTCTTGGCTGCGCCTTTGTTCTTCTAGGCCAACACTAAGGCACGCCAGCCCATCGGCTTGAGGTCATTGGGGGCCAGAAATGGGGGCTTGGGCGGCCAGTCGCGGGGCGTATCGATGCCCTTGCCAACGCCTGGTCAGGGCAACAGCAACCCCTGCTCCCGTTCGCACAGTTGCACCACGTAATCCCACAACACCCGCAAGCGCACCGACTTGTGCAGCTCGCGGCGGGTGCTGATCCAGTAGCTGCGGCGCAGGGTTTCGTCCGGCAGCAGCGGCACCAGCGCCGGGTCGCCGCTGGCCATGTAGCAAGGCAGCACGGCGATGCCCAGGCCCGAGCGCGCGGCCTGCTGCTGGGCGATGACACTGGTGCTGTGGAACACCACCCGGGGGTTGCGGCAAAAACCGTTGAGGAACATCAATTCCTGGCTGAACAGCAAGTCGTCGACGTAGCCGATCCAGGCGTGACGAGCCAGGTCCTCGCGACTGCGCAGCGGTGGCGAGCGGTCCAGGTAGGCCTGGCTGGCGTATAGCGCCAGGCTGTAGTCGGTGAGCTTGCGCGTCACCAGCAGGTCAGCCGCCGGGCGTTCGAGGTGGATACTGATTTCCGCCTCGCGGTTGAGGATGCTGACGAACCGTGGCACCGCCACCAGCTCCACCTCCAACCCCGGATACCGCTGGAACAGCCCATCCATGCGGCTGGCGAGGAACATGATGCCCAACCCTTCGGTCACCCCGAGGCGGATCTTGCCCAGCGGCGCGCTGGACTGGGTGATGTCTTCCTGCGCCAGCAACGCCACGTTCTCCATGGCCTCGGCATGCTTGAGCAAGGCCTCGCCGGCGGGGGTCAATTCATAGCCCTGGGCCTGCTGGACGAACAGCGCCGTGCCCAGGCTCTTCTCGATGGCCTCGATGTGCCGGGCCACGGTGGCATGGGTGGTGTTCAACCGCCGCGCGGCGGTCAGCAGGCGGCCACTGCGTTGCAGCTCCAGGAAGTAGCGCAGGTCATTCCAGTCGAACATGGGGGCTCCTGGCACGTCGCTGTCCATAAACGCACAGCCGGTGCGCAAAAACTAACATTCTTTTAACGAAAACTAACAACTAGGATGAACCCACAAAAACAAAAAAAGAGGTCGCGGATGCAACCTGTCGTCGATGAATACGATTACGTGATCGTGGGCGCCGGCCCTGCCGGATGCCTGCTGGCGAACCGACTGTCGGCCAACCCGCAACACCGGGTCCTGCTGCTGGAAGCCGGTGGGCGCGACAACTACCCATGGATTCACATTCCGGTGGGCTACCTGTTCTGCATCGGCAACCCGCGCACCGACTGGTGCTTCAAGACCGAAGCACAACCCGGCCTGCAAGGGCGGGCCTTGAGTTACCCGCGCGGCAAGGTCCTGGGCGGCTGCTCCTCCATCAACGGCATGATCTACATGCGTGGCCAGGCCGCGGACTACGACGCCTGGGCCGCCGAAGGCAATCCCGGCTGGGCCTGGGACGACGTCCTGCCGCTGTTCCGCCAGAGCGAGAACCACTTCGCCGGCGCGTCCGAATTCCATGGCGCCAGCGGCGAGTGGCGGGTCGAACGCCAGCGCCTGTCATGGCCCATTCTCGACGCCTTTCGCCGCGCCGCCGAGCAGAGCGGCATCCCCAATGTCGACGACTTCAACGGCGGCGACAACGAAGGCTGCGGCTATTTCCAGGTCAACCAGAAGGCCGGGGTCCGCTGGAACGCAGCCAAGGCCTTTCTCAAGCCGATCCGCCAACGGCCCAACCTCACCGTGCTGACCGAGGTCGAAGTCGATCGCGTGTTATTGCGCGACGACCGCGCCCATGCCGTCCGCGCTCGCTGGCAAGGCAAGGGCATGACCTTCAAGGCCCGCAAGGAAATCGTCCTGTGCGCCGGCGCCGTGGGCTCGCCGGGGATCCTGCAGCGCTCCGGGATCGGCCCGCGCGCCCTGCTGCAACGCCTGGGGATTGGCGTGGCCCACGAACTGCCCGGCGTCGGCGGCAACCTGCAGGATCACCTGCAACTGCGGCTGATCTACCAATTGGAAAATGCCCGCACCCTGAACCAGATCGCCGGCACCCTCTGGGGCAAGATGGGCATGGGCCTGCGCTACTTGTACGACCGCAGCGGGCCGTTGTCGATGGCGCCCAGCCAACTCGGCGCGTTCGCCCGCTCCGGTCCCGAGCAGGCGTCGGCCAACCTCGAATACCACGTGCAACCGTTGTCCCTGGAACGCTTCGGCGAGCCGCTGCACAGCTTCGCAGCGTTCACCGCGTCAGTCTGCGACCTGCGCCCGCAAAGCCGGGGCCGGGTCGACATTCGCTCGGCCGAGCCCCATGAAGCGCCGTTGATCCAGCCCAACTACCTGAGCCATCCCGAAGACCTGCGGGTGGCCGCCGACGCCATCCGCCTGACCCGACGCATTGTCGCGGCCCCGGCCCTGGGCGCCTTCAAGCCGGTGGAATACCTGCCGGGCCCCAGCCTGCAAACCGAAGAAGAACTGCACCAGGCCGCCGCACGCATCGGCACGACGATCTTCCACCCGGTCGGCACCTGCCGAATGGGCCAGGACCGCGACGCCGTGGTGGACGCGCAATTGCGCGGCCACGGCATCCGCGGCCTGCGCATCGCCGACGCCTCGATCATGCCGCGCATCACCTCGGGCAACACCTGCTCGCCGACGTTGATGATCGCCGAGAAAGCGGCGCAGATGATGCTTGAGGCCAACACAAGGATCACCACGGTCCAAAAGGAGCCTGCCCTAGTCTGAAGAACAGGCACCCCCCCTGTGGGAGCGGGCTTGCTCGCGAAAGCGGAGCGCCAGTCGACATCATCATTAACTGACACACTGCCTTCGCGAGCAAGCCCGCTCCCACAAGGGGAAATGTGCAAGCAAAGGGAATGCATCAAAGCAGGAGACGCCAAGCCCGGCGTCGACAGTGGAACAACAAAAACAATCACTGTGAGGGATATCGCTATGTCGGAACATGTTCAGCCCCTGGAAGCCATGCGCAGCGCCGGCACCAGCCGGGAAACCCAGAAGGTCATCTTCGCCTCGTCCCTGGGGACGGTGTTCGAGTGGTACGACTTTTTCCTCTATGGCGCCCTGGCGGCGGTGATCAGCAAGCAGTTCTTTGCCGGGGTCAACGACACCACGGCGTTCATCTTCGCCCTGATGGCCTTCGCCGCCGGTTTCATCGTGCGGCCATTCGGCGCGCTGGTGTTCGGTCGGCTGGGGGACATGATCGGGCGCAAGTACACCTTCCTGGCAACCATCGTGCTGATGGGCCTGGCGACCTTCTGCGTCGGCCTGCTGCCCAACTACGCCAGCATCGGCATTGCCGCGCCGATCATCCTGGTGGTACTGCGCATGCTCCAGGGCCTGGCCCTGGGCGGTGAATATGGCGGCGCCGCGACTTATGTCGCCGAGCACGCCCCCATCGGCAAGCGCGGCTTCCACACCAGCTGGATCCAGTCCACGGCCACCCTCGGGCTGCTGCTTTCGTTGCTGGTGGTGCTGGGCTGTCGCTATTTCACCGGGGACCAGTTCGAAGCCTGGGGCTGGCGCATTCCGTTCCTGCTGTCGATCCTGCTGCTGGGCATCTCCACCTGGATCCGCCTGAGCCTGCACGAATCGCCGGCCTTCCTGAAGATGAAAGAGGAAGGCAAATGCTGCAAGGCGCCGATCCGCGAATCGTTCGGCCAGTGGGACAACCTCAAGGTGGTGCTCATCGCGCTGTTCAGCATCAACGCCGGGCAAGCGGTGACGTTCTACGCCGCGCAATTCTACGTGCTGTTCTTCCTCACCCAGTTCCTGAAGATGGACCCGGCCCTGGCCAACAGCCTGTTGATCGTCAGCGTGGTCATCGGCGCGCCGTTCTTCATTTTCTTCGGCTGGCTGTCGGACAAGGTCGGGCGCAAGCCGGTGCTGATGATCGGCCTGCTGCTGGCGACGGCGTTGTACTTCCCGATCTTCAAGACACTGGCCCACTACGCCAACCCGGCCATCGACCAGGCGAGCCGCCAGGCGCCGATCAGCGTGATCGCCGATCCCGCCACCTGCACCTTCCAGTTCGACCCGGTGGGCAAGGCGCGTTTCGATAGCCCCTGCGACAAGGTCAAGACCTTCCTGGTCAAGCAAGGCCTGCCCTACACCAGCGTCGCCGCGCCGGCGGGCAGCCCGGTGCAGGTCAACATCGGCGACGTGAAGATCGACGGTTACGACGAAGCGGCCCTGCGCGGCGCGGTGACCTTGGCCGGCTACCCGCAACAGGCCGATGCCCAGCAGATCAACCGGCCGATGATCGTGGCCCTGATCGTGGCCCTGATCATCATCTCGGCGATGTGCTATGGCCCACTGGCGGCATTGATGGTGGAACTGTTCCCGACCCGGATCCGCTACACCTCCATGTCCCTGCCCTATCACATCGGCAACGGCTGGTTCGGCGGCTTCCTGCCCACCGTGTCGTTCGCGCTGGTGGTCTACACCGGGGATATCTTCTACGGGCTGTGGTACCCGGTGGTGATCACCGGCGTGAGCCTGCTGGTGGGGATGTTCTGCCTGCGGGAAACGCGCAACGTCGACCTGGACAAGAACTGACTACACCGCCTTGTGGCGCGGGAGCGTGCTCCCGGGCCACAAGGGCTTGCTCCTGGTCTGGACGCCACTTGAACAGTCAGTGCAGCGAGTGGTTCTTCACCGTGCTTTCCACCAGGTCCAGCATCTGCCCCAGCGCCCAAGGCTTGGCGATGAACGAGGCCTGGTGCTTGATCCCCGCGCTTTCCGGGGTTTCGAAGCCGGACATGATCAGCAGCGGTATCTGTGGCCAGCGCTCGCCGGTGAGGTTGGCCAGGTCCGCGCCGTCCAACGTCCCAGGCATGGTGATGTCGGTGAGCAACAGGTCGACATAGTCGGAATTTTCTTCGAGAAATGTCAGCGCTTCGTCGGCGCTTTCCCGGGGTTCCACGACAAACCCTTCGTCCTCAAGGATTTCGCACAGGAACTCCAGGATCGTCGGGTCGTCTTCAACGACGAGAATCAAACGTGTGGTCGTCTGCCCGTCGCCCTTCAGCATCGAATTCATGATCAGTGACTCTCCTAGACCTCATGAGCTTTTCTTTGCGGTCGCAACCGCTCTGAAAGTTATGAGCGATGCCTCTTCGAGAAATTCATTTTGCCTGCGCAGATCCCGCCGAGCGTCGCGCCGGGCGCCCCCTGGCAACCCGATGCAACGGTTTTATCTGTATATCCATACAGATAAAACTTGCCGTGGCGCTCATCCATGACCATGCTTGTCGCCCATCGAACCCGTCAGAGGAAACGGTCGCTATGCAGTTGTACCTGTGTGAAAAGCCGTCTCAGGCCAAGGACATCGCTGCCGTGCTCGGTGCCACGCGCCGTGGCGACGGTTGCTGGCTCGGCCCGGGCGTCACGGTCACCTGGTGCATCGGCCACTTGCTCGAAACCGCTGCGCCCGATGCCTACGACGCGCGCTACAAGCGCTGGGTGCTGGCCGACCTGCCGATCGTGCCCGCACAGTGGAAAATGACCGTCAAGCCAAAGACCGCCAGCCAGTACAAGGCGGTCAAGCGCTTGCTGGGGGAAGCCAGGGAACTGGTGATCGCCACCGACGCCGACCGCGAAGGCGAAATGATCGCCCGGGAGCTGGTGGAACATTGCCGCTACCGTGGGCCGATCCGCCGGCTGTGGCTGTCGGCCCTGGACGAAGCCTCGATCCGCAAGGCCCTCGCCGCCCTCAGGCCCGGGGAAGATACCTTCAACCTGTATCACTCGGCCCTGGGGCGTTCCCGCGCCGATTGGCTGATCGGCATGAACATGAGCCGCCTGTTCACCTTGCTCGGGCGCCAGTCCGGCTACCAAGGGGTGCTGCCGGTGGGCCGCGTGCAGACACCGACGCTGCGGCTGGTGGTGGACCGCGACCGCAGCATCGCCGACTTCGTGCCGGTCGCCTATTGGGCCATCGATGTGCAGCTCAGTCATGAGGGCACCGCCTTCATCGCCCAGTGGCGCGCCGCCCCGGATGCCTGCGACGACCAGGAGCGTTGCCTGAACCCGGTGCTGGCCCGGGACGCCGCGCAGGCCATGAGCGACGCCGGCACCGCGCGAACCCTGAAAGTGCGTACCGAACGGTTGCGCGAAGCACCGCCGCTGCCGTTCGACCTGGGTACCTTGCAGGAAGTCTGCTCGAAGAAGCTCGGCCTCGGCGCCCAGGAAACCCTGGACATCGCTCAGTCGCTCTACGAAACCTACAAGCTCATCACCTACCCGCGCAGCGATTGCGGTTTCCTGCCCCTGAGCCAGCACAGCGAGGCGCCGGCCATACTCGCCGCCCTCGCCCAGGCCGACCCGAGCCTTGCGCCGCTGCGCGAACACCTGCAACCACAGCGCAAATCCCGGGCCTGGAACGACGCCAAGGTCAGCGCCCACCACGGCATCATTCCCACCGCCGCGGCGAGGAACCTGGACAAGCTCGCCAGCAAGCAACGGGCGGTCTACACGCTGATTCGCGCACGCTACCTGGCGCAGTTCCTGCCCAACCACGAATACGACCGGACCCAGGCCGACTTCGACTGTGCCGGCCAGGCCCTGCGTGCCGTGGGCAAGCAGGTCGTCGAGCCCGGCTGGAAACGCGCCCTGCCCGAGGTCCTGGCACCGGCCAGGGGCCGGGAAGCCCCCTCGCCGCAAATCCTCCCGGCGCTGGAGCAAGGGCGTGACTGCGCCGTGGACGAGGTCCGGCTCAAGGACCTGTGGACCCAACCGCCGAAGCCGTTCACCGAAGGCGACCTGATCAAGGCGATGAAGAACGTCGCCAAGCTGGTGGACGACCCGCTGCTCAAGCAGAAGCTCAAGGACACCACCGGCATCGGCACCGAAGCGACCCGGGCCTCGATCATCCAGGGGCTGCTCGATCGCGGCTACCTGGTGAAGAACGGCAAGGCCCTGTCCGCCACCCCCGCGGCCTTCAGCCTGATCGACGCCGTGCCCCGGGCCATCGCCGACCCGGGTACCACCGCCATCTGGGAACAGGCCCTGGACATGGTGCAAAGCGGTGAAATGAGCCTGGAGGAATTCGTCACCCGACAAGCCGCCTGGATGAGCAAGCATGTCGCCCGTTGCCAGGGCATGAACCTGACCATCAGCGGCCCCGCCAGCCCGGCCGGCCGTGGCGCCACGCCGTGGAAGAACAAGCGCAAGCCGGCCAAGCGCAAGGCAGGCGGTGCACAGCGTAAGGCGAGCAAGTCCAAGGCGACCTGAGCACTGGCTCATCAATGACGCGGCCATAGTCTCCTTGTGGCGAGGGGATTTATCCCCGCTGGGCTGCGCAGCAGCCCCAAGCGAGTCGACTCAATTTGCCTGCTACGCAAGGTGTTGGGGTTTTAGGGGCGCTTCGCGCCCCAGCGGGGATAAATCCCCTCGCCACAGCCCAGCAGCCTGCACTCTTTCGCCGTTTTTCATACCCAAACCATTTTGTCCGACAATATGTAGTGACTAAAAATAATCACTACAAAACCGTTGACGGCCATGATTTGCCCTTGCATGATGCAGACGTCTCCCCGATCGGGAGTACAGGCAACCGTTGGAGCAAGCTCGTCTGACCGCCGAGCTGTTTTTTTGGATAAGGGACTGCCCACAAGGCAGATTGAAGGTGCTGACCTGGCCTGACCGTCCGGTAACAAGGACGAGAAACGTCGGTGAAGATCCTCATGACGCACGTGGTCGACCCTGAAAGGTTGACACTGACTGAAGATCCTTCGCTGTTTCTCTTCGTTGTAGCGCATTTTGCGTAGCAGCCCTTCGATAACACTACACAACCGCCGCATGACCCCGTCGCCGTTTGACGGACGCATGCTGACGACCTGGTTTCGGTACCAGGCAGGCACTTACCGAATGGCGAAGTTTTGCGAACCACCAGACAGATCAACCAAATGGTCAAGGGGCTTACACATGAATCTGAATAATCAACCATCTATTGATGAACTGGCTCGCATGTTCGCAGCGCACAAAGACAGCCTGGACAGCCATATCCTCTGGATCAGCAAGACGGGCCAGGTACACATGGACTGCCTGTCGCCCTTCACCGAGGAAGGCGAGTTCGAAAGGAACCAGCAGGACCTGTGTGCCCGGTTGAAGATGTACCGCCGTGGCCAGGGCTATGTGGGCAAGAAGGCTGCCGCCGACAAAGACTTCATCGGGCGCGTACTGCAGACGCTGACCCAGGCCTGGCAGTCGATGCAAAACACTTCCCAGGTCCAGGTCATCGACCGCCTCTACTGAGGACACCTGAATGAAAAGGGCCCGTTCCGCCAACCGGAACGGGCCCTTTTTCGTAGCGTCTAGAACACCGACCAACCGATCCGCTGGCTGAGCAGCTCCAGCGCCGCCATGCCGGCCAGAGAGTTGCCGGCGGTATTGAGTTCAGGCGACCACACGCACACCGAGAATTGCCCCGGCACCACGGCAACGATCCCGCCGCCCACCCCGCTCTTGCCCGGCAGGCCCACCCGGTAGGCGAAATTGCCGGCCTCGTCGTAGAGCCCGCTGGTGGCCATGATGGAGTTGACCTGCTGGGTCTGCCGGGCACTCAGGATCTGCTCGCCGCTGTGCTTGCAGAACCCGTCGTTGGCCAGGAAGCAGAATGCCCGGGCCAGGTCGATGCAATTCATCCGCAAGGCGCAATGGCTGAAGTAGCTGCGCAGCACCGCTTCCACATCGTTATGGAAGTTGCCGAAGGACTGCATCAGGTAGGCCATCGCGGCATTGCGAGCACGGTGCTGGTATTCCGAATCGGCGACCTTGCCGTCCACCATCACCAGCGGATTGCCCGACAGCCGCCGGACGAAATCGCGCATCGACAACGCCGGGGCGGCGAAGCGCGACTGGTTGATGTCACAGATCACCAGGGCACCGGCATTGATGAACGGGTTGCGCGGGCGACCCCGCTCGAATTCCAGTTGCACCAGGGAGTTGAAGGGCTGGCCGGACGGCTCGTGGCCGAGCCGCTCCCAGATCGCCTCGCCGGAATGCTCGATGGCCTGCACCAGGCTGAATACCTTGGAAATACTCTGCACCGAAAACGGCGTCTCGGCGTCGCCGGCGCAGTACATTTCGCCGTCGTTGCTGTACACGGCAATGCCCAATTGATTGGGCGCCACGGTTCCCAGGGCCGGAATGTAATCGGCGACCTTGCCTTGGCCGATCAGGGGGCGAACCGCATCGAGGATTTCGTTCAACAGTGCTTGCATACGCGCGCAGATCCAATCATTCCCCGTTCGAGTGCGGGGATACAGACGCTAGACGCTGATGGACGGGACCGAAGCACATCGATGTGCTTGCCCGATGCGCTGGCCGGGAATCGAGCAGTCTATAGTTCAAAGGCGCAACCGAAAGGAGGTACCCGATGCGCCAGATCATGCACAAGGAACCCTGGTGGGCCTCACCGCCCAAGCCGGGCCAGGATGAAAGCGAGCTGGAATGGGGATGGCTGGTGATCTACAGCGAAGGCGAGCCGCGCTTCGAATTCGTCAAGGAACGGCCCTCGGACGAAGAGATCCGTCATCGCAAGGGGTGCCGCGTCACCCTCGGAGCAGAATGAATCGGGCCGCTCAGGGCGTGATCGGCGGCAGGATCACCGGCCGATTGGCCAGGTCCGCTTCCACCAGGTTGCCTTCGATTTCCTCGTCCAGGTAATACACCGGCGCCATCACTCCACTGAGCGGATGCTTGAGTGACTTGGACCAGGCCTCGTCGAAGGCGGCACTGAGGCTCTTGCGGATCTGCGCTTCCATTTCCGGCCGCTCGCCTTCATGGATGATCGCGCGAATGCCCGCCACCCCCACGGAAATCAACGCCCCCGCCGCTTTGCCGGCCACGGCCGCCGCCGCGCCGGTGGCCCCGCGCGTGGCGAATTGCGCTTCGATCTTTTCGCTGGTGCGCTGCGCCACCGTGGCGATGACCGCGTCCGAAGGGCCCGAACCGGTGGCGGCGGCCTTGTTGACGTGATCGATCAGCGCGGCGTAGGCCGGCAGCGTGTTCAGCGGCTGGGTGTGGACCACTTCATACAACGACGCGTTGCGCGCCGCTGGCGGGCCCAGGTTGATGGCAAGGATGCCGTGCAGGCGTCGACTCATCAGTTCGGTGGGGACATGATTGCGCTCGGCAATCCCCTCGACCTGCTGGTTGAGCAGGCGCAGGTAATAATCGGTCGCGCTGGCCCTGATCGCCTCGGGATCGATTTCCACCGCCACCGGCTCCAGCACCCGTTCGCGGTACTGCTCTTGCAGATAGACTGCCAGGCGCCTGGCCGAGGCATCTTGCTCGCCTTGGGCGCTGGCGGAATACCAACTCACCTTCACCGCCAGCCATTCCTGGGTCCAGTAGCTGCTGAACCAGGGAATGAACTCGGCCTCGGTGCGCTCGTACACCAGCACCCGCCAATGCTCCATCGACCCGCGGGCATAAAGGCGCGCCTGTTCGATGGCGCTTTTCGACGCGGCGATGATCTGCTGGTCAACCTGCCGCCACGTGTCCTGGGGAATGGCCACTGCGGCGACCGGTTGACCGCGCTGCGGCGTGGCGCACCCCGCCAGAACGAGCAAAACGGCCACCATCAGCGAACGCCACACGGTCGCGCCACCCCGGTTTCAGGTCATCCCCGGGGTTAAGTATAGGCCCCGGTAGGCGCGGCCCCATTGCAAGCCCAATAAATGTGGTGCAGTGCTAATGCAGCGACTGGAAGCCCTCAACCCAACGCCGTATCGAGGAACATCATCACCGCGAACCCCATCATCAACCCAAGGGTCGCCGGGGTTTCATGGCCATTGCGGTGGGTCTCGGGAATCACCTCGTGGGACACCACGAAAATCATCGCCCCCGCGGCCAGTCCGAGGCTGATGGGATACGCGACCGCCACGCCGGACGACATGCCCAGGCCGATCACCGAGCCCAGTGGCTCCATCAGCCCAGAGCCCACCGCGATCAGCGCGGCCCGCAGGGTGCTGATGCCAGTGACCCGCAACGCCATGGCAATGGCCAGGCCCTCGGGGATGTCCTGGATGGCGATGGCGGTGGTCAGCGGCAGGCCGACCTTGAAATCGCCGTCGGCGAAGCTCACGCCGATGGCCATGCCTTCCGGCAGGTTGTGCAAGGTGATCGCGAGCACGAACAGCCAGACGCGGTTGATGCGCTCGGCCTGGGGACCTCGCCGGCCGCTCAGTTCGTGCTCGTGGGGCACGAACCGGTCCAGGCCGATCATCAGCGCCACTCCCAGCCCGAGGCCGACCACGACGACGAAGGCCGCCAGCAACTGGCTACCACAAATGACCTGCGCGGCGGCGATCCCCGGCAGGATCAGCGAGAAAGAACTGGCGGCGAGCATCATGCCTGCGGCGAACCCCAGCATGATGTCCTGGGTGCGCGACGAGATGTCCCGCAGCACCACGGCCATCAGCGCCCCCAGGGCAGTGGCGGCGAAGCCCGACGTGCCGCCAAGTACCGCGTAGCCCAGGTTGTGCCGGTCAGTGCCGACCAAGGCGTTGTAGCCGCTGTAGAGCAACAGCGCGGTGATCACCGCCAGCCCCAGCCAGAAGCTTACCCCCAGCACCAGGTTGTTCTGCACGGGGTCCAGCCAAGTGCGCCAGGGCGAGCGGATTCGGGAGGTGGGCTGGTCCATCGAGTGTCCTTAGTGATCTGCCTGCATGCAAAATCTGATCGTCCCACGCAGGGAACGACCAGACGAAATGATTCAGGCGAGGGAGTCGCCCCCCTCGCGGTTACTCACAGTTTGTCACTTTGCATTCCCGAACCCAAGTCGGCACCCGTGGTGGGATTGCTCTCGGGGTTGGACATCGTTCGCGCCTTCATGTCCATCAGCAGCGCTTCGTCTTTTTCACTCAATTGCACGCTAGCCATGCCGTCCCCGCCGTCAACCGCCGGCGTCGGATTCTCCACGAACTCCCAATCGTCGCCCTGGTTCCAAGGGCCGCGCACGCTAGGTTCGCCCTGGGACATGTTGAAGTAGACATTGGTGAACTCTGGCATGCCTGGCAATTTGCCTTGGGGGAAATTGGGCTGGATCGAATGCAGGGCCTTCTCGAATGACATTTGGTGGGCGATTTCCCGAGTCATCAGGAAGCCCAGCGCTTCCTTGACACCCGGATCATCGGTGACGTTCATCAGGCGCTCGTAGACGATCTTCGCCCGTGCCTCCGCCGCGATATTGGAGCGCATATCGGCCGTAGGCTCGCCGATCGTGTCGATATAGGCAGCGGTCCAAGGCACACCGGCAGAGTTGATCAACGGCGCACCGGCACCATACAGCAGGCTGGTGATGTGGGAATCGTTACCGGCGCCATTGATGTCACGGTACAGTTGGCCTTCCTGCTCCACACCTTCGGCCATCTTGCCCTTGGCGCCCTTGTTCAACATCACGATGATCGAGCCAATGATCTCAAGGTGGCTGAGCTCCTCGGTGGCGATGTCCATCAGCAAATCCTTGCGCCCCGGATCATCCTCGGACAAGGCTTGGGTGAAGTAGCGCGATGCCGCTGCCAGCTCGCCTTGGGCACCACCAAACTGTTCAAGCAGGAGATTGGCCAGCCCGGGATTGGGCGCCGCTACGCGCACGGTGTATTGCAGTCTTTTATTATGTATAAACATGATTAACCCCTCGATCAGGATATAGGTCACGGACACGCCGTTATCAAATTAACGGGGCCACAATAATCAGAAGACAGTCAGGAAAGATGATTTATTTTTTATTCAATGAACGAGACGAATGGCCAATGTAAGCATTTGCCAAACCGCTCATCGAATAAACCAGAAAGTCTGCAAGCCAAGCGAAACAGTAGTTCCGTTGGTATCAGTTATTTCACCCTAGGGGCCCCATGCGATAAGCACGGGGCCTTTCTTGTCACCGGGCATCAAGAGTCGCGGCCACCACCGCGGCTATTTTCACCCCCTTTCCTGCCGGCCTCGGAAGCTTTCTCCCGGTCATTGGCGAAGTTGCCACCCGACGCCTGGCCGCCTTTGCGACCGGCTTCCGCGGCACGTTCAGGATCGTTGGCGAAATTGCCACCCGATGCCTGCCCGCCCTTGCGTCCAGCCTCGGATGCGCGCCCCGGATCATTGGCGAAGTTGCCACCGGATGCCTGTCCGCCTTTCTTGCCGGCTTCCGATGCTTTCTCACGATCGTTAGCGAAATTGCCAGGATTGTTGTTTCCCGTATTAGCCATTTCATTCACCTCGTTAGTTGATAATTGGCGAACCTCATGCGCTCGCATTTACTATGAGAATACAGCTCGACCAAGGTTTTAAATTAATTCAGCGATCGGCGACGAACGGTAAGACTTTTCTAAACACGGCACTTTCCAGCGCCAGGCATTACAAAGTGCTATTAATCAAGCGGCGAACGATAAATTAACTTAAACGCTATAGCCGTTAGTTACTATATTGATAACAGTGCGTGTCTTTCCACGCTGTCCGCCAAAGGCCCGATGACGCCGGCACCCCATTGCACCGGTCTCGCCATCCTGGCCACGCGCCGTTCCAGGAAGCCAAAACTCGCGGGCTGCCGGCGTTATCCTGCACCACCGCACTGACCGGCTTGCGGCGTCCGGATACCCTGTCGCCGATACCCGGATTTAGAGATGACTCACGGTGAAATCGGATCGCTCGCCGGAAACGTTTCCTCCAGCGCGTCGTCCAGTTGGTTGTTGGTGACGTTCCGGTCGCGGGCCGTGCCGATGCGTTCACAATGGCAGTCGGGCGACGGACACGGCTCACCGTTGGGGTGCTGCTCGGCGCAAGCCTGGCTGCAATAGGCCTCGCCGTCATGGTTGAACACCCGTTGCGGATCCACCTCGCAGTGGCAATCGGGACAACCACATTTCAATTCGCTCATGATCTTGACTCCTACCGGTAATGGATCGAAGACGCCGTCAGGAAGATCCCACCAGCAACTGGACTTCCAGGTTCGCCGCCGCCACGCCGTGGTTGGCGACATACACATCGGCGGTCCAACCCTTGGTCAGGTTGTGGTAGGACTGGGTGCCCAACGCCGTGCCGCTGTCCCATTCGAGGACGTCGCCAATGTCGATGTCATTGGCCGAACCCAGTTCGAGCACGGTGTGGCCGTCCTCTTGCGCCACGTACACACCTACCATTGCGCTCTGTCGATTGATGGCTCGTACTTCACCTGTGGTCTGTTTCATACGTTTGCCCTTCTCGGCAGGTTCAAAGGCGACCGGCACCGCGCCGGTCGCCACTCACCTCAGCGCTTGGCTTCGGTGTGAGGGTTGGCCGAACGCTCCAGGAACGCCTCGGTGATCTGCGGCAAGTGATCGCGCAGCCAGTCGGCCATGGCGATTTCCTGCGGCAGGATCTGTTCGCACGCCCGCTGGGTTTCCACATCGCCGGCCACTTTCGCCGCCTCGATCAGCACCGTGTAGGACGCGATTTCGAGGTTTTCGAAGACGTAGCCGCTCATGGCGCCCTTGACCACTTCGTCACTCATGGTCATGCCGCCCACCGCCTGGCCGAAGGCCATGAGCTTGCCGGCCAGGTCCTTGAGCGTCGACGTGCTCCCGCCCAGGCGCTGGATGCACTGTTCCACCAATTGCTGCTGGCCGAGGGTTTCCTGCAGGTGCTCCTCGATGCGGGCCTTGAGCACCGGATAATGTTCAAGGCGTTCGGCCTGGGCCTTGAGCATCTTTTCTGCCTGTTGCTCCATGGCATGGGCGTCCTTGAGCCAATCCAACAGGTTCTCTTGAGGGGTTGCCATTTTTTTTCTCCTTAGCCTTGGTCGCACTGCCGCGCAGGACGACGGTTCTGAAGTACCGCACATAAAAGTGGATAGCGCGGCGCCGGCGAAAGTTTGAAAAGACCGCGGGCCAGGGCGACGAAAGGCGCTACAAGCGCTTCACCGTGCGATGGGAGTGCTAACCTCAACCGCTCCAGGCCAACGGAGACCCACAATGCCCGACGACCTTCACCTCGCCCCCCTCGATCGGTTGCTGGCTTACCTCAGCGGACGGCGCGTGCTGGTGCTCACCGGTGCTGGCATCAGCACCCCGTCCGGCATCCCCGACTACCGCGACAGCGACGGTGTGCGGCGGGGCCGACAGCCGATGATGTACCAGGAGTTCCTCGCCCAGGCCGACGCACGGCGGCGCTACTGGGCGCGGGCGATGCTCGGCTGGCCACGGGTGCGCCAGGCCCGGCCGAACGCCGCCCATGAAGCCCTGGCCGAGTTGCAGGCCCAACAGCGCATCACCGGGCTGATCACCCAGAATGTCGACACGCTGCACGACCAGGCCGGCAGCCGGGATGTCATCGAACTCCACGGCAGCCTGCATCGCGTGCTCTGCCTGGATTGCGCCCAGCGCAGCGAACGGCAACGGATCCAGCAACTGATGGAAACTGAAAATCCTTACCTGGCCGGTGTCGATGCAGTCCAGGCGCCCGATGGCGACACGCTGTTGGACCCGGCCTTCGAGGCCCGCTTCCAGGTACCCCGCTGCCCCCACTGCAACGGCGACCGGCTGAAGCCCGACGTGGTCTTCTTCGGCGAGAACGTCGCCCCACTCACCGCCGCCCGCGCCAGCCAGGCCGTGGAGGAAGCGGATGGTTTGCTGGTGGTGGGCTCGTCGCTGATGGCCTATTCGGCGTTTCGCCTGTGCCGTGCCGTCAAGGACCAGGGCAAGCCCTTGCTGGCGATCAACCGGGGCAAGACCCGGGCGGATGAAATGCTGGACCTGAAACTGGAGGAGCCCTGCGAGCAATTGTTGCCGTTGCTGGCACAAGCCCGCTTCTAACCACACAGCGGGGGGAGCGAGCGTGGTCGCGATAGGGGTGCGTCAGTGGTTTCCATGTTGGTTGATCCGACGCCTTCGCGAGCAGGCTCGCTTGTGTCTTAAGACAGGATAAAGTCAAAGGTGAGAGGGGTGGACAGCAAGCTGACGGGTCGCGGTGCCCTAAGCACGTGTGGGAGCCAAGCTGCTGTCCACTCTTCCCGCTTTGGCTCAAAGCTCGAACAGTTGACTGAGTTTCCGCCCTCGAACAACAAGCATGAGCCAGGCCAAAGCGCCTCTC
>NZ_JAUQOP010000033.1 GCF_030580855.1 Pseudomonas citrullilanati | reverse complement strand
GTGCTGGGCCGCAGGTTTGTGAGCAACCGAGATCCAGTGTGGGAGCGAGCTTGCTCGCGATGGCGGTGGGTCAGCTTGCCTCGATGTCGCCTGTGCCGCCGCCTTCGCGGGCAGGCCCGCTCCCACAAGGGATTAGCGTTGGGCCGCAGGTTTTTGAACAACCGAGATCCAGTGTGGGAGCGGGCTTGCTCGCGATGGCGATGGGTCAGCTTGCCTCGATGTCGCCTGTGCAGACGCCTCCGCGGGCAGGCCCGCTCCCACAGGGGATTTGTGCTGGGCCGCAGGTTTGTGAGCAACCGAGATCCAGTGTGGGAGCGAGCTTGCTCGCGATGGCGGTGGGTCAGCTTGCCTCGATGTCGCCTGTGCCGCCGCCTTCGCGGGCAGGCCCGCTCCCACAGGGATTTGTGCCGGACCGCAGGTTTGTGAGCAACCGGGAACCACTGTGGGGGAGCGAGCCTGCTCGCGATGGCGATAGCCCAGGCAACGACGTCACCCCATGAAAAATCCGGAACTGCCAAAGCCTCCCGCCAGTCGCATGAACAGGTACGTCTGATTCAGGAGTGAACGTGACTCGAGATCCCGATTGGCGAGCCGTCGAAACCATGCCATTGGACACGCCTGCGGCGGTCCATCGGTTGCGGATCCTGACGGTCAATACACACAAGGGTTTCACCGCCCTCAACCGTCGTTTCATCCTGCCCGAATTGCGCGAAGCGGTGCGCAGCACCGGCGCCGACCTGGTGTTCCTGCAAGAAGTGCTGGGCGAACATGACCGTCACGCGTCGCGCTATGACAACTGGCCGCAGACGTCCCAGTACGAATTCCTCGCCGACAGCATGTGGAATGACTTCGCCTACGGCCGCAACGCCGTGTACCCCGACGGCCATCACGGCAACGCCCTGCTGTCCAAATACCCGATCCGCCATTTCCGCAACCTCGACGTCTCCATCACCGGCCCGGAACGCCGCGGCCTGCTGCATTGCGTGCTGGAAGTGCCGGGGCACGCCGAAGTCCACGGGATCTGCGTGCACCTGAGCCTGCTGGAGAGCCATCGCCAACTGCAACTCAAGTTGCTCTGCCAGTTGCTCGATTCGTTGCCCGAAGACGCCCCGGTGATCATCGCCGGCGACTTCAACGACTGGCAGTTGCACGGCAATACCACCCTGGCCCGCCGTGGCTACCTGCATGAAGCCTTCGAGCATCACCACGGGCGCCCCGCCCGCACTTATCCGGCACGCTTCCCGCTGCTGCGCCTGGACCGTGTCTACCTGCGCAATGCCAGCAGCCACGCGCCGCAGATACTCGGCACCAAGCCCTGGACCCACTTGAGCGATCATCTGCCGCTATCGGTGGAAGTGCATTTGTAGGGCCGATTCTGCGCCGTGCCCAGCGCAAGCACCTGTAAGTTCTGACAGTAGCGACGCTCGCTTTTCGTTGTTAGGGTCCTATCCCATACAGCGAGCGTTGCCGGGCCCTGTGTGCCATCCGTCGTGCAACCGATGCTGAAACCGGCATTCCAGGATGCTGTTGCAGAGGGAAAGCACATGAGCTTGCGCGATCATGGATTCAATCGGCTGTTCAATGCCTTATCGGTTTCAAGCCTGTTCCTGCTCAATGCGCCGCCCGCCCTGGCGGCGTGCACATTGACGCCGACCGCCGGCGACGATACCTACGTCTGCGACAGTGGCAGCGCCCCGGCGCTGACCGACCTGGGCGGCAACAACCGCCTGACGATGCCGGCCAATGGCAGCGGCGCCATCACCGGCGACGTCACCTTCGGCGCCGGCACCGATTTCATCGAGATCAATGCCAACGGCACCATCGGCGGTGATGTCCAGCAAGGCTCGGGCATCGACGACTTCGTCATGCACGGCGGCAGCATCCAGTCCCTGGCCCAGGGCGACGGCCTCGACACCTTCCTGATGACCGGTGGCACCATCGTCGGGGCCTTCGAGGATGGCGACGTCGCCCACATGAGCGGCGGCACCATCGGCCGGGTCGACATGAAACTCGACGACAACCTGTTCGACATGTCGGGCGGGCAGATCCTCGGCAACCTGGTGACCGGCTTTGGCCAGGACACCATCATCCTCTCCGCCGGGCGCATCGGCGGCAACGTGAGTGTCAGCGGCGGCGACGACAGCGTGACCGTGAGCGGCGGCGAAATCGTCGGCGAGGTCCGCACCAGCTTCGGCAATGACCGGTTCCAGTGGAGCGGCGGCGTCATTCGCTCCGCCATCCTGATGGGTGACGGCAGCGATACGGCGCTGTTGCGCAACCTGGATGAAACGGTGCTCGCGACCACCCCCAGCCTCGACGGTGGCTTGGGCCAGGACAGCCTGACGTTCGAGGCCACGACCTCCGCCACCGGCGCCCGCTATGTCAATTGGGAGACGATCAACCTGTCCCAGGGTTCGCGCCTGGACCTCGATACGCCCCTGGTCCTGGGCGACTCCGCCACGGCCACCGGTGTGCTGAACATCGACAGCGGCAGCGTGTTGACGTCGACCCAGGGCAGCGTCACTCCGTTTACCGCCGGCCAATTGGTCACCCTCAACAACAGCGGGACGATCGACCTCACCCAGGGCAACACCCGCACCAGCGATAGCCTCACCGTGCAGGGCAACTATGTCGGCACCAACGGCCAACTGCGCTTGCAGACGGTGCTCGGCGCCGACGGTTCGCCCAGCGACAGACTGGTGGTCAATGGCGGGACGCTCACGGGCAACACCGCCATCGCCGTCACGAACGTCGGCGGGACAGGCGGCTTGACCACCCAGGACGGTATCGAACTGGTCCAGGCCCAGGGCGGCGCGGTCAGCGACATCAACGCGTTTTCCCTGGCGCAATCGGTTTCGGCCGGGGCGTTCGACTACCGCTTGTTCAAGGGCGGCGTGACGGGCAATGAGAACAACTGGTACCTGCGCTCGACAGTGGTGGCTGGCCCGGTTGCCGCGCCGCCCCCGCCGTCAGTGCCGAGCTCGCCCGCCTCACCGCCCCCGGCGCCGCTGCCGCCCTTGCCGGTGGCCGTCCCGGGCGCCGCACCGATTCCACTGTACCGTCCGGAAGTGCCCACCTGGTCGGTGTTGCCACCGGCCGCCGCGCAACTGACGCTGATGGCCCTGGGGACGTTCCATGACCGCCAGGGCGACCAACGCCTGCTTACCGAGAACGGCGCCTTCGGCGCGGGCTGGGGCCGGGTCTATGGCAAGGACCTGGACCAGACGTGGGCCGGCACGGTGACACCGCGGTTCGATGGTTCCATCAAGGGCTTCCAGGTCGGGAATGACCTGTACAGCGCGCCGATGTCCGGCGGCCAGACCCAGCGCGTCGGCTTCTTTGTCGGCCATACCGAGCTGAACGGCCATGTCGATGGCTTCAACCTGGGCTTCCAGGGCCGTCGTGCCGGCAAGATCGAGCTCGATGGCGACAGCTACGGCCTGTACTGGACCCTCACCGATCCCTCCGGCGGCTACGTCGACGCCGTCGTGATGGGCACGCGCCTGGACGGCGACAACCGTTCCGAGCGCGGCGTGAAGATCGATAACCGCGGCCATGCCCTGACCCTTTCGGCGGAAGCCGGCTATCCGTTCGCGGTGGCCGCCGACTGGGTTCTCGAACCCCAGGTCCAGGTCATCCACCAGAAGGTATCCCTGGACACCCAGAACGACGGCATCTCCAAAGTCGAATTCGATTCCGACGGGGCCTGGACCGGCCGGGTCGGGGCGCGGCTCAAGGGACGCTACCAGGTCAGCGGCATGCCCGTGGAACCGTATTTGCGGGCCAACCTCTGGCACACCTTTTCCGGCACCGACGCCGTGACGTTCGATGACAGCGACCGGGTCGAAACCCAACAGCGGGCGTCCACCGGCGACCTGGGCGTCGGCGTCATCGTCAGCCTGGCACCGGCGGTCAGCGTGTACGCCGCCGCCGACTACAGCAACAACCTGGACAGCAACCAGCAACGCAGCGTGGCGGGCAACCTTGGCGTAAGGATCAGCTGGTAGCCCGGCGGCGCCCTGCCGGCCTCGACCCAGGCACCCGCCGCGACCGCCCGTCCTTCATGGCGAGGGGATCAATCCTCTCGCCATCGTTGCATCCTTCACTTAAAAAACACCTCCATTAAAGGGTATAACCCTCCTAGCGATTGACGCCTGCAAGTCCCTGGCTCATTTCATTGATGGAGTAACGACATGACCACCGCCCCCCTGCTCGCCGACCTGTTCCCCAGCCCTGACCGGATTCCGGAGGCCTACCGCCTCGAAGGCCCGATCGAGCAACGCGATTATCTGGTCGACGGGGTCCTGGAAACCTGGCAAGGCCCCCTCGCCGTCGTCCGCAGCCCGGTGTACCTGGCCGGCGAGCATGGCGATGAACAAGTGATCCTGGGCAGCACGCCACTGCTGGACGCCGAGACCGCCCTCACCGCCCTGGACGCCGCCGTCCGCGCCTATGACCGGGGCCAAGGCCAGTGGCCGACGATGCGCGTGGCCGAGCGCATCCGCCATGTGGAAACCTTCCTGGCGCGCATGCGCGAGCAGCGTGAGGCCGTGGTCAAGCTGCTGATGTGGGAAATCGGCAAGAACCTCAAGGACTCCCAGAAGGAGTTCGACCGCACTTGCGATTACATCGTCGACACCATCAACGCCCTCAAGGAACTGGACCGGCGTTCCAGCCGCTTCGAACTGGAACAGGACACCCTCGGGCAGATCCGCCGCGTGCCCCTGGGTGTCGCCTTGTGCATGGGCCCCTACAACTACCCGCTGAACGAGACGTTCACCACGCTGATCCCGGCGCTGATCATGGGCAACACGGTGGTGTTCAAACCGGCCAAGCTTGGCGTGCTGCTGATACGGCCGCTGCTGGAGGCGTTCCGCGACAGCTTCCCGGCGGGGGTGATCAACGTGATCTACGGCAGCGGCCGCGAGACCGTCAGCGCGCTGATGGCCAGCGGCAAGATCGATATCTTCGCCTTCATCGGCACCAACAAGGCCGCCAGCGACCTGAAGAAACTCCATCCGCGTCCGCATCGCCTGCGTGCCGCCCTGGGGCTGGACGCGAAGAACCCCGGGCTGGTGTTACCCGACGTGGACCTGGATAACGCCGTCAGCGAAGCCCTGACCGGTTCGCTGTCCTTCAACGGTCAGCGCTGCACGGCGTTGAAGATTCTCTTCGTCCACGAGGACGTGGCGCCGGCCTTCATCGAGAAATTCAACGCCCGCCTCGCCACCCTGAAACCCGGCATGCCCTGGGAGGACGGCGTGGCGCTGACGCCGCTGCCCGAAGCCGGCAAGGTCGATTACCTGCACGCGCTGGTGGCCGATGCGGTCGCCAAGGGCGCGCAGGTGACCAACGCCCAGGGTGGCGAGGCCCGCGGTTCGTTCTTCTACCCGGCAGTGCTCTACCCGGTGAACACGGCGATGCGGGTTTACCACGAGGAACAGTTCGGCCCGGTGGTGCCCATCGTGCCGTACCGGGACCTCGATACCGTGGTCGACTACGTCCTGGAGTCCGACTTCGGCCAGCAACTGAGCATTTTCGGCACCGATCCGGCGCAGGTCGGCAAACTGGTGGACACCTTCGCCAACCAGGTCGGGCGTATCAACATCAATGCCCAGTGCCAGCGCGGGCCGGACACCTTCCCGTTCAATGGCCGGAAAAACTCGGCCGAAGGCACGCTGTCGGTGCATGACGCGCTGCGTACCTTTTCCATTCGCACCTTGGTGGCGACCAAGTTCCAGGAGAGCAACAAGGCGTTGATCAGCGACATCATCCGTGAGCGCGATTCAAACTTCCTGACCACCGACTACATCTTCTGACCGCTTGGCGCTGCCTCATGACAGGGCCGGGCGCCGCAGCCGGCTACCCCAGCCCAGCTGCATCCCGGCCGCGGCCAGCAGGATCGCCGCCACGCCCAGCCATTGCAGCGGTTCCAGGCGATGGCCGAAGGCGAACCAGTCGACGAAGATCGCGGCGATCGGGTAGATGAACGACAGCGCCCCCGTCACCGCCGTCGGCAAGCGCTGGATGGCGCTGTACAACAACACGTACATCACGCCGGTATGCACCATGCCGAGGGTCACTAGGCTGGCCCAGGCTTCGCCCTGTTCGGGCAACGCCGAGAAGTTCGCCCAGGGTGCCAGCAGCAACACGCCGGTGGAGACCTGGATCAGCGCGATCAGATGCGGTGGGGTGCCGGTCAGGCGCTTGATGATCAACGCAGCGATCGCGTACAACAGCGCCGCCCCCAATGCCAACGCGATGCCCAGCAGGTATTCGTCGCCGCCCTGCTCCTGCCCGCCGTGGGCACTGACGATGGCCAGCATGCCGAGGAACGACAGGGCCAACCAGGCCAGCTTCTGCGCCGTGATCTTTTCACCGAGGAACAACGCCGCCAGGCCCACCAACATGAACGGCTGGACGTTGTACACCGCCGTGCCGATGGCAATCGACGCCCGGGAATAGGAGGCGAACAACAACACCCAGTTGCCGACGATCGCCACGCCACTGACGACTGCCAGCACGAAGGTGGCACGGGTCAGGATGCCCTGGCGCAAGAAGCCGAATCCGGCGCAGATCAGCAGCAAAGTGACGGCACCGAACACGCAGCGCCAGAACACCACATCCAGCACCGGCAAGCCGGACGCCAGCACGAACCATCCAATGGTCCCGGAAATCAGCATGGCGGCGGTCATTTCCAGCGAACCGCGACGTAAGGTCTTGTCCATCTTCAGGCTCCTTCAGCAAGTGGACACAGTATGCCGAGGCGACAGCCCACTTCTCCATGGCCTGAAAAAGGCTAAACTGCGTTTTGACCTTTTTAATCAAGGCCACTTCTCGCATTCGCCTAACGGAGCTGAAATGACTGACGACATTGACCAGATCCTCATCAGCGCCCTGATGGAGGACTCGCGGCGTTCCCTCAAGGCCCTGGCGAACCTGAGCGGGCTCTCCTCCCCCAGCGTCGCCGAGCGCCTCCGGCGCCTGGAAGAACGCGGCGTGCTGAGGGGCTACACCGTCGAGGTGGACCCGAAGAGCTTCGGCTATCAGCTCCAGGCCATCGTGCGGGTTCGCCCATTGCCTGGGCAGTTGCAGGAAGTGGAGCGGCAGATACAGGCCATCGCCGAATTCACCGAATGCGACAAGGTGACCGGCGACGATTGCTTCATCGCGAGGCTGCACGTGCGTTCGATGGAACAGCTCGATACCTTGCTGGACAAGCTCAATGTCCATGCCGAGACCAATACGGCCATCGTCAAGAAGACGCCGGTCAAGCGACGGTTGCCGCCGATGGCGTGAGCTTGGCACCGTTTCCCCCAACCTTGACCAACACACCCGTTGCGCCCACAAGGCCCAGGCGAAAAAAAACCCGCCGGAGCGGGTTTTTCTCATTCATCGACAGGCTGGAATCAGTCGTCGCGGCCCATCAGGCCGAACAGCTGGAGCAGGCTGACGAACAGGTTGTAGATCGATACATACAGGCTGATGGTCGCCATGATGTAGTTACGTTCGCCGCCGTGGATGATCGCGCTGGTCTGGTACAGGATGCAGACCGACGAGAACAGTACGAAGCCGGCGCTGATCGCCAGTTGCAGGCCGCTGATCTGGAAGAAGAAGCTGGCAACGACCGCACCCAGCAGGACGAAGAAGCCGGCGGTGATGAAACCGCTGAGGAAGCTCATGTCCTTGCGGGAAATCAGCACGTAGGCCGACAGGCCACCGAACACCAGCGCAGTCATTGCGAAGGCCGAGCTGACCACTTCGGCGCCGCCCTGCATCTGCAGGTAGCGATTGAGGATCGGGCCGAGCAGGAAGCCCATGAAGCCGGTCAGGGCAAACGCCGACACCAGGCCCCAGGCCGAGTCACGGAGCTTGTTGGTGAGGAAGAAAAGGCCATAGAAACCGATCAGCACCACGAAGATGTTCGGGTAGCCCACCCGCATCTGCTGGGCGACGTAGGCCATCACACCGCTGAAGGCGAGTGTGAGTGCCAGCAGGCCATATGTGTTGCGCAGGACGCGGCTAACTTCTAGCTGCTCAGCCTGCACGCTGTTGTTCACTGCGTAATCCTGTTCGCGCATGGCGACACTCCTCCGGTTCTGAAACATTCAGTGGCAAGGATAATAACAGACGCTCTGTAACAAGCTACGTAGAGAGTTTGACAGTGTGTTTCATTCGGGTATTATGGCGCCCGCAATGCAGTACGGAGGTGTGGCCGAGTGGTTTAAGGCAACGGTCTTGAAAACCGTCGACTGTAACAGGTCCATGAGTTCGAATCCCATCGCCTCCGCCATCTTCATACAAAAAAGCCCTGATCGATCAGGGCTTTTTTGTGCCTGGCGTTCGGCAATGCCGCTGGCCGGCACGCTTATGCGGTATCCCCCACCCACGTGTTCAAGGAAAGAAAAGTGACCAGCAAAACCATCGGTTCCCTAGGTGCAGCCATCCTCGGCGTTGTCCTGCTATGCGTTTTCTTTGGCAGTTGGTACACGGTCGACGAGACCGAGCGCGGCGTGCTGCTGCGCAACGGTGCGCTCGTTGGCGTGGTGGAACCGGGACTGTCGTTCAAGACCCCCTTCATTGAATCGGTGCGCCTGATCAGCGTCCAGAGCCAGGTCACCGCGTACGAAGACCTGCAGGCCTATAGCAAGGACCAGCAGTCCGCCCAGTTGAAAGTCTCGGTGTCCTGGCACATCGCGCCTTCCGATGTGGCGAAGGTCTACACCCAGTTCAAGGACCTGGAAGGTATCCGCGACCGGATGATCAGTCGCCAGGTGCCGACGCAGGTGGAAAACGTGTTCGGCAAGTTCAACGCCGTGGCCGCCGTGCAGAACCGCGTCCAGCTGGTCAACGACATTTCCACGGCGATCAAGTCGACCATTACCGGCCCGGTGATCATCGACAGCGTCCAGGTCGAGAACATCGACTTCAGCGATGCCTATGAGAAAGCCATCGAGGCGCGCATGGCGGCGGAAGTCCAGGTCAAGACCCGCGAGCAGCAACTCGCCACCGAACAGGTCCAGGCGCAGATTCGCGTGACCCAGGCCCAGGCCGAGGCCGACTCGCAAGTCGCCCAGGCCAAGGCGGACGCGCTCGCCACCGAACTGCGCGGCAAGGCCGAAGCCGAGGCCATCAGGGCCCGGGCGCAGGCGCTCGCCAGCAACCAGAACCTGGTGGAACTGACCAAGGCCGAGCGCTGGAATGGTGTCCTGCCCACCACCGTGCTGCCGAACGGCGCCCTGCCCTTCATCGACACCAAGTAACAATCGACATCAAGTAAAGCCCGCGGCGCGGCCTGTCCTGGTCGCGCCCTGCCCAACGACCACCAGGTTGACGCTACACTCATCCTCACTGTTTACCGATAGCAGGGAGCTCGACGTGTATCCAGGCAACCACAGACCCATCCTCCAGTCGCTGGCCCATCCATCGGCCGACTCCACCGATTGGCAGCCCGGACCTTCATCCCCCCTTGGCAACCCACCGACGCCTTCGACCAGCACCCTGAACGGGAGAACAGCGTGACCACCTTCATTTCCAGATACAAATGGCCGGCCCTGCTGGCCGTCGCGCTGATCGTTTTCTCCGCACTGATATTTTTCCTGATCAAGTCATACACCTACGATTCATCGACCTACTTCGAATCCCGCGACTTCATTCGCCAGCTCAAGCAGGCCGACGCCAACTGGAACGGTAAGATCCTGAGGAAGAAAATCGGCGTCAACAACAACCTGTCGCTGGCCCCGCCGCCTGAAGCGAACAGCCGCTGGGAGCAGTTGGAGCGACTCAACAATGCCGGTCCGCTGGCGGACCTCTGGGCGTCCCGGCGCCAGGGCTACGTGGACGCCGTCAAGAACAAGACCGCGCTGGTCGAGCAATTCCAGCAACACAACGCCCGTCTGCGCAACTCGCTCGATGCGCTGCCGACCGTCGAGGATGATATCCAGGATTTGCTCAAGGACATGGACATCGAGAGCCCGACGGCGCGCCTGACTGCCGCGTCCACTGTCCTGGAGCTGTGCCTGACGACCCTGGAGTACGCGCTGTACGTCACCGCAGACAAGGCCCAGGAGCTGCAAAGCCAACTCACCGAGCTGCAAACCGACATCGAGCGCCTGCCCCCGCAGCGCCGAGGCCCTTTCATCACGCTGGCGGAACACGTCAAGACCATCATCGAGGAACAACCCGTCGTCAATGACCTGCTCGACCGCATCAGCGTCATCCCGGTGGCCCAGGAGCTGGACAACATCAATGAACTGCTGAACGAGACCCAACGCCGGACCGCCGCGACGGACCGCCAGTACCACATCTACCTGGCCGTGTGCGCCAGCCTGATGGCGATCCTGATGATCTACCTGGCCGTTCGCCTGGTTCGCAGCGCCGCCGTGATCAACCAGATCAACCAGGCCCTGCAGACCTCCAACGAGCGCCTGGAGGAACGGGTGCAGGAACGGACCCGCGAGCTGAAGGCAGCCGAGCGCGAATTGATGGACGCCGCGCGAATGGCGGGGATGGCAGAGATCGCCACGAACGTGTTGCACAACGTCGGAAACGTGCTCAATAGCGTGAACATTTCAGCGGAGCTTGTGACGCGCAAGCTGAAGAACAGCAAGACGCTGGGGTTGGGCAAGGCGGTCAAGATGATGAATGACCACGCCGGCGACCTTGGCCAGTTCATCACCCAGGATGAAAAGGGCAAGCTGCTGCCGCGCTACTTCAATGAGCTGGTGGAGTCCATCGCGGCCGAACAGGCCCTGTTGGTCGAGGAGCTGGCGCAATTGACCAAGAGCGTCGATCACATCAAGGAAATCGTCACCACCCAACAAACCTACGCCGGGGCGGCCAGGCTGGTGGAACCGCTCCACGTCACCGACCTGTTCGAAGACGCCCTGCGCATGAATTCGGGGGCCCTGAGCCGGCACCACGTCACGGTGATCAAGGACTACCAGGACACGCCCACGATCCTGGGGGACAAGCATCGGTTGCTGCTGATCCTGATCAACCTCATCAGCAATGCCAAGTTCGCCATGTCCCACGTTTCCGAACCACGGGAAATGACCCTCGGCATCCGCATCCTGGACGCCGGGACCCTGAGCTTCAGCGTCAAGGACCGCGGCGAAGGCATTGCTCCCGAGAATCTGGCGCGCATCTTCAACCACGGGTTCACGACGCGCAAGGATGGCCACGGGTTCGGCTTGCACAGTTGCGCGCTGGCGGCGGTGGAAATGAATGGGCGCCTGCATGTCCATAGCGACGGGCCGGGCCAGGGCGCCCTGTTCACCCTGGAAATTCCGTTGGAACTGGCCTGATCGCCGGCCTCAATGGGCATCCGAATCCCATAGCCAGTCCCACAGGCCCGGCAGGTGCACCGGTTGGCCACTGTGGCGGACCGTGCGCGCCAGTGCCGCCCGTTCCAGTGCCTGGCGATCATCGTAGAACGGCTTGGCAGCGGTTCTCACGCCGGTCGCCCTGGCACTGTCCAGCAGGATCTGCAGGTACTCGCGGGCATGGCGGGCGGTGTAGCGGTTGATGTCGTGGAACGTCACCACCACCGGGATTACCCCATCCACCTCGGGCAACTGCCCGGCCGCGATGCGCTCACGCACTTCGGAAAGCTGGCGGACCAGGTTGATGCGCCGTCGCGGGCTGGCGGTGATGCCCCAGACCTTGCCATCGTTGGCACTCAGGTCGGTCAACAGCACGTGCATGCCATGGCGCTGATAAGCCGCGAAGGTGCGCCGGTCATAGCTCCAGAACGGCGGCCTCACCAGGCTCGGCGGCGCGCCGCTGATGTCGGCGATGTCATTGCCACCGTCAACGAGCGACTGCTCCAGTTCTTCAGGTGCCAGGAAACGATGGTTGGTGTGCCAATGGGTGGCCGTGTGGAACGCCAGTACGTGGCCTTCGCGCTGCTCACGGTGCATGACCGAACGCCCGATAGGGCTGTTGCCCGCGCGCGCCGCCCGGGTCTGCAGGAAAAATACGGCCTTTATCCCCGGCTGCACGGGGTTGTGGGCCAGGGCGTCGAGCACCTCTTGGCTGGGGTTCCAGAACGAGGACGCGCTGGGGCCGTCATCGAAGGTCAGGAGGAAGCGGATCGGGGGCTGTTCACGCAAGCGTAGCTCGGTCTGCGGGGTCAGTTCGATGGGCGGGCCGATGCAGCCCGACACACCGATGGCGAGGCCTGCAACGACCAGCGCCCTGGCGATGATGTTCATGTTTTGCCTTAAAAGAGTAATGCCGCACTGCCCTGCCCGAATCCCTGGCCCACGGTGACGAAGCCCACCTTTGAGAAGGTTAACCGGGTTTGGTTCCGGGCTGCGAGTCCTGTGCGCCTTGCCGCTTCCCGGCGAGTTGCCTGCGCGGCTGACCGGTCTGGTTTTGACCGTCTGGAAATCCGATGGAATTTTCCGCGCGGCGCCGTATCCATCCGTATAGGACTAATTAGGGAGGATTTATGGCCGGGCCATCGCTTTACATCATCGACTACATGCTCCATGGCGAGCCTAAGTCATTCATCATCCGCGCCGAGGTGATGAATAACTCCGAAGCTTGGCATTGGGCCAGTTGCGATGCGGGTGTCGGGCGTATACCCAAGTTCGGACGGGAAAAGGTCAAGCGGGTGTCAAAACCCATGGCGGAAAAGTACGGCATCACTGACGTACGCTGGCGCGCAAGCGTCGCGCCCACCTGGGTCAAGGAATCCGGCTGATTCACTGAACCTGTACACCGGCGCACCGACTGTCCAGCCGGGCGCCGGATTTCGACAGATCCGCAATAACTCGACTACGCTCAATGAACGGTACGACCCGCCTCTCTGGCGGGTTTGGTGCTGCCTCATCCACTCTGTACGGAGGTGTGACATGTCGGAAAAAGAGTCCATCACCACCCTGCTCACCCTGCTCGAATCCCGCCAGGCAAGACTGACGGCCGCTTGCAAGGAAATCGCCGATTGGGTCGATCACCAGGGCGGGCATCCGGCCGCAGTGCGGATCCGCGACCGGCTCAATGAGATCGAAAAGGACGCACCGTCGATCCAGAGCGCGCTGACCTCCCTCAAGCCCATCGAGCGCCCACTGCCTAAGTTTCGCTAAGGCGCCCTCGAGAGCGTCATTGGACCACGAGCCACCCGCAGCCACAGGCACCACCCGTGGCCGGTACTCGCGCGCCGTCGGCTAGCCCTTGCTATGCTCCGGCGACGACGGGCCTTCCTTGATACCCCGTGGCCCGGCCACACCCCAGATGACCAGGCCCAGCACGGGCAGGATCACCAGTAGCAACGCCCAGCCGGCCTTGGTGCCCGCCGATTTGTCGCTACGAAACACGCTGACGATGGCCCACAGGTCCACCAGCAGCAACAGCACCGCGACAGCAATCCAGAAGTAACTGGCTAATTCAGACATGACCTCATCCTCTTGGTATCCGTGTAAGGATTAGGCACAACGGCACGGTGTCCGTTCAAACAATCTGCGGGCCAGCCTTACTGCCGCTCATTCAGATAGGCTACCCACTGCTCATAGGCTTCGTGCTGACGCTGGACCGCGGCTTCCCACGTTGATCCGGCCATTTGATGGGTGCCAATGAGCGACATCATTTCAGACGTTGCCGTGTCGAGCTCAACCAGCAGCTCTTGGGATCTGACTTTAAAGTCTTCGACAGTAGTGGTCATCTCTCTCTCCCCCCTCGGCGTAGGGTCGGCTATCCACTCAACATGGATACCTTTTTTCGGATCTGATTCATTTTATGCGATGACCGGTCGATAGGCAGATAAGGCCATCGACGCTGAAATGAAATTAAACGGTTTGTGCCTTGACGCGGTCCTACCGAATAGAAGCTAAAACGCCACCATGTTGTGCCAGATGCAAATATTTCAGTTATATTTCAGTTTAATGACAGTCAGTGATTGAGTAGGCCATGAAGATACGAGCGACCGTCATCTGTGAGGAAGACCGCCACGTGCTGCTGGTGCGCAAACCCAACAGTCGATGGGCGTTGCCAGGGGGCACGGTCGAGCGCGGCGAAACCCACGCCAGCGCGGCCATTCGCGAACTTGCGGAAGAAACGGGGTTGGACGCCGAGAACCTGCTCTACCTGATGCGCCTCAGCGAAGGCACGACCGTGCACCACGTATTCGAAGCTTCGGTCGCCGACTTTCGCGCCGCCAGGCCGCAGAACGAAATCAGCGACTGCCTCTGGCAACCGTTGGACGCCGTGGCGCACCTGCAGATGAAGAAAGGTACCCGGGAAATTCTCGAGGCGTTTCGCCGGCGGTTGTAGCGGCGAGGCCATTGGCGCGCAAACAAAAAGGGTTGCATGAGATCGTTCATGCAACCCTTTGTTTTTATATGAAGAGCTCATTACATTATCGGCGTATTTTGCTCCGTGGCCCTCGTGAAAGCGACAAAGACACGCGCGGCGAGGGTCGCACTACCGTTGAGCGACTGTTCAGATCTGTGACAGGCCGCCGTCGACCATCAGTTCCACACCGTTGACATATTTCGCATCGGCGGATGCAAGGAACAGCGCCGACGAAGCGATTTCTTCAGGTTCAGCCATATACCCCAGCGGAGTGATCGCCTCGACATGCTGGCGCAGTGCGGCAATGTCGCTTTCGCTCATCTTCAAGCCGTTGTCCATCAGAGGGGTGCGGGTGAAGCCAGGGCTCAGGACATTCGCGCGAATCTTGCGTCCTTTGAGTTCGTTGGCCCAGGTCCTGGCAAAGGAGCGCACCGCGGCCTTCGATGCGTTGTAGAGGCTCAGCCCTTCCATGCCATTGCTGGAGCAGATAGACGCTGTCAATACGATCGAAGCGCCGTTTTTCAATAACGGCATCAACGTCTGAACGGTAAAGAAGACGCCCTTCACGTTAATGTCGAACAGGTTGAAATAAGCCGCCTCGGTGGTCTCGCCCAGCGGATTCTTTTCGCAAATGCCCGCGTTGGCAAACACTGCATCCAACTGATCGTTGCGAGCCTCGACCATCGCCTTGAGCTTATCGAGATCCGCCTGGTGTGCGACGTCGGAAATGACCGCGACCGCCCTGTCTCCCAGCTTTGCCACCGCCGTCTCCAGGGTGGCCGCCGAACGCCCGGTGATGTACACGCGCTTGGCTCCCCCAGCAATCAAACCCTGCGCAATCGAAAACCCGATCCCGGTGGACGCCCCGGTGACGACTGCAACCTGATTGGCGAATTTGCCTGACATAGCTGACTCCTCAGTCTCGATTGTATGGCTCGACTGGAACCACAGGACGGTCATTCTGAGAAGAATCGGGGCTGAGCGACACTGCCATAAATGAACCTTGGCCGTTCATTTATGTGAGGCGTAAGCGAAGTTTTGATCGTTTAGATTGAAACCGTTGATTCAAGCAAGACCCGCAATCGAGAAGACTCTGGAACCGAAAGGTTTCAGCCAGGAGACCCTATGCCTCAGAAAAAAATCGCCCCCTCGGAACCGCGGCGCTGGTTGATGTTCGCTATCTTGCTGGTTGGAGCGTTTTTACCACCGCTGGACTTTTTCATCGTCAACGTAGCGCTGCCTTCAATTCAGCAATCGCTGGGCACCGCCTCCTCCGCCGAACAGCTGATCATCTCCTCATATGCGGCGCTTTATGCCGTGACACTGATCACTGGCGGACGGCTTGGAGACATCTTTGGCCGCATGAGAATGTTCTTCGTTGGCCTGATTGGCTTTGCCGTCGCCTCACTGGTTTGCGGTGTCGCCGAGTCACCCTGGGTATTGATCGCCGGACGTTCGCTGCAAGGCTTGACGGCAGCGGTCATGGCGCCCCAGGCACTTGCGTCGGTGCAGGCAGTATTCCCCGAGTCTGAGAAGCCCTTGGCGCTGAGCCTCTATGGTGCGGTCTTCGGCTTGGCGTCCGTCGTCGGCCAGGCACTGGGCGGGGTATTGATATCGCTCAACCTGATGGACTTGGGATGGAGAACGATATTCCTGGTGAATTTACCGATTGCATTGCTGGTCATTCTCATCGCCATTCCGGTAGTCAAGGAAACCCGCGCGCAACAGACCAGCAAGCTGGATCTGGGCGGAACGCTACTGTCGATGTTGACGCTTGGGGCGCTGATCGTTCCACTGATCGAAGGGCGTGAAGCGGGTTGGCCGGTGTGGGCCTGGCTATCGCTTGCGACCGTGCCGCTATTGGCCTGGCTGTTCTGGCGCTACGAAGCCCGTTTGCATCAAGCGCAAGGCGCACCGCTGATCAATCCTGCCGCATTGCGCACGCCTGGCTTGGGCCGGGCACTGCTGGTCGCCCTGACCTTTTATGCGATCGGTGTGTTTTTCCTGCTGTTTTCCATTTATCTACAGGGAGCGCTGCATGCGAGCCCACTCAGTGCAGGCCTCGTCTTCCTTCCTTTCGGCGCGGGATTTTTACTCGGACCGCTCGCCACCCACCCGCTCCGGCGTTTGCTCGGGGCTTACTTGAATGCCTTCGGAATGGGGCTTGAAGTGCTGGGATTCGTGCTGTTGGCCGGGCTCGTGGCCCAGACACCGATGACCATCAGCCCTCCTGCCCTGCCCCTCGCCCTTATTCTCTTCATGATCGGTTTCGGGCAAGGATTGGCCCTTCCGACATTGATGCGAATGATCACAGGGCGCGTGGCCCCCGCGTATTCCGGCATGATTGCGGGCATTGCCAGTTCCACTTTGCAGATCAGCACGTCACTGAGCGTGGCGATCATTGGCGGCATTTTTTACACGCTTCTGGACACCGCTACGGACGCGGCTGCCATCGTCCACGCCTTTACCGTCTCCCTACTCTGCATCGCGGCATGCCTGGCCGCGGGTGCGGGACTTAGCCTTACCCTGGCGCGCCAACCGGCGGCGCCGCTGCAAACGGCACCCCTGTACCCATCCGAGTGAGTCAACCGCCTCGCTGCGAGCCGATCATCATGCATGCAAGGTCGGCAAGGGCGCGAAGGCTGTCCATCTGACGCAGGTCCTGGTGATAACCCATCCAAATGTCGCGGCCCGGCGGCGGCTCGTGCGGATCAACCAGCCGCAGCGCCGTCAGTTGGTCGCCCAAGGCGCGGGGCAAGACGGCAACACCCTGCCCTTGCGCACACATTTGCGCCTGGACCGTGCGACTGCTACTGGTGAACACGGTACGTGCCAGAGGGTAACGCTGCTGCAACCACTGCACATCGGGATAATGTGACTGGGCCACACTCATGGTGATCAAACCAAGCCCGTCACCCTGTGGTTCGGGGTCTGCAGATCCGATGGCCGTGTATAGCCCATAGTCCAGGGTAACCAGCTTGCGGTGAACAATATCGGGTTCGGTGAAAGGAACGATTCGAAACGCAATGTCGGCGTCGCGACGAGCCAAATCAAATAATCGATGCCCGGCAATGACCTCGGGCACGACCAGCGGATAGCGTCGCCCCAGCTCGCTCAAGACCGGCGCCAGCACATAACAGGCGAACCAGTCAGCACAGGAAATGCGCAATACACCTTCTGGCTGTGCACTGTCGCCCGCCATGCGCCTTTCGATGGCCAACGCACTTTGCTCCATTTCCTGCGCCAGGCTGAGCAGTTTTTCTCCACTATCGGTCAGTACCAGACCTTGAGTGGTACGCAGGAAAATGGGTTGGCCACTGGACTGTTCAAGCACCTGCAAGCGCCGCCCGACAGTCGGATGGCTAACACCCAACAGCTTGGCGGCAGCGCCCAATGACCCGCCGCGGGCAATCGCGAGAAAAACTCGCACATCGCTCCAGTCCATGGGCTCCCCCTACAAAAATGAACAGTGAGAGTGCAGCAATGGCAGTGCCGTAGCAATCCCTCACCCAACATACTGGCCTGCATACACCCTCGTCGGAGCACCCACCGGGAACGGCAAGATGGACAATGAGCCGAGTGGACCTCGTTCTCGCACCTGGGTTAGCTTTCGTATCCGTTTTTACCTAGGACTCCACGACCATGACTGACCGCCAGATCATCGTTCCAGATGGCATGAGATTGCTCTTTGAGCAAGCCGGCTATGCACCCGCTGTAAAGGTAGGAAAGACGCTCTACTGCGCTGGCCAGGTAGGCCGGACGCCGGAACTGGCCGTCATCGAAGACCCTGAGCAGCAGTTTCTGGCGGCCTGGAAAAATCTCCGGCTCGTCTTGGAAGCCGGTGGCTGCGAATTTGAAGACGTCATCGACATGACTACTTATCACGTTGACATGCACCGCCACATGCCGGTTTTCAGACGTGTGAAAGATGAAGTCTTTCCGAGGGGCACGTGTGCATGGACATGCATAGGGGTCAGTGAACTGGCTCGACCTGGCCTTCTCGTGGAGATCAAATGCGTCGCTGTGGAGCGATAAGCAGCTTGCAGGAAAGATGTTTGTTGATCGCACAAAAGAAAGGGCTTGCATGAGGTATGTCATGCAAGCCCTTGATATTCATGGTGCCCGAAGCCGGAATCGAACCGGCACGCCCTTACGAGCGGGGGATTTTAAGTCCCATGCGTCTACCAGTTTCGCCATTCGGGCGGTAGCGCGGTGCAGTCCCGCAAGACTGGCAGAATAAGGCTTTGCCAGGAACAACGCGGTGCAGCAAGAGGTGGGAATATATACATCCCTCCCCGGTGAAGCAAGGTGGTTCATGCCCTTTTCAAGACAAAACCTTTCCCTGCCCCATAACAAAAAAGCTCTGTAGATCATGGATCTACAGAGCTTTTTAAAAGTGGAGGCCGAAGTCGGAATCGAACCGGCGTAGGTGGATTTGCAATCCACTGCATAACCATTTTGCTATTCGGCCTCAAAACGTTTGATGCAATGCAGCCACATCAACCGCGTACAAACCTGATCAGGAAAACAGCCTTCTCATGAAGCGCTATCTCCTTGAAAACATTGAGATTTTTTACGTCCCAGTGCGTTCGATGGGCGCAATTATGGACTCATTTCCCAAAGCTGACAACCCCTTGATTTCAAAAAAAAATTGGCACTTCTTGTCTAGACTCCCGGGAAGCGCCGGGCCCGCAGCGACGGATCCATCACCAGGAGTCGCGGCCCAGGACCATTGCCGGTAACATATCGGCCTCCCCACGCCACCCGCCGGCGACTTGCCGGATAAGCCGACTCCATGCCTTTTGAACTCAGCGTTGACCTCACCACCCTCGCCGTCCTGATCTTCGTCGCGTTCCTCGCCGGTTTCATCGATGCCATTGCCGGCGGCGGTGGCCTGCTGACCACCCCTGCGCTGCTCACTGCGGGGTTGCCACCGCACCTGGTGCTGGGCACCAACAAGCTGAGCTCGACCTTCGGCTCGGCCACGGCCAGTTTCACCTTCTACCGGCGCAAGCTGTTCCACCCCAGGCAATGGACCCATGCGCTGGTCGGGACCCTGGTCGGTGCCTTGACCGGCGCGATCGTGGCCCATTACCTGCCCGCCGAATGGCTGAACAAGATGCTGCCGGTGATCGTCTTCGCTTGTGGCCTGTACTTGCTGTTCGGCGGCACGCCCAAGGCGCCATTGGACAGCGATGCACCGATCAAGAAGACCTGGCAAGCGCCCCAGGGCTTCAGCCTGGGGTTCTACGACGGCGTCGCCGGCCCTGGCACGGGCGCGTTCTGGACGGTCAGCAGCCTGCTGCTCTACCCGATCGACCTGGTCAAGGCCAGTGGCGTAGCGCGCAGCATGAACTTCGTCAGTAACATCGCGGCGCTGTCGGTGTTCATCTTTTCCGGGCAAGTGGACTGGGTCATCGGCCTGAGCATGGGCCTGTCAGTGATGGCCGGGGCGTTCTTCGGGGCGCGCACCGCCATCAGCGGCGGCGCGAAGTTCATCCGGCCGGTGTTCATCACCGTGGTGTTGGGCCTGACCGTGCGCCTAGCCTGGCAGCACTGGTTCAGCATGGCCTAGACGCCGCGCCACGTAGAGGTCGATGAGGTAGCGCGCGATGGAACGCGAGGCCGGCAACGGTGGCAGGTTGTGCACGTTGAACCACTGGGCGTCCTCGATTTCGTCCTCCTGGGGCACGATGTCGCCACGGGCGTATTCGGCGTGGAAGCCCAGCATCATCGAATGGGGGAACGGCCAGCACTGGCTGCCCACGTACTGGATGTTCTTCACCTCGATGCTGACCTCTTCGCGCACTTCCCGCACCAGGCAGTCCTCGGCGGACTCGCCAGGCTCGGCAAACCCCGCCAGGGTGCTGTAGACCCCGCTGACGAAACGCGGCGAACGCGCGAGCAGGACTTCATCGCCGCGGGTGACCAACACGATCATGCTCGGCGAGATCCGCGGATAGTGACGCAGGTCGCAGGCGTCGCAGTACATCGCACGTTCCCGCGGAACCTGGCTCATGCGCTTGCCGCAACTGCCACAGAATCGATGCTCGCGGGCCCAGGTGCCGATCTGCGCCGCATAGCCCAGCACCTTGTAGAGCGTGTGGTCATCCTCAAGCATGAACGCCCGCAGGCCTTTCCAGTTGCACCCCGGCACGTCCAGCGCGCTGTGCAACTCCAGCAGGTAGACCGGCTCGCCGTCCAGGTGGCCGATACCGTGCTCGGCCAGGATCGACAGGTCCTGGCGCTTGAGCCATTCGCGGGGAAACAGTGCGCCATTATCATCGAACAGGAAGCCTTCCGGGCTT
The DNA here is from genome assembly GCF_030580855.1 of Pseudomonas citrullilanati. Classification (GTDB taxonomy): domain Bacteria; phylum Pseudomonadota; class Gammaproteobacteria; order Pseudomonadales; family Pseudomonadaceae; genus Aquipseudomonas; species Aquipseudomonas citrulli. The sequence goes on along the minus strand of NZ_JAUQOP010000033.1, from coordinate 45,361 downwards.
CGGGCCACAGCCCAGCCGCCAGGAAGTTCGGTGTCGAATACTGCGGTGGTCCAGCGTGAAATCATGGTCGGTCAATCCAGAAATTCGGGTTTCTGTTTGCTCATATGGGCGGCCATGGCCACGCGCAGGTCGGACGATTGCAGCATGGCGGCGTTCCACGTGGCGACGTATTCCAGGCCGTCGTCGATGCGGTGGTCACGCATGTAGCTGATCATTTCCTTGGTGCCGGCCACCGCAATCGGCGACTTGGCGGCGATTTCCCGGGCGATGCCCATCACGCCGTCGAGCAGGCTGGCCGTGTCGCTGTAGACACGATTGACCAGGCCAATGCTGCGCGCTTCGTCGGCCCCGAAGGTGCGCCCCGTATAAGCGAGTTCACGCAGCATGCCGTCCCCGATGATCCGGGGCAAGCGTTGCAACGTGCCCACGTCGGCCGCCATGCCGATATCGATCTCCTTGATGGAGAACTGCGCATCCTCGGCGGCGTAGCGCATGTCACACGCCGAGATCAGGTCGATGGCGCCGCCCAGGCAATAGCCCTGGACCGCCGCGAGCACGGGTTTGCGGCAGTTGTCGACGGCGTTGAACGAGGCTTGCAGCTGGAAGATCTTGCGTCGCAGCAGGCGGGCATTGCGGCCCACATCCTTGCCCATCTCGTTGGCCACGCCGGCCAGCATCATCAGGTCTATTCCCGAGGAAAAATGTTTGCCGGCGCCACTCAGTACCACGACACGGGCTTCATCGGTGTCGTCGATCCACTGGAAGATCTCGATGATCTCGCTCCAGAACGCCGCGTTCATCGAATTGATCTTTTCCGGCCGGTTGATCTGCACGTGGGCGATGTTGTCTGCAAGTTCGACGTTGAACGCTTGGTATTGCGACATGGCAGTGATCCTTTACCGGCTGAAAAGAGGCTTGAACTATAACAAGCCATCGAGATGGGTCGTAGACAGTGCATCGGCCAAAAGCGGGACTGCCTGGCCACTTAGCGAAGGTGCACCGCTATAAGGGGATTTATCTGTGGTGAAGGCTTTATCCGTAGCGAGGGGATTGATCCCCGCTGGGCTGCGCAGCAGCCCCAAATACAACTGCCACTGCGGTGTGTCAGCAGGATGAGGGGGCGCTTCGCACCCCGGCGGGGATGAATCCCCTCGCCACAGAGGCCTGCTCCGCTCTGGCTTATTCATCTATTTTCAGTTGCCCATCCCACCCGCCACCCAGCGCGGCGATCAACTGCACGCTGGCGATCAATCGGCTCTGCTGCAGGCTCAGCACGCTGCGTTCATTACTCAAGGCCGTGGCCTGGACGGTCACCACGTCCAGGTACGCGATCAACCCGGCCTTGTACTGGTTCTGGGTCAGGCGCAGGGACTCGCGGGCGGCTTCGAGGGCTTCCTGGCGCACACGCGCCTCGTCTTCCAGGACCTTGAGCTGGATCATGTAGTTTTCCACTTCACGAAAGCCATCGAGCACGGTCTGACGGTAGGTGGCGACGGTCTGGTCGTAGGCGGCGATACTGCGGTCGACTTCCGCCGAACGCTGGCCGCCGTCGAACAGGGTCATGGCCAGTTGCGGCCCGACCGACCAGAAACGGTTCGGCACGCTGACCCAGTTGTCATAGGTACTGCTGCTGTAGCCACCGCTGAGGCTCAAGGTCAGGTCCGGGTAATAGGCAGCCTTGGCCACGCCGATGTTGACGTTGGCCGCCATCACCGAGCGCTCGGCCGAGGCGATGTCCGGCCGGCGTTCGAGCAGTTGCGAGGGCAGCGCCACCGGGATCCGTGGCAACTGCGGGACGTCCTGGGTCTCGGCCAGGTTGAACTCGGCCGGCGGCAAGCCCATCAGCACGGCAATGGCGTTTTCGAACTGGGCCCGCTGCCAGATCAGGTCGATCAGGTCACCCTGGGTGGTCTTGAGCTGGTTCTGCGCCTGGGCCACCGCGTCCTTGCCGGACACCCCCGCGCGGTACTGGTTTTCGGTCATTTTCAGCGAGCGCTGGTAGTTGTCGACGGTGCTCTGCAGCAAGCGCTTCTGTTGATCGATCACCCGCAGTTGCAGGTAATTCTGCACCAGCTCCGACTGTTGGCTCAGGCGCATCGCGGCCAGGTCGGCAAAACTGGCCTGGGCGCTCGCTTCATCGGCTTCCAGGGTCCGCCGCAGCTTGCCCCAGACGTCTGCCTCCCAACTGACACCGGCCTGGGCGTTGTAGGTGTCGCGAATGCCGCTGGAGGAACTGCTCAGGCTCGAACTGCTGCTGCCGGTGCCCTGGCTGGAGCGGGTCTTGCCCACGGTCAGGTCCACGCTCGGGAAAAACGCCCCCCGGGCACTGCGCACCAGCGCTTGGGCCTGGCGGTACTGGGCTTCGGCCTGGGCCACGGTCTGGTTGGAGGTGTTGAGCTTTTCCACCAGGCCGTTGAGCTGCGTGTCGCCGTACAACTCCCACCAGGCGCCTCGGGCCAATGCATCGCCGGGATTGGCCTGGCGCCAGCCCTCGGCCTGCTTGTACTGCGCGGGAGCGGCGGCCGACGGGCGCTGGTAGTCCGGGCCGATGGCGCAGGCGCTGAGCATCGCCACGCACAGCGCCAGGCTCAGTCCCCGTGAACCACGGGCGGTCGCCAACACGGCGGCAAGAGGGAAAGGCGAACGTTCGGTCATAGCGGGGTTTCCAGGGCAGCATCGGTGCGCACGCCGCGCCAGCGATTGAAGCGATGGCGCAACTTGTCGAGATAGAGGTACACCACCGGCGTGGTGTAGAGGGTCAGTACCTGGCTGAACACCAGCCCGCCGATGATGGTCAGGCCCAGCGGCTGGCGCATTTCCGCGCCTTCGGCACTGCCGAGCAACAGCGGCAAGGCGCCCAGGATCGCCGCCAACGTGGTCATCAGAATCGGCCGCAGGCGCAGCAGGCAGGCACTGCGGATCGATTCGAGCGGCGACTGGCCGCCGCGCTCCAATTGCAGCGCCAGGTCGATCATCAGGATCGCGTTTTTCTTCACCACCCCAATCAGCAGGAACAGTCCCAGTAGCGAAATCAGGCTGAACTCGCTGCCCAGCGCATAGATCGACAGCAAGGCGCCGACCCCGGCCGACGGCAGCGTAGAGAGGATGGTCAGCGGGTGGATGTAGCTTTCGTACAGCACGCCCAACACCAGGTAGACCGCCAGCAACGCCCCGAGGATCATGAACGGCTGGCTCTTCTGGGTGGCCGCGAACGCATCGGCGGTGCCGGCCATTTTCGCAATGACGTCCTCGGGCATCCCGAGCTTGGCAATGGCCCGTTCGATGGCCGCGCTGCCCTGCTCCACCGTCACGCCTTCAGCCATGTCGAATGAAATGCTCTCGGAGGCGAATTGGCCTTCATGGCTGACGCGGTCGTCCTCCAGGCTGTTTTCGTAATGGGCGATGGTCGACAGCGGTACCCGCGCGCCGTCGGCGGTAATCACCTGGACCTGTTCGAGGGTGCTCGGGTCCTGGGCATACTTGGGGTTGACCTCCATTACCACCTGGTACTGGTTGAGGCTGTCGTAGATGGTGGAAATCTGCCGCTGGCTGTAGGCGTTGTTCAGCACCGCAGTGACAATGTTCATGTCGATGCCCAGCCGCTTGGCCTGGTCGCGGTCCACCACCAGCGTCACTTGTTGCGCCCCGCCACCGTCGCGGGCGTCGATGGCGGTCAGCTCCGGCAGGGCTCGGAACGCCGCCGTGACCTTCGGATACCACTCGCGCAGTGACGCCAGGTCGGCGCTTTGCAGGATGTAGGAGTATTGCGAGGTGGTCTGCTCGCGCCCGCCACCAAACTGCAAGTCCTGGTCCGCCATCAACATGAGCTGGGCGCCAGGGACCTTGGGCATTTCCTTGCGCAGGCGCTCGATGACTTTCTGCGCGGAAATCCCGCGGTCCTTGATAGGCTTGAGGCGCACCAGCATGAAGGCATTGTTGGTGCCGTTGTTGCCACCGATGAAGCCGGCGACGCTCTGCACCGCGTCATCCTTGAGCACCGCACGCCGGAAGATCTCCATCTTCGGTTGCATCACGTTGAACGACAGCCCGTCGTCGCCGCGCACGAAGCCGATCAGTTGACCGGTGTCCTGTTGCGGCATGAAGGTCTTTGGCACCACGACGTACAACGCCACGTTCACGCCGATGGTCACCAACAGGCTGAGCAAGGTCAGGCGGCGATGGCGCAAGACCCAATCCAGGCTGGTGGCGTAACCGCGGACCATCCGCTCGTTGAGCCGCTGGCTCCAACGCTGCAAGCGGTTCTCCTGCCCGGGCACGTGCGGCTTGAGCCAACGGGCGCAGAGCATTGGCGTGAGGGTCAGCGACACCACCAGCGAGACCACGATGGACGCCGCCAGGGTGATGGAAAACTCGCGGAACAGGCTCTCGATGATCCCGCCCATGAACAGGATCGACAGGAACACCGCCACCAGGGAGACGTTCATCGACAGCAAGGTAAAGCCGACTTCCCTGGCCCCCAGGTACGCGGCCTCCATCGGCGCCACGCCCTCGTCGATGTGCCGGGAAATGTTCTCCAGCACCACGATGGCATCGTCCACCACCAGCCCGGTGGCCAGGATCAGCGCCATCAGCGACAGGTTGTTCAACGAAAAGCCGTACAGGTACATCACCGCGAACGTGCCCACCAGCGACACCGGCACCGCCAGGGTCGGGATCAACGAGGCGCGGAAGTTGCCCAGGAACAGGAACACCACCATGACCACCAGGGCCACCGCGATCAGCAAGGTCATTTCCGCTTCATGCAGGGTGGCCTTGATCACTGGCGAGCGGTCCATCGCCAGGTTCAGCTTGACGCTGGCCGGCAGCACGGCCTGCAACGCTGGCAACTGGGCCTTGATCTCGTTGACCGTCTCGATGATGTTGGCCCCGGCCTGCCGGTTGATCACCAGCAGCACCGCGGCGTCGTCGTTGAAGAAACCACTGTTGTAGCGGTCCTCGACGCTGTCGGTGACTTTCGCCACGTCCTTGAGGCGCAGCACCGAGCCATCCTGGTAACGGATGATCAGCGTTTCGTAGTCCTTGGCTTTTTCCAGTTGGTCGTTGGCCTGGACCTGCCACATTCGCTGGTCGTCTTCCACCGACCCCTTGGGCCGGCGCACGTTGCTATTGGCAATCGCGGTGCGCACGTCGTCCAAGGCCACGCCATACTGGTCGAGCGACTTGGGCTCCAGTTCGATGCGCACCGCCGGCAGGGAACTGCCGCCGATCTGCACTTCGCCGACGCCTGATACCTGGGACAGGCTCTGGGACAGGATGGTCGAGGCCAGGTCATAGAGCTGGCCTTTCTCCAGCACATCGGAGGTCAGCGACAGCACCATGATCGGCGCCTGGGACGGGTTGACCTTCTTGTAGGTGGGCATGCTGCGCATGCCGCTGGGCAACAGGTTGCGCGAAGCGTTGATGGCGGCCTGCACTTCCCGGGCCGCGCCGTTGATGTCGCGGTCCAGGTCGAATTGCAGGATGACGCGGGTCGAACCCTGGCTGGACCGGCTGCTCATGGTGTTGACCCCGGCAATGGCGCCGAAGGATCGTTCCAAGGGCGTTGCCACCGTCGACGCCATCACTTCCGGGCTGGCCCCGGGCAGGCTGGCCTGGACGACAATCACCGGGAAATCCATCTGCGGCAGCGGCGAAACCGGCAACAGGCCGAAGCACACGCCGCCGAGCAGCGTGATGGCGAAACTCAGGAGCATGGTCGCCACCGGGCGCCTGATGAACGGGCCGGAGAGGTTCATTGGCCGCGGCTCCAGATTGCGGACGAAAAACCAAGGGCGACATTTGGGCGCTTGTGGCGAGGGGATTTATCCCCGCTTGAGTGCGCAGCACTCACCAAAGGGGCCGCTGCGCAGCCCAGCGGGGATAAATCCCCTCGCCACAAGAGAAGCGCCTGGCTCATACCGACACCTCCTTCCCGTCCGCCCTGGCAAACCGACGGCCCAGCCGGTCGAAGTACAGGTAGATCACCGGCGTGGTGAACAACGTCAGGACCTGGCTCACCAGCAGCCCGCCCACCATCACCAAACCCAGGGGCTGGCGCAATTCCGCGCCGGAGCCGGTGGCGAGCATCAGCGGCACCGCACCGAACAATGCCGCCAGGGTGGTCATCAGGATCGGCCGGAAACGCAGCAGCGCGGCCTGGTAGATCGCCGTCTGCGGGTCCACGCCCTGGTTGCGTTCGGCATCGAGGGCGAAGTCGATCATCATGATCGCGTTCTTCTTGACGATGCCGATCAGCAGGATGATGCCGATGATCGCGATCATGCCCAGGTCGTTGCCGGTGAGGATCAGGGCCAGCAAGGCGCCAATCGCCGCCGAGGGCAACGTGGACAGGATGGTGATCGGGTGGATGTAGCTCTCGTACAGCACGCCAAGGACGATGTACATGGTCACCACCGCCGCCAGGATCAGCAGCAAGGTACTCGACAACGAGGCCTGGAACGCCTGGGCCGCGCCCTGGAACTCGGTCTGTACGCCCAGCGGCATGCCGATGTCGTGCTGGACCTTTTCGATCACCTCCACCGCGTGCCCGAGGGCCACGCCGGGGGCGAGGTTGAAAGACATCATCACCGCCGGGAACTGGCCGATGTGGGCAATCGCCAGTTGCGCCTGGCGCTCCTCGACCCGGGCCAGGCTCGACAACCGCACTTGCCCGCCATCGGTGGTCTTGACGTGGATCTGGTCCAGCGCCTGGGGCCCGATGCGCTCGCCGGCCTGGGCCTGCAACACCACGCGGTACTGGCTGGCCTGGGTATAGATGGTCGAGATCTGGCGCTGGCCGAAGGCGTCATATAGCGCATCGGTGATGTTCGACACCGACACGCCCAGGCGTGACGCGGCATCGCGGTCGATCACCAGGTAGACCTGGAGGCCCTTGTCCTGCAGATCGCTGGCAACGTCGGTCAACTCCGGCTGGCTGGCCAGGGCTTCGACCAGCCGCCCGCTCCAGAGGCTGAGCAACTCGGCGTCCGGCGACGACAGGCTGAACTGGTACTGGGTGCGGCTGACCCGGTCCTCGATGGTCAGGTCCTGCACCGGCTGCATGAACAGGCGGATGCCCACCAGGCGATCCAGCTGCGGCTGCAAGCGGGCAATGATCGCCGTGGCACTGTCATCCCGTTCGCCGTGCGGCTTGAGGTTGATCAACAGGCGGCCGCTGTTGAGGGTGGCGTTGTCACCGTCCACGCCGATGTAGGACGACAGGCTTTCCACCGCCGGATCAGCGAGGATCACCTTGGCCAGTTGCTGCTGGCGTTCGCTCATGGCGGCGAACGAGATCGATTGCGGCGCTTCGGAGATGCCCTGGATCACCCCGGTGTCCTGCACCGGGAAAAAGCCCTTGGGCACGGCCAGGTACAGGACCACCGTCAATACCAGGCTGCCCACCGCCACCAGCAGGGTCAGCGGCTGGTGCTTGAGCACCCACTGCAACCGGCGCCCGTAGCCTTCGATCAACCAGTCGATCCAGGCCCCGCTGGCGCGGTAGAAACGACCTTGCTCGTGCTCCTTGGGTTCGCGCTTGAGCAGGCGCGCGCACATCATCGGCGTCAGTGTCAGGGACACCACCAGGGAAATCAGGATGGCCACCGCCAGGGTGATGGCGAACTCACGGAACAACCGCCCTACCACATCCGCCATGAACAGCAGCGGGATCAACACGGCAATCAGTGACAGGGTCAGCGACACCAGGGTGAAGCCGATCTGCTTCGCGCCCTTGAGCGCGGCCTGCAGCGGACTGTCGCCCTCCTCGATGTAACGGGCGATGTTCTCCAGCATGACGATGGCGTCGTCCACCACGAAACCGGTAGCGATGGTCAGGGCCATCAGCGTCAGGTTGTTGATGGAGAAACCCGCCAGGTACATCACGCCGAATGTCCCGATCAACGACAGCGGCACCGCCACCGACGGGATAATGGTGGCGCTGACACGGCGCAGGAACAGGAACGTCACCATGACCACCAGGGCAATGGCGATCAGCAGTTCATGTTGCACGTCGGTGACCGAGGCGCGGATGGTCTGGGTGCGGTCGGTGAGCACGGTGACGTCGAGGCCGGCCGGCAGGTTGTCGGTGATGCTCGGCAGCAAGGCCTTGATCCGGTCCACCACCTCGATGACGTTGGCCCCTGGCTGGCGCTGGATGTTCAGCAGCACGGCCTGGTTTTCGTTGGCCCAGGCGGCAAGACGCTCGTTCTCGGCACCGTCGACGATCTGCGCCACGTCCTTGAGCCGCAACGGCGCGCCATTGGCGTAGGCCAGGATCAACTCGGCGTAGTCCTTGGGCGAGGTCAGCTGATCGTTGGCGTCGAGCATCGAGACCCGCGTCGGCCCATCGAAGTTGCCCTTGGGCTGGTTGACGTTGGAAGCACCGATCAGCGTGCGTACATCCGCCAGGTTCAGGCCATTGGCCGCCAGCGCCTCGGGGTTGACCTTGATCCGCACCGCCTGGCGCTGGCCACCGGCGATGGTCACCATGCCGACCCCGCTGATCTGGGCGATCTTCTGCGCCATGCGGGTGTCCACCAGGTCATTGAGCTTGGGCAGCAGCATGGTCTTGGAGGTAATCGCCAGGGTCAGCACCGGGGTGTCCGCCGGGTTGACCTTGTTGTACACCGGCGGCGCCGGGAGGTCGTTGGGCAACAGGTTGGTGGCCGCGTTGATCGCCGCCTGCACCTGTTGCTCGGCGACGTCCATGTTGATCTCGAGATTGAAGCGCAGGGTGATCACCGACGCGCCACCGGAGCTGGTGGACGCCATCTGCGTCAACCCCGGCATTTGCCCGAACTGCCGTTCCAGGGGCGCGGTCACCGCACTGGTCATCACATCGGGGCTCGCGCCCGGGTACAGGGTCATCACGCGGATGGTCGGGTAATCGACCTGGGGCAGCGCCGACACCGGCAGCAGCCGATAGGCGATCAGGCCGGCCAGGACGATGGCGAGCATGCTCAGGGTCGTGGCGACCGGGCGCAGGATGAACAGCCGCGAGAGATTCATGCGCCGCCCTTTTTCGCCTTGTCGGCCGCTGCCGGTTCAGCCGGCGCGGCCGCAGTCTTGCCTTGCAAGTGTTCGGTTGGCGAGGTCGGCACGTCCTGGCTGTCGTTGACCACTTCCACCTCGCTGCCTTCCTTCAGGCGGTCGGTGCCTTCCAGGACCACCCGATCGCCGGCGGCCAGGCCTTCGAGGACCACGGTGTTCTGGCCGTCGCTGGCACCGATCTTGAGCGTCTTGAGGGTGACTTTCCTGTCGCCCTCCAGGGCATAGACGAAGGTGCCGTTGGTGCCGAACTGGATGGCCGCCGTCGGTGCCAGGATCACGCCCTTGAGGGTGTCGGCCAGCAGGCGCACATTGACAAACTGGTTGGGGAACAGCGACTGGTCGCGGTTATCGTAGCGAGCCTTGAACTTCAGGGTGCCGGTGGTCACGTCGATCTGGTTGTCCAGGCTTTGCAGGACACCTTGGGCCTGGAGTTTCTCGTCGCCACGGTCCCACGCCTCGACCGGCAGTTTCGCACCGCTGTGGTAGCGGGCCAGCACGGTTTCGAGGCTGTTTTCCGGCAGGGTGAATACCACGCTGATCGGCTGGGTCTGGGTGATCACCGCCAGGGCCGTGGTGTCGTTTGCCGCCACCAGGTTGCCAATGTCCAACTGGCGCAAGCCGACGCGCCCGGAGATCGGCGCACGGATCTTGGTGAACTCCAGGTTGAGCTTGGCATCGTTGACGGCGGCCTGGTTGGTCTTCACCGTGCCCTGGTACTGGCCGACCAGCGCAGCGGCGGTGTCCAGGGTCTGCTTGGCGATGCTGTCCTCGGCGTACAGCCCGCGATAGCGTTCCAGGTCCACCTGGGCATTCTTCAACTGCGCCTGGTTCTGCAACAGCGTGCCTTCGGCCTGGAGCAGTGCATTCTGGTACGGCCGCGGGTCGATCTCGGCCAACAGGTCGCCGGCCTTGACCATCTGCCCTTCTTCAAAGGCGATCTTGACCAGTTCCCCGCCCACCCGGCTGCGCACATTGATGGTGTTGAGCGCCGTGACCGTGCCCAGCGCCTTGTAGTACAACGGGAAGTCGCCGGTGACCGCCGGGGCCACCCGGACCGGGATCGGCCCCGACGCGCCGCCGAAGCCAGGCCGCATGCCACCGGAGCGTCCCATGTGCCCCGCCGTGGCTTTCTGCCCTGCCCCAGGCTTTTGGGCCGTGCTGGCGGGCCAGAACTTCCAGGCCAGCAACGCGACGACCAGGACGATGAGCAAGCCGAACAGCCAGCGACGGGAACGACGGGAAACAGAGGATTGCATGGAGTGATCAACCATTGGGCGCGTGGGCTTCTTCTACGGGAGGCTGAACGATAAGCACTGGACGGTATTTAGCAAAGCGGCTTTACCGGCAATTTACCTTGGGCTTACGTATCGTCAAATCGGCTAAAGCCTTGAAGTACAAATAAAAACGGCCCGGGTGGGACCCTGGCCGTCGAAATTGTAATAAATGATCTATCCGCACAGCGGATTGCAGGTCACTTATCGCTTTCAGGGCATTACTTCAGGGCGCTGAGCGCCGCGTCGTAGTTCGGCTCTTCGGCGATTTCCTTGACCAGCTCGCTGTGCAGCACGGTGTCGTTCTCGTCCAGCACGACGACGGCACGGGCGGTCAGGCCCTTGAGCGGACCATCGGCAATGGCTACGCCATAGTTCTGGATGAACTCGGCGCCGCGCAGGGTCGACAGGCTCTGGACGTTATCCAGGCCTTCGGCACCGCAGAAACGCGCCTGGGCGAACGGCAGGTCGGCGGAGATGCACAGCACCACGGTGTTGTTCAGCTCGTTGGCCTGGGCGTTGAACTTGCGCACGGAGGTGGCGCAGGTCGGCGTGTCGACGCTTGGGAAAATGTTCAGCACCTTGCGCTTGCCGGCGAAGCTCGCCAGGGTAACGTCGGACAGATTGCCGGCCACCAGGGAAAAGGCTGGCGCCTTGGAGCCGGCTTGGGGCAGTTGGCCGTTGACTTGAACCGGATTGCCTTTGAGCGTGACTTGAGCCATGAACGGATTCCTTCTGACAGGTTTGAAAAGGTCGAGGCCGGAGTTAACCATGAAATGCGGCCGCGACCTATGCCTGGACGGAAAAAGTCATGGCGCGGGCGCCGCTACTTGGCCTTGAGTTTCAGGAACGACTGGTGCATGTCCATTGCCCAGCCATCGATGACCCCTTTGACATCATCCACCTTCATCACCTGGGAATCATTGGCCAACGGCTTGCCCGTGCCCTTGCGCACCACCTGGGCGACCACGGCATTGTTGCCCCCGTCGAGGAACACCGCCTCGGTGCCCAGGGTGGTTTCCTGGTCACGGATGCCGCTGGCCGTGCTGACCGCCGCCGCCACCAGGGCAATCGGCACCACTTCATAGGGCTTCAGGCCCTCGGTCTTGCTGCCTACGGCGGTAATGGCCGCGCGCATCACCAACACCCCGGGGCCCGGGCTCTTGGCCAATGGCAGGGACTTCCCCGCTTCGCGCATGAGCGCCTGATCGTAATAAGCGGTGATGCCGGACAGGGTGGCCTGGGGAATCCTGGCGGTCGGTTGTGGCTTGGGATACAACTGCGTCGGTTCGATATAGAGGCTGGTGTACTTGCTCGGGTCGATCTTCGGATCGATCCAGCGCATCACCTCGGCGCCCGAGGGTGACTTGTCTTCCTTGAGCCGGCTGTAATCGCCCAGGAAGCCGGAGTACTCGTCCGGCTGGGTGACCTTGCTGGAGCAACCCACCAAGGCGAGCGAGGCAATGCATACGGTGCCAATCATCGATGCGAACTTCATGCGATCACTCCTTTAATCCACCCGGGGCCGGGTTTGAACTAAAGGTATAGACAATGCCTGGGGTTTTGCCTGTTTCATGAAGGGCTTCAGGGGGATTCAGTACGGCTGCGCCTACCTCCCTCAAACCCACTGTGTGAGCGAGCCCGCTCGCGATTGCGGTGTGTCAGGCAGCGCAGGTTGGATGGGCCGGCGCCTTCGCGAGCAGGCTCGCTCCCACAAGTGCGGACTGGGGTGGGTGCGCGTGGCTTATGTCTGGAACCAGTCCCCGCGTTCGTCCAGGGTATGGCGGATCAGTTCGACGAACATCTGCACCTGTGCCGAGGCTTGGGCTTCGGCGTTGATGGCCATCCACACATCGCGCTGCATCGGCGGGCCGAAGATGCCTGGCAGGGCCACCAGGCCGCGGTCGAAACGGCTCATGTACTGGGGCAGCAAGCCGATGCAGGCGCTGCAACGGATCATCTCCAGCATCAGTTCATAGGATTGCACCTGCACCACGCCCGCCGGGCGCTGCTCCAACAGGTTGTTCCAGGGCGCGAAGCTGTCCACTTGCCGGTCCGCCAGCCACTGCACCAGCATGTAGTCGTTGAGGTCGTCCAGGCACGCCGGACGCGTGGCCGGCCGTGAATAACGCTTGGCCATGTGCGGCACGTAGTCCAGGCGCGCCAGCCGCTGCGCCGGCAATGTGGCGAAGCTTGGGCCCGGCACCGCGGCCGGGGTATCGCTGAGCCACAGCACCAGGTCGGCGCTGACCGCTTGCAGTGCCAGGTCGCTGTCCAGGGTGATGATCTGCAAGCGGACGCTGGCATTGCGGCGCAACAGCGCGATCAGGTCGCGCCCGAGGATGTCATGCAGGATCGATTCGGCCACCGCCAGGCGAATCAGCGGCTGGTCATTCAGCGGCGCCGCCCCTTCGTGAGCCAGGGCAATCAGCCGCGCTTGCAGTTGCCGGCCTTCGCGGCTGAGGGCCAAGGCACTGCCCTGGTAGCTGAACAGCGAACGTTGCAAGCGCCCCTCCAACTGCGCCAGTTGCTTGCGCAACCAGGTCGCCTTGACGTTGAGGCTGCGCGCCGCTTGCATGAAGCAGCCGCAGCGCGCACTGACCAGGAAGCACTGCGCCACCTGGGGCTCGATGCTCGCGGCCAAGGCCAGCCACGGCTCGGGGGCACGCATCGGCGTGCGGTAAGGGGGGATGGCAGCCTGGCGTCCTGCTGGCTCGATGAAGGTCATGGGTGACTCCCTGTCGTTGTTTGAATACGTGGGGCCGCGCAGGGGGTCCACACCCGGCGCAGCGCCCCTTGCCACCGATCAATCCTCTTGTCGCAACGGTGTCCACGGCCAAAAGAACCGGGTTAAAGCCCCTCCTCCAGGACCTTGCTCAACTGCGCGCCGTCAATGCTCAACGTCGCGGTGTCGAGCATGCCGTCCAGGTAGGCCTTGGCGATCTGTTCCTGGCGCTGGGCACGCAAGGCCTGGGTCAACCGTTCGCGGACTTCGTCCAGGGTCGCTTGCCGGGCCGGTTGCTGCTCAGTCAGCTTGATCACATGGAAGCCCGCCGCGCTCTGCACCGGATCGGACACGGCGCCCACTTTCAAACGCGCCACCGTCTCGCGGACCGGCGGCACGAACTGCTGCAGCGGCTGGTAGCCACTGTCGCCGCCCCGCTCGGCGCTGCTACGATCCTGGGAATAACGGCCGGCCAGGGCGGCAAACTCGGCCGGCGATGCCTGGGCCTTCTTGCTCAGTTCCAGGGCTTGCCGGCGCACCGCCTCAACCGTTTGCGGTTCGGTCGCGGCGAGAAATATCTGGCTGACGCGATACAACGGCGGCGCGGTCCAGTTGGCCTTGCCGGCGTCGTAGGCCTGCTTCAACTCGTCTTCGCTGGGGTACCCGGCGGGCACTTGGCTGACTGATTGCAGGTAGTCTCGAAAGACGATTTGCTCGGTGGCCGCCCGGGTCTGGCGCTCCACCTCCGGACGCTGGCGCCAGCCTTGCGCATCGGCCTGCTCCAGCACGGCCTTTTCCGCCAGGCGTGCACGGATCCAGCCTTCCAGGGCGGCGCGGTTGCCGCGCATCTGCTGGCGCACCTCGGGGGCCAGCGCGGCCAGCAAGGACTTGAGTTCCTCCGGGCTGACTTGCTGGTTGCCCAGCCGGGCCAGGCTCGGCGCCTCGGGCGTCACCACGCTGACGGCCTGCACCGCCGCCACCGGATCATTTCCCGGCCGCAGGCCCAGGGCCACCGCCACGGCGACCAGGCCCAGCGCCGCGGCACTGATGACGAAGGTCGGCTTCTTCACGATGCGACGGCCTCTTGCGAACGGGCCTCGTCGGGCTCGACCTGGCCGTGCAGGCGCGCGGCGTTCTGGCTGTATTCGCGCAGGTAGACGATGAACTCCTGCAACAGGCGGTCCCACAGTTCCAACTGGCTGCGCAGGTGATCGGCGCTCACCCCGGCCGCCACCACCACATCCATTTCCATCACCAGGAACTCACCCTGCACCGACAACCGGGCGAAGCGCCGCGAGGCGTTCCACAGCTCCGCCAGCCCGGCCGGCAACTCGCCCTGCACGCGCAAGGCACAGCTGAAGGTGAAGTCCAGGTACTCGCCGGAGGTAGGCGTCGGATTGCCGAAACGCACGGCATAACCGATGCCCTGGCTGGCGCTGAGCAACTGCACGATGCCGTTCTGCTCGGTTTCGTTGACCCGGTAGCCGGCCGCTTGCAGCAGCTCGGTCAGGGAGGAGACGGAAACCTGTTCAATCATTGCGCTCATGGTCGGTTCTTCCTTGTTCTGCTTCAGTGGGTGATCGAGGCCTGGGGCGCATCGAAACGGTTCTTGTAGAGATCATCGCCAAACCCCTGGGCCAGCTCTTCGAAACGCACCCGGGCCTGGGCCGCGAACGGCTGGCGGATTTTCATCACGTCGGCCACGTCGATGGTTTCGTAGGCGTGGAGCAGCGATTTGGCGACTTCGTACATCTGTTGATTCTTGACCGAACATTGCTGCACTTGTGTGTCACGCTCGGTCAGTTGCGCCTCCAGGCGCGCCCGCTCGGCCTCCTTGCCACGGGCGAGGGTCAACAGTTCGTCGTAGGCCTTCTTGAACTTGCCGACCTGCTCGTTGCTGGCGGCCACCTGGGCCTGGGCCTGGCTTTGCAGGCTCTGCTGGTGGCCGGCCAGTTGTTCGTTGAGGGCCTGGGCCTTGCCCAGTTGCGCGGTCAATTGCTTGATTTGCGCCTGGGCGTCCCGGGCCTGGTTCTCGGCCGCCTGGCGGGCGGCGCTGGCCTGGGCCTGCTCACTTTGCAGGGCCTGCAACTGCGCCGTGGTGCTGCGCAATTGCGCGCGCAAGCGTTCCTCCAGGCCTTCGCCGTGGGCACTGCCGTTGAGCAGCAGGCCTGCCAGCAGCAACGCCACCGGGGCGTGGTTCATGGCTCGCCGTTTCATGGGGCCTCCCAGCGCTTAGAAGCGCGTGTTGATTTCAAGCTGCAAGACATCGATGTCGTACGGCGCGCCGTACACCGCTTCGGAACTCAACCAGCGGCCAGTGGCGAAGACGTTGCTCGCCAGGCCATAGTTGCCGCCCAGGAAATAGCCCTTGGCGTTGGTGCCGCCCAAGTGGAACGACGAATCGTTGAAGCCGTCCGGCAAGGCATCCGGCTGGATGTACTTGTAGCCGGCGAACATGTTCCAGTCGCCCTGGCGCTTGAGCTCCAGGGAATTGCCCAGGGTGAACTGGAGCATCCAGGCATTGGCGCCGCTCTGCACTTCGCCATCGCTGTCCAGGTTGTTGGCGAACTGCCCGGCCGAGCGCTTGCGCATCTCGCCCTCGTCGTAGCCCAGGTTGTGGACGTAGTGGGCCTGGCTGCGCAGCTTCAGGTCGGCGGGCAGGTCGGTGTCCCAGGCGAGATTCAGGTCCAGCAGGTTGAATTCCGATGCCAGGCCGACGAATTGCGGCTGTGGCGTGGTGGCCGGGTTGAGGGGGTTGGGCGTGATGTCACGCAACAGGAACACGGTGTTGCCCTTTTGCATGAACGCCACGCGCGAACCGTCGCTGTCGCAACCAGGATCGCCGGCCCAGGGCTGGCAAGGGGATGAGCGCCGGCCTTCGATGTCGTCGAAGCGGTAGTAGGCCATCGCGGCCTTGATCCGGTTGCTGTCGTTGATCGCCCAGTTGGCCCCCAGTTGCGCGCCGTACAGCCATTTGTTGTCGCTCTCTTCCTTGTCGGAGCCGTTGCTGGTGCTGGTGTCGTTGGTGTACTCCACCGGGAACGCGCCGACGGTGCCGAACACGCCCCAGTCCTGGTTGAGCTTGCGGTTGAAGATCGCCGCCACGCCATCGAAGTTCAGGTCGCCGGAGTACAACAGGTCGGTGGAGAAGAACGGGTTGGCGAAGCGCCCGCCGGTGACGGTCAGTTCATCCGATGGCTTCCAGGTCAGGTAGCCCTGGTCGAGCCAGATGTCTTTCTTGCCGAAGCCGCCGCCCAGGGTCTGGGTGGTGGACACCGGGTTGTTGTCCGAGCCGGTGCCGATGCGGATGCCAGCGGTCCACTCCGGGGCGATCACCGCCTTCATGCCCAGGCGCGCTCGCAGGCGGAACAGGTTTTCCCGGTCTTCGCGGGTGTTGAGCAACGGCGGCAGGCCGGTGCTGCTGTTGGGGTTGACGTCATACGGCCCCTTGTCATTGAGCCGGGCGAAATCGACGATCTGGTTGCTGTTGGTCCCCGAGTAGTAGCGCGACTCGTCCCGCAGGCGAATGTCACCATCGAAACTGATCCGCGAGACCCAGTCCGGGAACGTGTTGGGCTGGGCCCAGTTTTCCTGCTTGGCGGTAGCCATGACTTCCGCCTTGACCTGGTCGCGGATCTGCTCGCGGACGATGTTCGGCACGTATTGCACGCGCACGTCCCCGGGCGCGCCAACCGGCGCCGCAGCCACCGCCGTGGCGGCCTGGCGGGCCTGCACCGCTTCCCGCTCGGCCTGGGCGATGAGCCCGTCGGCCTGATCCTGCTTCAACACGCCTTGCTGCACCAGCAGGCGGATCAGATTGATCGTGGCGTTCTCCGAAGGCGCCGGGGCGGCGACCACGTGCCCGGCCAGGCCCAGGACCACCAGGCCGACCGCCCACGACAATCGATTCACATTGGAAATCATCTGCACACAACTCCTGTTGGCGAACTTTGAAATAGTCGATTAACCCGGACGCCGTCCCTGCAGGGACAGGCGCACCGGCAATGTCAGGGAGGCCGGCGGCCGTTCACTCAAATGCGGGGCGGCACGCAGTGCGGAAAGCACTTGGTCGTCCACTTGCCGATTGCCGCTGGACTTGACCAGCTCGACCCGGGTGATCTCGCCCGCGGCGCTGAGCCAGACGTCGGCTTGCAGCGAAAACGCCAGGCTGCGCAGGTCGGGGTTCTCCCGCAGCAAGCGCTGGAAGGTGAAGGCCAGGAACTGGCTATAGGTGCCATTGCCCAGCCGGCCACCGCCCGCTCCCGCCATGCCGCCGCCCTTGCCCGCGCCGATGTTGAACGCGTCGTTGCCGGACTGGGCGTCGCCGTCCATTTGCATGGGGTTTGCCAGGTCATCCACCGGTGACGGCGGTGCTTCTTCCTCGGGCTTGACCTCCTCGGGTTCCGGGGTCGGCTCGGGCTCGACCACTTTTTCCTCGACCTTGGGCTCCGGCTCCTTGGGTTTTTCCGGAGGCGGTGGCGGCGGTGGCGGCAGCGGGATGATGGTCGGCACCTTCGGCGCTTCGCGACGCACGCCGCTCATGTCATTGGCCCACTGCCACAGCAGCCAGGCCGCCACGCCAGCCAGCAGCAGGCCCACGGCCCACTTGAGCAGGCGCAGCGGCGAGCTCTTCACCGGCGGTGGGTTGATGGGAAGTTTCGCGGTCATGGTCAGCCCTGGCTCGGTTTGCCGGTCACGAGACCGACCTGGGACAGTTCCAGCCGCCGCAGCAGATCGAGCACCTCGATGACTTTCTGGTACTGCACCGTGGCGTCACCGCGCACGATGATCGGGAAGTCCGGGTTCTGGGCTTTCTCGATGCGCAGGCGCTCTTCCAGCTCGGCCAGCGTCACCGGGTAGGCGTCGAGGAACACCTGACCGCCGTCGTTCACCGAAATCGCCTTGGTCTTGGCCTCCGACAACGACACCGAGGCGCTGGCCTTGGGCAAGTTGATCTGGATCCCCGACACCTGCGCCGTGGCAGTGAGGATGAACATCACCAGCACCACCATGAGCACGTCCACCAACGGCGTGATGTTGATGCTGTCCACTGCCGCGTCATCGTCGTCATCGTGTGAAGCATTTACGCTAGCCATCGCGATTTCCTCAGGCCGGTACGAACGATTGGGCGTGGTGGTCACGGCGATGGGCCGATTCGCCGGCCTGGCCTTCACCGTGCATTTCCGCCAGGCGGGTGATGAACTCGTCGACGAACACGCGCATGTCGGCACTGACTTCCTTGTTGCGGGTGATCAGGCGGTTGTAGCCGAACAACGCCGGGATCGCGACGAATAGGCCCATGGCGGTGGCGAGCAAGGCGGCGGCCATGCCCGGGGCAATGGCGTTGATGTTCACGTCACCGGCCATCGCCGTGCCGAGGAACACCACCATGATCCCCAGCACGGTGCCGAGTAGGCCGATGTAGGGGCCGCCGGCAATGGCGTTGGACAGGGTCGAGAGTTTCGAACTCAGCAGCTGGTTTTCCCGGGTCCGCACGCCATCCATGGAGCAGCGGATCGCCTCGATGGTCGCGGCCGATACCGACGAGGTGTCGGCGCCCTGCTCGCGGCGGGTGCGGATTTCCTTGACGGCCACCAGGTACAGGCGCCACAGCGACGAATGTTGCAGGCGCTGGGCCAGGTCCTGGTCGTCGGCGAACATTTCCAGGCGCGTGCCGATCCGGGCGAATTGCTCGCGAAAGGCCTGGTTGGCCGCACTGAGACGGCTGACCATGCGGTTCTTGCGGATCATGATGATCCACGACTGGAACATCATCAGCACCAGCACGCCGATGATCACCCAGGCGTCCAGCGGCACGGCGTTCAACAGGAACCCCAGGCTGCCGAAACCGAAGCCGGACTGTTCTTCATCGACGCCATAGGCAACCAGCTTCGACTCGGCGCCCTGGGCGTTCGCGTCGGCCAGCAACAGCGGTGCCGGCCGAGCGACCTTGGACAGCCGTGCTTCGTCCATCGCCCCGCTGAACGGGGCAAAGGCACCGGCCGAGACATCGGCGCCCAGCGCGATGGGCGAATTGAACGCCGGCATCGCCACCGCGAGGCTCGCGCTTTCGCGGCCGTTGACGTACAGCACCACGCGGTCTCCCGAGGCGGTCAGGGCCAGGTGTTGCCATTGGCCAGGGTTCAGCGATTGGGTCGAGACTGCCCGCTGGCCGTCGATCGCCACGAACGGAACGCCCTGGTTCACCCCCACCAGCAAGCTGGCGGCGGCTTCGTGGCGGGCGAGGATGATTTGTTCGCCGCCGGCCTGGTCCTGGCGCAGCCAGGTGCTGAACGTGAACGCCGCGCCGGCATTGTGTTGCAACGAAGGACTGGCCGGCAGCAACAGCGGCTGGCCGCCGAACTGCAGGGCACGGCCGATCACGCCATCGATGCTGGTGCCGGTCGCGCCCTGGGCATTGTTGCCGTAGGCCGTGGTGTCCCGGGGCGGCACGCCGGTGGCGCCGTCGAAGTGGTACAGCGCGGTGTAGTCCGGGTCGAACGTCAACTGGCCGCTGCCCGTGGCCGGGGCCTTCTGGTTGCCGTAGTACATCCACAGGTCCTGGCGCTGCCCGCCCTCCACACTCGGCACATCGACCCAGATCAGCGCCATGCCCATCAGCGGATCGAAGCTTTCGATCTGGTGGTTGAGCACGGTCTTGTCATCGGCGCTGACGAAACGCAAGTCCGAGCCATCGTCCTTGACGCCGTCGAAGGTGAAATTGCCGGTGTGCAGGCGCACCAGCAGCGCCGTGCGTCCCAGGGCCTGGGCGATGCCGGCGCCCTGGGGCGTGGTGTCCACGGAAATCTGTTTGCGGTAGTGCCAATCGTCCTGCCACCAGGCATTGGCGGTCGCCGGAAGCACCAGCCCCAGGCAGATAAACACGGATAACAATAAGCGTTGCATGGACATGACTCCTGGGTTCAAAACGTCGCTTGCAGGTTGAAATGCAGGCGCGATTCCTGTTTCGAGGTGTTCGGCCCGTCGAGCAGCGCAAAGCCCCAGTCGAGGCTGCCGGACAGCCATTTGCTCAGGCTTGCCCGGGTGCCGAGGCCGACGCTGGCCAACGCGTAGTCGGCGTCCTGGTCGGGCAACTCGTCACGCAGGTACAACTGCGCGCCTTCGGCGAAGGCATAGAAACGCCACTCCTGGACATAGCTGCCGAGGAACTTGGCCAGGGACGGTGTGCGCAGCTCCTGGGACAACAGGTAGCCGTCGTCGGCGGTGCGTTCGGCCGCCAGGTAACCGCGTATCGACGTGGCACCACCGGCGGAGAATTGCTCATTGGAAACCAGCGGACCGGAGGCCAGCTGGAAGGCCGCTTTCGAGGCGCTCTGCCAGTCGTTGCCGAAGGTGAAGGTGTAGTTGCCGTCGCCCTTGAGCACGGCGAAGCTGGGGCTGGCGCGATAGCGCTTGTAGTCGAATTCCTCATCGGAACTGCCGTAGCCCAGCAGGCTGCGCGTACCGGCCACCAGGCTCAGGCCGAGCCCCAGCTGGCTGCTTTCGGTGTAGCGCAGGCCGTTGTAGGCGAAGGTGAATGGCGCGTACTTGAGCGGCGCCTTGTCGCTCGCACCGCCCAGGTTCAGCTCTTCATCGAAGTCCTTGAAGTCCACGCCAACGGAGAACGTGTTGGCCCAGGCAGCGCTCGACGGCAGGCTGTAGATCGCCGAGACGCCGTAGGAATGGCCCTTGCCCAGCACGTTGCTGCCGCCCACGGTCGCCACGTTGCTGTCGGACTGATAGCCGGAGAACTGCACGCTCCAGCGTTCGTTCAACGGCGCCGTGTAGGAGCCCGACCAGACCTTGGCGTTTTCGGTGTCCTGGGGCGCGGTGAAAAAGGTCAGCGAAACGCTGTGGCCCAGTTGCCAGAGGTTGTTGTAGCCGAGGCTGGCAACGGTGCGCAGCTTTTCCGTGTCGGCGCTGTAGTCGTTGTTCAGCCCGAGGCTGGCCTGCCACGGGTTCTGGTCCTCGACCTGCAAATCCACGTCCATGGTCCCGGGCCGCTGGCCTTCGCGCACCAGCGGCATGACCTGGCGACCCGGGGTCTTGTTCAACTTCGCCAGTTCTGCCTGGACCTGGGCGAAGTCAGGTACCTCGCCTTCCTTCAGGGCCGGCACGTCGTCGCGGATTTCCACGGGCGAATAATGCTTGGCCCCCACCACCCGCACGCGGCCGACCTTGGTCTCGCTGACTTGCAGGTAGACGATGCCGTCTTCGACTTTCTGCTCGGGCAACTCGACGAACACCGATTGGTAGCCGCGCGCCTGATAGACCTTCTGCAAGGCTTCGCGTGCGCCCTCGATGTCGCTCAAGGCCTTCTGGGGGCCGAGGAACGGATACACCGCCTCCTCGATGGCCCGGGCATCGAGCACGGTGTTGCCGCGCACGAAGTACTCGTTCACGTCCACCCGTCGCGTGGAGGCCGCCTCGGCGTCCTGCCCGCCTTCGGCCGCGAACGCCGACGGCCCGCCGACCGCCAGCAGCAACCAGCCCCACATCGCCGGTCGCGATTTGAAGAAATGCTCCACACCACCCCCTGAATTCAAGATACGGCTCAATTGCTGGCTGTCGATGTCGTGGCGTGCCGGGCCAGCCAGGTGTGCAGTAGCGCGAAGTTCAACGAGAACTCCGGCATTTGCAGCAAGGCGCCACAGAACACTTCACCGATGATTTTCTCGATGAGCCTGACTGCCCGCGCATCGCCCAGCAGCGTGGCGAGGTCTTTGCTCAAGACGTTGAAGCTCCAGACTTTCTGGTTCAGGTCGAGGCCGACGAACCAGCGGAACAGCAGGTTGTAGTTGAGTTGTTCGTAGAGTTGCTGCTCGCTGGGCACCGAATAGAGCAGTTGCAGCAAGAGGATGTGCATGGCGGTCTGCGGCGCGATGAGCATCTCGTCAGCGGCGTTGAGGCCCTGCAGCACGTCGCGGTGGTCGTCGAGCAGGTCGTCGATCTGCGGACGCAACAGGACCAGTGAATGGCCCTGCGGGATGTAGCTGGACACTTCCTTGAGCGCGCCCTGCCAGTCATCCTGGGAAACGATCCAGACCCACGGCGCGCCATAGCGATACACCGAGACCGGCTGCTTGCGCGCCGCCTCGACGATTTTCGACAGCCGCTGGTCGAGCTCCTGCATGCCCACTTTCGAATAACGTTCCATAGTCCCCATCGCCCTCACTCCCGGCTTCGCGCCCCGGCTCCAAACGACCCCAGGGGTCCCCTCGAACACGTCACACAGGCATGACGGGAATGGCGATGTGCTACCGAACTTTTGTCATGAAAGCTTCATTTGAGAGGGCATGAGGTAGCGCGCAAGCGGCCAGTGTTCACCCCACCAATCCCGTGGGAGCGGGCCTGCCCGCGAAAGCGGTGGATCAGTTGACGGGGACGTTGGATGGGCGGCCGTCTTCGCGAGCAAGCCCGCTCCCACAAAGATGCTCGGGTGTTCACCGATTCGGTATTCACCGCACCAATCCTGTGGGAGCGGGCCTGCCCGCGAAAGCGGTGGATCAGTTGGCGGGGATGTTGGATGGGCGGCCGTCTTCGCGAGCAGGCTCGCTCCCACAAGGATGCTCGGGTGTTCACCGATTCGGTATTCACCACACCAATCCTGTGGGAGCGGGCCTGCCCGCGAGCCCGCGGCTACTGGTGCTGGACCTGCACCATCGAGTTCACCTGCACCCGGGCCTGCATGTGTTCCGCCCCGCCGCCGCGGCGCATGCCGCGTACGGGGCAGGCGTCGAGGTAGTCCAGGCCGACGGCCAGTTTCAGGTGGCGGTCCGGGCGGACCAGGCGGTTGGTGATGTCGAAGCTGTACCAGCCGTCGCCCAGCCACGCCTCGGCCCAGGCGTGGCTGGCCAGGTGATGTTCATCGTCGGTGCACAGGTAGCCGGAGACGTAACGCGCCGGGATCCCCAGGCTGCGGGCGCAGGCCAGGAAGGCATGGGTATGGTCCTGGCAGACCCCTGCCCCGCCGGCGAACGCCTCGGCCGCCGTGCTGTTGACCGCCGTGGTACCGAGGCTGTAGGGCATTCGTGCCGCCAGCCCCTCCATCAAGTCGGCCAGCGCCGCCCGGTCGCGACGCCCTGCGCATTGCTCCAGGGCGAACGCGGCAAGCGCTTCGTCAGCAAGGGTGAGCCGGCTGGTGCGCAGGTACGGCAGCGGTGACTGCTCATCCGGTTCCTTCTCCACCGACGGATGGATTTCCACCTCGCCGAAAGCGCTCAGCACCAGGGCGCCGTGGGGTTCGTCCATGGTCATCACGTGCAGGATGTTGCCATAGGGGTCGATCTGGCTACGCACCAGGCGTGGCAGTTCCAGGTGCCACTCCAGGATGCGTTGGCGCGGGGTGTCCCGGGGCGTCAGGCGCAGGAACTGGATGCTGGTGCAGACTTCATCGGCGTAGCGATAGGTGGTGTCGTGGCGTATGGACAGTTTCATACGACCTCCAGGTAAGACTCGTGGACGGTCTGGCCCAAGTGGCGAACCTGTTCAATCAGGTCGGTGAGCCATTGATGCAGGCCCGACGCAAGGATCTCGTCGATCCCCGAATAGCGCAGGCGCGCATGCAACTCCGCCGCCAGGCGCTGGGCCGGCCTGCCGTTCTGGCCGGGCAAACTGGCGAGGATCTGGTCCAGCTCCTCGATACAGGCGAGCAGCGAGCGCGGCACGTCGGCGCGCAACAGCAGCATTTCCGACACCTGCTCGGCGTTGGGCGCATTACGGTAGATCTCGTTGAACGCCT
Organism: Pseudomonas citrullilanati; assembly: GCF_030580855.1. Lineage (GTDB taxonomy): Bacteria > Pseudomonadota > Gammaproteobacteria > Pseudomonadales > Pseudomonadaceae > Aquipseudomonas > Aquipseudomonas citrulli. Next base: position 21,573 of record NZ_JAUQOP010000033.1, on the reverse strand, counting down.
CGAACGACGACAACGCTCGCAACAATGCGCTCCACTGGTAGTAGCCACGGGCGGAATTGTCGCTGACCTCCTCCGACTCCTCGCCGAACATCTCGTAGCGCGCATCCAGCAGGCGCAAGGTGTTGTCCGCCCGCTCGATAAAAGTGCCGAGGCGGATGAAGCGGTAGGCGTCGTTGCGCATGATGGTGCCCGACGTCGCGCCACGGAACAGGTGCGAGCGCTCCTTGACCCATTCGCAGAAGTGGCTGATGCCGTAGCGCCCCAGGCCGTTGCTGGCAATGTTGCGCATTTCCAGCCAGGTGGCATTGATGTTTTCCCACATGTCGGCGGTGATGCGCCCGCGCACCGCGTGGGCATTGGTCCGCGCCGCCCGCAGGCAACTGTAGATGCTGCCGGGGTTGGTTTCGTCCAGGGCGAAGAAATGCAGCATGTGTTCGCTGTTGAGCGCCTCATAGCGCGCGTTGTAATCGTCCAGCGTACCGGCGGCCAGCAACGACATGGCCAGTTCGGCATGCCCTTCGCCGCGCCCGGCCTGGGGCATCAGCGACAGCGAGTAACTGACTTCGAGCATGCGCGCCAGGTTCTCGGCGCGCTCCAGGTAGCGGGACATCCAGTAGAGGTCCGAAGCGGTTCTTGAAAGCATGTCCTAGTCCTCCACGACCCACGTGTCTTTGGTGCCGCCGCCCTGGGACGAATTCACCACCAACGAGCCTTCGCGCAGTGCCACCCGGGTCAAGCCGCCGGGCACCAGACGGGTTTCCTTGCCCGACAGCACGAACGGACGCAAGTCGATGTGCCGTGGCGCGATGCCGCTTTCGACGAAGGTCGGGCACGTGGACAGGCTCAGGGTCGGCTGGGCGATGTAGGCTTCGGGGCGGGCCTTGAGCCGGGCGCGAAAGTCTTCGATCTCCGCCGCCGTGGCGGCCGGGCCCACCAGCATGCCGTAGCCGCCGGACCCTTGGGTTTCCTTGACCACCAGGTCCGGCAGGTTGGCCAGTACATGGGACAGGTCCTGGGGCTTGCGGCATTGCCAGGTCGGTACGTTCTTCAGGATCGGCTCTTCGGTGAGGTAGAAACGGATCATCTCGTCGACATAGGGGTAGATCGACTTGTCATCGGCGACACCGGTGCCGACCGCATTCGCCAGCACCACATTACCGGCACGGTAGACAGCGATCAGCCCGGGCACGCCCAGCATCGAGTCGGGGTTGAACGACAGGGGGTCGAGGAACGCATCGTCCAGCCGGCGGTAAATCACATCCACCTGCTGGGGACCGGCGGTGGTGCGCATGTACACGTGGTCGTCACGCACGAACAGGTCGGCGCCCTCCACCAGCTCCACGCCCATCTCCCGGGCCAGGAACGCGTGCTCGAAATAGGCGCTGTTGAAGCGGCCCGGGGTCAGCACCACGGCGGTGGGGTTGTCCAGCGGGCTGGAACGCTTGAGGGTGTCGAGCAGCAGGTTCGGGTAATGATCGATGGGGGCCACGCGCTGGGCGGCGAACAGCTCGGGGAACAGGCGCATCATCATCTTGCGGTCTTCGAGCATGTAGCTCACGCCGCTGGGCGTGCGCAGGTTGTCTTCCAGCACGTAGTAACTGCCGTCGCCGTCGCGCACCAGGTCGACCCCGGCGATATGGGCATAAATGCCTCGGTGCAGGTCCAGGCCCTGCATCGCGATCTGGTAGCCCTCGTTGGCGAGCACCTGCTCGGGCGGGATGATGCCTTCCTTGAGGATGCGCTGGCCGTGGTAGATGTCGGCCAGGAACATGTTCAGGGCCTGGACCCGCTGGATGCAACCGCGCTCGACCGTCTGCCATTCGCTGGCCTTGATGCTGCGGGGAATGATGTCGAAGGGAATCAACCGCTCGGTGCCCTGCTCATCGCCGTAGAGGGTGAAGGTGATACCGGCCCGGTGGAACAACAGGTCGGCTTCGCGCCGGCGTTGTTCGAGCAGTTCGTGGGGCGTGTCCGCCAGCCAGCGTGAGAAGGCCTGGTAATGCGGGCGGCAGTCACCCTTGGCGTCGTACATTTCATCAAAAAAAGCGTGGGGCATAGCCAACTCCCAGCCGCGTTCTACACGGCATTTCTTATCACTGCGTCATTCCTATGGTTCGGCCTTGCCTGGTTTGATCAGCCCCTGTTTCTGCGAGTCCCTCCCATTGGCAGCGGTCTCTTGACTGGCCTTGCGTCTGGATGACGAGCGCCCCTTGGGTGAATCTGCGTGGCAATGGGTTCTCTTTGGTTGACTCCTCTGGTGGTGGCGTTCATGGATGAACCTTAGCAATCGCTGTGCCTTAAGCGGTCTTGGCGGGAAAAAACCGGCGCAAATGTTCGTTGAAGCGAAGTCATGGTGGGTATTGGCGAGCAACCCTCGGCCTGTGGGGGATGAAACGCCTGACGCCTGCGGTCCTCATGTGGCCTCGAACGGGTGGAAGCGGTGCAGCCCGGCGGCTAACCAGCGCTTGTTGCACCGAAAGGGGGAGATTTATTCCCCAGAGGATAGTCGGCCTTCGCCATTTGTGTGGCCACGAAGCCTGTTGTTACAGATTGCCAAGGGCCGAGTCGGCCCCGTCGATCCTCCTTCTGTCGCCCTGGCAAACATTCTGGAAGTGACCTATTGCGCTTACAGTATTATGGTATACCATCATACGCAAAGTCCTCCTTCATCCTCCCACGGAGCAGCTCATGAGTTTCGAAATTCGCAAGATCGTCAGCTACATCGAAGAAACCTTCATCGAAGGCGGCAAGGCCACCGACAAGCCGGTGACCATGGTCGGTTTGGCGGTGGTCATGAAGAACCCCTGGCTGGGCCGTGGGTTTGTCGAAGACTTGAAACCGGAGATTCGCGCCCACTGCTCCGACCTCGGCGCCCTGATGGTCGAGCGCCTGGTGGGCCTCATCGGCGGCGCACAAAAGATCCAAGCCTATGGCAAGGCCGCGGTGGTCGGCGCCGACGGCGAAATCGAACACGCCTCGGCCGTCATCCACACCCTGCGCTTCGGCAACCATTACCGTGAAGCGGTCAAGGCCAAGAGCTATTTGAGTTTCACCAACAAGCGCGGCGGGCCGGGCACTTCGATCCAGATCCCCATGATGCACAAGGACGACGAAGGCCTGCGCTCCCACTACATCACCCTGGAAATGCAGATCGAAGACGCCCCGCGCGCCGACGAAATCGTCGTGGTCCTGGGCTGCGCCGATGGCGGTCGCCTGCACCCGCGTATCGGCAACCGCTACATCGACCTGGAAGAACTGGCCGCCGAGAACGCGCAGTAATCCAGCCTGGGCAACCACAATAAAAAAGGCATGCAGGAGCGCTCCATGATTCGGCTTACCGCTGAACTCACCCCGGCCGGCACCAGTTACCTGGCGACCGGCCAAGGCCAGCCCGTAGTATTGATCCACGGCGTGGGCCTGAACAAAGAAATGTGGGGGGGCCAAGTCGTCGGCCTGGCCACGAAATACCGTGTCATCGCCTACGACATGCTCGGCCATGGCGCCAGCCCGCGTCCGCAGAACGGTACGTCGTTGCTGGGTTATGCCGATCAGTTGCTGGAGCTGCTCGACCACCTGCAGTTGCCCCAGGCCACAGTCATCGGCTTTTCCATGGGCGGCCTGGTGGCTCGTGCGTTTGCCTTGCATTACCCATCACGGCTGCAAGGCCTGGTGGTGCTCAACAGTGTGTTCAACCGCAGCGCCGAGCAGCGTGCCGGGGTGATCGCCCGCACCGCACAGGCCGCCGAGCATGGCCCGGACGCCAACGCCGAGGCCGCCCTGTCGCGCTGGTTCAGCCGCGAATACCAGGCCGCCAACCCGGCGCAAATTGCCGCGCTGCGCCAGACCCTGGCGCAGAACGACCCGCAAGGTTACCTGACCACCTACCAATTGTTCGCCACCCAGGACATGTACCGCGCCGAGGACCTGGGCACCATCCAGGTGCCGACGCTGATCGCCACCGGCGAACTGGACCCGGGCTCGACCCCGGAAATGGCCGAGCAGCTGGCCGCGCGCATTCCCGGTGCCAGCGTTGCCGTGCTTGCCGAGCAACGGCATATGATGCCGGTAGAATCGCCTCGCCTGGTCAACCAGCTACTGCTGGAATTCCTCGACAAGGCGTACGCCCGACCCAATCCAATAAAGGGGAACGTTGCATGACACTCACACGCTTCCAGATGTGCATCGGCGGTGAATGGGTCGATGCCCTGTCCCGCAAGACCTTCGAAAGCCTGAACCCGGCGCTCGCACAAGCCTGGGCCGAACTGCCCGATGCCGACGAAGCCGACGTCGAGCGCGCCGTGCAGGCGGCGCAGGCGGCCTTCGACAGCCCGGCATGGCGCGGCCTGACCGCCACCGCGCGCGGCAAATTGCTGCGGCGCCTGGGTGACCTGATCGCCGAGAACAAGGAACAGCTGGCCCAGTTGGAAAGCCGCGACAACGGCAAGCTGATCCGCGAAACCCGTGGCCAAGTCGGCTACCTGCCGGAATTCTTCCACTACACCGCGGGCCTGGCCGACAAGCTCGAGGGCGGCACCCTGCCCCTCGACAAGCCGGACCTGTTTGCCTACACCGTGCATGAAGCCATGGGCGTGGTCGCGGCGATCATCCCCTGGAACAGTCCGCTGTACCTGACCGCCATCAAGCTGGCCCCGGCCCTGGCCGCCGGCAACACCCTCGTGATCAAGCCTTCCGAACACGCGTCGGCGACGATCCTGGAGCTGGCTCGCCTGGCCCTGGAAGCCGGGATTCCCCCTGGCGTGGTCAACGTCGTGACCGGCTACGGCCCCACTGCCGGCGCGGCCCTGACCCGTCATCCACTGGTGCGCAAGATCGCCTTCACCGGCGGTGCGGCCACGGCCCGTCATGTGGTGCGCGGCAGTGCCGAGAACTTCGCCAAGCTGTCCCTGGAACTGGGGGGCAAGTCGCCGAACATCATCTTCGCCGACGCTGACCTCGACAGCGCCATCAACGGTGCGATCGCGGGCATCTATGCGGCCTCGGGGCAAAGCTGCGTGTCCGGCTCGCGCCTGCTGGTGCAGGACGAGATCTACGATGAGTTCGTCTCGCGCCTGGAAGAACGCGCCAAGCGCATCCGCATCGGCAACCCGCAAGACGACAGCAGTGAAATGGGCCCGATGGCCACCGCCCAGCAATTGGCCGTGGTCGAAGGCCTGGTGGCCGACGCCATCGCCGAAGGCGCCCGCCTGCGCCTCGGCGGCAAGCGTGCGCAGCACTTGGGCGACGGCTGGTTCTATGAGCCGACCCTGTTCGAATGCGACCGCAATTCCATGAAGATCATGCAGGAAGAAGTCTTCGGCCCGGTGGCCTCGGTCATCCGGTTCAAGGACGAAGCCGAGGCCCTGGCGATCGCCAACGACTCGCAATTCGGCCTCGCCGCCGGTATCTGGACCCGTGACCTGGGCCGCGCCCATCGCCTGGCCCGCGACGTGCGCTCCGGGATCATCTGGGTCAACACCTACCGCGCGGTCTCGGCCATGGCGCCGATCGGCGGCTTCAAGAACAGCGGCTATGGACGCGAAAGCGGCATCGATTCGGTGCTGGCCTACACCGAGCTGAAAACGGTGTGGATCAACCTCTCCCAGGCCCCCATGCCTGACCCGTTCGTGATGCGCTAGGAGTCCTGAAAAATGATCGAACCCGGCATTTACAAAGAAGTCATGGGCTCCTTCCCGTCCGGCGTCACCGTGGTCACGACCCTGGACCCGGAAGGGAGCATCGTCGGCATCACCGCCAGCGCGTTCAGCGCCCTGTCGATCGACCCGGCGCTGGTGCTGTTCTGCCCCAACTACGCCTCCGACACCTACCCGATCCTGCGTGACAGCAAGCAGTTCGCAATCCACTTGCTGTCCGCCGACCAGACCGCCGAAGCCTACGCCTTCGCCGGCAAAGGCAAGGACAAGGCCAACGGCATCGATTGGCACCTGAGTGCCCTTGGCAACCCGATCCTGGCCAAGGCCACGGCGATCATCGAGTGCGAACTGTGGCGCGAGTACGACGGCGGCGACCACGCCATCATCGTCGGTGCGGTGAAACACCTGATCCTGCCCGAGCAACCGGTCACGCCGATGATCTACCACAAGGGCAAGCTCGGCGCCCTGCCCACTCTCGCCTGATGGCGACACGCCCCACAGGCGCCGACGTGGGGCCGGCAGACAATTTTGGGAGCATGCCACGATGAGCAACGACCAGTACGAACAGGGCCTCCGGATCCGCACCCAGGTGCTCGGCGAGGCCTACGTCAGGCGCGCCATCGAGAACGCCGACGACTTCACCCGGCCGCTTCAGGACCTGGTGACCGAATACTGTTGGGGTCACGTCTGGGGACGCGAAGGCCTGTCGCTCAAGGAGCGCAGCATGATCAACCTGGCGATGATCTCGGCGCTCAATCGCCCGCACGAACTCAAGTTGCATGTGCGTGGCGCCTTGCGTAACGGCTTGAGTCGTGAGCAAATACGCGAAATTTTGCTTCAGGTCGGCATCTATTGCGGCGTTCCCGCGGCGGTAGACAGTTTCCGGCTTGCCCGTGAAGCCTTCGCCGAAGCCGATGCCGAGGCCTCCAGTCAACCTTCGGCTGTTTGACCTGAACGTGCAGATGTTGCCCGTTGGGCATGGACAGCCATACCACAGAGCGGACCCCATGAAACGCCTGCCACTCGACGACAGCTTCAAGGTCAATCGCAACCCCGTTACCCTGCGCGAGATCGTGCTGGATAAACTGCGAAGCGCCATCATGAACTTCCAGCTCCTGCCGGGAGATCGACTGGTCGAGCGCGACTTGTGCGATCGCCTGGGCGTGAGCCGGACGTCGGTACGCGAAGCCCTGCGCCACCTGGAATCCGAAGGCCTGGTGGAGTTCGCCGATGCCAAGGGCCCGCGCGTGGCGATCATCACTCTGGCCGATGCCGGCGACATCTATGAGCTGCGCTGCGTACTGGAAGGCCTGATCGTGCAGTTGTTCACCCTGCGGGCCAAGGCCAAGGACATCAAGGCACTTGAGCGGGCCCTCGAGGAAAACCGCCAGGCCCTCAAGGAGGGCGAGCTGCAACAGGTGCTCGATTCGGTACAGGGTTTCTACGACGTGCTGCTCGAAGGCTCCGGCAACCATGTGGCCGCCACCCAGTTGCGGCAATTGCAGGCCCGCATCAGCTACCTGCGGGCGACGTCGGTGTCCCAGGAAAACCGTCGGGGCGCCAGCAACCAGGAAATGGAGCGCATGGTCGAGGCGATCAAGAGCGGCGATCCGCTGGCGGCCCACCAGGCGTCGGTGGACCACGTGCGCGCGGCGGCCAAGGTGGCGCTGGAATACCTCAAGCGCCAGCAGGAAGAAACCGGTGACATCCCCGAGATCACCGCGCCCATCGCGCTCAAAGAACCTCGCATAGGCCACTGACATGTTCAGCCCGAGCTTTTGTCCAAAGTGTGGCGGCAGTGACCTCAATCACCGCCTGCCAGCGGGCGATACCCATGTGCGGCTGATGTGCGACGGCTGTGGCTATATCCACTACGTCAATCCCAAGATCATTGCCGGCTGCATCATCGAGCAGGACGGCAAGTACCTGCTTTGCCAGCGCGCCATCCCGCCACGGCCCGGCACCTGGACCCTGCCGGCCGGTTTCATGGAAGGCAACGAGACCACCGAGCAGGCCGCGCTGCGGGAAGTCTGGGAAGAAACCGGCGTGCGCGCCGACATCGTCTCGCCCTACTCCATCTTCAGCGTGCCGAAGATCAGCGAGGTGTACATCATCTTCCGCGCCGTCGCCGTGGAGATCACCGGCCGGTTCGGCCCGGAAACCCTTGCCTGCCAGTTCTTCGCCCCGCAAGACATTCCCTGGGACAGTATCTATTACCCGGCCATCCGGCAGATCCTCGAACGCTACATCGAGGAGCGTCAGGCCGGGGTCTATGGCATCTACATCGGTAACGATGACAGCGGCAAGATCCACTTCATCCGCTGATGGGCCTCAAGGCGCCACGCCTTCGACAATGATCACTTCGGCCTGGGCCACTTCCTTGCGGTGACGCTTGGCCTCCTGATACTGCGGCGAGTGATAACAGGCCAACGCCTGCTCGTACGAATCGAACTCGATCACTACGCTGCGTTGCGGCGTCGGCCTGCCCTCCATGGCCTCGCTGCGCCCGCCCCGGGCCAACATGCGCGCGCCGTACAAGGCAAACGCCGCCGGTGCCCGCTGGGTGTATTGGCGGTATTGATCGAGGTCGGTGACATCCACATGAGCAATCCAGTACGCCTTCATAGTGACCTCTCGGTTTGTTTTGTATTATGGTATACCACAAGTTGTTTCCATCAAGCACGCCATCACGAAGAGAACCCGCCATGGCCTTTAACAGCATTCAGGAAATCATCGAAGACTACCGCCTGGGCAAGATGGTGCTGCTGGTGGATGACGAAGACCGCGAGAACGAGGGCGACCTGCTGCTCGCCGCCGACTGTTGCAGCGCTCAGGCCATCAGCTTCATGGCTCGCGAAGCCCGGGGATTGATCTGCCTGACCCTGACCGACGAGCATTGCCAGCGCCTGGGCCTCGAACAGATGGTGCCCAGCAACGGCAGTGTATTCAGCACCGCGTTCACGGTGTCCATCGAAGCCGCCACGGGCGTGACCACCGGCATCTCCGCCGCCGATCGGGCCCGCACCGTCGCGGCCGCAGTGGCGGTCGATGCCGGCCCCGCCGACATCGTGCAGCCGGGGCATATCTTCCCGTTGCGTGCCAAGGAAGGTGGCGTGCTGACCCGCGCCGGGCACACCGAGGCCGGTTGCGACCTGGCGCGCCTGGCCGGCTTCACACCGGCCTCGGTCATCGTCGAAGTGATGAACGACGACGGCACCATGGCCCGCCGGCCCGACCTGGAAATCTTCGCCCGCCAGCACGGCATCAAGATCGGCACCATCGCCGACCTGATCCACTACCGCCTGAGCACCGAGCACACCGTGGTGCGCATCGGGGAGCGCGAATTGCCGACGGTGCACGGCACCTTCCGCTTGTTCACCTTTGAAGATCGCATCGAGGGCGGCGTGCACCTGGCGATGGTCATGGGCGATATTCGCCGCGACGAACCGACCCTGGTGCGGGTGCATGTGATCGACCCGCTACGGGACCTGGTGGGCGCCGAATACAACGGCCCGTCCAACTGGACGCTGTGGGCGGCCCTGCAACGGGTCGCCGAAGAAGGTCGCGGCGTGGTGGTCGTGTTGGCCAACCACGAATCGTCCCAGGCGCTGCTCGAACGCGTCCCGCATCTCACCCAGCCGCCCAGGCAGTTCAGCCGCTCCCAATCGCGCATCTATTCTGAAGTGGGCACCGGGGCGCAGATTCTCCAGGATCTCGGCGTCGGCAAGCTGCGGCATCTGGGGCCACCGCTCAAGTATGCAGGGTTGACCGGGTATGACCTGGAGGTAGTGGAAAGTATTCCGTTTAGCGGGTAGTCCGGCTCGGCCACAGGCACAAAAAACCACCCCGGACAGATAGTCGGTCAGGCAAAATGCTTGCAGAAAGCTTGGAATACCATAATATGATATTCCATAGACCGAAGGCTTCAGCCAAGCGCACCCGGCAGGGACAGCGCGCTCAACCCGCCCTTGGCACGGTCAGCCGCAAGACCCGATGGACCCAAGCTCCCGATAAGCGGGCAGACACAAGCCCGCTCAATAAACACAACAATGAGGGCGTGAAAATGGTGTTGAAGAAAAGTGCAGTCGCCGTTCTTTTTGCGAGCCTGCTGGGCGTTGCCAGCCAGGCATCGACGGCGGCTGAGAGCGTCAATTTCGTCAGCTGGGGCGGCAGCACCCAGGATGCACAGAAGCAGGCTTGGGCCGACCCGTTCAGCAAGGCCAGCGGCATCACCGTGGTCCAGGACGGCCCGACCGACTACGGCAAGCTCAAGGCCATGGTCGAGAGCGGCAACGTGCAGTGGGACATAGTCGACGTGGAAGCGGACTTCGCCTTGCGGGCTGCGGCCGAAGGCTTGCTCGAACCGCTGGACTTTTCGGTCATCCAACGGGACAAGATCGACCCGCGCTTCGTGTCCGACCACGGCGTCGGCTCCTTCTACTTCTCTTTCGTCCTCGGCTACAACGAAGGCAAGCTCGGCTCCGGCAAGCCCCAGGACTGGTCCGCCCTGTTCGACACCAAGGCGTTTCCCGGCAAGCGCGCACTGTACAAATGGCCTAGCCCTGGCGTGCTGGAACTGGCCCTGCTGGCCGACGGTGTAGCGCAAGACAAGCTCTACCCGCTGGACCTGGACCGCGCCTTCAAGAAACTCGACACCATCAAGAAAGATATTGTCTGGTGGGGTGGCGGTGCCCAGTCCCAACAATTGCTCGCCTCCGGCGAAGCCAGCCTGGGCCAATTCTGGAACGGCCGCGTCTACGCCCTGCAACAGGACGGCGCGCCCGTCGGCGTGAGCTGGAAGCAGAACCTGGTCATGGCCGACATCCTGGTCATCCCAAAGGGTTCGAAAAACAAGGCCGCGGCCATGAAGTTCCTGGCCCACGCCAGCAGCGCCAAGGGCCAGGCCGACTTCTCCAACCTGACCGCCTATGCGCCGGTCAACGTCGACAGCGTCGCACGCCTGGACTCGGTGCTCGCTCCCAACCTGCCGACCGCCTATGCCAAGGATCAGATCACGCTCGATTACGCATACTGGGCCAAGAACGGTCAGGACATCGCGACACGGTGGAACGAATGGCTGGTCAAATAAGAATGTCGGCAACGGCAACCCCAGCTGCCGGGGGCGCTGCCAGCGCCGCCGGCGTGGCAACCGCCAAGGCAGTCGTTGCGCAAACCCCGTCGCTGGCCCAGCGCTGGCGTGGGCTCGGCAACCTCGCCCCGGCCCTGCTGTTCCTGGGCCTGTTCTTCCTGGCGCCGCTGATCGGCCTGCTGTTGCGCGGCGTATTGGAGCCGGTTCCCGGGCTCGGCAACTATGAGCAACTGTTCGCCAACTCAGCCTATGCCCGGGTGCTGTTCAACACCTTTTCGGTGGCCGGGCTGGTGACCCTGTTCAGCCTGCTGCTGGGGTTCCCCCTGGCCTGGGCCATCACCCTGGTGCCTCGTGGCTGGGGACGCTGGATCCTGAACATCGTGCTGTTGTCGATGTGGACCAGCCTGCTGGCCCGGACCTATTCCTGGCTGGTGCTGTTGCAGGCCTCCGGAGTGGTCAACAAGGCCCTGATGGCGATGGGCATCATCGACCAGCCGCTGGAAATGGTGCACAACCTCACTGGCGTGGTGATCGGCATGAGCTACATCATGATTCCGTTCATCGTCCTGCCGTTGCAGGCGACCATGCAGGCCATCGACCCGATGATCCTGCAGGCGGGCTCCATCTGCGGCGCCAGTCCCTGGACCAACTTCTTCCGGGTATTCCTGCCGCTGTGCCGGCCAGGGCTGTTCTCCGGCGGGCTGATGGTGTTCGTGATGTCCCTCGGTTACTACGTGACCCCGGCCTTGCTGGGCGGCGCGCAGAACATGATGCTGCCCGAGTTCATCATCCAGCAGGTGCAATCGTTCCTCAACTGGGGCCTGGCGAGCGCCGGCGCCGCGTTGCTGGTCGTCATCACGCTGGTGTTGTTCTACTTCTACCTGAAGCTCCAGCCGGAATCCCCGGTCGGCGCCAGTCACGCGAGGTAAATCGTCATGCTCCTGACTCCCAATGCCATGAGCCGGCGCATGCGCTTCGGTCTGTACGCCACCACCGGCCTGATCGGATTGTTCCTGCTGTTGCCGATCGTGTTCATCGTGTTGCTGTCGTTCGGCTCCTCCCAGTGGCTGGTGTTCCCACCGCCGGGCTGGACGTTCAAGTGGTACGGCCAGTTCTTTTCCAACCCGGACTGGATGAGCGCGGCGCTGACCAGCCTCAAGGTCGCCCTGTTGACCACGGCCTGCGCGGTGGCGCTGGGTTTGCCGACGGCTTTCGCCCTGGTGCGCGGGCGCTTCCCCGGGCGGGAGATGCTCTACGGCCTGTTCACCCTGCCAATGATCGTGCCGCTGGTGATCATTGCCGTGGCGGTGTATGCGCTGTTCCTCAAGCTCGGCTACACCGGGACGATGTTCGCGTTCGTGGTCAGCCACGTCATCGTCGCGCTGCCGTTCACCATCATTTCGATCATCAACTCCCTCAAGCTGTTCGACCAGTCCATCGAGGACGCGGCGGTGATCTGCGGGGCCTCGCGCCTGCAAGCGGTGTTCAAGGTGACGTTCCCGGCGATTCGCCCGGGCATGGTCGCCGGCGCCCTGTTCGCGTTCCTGGTGTCGTGGGACGAGGTGGTGCTGAGCGTGATGATGGCCAGCCCGACCCTGCAAACCTTGCCCGTCAAGATGTGGACCACCCTGCGCCAGGACCTGACGCCTGTGATCGCCGTCGCGTCGACGCTGCTGATCGGCCTCTCGGTATTGGTGATGGTGATCGCCGCCGCCTTGCGCCGGCGCAATGAACTCAGCGCCTGAGCGCCTAGGAGAACACGATGAGTGCTGTCAAAGACCCCGCACAACAGAACCACAAGGCCCTGGTCAGCCTGCGCGACCTGAACAAGCACTACGGTGACTTTGCCGCCGTGGACAGCATTTCCCTGGAGATCCAGGACGGAGAGTTCCTGACCTTCCTCGGTTCCAGCGGCTCGGGCAAGAGCACCACCCTGTCGATGCTGGCCGGGTTCGAAACACCCAGCAGCGGCGAGATCCTGGTGGACGGCAAATCCCTGGTCAACGTGCCACCGCACAAGCGCGACATCGGCATGGTGTTCCAGCGCTACTCGCTGTTCCCGCACCTGTCGGTACGCGACAACATCGCCTTCCCCCTGGCGATCCGCAAGCTTGCCCCGGCGGAACGCGACCGTCGTGTCGACGCCATGCTCAAGCTGGTGCAATTGGAACCATTCGCCCACCGCCGCCCTTCGCAACTGTCTGGCGGCCAGCAGCAGCGCGTGGCGATCGCCCGGGCGCTGGTCTATGAGCCTCGCATCCTGCTGATGGACGAACCCCTCGGCGCCCTGGACAAGAAACTCCGGGAAGACCTGCAGGACGAGCTGCGCCAACTGCATCGGCGGCTGGGCATCACCATCGTCTATGTCACCCACGACCAGGAAGAAGCCATGCGCCTGTCCCAACGCATCGCCATCTTCAGCCACGGCAAGATCGTTGGCCTGGGCAGCGGCTACGACCTTTACCAGAATCCGCCGAATGCCTTCGTCGCGTCGTTCCTCGGCAATTCGAACTTCCTCAAGCTCAAGGCCCAAGGCAACGCGGCGGCGAGTTTCGAAGGCCAATCACTGTCGATTCGCCTGACCGCCGGCCTGCAAGCCGACCAGGCCGTACTGTTGATGGTGCGCCCGGAAAAAGCCCTGGCCCTGAGCACCGAACAGGCGGCGCAACAACCGCTTGCGGCAGGCTGGAACGAAGTGTCGGCCAAGGTCGTGGAAGTGCTGTTCCTCGGCGAAAGCCAGACGTGCAGCGTGGTGACGTCCGGCGGCACCGCCATGACCGTCAAGGCCCTTTCCGCCGCCGGCATGCCGCTCAAGGCAGGCGACCCGGTGCGCGTGCGCTGGGCAACCGCCGATGCCTGCGTCTACACCCAGTGGGCCGAGAGCGACCTGAACAAAGCCGCCGGTGCCCATTGAGGCATCGCGTCATCACGTATGCGTAGAGGATTGTTAAATGATTGATGCCAATGTGTACAAGCAGGTCATGGGCTCGTTCCCGTCCGGTGTGACAGTGATCACCACCCTGGACGACGACGACCAGGTCGTCGGCCTGACCGCCAGCGCCTTCAGCTCGCTGTCGATGGACCCGGCGCTGGTGCTGTTCTGCCCCAACTACAGCTCCGACTCCTATCCGGTGCTGATCAAGAACAAGCGCTTCGCCATCCACGTGCTTTCCGGCGGCCAGCAGGACGAAGCCTACGCCTTCGCCCGCAAAGGCAAGGACAAGGCCCAGGACATCGAATGGACCCTGAGCGAACTGGGCAACCCGCTTCTGGCCAACGCCACCGCCATCATCGAGTGCGAACTGTGGCGCGAATACGAGGGCGGCGACCACGCCATCATGGTCGGCGCGGTGAAGAACCTGATCGTCCCCCAGCACACGTCGGGGCCACTGGTCTATTGCCACGGCAAGATGGGCGCCCTGCCCGTCCTCGCCTGAACCGATCGTCACTGACAAGAGAGAGCGCCATGAAATTTTCCCTGTTCGTACACATGGAGCGTTGGGACGAAAGCGTCAGCCATCGCCAGCTGTTCGAGGACCTGACCGAACTGACCCTCCTGGCCGAAGCCGGCGGTTTCAGCACCGTGTGGATCGGCGAACACCACGCCATGGAATACACCATCTCGCCGAGCCCGATGCCGTTGCTGGCCTACCTCGCCGGCAAGACCACCACCATCCACCTGGGCGCCGGCACCATCATCGCGCCGTTCTGGCATCCGCTGCGGGTGGCCGGTGAATGCGCGCTGCTGGATGTGATCAGCAATGGCCGCATGGAGGTGGGCTTGGCCCGGGGTGCCTACCAGGTGGAATTCGATCGCATGGCCGGCGGCATGCCCGCCTCCGCCGGTGGGCAGGCCCTGCGGGAGATGGTTCCGGTGGTCCGCGCCCTGTGGCAGGGCGACTACGCCCATGACGGCGAGATCTGGAAATTCCCGACGTCCACCAGCGTGCCCAAGCCGATCCGCAAGCCGCACCCGCCCATGTGGATCGCCGCCCGCGACCCGGACTCCCACAACTTCGCTGTCGCCAACGGCTGCAACGTCATGGTCACGCCACTGATGAAAGGTGACGAAGAAGTCCTGGACCTGAAGAACAAGTTCCAGGCGGCCCTGGACAACAACCCCGATATCCCGCGCCCGCAGTTGATGGTGCTGCGTCACACCCACGTGCATGCCGTGGACGACCCCGAAGGCTGGAAGGTCGGTGCCCGGGCGATCTCCAGGTTCTATCGCACTTTCGATGCCTGGTTCGGCAACAAGCAAGTGCCGGCCAACGGTTTCCTCGCGCCAAGCCCGGAAGAAAAGTTCGCCGAGCGTCCGGAATTCCAGCTGGAAAACATCCGCAAGAACACCATGATCGGCACTCCGCAGGAAATCATCGAACGCATCAAGTACTACCAGGAACTGGGAGTGGATGAGTTCAGCTTCTGGTGCGACAACAGCCTGCCTCACGCCGAGAAGAAAAAATCCCTGGAGTTGTTCATCAAGCACGTGGTGCCGGCGTTTCGCTGATCAGTTGCACCGCCATTCGCGAGCAGGCTCGCTCCCACAAGGGCCAGGGGTGCGCACAAACATTGCGTACGCCGTGGGACACCTGTGGGAGCGAGCCTGCTCGCGGTGGCGGGGTGCCTGTCGCACAGATTCGGAATGTACCGGCCATCACCCGTTCCCGCCCGGTGGATGATGGCTATATCAATGAGGAAATAACTTCCTGATCTAAATCTTGAAAAAAGAGGGTATCAGTCTGTTTGACGCCACAATCTTCTAAAAATGTAGAAATGGCGCTTTGGAGCGAGAAGCGGCCTGACCGAGACGCTGATGTCAAATCTGCCAATCTCCCGCATTTCCCCGCCGCTCCCCTGTAAACCGCTGTTCACCCACTGCAAACCCAAATAACTTCGCTCCCCAACGGATCAACTCTGATTAAGGATGATGCGCGTGGGGGTTTACCGTCTGCTGCTGGCCTTGCTCGTGGCGATTTCGCACATGGGCGTGACGTTCATGGGGTTCAACCCCGGCGTCGTCGCCGTGGTGTCCTTCCTGATCATCAGCGGCTTCGTGATGACCTCGCTGATCGAACGCAACTACAACGCTGTCGGGCGTATCGGCCTGTTCTACCTGGATCGATTGCTGAGGCTGTACCCGCAGTTCCTGTTGTACTTCGTCATGTCCTGTGTGGTGATTCACTTCCTTTTGCCCGGAACGCCCCAGGCGCAGGCCCTGACGCTGGAGAACATCGCCACCAGCTTGCCGATCCTGCCGCTGGGTTTCTACATGTTCGGCATCACCGTGCCCGAGATCCTGCCACCTGCCTGGTCCCTCGGGCTGGAAATGTGCTTCTACCTGCTGATCCCCTTCCTGATTCTCCATAGGCGCCGGGGGATCGCGTTCGCCGTGTCAGTCACCGTGTTCATGGTCGCGACGCTGGGCTACATCAATACCGATCTCTATGGCTACCGCTTGCTGCCCGGGGTGCTGTTCATTTTCCTGTGCGGCAGCTATCTGTACCGGGCTCGGGCAAAGGGCCTGTGGATGGCGGCCATCACCACGATCATCGCCGCGTCGATGTTCGTGGCGATTGTCATCGGGGTCATTCCCCGGCGTCCGTTCAACGCCGAAGTCACCCTCGGCATCGCCCTGGGCCTGCCGGCGGTGTTCCTGCTCGGCCGATTGAAATACCACCGGCTGGATGAGCTGCTGGGCAACATCAGCTATGGAGTATTTCTCAATCATTTTGTGGTGATGTACGTGTTGCGCGCGTTCTGGCCAGTGGCGTACAGCAACCTGATGATCACGGCGGTGCTGGTGCTGTCGTTCGCGTTGAGTGGGGTGTCGTACTACGGGGTCGAGCGCCCGGCGCTGAAGCTGCGCCATGCGCTGAGGGCGGGCGCTAAATACCGTGGGGCGCAAGGTCCCATCGGCGGCACAGTGGCCTAGTCGCCGACAGCGGTACAAAAAATGCCCGGGATTCAGGTCCCGGGCATTTTGCATTTCAACGCCGCGAAGTCAGAACGTCACGCTGGCGCTCAGCTTGGCGGTACGCGGCTCGCCGACGTTGACTTGCAACTGGCTGCCGGTGGAGGACGGGTAGTACTGCTTGTCGAACAGGTTGTCGACGTTCAGTTGCAGCGAGGTCTTGTGCCCGAATACCGGCGACTCCCAACGCAGGAAGGCGTCGGCGACGGTATAGCTGCTCAGCCAGAAATCGTTGGCGTTGTTGGCGGCGCGTTCACCGACGTAGCGCGCACCGGCACCGGCGTGCCAGGCGCCGAATTCGGCAGGTACGTTCAAGTGGTGGCTCAAGTACAGGCTGGCGGTGTGCTTGGGTGCGTCAGCGAGGCGTTGGCCTTCATCATCCGGATCGTCGAGGATTTCCGTGTGGGTGTAGGCGTAGGTGCCAATCAGGTCCCAACGCTCGGACAGGCGACCGGTGATGTCCAGTTCCAGGCCTTGGGAACCGACTTTGCCGGCGGCTTCCGACAGGGTCACGCCATTGACCGTAGAGGACGTCACGACGTTTTTCTTGACGATGTCGAACAACGCGAGGTTGATGTTCAAGCCTGGGAGCGGATCGTACTTGGCACCGATCTCATAGCTGCGGCCCTCCTCCGGATCGAAGGTCTTGCCGGCGTCGTCCACGGTGTCATTGGGCTTGAACGAACGGCTGTAGTTACCGTACAGCGACAAAGTGTCGGTGGCTTTGTAAACCAGGCCGAGGAAGGGTACGAAGGCGTCACCGTTGTCATCGCGATTGACTTCGTAGTTACTACCAAGCCCCTGGTCACTGTATTGATCGTAATGCTGATAACGACCTCCCAATACCAAAATCCAGCGATCGTCGAGATGCCAGTTGTCCTTCAAATAGACAGAGCTGGAGTTCAACTGGTTGCGCAGATCGCTTTGAGTTGGACTGATCACACTGGGCTCAGCCAGACCGCCATAAACCGGCGATGTGATATCGAAACCAGCCTGAGCCTTTCCACGGTAAGTCTTGCCACGGAATTGATCAGAAACCTGATTATCAACGCCAATCAACAAATCGTGACGTTGGCCAAGCAGCTCTTGCTTGCCCATGAAATCCCAACTGGCATAGCGAGTTTCGTCGTCATAATGAGCACCGTTGGCAGCCCGTTGAAAAACACCGGTTTTTGACAGGCTCGGCTGCGCAATCGAAAGACTGTACCGATCATTGTTCCAACCATAAGTCACACGGGTCTTCCACGCCTCACTCAACTCATATTCGAACCGCGCCGTAGCCGTCTCGCGAATCCCCACGCTCTTGGCCCAAGGCTCATCCAGGCGCTTGTCATAATCGATATCGGCCGGATGCCCGTTGGTGAACACCGTACCCCGGTCGAACGGATTGGAATATTCGTTGTATTCATAACTCAAATTCAACGAAGCCCGCTCCCCTGTCCAAGCCAAGGACGGCGCCACCAGCGTGCTCTCGTTGACGCCGTAGTTGCGCCAGTAATCCTCATGCCCGCGTTCGGCAATCAGGCGATACGCCAGGCCGGTATCGCCCAACGGTCCGGTGGTGTCCAGGGCCATGGTGCCGCCGCCTTCGCTGTAGGCAGAGCCGCTCAAGGTGGTGCTTTGGCTGTACTCGGGCTGCTTGCTGATGACATTGATCAACCCGCCGGGCTCCAAGGCGCCGTACAGCATCGAGGCCGGGCCCTTGAGCACTTCGACGCGCTCGGTGGTAGCGCTGAAGTTGTGCCCCAGGTTCGAACGCACGCCGTCGCGCAGGATCGAGCCGTCGTCGTTGGTACCGAAACCGCGCTTGACCAGCGAATCCCGCGAGCCGCCCAGGGTATTGCCCTGGCTGACGCCGCTGACGAACTTCATCGCATCGCCCAGCGAGCGCACCTGGTAATCGTCCAGTGTCTGCGGGGTCACCACATTGATCGATTGCGCTTCCTCCTTGATCGGTACATCGCTTTTGCTCGCGGTACTGGCTTGCGACGCCGTGTAGCCCTCGTCCTGGAGCGTACGACTGCCCTGGATGGCCGTGGCCGGCAGTTCGAGCGTGTCCTGCGCCCACAGCGGGGTCGCGATGAAGCAACAGGAGACGGTGGGCAATAAACACTGGATGAAGCGGTTGCGTCTGACGGGAGGGGTGGAACGATTCAAAGCGCTGCACTCACGGAGGGATGTTAATGAGAGCGACTATACTTTGAGAACCATTCCCAGTAAATACATCGTGGAGTGAGCCTGCTTCCACGATCGCTGGGCCGACGCCCCGCAGTGATATCAAAACGCCCTAATCCGCTAAAGCTTTGGCCCTCTCGGTCGAATGTATTCCATTGAGAGATTTTTTTGCCCAGGAGCAGCGGCATGCAGACGTTAAAGGCCTTGTACGAGTCTATCGAGATGCAGTTCTTCGATACGCTCACCAAAAAGTTGTCGAGCCTTTTCCTGCTGGTGTTGGTCAGCGGGCTGCTGTACTGGGTGGCCCTGAGTGCCCGTGCCGATATCCTGCTGCAGTTGCGCGGCGCGCAGCTTGATGCGGCGTTGCTGGGGCAAATCGAGAGCCGCCTCGACAGCCTCAGCCATGCCCTGCTCTTCGGCGCGTTCCTGACCCTGGCCATGATCAGTTTCATGGTCTGGTACTTCCGGCACCTGATCGTGCGCCCGGTCACCGCCATGACCAAGGCCCTGGAAGAAATCGCCAACGGTGAAGGCGACTTGTCCAAGGACCTGCCCTTGGTGACCCATGACGAAATCCGCGTGCTGGCCAGCACTTGCAACCGCTTCCTGGCCAAGCAGCGGGAGATCATCAGCAATGTGCAGGCGTTGACCGTGCACATTGCCGTCGAGTCGGCGCGCTCGCTCAAGAACATCAGCGACTCCAGCGACAGCGCGACCCACCAGGCACGGTTCGCCAGGGAAGTGATGGAGCAGAGCAATACCGCCGTGGGCCGCATCGAAGAGGTGTCGCGCCAGACCCAGGGCATTTCCAGCACCACCGCCCAGAACCTGAGCATGGCCCGAGACTCCTACGCCGAGCTGCTGGAAGTGACCGGCAACATCAGCGAAATCTCTGCCAGCCTCGGTGAGTTCGCCACGCTGGTGAGCGCCCTGAACCAGCGCTCTTCGAGCATCAAGTCGATCGTCGGACTGATCCAGCAGATTTCCGCCCAGACCAACTTGCTGGCCCTCAACGCGGCCATCGAAGCCGCCCGGGCCGGCGAAAGCGGCCGCGGCTTTGCGGTGGTGGCCGATGAAGTGCGCACCCTGGCCCAGAACGTCAGCCGGGCCACCGACGATATCTCGCGCAACATCGACGCCATGCTCGAAGAAGTCAGCTCCACCCACGAACAGACCACCCAGATCAGCCACAGCGCCCGGGAAACCCAGAAAGTGGTGGAGCGTGCCTCCGGCCATTTCGAAAGCATGATCAGCGACTTCGAATCCACCAACGGCAAGCTGGCGGACATTGCCGGGCATATCCAGCAGTTCGCCGACAGCAACACCGGCATCAACGACCGGGTGACCCAGATCCATGCCGACAGCCAGTCGATTGACCAGCGCATGCAGCAGTCGGCCACGGCCACTCGCGACCTGTCCGGCGTCGCCGAAAAGGTCCAGGCGCTGTTGGGCCGGTTCGTGCTGGGCCACGGCAAGCTCGACGCCGCGATCACCCGCGCCAGCGAATGCCGCGATACGCTCCAGGTCCGCCTGGAAGCGCTGCACCGCGAAGGCCTCAACCTGTTCGACCAGAGCTACCAACTGATTCCCGGCACCGATCCCAAGCAGTACATGACCGGCTACACCGAACGCTTCGCCCAGGTCTGCCAGGAGGAATGCGACAACCTCACCCGCAGCACGCCGGGTGGCAAGGTGTCGTTCATCGTCGACACCAAGGGGTATTGCCCGGTGAACAACAGCTGGGTTTCCAAGCCGCCCACCGGTGATCGCGCAGTGGACCTGCCGGTGTGCCGCAACAAACGGATCTTCAACGACCCGATCGGCCTGCGCGCGGCGGGCAACGTCCAGCGCTTCCTGCTCCAGACCTACCTGCGCGACACCGGGGAAATCATGACCGAGATCGACGTACCCTTCTTCTTCGGCGGCCGCCATTGGGGCAACTTGCGGGTGGGGTTCGATGCGGCGGTGTTGCTGGCGGAGTGATGTGGGTGGCGGGTGGGTGTGGCGAGCCAGTCGGCATCTTCGTCAACTGATACACCGCCTTCGCGAGCAAGCTCGCTCCCACAAGGGATCGGTGGTGTACGCCTAGCTTGAAACCACCCCAAAACACCTGTGGGAGCGGGCTTGCCCGCGATAGCGTCCGGCCAGTCGACACCTTCATCAACTGACCCACCGCCTTCGCGAGCAGGCTCGCTCCCACAAGGGATCGGTGGTGTACGCCTAGCTTGAAATCCCCCAAAACACCTGTGGGAGCGGGCTTGCCCGCGATAGCGTCCGGCCAGTCGACATCTTCGTCAACTGACCCACCGCCTTCGCGAGCAAGCTCGCTCCCACACAGGGTCGGCGGTGTACGCCTAGCTTGAAACCACCCCAAAACACCTGTGGGAGCGGGCCTGCCCGCGAAAGCGTCCGGCCAGTCGACACCTTCGTCAACTGATACACCGCCTTCGCGAGCAAGCCCGCTCCCACACAGGGGGTTGAGCTACCTCATTGTCAACAACACTTGGGCCCGGCCTTGCCGCCGTAGCGGGCTTCCTGGCGTTCGCGGAAGAACGTTTCGTAGTCCATCAGCGGCTTGTCCGGGTGTTGGGTTTGCATGTGCTCGACGTAGTTGTCGTAGTCGGGCATGCCGACCATCAGGCGGGCGGCCTGACCGAGGTATTTACCGAGGCGACTCAAGTCAT
>NZ_JAUQOP010000032.1 GCF_030580855.1 Pseudomonas citrullilanati | reverse complement strand
GCCATCGCGGGCAAGCCTTGCTCCCACATGACTGTTTGGGTGTTCTTAAACCATCGCTCACCACAAATTCCTGTGGGAGCTGAGCTTGCTCGCGATGGCGGTGGGTCAGCTTGTATTGATGCTGGATGTGCCAATGCCATCGCGGGCAAGCCTTGCTCCCACATGACTGTTTGGGTGTTCTTAAACCATCGCTCACCACAAATTCCTGTGGGAGCTGAGCTTGCTCGCGATGGCGGTGGCCAAGGCAACGATGAACCCTCAGGAACCCGCGCCGAACCGGTCGCGGCTGTTGGTCAGGTGCAGCCACATGGCGGCGCGGGCGGCGTCGGGGTCCTGGCGCTTGATGGCGTTGAAGATCGCTTCGTGTTCCAGGCTGGCCAATTGCGCCAGCTTGCCCAGGTCTGCCTGGCCGCGCTCGATCACGTTCACCCGGGTCCTGGGGATCATCGCGCTGCCCAGGTGTTGCATGATCTCGACGAAACAGGTGTTGTCCGTGGCTTCGGCGATCAGCAGGTGAAAACGCCGGTCGGCTTCGACGCAGCTGTCATTGTTGCTGGACAAGCGCTGGTAGTCGTCCAGCGCCTGGCGCATCTGTCGCAGTTGCTCTTCGCTGCGGCGCTGGGCGGCCAGGGCCGCTGCCTGGGTTTCCAGGCCCAGGCGCAGTTCGAGGATGCCCCGCACCCCCGCTGCCGTGTCGACATTGAGCCGCAGCCCGGGCTCGCCGGTTGGCTCCAGCACAAACGTCCCGATACCGTGGCGGGTTTCCACCAGCCCCGAGGCCTGCAACTTGGAAATCGCCTCGCGCACCACCGTGCGACTGACCCCATGCTCGCGCACGATCGCCCCCTCGGACGGCAACTTCTCCCCCGGTTTCCATTGCCCCAGCAGGATGCGCTGGCTCAGCTTCGCCACCAGGTCGTGGGCCAGGCCATGGGTGCGCTTGCGCAGGGGGGCTTCGGTGTCTTGCATCGCCAGGGGTTCCTCGAATACAGGCTGAGTGATCCTACCACCAGTGGGTGGCAAAGGGTTCGGCAGTGCCCAATCAACTTGTATGACAACACATTGATATAACGAATATTCCGCAGAAAAAAAGTGCCACGCCCCCATCATTCGGTCCGCTCAACTGCCGTGTAGCGACACCTCATACATTCAGAAAGCCCAATAATCACGGCCTATAAGGCCACCTACCCCCACCTCAAACCTCATCAAAAACCCCTTGCCAGCTAAAAAATTCAAGTTGTATGATGTCTATCAACATCGGCACCTGCACGATGCCCGCATAAAAATAACGAGTGGGAGAAAACCAGTGAACACATCCAGCCCCCGGGCGAACGCCGGTGCGGATCCGGTGCTGCTCTCGGCCATCGCCAAGGTCAAGCGCCACATCCTGCCGCTGTTCGTCATCATGTTCATCGTCAACTACATCGACCGGGTGAACATCGGCTTCGTCCGCGCCCACATGGAGCACGACCTGGGCATCGGCGCCGCGGCCTACGGCTTTGGTGCCGGCCTGTTCTTCATCGGCTACGCGCTGTTCGAAGTCCCTTCCAACATCCTGCTGCAACGCATCGGCGCCCGCATCTGGCTGACCCGCATCATGCTCACCTGGGGCCTGGTGGCCGCCGGCATGGCGTTCATCCAGAACGAAACCCACTTCTACATCCTGCGTTTTTTGCTCGGTGTCGCCGAAGCCGGCTTCTTCCCCGGAGTGATCTACTACTTCACCCGCTGGTTGCCGGGTGCCGAACGCGGCAAGGCCATCGCCATCTTCCTCAGCGGCTCGGCCATTGCATCGCTGATCTCCGGCCCGCTGTCGGGGTTGCTGCTGCAAATCAACGGCCTGGGCCTGCACGGCTGGCAGTGGATGTACTTCATCGAAGGGATGTTCTCGGTCGGCCTGTGCGCCTTCGTCTGGTTCTGGCTGGACGCCAAGCCCCACGACGCCAAATGGCTGGAACGCGCGGAGCAGGACGCCCTGGTGAAGGCCATCGACGATGAGCAACGGGCCCGCGAGGCCGCCACGCCGATCAAGCTGTCCATCGGCCAATTGCTCAAGGACCGCCAGATCATCCTGTTCTGCCTGATCTACTTCTTCATCCAGCTGACGATCTACGCCGCCACGTTCTGGCTGCCGAGCATCATCAAGAAAATGGGCGACCTGAGCGACCTTCAGGTCGGGCTGTTCAACTCGATCCCCTGGCTGCTGTCGATCGTCGGCATGTACGCCTTCGCCTCGCTGTCGGCCAAGTGGAGATTCCAGCAGGCCTGGGTCGCCGCCGCGCTGTTGATCGCCGCGGCCGGGATGTTCATGTCCACCACCGGCGGGCCAGTGTTCGCCTTCGTCGCCATCTGCTTCGCGGCCCTGGGTTTCAAGTCGGCTTCGTCGCTGTTCTGGCCAATCCCCCAGGCTTACCTGGACGCCCGGATCGCCGCCGGGGTGATCGCCCTGATCAACTCCGTGGGCAACCTCGGCGGCTTCGTCGCGCCGACCACGTTCGGCCTGCTGGAGCAACACACCGGCTCGATCCAGGGCGGCCTCTACGGCCTGGCGACCACCTCGATCGTCGCCGCGATCATTGTCTTCGCCGCCCGCAACACGCCCAAGGCCCGCTCGACAACGCCACCCACCCAGCCGGCCACCCGCCACGCCTGACCCAAGGACCCGCACCATGAATGCTCAAGCAGCCAGCAAAGCCCCGATCATCACCCACATGCAAATCGTCCCCGTGGCCGGCCACGATGGCATGCTGCTGAACCTCAGCGGCGCCCACGGCCCGTTCTTCACCCGTAACATCGTCATTCTCCAGGACAACGCCGGCCACACCGGCGTCGGCGAAGTGCCCGGTGGCGAGCGCATTCGCCAGACCCTCGAAGACGCCCGCTCGCTGGTGGTCGGCAGCCCCATCGGCACGTACCAGAAGATCCTCAACACCGTGCGCCATGCATTCGCCGACCGCGATGCCGGTGGCCGCGGCCTGCAGACCTTCGACCTGCGCATCACCATCCACGCGGTGACCGGCCTGGAAGCCGCCTTGCTGGACCTGCTCGGCCAACACCTGGACGTGCCGGTGGCGGCATTGCTCGGCGAAGGCCAGCAGCGCGACGAAGTGAAGATGCTCGGCTATCTGTTCTACGTCGGCGACCGCCGGCAGACCGACCTGCCCTACCGCAGCGAACCGGATGCCGACATCGACTGGTTCCGCGTGCGCCACGAAAAGGCCCTGGACGCCGACGCCGTGGTCCGCCTGGCCGAAGCGGCGCATGCCCACTATGGCTTCCAGGACTTCAAGCTCAAGGGTGGCGTGCTCAAGGGTGATGAAGAAATCGAAGCGGTCACGGCCCTGGCCGAGCGCTTTCCCCAGGCGCGCATCACCCTGGACCCGAACGGCGCCTGGTCACTGAAGGAAGCGATCCGCCTGTGCCGCGACCAGCACAAGGTCCTGGCGTATGCCGAAGACCCTTGCGGCGCCGAGCATGGCTACTCCGGCCGCGAGGTCATGGCCGAGTTCCGCCGCGCCACGGGCCTGAAGACCGCCACCAACATGATCGCCACCGACTGGCGCGAGATGGGCCACGCCATCACCTTGCAGTCCGTGGACATCCCCCTGGCCGACCCGCATTTCTGGACCATGCAGGGATCGGTACGGGTGGCGCAGATGTGCAACGAATGGGGCCTGACCTGGGGCTCGCACTCCAATAATCACTTCGACATTTCCCTGGCCATGTTCACCCATGTGGCCGCCGCCGCGCCGGGCGACATCACCGCCATCGACACCCACTGGATCTGGCAGGACGGCCAACGGCTGACCAAGGCGCCCTTGCAGATCCACGGCGGCTGCGTGCAGGTGCCGAAGAGGCCGGGGCTGGGGGTCGAGCTGGACATGGATCAGCTGGCCAAGGCCCATGAGCTGTACAAGGGCATGGGCCTGGGGGCGCGGGACGATGCAGTGGCGATGCAGTACTTGATTCCGGGCTGGACGTTCGACAACAAGCAGCCGTGCCTGGTGCGCTGAAGCCATCCAGGCCTCTTGTGGCGAGGGGATTTATCCCCGCTGGGCTGCGCAGCGGCCCCTTTTGGCAGTCAACTCAATAGACTTGAACATCGAGTTGCCAGCCTTAGGGTCGCTTCGCGCCCCAGCGGGGATAAATCCCCTCGCCACCGTCATCGCTCCCCTGCCACTGCTGTCGTGCTAACCCTCCGGCCGCAGGATCAACACCGCCAATGGCGGCAGGTTGAGTTCCAGCGACAGCGCCTGGCCATGGCTGGGCACTGCTTCGGTGGACGCGCCGCCACCGTTGCCGTAGTTGGAACCGGCATAGGTATCGGCGTCACTGTTGAGCAATTCCACCCAACGCCCGGCGAACGGCACGCCGACCCGGTAGGCCTCGCGCGGCACCGGGGTGAAGTTGGCGACCACCAGCACCGGCCGCCCGTCCTTGCTCCAGCGCAGCCACGCATAGACGCTGTTCATCGCGTCGTCGCCAATCAGCCATTGGAAGCCTTGGGGCGCATCGTCCTGGTCGTGCAGGGCCGGTTCCTCGCGGTACAGCCGGTTCAAATCCTTGACCAGTTGCTGGACCCCACGGTGCTCGGGGTATTGCAACAGGTACCAGTCCAGTTGCTGATCGTGGTTCCATTCGCGCCACTGGCCGAACTCGCAGCCCATGAACAACAGTTTCTTGCCCGGATGCCCCCACATGAAGCTGAGGTAGGCACGCAGGTTGGCGAACTTCTGCCAGCGATCACCCGGCATCTTGTCGATCAGCGAACGCTTGCCGTGGACCACTTCGTCGTGGGAGATCGGCAGGACGAATCGTTCCGACCAGGCATACACCAGGCCAAAGCTCAGCTCGTTGTGATGATGGGCGCGGTACACCGGGTCCTGCTGGATGTAGTGCAGCGAATCGTGCATCCAGCCCATGTTCCACTTGTAGGAAAAGCCCAGGCCACCCTGCTGCGTGCTCTGGCTGACGCCCGGCCACGCGGTGGACTCCTCGGCGATGACCAGCGCACCCGGCGCCTCCAGCGCCACCACGTCGTTGAGGTGACGCAGGAAGTCGATGGCCTCCAGGTTCTCGCGGCCACCATGACGGTTGGGCACCCACTCGCCGGCCTTGCGCGAATAGTCGCGATAGAGCATCGAGGCAACGGCGTCGACGCGCAGGCCGTCGACGTGGAAATGCTTGAGCCAGTGCAACGCCGAGGCCAGCATGAAGCCGTGGACCTCGGTGCGCCCGAGGTTGTAGATCAGGGTGTCCCAGTCCTGGTGGAAACCTTCCAGCGGGTTGCCATATTCGTACAGCGCCGTGCCGTCGAACTGGGCCAGGCCATGGGTGTCGGTGGGGAAATGCGCCGGCACCCAGTCGAGGATCACGCCGATGTCGGCCTGGTGACAGGCGTTGACGAATGCGGCGAAATCATCCGGTGAGCCGAAACGCGCGGTCGGCGCGAACTGCGACAGCGGCTGGTAGCCCCAGGACCCGCCGAAGGGGTGTTCCATGATCGGCATCAGCTCGATGTGGGTGAAGCCCAGGTCCTTCACGTAGGGCACCAGGCGCTCGGCCATTTCGTGCCAGTTGTATTGCCGGGCAACCTCCCCCGCCTCGTCGGTCTCGCATTGCCAGGAACCGGCGTGCAGCTCATAGATCGACAGCGGGGCACCCGGCAATTGCCGTTCGCCACGGCGTTGCATCCAGTCGTCGTCCTGCCACTGAATCTTCAGCGGCGAAGCGACTTTCGAGGCGGTGTCGGGCGGCATCCGGGTCGCCAGCGCCACGGGGTCGGCCTTGAGGGGCAGGATGCCGTGGGCACCGAGGATTTCATACTTGTAGGCTTCGCCCGCGCCCAGCCGGGGGATGAACAGCTCCCACACGCCGGACGGATAACGAATGCGCATCGGATGCCGGCGCCCGTCCCAGACGTTGAAATCCCCCACCACCGAGACCCGCCGGGCATTCGGCGCCCACACGGCGAAACGCACGCCGTCGACGCCGTCGACCGTGGTCAATTGCGCGCCCAGGCAGGAACTCAGGTCACGGTGATTGCCCTCGGCGAACAGGTAAAGGTCCATGTCTCCGAGCAAGGCGCCAAAGCTGTAGGGGTCTTCGGCCACCTGCTCACCGCCGGCCCAGCGCGTGCGCAGCAGGTAGGCCTGGGCTCGGTCGAAGTGCCCGACGAACAACCCGGGGGTTTCGGTCTGTTGCAGTTCCCCCAGCTCCTCGCCGCCGTCGCGGGCGAGCACATGCACGCTCAGCGCACCCGGCAGGTAGGCGCGAATGAACTGCCCGCCGGCACCGTCGCCGTGGGGGCCGAGGATGGAAAACGGGTCGTGGTGTTCGGCACGCACCAGCGCGTCGATGTCCTTGACCGATGGCAGCAAGGCGGCCTTGGGCTGCCCTTGTTCTTTGTTCGAGACGCTCATGATTCTCTCCACTAAATCGGTCCGGCTAAATCGGAAAAGGGTTCCAGCCCACTCAACAACCCGTACAGGCCGTGCAACGGCACGGGCAGCCAGGCGGGGCGATTCTCGGCTTCATAGGCCACTTCATAGGCCGCCTTCTCCAGGCCGAACAACGCCAGTGCGGCGTCTTCGCCTTCAGCATCCTTCCATTCATGGGCAAGACTAGCTGCCGCCAGCCGGTATGCCTCGACAAATGCCTGACGCGCCTCTTTCAGGTAACGATCGGCCACCCGCTGCCGGGCCGCGTCGGCATCGGCCGTACTGTCGACCGTGTGCAAGTGGATCGCCATCGCCGCCGCGTAATCGAACGAACGCAGGACACCGCTGACGTCCTTGTACGGGCTGTGCTTGCCCCGGCGCTCATGCAACGGCCGCGCCGGCTCGCCTTCGAAGTCGATCAGGTAGGCGTCGCCCTTGATCACCAGCACCTGCCCCAAGTGCAAGTCGCCATGCACGCGGATGCGCAGGCCACCGACTGCCTTGCCGGCCAATGCCTGGACATGGGCCAGGACGGTTTTGCGGTGTTCCAGCAAGCGTGCGACCATGGCCTGGTCGGCCGGGTTCAATTGGCCCTGGTTCTGCTTGAGCAGGCGCAGGGCGTTTTCCACCTGGGCGGCGACATCCTTGCCGATGGCCTGGGCGTCCTTGGCGGTGGTGACCTGCGCGGTGAAGTCAGGGTCGTCGGTCGGCTGGGCCAGCACCTGGTGCATTTCCCCCAGGCGTTGGCCGAGCATGCCGGCGAAATCCTTCAACTCGCCGAGGGCGTTGTAGTGCTGCTCCTGCTCGGAGACCGCGTCCGCCAGCTCGTCCCGTAGCGCGCGCTCGAGGTTGTTCTGGGTCCATTCCCACGCGTCGCCCTGGTTGCTCAGGTAACCCTGGGCAATCATCAGCAGCGCGTCTTCGCCCGCAGCGTCGCGCCGCACCACCGAGCCCAGCAGCGGCGAGATATTGCTGAAGCCCGCAGCGGTCAGATAGGCGCTCATTTCCAGTTCCGGGTGGACACCCGAGGCGACCTTGCGAATCAGCTTGAGGACCAGGCTGCCGCCGACCACCACCGAGCTGTTGGATTGCTCGGCGGACAGGTAGCGCACTTCCGGCTCATTGCCCAGGTTCAACGCGGCCAGGCCTTCGGTGGGTTCGAAACGCAACTCGCCGTCGGCGCACGGCAACACGGTGCCGGCCTGGATGTTTTGCAGCACCGCCCGGATGAAGCTTTCCAGGGTGAAGGCATCGGTGATCAAGCCGACCTGGCGGACCCGCCGGACCCGCGACAACGCCAGCTGCTGCGGCAATGCCGCGCCCACCTGGTCTTCGGCCAGCAGCCCGAACGGCAATTGATAGCGCAGCGTCTGGCCGCCGCTGGTGACGTCGATTTCACTGAGCAGCACCGGATGCTGCGGGTCGCCGAAGCGCACGCCATAGACGATGTCGACCTTCTCGATGGCGCTGTCCTTGCCCGCGAACCAGCGGCGGTTCTGCAGCCAGCTCGGCAGGATGCTTTGCTCCAGCGTGGTGCGCGACGGCGCTTCGAGCAACTCTTCCAGGCGTTTTTTCAGCACCAGGGTGGTGAAGTCCGGCAGGCTCTGGGCCGGTTCGACGTGCCAGCTCGGCATCTGGTTTTCCGCCGCCAGGGCGAACCAGTAGAACCCGTAGGGGGCCAGGGTCAGCAGGAAATTCAGCTGGCCGATGGGTGGGAAGGCATTACCCCCGAGCATCTCCACCGGCACCATGCCGGCGTAGGCCGACAGGTCCAGCTCGGCCGCCTGGGCGCTGCGCGACACGTTGGCCACGCACAGGATGATTTCGTGCTTGCCGTCGGGGCCGGTGTACTCACGGGTATAGGCCAGGATCCGACGGTTGCTCGGCGACAGCATCTTCAAGGTACCACGGCCGAACGCCTTGGACTGCTTGCGCACCGCCAGCATCCGCCGGGTCCAGTTGAGCAGCGAATGGGGGTCGCCAGCCTGGGTCTCGACGTTGACCGACTGGTAGCCGTACTGCGGGTCCATGATCGGCGGCAGCACCAGGCTGGCCGGGTCGGCGCGGGAGAAGCCGCCGTTGCGGTCGATCGACCACTGCATCGGCGTGCGCACGCCGTCGCGGTCGCCCAGGTAGATGTTGTCGCCCATGCCGATCTCGTCGCCGTAGTACAACGTCGGCGTGCCGGGCATCGACAGCAGCAGGCTATTGAGCAGTTCCACCCGGCGCCGGTCGCGCTCCACCAGGGGCGCCAGGCGTCGGCGGATCCCCAGGTTGATGCGCGCACGGCGGTCAGCCGCGTAGTAGTTCCACAGGTAGTCGCGCTCCTTGTCGGTGACCATCTCCAGGGTCAACTCATCGTGGTTGCGCAGGAAAATCGCCCACTGGCAGTTGGCCGGGATCTCCGGGGTCTGGCGCAGGATGTCGGTGATCGGGAAACGGTCTTCCTGGGCCAGCGCCATGTACATGCGCGGCATCAGCGGGAAGTGGAACGCCATGTGGCACTCGTCGCCGTTCAGGCCCTGGGCGTCGACGTCGCCGAAGTACAGTTGGGTGTCCTCGGGCCACTGGTTGGCTTCGGCCAGCAACATCCGGTCGGGGTAGTTGGCATCGATCTCGGCGCGGATCAATTTCAACACGTCGTGGGTTTCCGGCAGGTTTTCGTTGTTGGTGCCGTCGCGCTCGATCAGGTACGGAATCGCGTCCAGGCGCAGGCCGTCGATGCCCATGTCCAGCCAATAGCGCATCACCGACAGCACGGCCTTGATCACCTGCGGGTTATCGAAGTTGAGGTCCGGCTGGTGGGAGTAGAAACGGTGCCAGAAGTACTGGCCGGCCACCGGGTCCCAGGTCCAGTTGGACTTCTCGGTGTCGAGGAAAATGATCCGCGTGCCATCGTACTTGTGGTCGTCGTCCGACCAGACGTAGAAGTCCCGCGCCTTGGAACCGGGCTTGGCCTTGCGGGCGCGCTGGAACCACGGATGCTGGTCGGACGTATGGTTGATGACCAGTTCGGTGATCACCCGCAGGTTGCGCTTGTGGGCCTCGGCAATGAAGCGCCGCGCATCGGCCATGGTCCCATAGTCCGGGCTCACGCCCCGGTATTCGGCAATGTCGTAGCCATCGTCGCGCCGTGGCGACGGGTAGAACGGCAGCAACCAGATGGTGTTGACGCCCAGGTCGGCGATGTAGTCGAGCTTCTCGATCAGGCCAGGGAAGTCACCGATGCCGTCGTTGTTGGAGTCGAAGTAGGACTTCACGTGGACCTGATAGATCACCGCATCCTTGTACCAGAGCGGGTCGTTGATAAAGGTGGCAGACCGGGGTTTCTTCGCCATTTGCAACTCCTGATGATTCATTAAAGCCGCGGAATACAGGCTTGTGGGTCTTTTTATGGGCCGAGGTCTTTTGTGGCGAGGGGATTTATCCCCGCTGGGCTGCGCAGCAGCCCTAAAGCTTTAAAGCGGCCAACCAGACATATCGGGGTGATCTATTGGGGCTGCTTCGCAGCCCAACGGGGATAAATCCCCTCGCCACAGCAAGCTCGCCACAACAGTTCTCCCTCGACCTTGCACTGCGTCAAGCCACGCTGATGCGCCAGATCCCGAACGGCTGGTACGCCGGGTCGATGCGCATGAACTGGTACTTGCCATACCAGGTCCAGCGATGACCGTTCATCAAATCCTCGCCCTGGGTCTGGGCGTCGTCCGGCAAGCCCATTTCCCACAGCGGCAACTCGAAATTGGCTTCCTGCGGGTTGTGCGGATCCAGGCTCACCGCCACCAGGATGAAATTGCTGCCATCGGGCGTGCGCTTGCCGAAATAGAGGATGTTGTCGTTCCAGGCGTTGTAGATCTTCAATCCCAGGTGCGTGTGCAACGCCGGGTTCTGGCGGCGGATGCGATTGAGCTGGGCAATCTCGGCGATGATGTTGCCCGGCGCGGTGAAGTCCCGGGGACGGATCTCGTATTTCTCCGAATCGAGGTATTCCTCCTTGCCCGGCACCGGCGCCGATTCGCACAATTCGAACCCCGAGTACATGCCCCACAAGCCCGACCCCATGGTCGCCAGGGCCGCACGGATGAGAAAGCCGGCGCGTCCCGAGTGATGGAGGAACGCCGGGTTGATGTCGGGGGTATTGACGAAGAAATTCGGCCGGTAGCATTCGCGCAGCGGCGATTCGTTGAGCTCGGTGAAATAAGCCGCCAGCTCGGCCTTGGTATTGCGCCAGGTGAAATAGGTGTAGCTCTGGGTGTAGCCGACCTTGCCCAGCCGCGCCATCATCGCCGGGGTGGTGAAGGCTTCGGCGAGGAACATCACTTCCGGGTACTGGGCCCGGACATCGGCGATCAACCACTGCCAGAACGGCAGCGGCTTGGTGTGCGGGTTGTCCACGCGAAAGATCTTCACGCCTTCATTGACCCAACCCACCACGATATCCCGCAGTTCCAACCACAGGCTGGGGATCGCATCCGCGGCGTAGAAATCGACGTTGACGATGTCCTGGTACTTCTTCGGCGGGTTCTCGGCGTATTTGATCGTGCCGTCCGGCCGCCAGCTGAACCAGCCCGGATGCTGCTTGAGCCACGGGTGGTCCTGGGAGCACTGGATGGCGAAGTCGAGGGCGATTTCCAGGCCGTGGTCCGCGGCGGCCGCGACCAGCCGGCGGAAATCCTCGCGGGTCCCCAATTGCGGATGGATGGCCTCGTGGCCGCCGTCCTCGCTGCCGATGGCATAGGGGCTGCCCGGGTCCTCGGGGCCGGCGGTGAGGGAGTTGTTCGGTCCCTTGCGGAAGCTGCGGCCGATGGGGTGGATCGGCGGGAAATACAGCACGTCGAAGCCCATGTCCTGGATCATCGACAGGCGCGAATGCACGTCGTTGAAGGTGCCATGGCGCTTGGGATCGTCGGTGATCGAGCGCGGGAACAGCTCGTACCAACTGGCGAACTCGGCCAGCGGGCGCTCGACGTCCAGGTGATACTCGGGGCTGATGCTCAGGTACGGCCGATAGTCCGCCTGGGCCATCAGGTCGGCGCTATGGGGCGCCAGGAACAACGCCACCTGCTCGGCAGGCAACAGGCTCGACAGTTCGTCGTGCAATGCGCTCAATTGGCCACGCAATTCGCCGTCGCTGCGCTCGGCGGCCAGTTTCACGTGGTTGCGCCCTTCCTGCAATTCGAGGGCGATGGGCACGCCGGCGGCGTACTTCTTCTCCAGTTCGTAGCAGAAGCTGGCGTACTGATCGAACCAGGCCTCGATGCAGAACACGTAGCGGCCCTGCTCCGGCACATTGAACTGGCCGCGCCAGCCGTTGTTGCCCAGGTCGGTCATGACCTCGCTGTTCCAGCGTTCCTCCTGCAATGACCGCCAGCGGATGCGCACCGCCAACTTGTCATGGCCGTCGGTGAACACCTTGCTGGTCACCGTCACATCCCGCCCGGCCACGACCTTGGCGGCAAACTGTCCGCCATCGATCGTCGGCATGGTGTTTTCAATCGCAATCCGTGGCAACAACAGGGCCTGGGACAATGGCAGGTGCGGGTTGTACGCCAGGTCAGTCGGCTGTTCAGCAGTCATCGAGCATCGCTCCTTTTACGCCCCATGGACGCGCTTGTGGCGGTAAAGGCCCAACGGGTCCCTGAAAAAACTCACTTAAACTCCGAACCGAATCGACGACCAAAAGTTCAGCAAGATTTGGCCCGCGATGCGCTCGGGATAAAACCCGGCGCGAGGGGGTCAACAACAGTAAGCACGACTCAAGCCATTTGCGTTACGGAGACCCGTCCCGATGAATATCCCGATCCCGGCCGAAACCCCGGACCCCAATATCGACGACCCCACCCTGCCCCCGCCGGGGCCCGATCCGGAGCCGATCCCGGAAAAAGACCCACCGCTCGATCCCCAGCCCCCCGTCGGTGATCCGCCCAGCGAAGTGCCACCGGAGCGCGTTCAAGCGTAGCCTGGTCCCGGTGGGCGCGAGCCTGCTCGCGAGATGCAGCGCCGACCCGCCGGTGCTCCCAAGGGTCGTTCAAGGTTGGTCGTCGCTTTCCAGCGCCCGGACGATCATCGGCATCACACTGAAAATCGCCAACGCCAGCACCGTACTCACCACCGCCGTCGCCTCGCGGCCCAACCCCGCCGCGACGCCGATGGCGGCGGTCATCCACAGGCCCGCGGCGGTGGTCAGGCCTTTGACGTGGCCGACATCGCCCTCGGTGTTCTTCAGGATCGTACCGGCGCCCAGGAAGCCAATGCCGGCGACCACCCCCTGGATGACCCGGCTCATGGCATCGGCCTGGGAGCCGGACAGCTGCGGCACCAACACGAACAGCGCCGCGCCCAGCGCCACGAGCATGTGAGTACGCACGCCAGCGGCCTTGCCCTTGTGCTCGCGCTCGAAGCCCAGGATGCCGCCGAGCAGCGCGGCCATCAGCAGGCGTAGCGTGACCCGGGTCATCTGCTCCACATCGGCGATGTCGGCGAACTCCGCTTGCAGGGTCAGCCAGATTCTCTGCCACCACGATTCCATCAACCATTCTCCTTCCACTCGATAGACGATGGACCGCAAGCGGCGCCAGAGGTGCGCCCGACCGCTGATCCGGCGCAACGAACCCTGCTGGCCGCCAGGCGCCTAATGCACAAGCCACCCAGAAGGAGCGACACCATGACCGTGCACATCGATGACCACCAGACCTGCCACTTCGACACCCCCAATGGCCCGGAGCAGCGCCCGGCGAGCGAACTGACCATTGTCACCGACGCGGAAAAAGCCATGTCGGCGGTCGAGCTCAACGGTGGCCGGGTCTACATCACCGAGGCCGAAGCCGACGCGCTGACGGTGGCCGGGGCGGTCGACGGGCGCCAGAACCTAAAGGCAACCGACAGCGGCTCGGTGGTCTAGCCCACCCGTCTTGCTGCGTGGGAGCACCACTGCTCCCACACAGTGCCTCCCCCTTGAGGCTGTAGTGGGTCTGTTCGCGCCTGCATCAAAGTGTCGCAGGGCTTGGCCCGGAGGGCATCTGATCCGGTTTTTATCGATTCAGCTGAGTCTGTTATGCAAACAGTTCGATGGTCATAGTGCCCCGGCCAGATAACGGCTGATGAGCGACCGACCATGAGCGATAGAATCCCCGTCCAGTTGATACAGACCTTCGAACCTGCGCCGGCGAAGACCAAGGCCAGGACCACCGACAACCTGATCCACACCCGCAGCTTCACCGGCTTGTTCCGCAGCCTGCGCATCAGCGGCGCGGGGGTGCTGTTCCTGCTGTTCTTCGGCACGGTGTGGCTCGACTGGGGCGGTCGCCAGGCCGTGCTCTGGGACCTTTCCGAAAGCAAATTCCATATCTTCGGCGCCACTTTCTGGCCCCAGGATTTCATCCTGCTGTCGGCGCTGCTGATCATCGCCGCCTTCGGCCTGTTCGCGATCACCGTGTTCGCCGGCCGCGTGTGGTGCGGCTACACCTGCCCGCAGAGCTCCTGGACCTGGCTGTTCATGTGGTGCGAGAAGATCACCGAAGGCGAGCGCAACCAGCGGATCAAGCTGCACGCCGCGCCCTGGAGCCTGAACAAGCTCGCGCGCCGCTCGGCCAAGCACACGTTGTGGCTGGCCATCAGCCTGCTCACCGGGTTGACCTTCGTCGGCTACTTCACCCCGATCCGGCCTTTGACCGAAGACTTGCTGACCCTGCAAATAGGCGGCGTCAGCCTGTTCTGGGTGCTGTTCTTCACTGCGGCCACCTACCTCAACGCCGGCTGGCTGCGCGAGGCGGTGTGCATGCACATGTGCCCCTACGCGCGCTTCCAGAGCGTGATGTTCGACAAGGACACCCTGACCATTTCCTATGACGCCGCCCGTGGCGAGATCCGCGGGCCGCGCAAGCGCGAGGTGAAACCGGCCAACATCGGCCTGGGCGACTGCATCGATTGCCAGATGTGCGTGCAGGTCTGCCCCACCGGCATCGACATTCGCGACGGCCTGCAAATGGAATGCATCGGCTGCGCGGCGTGCATCGACGCCTGCGACTCGATCATGGACAAGATGGGCTACGCCCGTGGGCTGATCAAATACACCTCCGAGCGCCAGTTGCAGGGTGGCAAGACGCATCTGCTGCGGCCACGCCTGGTCGGCTACACCGCCGTGCTGCTGGTAATGATCGGCGCCCTGGCGGTGGCGCTGGTGGAGCGGCCGATGGTGTCCCTGGATGTGAGCAAGGACCGCGGCCTGTTCCGCGAGAACAGCCTGGGCCAGATCGAGAACATCTACAGCCTGAAAATCATCAACAAGACCCAGCAGCGCCAGGACTACACCTTGTCCCTCGAGGACGGCGAAGGCTTCACCCTGCAGGGCAAGACGCAATTGAGCCTGGCGGCGGGGGAAATCGTCGATGTACCGGTGTCGGTGGCGATGCTCGACGAACGCCCTCGCAGCGGCTCCCAGGACATGACTTTCAAGGTGACCGACAGCGACGAGCCGCGCATCCAGAGCGTGGCCAAGAGCCGTTTTGTCGCACCGATGAACCGGTGAGGCGATAAGATGCCCGACGCACAGCTCCAGCCTGACCTCGAACCGCTGCACAATGGGCACGCCATGAAACGCTACGAGAAATTCGCCGACGACATCGCTGAACTGATCCGCTCCGGCATGCTCGGGCCGGGCCAGCGGGTGCCGTCGGTGCGCTACGCCAGCCAGACCTATGGCGTCAGCCCCTCCACGGTGTTCCAGGCCTATTACCTGCTGGAGCGACGCGGGCTGATCCGGGCCCGGCCGCGCTCGGGCTACTTCGTCAATGCCCATGCACCGACGCCGTTCTCCGAGCCGGCGGTCAGCAGCCCCGTGCACGAGTCCACCGAAGTCGACGTCAGCGAGCTGGTGTTCTCGGTGCTGGAATCGATCAAGGACCCGGCCACGGTGCCCTTCGGCTCGGCGTTCCCCAGCCCTACCCTGTTTCCGTTGCAGCGGCTGTCGCGCTCGCTGTCCAGCGCCACGCGGGACATGGACCCGCGGGTGGTGGTCACGGACATGTCGCCGGGCAATCCGCAACTGCGCCGGCAAATCGCCCTGCGCTACATGGTCGGCGGGTTGATGCTGCCGATGGAAGAACTGCTGGTGACCAACGGGGCGCTGGAGGCCCTGAACCTGTGCCTGCAAGCCGTGACCGAACCCGGCGACCTGGTGGCGATCGAGGCGCCGGCGTTCTATGCCAGCCTGCAAGTGCTGGAGCGGCTCAAGCTCAAGGCCGTGGAAATCCCCGTGCACCCGCGCGACGGCATCGACCTGGAGGTGCTCGCGCAGACGCTGGAGCGCCATCCGATCAAGGCCTGCTGGTGCATGACCAGTTTCCAGAACCCCATGGGCGCGACCCTGCCCGAGGCCCGCAAGCAGGCGCTGGTCGAGCTGTTGCGCCAGCACCAGGTGCCCCTGATCGAAGACGACGTGTACGCCGAGCTCTATTACGGCCAGCAGGCCCCCAAGCCTGCCAAGGCATTCGACACCGAGGGCTTGGTGATGCATTGCGGCTCGTTCGCCAAGAGCCTCGCGCCGGGCTATCGCATCGGCTGGGTCGCCGCCGGGCGCTATGCGCAGAAGATCGAGCGGCTCAAGCTCATGACTTCACTGTGCGCCTCGATGCCGGCCCAGGCGGCCATCGCCGACTACCTGCAACACGGCGGCTACGACCGCCACCTGCGCAAGCTGCGTTACGCCCTGGAAGAACAGCAAGGCGCGATGCGCGCCGCCATCGCCCGTTATTTCCCGCCCCAGACCCGCGTCAGCCAGCCGGCCGGCGGCTACTTCCTGTGGCTGGAGCTTCCCGAGCAGATGGATTCGCTGAAACTGTTCCAGATGGCCCTGGCCCAGGGCATCAGCATCGCGCCGGGGCCGATCTTCTCGCCGACCCGGCGGTTCAGGAACTGCATCCGCCTGAACTATGGCAGCCCGTGGACCGAGGCCTCGGAAAAGGCCATGGAGACGTTGGGACGGATTATCCGCTCGTTCTGAGGCAAAGGTGGGTTGGGCGCTTCGCGAGCCGGCTCGCGAAACCGCCGGGCCAGACACCCGGACCTCAGCGCCCGCCACCCAGGTCCACGAACGTCCCGGTGGCATACGAGGCCTTGTCCGACAGCAGCCAGATGATCGCTTCGGCCACTTCATCCGGCCGCCCGCCCCGGGCCATGGGGATCGCCGACTCGAGCTTGCTGACCCGGTCCGGGTCGCCACTGAGGGCATGGAAGTCGGTGTAGATATAGCCCGGGCGCACCGCATTCACGCGAATGCCTTCGCCGGCCACTTCCTTGGACAGGCCGAGGGTGAAGGTGTCCAGCGCGCCCTTGGAAGCCGCGTAGTCGACATACTCGTTGGGCGAGCCGAGACGCGCGGCCACCGACGAGACATTGACGATGCTGCCGCCCTGCCCGCCATGCCGGGGCGACATGCGCAGCACCGCGTGCTTGGCGCAGAGGATCGGCCCCAGTACGTTGGTGCGCATGACCTTGAGGATGCGGAACTCGGACATTTCGTCGAGACGGGCCTTCTGGGCGACGGTGCCGGCGTTGTTCACCAGGGCGGTGACCCGGCCCAACTCGGCATCCACGCGGTCGAACAGCGCGATCACTTCGTCCTCGATGCTCACATCGGCCCGCACGGCAATGGCCTGCGCGCCCTTGCCCCGAACCTGAGCGAGCACCTCCTGGGCGGCGTTTTCATCGGACTGGTAATTGATGCAGATCCGATAGCCCAGCTCGGCAGCCAGCAGCGCCGTGGCAGCCCCGATCCCGCGACCGCCCCCCGTGATGACGATGACTTTATCCACGCTTGTTTCTCCCGTTCACGGATAGAGGTCCGGGCCAAGGATAGCGTTCACCCCGCGCCTTGCACAAACCGTTGCGCTTAGCGCGCCAGGGCACGCAGGTCCAGGCGCCCGTCGAGCAACGGCGGGCACCAGTAGTAGCCGCCGGTGATCGGCCGGCTCATCCGATACAGGCCGTCGGTGATGCCGTCTTCCAGGCCACTCATGCGGCGCAATTGCGCCTCGAAGGCGTCGAGGGAAAACCCGAACGCCAGGAACATCAGGCCCGCGCGGTCGCCTTCGATCCAGGGCATGGACCGGCGCACGACGAAGGCCTCGGGGGCGAAGCTCTCCTGGGCGGTGCGCTTGACGTGGGCCGATTCCGGTGCCTCGTCGATTTCCTCGTTGTCGCTCAAGCGCCGGCCCATGATGTTGTCGCGCTCGCCAGGGGACATCGCGGCGAACCCATCCAGGTCATGCTGCCACTGCTGGATCGCGGCGAAACTGCCGCCGCGCAAGCCGTCCGTGCCCTGGGCCAGGGCGGCAGCGACGGCCGCTTCGTCATGGGGGTTTTCGGTCCCGTCTTCGTAACCCGTGAGGTCATGGCCGGTCATGTGGCGGAAGGTTTCGTTCATCTGCACCAGGCGCAGCGCCGGCGCCAGGGCCGCCTCGACGGCGCGGCTGCGGTGCAGCAGTTCGCCGCGGTCTTCGCCGTGCAGCCAGCACCACAGCGCGTGCTGGGTGGAGGGGTTGTCGACGCCCACCCCGGCCAGCGCGGGAAAGGCCCGCAGGCCTTCGACCTGGGCACCGAGGGCCTGGACCAGCGATTCGCCAAGGCCGATCACGGCGCGGCCATCGAGCAGCGACACGAGCTTGTCCAGCGCAGCCGGCAGCGCCTCGACCGATTCCAGGGCAAAAAACAGATGACGGGCCTGAGGCGGAACAGGGGTGGCGAGAATGCCGGGCTGGTAGTAACTCATGGGAACTCCTTTAGAAAGAGCGCAAGTTTACCCGGCGGCCATGAATTTGTGTGCTCGCCATGCACGACCAACGGCCGGCCTGCGCAACGATTTCGTAGGATCTTTCCGTCGCCCGCGCCAGACAACTCGGAACCGTGCCCGGCAGTGCCCGGCAACCAATTGCCGGGTGACGGAAAACGGCCTAGATTGACGCCCCTGCGGTGCATCCCAGGCATCGAACATCAAGGAGACGATCCGACATGCCCATGGCCAGATCAACCCTCGCCGGCGCGTTGCTGCTGCTTTGCGCGGCCACCCCGGGCTTCGCCCAGGACGCCATCGAACAGACGGTCAACGCCGCTATCCAGCCGTTGCTGCAGCAGCAGGACATCGCCGGCATGGCCGTGGCGATCACCGTGGACGGCCAACGACACTTCTTCAATTACGGCGTGGCCTCCAGGGAAACCCGGCAGGC
Organism: Pseudomonas citrullilanati; assembly: GCF_030580855.1. Classification (GTDB taxonomy): domain Bacteria; phylum Pseudomonadota; class Gammaproteobacteria; order Pseudomonadales; family Pseudomonadaceae; genus Aquipseudomonas; species Aquipseudomonas citrulli. The sequence continues at coordinate 48,867 of NZ_JAUQOP010000032.1, read as the reverse complement.
CGTCACCGATCAGACCCTGTTCGAAATCGGCTCGGTGAGCAAGACCTTCACCGCGACCCTGGGCGCCTATGCCCTGGCCCAGGGCAAGCTGTCGCTGTCGGACCCCGCCAGCCGCTTCGCCCCCGAGCTGCGGGGCAGCGCCTTCGACGGCATCAGCCTGCTCGACCTGGCGACGTATTCCGCTGGTGGCCTGCCGTTGCAGTTTCCCCAGGAAGCGGACCACCCGGACCGGATGTTCAGCTACTACAAGACCTGGAAACCCCTCTACCCGCCCGGCACCCAGCGCCTCTACTCAAACCCCAGCATCGGCCTGTTCGGCTATCTGGCGGCCCGCAGCCTGGGCCAGCCGTTTGACCAGGTCATGGAGCAGACGCTGATGCCGGGGCTGGGCCTCACCCAGAGCTACGTACGGGTGCCGCCAGGCCAGATGGACCGCTATGCCCAAGGCTACGCAAAGGATGGCAAGCCGGTGCGGGTCGGGCCAGGCGCGCTGGACGCGGAGGCCTACGGGGTCAAGACCAGTGCATCGGACCTGATTCGTTTCGTCGAGGCCAACCTGCAACCTGAAAAACTGGACGCGAAGCTGAAGCAAGCCATCTCCACGACGCATACGGGGTTCTACAAGGTTGGCGGGATGCACCAGGGGCTGGGCTGGGAGTTCTACCCCGCCCCGTTCACCTTGGATGACCTGCTCGCTGGCAATACACCGCAGATGGCCCTGACAGCGCAAAAAGTCGAAGCTCTCGACCCGCCGCGCCCAGCGCCGGACGGCGCCTGGGTCAACAAGACCGGTTCCACCAACGGTTTCGGCGCCTATGCGGCGTTCGTGCCTGGAAAGAACCTGGGGATCGTGATGCTTGCCAACAAGAACTACCCGAATGAAGAACGGGTGAAGGCCGCGCATCGGATCCTGATGGCGCTAGATGCTCAATAAAGTACGACGAGTCCCCCTGTGGCGAGGGGATTTATCCCCGCTGGGCTGCGCAGCAGCCCTCCTAAGCTGTCCCCCAATCTGCCTGACACACCGGACTGCCAAAATTCGAGGGGGCCGCTTCGCGCCCCAACGGGGATAAATCCCCTCGCCACAAAAGCGGCCGCGGTGCTATCGGAAATCAATCATCCAGCGGCTTCGGCGCCGCCGCAGGTTTGCCCGCCTTGCCAGGCTTGGCGCCCTTGGCTTCCTTGGCCGGGGCCACTTCGGGCGCAGGCGGTGGAGTCGGGGCGGCGGCCTCTTTTTCCGCAGGCGGCAACTTGTCGACGGCGTCGAAAAGCTCCTTCAGTTCGATGGCCCCGGAATGCTCGAGCTTCTTTTCCCCGTCCTTGCCCACCAGGATGATCTTGGTCTGGGCGCCGGCACCCAACTTGAGCGAACGGATCAGGGACATGGTGCTTTGCGGGTCCAGGTCCTTGCCGTCGCGTTGGCCGATGGTGTTGAGCACGGTGTAGAGCACCATGTTGCGCTCGGCGAAACCTTGCTTGCCGGCCGGCTCATCCAGGGCTTTCTTCAGGCTGCTCCAGGCCGGGTCGACGGTGCTGGGCGCGATGACGATCAGGGGGCGGGCCTTGCCCACCTCCGCCAACAGGGGTGAGTCGCCATCGGCGGCGAACAGCGGGCTGGCGACGGCCAGCAAGGTAGCGAAGGTCAACGACCGAATGAGCATGCGCCTCTCCTTTTGATATCTACGCTGTACTGATTGCCCATGGCGGCAATTGTTCCGCGAGTCGGCCAACACTGCGCCCGCCTGTGTTGAAGCTTAGGCCAGCGGGTTCATTGCGCAACCGGCTACGAGCGGGCCTCACGGCAAGCGTCGGCCAGGGTCCCTGGCGGGAACGGGCCTGGCATGGGCTCAAAAAGCCAGCTTGAACCCGATCATCGCCAGCATCACCGCCAGGCAGGGGCGCAGCAGTTCGTCAGAGATACGTCCGGACAAATGACTGCCCAGGTAGATGCCCGGCAACGACCCGACCAACAGGAAACCGAGGATGTGCCAGTCCATGTTGCCCATGCTCGCATGGCCCAGGCCCGCGACCAGGGTCAGCGGCACCGCGTGGGCGATCTCGGTGCCCACCAGGCGCTTGGTGACCAGGAAGGGATAGAGGATGAACAGCGCGACCGTGCCGAGGGCGCCCGCACCGATGGAGGTCAGCGCAACCATGGTGCCAAGGATCAGGCCGGTGATGACGGTCAGCAGGTTGAGTCGCGAACCGGACGGGTTGTAGTGACCGCCGGCGCGGTCATGGGCGAATTGCAGCAGGCGCTTCTTGAACAGGATCGCCAGGGCGGTGGCGAACAGCACGAAGCCCAGGGCCTGCTTGATCACCGCGTTCATGGCGTCGGGCGAACTGTGCAGGCTGCTGAGGAACCACAGCGTCAAGCCGACCGCCGGCACGCTGCCCAAGGTCAGCCAGCCGGTGATGGCCCAGTCGATGTTGCGGTTCCTGGCATGCACCAGGACCCCGCCCGATTTGGTAATGGCCGCGTACAGCAGGTCGGTGCCCACGGCCGTCGCCGGGTTGATGCCGAACCACAACAGAATGGGCGTCATCAGCGAACCGCCGCCGACCCCAGTCATCCCGACGATGAAACCGACCACCAGGCCCGCTACGACTAAACCGACATTACCGAAATCCATCAAACCCGTCTCAGCGCAACCGCGTGGAAAATCTGGCCGCGAGCATAGCGATTTTTCTTATAACCCCCTATATCGATATGATCTATCTTTATGCCTTTTTCAGCGCACACTACTGGACCGGCAGGAAGTTCAGGAACAGCAGGCTCTGGGCGTAGTTGAGCCCGATCCGTCGGTAGCGCTCGTCCAGCATCTGCGTCAGCAGGTCCAATCGCGCGACGATTTTGCCGAACTCCACGGCGAAGCTCAGGTTGCTGCCCTCCTCCGAGATCTCGTTGGAGAACAGCAGCGGCTTGCCGTCCTTGTCCTGGCGCTGGCTCAGGATCCAGGTGGCCTTTTCGATATTGCGCGCCGCGTTGCTGACGAAGCGCGGGTCGATGGTGTCGGTCATGTAGAACTCGAGGCGATTGCCATGGGCCGTGACCAGCATGCTGCCGATGGCATAGATGAAGGCGCCGACCCGGTCCCCCAGGAACTCGGGGCTCATCGCATAGCTCAAGGCCGCCAGGTCCTTCTTGCCCCCCAGGGTCGGCAACGGTTGCTGCTGCTCGATGGCCATGCGCACTTGTTTTTCCGCGGTACGGGCGTCGAGGAAGCCAGACTTGCGCAGCTCGTCGGGGTTGCGCAGGTACAGCTTGCTCATCAGCAGGTAAAGGCTTTGCAGGTTGTCGTGCATCGCCAGTGTCGCCATGCGGTCGACGCTGGTCTGCAAAAATTCCTGGGGCCGGGTGTTACCGAGCTGGGCGACCATGTCCTGGCCTTGCTGGTGGCTGCAGCCGCTGAGCAGGGCCAGCACAGCGATCAAAAACAATGCGGTGCAGCGTCGTCGCACCGCATCCATGGAATAAAAAGCACCGGCCATCGAGTCTCGGTCTGGGCAGGGGGAAGAGGCGGGGGTCGCCGCTTCCGGCCATGGATAGAGCGGCAAAAACCGTAAAAGTGCGGTACGCGGCGCAACCCTTCTCGCTGAAAGAAATTTCCAAAACTTCAATTAGTCTTACTTTTTAATTGATAAATCCCAATTTATGGCTATAAATCCCTTCTCTACTCTCAAATAGAAAGACTACTGAACAGAAAAGCCTTCATCGTTGTCCGACCAACAACGGACTCGACCCGCGTTCAAAACAACAACAAAACAACAGGAAGGAAGGTCAAACCATGCTTGAATCCAGACATTTGCTCTCGGCCCTCGGAGTGTCTCTGATGATCGCCACCTCTGCCCAGGCTGCCGGCCTGACCCAACAACGCGCGGCGTTCGGCAAGACCGACGACGGCACCGCGGTGGAAAAATTCGTGCTGCGCAACAGCCACGGCATGGAAGCCACGGTCATCACCTACGGCGGCATTCTCCAATCGCTGATCGTGCCGGACAAACACGGCAAGCCCGCTGACGTGGTGCTCGGCTTCGACGATGTGCAGGGTTACCAGAAGAACGGCAACGTCTATTTCGGCGCAACCATCGGCCGGTTCGGCAACCGCCTGGCCGGCGGCGCGTTCGAACTGGACGGCAAGCGCTACCAGGTGCCGCAGAACGACCACGGCAATTCCTTGCACGGCGGCCCGCAAGGGTTCGACAAGCATGTGTGGAAGGCCGAACCCCATGACGGCAAGGACTCGGTGGGCGTGACCCTGACCTACCTGTCGGCCGACGGCGAAATGGGCTTTCCCGGCGCGTTGAAGACAGACGTCACCTACAGCCTCAACGACAAAAATGAATTGCGCATCGAATACAAGGCCACCACCGACAAGCCCACGGTGCTGAACCTGACCAACCACAGCTATTTCAACCTGGCCGGCGCCGGCAACGGTGACATCCTGAAACAGGTCGCCACCTTGCATGCGGCCCGCTACACGCCGGTGAACGACAAGCTGATCCCCACCGGTGAACTAGCCCCCGTGGCCGGTACGCCGATGGACTTCACCAAGCCCACCGCCATCGGCACCCACATCAAGGCCGACCACCCGCAACTCAAATTCGCCGAACCGAAACAGGGCGGCTTCGATTTCAACTGGGTGCTGGACGCCAAGGGTGACGTGGGCAAACTGGCCGCCGATGCCTACGATCCGCAGTCCGGGCGCTATCTGCAGCTCTACACCAGCGAGCCAGGCGTGCAGTTCTACACCGGCAACTTCCTCGACGGCACGATCAAGGGCAAGCAAGGCAAGGTGTACCCGCACTGGGGCGCCTTCACCCTGGAAACCCAGCACTACCCGGATGCGCCCAACCAGCCGGACTTCCCGTCGACGCGTCTTGATCCGGGCCAGACCTACACCCAGACCATGGTGTTGAAGTTCTCGGCCAAGTAATCCCCCGCCCCGCCCGCCCCCACAGGCTCGGCTGACGCCGCCCGCCCGTGGGGGCCATCGTCCTTGGACACTTGGTCTATCCTGCTGCCACATGCCTGACGTTCAACCACACAGGAGACAGTCATGAAGACTCTGGAACTGGCCGGCGTATCCGTGCCCGTGATCGGCCAAGGCACCTGGCGCATGGGCGAGGAACCGTCCCGGCACAAGCAGGAAGTGGCCGCCCTGCGCCTGGGCATCGAGCGGGGGATGACCCTGCTCGACACCGCGGAAATGTACGCCGAAGGCGGTGCCGAGAGCGTCGTGGGCGAAGCGATCACCGGCCTGCGCGACCAGGTGTTCCTGGTGAGCAAGGTCTATCCCCACAATGCCAGCCGCAAAGGCATTCCCCTGGCTTGCGAGCGCAGTTTGCGGCGACTCGACACCGACTACATCGACCTTTATCTGCTGCACTGGCGCGGGCAATACCCGCTGGAGGAAACCGTCGAAGCCTTCGAACGCCTGCGCGAGGAAGGCAAGATCGGCCGTTGGGGCGTGTCGAATCTCGATGTCGCTGACCTGGAGGAACTGGCGGCGCCGGCCTGCGCCACCAACCAGGTGCTGTACAACCTGCAAGCCCGGGGCATCGAGTTCGACCTGCTGCCCTGGTGCCAACAGCGAAGCATGCCGGTCATGGCCTACTGTCCGGTCGGCCAGGGCGGACACCTGCTCAAGGACCCCACCCTACGGCAGATCGCCGACCGCCATGGCGCGACACCGGCCCAGATCGCGCTGGCCTGGTTGCTGCGCCAGGACAACGTCATCGCCATTCCCAAGGCCGTGCAGCCGGAGCATGTGCGGTTGAACGCCGACGCGGTCGACCTGAAGCTTGAACCGCAGGACCTGGCGGCCCTGGACCTGGTGTTTCCCCGGCCTCAAGGCAAGCAGCGGCTGGCGATGGTTTGAGTCGGTGGGTCACTACGTGTTGGCGATGAAGGCAACAGGGCTTTTGTGGCGAGGGGATTTACCCCCGCTCGAGTGCGCAGCACTCGCCAGCTTGGCAGGTGGCAGCGACGCTTCTGGGGCCGCTACGCGACCCAGCGCGGATAAATCCCCTCGCCACAGGGGTTGGTCAAGCGAATGAGGATTGCCTTAAAACAACCCCATCTGCCCGCCCACCAACGTCGAAAAATCATCGTCCACGAACGGCAGGATCGCGTCCGCCACCGGTTGTAGCTGCTTGGTCACGTAATGGTCGTAATCGATGGGCGCACTGCGGATTTCCAGAGGCTCGGGACCGGCGACGGTGATGACGTAGCTGATCCAGCCGCCATTCTGGTATTGCGGTGGGCGACCCTGGCGCTGGTTGAACGCGTCGGCCAGCCGTGCCGCCCGCACATGGGGCGGCACGTTGCGTTCGTAGTCGTCCAGCGGACGGCGCAGGCGCTTGCGGTAGACCAGGCGCTCATCGAACGCGCCGGCCAGGGTTTGTCGCACGTAATCGCGCACATAATCCTGGTGGGGCCTGCGATGGAAGATCCGCTCGTACAGCTCCTGCTGGAACTGCCGGGCCAGCAGCGACCAATCGGTGCGCACGGTCTCCAGGCCCTTGTAGACGATTTCGTCGTGGCCATCGGCGCGCGTCACCAGCCCGGCGTAGCGTTTCTTGCTGCCCTCCTCCGCGCCGCGAATCGTCGGCATCAAGAAGCGCTTGAAGTGGGTTTCGAACTGCAACTCCAGCGCACTCTCCAGGCCGAATTCGTCACGCACCTGTTCGCGCCACCATTGGTTGACGTGCGCCACCAGCTCGCGGCCGATCTTCGCCGCTTCTTCCTGGCCATGGGCGCGACGCAGCCAGACGAACGTGGAGTCGGTGTCGCCGTAGATCACCACGTGCCCCTGGGCTTCGATCAACTGCCGGGTGCGCTGCATGATCTGGTGGCCGCGCAGGGTGATGGACGAGGCCAGCCGCGGGTCGAAGAAGCGACAGCCACTGGAACCGAGCACGCCATAGAAGGCGTTCATGATGATTTTCAGGGCCTGGGACAGCGGGGCATTGTGTTCGCGCTTGGCCGTCTCCCGGCCTTCGGCGACCCGCGCCACGATGGCCGGCAGGCAATGGCGGGTGCGGGAAAAACGCGCCCCGCGAAAGCCCGGCACCGACGCGCCATCGTCCGGGTGGCGCAGGCCCTCGATCAAGCCCACCGGGTCGATGAGGAAGGTGCGGATGATCGACGGGTACAGGCTCTTGTAGTCCAGCACCAGCACCGACTCGTAGAGCCCCGGTTGCGAATCCATGACGAAGCCACCCGGGCTGGCTTCGGGCGGGCGTTGCCCCAGGTTGGGCGCGACGAACCCCTGGCGGTGCATCAGCGGCATGTACAAATGGGTGAAGGCGGCCACCGATCCCCCGCTGCGGTCCGCCGGCAGGCCGGTGACACTGGCCCGTTCCAGCAGGAACGTCAGCAGTTCGGTCTTGGCGAAGATCCGCGTCACCAGCTCGCAATCCTTGAGGTTGTAGCGCGCCAGCGCCGGCTTGTCCTCGGCGAACATGCGGTTGATCTCGTCCATGCGCTGGTATGGGTTATCGATCGCCTTGCCCTCCCCCAACAGCGTCTGGGCGACATTTTCCAGGCTGAACGACGGGAAGCTCCAGGTGGCCGACCGCAGCGACTCGATGCCGTCGATGATCAGCCGGCCGGCCGCCGAGGCGAAAAAGTGGTTGTTGCGCGCGCCGTGCTCGCGCCACTGCATCTCTTCCCCGCCGCGCCCCAGGCGCAACGGCACCGCCAACCGGCGGGCATGCTCATGCAGCACCCGCAGGTCGAACTGCACCACGTTCCAGCCAATGATCGCGTCGGGATCGAAGCGGGCGAACCACTCGTTGAGTTTCTTGAGCAGCAGCGCCCGCGACTCGCAGTATTCGAGCTGGAAATCCACCCCGCTGTCGTCGCCATTGGGCGGCCCGAGCATGTACACCTGGCGCTCGCCGCAACCTTCCAGGGCGATGGAATACAAATCCCCCTGGGCGGTGGTCTCGATGTCCAGGGACACCAGGCGCAAGGCCGGACGGTAGCCGGGTGCCGGTTTCATTTGCGCTTCCACCAGCAGGCCATCGGCGGCCGGGGTGCCGCCGAACCAGACCGGCGCGGTGATGAAGCGCTCCATCAGGTAGCGTTCCGGCGGCCGGATATCGGCCTCGAACACCTCGACCCCGGCGCGGCGCAGCGTGGTGTCCAGGCGCATCAACTGGGCGTGCTGCTGGCAATACAGCCCCAGCACCGGACGATGCTCGAAATCCAGCAGGTCCAGGGGACGCAGCTCGATGTCCTTCTCCCCCTGCAACAGCGCCTCGAGCTGGCCACGCTGGACCTGGGGCACGAACGCCACCGACGGCTGCACCGGCAAGCGCACGCGCCGGGGACCGGCATCGGTGGCCAGCCAGAACTCGACTTCGGTGCCGGCCGGGGTGTCGCGCCAATGCCGGGTCAGGACGAAGCCCTGCTGTAGATCCACCACTGCAACCTCGAATTTTGCATAGGCGACAATTCTACCTGTGGCGAGGGGATTTATCCGCGCTGGGCTGCGAAGCAGTCCTAACACCTGTTTATTGGGGCTGCTGCGCAGCCCAACGGGGATAAATCCCCTCGCCACAACAGCGCATGACTTGAGCTTGCAGTAGTTTCCCCGGCCATGACGTTATTTGACGACTGGCCGCCGCTTTAGCGCTTGCTCTGCGCCGTCGGGTCTACGATTCTTTAACCACCCCCGCAAAACAACCCGAGGCCCACCATGAAAACCGTCGCGCAACTGCTCCGGATAAAAGATGAGAAGAACCAGCAAGTGCACACCATCTCACCGGACGACATGGTATTGCAGGCCCTGATGCGCATGGCCGAGAAGAACGTCGGCGCCTTGCTGGTGGTCAAGAACGGGGAAGTATTGGGGATCATCAGCGAGCGCGACTACGCGCGCAAAATGGTCCTGCACGGCCGCTCGTCGGTGGGGACCAAGGTCAGCGACATCATGGTTTCCCCGGTGATCACCATCGACCCGCACCAGAACGTCGAGACCTGCTTGAGCATCATGACGGAAAAGCACCTGCGCCACTTGCCCGTGGTGGACGACGGCAAGCTCGTCGGCCTGTTGTCCATCGGCGACCTGGTCAAGGAAGCCATTGCCGAGCAGGCGGACCTGATCCGACAGCTGGAGCAATACATCCGCGGCGAATGACCGGTTCACCGCGTCGCCGAACGAGGTGGCAGCGAGCGGCTCGCTGCCACGGGTTGCCGATTTGCCGTTCACTTCTATATTGAAGGAGTTGCCCCTGCCCGAGCATCTCGATGGCCACCTCCGCCCGACTGATCATCTGTGAACATTGCGATGCGGTGTACGAGCCGGTGGCCCTCGTCCGCCATCAAAAAGCCTCGTGCGTGCGTTGCCATGCCGTCATCCAGCGCTACAACGGCCTGAGCATCGAGCAACGCCTGGCCCTGACGGTCACGGCCGCGGTGCTGTGGGCATTCACCAATGTCTATCCGGTCATGAGCATCCGGTTCAAGGGCCTGAGCAACAGCGCCACATTGTGGGACTCCATCGTCGCGCTGAGCCACGGGCCGATTACTTTCATCGCCCTGGTGGCCGCCGTGGCGATCATCGTCGCGCCGGCCCTGCAACTGCTCCTGCTGCTCTGGGTGCTGGGCTACGCCCACGCCCAGCGCCGAGCGCCCGGCTTCAACCTGTGCATGCGCAGCCTGGAAAGCCTGCGGCCCTGGAGCATGCTCGAAGTCTGCCTGCTGGGCGCGCTGGTGGCGGTGATCAAGCTGGCCGGGCTGCTGGACGTGCTGCCGGGCATCGGCCTGTTTGCCCTGGCGGTCCTGAGCTTGTTGATGATCCGCATTGCCGGGCGCGATGTCCGCGACCTCTGGGACAGCTTGTGAACGGCCCGCCGCCGGCCCCTCCGCCCAAGGCCGACGACCTGAACCTGTGCCTGTGCCACAGCTGTGGCCTGGCCTGCGACATGAGCGACGCCCCCCAGGCCTGCCCCCGCTGCGACGCCGAGCTGCATCGGCGCAAGCCCGATCCCATCACCCGCACCTGGGCCTACATGCTGGCCGCGCTGGTGTTCTACATCCCGGCCAACCTGCTGCCGGTGATGAATACCCAGATGCTCGGCGAAGGTGCCGACAGCACCATCATCAGTGGCGTCATCGAGTTCTGGCAGGGCGGCGCCTGGGACATCGCCCTGATCATCTTCATCGCCAGCATCGCGGTGCCGGGCATCAAGTTCGTCGTGCTGACGTTGTTGCTGGTGACCGTCCAGCGCCGCAGCACCTGGGCCCAGGTCCAGCGGGCCAAGCTCTACCGGCTGGTGGAAGTGATCGGCTACTGGTCGATGCTCGACGTGCTGGTGGTGGCCCTGGTGGCGGCATTGGTGAAGTTCCAGGCCCTGAGCGACATCGAGCCGCGCCCGGGGATCCTGTTCTTCGGCCTGGTGGTGCTGTTCACCATGCTGTCGGCCATGAGTTTCGACCCCCGGCTGATCTGGGACACCCAACCATCCGAGGAGGCCCTGGATGAAGACGCAAGCCACTGACGGGCAACGGCCCGGGCCGGGGCGCGCCAACGTCAGCACCCGCCGCTGGAGCGTTTCGCTGGTGTGGATCGTGCCAATCATCGCGGTGCTGGTGGGGGTGTCGCTGGTGGTCCACGACTGGCTGCAGGAAGGCCCGACCATCACCATTACCTTCAAGACCGGCCAGGGCCTGACGGCCAACAAGACCGAGGTGAAATACCGCAACGTGGTCATCGGCCAGGTCACCGACGTGCAGTTGAGCGAGGACCAGAAGAACGTCACCGCCACGGTCAAGCTCGCCAAGAACGCCGACACCTTCACCCACGAGGACTCGGTGTTCTGGGTGGTGCGGCCGCGCATCGGCGCGGGCGGGATCTCGGGGATCGACACCTTGCTGTCCGGCGACTTCATCGGCGCCGACGCCGGCCAGTCGAAGGTGCGCGCCAAATCCTTCACCGGCCTGGAAGCCCCGCCGCCGATCACCTATGGCGAACCGGGCAAGCGCTTCACCTTGCATTCCCAGGACCTCGGCTCGCTGGACATCGGCTCGCCGGTGTACCTGCGCAAGATCCCGGTGGGCCAGGTCGTGTCCTACGCCCTGGATGCCGAGGGCAAGGGCGTCGACATCGACGTGTTCGTCAACGCGCCCAACGATGTCTACGTCACCGAGAACACCCGGTTCTGGAACGTCAGCGGCGTGGACGTCAACGTCGGTGCCAACGGTTTCGCGGTCAAGACCGAGTCGCTTTCGGCCTTGCTGCTGGGTGGCATCGCCTTCCGGGCCCCGGAATACAACCCCAACGACAGCCCCGCCGGCGAAGACAAGACCTTCGAGCTGTTCGCCGACCAGCAGAGCGCCCTGGCCCCACCCAATGGCAAGGCGCAGTACCTGGCGTTGCGCTTCGACCAGGCGTTGCGCGGCTTGCGGGTCGATGCGCCGGTGGAATTCCTGGGCGTGGAGGTCGGCCGAGTGGTGGCCATCAACCTGGATTTCGACGAGAAACAGCGCAGCTTTCCGGTCAACGTCGGCGTGGTGATCTACCCGCAGCGCCTGGGCAAGGCCCATGAGAAATTGCTCAAGGCCCTCAACCACAACCCCGACGACGAGGCCGCGGGCGCCCGCCTGATCGGCAGTTTCGTCGAACGCGGGCTGCGCGCCCAGGCCCGGAGCGGCAACCTGCTGACCGGACAGTTGTACATCTCCCTGGATTTCTACCCCAAGGCGGAAAAGGTCGCCTTCGACCCCAACGCCCGGCCGGTACGCATCCCGACCATCCCGGGCAGCCTCCAGCAATTGCAGGAGCAACTTCAATCGGTGGTGGAACGGATCAACAAGCTGCCGCTGGAAAGCATCGCCAGCAACCTGGACGGCAACCTGGTGGAATTGCGCAAAGGCCTGAAACAGTTCAACGGCAAGACCCTGCCCGGCGTGCAGAGCACGTTGCAGGACGTGAGCAAGACCCTGCAATCGGCCAATTCCACCCTGGCCGAGGATTCACCCCAGCGCGAGCAACTGACCGAGACCCTCGACGACCTGGGCCGCATGTCGCGCTCGCTGCGCGAGCTGTCCGACTACCTGAGTCGCCATCCTGAATCGTTGCTGCGCGGGCGCCCCAAGGATGCACCGGCGCAGGACCTCATATTGCCGTCAAACGAATGACCACAGGAGCACGCCTGATGCCGCTGAAATGCCTGGGGGTCGCCCTCGTCCTGCTGCTCGTCGCCTGCCGCAGCGACCCGATCCACTACCACACCCTGAGCCCTGTGCAGCCGGCCGGCCAGTCGCGGTCGAACGCAGACATTCAGGTCGAGCAAGTCAGCGTACCGCCCCAGGTGGATCGCACCCAGATGGTCATTCGCCAAGGCAGCAGCGGCCTGGCGATCCTGGAAACCGAATGGTGGGGCGCCAGCCTGGCCGATGAGTTGCACAGCAGCCTGGACGAACAACTGAACAATCCCGGCGCGGCCAAGCGGTTGCTGCGCGTGGACGTGCAGCGCTTCGACTCGATTCCCGGGCGCTATGCCCGCATGGATGTGCAGTGGCGGTTGCGGGGCACGCAGGGCCCCGCCCTCACCTGCCGCAGCAGCCTGCAGACGCCGGCGGGCGGCAGCATCGACGAACTGGTGAGCGCCCACCAGAACAACGTCCGCCAGTTGGTCGGCCTCGTCGAGCAGGCCGCCACTCGAAACGCCTGCCCCTGATTCACCCGGGCCAATGCAGCGACAGCACCGGCGCCACCCGTGGATGGCGATCGATGCGTTCCAACAAGGCGTGGAACTCGGGCCTGGCGTTCAGCATGGCCTCCCGCGTACCACTCCAGCGCGTGATCACGGCGGCCAGGATATCCAGGGCCCCCGGCTCGGCACCGCCGAGAAACGGGCGGGCCGGAAACTGATCGGCAAACAACGCCCAGTTGCGATACAGCCGTTGCTGGGTGCCCCGCACCAATTGCTGGCCGCTGGCGTCATCCCCGCCGTCCAGCCAGCGCTGGGGAAAATCGATGATGCCGATGGGCGTGTAGCAATTGGCGGCGACATAGACCAGGCCCCGCACCGCTTGCGCACGTTCGAGGGGGTCCTCGGGCAGCAACTTCGAGCCCGGAAAGCTCAACCCGAGGTGAATCAGGATCGCCGCCGCCTCAGTCAGCACCGAGCCATCCGGTAATTGCAGGGTGGGCACCTGGGCCTGGGGGTTCAATGCCTTGAGCTGGTTCGTCGCCTCGCTGTCCTCGGTCGAATAGGCATCGATCCGGCGAAACGGCACTTCGCACAGCCCAAGCGCGATCTCCACCGCCGCCGATCCCGACTGGCGATGACCAAACAATTGATACATGAGCGGTCTCCTGAAGAGAGGGTCATGGGGTAGAACCCACCAACCCGCCGGCGTTCAAACCAACGCCGTCGTTGTGGCATCGAGCTGACCAACGCGCTATCAGCGCCGTCGATATCCACCATCATTTCAATGAAGTTCTATTGGCCGAGGCCGGGCGCAACAATGGCGCCACACCAACCACTGCACCCCGGAGCACACCCTCATGAAACGCCAAGTCATCCTCAGCCTCGCTTTCTCGGTCCTGGCAGCCAACGTATTCGCCGCCACCGCGCAACCCGTCGTCGCCGAAGGCGGCTCTGATCGCCTGATCGAAAACCGCGTCGCCGAAGGCGGTGCCGATCGCCTGCTGGAACGCCGCGTCGCCGAAGGTGGCTCCGACCGCCTCATCGAAAACCGCGTCGCCGAAGGCGGTGCCGATCGCCTGCTGGAACGCCGCGTCGCCGAGGGTGGCTCCGACCGCCTGATCGAAAACCACGCATGAGTGCTCGCCCTGCAACCCCAGGTCTCAAGCAATCCAACACCGTGGCGAGGGAGCTTGCTCCCGCTGGGCTGCAACGCAGCCCCGATCACTCGCCACGGTCCCCTGCCAACGCCCCGGGCCAACCGTCCACCTAACGCCCCGACGCCCGCGCCATGCACCGCTGATAACGCTCATCCACCCGCTTGGCGAACCACGCCGTGGTCAACTGGCGCGTGATCTTCGGGCTCTTGAGCACGATCCCCGGCAACACTGCCCGCGGCAATGGCTTGCCTTCGGCGCGTTCGGCCAACTCGAACACCCGCTTGTAAAGCGTGCTGTCCTCGAACGCCAGGCTATCCCCCAGTTCCAGCTGGTCGCGAATGGTCGGGTTACGCATCCCCAACGACTTGCCCAGCGTGCGCACCGCCAGCTCCGTGCTGCCCGGCATGATGGAATCATGCAGGATCAAGTCGCCATCCAGCGCCAGGGAAATGCCCGACGCCCGACTCACCGCGTGCTGGAACGCCGCGTTGCGACTGGCGTACCACCCGGCATTGAAATCGGCGAAACGGTACAGCGGCTCGGTATAGCTCACCGGATAGCCCAATAGATGGGCGATACCGAAATACATCCCGCCCCGCCGGCTGAACACTTCGCGACGGATCGAGCCGTCCACCGTGTAGGGGTAGTTGCGCGCGTTGGCCTGGGCGAAAGCCACGCTGACCTGCATCGGCCCGCCGGTGTGCACGGGGTTGAAGCCATCGAACAGCGTCTTGCCCAACGGCACCATGCCAATGAAATCATCGAAGATCGCACTCAGTTCCTTCTCGCTGCGCACCGCCTTGAGCCGGTCGGCGTAGCTTTTGCCGTTGGGCGAGCGCACTTCCAGTGCAGCGTTGATCAACAGCCCGGGAACGTGCACTTTCGCGGCGCGACGACCGATCTCGTCCCGGGCGATCTTGCCCAGCCCCGGCACGCTGGGGTCGGCCTGGAACGTCGATTCCTGTTCGGTCACCGCCAGGACCGCACAGATGTTTTGGGTGGTGGTCGCAATCTGCTGGGTCGAGAAGGCCACGTAGATGTCATTGGCCCAGCCTTCGCGGTCCGCTGTCTTGGCCGGCAACAACTGCACGATCTGCCGCTTGACCTCAGCGGGCTGGCGCTCGGGTTCCTGCACCGGGCGGCTGCCGCACCCGGCCAGGGTCAGCAATGCCGCGAGGCTGATCATCAACGGGTTGAATTGCATGGTGCTCCATCGGGTTCGTGAGTCCGGAGCAACCATACGATCAAAAACGGATGCGGGCTATGCCCAATGTGGGGGCGACGCTGCCTGCGATGGCGGCGGCACAGGTCACTTGGGTTCGGGCTGGCCTACCGCTTTCGCGAGCAGGCTCGCGCCTACAGGGGAATTGGGGGGGTCGAATCTTTCGTCCAACCCAAGCCCCCCCGCCCAGACAGCGCCAGGTCAGATCCCGCTCAACGCCAGGTCCATGGCGAAGTAGGTGAAGATCAGGTCGGCCCCGGCCCGCTTGATCGCGCCAAGGCTTTCGCGAACCACGCGGGCCTCGTCGATGGCGCCGGCCTGGGCGGCGAACTTGATCATCGCGTATTCGCCGCTGACCTGATACGCCGACAGCGGCAGGTTCGAGGCCTGGCGAATGTCGCGGATGATGTCCAGGTAGGCACCGGCCGGCTTGACCATCAACGCGTCGGCGCCTTCCTGCTCGTCGAGCAAGGATTCGCGCAGGGCTTCGCGACGGTTCATCGGGTTCATCTGGTAGCTCTTGCGGTCGCCCTTCAAGGCGCTGCCGCCGGCCTCGCGGAACGGGCCGTACAGCGCCGAGGCAAACTTGGTGGAATAGGCCATGATCGCCGTCTGGCTGAAACCGGCCTGGTCCAGGGCCGAGCGGATGGCCTGGACCTGGCCGTCCATGGCCGCGGACGGTGCGATCACGTCGGCGCCGGCGCGAGCCGCCGCCACGGCCTGCTTGCCCAGGTTGACCAGGGTCCGGTCGTTGTCCACTTCGTGGCCGTGGAGCACACCGCAATGGCCATGATCGGTGTATTCGCAAAAGCAGGTATCGGACATCACGATCATGTCCGGCACGGCGTCCTTGCAGATGCCGGCCATGCGCGACACCAGGCCACGCTCGCTCCAGGTGTCGCTGCCGTCGCCGTCCAGGTGGTGGGACACGCCAAAGGTCATCACCGCCTTGATGCCGGCCCGGGCGTAGCGCTCGATCTCGCTGGCCAGTTTCGATTCAGGGATGCGCACCACGCCCGGCATGCTCTTGATCGGCACGAAGTCGTCGATTTCTTCTTCGACGAAAATCGGCAGCACCAGGTCGTTGAGGGTGAATTCGGTTTCCTGGAACAGGCTGCGCAAGCTTGCATTGCGACGCAGACGGCGTGGGCGTGCTTCGGGGAACTGGCTGGACATGGGACTCCTGGGCAAATGGGGGGCTCGATCACAGGGGGCAAAGCTTATGCCCTGGCCGACCAGGGCACAAACGCCGGCTGGAAAACAGAGTGTTACCGGCCGGGCAATAATCGCCCTGCAAGGCCGGGTAACCCTTGATGCAGGTCAGCCCTGCACCGCTCGCCCGTCAGAGAGCGCGTATCGACGGTCCCCCGGTTCGCTCATTCCGGAATCTTCAACCCTCGGGCCACCGCGGGACGTGCCAGGAAGCGCTCCAGCACCCGAGTGACGTTGGGGAAGTTCTGGATCCCCACCAGGTCGCCGGCCTCGTAGAAACCGATCAGGTTGCGCACCCACGGGAAGGTGGCGATGTCGGCGATGGTGTAGCGCTCGCCCATGATCCAGTCGCGTCCCCGCAGGCGCCCGTCGAGCACGTTGAGCAGGCGCTTGCTCTCCTCGACGTAGCGGTCACGGGGCCGCTTGTCCTCGTAATCCTTGCCGGCGAACTTGTTGAAGAACCCCAACTGCCCGAACATCGGCCCGATCCCGCCCATCTGGAACATCAGCCACTGGATCGTCTCGTAGCGCGCCGCCGACTCCTGGGCCAGCAACTGGCCGCTCTTGTCCGCGAGGTAGATCAGGATCGCCCCGGACTCGAACAACGCCAACGGCTGGTCGCCCGGCCCGTGTGGGTCGAGAATCGCCGGGATCTTGTTATTGGGGTTCAGGGAAAGGAATTCGGGAGACAACTGGTCGTTGCTGCCGAAGTCCACCTTATGGGGCTCGTACGGCAGGCCGATCTCCTCGAGCATGATCGAGACTTTCACGCCGTTGGGGGTCGGCAGCGAATAGAGCTGGATCCACTCAGGGTATTGAGCGGGCCATTTGCGGGTGATGGGGAATGGGTTCAGGTCAGCCATGGTCGCGGGCTCCGAGAGGAATGGATGGCCGAGGATAATCCAAATACCGAAAGACCTCATAGGCACGATGAATCCCTCCGCCGTTCTTAATTTCGCAACATCCTGTCGCTAATGTTCAGCCCATCGCTCGGAAGGAACCGGCCGCAGGATCGAACCAAAGGGCCTCGATGGACTCTGAGCAATGCCCCACAGGGAACCGAAGCGGCGTCATGACAAGGAAAACGCCCGAGGCCAACCGCCTCGCGGTGCCAGGGTTTGTCAGCCTGGCTCGAAGAAGAATGAAGAACTGATCCGATGATGAACCCACTGAAGTTTGCCAGGCGCTTGCAGCACCGTTCGTGGTTGCTGCTGCCGACACTGTTGGTGGCCTGCGGCCTGGCCCTGTCGCTGGAATCGAGCGTCAGTCGCGCCCAACCCGTGGACGGCGTCCAGACCCTGGTATTCCTGCGTCACGCCGAGAAACCCGCCGGCGGCCTTGGCCAGCTCAATTGCCAGGGGCTGAACCGGGCCATCGACCTGGCCACCCTGTTGCCGGAAAAGTTCGGCAAGGCCGACTACGTGTTCGCAGCCAACCCGACCCGCCATGTCGAAGAAGGCGAGCTGGACAACTCCTACAGCTACATTCGCCCGCTGATGACCATCAGCCCCAGCGCCATCAAGCTCGGGCTGCCGGTGAACATCAATTATTCGGCCAACGACACCAGTGACCTGGCCGACGAGTTGCTGCACGACAAGTACCACAACGCCACCATCTACACCGCCTGGTCCCATGGCTACCTGCCGGAGTTGATCAACAAGGTCGCCGGCGAGGCCGTGGGCAAGAAGCAGACCATTACCGAAGACTGGGAATCCGGGGATTTCGACTCGCTGTATGTGCTGACCCTGACCTGGCACAACGGCAAGGCCAGCCTCTCCAGCCGGACCTACAAGCAAGGCCTGGACAACGGCCAGGAAAGCTGCCCGACCTGAGGCGCCAGCCGCCGGGCCGGGCCACACCGGGGCCCTGACCGGCGGGCAGCCGTTGCCCTCGGCGCAAGCCGGCGGCGCAGGGTATGATGCAGCCATTCTCCCGCTATCCGGACCCTTTCCATGTCTTCATCTTCTGCCGCTCCGGCCCGGGGCTGGTCGTTCTGGTACAAACCCGCCCTGTTCCTGCTGGTGGCCTGCGTCGGCCTCTATTACGTCAAGTGGTCGCCCTACTACCTCAAGGCCTTCGTCGCCGCCGATAACCACAGCATCGGCAACTCGATCCTCAACGATGCGCAGACCTCGCCACTGACGGCGGCCCTGGCCTACGCCCAGGTCTACTTCCTGGCCATCTGGAAGGCGGCGGTGCTGGCGGTGATCCTCGGCTCGCTGCTGCAAGTGCTGATTCCCCGTGACTGGTTGCTGCGCCTGTTCGGCCGGGCCGGCTTCGCCTCGACCCTGCGCGGCGGGCTGTTCGCCCTGCCCGGCATGATGTGCTCGTGTTGCGCCGCGCCCGTGGCGGCCGGCATGCGCCGGCAGAACGTGTCGGTGGGCGCGGCACTGGCCTTCTGGATCGGCAACCCGGTCCTCAACCCGGCGACCCTGGTGTTCATGGGCTTCGTGCTTGGCTGGGGCTTCACCGCCCTGCGGCTGGTGGCCGGTATCGTGCTGGTGTTCGGCGTGTCGATGGTGGCCCAACGCATCGCCCGGCCCGAGGCCCTGCCCGAAGCCGCCGTGGAAGCGGTGGCCGACGCCAGCGCGGTCGATACGCAACCGTTCCTGCTCCGCTGGGGCCGGACCCTGTGGCAGCTGTTCTGGAGCACCATCCCGATCTACGTGCTGGCGGTGCTGGTACTGGGGGCGGCGCGGGTCTGGCTGTTTCCCCACGTCGACGGCGCCATGGCCGACAGCCTGTTGTGGCTGGTGCCGCTGGCCATCGTCGGTACGCTGTTCGTGATTCCCACCGCGGCGGAAATCCCGATCGTGCAAACCATGATGACCCTCGGCCTGGGCACCGGGCCCGCCGTCGCGTTGTTGATGACCCTGCCGAGCGTCAGCCTGCCGTCGCTGCTGATGCTGCGCAAGGATTTCGATGCCCGCGTGCTGGTGACCGTGGCGCTGCTGACAATGGTGGTGGGGATTGTCTTCGGCTTGGTGGGGGCCGCGGTGCTGTGAGCCGCCCCCGAGGCTATGGGGCGCGGCGGGCCGCTCGCTCGCGCAGGTACGCCAGCACCGCCGGCTGCTCCCCTGAAAACTCGATGCGCAGGTTCTTCTTTTCCCGCTGGTACACATACATCGGGTCGTAGTATTCGCGCAGCAGGCCTTCGATCCAATCCCGATGCAGGTCGACGGCGCCGCTGCGGGCCTGCTCCGCCAGGGCGGCTTCCAGGATGTCCATCAAGCGCCGGTGACGATCGCCTCCCAGGCGCTTGCGGATGTTGTCCAGGCTCGCCAGCAAGCGCTCGGCAAACAACGAGAAACCTTCCTCGCCCCGAACCGCGACGAACTCCGCGCACAGGTTGACGACGTAGTCGCGCAGGATCCGCTCGACCCGCCGCTCCACGCTGTCTTCCAGCCAGACCATCGGCACCTGCTGCATACGCTGGAATAATGGCAGCGGCAAGGCACAGCTGCCGATCATGCGGTTCTCGTCTTCCAGCACGAACTGCTCGATGCCAGCGGCGCGCTTTTTCAGCACGTCCACCGCCAGCCGGTTCTCGAAATCGATGTTGGACGGCTGCCCGGTGGCGCGCTTGCCGAAACTCGAACCGCGATGGTTGGCATGGCCTTCCAGGTCGAGGCTGTTGTCCAGCTGGGCCAGCACGTCGGTCTTGCCGGTGCCGGTCATGCCGCCCAGCAGCACCAGGTCACATTGGCTGGCCGCCTGCTCGACGGTCTCCAGCAAAAAGGTGCGCATGGCCTTGTAGCCGCCGCCGACCCTGGGGTACTCGACACCGGCTTCGTCCTTGAGCCACTGCTGGACGATCTGCGAGCGCAGCCCGCCGCGAAAGCAATACAACAGGCCATCGGGATGGCGCCGGGCGAACTCGGCCCAGGCCTGGATGCGTTGGGCCTTGGTCTCGCCCGACACCAATTGATGGCCGAGCACGATCGCCGCCTGTTGCCCTTGCTGTTTGTAGCAGGTGCCGACGCGTTGCCGCTCGCTGTCGGTCATCAGCGGCAAGTTGACCACGCCGGGAAAGGCGCCCTTGAGAAATTCGATGGGCGCCCGGGTGTCCATCATGGGCCGGTCGTTGAGGAAGATGTCGCGGTAATCGATGAAGTCATTGGCCATCATGACACCTCGACCGCGTGGGTCTGTCGCTCGACCAGTTCACCAATCGGCGCCAGCGCCAGGCCAAGTTCCTCGGCGACCCGGAGAAATTGCGCTTCACCCTCCGCGGTGACGGCGATCAACAGGCCACCACTGGTCTGCGGGTCGCACAGCACCCGCTTGTGCAGCTCCTGGACCCGTCCCACCCGGCTGGCGTAGCTGTCGTAGTTGCGCAACGTGCCGCCCGGCACACAGCCCAGGTCCAGGTAATACTCGACGCTCGGCAGGCGCGGCACCGCGTCGTAGCGGATGCGTGCCGTCAGTTGGCTGCCGTCGGCCATTTCCACCAGGTGCCCGAGCAGGCCGAAGCCGGTGACGTCGGTCATCGCCGTCACGCCGTCGAGCTTGCCGAAGCGGCTGCCGGGTTTGTTCAGGGTGCACATCCAGTCACGGGCCAGGCCGACGTCGGCCACGCGCAGCTTGCCCTTCTTTTCCGCGGTGGTGAGGATGCCAATGCCCAAGGGCTTGGTCAGGTACAAGCGGCATCCCGCCGTGGCGGTGTCGTTGCGTTTCATGTGGCGCTTTTGCACCAGGCCGGTGACGGCCAGGCCGAAGATCGGCTCCGGGGCATCGATCGAATGCCCGCCCGCCAGGGGAATGCCCGCCTCGTCACACACCGAACGGCCGCCGCGAATCACTTCCCGGGCGATCTCCGGGGCCAGCACGTTCACCGGCCATCCGAGGATCGCGATGGCCATCAGCGGATCGCCGCCCATGGCGTAGATATCGCTGATGGCGTTGGTGGCGGCAATGCGGCCGAAGTCGAAAGGATCGTCGACGATCGGCATGAAGAAATCAGTGGTCGAGACCACCCCGCGCGTCTCGTCGATGGCGTACACCGCGGCGTCATCCCGGGACGCGTTGCCCACCCACAGGTTGGGGTCGAGGTTCTGCGCACCGCTGCCGGCCAGGATCACTTCCAACACCTGGGGCGAAATCTTGCAACCGCAACCGGCGCCGTGGCTGTACTGGGTCAGGCGAATCGGCTCGCTCATGGGGACACCTCTCGTAAGTCAAGGTGAGCGAGTCTACCAGCATCGCCGGCGCGCCAGTGTCGCGCACGATGAGTGCCGCACGCCCTCGTTGGGGCTCATCCCGCCGCTCGCTCCAGGGAATTGACCATAGGGCCAGGAATCAACACGAATCCCTTTGTTTTTCAAGCCGGTGGCAAGTTCTGGTACAGGATGTGCAAACGTTTGCGCAGCAGGTCACCCTCCTGCTGATCGACGACGTTTTTTTCAACTACGGAACACGGGCTCCGGCCCGCTCGGACAAGGATTTTCCATGCACCTCACTACCCTGCGTCGCACCTCGCCCGGCCATTGGACAATCGGCCTGCTCCTGGCCGTCGTTACCGGACTACCCAGCGCCACCACCCTGGCGCAGACGAACGAAACGTCCGCCCAGGGCGAAACCCTCAGCCCCGACGCCACCCCGGCGAAAAAAGGCGCCTACCTGTCGGACTGGTACAACCAGGACCTGACGATCATCGGCAGCAAGGACATCAGCTTCGGTCCACAACCGACCGACGACGTTTACCTGGAGTACGAGTATTTCGGTCGCAAGGGCCCTTTCGAGCTGTATGGCTACGTCGACATCCCGAAAATCTTCACTATCGGCAACAGCCACGACAAAGGGGTATGGGACCACGGCTCCCCGGTGTTCATGGAGCACGAGCCGCGTATTTCCATCGATACCCTGGCCGGCCGCAGCCTGGCCATCGGGCCAATCAAGGAATGGTATGTGGCGTTCGACTGGATCTACGACCACGGCAGCAACAGCGCCAACCGCGCCAACACGCTGTACAGCGGCCTGGGCACGGACATCGACACCCGTTCGAGGGTCAACCTGTCGGCCAACCTCTACGGTCGATACCAATGGGAAAACTATGGCGCCAGCAACGAATATTCCTGGGACGGCTATCGCGCCCAGCTCAAGTACATCGTGCCGATCAGTCAGTTCGGCAACGGTGCTTCACTGACCTACATCGGCTTCACCAACTTCGACTTCGGTTCGGACCTGCACAAGGACAACCCCGCGCGCACCGCCAATGCCACGGTTGCGACCAACGTCCTGCTGTATGCCTTCACGCACCTGCGCTTCACCCTGGTGGGCCGCTACTTTCACAACGGCGGCAACTGGCAGGATGGCAGCGAGCTCGACTTTGGCGACGGCCAGTTCCGCGCCCGCTCCGAGGGATGGGGATATTACGCCGGGGTCGGCTATCAATTCTGAACGGCAACCCGATGGAATTTTCCATTCCCCCACGGATCACTTGAACATCAGCCGCGTGCACCTTTCCAGGAGACTGCCGATGCCAAACGCCCCTGCCGACAGCAACCACCTTGACTACGGCCTCGACACCCTGTTTGGCCGCGAGACCAAAAGCATCGACTGCCAGTATGACGTCCAGCGCCTCGACGAGGATAAGCCCGTGTGGTTCGCCTTGCACGTTCAGCCGCCGATGCCGGACGACCTGGACAAAGCCCAGATCGTGGTGTTCAGCGCCGAAGGCCGGCGCCAGAGCGGCATCGTGCGAAGCACGGAGCGCCTGGGCGATGGCAGCCTGCAAATGAACGTGGAGCCCGACTGAAGGGATCAGGCCTGGCGCGCGTTGCTGCGGTACATGAACACCAGCGCCAGTGCCAGGCAGGCCATGGCCAGTATCCGGCTACCGGACAATTCGATGGCGGGGTTGCCCAGCCAGCCAAAGTGATCGATCAGCATGCCCATGCCCAGTTGGCCGACGATCACCGCTACCGTGGCCACGGCCGTGCCGACCCTGGGCACCGCGCCGACCATCACCATCATGTACACGACGCCAAACAAGGCCCCGCTGAGTTGCCATTTCGGCATATCCAGCAGCGTCAAGGCATGCGCCGGCTCGAAGAACACGATCAGCAACCCGGTGGTCACCGTGCCCACGGCAAAGGTCAGCAGGCTGCTACGCAGCACGCCGACCATCTGGCCCAGGCGCCCGTTGATGGCCGCTTGCACACTCAGCACCGCACCGGCCGCAACGACCACCAGCAATAAGATGAACAGATTCATGGTCAACCTCGGGCAATCAGAACAAGGGCAACGACAATCAAGGCCAACGCCAGCCAGCGCTCGCCATTGACGCGCTTGCGGGCCGTACCGAACCAGCCGAAATGATCGATCAGGACGCTTTTGCCGACTTGGCCGGAGAGGATCGCGATCATGGTCATGGCGATGCCGATGTGGGGCGTGGCGAGTGTCAGCACGACCACGTAGATCGGCCCCAGGAAACCACCGATCAACTGCCAGCGCGGCAGTTCATGCAAGGCCGGGCCTTGCTGCCGGCCGCTGAGCAACAACAGCAGGAACAGGATCGCCGCACCGACGCCGAAAATGCTCAGGGTGGCCCACAGATGACCGACCTGGCCCCCCAGTGGCCCGAGCAGGCCGGCTTCCACCGACAGGCCCATGCCGGCCAGGATGACCAGAGGCAACAATAACCAGCGCAACCATGACCGTGGTTGGGCGGTCGTCGCTCCCCGCGCGGCCTCGCTGAGTGAAGATGCTTGCATGCCTTTAACCCTTGTTCGTCGAAGAATGGCCGGTATTATCGGCTGGCGCCCCTGTGCGATAAATGGGAGTATCCAGACAACACTTTTGCGCAATACGCACAGGCAGGCAGCACCATGCAGGGTCTCGACGAACTGGGCTTCAAGGCACTGCGATTGTTTGTCGCCGTGCTGGATCACGGCAGCTTTTCAGAAGTGGCCCGGCGCGAAGGCCTGGCACCGTCCTCGATTTCCCGGCAGATCCAGCTGATGGAACAGGCCCTGAACCAACAGTTGCTTTATCGCCACACCCGCGCCGTCTCCCCCACCGAAGCCGGGCGCCTGTTGGGGCATCACGCACGATTGATGCTGGTCCAGATGGAGGAAGCCGGACAGGCCCTGCAGGAGCAACACAGCGAGCCCTCGGGGCTGGTACGGATCAACGCCCCGGTGGTATTCGGCCAACGCCACCTGACACCCTGGCTGGGCGCGTTGTGCGCCCGCTACCCGAAGCTGCAATTGGACATCCAGCAGACCGACAGCTATGTCGACCCCTTGCAGGAAGGCGCCGACCTGCTGTTTCGCATCGGTCCGTTGCACGATTCGAGCATGCAGGCCCGTATCCTCGCGCCCCATCGCTTCCAGATCGCCGCCAGCCCGGACTACCTGGCTCGCCATGGGACACCGCTCAAGCCCCAGGACCTGGCCCATCACCAGTGCCTGGCCTACAAAGGCGTGACCGGCCAGCAGCGGTGGTTCTTCCGGCGCCCGGGCCAGGCCTGGACACCCTACAGCGTCAAGGGACCGATCACCGGCAACCACGCCGATACCTTGACCCAGGCCGCCGAACAAGGCCTGGGGCTGGTGATGTTCCCGTCCTGGCTGATCGGCGAGGCGGTGCGCAACGGCACGCTGGTCCCGGTGCTGCGCGACTACCAGGCCTCCAACAGCCTCGAACCCCAGCAGATCGCCATCCTCTGGCCAGGCAGCCGACGCCTGTCGGTGAAGGTCCGCACGGTCATCGACTTCTTCCTGGAGTGTTTTGGCGAAGTGCCCTACTGGGATCGCTGAACGCCGCGCCACGACGCCGATGACGAAATGACCGTCGGCTTTTTCCCCGGACGCTGGAGTCCAGTGCGACGCCCATGGGATGATCGCCCTTCAAGCGTCCCGTGGAGAATCTGAATGTCATTGCTGAGTCAACCGGCCGCCGTCTTGCTGGTGGCGATCGTCGGCCTCGCGGGTGTATCGGCCCAGGCGGCCCCGTCAAAAACCACCGGCGATGCCCCGGCGCAAAGGGTTTCGATGCTGGGCGGCAAGTTCGCCTTCAGCTTGCCCAAGGGCTTCATCGCCACGCCCCTGCCCGCCGGCGAAGCCGCCCAAGGCACCGCCGGGGCCAGCGGAACGATGTACAGCAACGCCACCAGCAAGACGGTGGTGATCACCGCAGAAAACACCATCGCCGGCGGCGCGGCGGTGAAGGACGACGACGCGGCGTTCCTCGATACCACCTTCGCAGAGTTTGCCGTGCAGAAAACCAAGAGCCTGCCCGACGCGAAGATCCTCGGTGAGAAAAGCCTGACCCTCAAAACCACCGGCCTGGGCCTGCGCCAACTCGACACCCGTGCGACCCAGGGGGGCGGGCCAACGCTGGACACCACCTTGATCGGCGCATCCGGCACCCACATGGCCGTGGTGCAGATCATCTCGCGGCCCAGCGACAAGGCGGCTCACGAAGCCTTGGTGAAGCGGATCGCCAGCGGCCAGTGATGGGATGCGGGTGTGCCTTCGGGACCGGGTCGGGGCATTCGCGAGCAGGCTCCCACAGATGACCGAGTGCCCGCTGTGGGAGCGAGCTTGCTCGCGAAAGCCCCACCGCGGTCTCCCATTCCACTAGGGATTGAGCCGCTCCAACCAGGCCCGCAGATCCTGCACTTCCAGGGCGCTGATGGTGTGGCCCACGCCGGGGTAGGCGTGGAATTCCGGCTCCAGCGCCAGGGTCTTGAGCAAGGTATTGGCCTCGGTGCCGTCGTGGTAGGGAATGATCGGGTCGGCCGTGCCATGGCCGATGAACACCGCCAGCGTGCGGCGCGACTCTTCCGGACTCAACTGCCCGCGCAGCACCGACAGCACCCGCCCGCCCATCGCGGCAATGCCGCCGACCGCCTCGGGATGTCGCAGGGCCACTTCGTAGCTCATCATCGCGCCCTGGCTGAAACCCACCAGGTAGACGTTGCTCGCGTCGGTCGGGTACTTGGCCCGGGCCTTGTCGATGAAATCCAGCAGCACCTGGCCGCTGGCCTTCAGGTCCGCAGGGTCGCCGTCATAGGCGCCCTCGCCGGCCTTGGCAAACCACTGGTAATGCCCCGGCTCCATGGTCTTGGGCGCCCGCACCGACAGGTAGTTGTAATGTTGGGGCAGTTCATCCTTGAGTTCGAACAGGTCCTGTTCGTTACTGCCGGAGCCATGCAGGAAGATCACCAGCGGTCGGTTGCGGGCCTGCTCGTCGGCCTGGGCCAGGTAGTTGAGCGGCAGGTCGGTGAGCAGCGAGGGTTGGGCCTGCAACCCGGACGAAACCAGCAACAGGAACAGGGCGAGCGCTTTGTACATCAGTCTTCCTCCATCGTTCGATAGCCGTACGGCAAACACCGTGCCGGCGGTAGACAGCGGTTATCGGTGGTTGCTCAATTCGATCCGGCACTGCGCTATGATCAGCGGCGACCATCGAGAAGCGAGTCAGACAGTGCGTCCATTACCACGGATTGGTGTTGGCCTCAGGGCCCCTCATTATCAAGCGTTCCTGGACGGCCATCCCGCCGTTGACTGGCTTGAGGTGCACACGGAGAACTACCTGGGGCCGGGCGGCAAGGACCTGCACATCCTTCGACGCCTGGCGCAACGATATCCCATCAGCCTGCACGGTGTCGGACTGGGCATCGGCTCGGTCCATGGGTTTTCCAGTGCCCATGTCGAACGCATACGACGCCTGGCGGCACAGGTGCATCCATTCCTGGTTTCCGAGCACTTGAGCTGGGGGGCGATTGAAGACCGGTGCCTCAACGACCTGCTGCCGCTGCCTTTGGTTGAAGCCTCGCTGGAGCTGGTCTGCGACCGGGTCGACCAGGTCCAGGAGGCATTGGGCCAACAGTTGCTGCTGGAAAACATCTCCACCAGCCTGCGCTACCACGGCGATACCCTGGGCGAAGCGCAGTTCCTCGCCGAAGTGGTGGCACGCACCGGCAGTGCGGTGCTGCTCGACCTCAATAACCTCTACGTCAACCAGTGCAACCACGGTGAATGCGCCCTTGCCGCCCTGCAGGCCCTGGATGAATCGGCTGTCCGTGAGTTTCACCTGGCAGGCCATAGCCAGGAAGAGGACCTGCTGATCGACGACCATGGCAGCGCGGTGGCGGAACCGGTCTGGTCGCTGTATCGCGACGCATTGCGCCGGTTTGGCCCGGTCCCGGTACTGATTGAATGGGACACACGCCTGCCGCCCCTGGGTGGACTGCTCGACCAGGTCGAGATCGCACGGACGATCGCCCGGGAGGTGCTGCATGACACGTGAAGAACTGGCGGCCCTGCAGGTCAGCTTTACCCAGGCGCTGGATGATTCCCCGTCATCCTCGGTCCTGCCACACGGGTGGCTGGAGACGGCCAGCGCGGGCGATCAGCGACGCTTCGCGCGTTACCGCAGCGGGCTTTGGCGGCACCAGGAACAATCGCTGGCCTTGACCTATCCGGTCATCAAGGCGTTGGTGGGCGACCCGTTCTTCCGCTCGCTCGCCTACGCGTATGGGCGGCGCCACCCGTCGCGACATCCCGACCTGGGCCTGTTCGGCGAGCGCCTGCCGATGTTCCTCGAACACTATGCGCCCGTGGCACCCTACCCTTATTTCGCGGCGGTGGCGTCGTTGGAATGGCTGATCCACCTGGCCTCTCACGCCCGCGATGCCACGGCACTCGATCCCCGGGCACTGGCCGCCATGAGCAGCGCGGAGCTGGATGTCCAGCGATTCACCTTGCCACCGAGCTGTGGGTTGCTGCCCTGCCAATGGCCGGTGGTCGCGATATGGTCCGCTCACCGCCAGCAAGGCCAGCCCCTACCGTCGGTGAACCGCTACGCCTGTACCGTCCTTGTCTATCGGAACGGCTGGAATGTCGAAGCACGCGAGGTCGAACCCTGGGAAGCCGCCGCGCTGGAGCGCCTGGCGGAGGGTACGACCCTGGGCGACGCGTTGATCGCCGCCCAGGCGTGTTACGGCGCACGGGGTCAGCCGCAGCTTGTCGACAGCGCTGCCTTGGTCACCCGCTGGTTGAACGATGGCCTGCTGGTCGCCATTTCCTGAACCCTGCCTGAGCCGCTGAGTCGGGCAGATTTTTTCGCCATGAGCGCGTCCTGCCGGGCCGACACCCCCGCTGTAAAAGCGTGGTCGCGCTCTGTTACATCTTGAAACATCTTATAAGCTTATATCGATTAGACATATTCTGGCCGTGGGCTACAAATAGAAAGCACCTTGCAAACTCGCACTAAAGCAATACATTTGATTTCACGGTGAAGATACGACAGGGACATGGCGGCTTCGATAAACGAACGCACGATTTGTCACCTGACAGGAACGGATTCCGGACAAGTCGCCAGACGCGGCCTGTACAAAAAGGGAGCGATAAATGTATCGAACCACTGACTTGCACGAATCAACTTCGCCCACGCGGCGCCAACGTATTGCTACCTTCCTCCCCGACATTCCTGTTTTCCTGCACATCCGGTGCCGGCACGACTTGCTGGACAAGTTCTCTTGTCACGGGCACTGCTAAAACCTCATTGAACATCGAATAACTCGCCGCCTGTCTGAGGCATGTTTCCAGACGGGCCGTCGTACGGCCCTTCGCGTGTGCGAAGGACTGATAAAAATAAATGACTGTATTAAACCTTGACCGGGAACTTGCGTGATGAATCTAAAAGATATTCTGGTGGCCACCGCGTTGGCCTCCATCAGCAGTGCTTCGCTGGCCGATGTGGCCGCTGACAAGACGGCAGAGACCGAGGTTTGCTACGGCGTAGCCAAGGCCGGCCATAACGATTGCTCCGACAGCAGTTGCCTGCACGACTGCTCGGAGATGAGCAAGGTCGATAACGATCCACGCGAGTGGGTCGCTGTTCCCAAGGGCACCTGCACCCAGATGGGCGGTGTCGTCAAAGCCCAGCCAGACGCCTGCCCATTCGACGAACCGGCTGTCTCGGCGGCCGTTGACGTGGGGGCCGGGGAACGGCTCTTCAACGGCGGCGACCATACCCGCGGCATCGTCGCCTGCGCGTCCTGCCATGGCACGGCTGGCGCGTCGGAAAACGCCGAGTACCCCAAACTGGCGGGGCAATTCGCCAAGTATGTGGAGACACAACTGCGCGCCTTCCGTGATGCCTCGCGCCCATCGCCTGTCATGGTGACCGTGGCCAAGTCCCTCAGCGACCAGGACATCGCCAACGTCGCGCAATACCTGGTGCAGTCTTCCACGACCCAGTCCTCGGGCACGACGCAGCCTCAACCGAGCGTTGTCGCGTCTTCGACGGCAGTCATTCATCCAGAAGCGAAATCCGGCACCGTGCCTAATTAAACAATCATTACGCACGTGTAAAATTTTTATTAACCGTTTCAGGCGCCGATAACGCCGCGTAGAACAGTGCGCGCCCGATATTAACGCCTGGCCCGGTTATACCCCGGACAAAAAATTGCAATTAATCATTGGCGATGCGCACACTTTCACCTCGAAAAAGTGCCGGATAAATAATTAAAACAGCGCCTTGATTTACGATAATTAATGAGTATTGTCAGTCTACGGACGCCGCCACTTGAAAGGGACGACAACACATGTCAAGTAACATTGTGGATTATGACTTTGCAGGCATTCAATTAAAGTCATTGATTGCCCATTCTTCTCAAGGCCAGCGTCTGGAACCATTATTGTCGCTGCGCTATGCCTTTCGAAGTGATGAATTCTGGCGCGACCTGGATCATTGGAAAGCGATTGACGCCGAGTTGTTTCACAATCATCTGTGGCAAGAAAAAAATGCCATTACCAGCGTCGGCGCGCTGGGCGCACTGATCAAGAACAGGATCAGTGCCGCGTTCCTGAAAGACCTCGAGGAAGGTCACCAGATGGCACCAATGTCGATCCGGCTGACGCCTTATATCCTTTCGCTGATCGACTGGGACAACCCCTACCTGGACCCGTTGCGACGCCAGTTCCTGCCCCTGGCCTCGGAGATCTGCGTCGACCATCCCATGGTGA
The DNA here is from genome assembly GCF_030580855.1 of Pseudomonas citrullilanati. Classification (GTDB taxonomy): domain Bacteria; phylum Pseudomonadota; class Gammaproteobacteria; order Pseudomonadales; family Pseudomonadaceae; genus Aquipseudomonas; species Aquipseudomonas citrulli. The sequence goes on along the minus strand of NZ_JAUQOP010000032.1, from coordinate 18,625 downwards.
AACTCGACCCCATGGGCGAGCAGGATGATTCGCCGGCCCCGGGGCTGACCCACCGCTACCCCGATCGCGTGCTGTTCCTGGCGACCAATGTGTGTCCGGTCTACTGCCGCTATTGCACCCGCAGCTATGCGGTGGGGCTGGACACCGATGCGGTGACCAAGAAGAAGATCAATGCCCCCGGCGAGCGCTGGGAACCGGCGTTCCGCTACATAGAGGCCAACTCCAGCGTCGAGGACGTGGTGATCTCGGGCGGCGATGCCTACCGGCTCAAGGCCCGGCAGATCACCGAGATCGGTGAACGGCTGCTGGACGTTCCCCACGTACGGCGCATGCGCTTCGCCACCAAAGGCCTGGCCGTGCTGCCGATGAAGATCCAGAGCGACCACGACTGGACCGATGCCATCTCGCGCTTGTCGGACCGGGCGAGGACGATGGGCAAGTCCATTGCCATCCACACCCATTTCAACCACCCGAACGAAATAACGGCGATCACCGCCGAGGCCTTGGGGCTGCTCCACCAGCGTGGCGTCGAGGTGAGGAACCAGGCCGTCATCCTCAAAGGCGTCAATGACAACCCGCAGACCATGCACCGTTTGAACGAGTGCCTCGCCTACTTGAACGTGCGCCCCTATTACTGCTTTCAAGGGGACATGATCCGTGGCGTCGAGGCACTCAGGACCAGCCTTCGCGATTCGATCGCCCTGGAAAAATCCACCCGTGGCCTGATCGCCGGGCACAACACCCCGCATTTCATCGTGGATCTGCCCGGCGGTGGCGGCAAGCGCGATATCCATAGCTACGACTACTACGACCCCTACCTGGGCATCGCCGCCTATCGCGCGCCGGCCGTGAAAAAGGACCAGGTTTTTCTCTACTGCGACCCGCTCCATACCCTGACCGCCGACGCCCAGGCGCTCTGGACGAATCCGGCGACACGGGCACAGCTGCTCGACGATGTCCTGAAATCCGTCAAATAAATGTTCAACCACCGTGAATGGAAGCATAGAAATGAGCGAAACCAACAAGATTGACTGGGTCCACCACACGTCCTACGTCCACGCCATTGAGCAGTCCAAATCGACTGGCAAGCCGATCCTGATTTATTTCCATAGCCAGTCCTGCAGTGGTTGTAACCGCTTGGTGGACAGCGTATTCAACGATCCCCAGCTTATCGGTGCGGTCAACGAAGCAACGATTCCGGTGTGGGTCGAAGTGGAAAATTCCCAACCCGACCCGCGCATTTCCGAGTTGGTGGGCAGCCATATCTTCATCATGTCGCCGGTCTTGCAACTCATCTCCAGCGATGGCGACATCTACCACAAATTCCTCGGCGCTCCGCTCCATACCCGGCTCGACCTGGGGTATTGCCGCGTGCATCACGATGTCGAGGGTGATATCGACGCCAGCGAAACCGTTTCCCAACTGTCGGTAGGCCTGGCCAAGCAGGCGATGGCCAGCTTCAACTACTCCATCGCCGAGTCGAAACTGCGAAAGGCGTTGAACGCCAGCAACACCGCCAGCGTGGCGGTCCGGGAAGCGGCGTATTGGCTGCCCGTCGTGCAAGCCCGCGGGCAGTACCCTGAAGACAGCGTGCCCGAAGAAGGCATCGCGCAGACTGCCATTGCCCGTGAAGTGCGCCGCTTCTGCAATACGCTGATCCAGGTGCCGGACCATGAGCTGATGGTCGACTGGCCGGGCGCCCAGGGCGAAGGTGGCTGGGCCCATTACACCGACTGCCTGCGTGAGTTGTGCCTGGGCATCTACCAGATGCTGCTGGATGTCGCCACCGACACGGCGCAGAAACGCGCGGCACAGGGCCGCGGCTTGACCCGTGCGCAAATGATCATCCGCGACTGGCAGGTTTCCTTCCGAGACCTGCAAGCCAGCCTCATCGGCCTGAAAGGCTCCGAGTACGACCAGCAGCACCTGCACCAGAACTACACCCTCGGCAAGCAGCGGACGATTCGCAACAACATCGTCCACTGCGTGATGGCCGAGTTCTGGGCCCACTCCCCTGCGATCCGCGCCACCCTGGAAGCCAGCCGGACGGGCATCCGCCACGCTGAAAACGTCAGCCCGGCGCTGGTCAACTGGAAGATACATGGCCCGGCGCCCTACAACTTCGGCAGCATCCACGCGTTGCTGACCCTCTGGGAAAAACGCCACCAACAACTGGTGGAAGAGTTCTCCGGGATCACCGACGCCGAACTCGACGCCTCGCTGAACTGGTGGGAAGACTCGCCGATTTCGGTGAAATTCCGCCTTTGCCGCCTGGGCTGGCACTTCCACGACCATGCCGCGGTAGTCGAAACCATCTGCCAGCGAATCGGCCATGAGCGCTCGGAAACCGAACTGCTGGCCAAGCTGCTGTTCAACGCACTGGGTCGCGCCGAGGGGGAAATGGTCGGCCTGTCGCGAGACGAGCAGCAAGCGCTGTTCGCCAGCGCCACCCACCAACTGAAGACCCGCAGCGATGAGCTTGCCCGCGTCTACGAGGGGTACCTGCACCAGCGGGAAAACGCCTTCTACGCCACGGCGAATACTCAGCCAGTGGCCGCGGCCGTGTAATGAAACCATGCGGCGCGCAATGCGCGCCGCTTCAAGGATGGAATGCGCGATGAATATTCTGCAGCAGATGTTTGGCGACCAGACCGAGGTGTTCCTCGACACGTGCTGGCCCAAGCGCTCCTACGTCGCCGACGGCGCGATGAGCCGCTTTACGCAATTGTCGGCCCTGGAGGAATTCCAGGACATCCGCGCGTTGTTCAGGGCGCTGCCGGGGCCCGTCGACCTGCTCTTTGCAGGGGGCAAGCGCACCACCGTGGCCCGGTCCGCCGATGCCCTCGCACCGTACAACGATGGCGCCGCGATGGTTTACCTGAAGGATCTGGAAGCGCTGCCCGCGATTTCCCTGGCCTGCGATGAACTGGCGAAGATACTCGACATTCCCCGGCACTATGTGAGCTGCGAGGCGTTCGCCGCCAACCATGGCGTGGAAGTGGCGACGCACTTCGATCATGAAACCAACTTCATGATCCAGATCAAGGGCGAAAAGACCTGGAGGTTTGCCGAAAACACTTCGCTGCCGGACCCCATCTACCCCTTCTTCCCGAATAACCCGAACCGCTTCTACCAGGCAGGCACGCACCCCTACACCGGCGCAAAACTACCGCTGACGATGCCCGACGGCCACGAGGAGCGGCTGGTAAAGCCCGGGACCACGACGTTCATGCCCCGGGGCTACTGGCATGCCACGGTCGCCCATGAAGAGTCCTTTTCCATCGGCTTCGTGATCAACCCGCCGACGGTCGCCGACATCATCACCTACGCCCTGCTGGAACGCCTGCACGGGAACGAACGGCTCAGGGCCCACCCGCTCGACACGCTGTCGGAGCCTGCCCTGCAGCGCATCCTGGGCGATCTACAGAGTGGCCTGGACGAAGTCGCGAAGCTGTCCAGGACATTGCCGGCCGAAGCCCTGCTGCAACGCTACAAGCAAGCGAGAAAAGGGAACATTCGCACGCTCACCGCCCTATGACCGCTTTCCTGACTGGAATCCGCACCATGCGCACGGCACAAGCTCTGTTTGTAGGGATCACGGCGTTGATGCTCGTCAACGTGATCGATGGGCTCAAGGAGGTGTATTTCGGGATCCTGTTGCAACGCCTCGACAGCGTCATCGCGACCTTCGTGTTATTCGCCGTCGCCTGGCCTGTGTTCTTTTTCGGCTACATGGCTCGCAAACGCGCGACGCCAGCCTTGCTTGCCGCGCCAGGAAAAAAGGCTTCCGTGCGCCGGTGCCTGCTGATGCTCAACGTCAGCTCCGCCGCCCTCTGGATATCCTTCCTGCTGGCCTTGAAATGGGTGGAGCCGGCCATCGTCAGCGCGCTGGTGGGCGGGGTCGGGATCATTTCGACGCTGGTGCTGAACAAGCTATTGCGCCCCACGGCGATCATGATCCCGGCCGACTACATCGCCGCCCTGGTCATCGCCCTGGCCAGCGTCTACCTGGGCTGGGTCTCGATGGACGGACGCACCGCAGTCAAGCATGAGTTCGACAGCGACCAGGTGTTGCTGGGCTACCTGATGATGCTGGTGTGCGGTGTCGCCATGGCGTTGACCAGCATTCTCTCGAAGGTCGTCGCCGATCATGGGGCGTCAAGCCATTATCTCTACGCCCATCGGTTCTATCTCTTGCTGGCGGTCACCGGCGTCTACACCGGCTTGAACCCGGGCAAGGTCGCCGCCGTCCTCGATCATCTCGACGCCCTGGTCCTGCTGGCGTTCGTCGGCGTGATCCTGCCGCTGCTCTTGTTGCAGGAAGGAATAAAGCGCTGCGAACCGGTGACCACGGAAGCCATCCTGGCGGCCGCCCCGTTGTTCACCATCATTTTTCAAACCGTTGATTCGAGACTGGCCTTTTCAGCATTCAGTTTCGCGGGGGTGGTCCTTATCTGCCTGGCCGCGACCTACAACGGCTATTCCCACCTTAGTCGCCTTTCAGTCGAAGGAGTTAGAACATGAAATACGCGGTGATCGTCGATGCCTACTCGACCGGGGCAAGCCTTGCGGACGAACTCAAGCGGTATGGAATAACCTGCATCCATGTGCAGACATCCGCCGAAATTCTCGAATATGACGTGGACAGCTACCGGCCAGGGGATTTCCAGCAGCGGTTCGTCGCAACGCAGGACCTCGAGGCACTGACGGACGCGTTGGCCGAATTCGAGCCGGCGTTCATCATTCCCGGCTGCGAGTCCGGCGTCGAGCTGGCCGACCGGCTCAGCGAACTGATGGGCACGCCTGGCAACGGCACGGCGCTGTCGGCCTGCCGCCGGGACAAATGGCACATGGCCAAGCGGCTGCATCAGTTGGGCATTCCGGCCGCCCGGGTGGCCTTGATCCATCAGATGGGCGAGGTCGAGACGGCGATCGAGACGATCGATGGCTGGCCGGTGGTCATCAAGCCGGTCAACAGCGCCGGGGCGGACGGCATTCATTTCTGCTACGAGACGACGCAGGTGCGTCACGCGGTGGATAAGGAGCTGGGCCGGCTCAATGAAATGGGGCTCATCAACGACACGCTGCTGGCGATGGAATACCTGGCTGGCCAGCAATACCTGGTGCAGGCGGTTTCCCGCGCCGGTGAACATTTCGTCTTCGAAATCTGGCGCGACAATCGCAAGCCCGTGCCAGGCGCCGGGGTGGTCAACGACCGTGAAGTGCTGATCGACCTGCTCTCGGAAGAAGCGGCCCCCATCATCGCTTACGTCCACCAATGCCTGGACGCATTCGGCGTCGACATCGGCCCTTCGTTCCTGGAAGTGATGGTGACGGCCAACGGTCCGATGCTGATCGAATGGGCAGCCCGGATGATGGGGACCCAGGAGCTCAGCGCGATGACCCGCGTGCGCGGCGTCAACGCCGTCAATCTCTGCGTGGCCTGCTATGCCGACCCCGAGGCGTTCCATTCGATGCTGGATAAAGTCAACCGATCGAATGCGACCTGTGAAGTCATCGGGATGATCAACAGCGTCTCCGGCCAGGTGACCCATCGCCGCTGGCTCGAAGAACTGAGCGCCAGGCCGAGTTTCTTCAAGATGATCAGGGCCCCGGAAATTGGCGACCGCGTTGCGCCGACCATCGGGATCTCGACGAACTACGGCTTCATTTATCTGGTTCACGAAGACCCGGCGGTCACCTACGCCGATTACCTGTGGATCCGGGCAAAAGAAGCCGAAGACACCGGCTTTTTCGACGTGCAACTCAGCCAGGCAGCTGTCGCGCAAGCCTGCTGACCTCGATGGGATGGAGCGAGACTCAATGAAGCTATACGTGGATCACCAATGCACTTCGCCCTTTGCCATGTGCGCGTTCGTAGCGCTCAAGGAGTGCCGGTTCGACTTCGACCTGCACTACCTCGACCTCTCCCAGGGCGATCACCGGCGACCGCCATTCACCGGGGTCTCGCTCACCCACCGCGTTCCGACGCTGGTGGACGGGGCGTTTTCCCTGGCTGAATCATCCGCCATCGCCGAATACCTGAACGACATTGCGCCAGGTGCCCGCCTGTTCCCGGCTGATGTCCAGGCCCGCGCCCAAGCCCGGCAAGTCCAGGCCTGGCTGAGGAGCGATTTCTTCAACCTGCGCGGCAACCGGCCCACCGAGACCATCTTCATCGCACCGTCACAGGAACCGCTGGGGCCATTGGCGCAGGCCGATGCCCAGCGGCTGGTCGAGACCTTGTCCCACAGCCTTCGGGACGGCAAGGCATTTCTTTTCAACACCTGGTGCATCGCCGACGTCGACGCCGCCGGCATGTTGAACAGGCTCATCTACAACGATGATCCGGTTCCCCAGACGTTGAAGGACTATGCGCTGCGGGCGTGGGATCGCGAGAGTGTCCATCAATGGCTGGATCTCGACCGACAAGGCAACACGACCTCCTCCGGGCACTGAGCCCGGATGGCCCGGGGCATCGATGCCCCCTCGACGCAAGAGTTGGAAATGGAACTATTCAATACCCTGGGCAGGACGGTCGTGCCCTTCTCTCCGATCGTTGAGAACCATGTCGGCCTGTACGCCTGCGGCCCCACGGTCTACCACTACGCGCACATCGGGAATATGCGCACGTACATCTTCGAAGATGTCCTGGCCAAGACCCTGCGGCATCGCGGATGGATGGTAAAGCACGTGATGAACATCACCGATGTCGGGCACCTGCAATCCGACGCCGATGCCGGCCAGGACAAATTGATGGTGGGTGCCGCTCGCGAGAACAAGACCCCTTGGCAGATCGCCCAATTCTACGAAGACGCGTTCTTTCGCCACTGCGGCCTGTTGAACATTACCCGGCCGGACGTGGTATGCCGGGCAACGCAGCATATTCCCGACATCATCGCGTTGATCCAGCGCTTGCTGGAAAAGGGCGTGGCCTACGAAAGCGCCGGGAATGTCTATTTCAGCGTGGAAAAATTCCCGACCTACCATGAGCTGGGGCAACTGGTGCTGGACGAGCAACGCGCCACCGAACGTGTCACTCACGATCCGTTGAAGCGCGCGCAGGCGGACTTCGCCCTGTGGTTTTCGACCTCGAAATTTCCTGGCCAGATCATGAAGTGGGACTCTCCCTGGGGCCTGGGATTTCCTGGCTGGCATATCGAGTGCTCGGCCATGGCGAGCAAATACCTGGGCGACAGGATCGATATCCATTGCGGCGGTATCGATCATATCAACGTCCACCATTCCAACGAGATCGCGCAATCGGAATGCTGCTTCGGCCACCGTTGGGTCAACTACTGGTTCCACTGCGAGTTCCTCAATGTGGAGGCAGAGAAAATGTCCAAGTCCAGCGGGGAATTCCTCACCGTGGACTCGCTGGTGGACAAGGGCTACGACCCCTGCGCGTTCCGGTTGCTGGTGCTGGGCTCGCACTATCGCAGCGCCCTGGCATTTTCCTGGGCGGCGCTGGATGACGTCGCCACGGCATTGCAAAAAGCCCGGCGACGGGTCAGCAGCGCCCTGGAAAACAGCGGCCCTGGCGGCGAGGCTTTCTCGTCCACCCATGCCGCGTCCCACCAACGGTTCTTCGCTGCGCTCGAAAAGGACCTGCACACGCCCAGCGCCATGGCTGAGTTCTGGTGGGTGATCAAGTCCAATGAACTGACCGAATCGGAACGCATCGACCTGCTCCGCAGTTTCAATGCGGTGCTGGACATCGGTTTGTTCGACGCCCAGGCCACGCGCCTGACGTCGGAACAAAGCGAGCTGATCGCGGCGCGCAACGCGGCCCGTAACGAAAGGAACTGGGCGGAATCCGATCGAATCAGGGACCTGCTGCTCGCCCAGGGCATCAGCCTCAGCGACCTGAAAGCCTGACCACCCCCAGTCGCCACCACGAAGGAACGAGATTTTGGATATCGAGCGCATCAGGCAACAGTTTCCGGTGTTCTCCCTGGCATCGGCGCGCGACGGCGTGTTTCTCGACAGCGCCGCAGGCACCCAGGTGTGCAAGCGCGCCCTGGAGGCGAGCGTCGAGGCCGCGATTGAACACAATGCGAACCTGGGCGGCCATTTCTCGACGTCGGTCATTGCGGAAAAAGCCATCGACCAGGCACGCTGCGCAGCCGCCGCACTGGTCAACGCCCACTGTGCCGAAGAAATCGTGTTCGGCCAGAACATGACGACACTGACGTTCCAGCTCTCCCGTTGCCTCGGGCGAAGCCTTCGCAAAGGTGACGAGATTGTCCTGACCCAGTCGGATCATGAAGCCAATATTTCACCCTGGCTCGAGCTGGCGAAAGACCTGGAACTGAACGTCCGCTGGCTGCCGTTCGATCCCCTTACCCACGGTTTCAGCATCGCCGACATGGACTCGATCATCACCGATCGAACCAAGGTCGTCGCGGTGAGCTATGCGAACAACGTCACCGGCACGATCAATGACGTCGCCACGGTGGCCGCCCTCGCCAGGCGCAAGGGTGCAGTGGTCTATGTCGATGCGGTCCAGTTCGCGCCCCACGGGGTGATCGATGTGCAGGCCCTGGGGTGCGACTTGCTGGTGTGCTCGTCGCACAAGCTCCACGGCCCCCATCACGCGATCCTCTGGGGGCGCCTGGCCTTGCTCGAACGGCTCATGCCCTACAAGCCCCGCCCCACGGTCGATAAGCCGCCCTATAAATTCGAAACCGGGAGCAAGAGCCGCGAGGCCATCGCCGGGATCCTCGGCGCCATCGATCACCTGGCCTGGGTCGGTCGCGCCTTCGCAACCTGCGGCGAGCAGGCGGGCAAGCGGCAGCAGATTGTCGCGGGAATGCACGCCATCATCGAGTACGAACAGCGACTGGTGCAGTCGGCCCTGGAAGGCCTGGGCCGCTTGAACGGCGTTCATGTCCATGGCTACCGCGCATCCCATGAACCGCAACGCCGGGTGCCGACCGTGGCCTTTACCCTGGAGTCGACACCCAGCGAAATGATTTCCCGGTACATGGCCGAACAAGGCATTCGTCTCTGGCACGGTCATCATTTCAGCCCGCAGACCATTCGTGCCCTGGGCGTCGACGAGCACGACGGCGTAGCCAGGATCAGCCTTGCGCACTACACCTCTGAAGACGACGTTCATCGGTTCCTGGCGGCCATGGAGGACCTGGTTCGAATGAGGCCTTGAGAAAAGGCCCGCTTCAGCAATCGCAGCCGATGGCCTGGTCCGTCACACGTTCCACCAGGCCGGTCAGGCGAAAACCTTCATCGAGCCAGCCCATGACGCCGCCAATCATTTCCTTGACCGGGTAACCCAGGGTCGCCAGGCGCACCGCCGCCTTGTTCGCGCCGTTGCAATGCGGGCCGGCGCAATACACCACGAACAGGGTGGTCTTGGGGTAGGCGGCCAAGGCCTGGGCATCGAGCGTGCGGGTCGGCAGGTTGATCGCCCCGGGCACATGACCGCGCGCGTAGGCCAATGGCCCGCGGACGTCCACCAGGACAAAATCGACGTTGCCGGCCTGTTGGCTGGCGTGGACGTCGGAGCAATCGGTCTCGAACGCCAGGCGACGGCGGAAATGCTCCAAGGCGATATCGGACGGGGCGGCAGGCACTTCGCGAACCAGGCTAGTCATCGTTTGTACTCCAAGGTGGGTGTGGGCATGGACAGACTTTATCCGGCCCTGGGTTACCGCTACAGTGGCGCATACGACACTCTCTGGGAATTTTCCGACAAATGCAGCCTACCCCCGGCCTGGTCGCGATCCTCGCCTATGACGGCCTGTGCACGTTCGAGTTCGGCGTCGCCGTCGAGATTTTCGGGCTGGAACGGCCCGAATTCGAGTTTCCCTGGTACGAGCATCGGATCGTCGCGGTGGATGACGGCCCGATGCGCGCCATGGGCGGCTTCCAGATCCTGGCCGACGGCGGCATGGAACTGCTCGACACGGCCCGGACCATTGTCGTGCCCGGCTGGCGCAACCGCAGCGAACCGCCGCCCCAAGCCCTGCTCGATGCGTTGTGCAGGGCCCACGCCCGCGGCGCGCGGCTGCTGTCGATCTGCTCGGGCGCGTTCGTCCTGGCGGCGGCCGGGTTGCTCGATGGGCTGGGCGCCACCACCCATTGGCGCTACACCGACGAGCTGGCCGAACGTTTTCCCGCCATCCTGGTAGACCCGGACGTGTTGTACGTGGACTCCGGCCAAGTCATCACCTCGGCCGGCAGCGCCGCTGGCATCGATGCCTGCCTGCACCTGGTGGCGCGGGACCATGGCGTCCAGGTCGCCAACACGGTGGCGCGGCGATTGGTGATGTCGCCGCAAAGGACCGGGGGCCAGGCGCAGTTCATCCCCTCGCCAGTCAGCCGCACGCCACGCAGCGACCTGTCGAGCGTCATGCAATGGGCCCGCGAGCGCCTGCACGAACCCCTCGGCGTGCGTGAACTGGCCAGCCAGGCGGCCATGAGCGAGCGCACGTTCCTGCGCCATTTCACCCAGGCCTGTGGCGTGTCGCCCAAGGCCTGGCTGCAACACGAGCGCCTGGCCCGCGCCCGCGAGCTGCTGGAAAGCACCGCAGACAACACCGACAACATCGCGCAGCTGTGCGGCTATCGCTCGGTGGAAAGCTTTCGCGTGGCGTTTCGCAGCGTGGTGGGCCTGGCGCCTTCGGTGTATCGGGAGCGGTTTGGGCGGGGGTAAGGCCCGGCGGGCGAATCAGGGCTTGCGCAACACGTACGTGTCCATGATCCACCCGTTCTGCTTTCGCGCGGCCTTGCGCGTGCGCTCGATGTCATCGGCCACGTCCCCGAGCCGGCCACGGATCAGGATTTCATCCGGCGTCCCCACATAGGCGCCCCAGTAAACCTGCGTATCTGGATCACTCACCTGGCGATACGCGTCCTCGGCGTCGAGCATCACCACCACGGTGGCGGCGTCGCCCACCTGCCCCGCCGCCAAGCGCCGCCCGGTGGTGATCTCCAGCGCGCCGCCGATGCTGTTCAACGGCACCTGATGGCGAGCCGCGAGGGCCTGGACGCTGCTGATGCCGGGGATCACCTCGAATTCGAAGGCACAGCGGCCCGCCTCGCGTATCGACTGCAGGATGCGCACCGTGCTGTCGTACAGCGAAGGGTCGCCCCACACCAGGAAACCACCACGTTGCCCATCGGACAGCTCCTCATCGATCAGCCGTTCGAACGTAGCCTGTTTCGCGCGGTTGAGGTCTTCGACGCTGGCCGGGTAATCCGGTTCGCCACGCTGGCGCTCGGGACTGTCGGCCGTGACGAAACGGTGCGGGTGATCGACGATGTAGCGTCGGCAGATTTCGTGGCGCAGGTCCAGCAACTTGTCCTTGGCCGGGCCCTTGTCCATGAGAAAGAACACGTCCACTTGATTCAGGGCTTTCACCGCCTGCATCGTCAGGTGATCCGGGTCGCCGGCTCCGATGCCGATGACGTACAGCGTCTTCATGGCGAGGTCTCCTGGCCGGGGCCCTGGGTGCGCAATCGCCAGACGCCGTTGAAGCGCAGTTCGACGGCCGACAGCGGCTCGATGTCGATCCGGTTGAACGCTGCGGGGCAGCCCATGGCATGGACCAGCGCCGCACGGATCACAAAGGGATGGGTGACAGCCAGCACGTGCCCCGGCCGGGCCTGCAGGCCCGTCAACCAGTCCCCGACACGGCGGCACACATCGGCGACGGACTCACCGCCGTGGGGCGCCGCGTCAGGGTCGTCGAGCCAGGCTTGCACCGCGGCCGGTTCGTCCTGGTGCAACGCATCGATGGACAGCCCGCGCCAGCGTCCGAGGTCGCAATCGGCCAGGGCCTGGACCAACCGGGGCTCGGGGCCGAACAACGCGGCGGTCTGGCGAGCGCGTAGCTCCGGTGCGCACAGCAATTGCCGAACGCTCGGGTAATGCTTGCCAATACCCCGGCGCGGGGCCAGCCAATCGACGTCCAGCGGCTCATCCAGGCTGAAACGCGCCTGTTTCTGGGCGACGGTGCGAGCATGGCAGATCAGGGTCAGACGGGTGGCTTGCACGCGGGAACTCACACATTTCAAAGAGGTTCATCAACGGGATAATCCGGGTTTTGCTTGTACAGCACCTTATACGAAATCAAATAACCGGGACAAAACGGCGACATTTCTTACACAACAAAAAGCGTTAGCTGACATACCGATTCGCATCAGCCAAAGCCAAGCCCTACAGTGCTTTCGTACCCTATTCGAAGTTCTTAAACGAGGCGCAAAAAGCGCTGGACATGTAGCACCTGCTACATAAATACTATTTTCAGGAGTTATGGAAGAAAACCAACACCCATCCTGGCAAGGAGCACGGATGCCGCCCCTCAGAGACTTGATCACCGATCCCGGCCTGGTATTGACGCCGTCGGAACGCAAGGTCGTCCGCGCCTTGCTCGATCATTACCCGCGCAACGGCCTGGGGCCGATGTCGCGCCTGGCGGACCGCGCTGGCGTCAGCGACCCGACCATCGTGCGGCTGGTGAAAAAGCTCGGTTTTGGTGGCTATGCCCAATTCCAGGAAGCGCTGCTCAGTGACATGGACCACCGCCTGCGCTCCCCGCGCACGCTGTTGCAACCCCGGGCCAAGGCGCAGCAAGGCGATACCTGGAGCCAGTACCTGGCGGTCAGCCAACGCAATCTCAGCGATACCCAGGCGCTGACCCAACCCGAAGACGTGCGCGTGCTCATGCAGTGGCTGCTCGACAGCCGCCATCAGGTGCATTGCTTTGGCGGGCGCTTCAGCAGTTTCCTCGCCCACTATTTGCTTAACCATCTGCGCCTGCTGCGCGCCGGTTGCTTCGCCCTGGAAGACAACGCCCAGTTGCCCGACCGGTTGTTCGACATACAGCGCCAGGACCTGGTGCTGATCTTCGACTACCGGCGCTACCAGGCCCAGGCCTTGCGCGTGGCGAAGGCGGCCAAGGAACGACATGCCCGGGTGGTGTTGTTCAGCGACGTCTACGCTTCACCCCTGCGCGAGCTGGCCGACCTGATCATCAGCGCCCCGGTGGAATCGATCTCGGCGTTCGACAGCCTGGTCCCGGCGCTGGCCCAGGTCGAGGCGCTGGTCGCCTGCCTGGCGCTGCAATGCCCCGACCTGGCCGAACGCCTGGACGGCATCGACGCCTTGCGCTCGACGTTCAACACGCACCTGCTGGAGGAAAAATAAGGATGTTCTCGCTCCCCCACCGTTCTCCCCGGGACCTGCCGTTCACCCGCGACCATACGGCCCTGTTGCTGGTGGACATGCAACGCGCCTGGCTGGACGTGCAATTCGATGCCCACTTGGACAGCCCCGAGGCCGAGTACTTCATCCGCCGCGCTCGGCAGCAGGTGATTCCCAACCAGCAGCGCTTGCTCGCCGCGATGCGGGCGGCGCGACAGAACGTGTTGCACACCCACATCGAAAGCCTCACCGCCGATGGCCGCGACCGCTCCCTGGACCACAAGCTGTCGGACATGCACCTGCCCAAGGGCAGCCCCGAGGCGCAGATCATCGCCGAGCTGGCCCCGCAGGAAAACGAGATCGTGCTGCCGAAGACGTCCTCCGGCGTCTTCAATTCCACCAACATCGACTACGTGCTGCGCAACCTGGAAACGCGCCACCTGATCGTCGCCGGCATCGTCACCGACCAATGCGTGGACATGGCCGTGCGCGACGCCGCCGACCGGGGCTACCTGGTCACCCTGGTGGACGATGCCTGCGCCACGTACACCGAACAGCGCCACCTGGTGTGCCTGAACGCGATCAAGGGCTATTGCTGGATCACGGACACCGCCACCGTGCTCGGACGCTTGCAGGAGATGCAGCCATGAGCCGCCTCGACACGACGCCGCGCTTGTCACCGTTGCCCCTGACGACGCTGGTGAGCACCGACCTGATCGGCGTGACCCGCGGGCGTTCGTTCCCCAGCGACGAGCTGGCCCACTACGCCAGCGCCGGGTGTGGCTGGGTGCCGGCCAACAGCGCGCTGACGCCCCAGGACATCATCGCGGCGAGCAACCCCTGGGGTGCCCATGGCGATTTGCGGCTGATACCGGACCTGTCCAGCCGGGTGACCGTCGACAACGGTCCCGACAGCGAAGCGCCCGCTCTGGATTTCATTCATTGCGACGTGCGCGAAACCGACGGCCGGCCCTGGGGCGCCTGTCCGCGCACGCTGCTGCAGGACGAGGTGGAACGCTACCGCACAGCGCTGGGGTTGCAGGTCTACGCCGCGTTCGAGCATGAGTTCAACCTCAACGCCACGCCCGCCCTGCCCGATCGCCTGGCCTTCAGCCTCCAGGCCCAGCGCCAGCAGGCCGGGTTCGCCGGCTGGCTGCTCGGTGCGCTGCGGGCCGGTGGGGTCGAACCGGAAATGTTCCTGCCGGAATACGGCAAGCACCAGTATGAAATCACCTGCCGTCCGTCCCTCGGCGTGGCCGCCGCCGACCGAGCGGTGAACGTGCGGGAAATCAGCCGGGAGATCGCCCGGCAAATGGGCCTGGACCTGAGTTTCGCCCCCAAGACCGCGGAAAACGCCGTGTGCAACGGCGTGCACCTGCACCTGAGCCTGCAGGACCTGAGCGGCGACCCGGTGCTGCATGACGCCGCCAGCGCCAACGGGCTCTCCAGCCTCGGCCGCCATTGGGCGGCTGGCGTGCTGCACTATCTGCCGGCGCTGTGCGCTTTCACCGCGCCGACCCCGGTGTCCTACGAGCGCCTGCAACCCCATCACTGGAGCGCCTCCCATGCCTGCCTGGGACAGCGCAACCGCGAGGCGGCGTTGCGCATCTGCCCGACCGTGAGCCTGGGCGGCAAACCGGTGGCGAACCAGTACAACCTGGAGTTCCGCGCCGTGGACGCCACCGCCTCACCGCACCTGGCGATGGCCGCCGTGTTGATCGCCGGACGGCTGGGCATCGAGCAATGCCTGCCGCTGAACGCCGTGACCGATGAAATACCCGATGAGCTGGATGAAGCACAGCGGCGCGAACGTGGCATCATCGCCCTGCCAACGACCCTGGCCCAGGCACTGGATTGCCTGCGTCACAGCGGGGCGCTGTTCGAGGCCCTGCCCCGCCCGCTGGTCGAAACCTATTTCGCCTTGAAGGCCCAGGAGCTGGCCTTGACCGAGGCGCTGTCACCTGCCGAGCGTTGTGAGCACTATGCGCGAATCTATTGAATGTGCCGAGTCGGGGCTCTACACCGAGCCGGCCTACCGGTTGCTGCGGGAAGAATCCGAACACCCCCTGTTGCTGGTGTGCGAACACGCCAGCCGCTTCATCCCCGCGGCCCTGAACGACCTGGGCCTGGATGAAACCGCCGCCCATGAACACATCGCCTGGGACATCGGCGCCCTGGCCCTGGCCGAGCGCCTGTCCGAGACCCTCGGTGCAACGTTACTGTCAGCTCGCTACTCGCGGCTGCTGATCGACTTGAACCGCCCGCTTCACGTGGCCGACAGCATCCCGCCACAAAGCGAGATCTACCAGGTCCCGGGTAACCAGTCCCTGGACGACGCCACCCGCGCCTACCGCCAGCAGTGCCTGTTCCATCCGTTCCACGATCGCCTGCGCGCGTTGATCGACCGGCGGCTGGCCGACAACCGCCCGGTGCGGGTGGTGGGCATCCACAGCTTCACCCCGGTGTTCTACGGCCAGCCACGCGCACTGGAAGCCGGCGTGCTGTTCGGTGAAGCCCGGGACTATGCCCAGCGCATCGTCGACGGGCTGGCCCGCCATTCGCTGCGGGCGGCCGGTAACCAACCCTACAAGATCAACCCGTTGACCGACATGACGGTCCCGGTGCACGGCGATGGACGCGGCCTGGACTCGGTGTTGATCGAAGTACGCAACGACCTTTTGCGCAGCCCCGAAGCGGTACGGACCTGGAGCGCGTACCTGGCCCCGCTGCTCTAGAGCGGCAAGCGACACCCCCCACACAGCTGAAAAGGAAAACGGCTCATGAGTATCGAGGCATTTGGCTACAAACAGGAGTTGAAACGCAGCCTGTCACTGACCGACCTGGTGGTGTACGGGATGATCTTCATGATCCCCATCGCGCCGTTCGGCGTGTATGGCTACGTGAACGCCGAGGCGCCGGGGATGGTGCCGCTGGCGTACATCATCGGCATGGTGGCGATGCTGTTCACCGCGCTGAGCTACGGCAGCATGGCCCGGGCCTTTCCGGTGGCCGGCTCGGTCTATTCCTACGCGCAACGGGGACTCAACCGGCACGTCGGCTTCATTGCCGGCTGGTTGATGCTGCTGGACTACCTGCTGATCCCGCCGCTGCTGTACGTGTACGCCGCAATGGCGCTGAATCACCTGTACCCGGACATTCCCAAGGTCGGTTTCATCCTCGCGTTCCTGCTGAGCGCGACCTTCGTCAACCTGCGCGGCATCACCTTTACCGCACGGATGAACATCCTGTTCCTGCTGGCCCAACTGGTGGTGCTGGGGATCTTCCTGGCCTACGCCTGGTCGGCCCTGCACGGTGGCGCCGGTAACGGCCAGCTGACCCTGGCGCCGCTGTACAGCCCGGAGCACTTCAACTTCGCCCTGCTGATGCAAGCCGTGTCCATCGCGGTGTTGTCGTTCCTGGGCTTCGACGCCATTTCCACCCTGGCCGAGGAGATCAAGCATGAACCCGGCCGCAGCATCGGCAAGGCGGCGCTGGTCACGCTTGTGGTGATGGGGGCGATCTTCGTGGTGCAGACCTGGATCGCCACGGACCTGGCGGCCGGCATGGGCTTCAAGTCCGCTGACACCGCCTTCTATGAAATCGCCGAGCTGGCGGCCGGCAGTTGGCTGGCCACCTTGACCGCGGTCGCCACAGCCCTGGCCTGGGGCGTGGCGGTGGCGATCACCTCGCAGGCGGCGGTGTCGCGCCTGTTGTTCGGCATGGCCCGGGACGGCCAGTTGCCCAGGGTGCTGGCCAAGGTTCATCCACGGCACAACACCCCGTACGTGAGCATCTACCTGGTCGCGCTGCTGTCGTTGCTGATCTGCTACCTGTTCATCGATGCCGTGGACACCCTGACCTCCCTGGTCAATTTCGGCGCCCTGAGCGGCTTCATGCTGCTGCACCTCACCGTGATCAACCACTACTGGCGGCGCCAGCGCTCGGGCCAGTTCATCCGGCACCTGGCCTGCCCCCTGGTGGGTTTCGCGATCGTCGCGGCCATCATGTACAACATGGGCGTGGGCGCGCAGAAGCTCGGCCTGGTCTGGATTGCCGTCGGCGTGGTCTACCTGTGTGCCTTGAACAGATTCGGCGGTCGCACGGCCCTGCCCGACCCGGCCGGCCAATGAGGTTCGGCGGTCGAAGGGTTCGACCGCCCATGATGACAATGCGTGGACATCGACAGTGATCGTCAAGCCCGGTGCCTGGCACCGGGCCCTCTGGAACAGGAGTGCAATCCATGCTGGCCTTACGTCCAGTGCAACTCGCCGACCTGCCGCAACTGCAGCAGCTGGCCCGGAAAAGCCTGGTGGGCATCACGTCGCTGCCAGACGACCGCGAGCGGCTGCGGGAGAAAATCCTCGCTTCGTGCGCCTCGTTCGAGGCCGACGTGCAAAAGCCTGGCGGGGAGAGCTATTTTTTCGTCCTGCAGGACCTCGAATCCGGCCGCCTGGTGGGCTGCTCGCAAGTGCTCGCCTGCACCGGCTGCAACGAACCGTTCTACAGCCTGCGCAACCGTCCGTTTTCCAGCGAATCCCGGGAGCTGAACATCCAGCACGGGGTCCCGGCGCTGTCGCTGTGCCAAGACCTCAATGGCCAGACGCTGCTGCGCGGCTTTCACATCGACGCCGAGCGGGTGCGCACACCGGCCTCGGCGCTGTTGTCCCGGGCGCGGCTGATGTTCATCGCCGCCCACCCCCGGCGCTTTGCCGACGGGGTGATCAGCGAAATCGTCGGTTTCAGCAGCGAAGACGGCCAGTCGCCGTTCTGGGACGCCATCGGCCAGCACTTCTTCGACCTGCCCTACGTCGAGGCCGAACGCCTGTGCGGCTTGCAGAGCCGCACCTTCCTCGCCGAGCTGATGCCGCAATACCCGATCTACGTGCCCATGCTGCCGCCAGCGGCCCAGGCGTGCATCGGCCGGGTCCACCCCGACGGCCAGGAGGCCTTCGATATCCTGGTCGACGAGGGTTTCGACACCCACAGCTACGTGGACATCTTCGACGGCGGGCCGACGCTGCACGCGCGTGTCGCGAACATCCGCTCCGTCACCCAGGGCCGTGTCACGGTCGCCCGGCCATGCGCGCAAATCGATGCCCGTGGTCGTTACCTGGTGAGCAATGAAGGCCTTGGCAACTACCGGGCCATCGTCGCCGAGCTGGACCTGGACGCCGAAGGCCCCGTGGGCTTGACGCCCGACCTGCTGGCCGCCCTGGATGTCGCGCCAGGCGAACCGATCCGGGTGGTGGCCCTATGAAGCACAGTCGAGCCCGCCTCTTCCCTCGGTCTGCGCACCGGCACCACGAAGGAGCCGCATCATGATTGTCCGCCCGGTCGCCCTCACCGACCTGCCCGCGCTGCTGGATTTGGCCCGTTGCGCCGGGCCCGGGTTCACCAGCCTGCCGGCCAACGAAGAACGCCTGGCCCATCGCGTGCGCTGGGCCCAGCGCCACATTT
>NZ_JAUQOP010000031.1 GCF_030580855.1 Pseudomonas citrullilanati | reverse complement strand
GGCGGGCGCGCGGGGGGGGGGGGGGGGGGTGGGGGGGGGCGCCGCGCCCGCCCCCCCCCCCCCCCCCCCCCCCCCCCCCCCCCCCACAAGGGCATTCCACAGCAGGATCTCGTTCAATCTCGATTCCCACATTTGCAGCACCGCCACACTGTTTTGAGACGGACGCCCGGCTACGCCTGCGCCGGATCATTCCAGCGCCGCCACCACCAACGAAGCCGGGAGATGGGTTTGCCTTCGGCATCCAGTGGGCGGCCGTCTTCGGCGTAGGCGTGGGCTGGTTCCACCAGTTGGCCATTGAGATAGCGGGCCTCGACGGCGGGGTTGCCGTTGGCGTGCAGGCGGCGGTAGCGGCCATCGCGCACGCCGTCGCGATAGAACTCGGCTTCGGCCAGTTGCCCATCGGGGAAATAGTTGTTCGCTTCGCCGTGGAGCAAGCCGGCGCGGTACGTGGCCTGGCGCTGCAGGCCGCCCTCGGCCGCGTGGAAGCTCGCCACGCCATGCAACTTGCCGTTCACGAAGGGCAGCACCGCCGAGACCTTGCCGTTGGGGTGGTACAACGTACTGGTGCCTTGCAGTTCACCTTGGCGGTAGTTGAGTATCGCTTGCGGGCGCCGGGCTTCTTCGATCCGCAGCGGGCCGTCGAGGCGCCCGTCTACCCATTGACCGTCCAGTTGGCTGTCGCCACGTTCCAGGTCGAGTTTTTTCGAGGCCATCGGCGCGTTCCCCTCAGTTGACCTTCACCAGGCCGCCCTTGATGGTCAGCATGCCGCCACCGTCCACGGTCTGTTCGGCGGCGGCCTTGTTCACCAGACTGATGCCGGCGTCGTTGGTCAGGGTGGTGCCGGCCTTGTTTTCCAGCGATGTACCGGCCTGGTTGCTCAAGGCCGTGCCGGCCTTCTGGCTGATGGAGGTGCTGGCCTGGGCCGCCAGGTCGGCGCCGCTCTTGATGGCGAAGCTGCCGCCGCTTTGCAGGGTCAGGGTGCCGCTGACCTTGATGGTCAGGTTGCCGTCCACCGTCAGGTCGTAGTTGCCGGTGACCGTGTGCGTGTAGTTGCCGCCGGTGCTGTGGGTCTGGTCCGAGCCGACGGTGACGGTGCGGGTGTCTTTCACATCGAGGCTGTCGCTGCCGGTCTGGATGGTCACGCTGCGCTTGCCTTTCTCCAGGGTCACCGTCTCGTCGCCGTCCTTGACCGTGCGGGTGCGGGCGTTTTGCACCGTGAGGGTCTCGTCGTGGCCGACGGTGGCGGTGGTGTCGTTGAGCACGTTGATATTGAAGTCTTTCTGGGCCTGGAGAAACACCTCCTCGGCGTCCTTCTTGTCTTCGAAGCGCAACTCGTTGAAACCGCCGCCGCCCTTGGACGACTGGGTCTTGATCCCGGACTGGGTCTGGTTCGCCGGCAGCGCATAGGGCAGGGCGTTGTCGCCGTTGTAGACGCAGCCGGTCACCAGTGGGCGATCCGGGTCGCCGTCGATGAAGGTGACGATGACTTCCTGGCCGATGCGCGGCACGAATTGCATGCCAAAGCCCTTGCCGCTCCAGGGCAACACCACGCGTACCCAGCAGGATGAGGTTTCGTCGTGCTTGCCGGTGCGGTCCCAGGGAAACTGCAATTTGATGCGGCCGTATTCGTCGGTCCAGATTTCCTCGCCGGCCTTGCCCACCACCCGTGCGGTCTGGGTGTGCATGCGCGGTTTCGGCGTGAGGCGGTTAGGCCGATACGTCGTGGCCTTGGGGATCGCTTCGAAGCGATTGCGATAGTGCTCATGACTGGCTTCGTGGCTGACCGAGGTCACCACCCAATCGATGTTCAGCGTCGTGTCTTCATGGCCGGCGAGGGTGAACCAATACCCCGGCACCAGCCAACGGCAATCGCTTTCGCCGACGAAGCGCTTTTGCTGGCTGCGCAGGCCATCGACTCGCTGCTTGGTCAGCGCGTCGCCCTGGGCCTTGGCGGTGTAGCTGCCCGGATGCTCGTACATCGAGCTCGGGCCGGCCACGGCTTCGGCCTGGCTGAAGAGCGAAGTCGTCGGCGTGGTGAATTCATAATCGGTGGCCTGGTAAACGCCGCTCACGGCTTGCAGGCACACCTGGCCCGAGCGGATGCCGTGCAGTTCCCGGTCCCCCATTTTCTGCCCGAGATAATTCACCGTCGGGCCATTGGGAATGGGCATGAAGGCGTCGTTGCTGTCGGCCAGGACCAGCGTGTGCTTGCCGGCTTCATGGCTGAAGAACCAGAAAATCCCGTCTTCCTCCAACAGGCGCGAGACGAAGGCCAGGTCGGTTTCGCCGTACTGCACGCAGTACTCGCGGGGGGTGTAGCTGCCGGTGAGCTTGAGCTGGAAGTCGGTGAAGCCATGGGCCTTGAAAATCGTGGTGACGATGTCCGACGTGGCGAGGTTCTGGAACACCCGGTTGTTGCTGGCCAGGCTCAACCACCAGAGCCAGGGCCGGAGCAGCAGTTGATAACGTTCGGCGGTGGCGTCGGCGGGGAGCTGGCGGATCTCGGCGACGAGCCAGTCCATTGGGCGCAGCAAGGCGTCCTTGTGCAGCGTGGTAGTGACGTGGCTGGCGACCGCCGTCGTGAGGTCCAGCGAAGCGCCGTCGTTGATGCCGTTGAGCATGTGCGAGCCCAATGCATTGAGGCTTTCTTCGCCCGACAGCGATTCAGGATACAACGCCGACAGTGTGGCGGCGGTGAGTGATAGCGTGGTGTTGCTGTCGGTGGAGCGGGGCATTGGAAGACCTCAAGACCTCAAGAAAAACGCAGGCGTCAGCTGTAATGAGTGGTGATGAAATTGTACGGCGCGCTTAATTCGTTCGATCGACTGATAGGAAGGCCATGAGGGTACGTGTCTATGTTGCAGAGATAAGCGGTAAAGGACCCCTCGGCGTCGAAGACCCATGAATCACCACGGTTCAGTGTCTTGTCCAGCAACTCACGATTTTTCTGGCTTGTAGCGACGACAACGACCCAGCGATTATCAGCCTTGAACCCATGGAGCTTATTGACATCCCGGGTGATGGATTCCTGAAGGTTCGCACCGCCGAAATCTCCGTTTGTGCTTTCCACCTTGATCTCCACTGCATAACTCTTTCCCAGAAGAACGAAATAGAAATCCACCTTCTCTGCGTTGTAAGGCCAGGGGTAACTGATCTCCCTGACCTTGGCAGTGATACCGTAGCCACGTTGGAGGTGGTAGGAAATCTCAACTTGGGCGGCGCTTTCCCATGGGCCGTTCGAAGTCCAGCTTTTATTGAACTGGCTGGGTGTGCCGGAGAAGTCTTGCGGATGGACGCCAGCCGCTTGCAAGACAACGTTTAAAAATTCTTCTTCCGTCATGATGCCTGTCTCCGCTGAGTAAAAAGCTGTTGTAAAAGCCGGTCGGTTTAGCAGTATTACTCCAACACCCACTCCGCCAACTTCCCCGTCACCTGCGTCATCAACACATTCTCGACATCCCGCGCACCCGCCGCGCTGCACTTGGCCAACACGGCCTTGACGATTCCGGCGTCGAATTCGAACTGCTTGCCCGTCGCGGCCTTGTAGCGCCCACGCAGTTTCTCCAGTTTCGCTAGCACGATCCCTTCCAGCGTTGTTTCATCCAGCGGCCGATAGGCGACCACGGTCATGCGCGCCAGGAACGCCGGGCGAAACGCTTGCAGCAGCACTTTGTGCAAGGCTTCGTTGAAGGCGTCGCTGCCCAGTTGCGCGGCGGGCGTGTCCAGCAGCAGTTCGGCGCCGACATTGCTGGTGGCGAGCATCACGGTGTTCTTGAAGTCCACCACCAGGCCGGTGCCGTCCTCCATCAGGCCCTTGTCGAAGACGTTGTAGAAGGCTTCGAGCACATCCGGGTGGGCCTTCTCGATTTCGTCCAGCAGCACAACCGAATAGGGTTTGCGCCGCACCGCTTCGGTGAGCACGCCACCGCTGCCGTAGCCGACGTAGCCGGGCGGGGCGCCCTTGAGCTGGCTGACGGTGTGGGCTTCCTGGTACTCGGAAAGGTTGATGCTGATCAGGTTACGTTCACCGCCGTACAGGGCGTCGGCCAGGGCGTAGGCGGTTTCGGTCTTGCCCACGCCGGTGGGGCCCACCAGCAGGAACACGCCCACCGGTTTCTGCGGGTCGGTGAGGCCGGCGCGGTAGGCTTGCAGGCGCTGGGCGATGGTGTTGAGCGCGGTGCTTTGGCCCATGACCCGCTGGCCCATGCGCTGGCCCAAGGTGCGCACGGCGTGGGCTTCGTCGGCGAGCATCTTGCCCACGGGGATGCCGGTCCAGCCGGCGATCACGGCGGCGACGGTCTTGCTGTCCACCTGTTCGGGCACCAGCGGATCGTCCTGGCGAATGGCGTCGAGACCGGCTTCCAGGCGCAGCAGTTCGGCGGCCAGGTGGTCGATGCGGTTATCGACTTCGGTGTCGGGTTTTTCACTGTCGGCGCGTTCGCTCAGGGCGAGCAGTTCGCGCCGGGTGTCGAGCAGTTCGCGCACCGCTTCGCGCTCTTCGCCCCAACGGGTTTCCAACTCGCGGATGGCTTGCACATTGCTGGTCGATTCGCCTTCCAGCAGGGTGATGCGTTCGCGATGGTCCAGCCCTGTGGCCTGTTCCCGGCGCAGGCGCTCGACCTCGTCCCGGAGGCTGTTCTGCCGATGGCGCAGGCTTTCCAGGGGCGGCGGCACATCGTGCTGGCCGAGGGCGACCCGGGCGCAGGCGGTGTCGAGCACGCTGATGGCCTTGTCCGGCAATTGGCGTCCGGAAATGTAGCGGTGGGACAGTTTCACTGCTTCGTGGATGGCCGCGTCCAGCACCTGCACGCCGTGGTGCTGTTCCAGTTTGCTGGCCACGCCACGGAGCATTTCCACGGCGGTGGGTTCGTCCGGCTCCTCGACCTGCACCAACTGGAAGCGCCGGGCCAGGGCCGGGTCCTTCTCGAAGTATTTCTTGTACTCCAGCCAGGTGGTGGCGGCCAGGGTCCGCAGCTCGCCCCGGGCCAGGGCCGGCTTGAGCAGGTTGGCCGCGTCGCTGCCGCCTTCGGCGCCCCCGGCGCCGATCAGGGTGTGGGCTTCGTCGATGAACAGGATGATCGGTTTCTCGGCGCTGCGGACCGCGTCGATCACGCCCTTGAGGCGCTGTTCGAACTCGCCCTTGACGCCCGCGCCGGCCTGCAACAGGCCCAGGTCGAGTACGCGCAGGGTGACTTCCTGCAACGACGGCGGCACGTCCCCAGCGGCGATGCGCAGGGCCAGGCCTTCGACCACGGCTGTTTTGCCGACACCGGGCGAGCCCACCAGGATCGGGTTGTTCTGCCGGCGCCTGAGCAGGATGTCGATGCACTGGCGGATCTCGCCGTCGCGGCCGACGATGGGATCGATGCGCCCGGCGCGGGCGTCGGCGGTCAGGTCCTGGGTGTACTGGTCGAGCACCGGATCCTCTTTTTGCGGCGCCTCGCCGGGCTTGGCCGTACGAACGCCGCCGGTATGCTCGCGGGAGCTTTCGGTCCACTCCAGTAGGTGAGCGCGCAGGGCGTCCCGGGGGATGCGCAGCAACGACGACGCGCTGTTGAGCAGCAGGCCGCGGCGCTCATCGCGGTCCAACAGGGCCAGCAGCAACAGCCCGGAACGAATGCTGTCCAGGCCCAGCACGCTGGCCTGGACCACCGCGTCTTCCAACAGGCCGATGGTCTGTGCCGACAGGGCGGGGGTGCGGGTGCTGCCGGATTTGAACAGGTCCAGGGCCTTGTTGGTTTCCGCCGCCACCGCATCGCGTTCCAGGCCGAAGCGCGGCAGCAGGCAGGCGAAATCGCCGCCTTCGATGTCCAGCAACTCCAGCAGCAGGTGCTCGATTTCCACGTAGTGATGACTGCGTTGCAGGCAGCGCTGCGCGGCCCGTTCCAGGGCGCGGCGATTGTCCGGGTTGAGGCGTCCGATCAGGCTGGCCAGTTCCATTTCAGGCGATCTCCGGCTGACGAAGGCGGGTTTCGATGCGTTGCACGGCGAGGCTCGGCTGGCGTTGCAGGCCACCGTTCCAGCTCAAGCGTGGCGGCGCCTGGCGGCCCAGTTGCAGCGGGCCGGCGCCACGGACCAGCAGCACCAGGGTGCAGTCCAGGTCGGGGCCGAAATACAAGGCATACAGGCTGGCGAGCAGCGGATGGGTTTCGCCATTGGGCAACAGTCCACTGGCCTGGGCGGCGGTCAACGGGCCGAGGGTCAGGCGCACCCCGGCATGTTCGTCCCAGACCCGGGTGCCGGCCACCGCGCTGTGGCCCAGGCGCAGGTTGCGCCCGCCCGCTTGCAGGCGGCTGCGACTGGCCGCCGGTATTTCCCGCCAGCCCCCTTCATAGGCGGTCAACTCCACCGGCAGCGCGAACTGCTCACGCACAATCGCCGCGAACCCGGCCAGGGAGCGGCGGCCATCGGCATACAGCGCGGTGCACGCCAATACCGCCGAGTCGGGCGCGGCCTGGCGCTCTTGCAGCGCCTTGGGCAGCAGCCCGGTCAGCGCGCGCAATTGCCCCTGGACGGCGGACGCCGAAGGGGGCGTGAAGCCCAGGGCGATGCGGTGCTTGCGCATCACCTTGTACAGCAGGCTGAGCAAGCGGTGCTGGAACAGGTCGAGAAACTCCCCGGGGGCATGGTCCCGCGCGCGTGCCCGTTGCTGTAGCCATTCCTGGTACGCGTAGGGCAACGGACCGTCCGGGCCGCCGAGGCCGAAGATCGGCGTGGTCAGGGTCGGCATTGCCCCGGCTTCCTGGTCCAGGCGCTCGACTTCGCTGGCGGCGAACAGCGGCGTCAGGGGGCCGCGCAGGCGCAGCGCTTCGGCGTGGGGGGCGGTGCCGCTGCCGAGGGTCTCGGCCTGGGGATGCTCGCGCTCAAGCACCAGCAAGGCTTGCAGCCATTCGAAGCGTTGTGGGTCGCGACGCAGGCGTTGGCTCAGGTTCAGAGCGTCAGGGGTTTGCCGGCTTGGGGTTGCCATGTCTTCACCTCCTTGTCGGACTGGACCAGCACCGTGCGCACGAAGCGGTTGGCGGTGGCGTAGAGGGAAAAGAATTGCGCCAGCACCCCGGAGAACAGCACGGCGCTGCTGCCGACGAAATGCTGCGGGTCCAGTTGCAGGCGCACTTCCAGGCCGTTGCGCCAACCCCGCCAGGCATCCTCGCCGACGTGGGCGATGACCCGCTCACAGCCGAGCCCCAGCACGCCTTGGATCTGGCGCCGGGCAATGGCCTCGTCGCGCAGGTTGTGCAGTTCGAGGATCTCGCGCAGGGCATCGAGCGCCTGGGGGCCTTCGACCAGGGACAAATGGTTGAGGGTCAGCTGCGACACCAGCCGCCAGCGCGACTCGCCGTCCAGGCGCGGCAGGCTCTGGGGGCTGGGCGGGTTGCGCAGGCGGGCCCAGGCCACCGGTCCCGGGCGCTCGAAACCCAGCGGGGTGCCGGCCGACAGGCTCTGGGCCAGGTGGCGGTTGGTGCAGAGCAACTCGGCGGTGAGGCTGTAGTCGCGGGTTTCGGCCAACGGGTCGAACCGAGTGTCCACCAGGCTGACCAGCAGGTCGGTGCCCAGCCGGTTCGGGCTCATGCCACTGACTCGCCGCGCGTGCCAGTAGCACGACGGGTCATTGCCGTGCTGGCTGCCGTAATAGGCCGGCACCTTGTGCACGCCCTGGCCGGAACTGGCGCGCATGCCACGGATGCTGTGGATCTCGACGCTGTTCTCCCGGTGACTGTCGGCCACCAGGCGATATTCGCTGCGGGTGCCGTCCGGGCGCAGTGGCTCCGAAGTCCTGGGGAACAGGTTGATCACCGGGGTGCAGCCGAGGGCGATGTCGCTGGCCTGGAGCGGCAAGCGGCTGGCCGGGGCGCGATCGAACACGATGTAGAGATACAGGGACGCGCCGTCACTGGTCGCCCCCGCCAGCGGCAGGTCGAAGAAGCCGAATTTGTCGGGAAAGGCGAAGTACTCGGCCAGCAGGCGCATGCCCGGGTGCACGCCGTCCTCGTCTGGCAGCAAGGCCTGGTCGCTGTCGAAACCGACGATCCGCGGCAGCCCGGCCAGCGGTTCCGGGACGCTGCCTGGCGGCCCGGCGAGGACCTTGACCGCGTGGGCGCCCAGCAGGTCATAGAGCCAGGCGTTGATGATCGGCGAGGCGGCCAGGTGCACCCGCAGGTGCTCGATCCCCAGCGTCGACCACTGGCTTTCACCCAGGCAACGCAGGTTCAGGCGCAGGGCCGAGCGGGCCTGCACCACCCCGGTCAGTGCCTGGGCCTCGTCGCTGCCCAGCAGCAGCGCTTCGCTGATTTCCAGCGGCCACAGGTGCACGGCGGCGGTCGTGCGAAAGTGAATGCTCTGGCCCTGGTCGGTGGTGACGAACAGCGGCGTGTCGCGAGGCAGCGGGTAGCCCTCGTCGAGGTTGCCCTTGCTCGGGTCGGGTTCGAACTGGACGATGGCGCACGACGGCAACGGGCGCATGGCCAACGGGTAGAGCTGTTCGAGGAGGGCGTCGCTGAATTCGGCGTAGTCGTCGTCCAGTCGGCGTTGCAGGCGTGCGGCCAATAGCGCGAAGCCTTCCAGCAGCCGCTCGACGTGGGGGTCCGGGCATTCGCCGGGCGACAGCTCCAGGCGCCGGGCGACCTTGGGGTAGCGTTCGGCGAAGAGGCTCCCGGCGTGGCGCAGCCAGGTCAGTTCGCGCTGGTAATAGTCCAGCAGTTGCGGGTCAATCGAGTCGCTCATGGCGTACCTCAAGGCCGTCGCCGGCGGGCTCGATCACAAAGGCCACCGGCCAGGCGTGCTGATCGCCGCGCAGCTCGCCCGATAGCCGGATGGACAATCGCTGCGGATGACCGGGCACCGGGCTCACCTGCACTTCGTCCAGGCGCAGGCGCGGTTCGAAGTGGCTGACGGCCTGGCGGATTTCCCGGGTCAGTTGGCGCCGGTCATCGCTGCGCTGTTGTTGCAGGGCGGTCCAGTCGGCGATGCCGTAGTCGAGGATGCTCGGCGGCTCGGTCAGCGCCCGTGGCCCGCGTCGGGTGTTGAACAGGCGCAGCAGTTCGGTGTGGACCGAGTCCTGCAACGCCTGGCGGTCGAACGCCCGGCCCGTGTCGTCCGCCGGGCTGGCCAGGCGTTCGAACAGCGGCGGGCGAAACCCGAAGCCAGCCATGGCGCGGCCTCCTTACTTGGTCATTTTGTTGGCTGCCAGGTCCCAGGTCGTGCCCGCCGTGCCTTCCTTGGTGCCGTCGTCTTTCTGGGCGGTGAGTTCCCATTTGATCTTGGTGAAATTCAACGACAGGGTTTCCACCGGCTTGCCGCCGGTGCCGCCACTGACACTGACGTTGGACAGCACGACGTTGGTGAGGGTGTAGACGATGAACGGCATGATCTTGCCGCTGCCTTCGGCGGCGTTGCGGCCAATGGTGATGACCGCTTGCGGGATCGGCTTGCCGGCGCAGCAGTACTCGTTGAGCGAGGGCGTGGAGCTGTCGATGAACTTGGTCAGGGTGAACTCACCGATGTGCGGCCGCCCGGAGGTGCGCTCCGAGTTGCTGACGTCGTTGGTGACCTGCATGGCCACGTTGTGGCTGTAGGACATGACCTCGATCTTGTCCGTGAAACCCTCCAGCAGGCTGTCGCCCTTGATGTCGCCGCCGAGGTCGAGAATGATCGCATCCATTGTGTGGAACTCCTGAAAAGTAGATATACCGATCCGTTAAAGGCGAACGCCGAACCTGTGGCGAGGGGATTTATCCCCGCTGGGGCGCGAAGCGGCCCTAAACACCGGCAACCCGGTATGTCAGGCTGATTGAGTGGACTGCTTAGGGGCTGCTGCGCAGCCCAGCGGGGCGGTGCGACGTTTCGCTAAATCCCCTCGCCACAGTAGGTTCTCTCGCCACAGGTTTCGTTGGTCAGGCCGCTACCGGTGGCGGCAAGGTCGCCACCAGGCGAATCGACGCGGTCAGTTCCTCAAGCTGGAAGTGCGGCCGCAGGAACACCGTGGCCCTGTAGGCCCCGGGCTTGCCGGGCACTTCCGTGACGTCCACCCGCGCCTCGCGCAACGGGTACTGCGCCTTGATTTCCTGCGGCGCGTTGTCGTTGATCAGGACATAGTCGGCGATCCAGTTGTTGAGGTAGGTCTGTACGTTGTCGCGGGTCATGAAGCTGCCGACCTTGTCGCGCATGATCACCTTCAGGTAGTGGGCGAAGCGCGAGGCGGCCAGCACGTACGGCAGCATCGCCGAGATGCGCGCATTGGCGTTGGCCTCGTTGGTGTTGTAGACCTTGGCCTTGTTGGTGGTCTGGCCACCGAAGAACACCGCCACGTCGCTGTTTTTCTTGTGGCACAGGGAAATGAAACCGAGGTCGTTGAGTTCTTTTTCACGGCGGTCGGTGATCGCCACCTCGGTCGGGCACTTGAGCGACAGGTCGCCGGAGCTGGTGCGGAAGGTGTGGGCCGGCAGGCCTTCCACCGCGCCGCCGCCCTCGGCGCCGCGGATCGCCGCGCACCAGCCGTACTTGGCGAAGGCCTCGGTGATGCGTTGCGACAGCGCCCAGGCGGCGTTGCCCCACAGGTACTTGCTGTGGTCGGTGCCATTGACGTCTTCGACGTAGTTGATGCCTTCCACCGGCAGGGTGTCGGGGCCATAAGGCAGGCGCAGGAGGAAGTGCGGCAGCACCAATGAGACGTAGCGCGAGTCCTCGCTTTCACGGAACGAGCGCCACTTGATCAGTTCCTGGCTTTCGAAAATCTTCGACAGGTCCCGGGGCACGGCCAGCTCGGTGAAGCTGGTCATGTCGAACAGGCGGGGGCTGGCGGCGGCAATGAACGGCGCATGGGCCGCCGCCGCGACGTTCGAGAGTTTTTCCAGCAGGCCGATGTCCTGCGGGTGCCGGCCAAAGGTGTAGTCACCCACCAGCAGGCTGAACGGGTGGCCGCCGAAGGTGCCGTATTCTTCCTCGTAGATTTTCTTGAACAGCGCGCTCTGGTCGAACTCGACGGCTTTCTCCAGGTCGTTCTGCAATTCCTTCTGGGTCACGTTGAGCAGGCGCAGCTTGAGCCGGCTGCTGGTTTCGGTGTTCTGCACCAGCAGGTGCAGGCCGCGCCAGGAGGCTTCGAGTTTCTGCAGGTCGGGGTGGTGCAGCACTTCGTTGAGCTGGGCGCTGATCAACTGGTCGATCTGGCTGATGCGGTCGTTGATCATAGCCACGGTGTCCTTGTCGATGGCCATGCCTTCGTCGAGGACCTGGGTAGCGAATTCGGCCAGCATGTCGCGGGCATAGTCTTGCTGGCTGTCGTCGTGGGCCATGCGGCCTTCGGCGATGATCTTGTCCAGCAGGGACAGGGTCTGGGTCGTGCTCTCGCTGGTTTGAGCGCTGGATGAAGCAGGCATGGCTTTATCTCCCTTCAATGATGAGCGCGATCAGGCTTGTGGCTCGGCGGGGGCCGGGTCATCGTTGGCGGCCACGGCGGGCAGGTCCGGCGATGCGTCCTGGGGCCGCGCCGACTTGATCTCCTGCAGGCCCTCGGTGTTGGCGATCACGTCGCGCAGCAATTTGTCCAGGTCGTCGTTGCCATCGAGCTTGGTCAGCAGGTCGCGCAGGCGCTGGCGGGCTTCGAACAGGCGGCGCAACGGGGTGACCTGCTCCACGACCTTGACCGGGTCGAAGTCGTCGATGTGGCGAAAGTTGAGTTCGATGTTGAGCTTGCTGTCGTCGCCGCTGAGAGTGTTGTTCACCTGCAAGGTGGCGCGCGGGGAGATGGAGGCGAGCACCTCGTTGAAATTGTCCCGGTCGATCTCGGTGAAGCGCCGCTCGTTGAGCTTGGGCAGCGGCTCCAATGGCTTGCCCGAGAGATCGGCCAGGATGCCGACCACCAGGGGCAATTCCTTTTTCTCGATGGCGTTGCCGATTTCCACGTCATAGGTGATCTGGACGCGGGGAGGACGAACTCTATCAAGCTTGTGCTGGGTACTTTCTGCCATGGCGGCCGTCTCCGATGCATGTGGGGCGCAATGCATCGGGAGGCCCGCTCATCGCAATCCCTTGCTGATCCGCAGGTTGCAAATGAAGGGCAGAAAACCTGTCATTCCCTTGACGAACCTGGTGCATTCGACCGTGCTGGTCGAACTATCCAAGACGCTAGAACAGGTCTATAAAAATGCAAGCAAAAACAATTTTTGACCGCTGAGAAAAGGAAGATTCATTTTGCGTGTCTTTTTTTCCGGATTTTTTTTGAGCCTGCTGCTCACCGGTTGCTCGCTCTTTGCCCCCAGCGTCGACCTGGACAGCCTGACCCTGGACGTCGCTTCCGGCGCCAATGACAACACGCCGATCGCCGTGGATTTCATCGCCGTCGAGGACCCGGACCTGCTCAAGCAGCTGTCGGGGATCACCGCCAGCCAATGGTTTTCCGAGCGCGAACAGTTCCAGCGCGACTATCGCCAGCGCATGGCGGTATGGGGGCTGGAGCTGGTGCCGGGGCAATTCATCGACCATCAACCCTTCCCCCTGGAGGGCCGGCGCGCCGCTGGACTTTTGGTCTTCGCCAGCTATAACACTCCCGGAGCCCACCGGCTTCGGCTGGACGACCAGCGCACGGCCTGGCTGAAGTTCGAAAGTCGTGAAATGACACTGGTCGATGCCGACCAGCCTGAGTGACCGCGGGCCGCCCCGGGCGGCGACATTGAGACGTCGAAGGGAGTCGTATGAGTCTGTTACCTGACGCGGTGTGCTGGCATGAGGGCATGCAACTGTTGCCCCAGCATTTCCAGTTGCAAGGGTTGCGCGCCGAGGCCCTGGCCGCGCATTTCGCCGGGGCCTGCAACCCGTGGTTCTGGGGTGTCAGCCAACTGGAAGTCGACCCCTCGGCCCTTGGCGCCGGCCAGGTGCGGCTGTTGCAACTGCAAGGCACCTTGCCCGATGGTCTGCCGATCAACCTGCAGGCCGGGGTCGGGCCCACACTGGAGCTGGACATCAACGAAGCGGTCAGCAAGACCGACGATGCCACCGTGACCGTGTATCTGGCGGTCAGCCCCCTCTGGCGCGCCGGGCAACTGCTGCCGCTCAAGGGCCGCCTGCAATCGATGGTTGGCGAGGCGTTGCCGGACCTCACCAGCGGGGAGTTTCCCGAGTCGATCACCGTCTGGCGGCCCAACCCCCGGTTGTGCACGCAGTTGAGCCGGGCCGATTCGATCTGCCTGCCGCTGTTGCGCATTCGCAAGGAGGGCGGTGGCTTCTGGCGCGTGCCCTACACGCCACCGGCACCGGTCCTGTTGCCGGAATCGCCGCTGGGCCGACGCATCGTCGGGCTGTGTGCCCGGGCCCGGGAAAAGTGCATGTTCCTCGCCGGCCGGTTGCGCCAGGCCCAGGCCGCCGGCAACCAGGACGATGCCATGGAGATCCGCCGGCAATTGACGGCGCTGTGGGCCCGGTTGCCGGAAGTCGAAGGGGCGCTGAACACCCGGGTGGCGACGCCGCAATCGCTCTACGGCCTGCTGCTGGGACTGGCCGGCGCCTGGTCGGCCCTCGATCCGCTGGCCGGCGTGCCGGCCTTCGCGCCACTGGACTTCCTCGAATTGCAGCGTGGCTATGAGCCGGTGCTCGACTGGCTGGAAACCACCCTGGAGTTGATCCGCGCCGGCTACCGCAGCCTGGCCTTCGAGCACCATGAACACGTGTTCTCGATCCTGCTGCCCGATGACCAGCCGACGCAACGCCTGGTGATCGGCCTGCGCATGCCCAACGGCGCCAGCGAGCAGGCAGCGGGCGAATGGCTGCGCGGGGCGATCATCGCGTCCGCGCCCCATGTGCCGCTGTTGAGTCGACAGCGCATGAGCGGGCTGCCCCACCAGGCCATGA
Source organism: Pseudomonas citrullilanati (assembly GCF_030580855.1). Lineage (GTDB taxonomy): Bacteria > Pseudomonadota > Gammaproteobacteria > Pseudomonadales > Pseudomonadaceae > Aquipseudomonas > Aquipseudomonas citrulli. The sequence continues at coordinate 62,883 of NZ_JAUQOP010000031.1, read as the reverse complement.
GTCGCAATGAACAGGTTGCCTACAGCGTCGGCGACGACACCCGCCTGTTCGTGGTGCAAGCCAGCGGGCCATGGTTCGACGGGCAGTTGCCGCTGCACATCGTCGCGCCGGCGTCGGCCCAGGCCAGCAGCCCGTGGCAAGTGGTGTTGTTCGTGGCGCAAACCGGTGAGAGTGCCTGATCGCAAGAGGGGAGTCGTATGCCAGACGGAAGTGGCGGGGCGGTCAGGGGGTTGCATGAGGCGCCGCTGAGCGGCGCTTTTCGCCAGGCCTGGCTGAAATGGTCCCAGGAGTGGCAGGACGTGCCCAAGGACAGCGATCCCGCCGTGCTGGCCAGCCGCGTGGTGGAGTTTTCCGGGCGCTGCGCCCAGCGCCTGTGGCGAGTGGCGTTTGCCACCGTTGGCGACGCCGCGACCGAGCAGGTCAAGTCGGTGGTGTATGCCTTCGTCGCCCTGGTGGATGAAACCTTGCTGTTCACGCCGTGGCCGGGACAACTGGCCTGGCAGCAGCACCCGCTGGAGTCGCGGATGTATGCCAGTCGCCAGGCTGGCGAGCGCTTGCCCGCGGCGATCAAGAAATTGCTGGATGAGCAGATGCCCGGAACCCGCGACCTGGCCAATGTCTACCTGCAATGCCTGATCCTGGGCTTCCAGGGGCGCCTGCGGGGTGAGCCGGGCCAGGTCCAGCACGAAAAATGGCGGGTGGCGCTGTTCACTTTCGCCTGGCAGCACGAACCCGATTTCGACGACGTCAGCCAGCGCCTGGCGCTGTCGGCGGCGACACCGCCGCTGCGGATGCCGGCGCAGCAGTCGTTGCCGGACGGGTTGCGCCTGGGCCTGGCGATCCTGGCGATGGTGGTGTTGCTCACCGGGTTGGGGCAGGTGTTCTGGCGCGACATCCGCGCGGAACTCGAACCGGTGTTGCAACTGAACGAATCGGTGGTCCAGGAGCAGGACGCATGAGCCCCTTGAGCATCGTCGCGCTGGTGGTGCTCGCCCTTCTCCTGGTGCTGCTGGTCGTGGCGGCGATCTGGTGGCTGCGCACCCAGGGCGGGGCGGCGATCCGCAGTTTCTATGGGGCGGTGCGCCACATGGAGCAGGAGCAGGGCGTGCGGGACCGCTACCAGATGCCTTGGCTGATGATGCTCGGCAACGACATCGACGGCGCCCGGCTGTGTGCCCAGTGGCGCCTGCAACCGACGGACAAGGCAGCGTGGTTCGGCCGTTGGTGGTCGGATGCCGAGGGCGCGGTGCTGGTGGTGCCCCAGGCGTTGTTCCTGCCCGATGAAGGCATGAATCGGCAGCGGGGCAACTGGTGGCGCCTGTTGGGGCTGCTCTTGCGCCTGCGTAGCAAGCGGCCACTGGACGCGGTGATCTGGAGCGTGCCGTTCGAGCGGCTCGACGACATCGAACGCACTGCCGACCTGAGCCTCAGGGTCCGGCGCAGTTTCATCGACCTGTTGCAGCGGTTCGGCCTGAGCCTGCCGGTGTACGTGGTGATCACCGGGATGGAAGAACTGCCCGGGTTCCAGGAACTGATCAGCGCCTTGCCCGCCGAAGCACGGGAATCCACCCTGGGCTGGTCATCCCCCTACCTGCCGGAGGCGGCCTGGCAGTCGCAGTGGAGCGACCAGGCGCTGGACCAGGTGCACGCCGCGCTGGCGCAATCGATCATCGAGATCGGTGCGTTGTCGGGCCAGTTGAGCACCGACCTCTATGCCTTGCCGGAGCGTTTCGAAGGCCTGCGCCGGGCCTTGCAGATCCTCCTGGAACCGGTGTTCCAGGGCAATGCCCAGGGCGAGGCGCCGCGTTTTCGCGGCGTGTATTTCACCGCCAGCCAGGCGCCGGCCTCCCGCGTGGACGAGGTGGCCGCCAGTGACAACGGCCTGCGCCAGACGGTGTTCGCCAGGCACCTGTGGGCACGTCGGCTGGTGGCCGAGCATGGCCTGGCCCAGCCGGTGCCACGGCTGTTGCGCTTGCGCCAGCGTGGGCATCGGCTGGTCGGCGCGGTGGCGCTGGTGGTCGGGTTGGCCTGGATGGGGGGCATGGTCTGGGTCTGGCAGGACTCGGTCGAACAGGCCGGGGAACTCTCGCAACTGATTCTCGGCACCCACAAGAACCACTGGGTGGTCGACCCCGACAAGCCGCAACTGGAGCCGACCCGGCACAACGTGCAGAACTACTGGAACATGCTGGAAAAAGCCCCGCGCTGGCGCTTCGTCTCGGTGGTGTTCCCGACGTCATGGTTTTCCTCGGTGGACACGCAACTGGAGGAGGGCTTGCGCCAGACGGCGCGGCACCATTGGATAATGCCCTTGCGCGACCTGCTGGCCTCGGACCTGGAGCAGCTCAAGGCCATTCGCAATACCGAGCGCCGGGGCAACGTGCAAAGCGAAGACCCGGCGCAATGGCAAAGCTACGTGAAGGCCAAGGACCTGGTGGAGCGGGCGGTGCGCCTGGAGCAGCACAACCAGCTTTTCAACCAGGCGCTGAACAACCCCAAGGCGCCGCTGGATGAGCTGGTGCAACTGAGCGACACCGCCTTGTCGCTGAATCTCAACACCGGCACCCTGAGCCGTGCACGCTTCTACAACCGGGTACTGTTCGACGGCCACAACGACGATTTGAAAGGGGTGGACCTCAACGCTGCGCGACCGGTGGTCTCGGACAATTTCACCGGGCTGATGCAGCGCTGGCTCGACCATTACTTCCTGGCGGACAACTTCGTGCGCCAGGCCGGCTACCTCAAACTGCACCTGCAGCGACTGGAGGCCGGTGGCGGCAACTCGTTGAGCGAGCTCGAAGACCTGATGGCGCTGATCGACGACTTGCAGACCCTGGTGAGCGTGACCAATGCGGCCTGGGGCCGCGGCAAGGGTCAGGACCTGGTGCCCGGCTACACGCAACTGATGGACAAGGTCAGCCACAGCACGCTGCTCGGGCCCGACATCGAGCAGGACCTGCAGAGCCAGGCGGCGAAGTTGCAGCAGAGTTTCCGCGACCAGTGGATCGTCCAGGCCGGTTCCCGGGACAACCTGCTGGTGCAGCAGGGCAGCGGCCTGCTGGTGTTGCAGGATCACGTCACGGCGCTGGGTGGCGCAGTGCAAGCCTTGTTCAAGCGTGACTTCGTCGTGCTGGCGCTGCAGAAGGATCCCTCGGGCCAGGGCGGTGGCAGCGATGACTTCAGCGTGGCCCTGAACTACTTCGCCAGTTACAAGAGCTACACCAACGAGGAGTTGTCGCGCATCCCGCCGAATTACCGTGACGCGCTGATCCAGGCGGCTGAAGGTGCCGCGGCCCAGGCGATGTGGTTGAGCCTGGACGAGAGCGACGAACCGCTGCCGGGCATGCCCTTCAATGTGCAGACCAACCAGGCGATTGCCCTGCAGAAAGCCTTCATGGACGTGCATCGCAGCGATCTGGCGACGCGCTTCCAGCGCTTGCTGAATCGACGCGCCCTGGCGCAGATCAGGAGCGCCCAGGAAGAGATCGAAGCCCAGCCGCTGTTCAGCCAGCGGGCGGACATCCAGCGTTGGAACGGTGCGAAGAACTTCGGCCTGCAACTGTACGGCGCCAGTGATCCCCAGGAACTGAAGCTGAACCTCAACCAGCAGTTCGCCGCCATGTTGCAGATCGCCGAGCAGCGCATGCCGGCGCTGGAATGGCTGATCGTCCAGCAGGACAACCTGTCGGCCCTGGAGCATGACCAGGTGGCGCGGTTCATGGCCCTCAATGACGAGTTGCTCAAGTACAAGAGCCAGAACCCGGCGAGTTCGGCGGCGCAGTTCGAGCAACTGGTGAGCCGGGATTTCATCGAGATGGATACGTCTTCCTGCGCGCAGATCCTCAAGACGTCCAACCTGTCCGGTGGGCGCGGTGACGTGGCCCAGCGCGCGGTCGCGCTGCAACAGGGCGCCCTGCAACGGTGCCTGTACCTGCAACAGAACCAGGCGGCGAGCGCCTGGAATGACCTGGCCAATTACTTCAACCAGTACCTGGCCGGACGCTTTCCGTTTTCCCAGGATGTTCGCGCCAGCGACGCCGACCCGGCGCGGGTGCAGCGGTTGCTGGAGTTGATCGACACCCGCCTGCCCCTGGCCCAGGCCGGGCTGGCGCTGAGCCAGACCCCGGACCGCCTGGCCGCCGAAGACTTCCTCAACGGCCTGAAACAGGCCGGCACCTGGCTCGGGCCGCTGTTCGTGCGGGACAAGAGTGGCCTCATCGGTGTGGAAATGGACGTGCGCTGGCGCACCGATCGTGAACAGGAGCGTGGCGCCGACCAGGTGATCGCCTGGGGCTTGAATGCCGGCAACCAGCAGATCAACTACCCTGGCGAAGCCCAGCAGAACCTGCGCTGGATGGTCGGCCAACCCGTCAGCCTGACATTGCGCTGGGCACGCAACGGCTACCAGCGTCCGGCCAACGATCCCCTGCAACCGAACCTGGTGGTGCGCGACCTGGAGGCGGGTTGGCAGTACCAGGGGCCGTGGTCGTTGCTGCGCCTGATGCGCTCGCTGGTGTCGGCCCAGCGCCAGCCCAACGTCGACTACACGGATTTCCCGCTGACGTTGCAGCTGCCGGTGACCGCCCGCAACCCGACCCAGCCGCAGCCCCAGGGCCTGGCCCAGGACCGCGTGGCGCAGCAGACCCTGATGTTCGTGCGCCTGTCGTTGATGAGCCAGGGCTCGAAGTTGCCATTGTCGCTGCCGCCGCTGCCGACCCGGGCGCCGCGTTCACCGTTCTTGGCGACGCCATCGTCGTCCGTCATCGCCACCCGTGAGGAGACCCCGTGAGCCTGCCGACCAGCCCCTTGCCCGAGAGGGTCACGCAGTTGCTGGAACCGCTCGACGCGCAGGCGCCCTGTGGCCCGGACCTGCGCTACGAAGCGGTATACGACCAGTTGCGCGAGTTGCGCCGCGAGGACGACACCAGCCTGCCCACCGGCGTCTGGCAGTCGTCGATCAAGCGCGCCCAGTGGCCGGAACTGGAGCGGCTCGCCAGCACGCTGCTGCTTGAGCGCAGCAAGGACCTGATGATCAGCGCCTGGCTGGGAGAGGCCTGGTTGCACCTGGCGGGCCTGGAGGGCCTGCCAGGCAGCCTGGCGCTGGTGGCGGGCCTGTGCGAGCGTTACCCGGAGCACTTGCACCCCCAGGCCGAAGACGGCGACCTTTCCTGGCGGGTGATGCCACTGGAGTGGCTGGTGCGGCGCTACAGTGAAGTGTTGCTGACCCGGGTCCCGCTGTTCGATGAGCGCGACCCGGCCTACGCCGGTTTCTGCCTGGATGACTGGCGGCGCCTGCAACGCCAGTTGGTGTTGGGCAACGACAGCAAGAGCGCCAAGGCAGCGGTCGAGGCGGCGCGTACCCAGCAAAACAAACTGGGCGAGTGGGTTCGCGGTACACCCCTGGCGTTCTGGCTGCATCGCCAGGGCAGTCTGATGTTGGGCCTGCAACACCTGCAACGGCTCGAAGCCTGGAGCGACGCCCGCCTGGGCAACCTGGCGCCGAGCTACAAACCCCTGGTGGATGTGATGCAGGCCTGGCTGGCCCTGGTAGAGGAGTTCATTGCGATGCACCCACAGCAACCCAGCGTGGCGCCGGTGCCTGCTTCACCGACCCTGGCAACGGCGGTCGAACCGTCACCGGCCGCACCGGCCCAGGTTTTCCAGGAACCGGCCAGCCGCGAAGAAGCCTATCGCCAATTGCTGGTCATCGCCGGTTACCTGGCCCGCACCGAGCCCCACAGCCCGGTGCCCTATTTGATCCGGCGGGGCGTGGAGTGGGGCAACAAACCGTTGAGCGAACTGCTGGCGGAGCTGATCAGCGCCGATGCCGAATCCCGCCGGCTGTGGACGTTGCTTGGCGTGCTTTGATCGTTGCTCCCGCCATGGCTCAATGGGTCGGCTCGGGCAGCGGGACCGGCGTCAGCACCGGTTTGGCCGAGAAGAATGCGTCCAGGTTCTGGCCCACCAGCTCCACCGTACCCCGGGTCGCTTCCGGTGACAGGCCGGCCACATGGGGGGTGAGGATCACGTTGGGCAGGTTCTTCAGCGCATCCGGCACCTCGGGTTCGTGATCGAACACATCCAGGGCCGCCCCGGCGATCCGCCGCTGCTCCAGGGCGCTGATCAACTCGGCGGTGGCGACCACGCTGGCCCGGGCGATGTTCACCAGGAAGCCATTCGGGCCGAGGGCATCGAGGGCCTGCTTGTTGATCAACTGACGGGTGTCCAGGCCGCCGGGGGTGGCGACGATCAGGAAGTCCGACGCCCGTGCCAGCTCCGTCGGTGTGGCACAGAAGGTGTAGGGCACGTCGTTGCGCATCCGGCGATTGTGGTAGCTGACGCTCATGTCGAAGCCCAGGGCGGCCCGCTTGGCAATCGCCATGCCCACTGCCCCCAGCCCCAGCACGCCCAGCCGCTTGCCGGCCAGGGAAGGGCGCATGACCTTGGGCCACTCGCCCCGGCGTACGCTGGCGTCGGCCCTGGGAATATCGCGCACCAGTGCCAGCAGCAACGCCATGGCATGGTCGGCCACCGAGGACGCATTGACCCCGGCACCGTTGGTGACCACGATGCCGCGGTTGCGCGCGGCCTGCAGGTCCACCTGCTCGTAACCGGCACCGATCACGCAAATGATCTGCAGGTTGGGCAGGGCGGCGATTTCCTCCGCGGTCAAGCCCAGGGGGCCGCGGGTCAGCACCGCGCTGAACCGGTCGCCATGTTCGAAGATCGCGGCCTTGCGTTCGGCAGGCGTAGGGGCCAGTTCCAAGTGATAGCCCTGGCGTTCGAGGATCGGCAGGTATTCATTCACGGTTTCAACCAGTACCAGGACGGTGACGGGCATGCTGTGCTCCTTTGGGCGCTTGGCGAACTCGACTATTCAACCTGATTGTAGGAGCCGAGGGCAGGGGGCTTGGCTTTTTAATGTGCACTCACGCAAGCAAAGCCGCTCGAGGTTGCAAGCTGCGATCAGCAAGCTACGCTTGTCACGGAACATATTCCGGGCCGCAGTCACGATTTCCCCTTCCCTGAGCAACCTGTGCTGTCGTCGAGAAGACCGTAGGGCCGATTGACCTTCCTTCTACCCTTGGATCCAGTCTGGATTTGGGGGGTGAGGCATATGTCATGTCGACGGCATTTGCCAATGAGCCCTTCGTAACGACCCACAAGTCCGACGGCCCACCCCTTGTTGAGCCCTCCCGCAACGCAGTTTTTGTAGCGCACAGCTCAAGCTTGCCGCCTATGGACCACTGATTGCAGGAGTTGAATCATGAACGCGAAATCTGGCAGCACCCCGGCTGCAGCAGGCAGCCTCGACCGGGATTTTGGTAATGCTGGCAAGGTTGGTATCAGTTTTCCGGGATCAGTGCTGCGAGGAACCGCCGTGCCGCAACCGGACGGCACAATCTTGTCTGTCGGGACTGTTCTCAGGGATCAACTCGTGCTGGCGAGGCTTCTTTCAGACGGAGCACCGGACGGGAGCTTTGGCAACGAAGGGATGATGCAAATTCCGCTGGTTCCGGGCTCCGGAATTCTGGATACGCTGTTTGCCTCGCAGGATGATGGAAAAATCATCGTCTTGGGTACGTTGGAAGGACCACCCGAATGGGTGCTGGTGTTCGTGCGCCTCTTGCCGGACGGTCGATTGGACAGCACGTTCGGTGCGGGCGGCATGGCGTTTGTCAACGTGCTGGGGGGTGACGATGAAGCACATGCCGTTGCGATTCAGCCGGATGGGAAGATCATCGCGACGTCCAGAGTGATCTATGACTTCAATGTCTACAAGGCGGTGGTGCTGCGTCTCACCGCGACCGGTGCACTCGATCCCGCCTTCGGGCTGGGCGGAATCGTACTCACGCAACGGCAGGCGTTTCATTGCACGCGGGTCCAACAGGACGGAAGTATCCTCGTGGGCGGATCGGACCCGAGTGAAATGCCGATGATTGCGCGCTTTCATCGCGACGGTAAGCTCGACCCCGGCTTCGGGGTCGGCGGATACGCCACGATCGCCGTCGAAACCGCCTGGCGAGGCCAAATAGATGGACTTGCCCTGCAACCAGACGGGAAGATCGTTGCCGCAGGCCGGGCTGACTTCGATGTCAAAGGCACCCGGTCCCTGGTGACCCGGCTCGATCCGCAGGGTCGCCCTGATCCTTCCTTCAACGAGGGGCGGCCGCAAGTGACCGGCATCGGGGAGACCGGCGCAGCCATCAGTACCAGTGTGGTCGTCCAGTCCGATGGAAAGATCGTGGTGTCGGGTTACAAGGAGGGCTCGATCACGCTGATTCGCTATCTGGCGGATGGGCAATTGGATGTCGATTTTGGCGAAAGCGGCAGGGTCATCACTGATTTTGCCGAGGGTGGGGTGGTGATGTCTTCGCGGGTTGGGCTGCAGGCGGACGGGAAGATTGTGGTATCGGGGCACGCCATCGGCGGTATTCATGGCATTGGCATAGCGCGATACCTTCCCTGACGAGGTGGCCGATCGATTCCCTATCCGCACCACCGCTCCTCAGCTAAGCCTTTGCTTCTGCTCGTGAATCCCGGACAATCGCGCCCCTGTTTCGGCCAGGGCGCTGCCTGTCGGGGTTTTCCGACTCGTCCTGGCCGGGTGCATGTGACCGGAACGCGGAGATCCGACCGGATGAATGATCAGGCCAATAGCGTCGACGAGCGCTTTGAAACGACAGCCCCAGCCACCCTCGGCCAATGGAGTCGCCAGGACACCACCTGGATGCTCGGGCTATTCGGCACCGCCATCGGTGCGGGGACGCTGTTCCTACCGATCAACGCCGGCCTGGGCGGTTTCTGGCCGCTGCTGATCCTGGCGTTGCTGGCGTTCCCCATGACGTTCTACGCCCACCGGGGCCTGACCCGTTTCGTGCTGTCCGGCCGTGATGGCGCCGACATCACCGACGTCGTGGAAGAGCACTTCGGCCTCAAGGCCGGTGCGTTGATCACGCTGCTGTACTTCTTCGCGATCTTCCCGATCCTGCTGATCTACAGCGTGGCGCTGACCAACACCGTGGGCAGCTTCCTGGAACACCAGCTGCACATCCAGCCGCCGCCCCGGGCGGTGCTGTCCCTGGTGTTGATCCTCGGCCTGCTGGCGGTGGTGCGTTGCGGCGAGCAGGCGATCGTCAAGGCCATGAGCCTGATGGTCTATCCGTTCATCGTCGCGTTGCTGTTCCTGGCGGTGTTCCTGATCCCGCACTGGAACGGTGGCATCCTGACCACCGCGTCCACGCTGCCTGAACCTTCGGCGCTGCTGCATACCCTGTGGCTGGCGATCCCGGTGATGGTGTTCTCGTTCAACCATTCGCCGATCATCTCGGCGTTCGCGGTGGACCAGAAGCGTCGCCACGGCGCTAACGCCGAGGCGCGCAGTGCGCAGATCCTGTCTCGCGCCCATGTGTTGATGGTGGTGATGGTGCTGTTCTTCGTGTTCAGCTGCGTGCTGACCCTGTCCCCGGCACAACTGGCCGAGGCCAAGGCGCAGAACCTGTCGATCCTGTCGTACCTGGCCAACCATTTCAGCAACCCGACCATCGCCTTTGCGGCGCCGTTGATTGCGTTCGTGGCCATCTCCAAGTCGTTCCTCGGGCACTACATCGGCGCGAGCGAAGGGCTCAAGGGCCTGATCGTCAAGAGCGGCCGCCGTCCCGCCGCCAAGACCCTCGATCGCCTCACGGCCGCATTCATGCTGGTGGTGTGCTGGGTCGTCGCCACCCTCAACCCGAGCATCCTGGGCATGATCGAAACCCTGGGCGGCCCGGTGATCGCGGCCATCCTGTTCCTGATGCCGATGTACGCCATTCGCAAGGTCCCGGCCATGGCCCGCTATCGCGGCCAGACGTCCAATGTTTTCGTGGTGTTGGTGGGGCTGGTGGCGATTACCGCGCTGGTTTACTCCTTGATGGCCTGAAACGCCCGCCCCCTTGTGGGAGCGGGCTTGCTGGCGAAAGCGGTGGGTCAGCTTGCAGTGATGTTGGATGTGCCGGCCTCATCGCGAGCAAGCCCGCTCCCACAGGGTTTTGTGTCGTTGTGCAGATGCCGTGAACACCCACAATCCCCTGCGGGAGCGGGCTTGCTGGCGAAAGCGGTGGGTCAGCTTGCAGTGATGTTGGATGTGCCGGCCTCATCGCGAGCAAGCTCGCTCCCACAGGGTTTTGTGTCGTTGTGCAGATGCCGTGAACACCCACAATTCCCTGTGGGAGCGAGCTTGCTCGCGATGGCGGCATGACAGCTTGCATCAAAAATACCGGCATAAAAAAAACGCCGCCCCTCGCAAGAAGGGCGGCGTTTTCAGTCGAGCGTCTAAGCCTTAGGCTTGGACGACCGGGATGTTGGCGTTTGCAGCCGCTTCACGGAACTCGGCGATCTGGTCGAAGCTCAGGTAGCGGTACACGTCCGCTGCCATGCTGTCGATCTTGCCAGCGTATTCCATGTATTCCTCGACGGTCGGCAGGCGACCCAGGATCGAAGCTACGGACGCCAGTTCGGCCGATGCCAGGTAGACGTTCGCGCCGTCGCCCAGGCGGTTCGGGAAGTTACGGGTCGAGGTCGATACCACGGTGGAGTTCGGCTCTACGCGTGCCTGGTTACCCATGCACAGCGAGCAGCCTGGCATTTCCATCCGTGCACCGGCCTTGCCGTAGATGCCGTAGTAGCCTTCCTCGGTCAGCTGGTGAGCGTCCATCTTGGTCGGCGGCGACAGCCACAGGCGGGTTGGCAGCTGGCCCTTGACCTGGTCCAGCAGCTTGCCGGCGGCGCGGAAGTGACCAATGTTGGTCATGCACGAACCGATGAACACCTCGTCGATCTTCTCGCCAGCGACGCTGGAGAGCAGGCGGGCGTCGTCCGGGTCGTTCGGCGCGCAGAGCACGGGCTCGCTGATGTCGGCCAGGTCGATTTCGATGACTTCGGCGTATTCGGCGTCGGCATCGGCTTCCATCAGCTCAGGGTTGGCGATCCAGGCTTCCATCGCCTGGGCACGACGCTCCAGGGTCCGGGCATCGCCGTAGCCTTCGCCGATCATCCAGCGCAGCAGGGTGATGTTGGATTGCAGGTACTCGGTGATCGACTCTTTCGACAGCTTGATGGTGCAACCGGCAGCCGAACGTTCGGCCGAGGCGTCGGACAGTTCGAAAGCCTGTTCCAGGGTCAAGTTTTCCAGGCCTTCGATTTCCAGGATGCGGCCGGAGAAGGCGTTTTTCTTGCCTTTCTTCTCGACGGTCAGCAGGCCTTGCTGGATGGCGAAGTACGGAATGGCATGAACCAGGTCACGCAGGGTGATGCCAGGTTTCATCTTGCCCTTGAAACGCACCAGGATCGATTCCGGCATGTCCAGCGGCATGACGCCGGTAGCCGCGGCGAACGCGACCAGGCCGGAACCGGCCGGGAACGAGATGCCCATCGGGAAACGGGTGTGGGAGTCACCACCGGTACCGACGGTGTCCGGCAGCAGCATGCGGTTCAGCCACGAGTGGATGATGCCGTCGCCCGGACGCAGGGAAACGCCGCCGCGGGTCATGATGAAGTCAGGCAGGGTGTGGTGGGTGGTGACGTCGATCGGCTTTGGATAGGCCGCGGTGTGGCAGAAGGACTGCATCACCAGGTCGGCGGAGAAGCCCAGGCACGCCAGGTCCTTCAGTTCGTCACGGGTCATTGGACCTGTGGTGTCCTGGGAACCCACGGTGGTCATCTTCGGTTCGCAGTAGGTGCCAGGACGCACACCGGCTACGCCGCACGCCTTGCCGACCATCTTCTGCGCCAGGGTGAAGCCCTTGGTGCTTTCGGCCGGTGCTTCAGGCTTCTTGAACAGGTCGAACGGAGGCAGGCCCAGTTCGGCACGAGCCTTCTCGGTCAGGCCACGGCCGATGATCAGCGGGATACGGCCGCCGGCACGGACTTCGTCGAGCAGGACCGGGGTCTTCATTTCGAACGTGGTGATGACTTCGTCGGTACCGTGCTTGCAGACCTTGCCCGCATGCGGGTACAGGTCGATCACGTCGCCCATGTTCATGTTCGACACGTCGAATTCGATCGGCAGGGCGCCGGCGTCTTCCATGGTGTTGTAGAAGATCGGGGCGATCTTGCTGCCGAAGCAGAAGCCACCGGCACGCTTGTTCGGCACGTACGGGATGTCGTCGCCGAAGAACCACAGCACCGAGTTGGTTGCCGATTTACGCGAGGAACCGGTACCGACCACGTCGCCGACGTAGGCGATCGGGAAGCCCTGGCCGCGCATTTCTTCGATCTGCTTCATCGGGCCGGTCTTGCCTTGCTCGTCCGGGACGATGCCGTCACGGGCCATTTTCAGCATGGCCAGGGCGTGCAGCGGGATATCAGGACGCGACCAGGCGTCCGGGGCAGGGGACAGGTCGTCGGTGTTGGTTTCGCCGGGAACCTTGAAGACCCGCAGGCTGATCTTGTCGGCCAGTACCGGGCGCTTCTTGAACCACTCGCCTTCGGCCCAGGATTGCAGCACGGCCTTGGCGTGGACGTTGCCGTTCTTGGCTTTTTCAGCCACGTCGTGGAAGGCATCGAACATCAGCAGGGTGTGCTTGAGTTCTTCGGCGGCCACTGGCGCCAGTTCGGCGTCGTCCAGCAGCTCGACCAGGGTCACGATGTTGTAGCCACCCTGCATGGTGCCGAGCAGCTCGACGGCACGCTTCTTGTCCAGCAGCGGGGACTGGGCCTGGCCCTTGGCCAGTGCGGAGAGGAAACCGGCCTTGACGTAGGCGGCTTCGTCGACTCCAGGTGGAACGCGATTGGTGATCAGGTCAACGAGGAAAGCTTCTTCGCCCGCCGGAGGATTCTTCAGCAGCTCGATCAGGCCTGCGGTTTGTTCGGCGTTAAGCGGCTGGGGAACGATACCCAGTGCGGCGCGCTCTTCGATATGTTTGCGGTAGGCTTCAAGCACAGTTATTACCCTCATCAGTGGTCCCAAATGGGTGTCCGGGACGCTCATCCAGAAACCCACGGTACTCATGCGCGCGAGGGGCTTTTTGGGCCACCCTGCCAGGGTTTCCGGGGTTTCTCACAGAAGCTGCTTTCAAAGTTTTACGCCTGCAGAACGGGGAGCTGATGAGGGTTGGCGTTGGGCTTTCCCCGCTGGAAAGACCCTTCGCCAACACCGCTCTGAAGGAACGACTGTGCTCGTGACGCTTTGAAAACAGCTTCTAACGGACATTGGCGCCTTAAAAGGCTGGCTGATTCTACGGCAAAAAAAAATTAAAGGTAAGTTCGGCCGGGAAGTTTGAGGGGTGATCAATCTTAGACAAAGGGCTAACATGCCCGCCTGTCCTGCTTTCGCGTGTGCTTTTCCTTATGCCCAACCAGCTCATCAAGACCCCTTGCGTCGGCCTTTGCTCCACTGTCTACGGTGACCTGGTGTGCCGGGGCTGCAAGCGGTTCCACCATGAAGTGATCCACTGGAACGGCTACGACGAGGACCAGAAGCGGGCGGTGTGGATGCGCCTGGAGCAACTGCTGGTGCAGGTGATGGTGGCCAAGCTGGAGGTGTTCGACCCCGGCCTGCTGCGCCGCCAGCTCGAAGACCGCAAGATCCGCTTCGTGGCGCACCAGTCGGAGTATTGCTGGGCCTATCAGTTGATCGCGCGGGGCGCGCGGGTCATCAACAACCTGGAGGCCTACGGCATGGCGCTGCTGCCGGAATTCCGCGACTGGGAACTGCCGGACCTGCGGGACGCCATCGATCGGGAATTTTTCCTCCTGTCCGAAGCCCATTACCAGCGCTACATCGCGCCGGGGTTCCTGAAGGATGCGTTTGGCCACTGAACGCTCCACCAGAAGCAGCTGAACCGACCTTATGGCGGGGTTATCCGTGGCGAGGGGTTGTATCTGTGGCGAGGGGATTTATCTGTGGCGAGGGGATTTATCCCCGTTGGGCTGCGAAGCAGCCCCCTTTCCAGAGCCATCCTATTCTTGTCGGTACACCGTGGTGCCTGGTTTCAGGGCCGCTGCGCGCCCCAGCGGGGATAAATCCCCTCGCCACAAGGGCCGTTCTCTCCAGGGGCGCGCTTTATCGCCAGCGTCCGTTATTCCTTCACCGCCAACTCCACCAGGTGATCCTCGACCTCCTGGGGCTTGAGCACCAGCACGTCGCTTTCCAGCGTATCGAGCACGGCTTCGGCGGTGTTGCCGATCAAGGCGCCGGACAAGCCGGAGCGGGCCACGGTGCCGATCACGGTGACCGCCGCCTGGAGCTTGTGGGCCATGAACGGGATCAACACGTCCGCCGGGCCTTCCTCGATGTGCAGGTGCTGGTCGTCGATGTCGAACTCGGCCTGGAACGCCCGGCATTGTTCGCGATAACGCGCCTCGATGGTCTCCTTGAGCTGGAACGTCGGGTCGGCCGCCGAGAGCATTGGCGAAGGGTGGGCGCTGATGACGTGCAAGTGCCCCTTGGCCAGGCCGGCGATGTCGTAGCCATGGTCGATGAGGGTGGTGTGCAGGTGGCGGTGTTCGCCGTCGGCATTGCCCACGTCGATGGCGGCGAGGATCACCCTGTCTTTCCAGGAGCCGGCGGTTTTCACCAGCAGCACCGGGGTCGGGCAGTGGCGCAGCAGTTTCCAGTCCGCCGGGGTCAGCAGGGCTTTCTTCAGCGGACTGTCGGGGAAATGCTGCTTGATCACCAGGCCGCAGCCTTCAGCCTGCTGCACGTCGATGATGGTTTCATGCAGGCTTTCGTTCCAGGCCTGTTCGGTGGTCACGCTGTAGCCGTCCGCCGCCAGCCCGGCCTTCAGCACGCTGAGCAGGCCGGCATGGTCGTGCTTCTTGTCGCAGACCAACAGATGCAGGTGGGCCTGGGTCACGCCGGCGATCAACTTGGCGCGCTTGAGCGCCAGGCTTTCCGCGTGTTCGGGTTCGATGACCACCAGGATGCTGCGAATGGCTTGCATGATCGGCGTCTCCTGCAATGAAAAGGCATGGCGTTGCTCAACTATAGTTGGTGTGGCCCAACCGTCGACTTGATGCATATCAACGCGCGTGGCTGGTGGTCTCGGGGCAGGCCGGTATAATCGGCGCCCTTCGCTCGATTACCTTTGCCCGTGAGCCCCATGATCCTTCCCGAAATCCACGAGTTCCTTGGCTGTCGCACCCCCGATGGCTGGGTCCAGGCGGCATTGGCCGACCAGGAAACCCTGCTGATCGACCACAAGAACTGCGAGTTCAAGGCCGCCAGCACCGCCCTGAGCCTGATCGCCAAGTACCATTCCCACGTCGACCTGATCAACCTGATGTCGCGCCTGGCCCGGGAAGAACTGGTGCACCACGAACAGGTCATGCGGCTGATGAAGAAGCGCAAGATCGGCCTGCGCCAGTTGTCCGCCGGGCGCTACGCCTCGGGGTTGCGCAAGGTGGTGCGCAGTCATGAGCCGGTCAAGCTGGTGGACACCCTGGTGGTGGGCGCCTTCATCGAAGCACGCAGTTGCGAGCGTTTCGAGGCGCTGGTGCCCCACCTGGACGAAGAATTGGGCAAATTCTATTTCGGCCTGCTCAAAAGCGAGGCCCGGCATTTCCAGGGCTACCTGAAGCTGGCCTACCAGTACGGCGACGCCAAGGACATTGCCCAGGTGATCGACAAGGTGCGCGAAACCGAGCAGGCGTTGATCGAATCACCGGATGTGGAATTCCGGTTTCACAGTGGGGTGCCGGTCCTGCCGTAGCCGGGCGGTGTTGGGTGTGAGGCTTTCGCGAGCCTGCTCGCGAAAAGCGCCTCAGCGAACCAGGCCCAAACGCTCATGCCACTGGGCCAGGGACTCCTTGGGATAGACCTCGAATTGCTGGTCCTTTGGATGCGCCTCGACTTCCACCCAGGGCGCCTTGGACCCCAGCATCAGGTGGGTGTGCTCCGGCGGTACCGGCAGCGGGGTGTCGATGGCCGAGGCGAAAGGGTGGATCAGGTCCGGCCATTCTGGGCTGAACAGCCACAGCGCCGAACCGCAGAGGGAGCAGAAATGCCGTTCGGCGCTGCTGCGATGGGCTCGCTGGTCACCGTCCTCCTTGAGCCGCGCGTGGTAGACCGAGATGTGCTTGCGCCCTGTCACTTTCAAGGTCCGGGCATCGCCGCCCAGGTTGATCGCAAAGCCGCCACCGCCCTGGGTCTTGCGGCAGATCGAGCAGTAGCAGCGCTGATAAGGGTAGGGGTGGGGACAGGCCAGGCTGAACGACACGGCGCCGCAGTGGCAGGATCCTTTGAGCTGCATGGAAACCTCCAGTGGGATTGGAATGTTCATGACAGCCTAGACGGTTGCTGTTTCCGGGCAGCTGAATTTGTGTCTGATGGGCGGACGCTATCGCGAGCAGGCTCGCTTCCGCATTGGATTAGGGAAGCTCACACATCCCCTGTGGGAGCGAGCCTGCTCGCGATGAACGATGACACGGTCTAGCGGCCAGGCACCCGCCACAAATACCACGCCGCCACCGTCCTGTGAGGGCTCCAGGCCTGGCCCATGTCCAGCATCTGCCGGCGGCTGGGTTGTTGGGCCAGGCCCTTCAGCCGCCGGTAACCTTCGCGCACGCCGAAGTCATCCACGGGGAGGATGTCGGGTCGCTCCAGGCTGTAGATCAGCAGCATCTCCACGGTCCAGCGGCCCACGCCGCGCAAGGTGACCAAGCGTTCGATCAAGGTTTCATCGTCCATGGCCAGCGCGGTGGCGTAGTCCGGCACCAGGCCGTCCAGGGTCGCCTGGGCAATACCGTGGATGGTGGTGATCTTGCTGGCGGAAAAGCCGCAGCTGCGCATCTGCGCCACGTCGGTCGCCAGGAGCTGCTCGGGCGTCGGGAAGGCCTGGCCCGGGAACAGCGCCAGCAACCGCCCGTGAATCGCATCGCCGGCCTTGGCGTGCAATTGCTGGTAGGCAATCGCCCGCACCAGGGCCTGATAAGGATCCCGGGTCGGCCTGGGCTGCAACAGGCAGGGGCCGGTGGCTTCGACATGCCGTCGCCAGTCTTCATCGAGCTGGGCCAGGAAAACACTGGCGTCATGGTAGGGAACGGGCATCTTTGGCTCTTGTAGGGACGATCAAAACGCCAGGGGCAATGACACCTGGCGCGCGGCATGCTCCAGCCGCAGCAGGAAGGCCTTGCGCGGCTGCCCACCACCATAGCCGGTCAACGCGCCGTCCGCACCGACCACCCGATGACAAGGAACGACGATGGCCAGGCGGTTCTGCCCGTTGGCCAGGCCCACGGCGCGGCTGGCCCCAGGGTTGCCGAGCAGCGAGGCGATGCTGCCGTAGCTGCGGGTTTCGCCATAAGGGATCTTTTGCAGCTGCGCCCAGACCCGCACGGCGAACGCACTGCCGGGCATGTGCAACGGCACGCTGAACGCCGTGAGCTTGCCGGCGAAGTAGTCCGCCAGTTCACTTTCGATCTGTTGCAAATGCCCATTGTGTCCCGGCGCGAGGGTGTAGCCGTAGCGTTGCTGCAGCTCTTCCAGTTCCTTGGTCAGGGCCGGGCGATCGAGGAACTCCAGCAGCACCAGGCCGCGTCGCTCGGCCATGGCCAGCATCGGCCCCAGCGGCGTGGTCAGGCGGGTGAACAGCAAGGGTTCGCTGAGGGCGGCGCGTCCCGGCGTGATGTGGAAGGACTTCACGAAGGCATCGCGAAAGCCGCTCAGGGACTCGTAGCCGGAATCGAAGGCCGCGTGGTCGATGGACGCGCCGGCCTTGATTCCGCCCAGGGCGATGCCCAGCCGGCGGGTGCGCAGGTACGCGTGGAACGTCATGCCGAAATGCTGCTTGAACCAGCGTCGCAGCTTCAGCGGCTCGATGCCTTGCTCCAGCAGCAGGGCATCGGTCCATCGTAGCTCGGGCTCGGCGTCCACGGCCTTGAGCAGGGCCTGGATCCAGTCCGGGGCGATGGCGGCGGCATCCAGCGGCTTGCATCGCAAGCAGGCGCGGTAGCCAGCGGACAGGGCTTCGTCGGCGTGGGCGAAGAACTCCACGTTTTCCGGCTTCGGCTTGCGCGCCGTGCAACTGGGGCGACAGAAAATGCCGGTGGTCTTGACCGCAGTGAAGAACACCCCTTCGTAGGCGGTGTCGCGTTCGAGCATGGCTCGGACCATTTCGGCGTGGGGCGGGAGCAGCGTGTCTTGTAGGTTCATGGGTTGAGCATAGAGCCGCGTCCGCAACGACTCCACCGGAAAATCGACAGTGAATTTCCCTCTGCGCCTGAATGGGCAGTTTTGTTCAATACCGTCATCGGCTCGCCCTTTACCCTGGCCATCACTCACAGACATGAAGAAGGTATGCAATGAGTCTGATCCTATCCATGGCGGCCTTTGCCCTGGTGGCGTCCATTACCCCGGGCCCGGTCAACATCGTCGCCCTCGGCTCCGGGGCCCGCTACGGGTTTCGCGCCACCTTGCGGCACGTGGCTGGCGCGACCCTCGGGTTCGTCTTGCTGCTGGTCCTGATGGGGCTGGGCTTGCACGAAGTGTTGCAGCGCTGGCCTGCGCTGACCCGGGTGGTGCAATGGGGCGGCGTCGGGTTCCTGTTGTTCATGGCCTGGAAGCTGGCGATGGACAACGGCGACCTGGGCGGCGAAGACGCGGGCCGGGCGCCATCGATGTTCTACGGCGCGCTGATGCAATGGCTCAACCCCAAGGCCTGGCTGGCGTGCGTGGCAGGGATGGGCGCATTCGTGGCGGACGGCGAGGCACGGCTGGTCTGGCAATTCGCGGCGATCTACCTGGTGATCTGCTACGTCTCGGTGGCGTGCTGGGCCTATGCCGGGAGTTTCCTGCGCACCTGGCTAAGTAATCCGGCGATCTTGCGTCTTTTCAATCGGATGATGGCGGGACTGCTGGTGGCCAGTGCGGTGTACCTGTTGTTCTCCTGAAAGCAACGCACACCTGTGGCGAGGGGATTTATCCCCGCTGGGCTGCGCAGCGGCCCCTTTCAAAACCAACCCTATTCTCGCTGGCAAAACGCGTTGCCTAGTTTGAGGGCCGCGCCGCGCCCCAGCGGGGATAAATCCCCTCGCCACAGGGTTTCGTTGATCCCCCTGTTTCAGCCGCGATACTGCCCGGGCGTGGCCGCCAAGTGCTGTTTGAAGGCTCGCTGGAAGTGCGCCTGGTCGGCGAACCCGCAGTCCAGCGCGACATCGGCGATCAACCGGCCTTCGCGCAACTGGCGGCGGGCGAACTGGATCCGTCGATTGACCAGAAACGCGTGGGGCGTCATGCCGTAATGGCGCTTGAAGGCCCGGCTCAGGTAGGACGGCGAGAGTTGCGCGGCGGCGCAGATGTCTTCGAGCTTCAGGGCTTCGGTGCAGTGGTCATGGATGAACTGCGCCGCCCGCATCAACCCCGGATGGCTGCCCCGGTCCGGGCGACCGGCCGGGTTGAGCCGCTGCTGCAGGTCGGTGAAGAAGGCCTCGGCGGCGGCGTGTTTGTGGCGGGTGTCGAGCCGCTCATCCACCAGTTGCCCGTACAACCCCTGCAATGCCGTGAACAGCTCGACATCGCGGCTGTGGGTGGTGGCGAAGCCCTGGAACTCCAGGCCCTGGTCAAAGCCGATACGCCGTTGCAGGTCCCTCAGCCATTGGCTGTCCACGTATAACATGAGGTATGACCAGGGTTGGTCGTCGATCGGGTTACAGGCGTGGACGGCGCCGGGGTTCATCAACACCACCGTGCCGCTTGCCACCTGGAAGTTGGCGTGCTCGTGAATGTAGGTGCTGCGGCCGGCGGTGATCGCACCGATGGAGAAGTGATCGTGGGCGTGGCGCGAGTAGCAGACCTTGCGCCCGTCGGCGATGGCCCGGGCCTCGATGAATGGCAGGGCCGGATCGCGCCAGAAGCGGGGGGCGGCGTCGGGGATAGGGGGCTTCATCGGTTGCTGTACTCTGCTAGAACCTGGCTCGCAGTGTATAAGCGCTGGGGGTCGATGCACAGCCGATTCGCGCCCCGTCCGGCTTCGGTCTGGGCTAGACTTCGAGAAGTTCCGTCGATGGAGTCCCCGATGCTCGAGCCAGGCAAACCTGACAATGAAGCGGTTCGTGTGAAGAACCTGCGGTCACTCAAGCTGCTCGACACGCCGCCCGAGGAGCGCTTCGATCGCCTGACCCGGCTTGCCCGGCGCCTGTTCGACGTGCCCATCGCGCTGGTGTCGCTGGTGGATGCCGACCGGCAGTGGTTCAAGTCCAACGCGGGCATGGATGCCAGCGAAACGCCGCGGTCGGTGTCCTTCTGTGGCCACGCGATCCTGCAGGACCAGATCATGGAGGTCAGCGATACGGAGCTGGATGAGCGGTTTCGCGACAATCCCCTGGTCGCGGGCCCGCCCGGCGTTCGCTTCTACGCCGGGCAACCGCTGGGGCTGGAGGATGGCAGCAAGCTGGGGACGTTGTGCCTGATCGACACCCGCCCGCGCACGCTCGACGAAGAAGAGCGCGAACTGCTGCGCGACCTGGCGAGCATGGCCGAGCAGGAAATGATCGCGGTGCAGATGGCGAGCATGGACGAACTGACGCTGCTGTCCAATCGGCGCGGTTTCATGACGCTGGCCCAGCATGCCCTGGGCGTCTGCGAGCGCCTGTCACGACCGGCGACGCTGCTGTTCTTCGACCTCAACGACTTCAAGCCCATCAATGACCGGTACGGCCACGCCGAGGGCGACGCCGCGCTGAAGACCTTTGCCGATGTGCTGCGTATCGCCTTTCGCGAAAGTGACGTGATCGGCCGCCTGGGCGGCGACGAGTTCGTGGCCTTGCTCACCGGCGCGTCCCATGTCGAGACCACGGCGATCATGGCGCGACTCAAGGAAATCCTCGGTGAGCGCAATGCGATGCTGCGGCGAGGCTATGACATTCGCTTCAGCGTCGGCCAGATCGAATACGACCCACAGCGCCACCGCGCCATCGAGGACCTGATGGCCGATGCGGATGCCGCGATGTACGCCGAGAAACAGGCGCAACGGCGGTAGCCGGGGGATAAGGGGTAGTCTGACCGGGCGCCTTCGCGAGCAGGCTCGCTCCCACAGGGGTTTTCAACGTACGTTGAATCCGGGATCACCACTGGAACCTGTGGGAGCGAGCCTGCTCGCGAAGGCGCCGGTGCATCCCGCCCAGGATAACGCTCGGCAATGAAAAACGCCGCGGGGCCTTTACAGGCGCCGCGGCGTTTTCTCGGGCGGTGAAGATTACTCTTCGAGGTTGCCCATGGCGGTGGTGTTGAAGCCGCCGTCTACGTACATGATTTCACCGCTGATGCCCGACGCCAGGTCCGAGCACAGGAAGGCGCCGGCGTTGCCGACTTCTTCGATGGTGACGTTGCGACGCAGCGGGGTCTGCGCTTCGTTGGCGGCCAGCATCTTGCGGAAGTTCTTGATGCCGGAAGCGGCGAGGGTGCGGATAGGACCGGCCGATACGCAGTTGACACGGGTGCCGTCCGGGCCCAGGGAGCCGGCCAGGTAGCGCACGCCGGCTTCCAGGGAGGCCTTGGCCATGCCCATGACGTTGTAGTTCGGCATGGTGCGCTCGGCGCCCAGGTACGACAGGGTCAGCAGGCTGCCGTTGCGGCCCTTCATCATTTCGCGACCGGCCTTGGCCAGGGCGACGAAGCTGTAGGCGCTGATGTCGTGGGCGATGCGGAAGCCTTCGCGGGTGGTGGCTTCGGTGAAGTCGCCGTCCAGTTGGTCGCCCGGGGCGAAGCCGACGGAGTGCACGATGCAGTCCAGGCCGTCCCACTTCTTGCTCAGCGCTTCGAAGACCTTGGCGATTTCTTCATCGCTGGCCACGTCGCACGGGAAGCACAGCTCAGGGCTCGAACCCCAGCCTTGCGCGAACTCTTCGACACGACCCTTGAGTTTGTCGTTCTGATAAGTGAAGGCAAGCTCAGCGCCCTCGCGATGCATGGCGGCGGCGATGCCGGATGCGATGGACAGCTTGCTGGCGACACCGACGATCAGTACGCGCTTACCGGCGAGAAAACCCATGTGTTGCTCCTCTTTCAGGTTATTCGGCAGTCGTTGGGGCCAGGAAGGCGGCCTCCAGCAACTGCTGTGTATAGGGGTGTTGCGGCGCGGCGAATATGCTGCGGGCATCACCTTGTTCGACCACTTGGCCATGCTTGACCACCATCAACTGGTGGCTCAGCGCTTTGACGACAGCCAGGTCATGGCTGATAAACAGGTACGTCAGGTTGTACTTGGTTTGCAGCGACCGCAACAGCTCCACCACCTGGCGTTGCACGGTACGGTCCAGGGCCGACGTGGGTTCATCCAGCAGGATCAACGCCGGCTTGAGCACCAGGGCCCGGGCAATGGCGATACGCTGCCGTTGCCCTCCGGAAAATTCATGGGGGTAGCGGTGCCGGGTGTCCGGGTCCAGGCCTACCTCCTTCAATGCCGCGATGATCGCTTGTTCCCGCTCGGCTTCGGTGCCGATCCGGTGGATCCGCAGGCCTTCGCCAACGATCTGGCTGACACACATCCGTGGGCTCAGGCTGCCAAACGGGTCCTGGAACACCACTTGCATCTCCCGGCGCAGCGGCCTTACTTGCTGCTGCGTCAGGCTGTCCAACTGTTTGCCTTCGAACCGGATCCCGCCCTGGCTGCCGATCAATCGCAAGATCGCCAGCCCCAGGGTGGACTTGCCCGAACCGCTCTCGCCGACGATGCCCAGGGTCTGGCCCTGGGGCAGGCTGAAGCGGATACCGTCCACGGCCTTGATGTAGTCCACCGTGCGCTTGAACAGGCCCTTCTTGATCGGGAACCAGACTTTCAGGTCCTCGACCTGCAACAGCGGCGGGCCAACGACATTGTCCGCCGGGGTGCCGCTGGGTTCCGCCCCAAGCAGTTCCCGAGTGTACGGATGCTGCGGCGCGCGGAACAATTCTTCGCACGATGCCTGTTCGACGATGCAACCGCGCTGCATGACACATACGCGATGCGCAATTCTTCGCACCAGGTTCAAATCGTGGCTGATCAGCAGCAGCGACATGCCCAATCGTGCCTGCAGATCCTTGAGCAGATCGAGGATTTTAAGCTGGACGGTGACGTCCAGGGCCGTGGTCGGCTCGTCGGCGATCAGCAGTTCCGGCTCGTTGGCCAGGGCCATGGCGATCATCACCCGTTGGCGCTGGCCGCCGGACAATTCATGGGGCAGGGCCTTGAGGCGCTTGTGCGGCTCGGGGATGCCGACCAGCTCCAGCAACTCCAGGGTGCGCCGGGTCGCGACCTTGCCACTCAAGCCCTTGTGGATGCCGAGCACTTCGTTGATCTGCTTTTCAATGCAGTGCAGCGGATTGAGGGAGGTCATCGGCTCTTGGAAGATCATCGCGATCCGATTGCCGCGGATATGCCGGATGGTCTTTTCCTTCAAGCCCAGTAAATCCTGGCCGGCGTACTGGATGCTCCCGGTGGGGTGGTGGGCCAGCGGGTAGGGCAGCAAGCGCAGGATCGAGTGGGCCGTCACCGACTTGCCCGAGCCGCTTTCACCCACCAGGGCCAGGGTTTCACCGCGGCGGATGTCGAAGCTGACGCCCTCGACCACGCGTTGGCGATGTTCGCCGACTATGAATTCCACCGCCAGGTCGCGGACTTCGATCAGGTTGTCAGTCATGTCATTTCCTCGGATCGAAGGCATCGCGCGCGGACTCGCCGATGAACACCAGCAGGCTCAGCATCAGCGCCAGCACGGCGAACGCGCTGATCCCCAGCCACGGGGCCTGGAGGTTGGATTTGCCCTGGGCCACCAGTTCGCCCAGGGACGGCGAACCCGCCGGCAAGCCGAAGCCGAGGAAGTCCAGGGCCGTGAGGGTGCCGATGGCGCCGGTGAGGATGAACGGCATGAACGTCATGGTCGAGACCATGGCGTTGGGCAGGATGTGGCGGAACATGATCGCGCCGTTCTGCATGCCCAGCGCCCGCGCGGCGCGCACGTATTCCAGGTTGCGCCCGCGCAGGAACTCGGCGCGGACCACGTCCACCAGGCTCATCCAGGAAAACAGCAGCATGATCCCCAGCAACCACCAGAAGTTCGGCTGGACGAAACTGGCCAGGATGATCAGCAGGTACAGCACCGGCAGGCCGGACCAGATCTCCAGGAAGCGCTGGCCGGCCAGGTCGACCCAGCCGCCGTAGAAGCCCTGCAGGGCGCCGGCGATCACGCCGATGATCGAACTGAGCACGGTCAGGGTCAGGGCGAACAGCACCGAGATGCGGAAGCCGTAGATGACCCGCGCCAGTACATCGCGGCCCTGGTCGTCGGTGCCCAGCCAGTTCATGGCGGAAGGCGGCGCCGGGGCCGGGACCTTCAGGTCGTAGTTGATGCTCTGGTAGCTGAACGGAATCGGTGCCCACAGCACCCATGCGTCCTTGGCGGCCAGCAGTTCGCGGATGTACGGGCTCTTGTAGTTGGCTTCCAGCGGGAATTCGCCGCCGAAGGTGGTTTCCGGGTAGCGCTTGAGGGCCGGGAAATACCAGCCGCCGTCGTAATGCACCACCAGCGGCTTGTCGTTGGCGATCAGCTCGGCGCCCAGGCTGAGTATGAACAGCGCCAGGAACAGCCACAGCGACCACCAGCCACGCTTGTTGGCCTTGAACAGTTCGAAACGGCGGCGATTGAGCGGGGAGAGGTTCATCTCAATGCTCCCGGCTTTCGAAGTCGATGCGCGGATCGACAAAGGAATAGGTCAGGTCGCCGATCAGTTTCACCACCAGCCCCAGTAGGGTAAAGATGAATAGAGTGCCGAAGACCACCGGGTAGTCGCGGTTGATGGCCGCCTCGAAGCTCATCAGCCCGAGGCCGTCGAGGGAAAAGATCACTTCCACCAGCAGGGAGCCGGTGAAGAAGATCCCGATGAACGCCGAAGGAAAACCGGCGATCACCAGCAGCATGGCGTTGCGGAACACATGGCCGTAGAGCACCCGGCGGCGCGTCAGGCCCTTGGCCTTGGCGGTGACGACGTATTGCTTGTTGATTTCGTCGAGGAAACTGTTCTTGGTCAGCAGGGTCATGGTGGCGAAGTTGCCGATCACCAGGGCGGTCACCGGCAGGGCCAGGTGCCAGAAG
The DNA here is from genome assembly GCF_030580855.1 of Pseudomonas citrullilanati. Taxonomy (GTDB): domain Bacteria; phylum Pseudomonadota; class Gammaproteobacteria; order Pseudomonadales; family Pseudomonadaceae; genus Aquipseudomonas; species Aquipseudomonas citrulli. The sequence continues at coordinate 37,836 of NZ_JAUQOP010000031.1, read as the reverse complement.
TAGTCGAGGATCTTGCCACCCAGGGTCAGTTCATCGAAGTTGTTCGAAGTCAGCCCGCGCAACGGGAACCAGTCGAAATAGCTGCCACCGGCAAAGACCACGATCAGCAGGATGGCGAACAGGAACGAGGGGATCGCGTAGCCGACGATGATCGCCGAGCTGGTCCAGACGTCGAAATGGCTGCCGTGCCGCGTGGCCTTGGCGATCCCCAGCGGGATCGACACCAGGTACATGATCAGCGTGCTCCACAACCCGAGGGAGATGGACACCGGCATCTTTTCCTTGATCAGGTCGATGACCTTGGCGTCGCGGAAGAAGCTGTCGCCGAAGTCCAGGTGGGCGTAGTTCTTGATCATGATCCACAGGCGCTCGGGAGCCGACTTGTCGAAGCCGTACATCCGCTCGATTTCCTTGACCAGGCTCGGGTCCAGGCCCTGGGCGCCGCGGTAGGTGGAGCCGGCCACCGACACCTCGGCGCCGCCGCCGGCGATGCGGCTGGTGGCGCCTTCGAACCCTTCGAGCTTGGCGATCATCTGCTCGACCGGGCCGCCGGGCGCGGCCTGGATGATGACGAAGTTGATCAAGAGGATGCCGAACAGGGTCGGGATGATCAGCAGCAACCGTCTGAATGTATAAGCCAGCATCGGGTTACTCCACGCTCACAGGAGCAGCGTTGGTCTGTTGTTCCATCACTTGTTTTTCGACTTCCAGGGCAGGCTTGGTATCCGGCTTGACCCACCAGGTGGTGGTGCCGATGTCATAGGTCGGGGTCACCGCCGGGTGGCCGATGTGGTTCCAGTAGGCCACGCGCCAGGTCTTGATGTGCCAGTTGGGGATCACGTAGTAACCCCATTGCAGCACCCGGTCCAGCGCCCGGGCGTGAGCCACCAGGCTCTTGCGCGAATCGGCGTTGATCAATTGTTCCACCAACTGGTCGACCGCCGGGTCCTTCAAGCCCATGGTGTTGCGGCTGCCGGGCTTGTCGGCGGCGGCCGACATCCAGAATTCACGCTGTTCGTTACCCGGTGAGCTCGATTGCGGGAAGCTGCCCACCACCAGGTCGAAATCCCGGGAGCGCACGCGGTTGATGTATTGGGACACGTCCACCCGGCGGATCACCAGGTCGATGCCCAGGTCGCTCAAGTTGCGCTTGAACGGCAGCAGCACCCGTTCGAATTCGGTCTGGGCCAGCAGGAACTCCAGCACCACCGGTTTGCCCTGGGCATCGACCATCTTGTCGTCGACGATGCGCCAGCCGGCTTCCTGCAACAGTTGGTAGGCCTTGCGCTGCTGGTCGCGGATCATGCCGCTGCCGTCGCACATCGAAGGCTGGAAGGCTTCGGTGAAGACCTGCTCGGGAATCTGGCCGCGCAGGGGTTCGAGGATTTTCAGCTCGTCTTCACCGGGCAGGCCGGTGGCGGCCATTTCCGAGTTCTCGAAATAACTGCGGGTACGGGCGTAGGCGCCGTTGAACAGTTGCTTGTTGGTCCATTCGAAATCCAGCAGCAGGCTCAAGGCCTTGCGCACCCGCACGTCCTGGAAGACCGGCCGGCGCAGGTTGTAGACGAAGCCCTGCATGCCGGTGGGGTTGCCGTTGGGGATCTGTTCCTTGATCAGGCGGCCCTCGGTGACGGCCGGGATGTTGTAGGCGTTGGCCCAGTTCTTGGCGGTCATCTCCAGCCAGAAGTCGAACTGCCCGGCCTTCAGGGCCTCCACCGCCACGGTGTTGTCGCGGTAGTAGTCGGTGGTCAATACGTCGAAGTTGTAGAAACCGCGGTTGACCGCCAGGTCCTTGCCCCAGTAATCCTTCACCCGTTCATAGCGGATCGAGCGCCCGGCCTTCACTTCGGTGACCTTGTAGGGGCCGCTGCCGAGGGGGATTTCCAGGTTGCCCTTGTTGAAGTCGCGATCGGCCCACCAGTGTTTCGGCAAGACCGGCAGTTGGCCGAGGATCAGCGGCAATTCGCGGTTATTGGTGTGCTTGAACTTGAACAGGACCTTGAGCGGGTCTTCGGCGATGACTTCGGCGACGTCGTTGTAGTAGCCGCGAAACATCGGCGCGCCGTCCTTGGTCAGGGTCTGGAAGCTGAACACCACGTCTTCGGCGCGCACCGGATGGCCGTCGTTGAACCGGGCCTCGGGGCGCAGGTAGAAGCGGACCCAGGCATTGTCCGGGGCTCGCTCGATTTTCTCGGCGACCAGGCCGTATTCGGTGAAGGGCTCGTCCAGGCCCTGCTTGGCCAGGGTGTCGTAGATCAGGCCGATGTCATCGGCCGGCATGCCCTTGCTGATGAAGGGGTTGAGGCTGTCGAAACCACCGAAGCCGCCCTGGCGGAACATGCCGCCCTTGGGGGCGTCGGGGTTGACGTAGTCGAAGTGCTTGAAGTCGGCCGGGTATTTCGGCGGTTCGTTGTACAACGTCAGGGCGTGCTGCGGCGCGGCCCAGGCCAGACCGGCGAACAGCAGGCCGCCGGTGTGCAGGAGCAGGGCACGGAAAGGCTTCATTGATCTTTCTCCGAAGATTTCAGCCACCAGGCGCTCAGGCCCAGGGTGTAGGGCGGCGTGGTGACGAAGGCGAACCGGTTGCGGTACGCCAGGCGATGATAGTTCAGGTACCAGTTGGGAATGCAGTAGTGCTGCCAGAGCAGTACGCGGTCCAGGGCCTTGCCGGCCGCCACTTGTTCATCCCGGGTCTGGGCGGCCAGCAGCCTTTCCAGCAAATGGTCGACCACCGGGTCGGCGATGCCGGCGTAGTTCTTGCTGCCCTTGACCCCGACCTGGCTGGAGTGGAAGTACTGCCATTGCTCCAGGCCCGGGCTCAGGGTCTGGTTGAGGGTCAGCAGGATCATGTCGAAATCGAACTGGTCGAGGCGCTGCTTGTACTGGGCGCGGTCGACGGTGCGCAGCCGGGCCTGGATGCCGATGCTGGCGAGGTTCTCGACGTAAGGTTGCAGGATGCGCTCCAGGTTCGGGTTCACCAGCAGGATCTCGAAACTCAGCGGGCGGCTGTCGGCGTCCAGCAACCGCTGGCCGTTGAGGGTCCAGCCGGCTTCTTTCAGCAACCCCAGCGCCTTGCGCAGGGTCTCCCGGGGAATACCGCGCCCGTCGGTCTGGGGCAGGCTGAAAGGTTCGGTGAACAGGCGCGGCGGCAACTGGTCGCGGTAGGGCTTGAGCAGCAGCCACTCATGGCCCACGGGCAGGCCGCTGGCGGAGAATTCGCTGTTGGGGTAATAGCTGAGGGTGCGCTTGTAGGCACTGCTGAACAGCGTGCGGTTGGTCCACTCGAAATCGAACATCAGCCCCAGGGCTTCACGCACCTTGACCTGCGCGAACGTGGCGCGCCGGGTGTTCATGAACAGGCCCTGGGTCTGGGTCGGGATCTGGTGGGGGATCTGCGCCTTGATCACTTCGCCACGCTCGACCGCCGGGAATTCGTAGCCGTTGGCCCAGTTCTTGGCCTGATGCTCGATATAGATGTCGAATTCGCCGGCCTTGAACGCCTCGAACGCCACGTCGCTGTCGCGGTAGAACTCCACGTCCATGCGGTCGACGTTGTACTTGCCGCGATTGACCGGCAGGTCCTTGCCCCAGTAATCCTTGACCCGCTCGAACACCAGTTGGCGACCGGGTTGCACCTTGGTGATGCGGTACGGCCCGCTGCCCAGGGGCGGCTCGAAGGTCGTGGCCTTGAAATCGCGGCCTTTCCAATAATGCTGGGGCAACACCGGCAATTCCCCCAGGCGCAGGATCAGCAGGGGATTGCCAGAGCGCTTGAAGACGAAGCGGATCTTCAGCGGGTTGAGGATATCGACCCGCAGCACTTCCTGCAGGTTGGTGCGGTATTGCGGGTGACCGTCCTTGAGCAGGGTCCGGTAGGAGAAGGCCACGTCGTAGGCAGTGATCGGCACGCCATCATGGAACCGCGCTTCGGGGCGCAGGTTGAACACCACCCAACTGCGGTCTTCGCTGTACTCCACCGACTGGGCGATCAGGCCGTAGCTGGACGTCGGCTCATCGCCGGATGGCGCGTACTGGCCGGTGCCGACCATCAACGGCTCGTTCAGCTCGTTGATGCCGTACTGCAGGAAGTTAGGCGTGGACACCGGGCTGCTGCCCTTGAAGGTGTATGGGTTGAGGGTATCGAAGGTGCCGAATGCCATGACCCGCAAGATACCGCCCTTGGGCGCTTGCGGGTTGACCCAGTCGAAGTGGGTGAATCTGGCCGGGTACTTGAGCGTGCCGAACTGCGCATAGCCATGGCTTTCGCTGATGGTGGCGCTGGCGCAAGGGCTCAAGGCCAGGCTGATCAGGAGCAAGAGGAGGGGACGTATCAAGTCTGAGATCCGATCCAGGCGGCTTTGGCTTTATGGCCTGTACAGTAACAGCTTGTATGGGCAGGAAAAAGGCGGCGGGCTTGTGCAGGCGGTGATAGTCGCAGGGCAGAAGGCTGTCGTGGCGAGGGGATTTATCCCCGTTGGGGCGCGAAGCGGCCCTAAAACCTGATGACTCGCTGTATCAGATAGCTCCTGGGGGCTGCTTTGCAGCCCAGCGGGGATAAATCCCCTCGCCACAACAAGCCCCTCGCTACAGGAACCCCGGTGTCAATGCGGGGAATAGACCGTCAGCATCTGCCCTGGCTTGAGCGCGTTGCCCATCCGCGGGTTCCAGCGCTTGAGGTGTTGCATCTCGACGTTGAAACGCTTGGCCACCACGTACAGCGAGTCACCTTGCTTGACCTTGTACTGGGTCTGCTTCTTCTGGTCCTTGCTGTTGGCGGCCACCACGGTGTTGATGCGCTTGCCACTGGCCTTGGGCGCCTTGGTGTCCTGCATCACCAGGGTCTGGCCGACCTTGAGCTTGTTGCCGCTCAGCTTGTTCCAGCGTTGCAGGTCCTTGGTCTGGACATTGTTGGCCTTGGCGATCTGGGCCAGGTTGTCGCCGCGCTTGACGCGGTAGCTGCGCCGGGCCCCCTCGACTTCGCCGTCATCGGCGGTTTCGAAGACCGGCTTGAGCGAGCGCGGGCTGATCAACTCTTCCGGGCGCATGGTCGACAGGCTGGCGGTCAGCAACTGGGCCTTGGACGTGGGCACGAGCAAGTGCTGCGGGCCGTCGATCGTGGTGCGTTGCTTGAACGCCGGGTTGAGCTGGAACAGCTCGTCCTCGTCGATATTGGCCACCGCCGCGACCTTGGACAGATCCATGCGCTGGTTGATCTCGACGACCTGGAAGTAAGGTTCGTTGGCGATCGGGTTGAGGTTCACGCCATAGGCATCGGGGGCGAGCACCACCTGGGACAACGCCAGCAGCTTGGGCACATAGGCCTGGGTCTCGGCGGGCAGCGGCAGGTTCCAGTAGTCGGTGGGCAGGCCGAGCTTCTCGTTGCGCTCGATGGCGCGGCTGACCGTCCCTTCGCCGGCGTTGTAGGCCGCCAGGGCCAGCAGCCAGTCGCCGTTGAACATGTCGTGCAGGCGCGTCAGGTAGTCCATGGCGGCCGTGGTGGAGGCGGTGATGTCGCGACGCCCGTCATAGAAACGGGTCTGGCGCAGGTTGAAGTAACGCCCGGTGGACGGGATGAATTGCCACAGCCCCACCGCGTTGGCCCGGGAGTAGGCCATGGGGTTGTAGGCGCTTTCGATCACTGGCAGCAGGGCCAGCTCCAGCGGCATGTTACGTTCTTCGAGGCGCTCGACGATGTAATGGATGTAGAGGCTGCCGCGTTCACCGGCACCTTCGAGGAATGACGGGTTGCTGGCGAACCACAGGCGCTGCTGCTCGATACGGGGATTGACGCCGGCCGTTTCCTGCAACTGGAAGCCCTGGCGCATGCGTTCCCAGATGTCCTGGGGCACCTGGGGGCTGGGCTTTTCGCTGAGCCACAACGGCTTCTGCTTCGCCCGGGCAGCGAGGTTCGGCGTATGGGCCGCGTCGGTTTGCGGCACCTGGCCCGAGCTCTGGCAGCCCGCCAGCGTGGCGGACACGGCCACCGCGATGGCCTGGGCCAAGCGGGTCAACGTGTCTGACTGGACGGACCTACGTATGGATGACGACATTGGCTGGAAGTAAGTTCCGGGCGAAAATGTCGGGCGATTCTAGAAAGCGCACCCCAACAGGTCAACCATTCAGAATTTTTGTATCAAACCTCAGCGGCCTTAGAACGTATCTTTCCAAGCCCTCAAGGCCGCAAAAACCTCACTCGGCGTCTGGTTTCGCTGGCCGCTCCGTTCGTCTGCTTTTTGTTTAACGGATGTTTCAGCGGTGCGCAGGAACGGGTTGGTGCGTTTTTCCAGGGCCAGGGTCGAGGGCAGGGTGATGATGCCGTCGCTGCGTTGCTGGCTGACCTTGGCCAGGCGCGCGGCGATGTCCGGGTTGCCCGGCTCGACGGCCGCGGCGAATTTCAGGTTGGCGAGGGTGTATTCGTGGGTGCAGTAGACCAGGGTGTCTTCCGGCAACGCGGCGAGGCGGCTGAGGGATTGATGCATCTGCGCCGGGGTGCCTTCGAACAGGCGGCCGCAGCCGGCGGCGAACAAGGTGTCGCCACAGAAGAGCAGGCCATGGTGGTAGTAGGCGATATGCCCCAGGGTGTGGCCGGGCACGGCGAAGACCTCGAAGTCCCAGCCCAGCACATTGATTTTGTCGTGGTCTTCGAGGGCAGTGTCCCGCGCCGGGATGTTTTCCCCGGCCGGGCCATGGACGGTGGCGCCTGTCGCCGTTTTCAGTGCCTGGACGCCACCGACGTGATCGTGGTGATGATGGGTGACCAGGATGTCGCCCAGCACCCAGCCGGGATGCGCGTCGAGCCAGGCCTGGACCGGCGCGGCGTCACCCGGGTCGACCACCGCGCAGCGCTGGGTCGAGTGATCCTGTAACAACCAGATGTAGTTATCGGTGAACGCGGGCAGGGCACTGATCTGTATCATCGCGGAATTCGCCAAGCTGAAAACAAAGGCGCATCTTAGAACTTCCTGACGCGTTGGAGAATGCAATGACCGATGAAGCGTTCGCCCAGGCCGATCCCGACTGGCTGGCGTTGATCAGCGCCGCCCGTGAATGGCTGTCCGGTCCTGTCGGGCAATTCCTGCTGGATGAAGAGCGGCGCATGCTCGAAGAGGAGCTGGGCCGGTTCTTCGGTGGCTACCTGGTGCACTACGGGCCGTCGGCGCAGACCCCGCCTTCGGCGCCGCAGGTCCAGCGCAATGTGCGCCTGGGCGCGCCCTTGCCCGGGGTGGAAATTGTCTGCGAGGAGCAGGCCTGGCCGCTGAGCGAGCATGCCGCCGATGTGGTGGTCATGCAGCATGGCCTGGACTTCTGCCTGTCGCCCCACGGCCTGTTGCGTGAAGCGGCGAGCAGCGTGCGCCCCGGTGGGCACCTGCTGATCATCGGCATCAATCCCTGGAGCAGCTGGGGCCTGCGCCATGTCTTCGCCCAGGACGCCCTGCGCCAGGCCCGTTGCATCTCGGCCTCGCGGGTGGGCGACTGGCTCAACCTGCTGGGCTTTGCGCTGGAGAAACGCCGCTTCGGGTGCTATCGTCCGCCGCTTGCGTCGCCCAAGTGGCAGGCCCGTCTGGCCGGCTGGGAGCGCAAGGCCGGCGACTGGCAACTGTCCGGCGGCGGCTTCTACCTGTTGGTGGCGCGCAAGATCGCCGTGGGGCTGCGCCCGGTGCGCCAGGCGCGACGCGAGCCGATGGGCAAGCTGATTCCCTTGCCGATGGCCAAGGTCAATCGTCGCCACATCGAGCCGTAAACTTGTTTTCTTGGTCTGGCCGACACGTCGGCCACGGGCGTTGTCGGCTTCGACCGACGGGCCCCTGCATTTTTCCTGGATAGATTGGCATGAGCGATAGCGTGGAACTCTTTACTGATGGCGCCTGCAAGGGCAACCCCGGCCCGGGCGGCTGGGGGGCATTGCTGGTGTGCAAGGGCGTGGAGAAGGAGCTCTGGGGCGGCGAAGCCAATACCACCAACAACCGCATGGAACTGATGGGCGCCATTCGCGGCCTGGAAGAGCTCAAGCGCCCGTGCGATGTGTTGCTGGTGACCGACTCGCAGTACGTGATGAAAGGCATCAACGAGTGGATGGCCAACTGGAAGAAGCGCGGCTGGAAGACGGCCGCGAAGGAGCCGGTGAAGAACGCCGACCTGTGGAAGCAATTGGACGAGCAGGTCAACCGCCACAACGTGACCTGGAAATGGGTGCGCGGCCACATCGGCCATGCGGGCAACGAACGGGCCGACCAATTGGCCAACCGCGGGGTGGATGAGGTGCGGGGTTACAAGCAGGGGTGATTCCCACTTCGGCAGGATCTGGAGTGGATGGCGTTGTGGCGAGGGGATTTATCCCCGCTGGGCTGCAAAGCAGCCCCAAATCCTGACACAGTGCTGGTCAGGCAGATCGAGTGGGCCGCTTCGCGCCCCAGCGGGGATAAATCCCCTCGCCACAAAGGCAGTCTGCGGCTAACTCCCCTACAAGAGCGTGTTAACATCCGCGCTTTTGCAAGCCTGCCCGCTGAGAGCTGAACCCTGATGGCCAACAGATCTGTAGTACTGGATACCGAAACCACCGGCATGCCGGTGACCGATGGTCACCGGATTATCGAAATCGGTTGTGTCGAGCTGATCGGCCGGCGCCTGACCGGTCGCCATTTCCATGTTTACCTGCAACCGGACCGCGAAAGCGACGAGGGCGCCATCGGCGTCCACGGCATCACCAACGAGTTCCTGGTGGGCAAGCCGCGGTTCGCCGAAGTGGCCGATGAGTTCTTCGAATTCATCAAGGGCGCGCAGTTGATCATCCACAACGCAGCGTTCGACGTCGGCTTCATCAACAACGAATTCGCCCTGGCAGGCCAGCACGACCGCGCCGACATCAGCCAGCATTGCACCATCCTCGATACCCTCGTGATGGCCCGGGAGCGGCACCCGGGGCAGCGCAACAGCCTCGATGCCTTGTGCAAGCGCTACGACGTCGACAACTCCGGCCGCGAGCTGCACGGCGCCTTGCTCGACTCGGAGATCCTGGCCGACGTCTACCTGACCATGACCGGTGGCCAGACCAGCCTGTCCCTGGCCGGTAACGCCTCGGATGGCAACGGTTCCGGCGAGGGAGCGGGCAGCCAGGCCACGGAAATCCGGCGCCTGCCGGCGGATCGCCGCCCGGCGCGGATCATCCGGGCCAGCGAAAGCGACCTGGCCGAACATGCCGCACGTCTGGAAGCCATCGCCAAGTCGGCCGGTGCTCCGGCACTGTGGACGCAGTTGGCTGAGTCGCAGGCCGCGACGCACTGATGAGACCCTCTTGTGGGGCGAGCCAGCTCGCTCCCACAGGGATCATCCATCGTTCATTTCTCGCCACAATCGCCGCGACCTTCTAACCTGAGGTGGCGGGCAGGCTACGGATCCCGCTTGATGAGTGAAGACTTGAAAGGCAAGGGCAATGGACAATGCGCCGTTGGTTGTCTCAAGGAATGAGGACGTTTCCCAGTATGCAACCGGTCATGAACCCCAAGCACCCCGGGCTGTCGGTGCGCATTGTCGATGACGGTTTCGCCGCCTATATCTGGGGCAGCGACTTCAGCTTCGAAGTCAGCGACTACGGCACGGCGCAGGTCGGTCGCCCGGTGAGCCAGTGGCCGGTGACGCCGATCGTTCCCTATCGCAAGTGCTACGGCATCGATCCCGAGGAGTTCAGCAGCTTCCGCGATGCCCCAGACAGCGAGATCTTCATGGCGTACCTGGATGACCAGCCGGTGGGGCACCTGGTGGTCAGTACCAACTGGAACGGTTTCGCCCACATCGACGAACTGGCGGTGCACGCGCCGGCCCGTCGCCACGGGGTGGCCAGGGCCTTGCTCGACGTCGCGCAATTCTGGAGCCGCAAGAAGAAGCTGCCGGGCATCATGCTGGAAACCCAGAACAACAACCTGGGCGCTTGCCGGCTCTACGAGCGCTGCGGCTATGTGCTGGGGGGGATCGACCACCTGCGTTATCGCGGCATCGACCGCCACACCGCCGAAGTGGCGCTGTTCTGGTATCGACTGTTCGACGATCCACTGGGCATGGCGATCAGTGGCCCAGCAGCGCCTCGGCTTGTTCCGTGACAAGTTCGAGCAGTGACTGGATGGCGGGCGAGGGCTCGCTGCCGTTCAGGCGCAGCGCATAGAGGTCGATCATGATGGCGGGCGACAGCGGGCAGGTGTCCAGGCCCGCACCCTTGGCGCCCGAGGCGGTGAACGGGTCGACGATGGCCAGGCCTTCGCCGGCCTCGACCATGGCGCGCATCATCTGGTGGGTCTGGACGCGGATCTGGACCACCGGCGCCGGGCGCAAGGCCCCCAGCTTGTGCTCGAATGCCGGACTCAACGGGTCGTGGCCTTCGAGTCCCACCAGCGATTGGCCCGCCAGATCCTGAACTGAAATGTATTTCTGTCGCGGTTGCAGCCAGCCATGGGGGGCCAGCAACTGCAGCTTGCCCTGGGCGATCGCCTGGCAATGGATGTCGGGATGTTGCGGATTGTGCAGGCTGAGCCCCAGGTCGCTTTCGCGCAGGAGCAGGCTCTGGACGATGGCGCGGGTTGGCTGGCTGAGCAGGGTGCACGGGGTATCTGGAAAGCGTCGGCGCAGGGCGGCGATGCCCTGGGGCACCAATTGCTGGGCCAGCGGTGGGGTGCAGATGATGCGCAGCGGTGGCGCCTGGTAATGTTTCAGGCTGCTGGCCAGTCGCTGCACCGGCTCAAGGGTGTCATACACCCGTGTGATGGCGTCGCGCAGTTCGAGGGTTTCCCGCGTCGCCTGCAAGCGTCCTCGCACGCTGGCGAACAACATGAAGCCCAGTTGCGCCTCGGCGTCGCGCAGGGTGGCCTCGACCTCTGCCACCGGCAATTGCAGCCATTCGGCCGCCGTGCCGAGGTGGCTGGTCTGCAGCAGCGCCTGGATCACTTCGATGTGGCGTAAACGCATGCAAGAAGTCCGTATTCGGCGGATAAGCCATGGGGTGGCCGAATCCTAACCCAAGTCCCGGCAAGACTTCTGCTCATAACAACGGTTATAAGGCGATTTGCGCTTCAGGTTCGCGGATGAGTTCGATGCCCGACTGCACCAGCAGGAACCGGTCTTCGTCGAGTTTGTTGACGCGATCACCAATGGCCAGCTTATAAGTGGTGACAGGCTCCTTGCCATATCCCTCGGGCGACGGGGTCGATTCCTGGAACTCATGCACCGAATAGACGCGGCCTTCGGCGTCTCGTGCATGGAATTGTCCGACAAGTACTGCTGCCATTGCTTAGAACCTCTGGAAATAGATCACTCGATTTGCGGTTCTGTAGACCTTGGGCAAACGCGGTAAGTTTTCCCACAAGAAAAAAATAGTCCAGCCAACGGGATTTCGGCGTTCCACTGGTCCAAATGTAACGCCGATCATCTATAACTACAGATCCTTTGAGCCGATAGTCGAGAAGCCTCTCATGAGTAATGTCTACACCGTGGCCGTTTTGGTGGGCAGCCTGCGCAAGGCATCGATCAACCGCAAGATCGCCCTGGCGCTGGCCGACCTGGCGCCTGCCAATTTGAAGCTGGAGATCGTCGAGATTGGCGACTTGCCCCTCTATAACGAAGACATCGATGTGACGCCAGCGCCGGCCGCCTACGCTGCGTTCCGCCAGCGGGTGGGCGCGGCGGACGCACTGTTGTTCGTTACCCCGGAGTACAACCGGTCGGTGCCGGCACCGTTGAAGAACGCCATCGACGTTGGCTCGCGCCCCTATGGCCAGAGTTGCCTGAGCGGCAAGCCAGGCGCGGTGATCAGCGCGTCACCGGGGGCCATCGGTGGCTTCGGCGCCAATCATCATCTGCGCCAGTCCCTGGTGTTCCTCGACGTGCCCTGCATGCAGCAACCGGAAGGCTACCTGAGCGGCGCCGGCACGGCGTTCGACGAGGCAGGCCAGTTGTCGGCGTCGTTGAAGCCGTTCCTGCAGAAATTCATCGACGCCTATGGCAAATGGGTCGAGCAGCATAAAAAGGCCTGAAGCCCTGATCGGCCAGACGGGCACCCTGGCGAGGGGGCGAGCGCTCTCGCCAGAGTGCGGCATTCTGGACTATATTCGCCCGTTGTCCGCCAGGCATGATCCTCAAGCCCGGCCTCTATTATCCCGTCGATTGTCTTCCACGGCGCCGGCCGACCACTTCCACGCGTGCGTGGCGTTGCGGGTGCGTGGAGGCGTTTTTCCAAGGCTGTAGCGCATGCTCATCGCGTCATTGATTTTCCTGCTGACCATCACGCTGGTGATCTGGCAACCCAAGGGGCTCGGCGTTGGCTGGAGCGCCACGTTAGGCGCCCTGTTGGCCTTGTTCAGCGGAGTGGTGCATCTGGCCGACATCCCGCTGGTGTGGCAGATCATCTGGAATGCCACCGGCACGTTTGTCGCGTTGATCATCATCAGCCTGTTGCTGGACGAGGCCGGGTTCTTCGCTTGGGCGGCCCTGCACGTGGCCCGGTGGGGCCGGGGCAGTGGGCGCAAGCTGTTTGCCTACATGGTGTTGCTCGGTGCGCTGGTGTCGGCGTTGTTCGCCAACGACGGGGCGGCGCTGATCCTGACCCCGATCGTGATCTCGATGCTCCTGGCGCTGCGCTTTTCCTCGGCGGCGACCCTGGCGTTCGTGATGGGCGCCGGCTTCATCGCCGACACCGCGAGCCTGCCGCTGGTGGTGTCGAACCTGGTGAACATCGTGTCGGCGGACTTCTTCGGCATTGGCTTCAACCGCTACGCGGCGGTCATGGTGCCGGTGAACCTGGTGAGCGTGGCGGCCAGCCTGGGGATCCTGCTGTGGTTCTTCCGGCGCGACATCCCCGGCGATTATGACCCCCATCAGTTGGACGATCCGGCCACGGCGATCCATGACAAGGCGACTTTCTACGCCGGCTGGGCGGTCCTGGTGATCCTGCTGGTGGGCTGCTTTGCCCTGGAGCCGCTGGGCATTCCCATCAGCGCGATCTCGGCGGTGTGCGCCGCGTTGCTGCTGGGCGTCGCGGCCCGTGGCCACAAGATCTCCACCCGCAAGGCGATGAAGGAGGCGCCGTGGCAGATCGTAATCTTCTCCCTTGGCATGTACCTGGTGGTCTACGGCCTGCGCAACGCCGGGCTGACCGGCTATCTCGCCCACTGGCTCGACGGCTTCGCGGCCTACGGGGTGTGGGGCGCGGCCATGGGCACCGGCCTGCTGACGGCGCTGTTGTCGTCGGTCATGAACAATTTGCCGACGGTGCTGATCGGCGCCTTGTCCATCGACGCCAGCCAGGCCACCGGGGCCGTGAAGGAGGCGATGATCTACGCCAACGTCATCGGCAGCGACCTGGGCCCGAAGATCACCCCGATCGGCAGCCTTGCCACGTTGCTGTGGCTGCATGTGCTGGCGCGCAAGGATATCCGGATCGGCTGGGGCTATTACTTCAAGGTCGGGATCGTGCTGACGGCGCCGGTGTTGCTGGTGACGCTGGCGGCGTTGGCGGTGCGGTTGTCCTTCTAGACCGAGGCGCGCCCTTCGCGAGCGGGCTCGCTCCCACAGTGGATTTGTGTAGCTTGCAGCATTGATGATCTGCACATGACCTGTGGGAGCGAGCTTGCTCGCGATGAGGCCCTGACAGGCGCCGCGACACTCAACCACTCCCCGGCACATCCGGCCAAAGATCCGCCACCAGGAACACCCGTTCGGCTTCTTCCCACTCGCCCTCGCTGTTTTCCCCCAGGCGCACCAGCAGTTGCGCGGGGGCCATGGGGTCCAGGGCCATCCGCCAGGCCTCCAGCTGCGCGCCGCTCCAGGTTTGCTCGGCCGGATAATGCGCCGGGGCCAGCCAGGCGGCGCGGGGCAGGGGTTGCCAGCGCCCCGGCGGACGTTGGGCGACGAATGCCGGCCAGTCGCGCTGATGCAGCCAACGGCCACGCAAATGCCGGGGGTGGGCGCCCATCGGCGGTTCGGCCGGGTTTGGCCAGGGGTAGAGCAAGTAGCCGCCCAGCCAGAGTTCGGACCGCAGCGATTCGCCCCCCGACGCTTCAATGCCCAGCGCCGCCAGGGCCTCGCGGCTTTCCGGGCGCGCCGAGATCGGCAGCTGGTGTTCGCGCAGGTGGGTCAGTTTGCGGTCGAGCCGGTCGTGGCTGCCCGGGCCCAGCCATTGCGCGGTGTCTTGGCCATTCCCCTGTCGGGGGCCGAGGTAGAGCTTGATCGCCAGTTCCAGGTGATGGATGCCCTCGTCATCGCGCAACAACAGGTCCAGCTCGCCCAGGGTATGGCCTTCGCGCCGGATCGGCAGGTTGGCGGCGATCAGCTCGATGCCCGGTGCATGTTGCACGGCGAACTGCCACAACCGTTCGTAATACAACCCCAGGCGCCGCGTTCGCCCCTGGGACAGCCACTGCAACAGCGAGTAGCTGTCACGGTCCAGTTGCCTCAGCCAGTGCTCCAGGCGATCGGGGTTGCGTACCCAGTCACTGCGGGTCAGCGGATGGCGCTGGGGCCAGGGCGTGTCGATGAGCATCGGTGGGGCAAGCAGCGCCCACGCCAGGTCGCGCACCTCGGGGTGGCGCAGGCGGCGGGGCAGGTCCAGCAATTCAGGGAACAGGATCATTTTGCGAGCATAGCCGTTGCGGCGAAGGCTTAAAGAATTTTGTCTAACGGGCGCTTTCGCCCATAATCGTGATTTTCGCCCGCCGCAGACCCTCGCAGGAGCCTCATGGAGCAATTTCGCAATATCGGCATCATCGGTCGCCTGGGCAGTTCGCAGGTGCTGGACACCGTTCGCCGTCTCAAACGCTTCCTCCTGGAGCGACACCTGCATGTGATCCTCGAAGACACCATCGCCGAGGTGTTGCCTGGCCATGGCTTGCAAACGTCTTCACGCAAGATGCTTGGCGAAGTCTGCGACATGGTGATCGTGGTCGGCGGTGACGGCAGCCTGTTGGGGGCCGCACGGGCGCTGGCGCGGCACAACATTCCGGTGCTGGGGATCAACCGCGGCAGCCTGGGGTTCCTGACCGATATCCGTCCGGACGAGCTGGAAATCAAGGTCGCCGAGGTGCTGGACGGCCACTACCTGGTGGAAAACCGCTTCCTGCTGCAAGCCGAAGTCCGCCGCCACGCCGAAGCCATCGGCCAGGGCGACGCCCTCAACGACGTGGTGCTGCACCCGGGCAAGTCGACCCGGATGATCGAATTCGAGCTGTACATCGACGGCCAGTTCGTCTGCAGCCAGAAGGCCGACGGGCTGATCGTCGCCACCCCCACAGGGTCCACGGCCTACGCGCTGTCTGCGGGCGGCCCGATCATGCACCCCAAGCTCGACGCTATTGTGATTGTGCCCATGTACCCCCATACCTTGTCTGGGCGACCCATCGTGGTCGATGGCAACAGTGAGCTGAAAATCGTCGTGTCCAAGGATATGCAGATCTACCCGCAAGTGTCCTGTGACGGCCAGAACCATTTCACCTGCGCGCCGGGTGACACCATCACCGTCAGCAAGAAAGCGCAGAAGCTGCGCCTGATCCACCCGCTGGATCACAACTACTATGAAGTCTGCCGGACCAAGCTCGGCTGGGGCAGTCGGCTGGGGGGTGGAGGCGACTGATGCTCGATCCTGCGCGCAGTTACGACCTGATCGGTGACGTGCACGGATGCGCCCTGACCCTGGAACACCTGCTGGACCGACTCGGTTACCACAAGCAGGGCGGGGTCTGGCGGCATCCGTCGCGCATGGCCGTGTTCCTGGGCGATATCATCGACCGTGGGCCGCGGATCCGCGAGGCGCTGCACATCGTCCACGACATGGTCGAGGCCGGCCAGGCGTTGTGTATCATGGGCAACCACGAATTCAACGCCCTGGGCTGGAGCACCCCGGCGTTGCCCGGCAGCGGCCAGCGCTACGTGCGCGAACACACCCCGCGCCATGCCCGCCTGCTCAACGAGACGCTGACCCAGTTCGAGCAGCACCCTGGCGACTGGCATGATTTCCTCGAGTGGTTCTATGAGCTGCCGCTGTTTGTCGACGCGGGCCGGTTCCGGGTGGTGCATGCCTGTTGGGATGCCGGCCTGATCGAGCCGCTGCGGGGGTTGTTCCCCGACGGCTGCATCGACGAGCATTTCCTCCAGGCCTCGGCGCAATCGGGCAGCTTCGCCTGCACGGTGTTCGACCGCCTGCTGCGCGGCACGGACATGCGCCTGCCCCATGGCATGACCCTCACGGGTGGCGATGGCCTGACCCGGTCGTTCTTTCGCACCAAGTTCTGGGAAGACGACCCGAAGACCTATGGGGACATCGTGTTCCAGCCCGATGCGCTGCCCGAACCGGTGGCGCGCAGGCCATTGTCGCCCGACGAGAAGAACAACCTGTTGCGCTACGGCATCGATGAACCGTTGCTGTTCGTCGGTCACTACTGGCGCAGCGGCAAGCCGGCGCCCATCCGGCCGAACCTGGCGTGCCTGGACTACAGCGCGGTGCTCTACGGCAAGCTGGTCGCCTACCGGCTCGACCAGGAAACCCGCCTGGACCCGCACAAGTTTGTCTGGGTCGATGTCGAGCGGCCCGAGGTGGTGCAGTGAACCTGGTCGCCGTGGTGCGCTTGCCATTGACCGCGGACCTGAGCGGTTTCGTCACGCTGTTGCAACGCCTGCAGGTGCCTCACCGGGTCAGCGAAGAGGCGGGCGAGCAAGTGCTCTGGGTGCCGGACGACATCGGCGACGATGTGCGTATCCTCTACGGACGTTTTCCGGACGGCGATCCCGACCAGTCGCTGGAATTGCCGATCATTGGCACCCCGCCGAAACGGCCGGGTTTCGTCGAGCAGGTGACCCGCAGCCCGATCACCGCGCTGGTGCTGTTGCTGAGCCTCGCCGTGGGCGTGGTGACCCTGTTGGGCGAGAATCTCCAGGCATTGCATTGGCTGACCTTCCTCGAATTTCGCATCGCCGGCGACTACATCCAGTTCACCCCCCTGGCCGACAGCCTGGCGGCGGGGCAGTGGTGGCGCCTGGTGACGCCGATGCTGATCCATTTCGGTTTCCTGCACATCGCCATGAATGGCCTGTGGTATTGGGAGCTGGGGCGCCGGATCGAAGCGCGCCAGGGCGGCATCAACCTGCTGGGGCTGACGCTGCTGTTCAGCCTGGTGTCCAATTTCGTCCAGTACCTGGTCAGCGGCCCGTCGCTGTTTGGCGGCTTGTCCGGTGTGTTGTATGGCCTGCTGGGGCATTGCTGGATCTATCAATGGCTGGCGCCGAACCCGGCCTATCGGCTGCCCCGTGGGGTCCTGGCAATGATGCTGGGGTGGCTGGCGCTGTGCCTGTCCGGGCTGGTCTCGCTGATCGGTTTCGGCGAGATCGCCAACGGCGCCCATGTGGGCGGGTTGCTCATCGGTTGCTTCACGGGCTTGTTGGGCGGGTTGTTCGCCCGGCGTAAAATGTCCCGGCGGTAGGACCGTGCCCGACAGTCGACCTTATTTATATTGGCCCTTAAACGAACGCGCGGAGAACCCATGTCCTCGTTCAACGAAATGATCCAGAACATCACCCCCGACATCTACCGCAGCCTGAAACTGGCGGTGGAAATCGGCAAATGGGCCGATGGCAACAAACTCACCGCCGAACAGCGCGAGTTGTCGCTGCAGGCGATGATCGCCTGGGAAATCCAGAACCTGCCCGAAGAAGAGCGTACCGGCTACATGGGCCCGCAGGAGTGCCAGTCGAAATCGACCGAGGTGCCGAATATCCTGTTCAAGTCGGACGCCATCCATTGATCGAGATTGGCCGCGGTGCAATCAGCAAGATGTCGGCACGCCTCGATGACGGGCCGACCGTTCAATATGCCTTTCGCCTGGGCGATGTCGAGGTGCCGGTCAACCCGTTGATCGGCAGCACGCTGCGCCTGGAGTTCCTCGGCGCGATCCATTGCAGCCATTGCGGGCGCCGGACCAAGACCAGCTTCAGCCAGGGCTATTGCTACCCGTGCATGACCAAGCTGGCGCAGTGCGATGTGTGCATCATGAGCCCCGAGCGCTGCCATTTCGAAGCGGGCACCTGCCGCGAGCCGGCGTGGGGCGAGCGGTTCTGCATGACCGACCACGTGGTGTACCTGGCGAATTCGTCCGGCGTGAAGGTCGGCATCACCCGCGCCACCCAGTTGCCGACCCGCTGGCTGGACCAGGGCGCCAGCCAGGCGCTGCCGATCCTGCGGGTCGCCACCCGCCAGCAATCGGGGTTCGTCGAGGACCTGTTCCGCAGCCAGGTGGCGGACAAGACCAACTGGCGCGCCTTGCTCAAGGGCGACGCCGTCGCGGTGGACTTGCCGCAGATCCGCGATGCGCTGTTTGAAAGTTGCGCCCAGGGTTTGCAGGCCTTGCAGGAACGATTCGGCTTGCAGGCGATCCAGACCATAGCGGACGTCGAGCCCGTCGAGATCCGTTATCCGGTGATGCAGTACCCGGCCAAGATCGTCAGCTTCAACCTGGACAAGGACCCGATCGCCGAGGGCACGTTGCTGGGAATCAAGGGCCAGTACCTGATTTTCGATACCGGCGTGATCAACATTCGTAAATACACGGCCTACCAGCTCGCCGTGCATCAGTAGAAGGATTCGACCCATGCGCACCGAACAACCGAAGATGATCTACCTGAAGGACTATCAGGCGCCCGAGTACCTGATCGACGAGACGCACCTGACCTTCGAGTTGTTCGAGGACCACAGCCTGGTCCATGCGCAACTGGTGATGCGCCGCAACCCCGAGCGCGGTGCCGGCCTGCCGCCGCTGGTGCTCGACGGCCAGCACCTGGAGCTGGTCTCGATCAAGCTCGATGACAGCGACCTGGCCCCGGGCGACTATCAATTGGACGACAGCCACCTGACCGTCCAGCCCAAGGCCCAGGCCTTTACCGTCGACACCACCGTAAGGATCCACCCGGAAACCAACACCGCCCTGGAAGGCCTGTACAAGTCCGGTGGCATGTTCTGCACCCAGTGCGAGGCCGAGGGTTTCCGCAAGATCACCTATTACCTCGACCGCCCGGACGTGATGAGCAAGTTCACCACCACCGTGGTGGCCGAGCAGCACAGCTACCCGGTGCTGCTGTCCAACGGCAACCCGATCGCCAGCGGCCCCGGCGAGGACGGCCGGCACTGGGCGACCTGGGAAGACCCGTTCAAGAAGCCGGCCTACCTGTTCGCCCTGGTGGCCGGTGACCTGTGGTGCGTCGAAGACACCTTCACCACCATGAACCAACGCACCGTGGCGCTGCGTATCTACGTCGAGCCGGAAAACATCGACAAGTGCCAGCACGCGATGACCAGCCTGAAGAAGTCGATGCGCTGGGACGAAGAGGTGTACGGGCGCGAGTACGACCTGGACATCTTCATGATCGTCGCGGTCAACGACTTCAACATGGGGGCCATGGAAAACAAGGGCCTGAACATCTTCAACTCCAGCGCCGTGCTGGCCCGCGCCGAAACCGCCACCGACGCCGCGCACCAGCGGGTCGAGGCCATCGTCGCCCACGAATACTTCCACAACTGGTCGGGCAACCGCGTGACTTGCCGCGACTGGTTCCAACTGTCGCTCAAGGAAGGCTTCACGGTGTTCCGCGACGCCGGTTTCTCCGCCGACATGAACTCCGCCACCGTCAAGCGTATCCAGGACGTGGCCTACCTGCGCACCCACCAGTTCGCTGAAGACGCCGGCCCCATGGCCCACCCGGTGCGTCCGGACAGCTTCATCGAGATCTCCAACTTCTACACCCTGACCGTGTACGAAAAGGGCTCGGAAGTGGTCGGCATGATCCACACGCTCCTGGGGGCGGAAGGCTTCCGCAAGGGCAGCGACCTGTACTTCGAGCGTCACGACGGCCAGGCCGTGACCTGCGACGACTTCATCAAGGCCATGGAAGATGCCAACGGCGTCGACTTGAGCCAGTTCAAGCGCTGGTACAGCCAGGCCGGTACGCCACGACTGGCGGTGACCGAGTCCTACGACGCCGCGGCCAGGACCTACAGCCTGACCTTCAGCCAGAGCTGCCCGCCGACCCCGGACAAGCAGGAAAAGCTGCCGTTCGTGATTCCGGTCGAACTGGGCCTGCTGGATGGCAAGGGCGCCGAAATCCCGTTGCGCCTGGCCGGGGAAGCGGCGGCGAGCGGCACGTCCCGGGTGCTCTCGGTGACCGAGGCCGAGCAGACCTTCACCTTCGTCGACATCGCCGAACAACCCCTGCCATCGCTGCTGCGCGGTTTCTCGGCGCCGGTGAAGCTGAGCTTCCCGTACAACCGCGACCAGCTGATGTTCCTGATGCAGCACGACAGCGACGGGTTCAACCGCTGGGACGCCGGCCAGCAATTGTCGGTGCAGGTGTTGCAGGAGTTGATCGGCCAGCACCAGCAGGGCGCCACGCTGACGCTGGATCCGCGGCTGGTCAGCGCGCTGCGCAGTGTGCTGTCGGACGAATCCCTGGACCAGGCCATGGTCGCGGAAATGCTCTCGCTGCCGAGCGAAGCGTACCTGACGGAAATCAGCGAGGTGGCGGACGTCGAGGCGATCCACGCCGCCCGCGAGTTTGCCCGCCAGCAGTTGGCCGAGAACCTGTTCGAAGCCTTGTGGCTGCGTTATGAGGCCAACCGTGACCTGTCGAAACGCACGTCCTACGTGGCCGAGGCCGAGCATTTCGCCCGTCGCGCGTTGCAGAACATCGCGCTGTCGTACCTGATGCTCACCGGCAGGCCCGAAGTGCTGAGCGCGACCCTGGAGCAGTTCGACACCGCCGACAACATGACCGAACGCCTGACCGCGCTGGCGGTGTTGGTCAATTCGCCATTCGAAACCGAGAAGGCCCGCGCCCTGGAAGTGTTCGCGGAAAACTTCAAGGGCAACCCGCTGGTCATGGACCAATGGTTCAGCGTCCAGGCCGGCAGCCCGTTGCCGGGCGGCCTGGCGCGGGTCAAGGCACTGATGGAACACCCGGCGTTCAATCTGAAGAACCCGAACAAGGTGCGGGCGCTGATCGGCGCATTCGCCGGGCAGAACCTGATCAACTTCCACGCCGCCGACGGCTCCGGCTATCGCTTCCTGGCCGACCTGGTCATCCAGCTCAACGGCTTCAACCCGCAGATCGCCTCGCGCCAACTCGCGCCGCTGACCCGCTGGCGCAAATACGACAGCGCCCGCCAGGCGCTGATGAAAGCCGAGCTGGAACGCATCCTGGCGTCCGGCGGGCTGTCCAGCGATGTGTTCGAGGTGGTGAGCAAGAGCCTGGCGTAACCTTGGAGGCGCGCGGTCTGCCTGGCGGACCGCAGTGCCTTCATCGCCAGCAAGTTCGCGACAGCGTCAAAAGCCAGTTGGCCAGTGCGTTGAGGTTTTATCGACTTTATCGGCGTGGCCCAGTGATTCGGCTAAATGCCTATTTTAGAAAAGTTAAGTTCTTTTCCAGAACCAAGAATGGCCAGCGCGTAGAAGCTTTCAGTCGTTGTATAGTTTCTGGCAAGTAGAATGTTCAGGCTCAGCGCATTGACCAAGGCTTCTTCCTTTTCTGGTGCTGGATCATCTGTTTCTTTAATGAACTCAGTGCTTAAGAGTCTAAGGTCATCATGGAAGGTAACGCTGGCAGAATATTTATTGCTATGCCCAATACTCCCCATTACTTTGTAGTTTATAAAGGTGGCACCCCTGTATTTATTGGTGAAATTGAAGGAAGGCAGGTTCATGTCCCATGAATGCCCTGTTCCTTCCAGCAGCCTTCTTACGGTAGGCGTATCCATGATGTAGGTGTTATAGGGTTCTACATCGAAGCTTTTTTCATTATTAACATGTTCAGTGGTTGTCATGGTGTTCGCTTCTCTTGCAATTGTTATTCAATCAGCGAATGGTTTATCTATCGGAGGTCACCGCTCGGTGTGGCGAGTGTCGATCAGGAAAGGGAAGAGGGCTACTGTCAGAAATAACAGGGTTTTATATTGATTTTGAATGAGCCATATAGGAGGCCGTTGTAATGGCTGTCTTGTGCTGGAGGGAGGTGTCCTGGTCATCACCCCACCGAATACCCCGCCATTCACCCCCAGCGCCAATCCCCCGTGGTTAACAAAAGATAACGTGGCGTCGATTGTCAGACCTTTCGAAAGCCCGATAGGATAGGTCAGCTTCCGAAGTGGCTCTAGATTGCAGGTTTCAGGACAATGCTCCAGGACTGGCAACGTACCAAGCCATAACAATAATAATGGGGGAAAGGTCTATGAATGAGCCTGTCATGGCGGTGGGCCGCTGTCGCCCGCCAGTGCTGCGCAGAGTCGCGCTGCTGGCTGCGGCGCTCTCGCTGCTGGGCTCTGCGGTGTTGTCGGCACCGGTGATGGCTGTCGCGGCGTCGACGTCCGATGTCATCTATTCCGTCGAATCGGCCAAGGCCAGCAAAACCCTGATGCTCGATGTGGTCCACGCCGGCCAGCGCCTGGTGGCAGTCGGTGATCGGGGCCACATTGTCTATTCGGACGACCAGGGCAGTACCTGGACCCAGGCCAAGGTGCCGACCCGCCAGATGCTCACCGCCGTCTTCTTCGTCGATGACAAGCACGGCTGGGCCGTGGGCCATGACGCGCAGATCCTGGCCAGCGACGACGGTGGCAGCACCTGGACCAAGCAATTCGAAGAACTCAAGCGCGAAGCGCCGCTGTTGGACGTCTGGTTCAAGGACCCCGACACTGGCTTCGCCGTGGGCGCCTATGGCGCGCTGTTCGAAACCACCGATGGGGGCAAGCATTGGGAAGACGCCAGCGATCGCCTCGATAACGAAGACCAGTTCCACCTCAACGCGATCACCGCCGTGAAGGACGCCGGGCTGTTCATCGTCGGCGAGGCTGGCAGCATGTTCCGCTCCGCCGATTGGGGCCAGACCTGGGAAAAGCTCGAAGGCCCCTATGAAGGCTCGCTGTTCGGCGTCATCGGCACCGCCCAGCCTTCCACGCTGCTGGCCTACGGCTTGCGCGGCAACCTCTATCGCTCCACCGACTTTGGCGGCACCTGGGAGCAGGTCGAACTCAAGGCCGCCCGCGGCGCCCTGGAGTTCGGCCTGTCGGGGGGCACGCTGCTGGCGGACGGTTCCATCGTGATCGTCGGCAACGGCGGCAGCGTGGTGCGCAGCACCGACGATGGGGCCAGCTTCAGCGTGTACAACCGCCCGGACCGCATTTCCGTGGCCGCGGTCACGGCGGCAGGCAATGGCAACCTGATCCTGGCGGGGCAGGGTGGCGTACGCGCCACCACGGCCACCGGTGCTGAACTGAGCAAATGAGTCGAGCCTGCACGACGGGCACAAAAACAAGAAGGCGGACCCCATGAGCAGTCATCACCAAGACAAGGCGACGTTCCTCGAGCGCCTGATTTTCAACAACCGCCCGGCAGTGATCGTCATTTGCCTGCTGGTCAGCATTTTCCTGTTCTGGCAGGCCACGCTGATCCGGCCGTCCACCAGCTTCGAGAAGATGATCCCGCTCAAGCACCCCTTCATCGAGAAGATGCTGGAGCACCGTAATGACCTGGCGAACCTGGGCAACACGGTGCGCATTTCCGTGGAGGCCACCGACGGCGACATCTTCTCCAAGGAATACATGGAGACCTTGCGCCAGATCCACGACGAGGTGTTCTACATCTCCGGCGTCGACCGTTCCGGGCTCAAGTCGCTGTGGAGCCCGAGCGTGCGCTGGACCGAAGTGACGGAAGAGGGCTTCGCCGGTGGCGAGGTGATCCCCCAGAGCTACAACGGCTCGGCCGACAGCCTCGACCTGCTGCGCAACAACGTCCTCAAGTCCGGCCAGGTCGGGCGCCTGGTGGCCAACGATTTCAAGTCGAGCATCATCGACATCCCGCTGCTGGAGTCCTATCCGGACCCGCAGGACCAGGGCAAGTTGCTGGCCCTGGACTACCAGAAGTTTTCCCACGAGCTTGAAGACAAGATCCGCAACAAGTTCGAGGCGCAGAACCACAACGTGCAGATCCACATCGTCGGTTTCGCCAAGAAGGTCGGCGACCTGATCGACGGCCTGATCATGGTGGTGATGTTCTTCGGCGTGGCCTTCGTCATTACCCTGGTGCTGCTGTACTGGTTCACCCACTGCATGCGCAGCACCATCGCGGTCCTGAGCACCACGCTGGTGGCGGTGGTCTGGCAACTGGGGCTGATGCACGCCGCCGGTTTCGGCCTCGATCCCTACTCGATGCTGGTGCCGTTCCTGATCTTCGCCATCGGGATTTCCCACGGCGTGCAGAAGATCAACGGCATCGCCTTGCAATCCAGCGAGGCCGACAATGCCCTGACGGCGGCGCGGCGTACCTTCCGCCAACTGTTCCTGCCAGGGATGATCGCGATCCTGGCGGACGCCGTCGGCTTCATCACCTTGCTGATCATCGACATCGGCGTGATCCGCGAACTGGCCATCGGCGCGTCCATCGGCGTGGCGGTGATCGTGTTCACCAACCTGATCCTGCTGCCGGTGGCGATCTCCTATGTCGGCATCAGCAAGCGGGCCATCGAGCGCAGCAAGAAAGACGCGACCCGCGAGCATCCGTTCTGGCGCGCGCTGTCGAACTTCGCCAGCGCCAAGGTCGCGCCGGTGTCCATCGCCCTGGCCGTGATCGCCTTCGGCGGCGGCCTCTGGTACAGCCAGAACCTGAAGATCGGCGACCTGGACCAGGGCGCGCCGGAACTGCGTCCGGACTCGCGCTACAACCAGGACAACAATTTCATCATCAGCAATTACTCCACCAGTTCCGATGTGCTGGTGGTGATGGTCAAGACCAAGGCCGAGGGCTGCTCGCGCTACGAGGCCATGGCGCCGATCGACGAGCTGATGTGGAAGATGCAGAACACCGAGGGCGTGCAGTCGGCGATTTCCCTGGTGACCGTGTCCAAGCAGATGATCAAGGGCATGAACGAGGGCAACCTCAAGTGGGAAACCCTGTCGCGCAACCGCGACGTGCTGAACAACTCCATTGCCCGGGCCGATGGCCTGTACAACAACAGTTGCTCCCTGGCGCCGGTGCTGGTGTTCCTCAACGATCACAAGGCCGAGACCCTGGACCGCGCCGTCGCGGCGGTGCAGGCGTTCGCCAAGGAAAACAACCGCGATGGCCTGGAGTTCATCCTCGCCGCCGGTAACGCCGGTATCGAGGCGGCCACCAACGAGGTGATCAAGGAATCGGAACTGACCATCCTGATCCTGGTGTACATCTGCGTGGCGACCATGTGCATGATCACCTTCCGCTCCTGGGCGGCAACCTTGTGCATCGTGCTGCCGCTGGTGCTGACGTCGGTGCTGGGCAACGCGCTCATGGCGTTCATGGGCATCGGCGTGAAAGTCGCGACCTTGCCGGTGGTGGCCCTGGGGGTGGGGATCGGCGTGGACTACGGCATCTACATCTACAGCCGCCTGGAAAGCTTCCTGCGGGCCGGGTTGCCGTTGCAGGAGGCCTACTACCAGACGCTGAAATCCACCGGCAAGGCCGTACTGTTCACCGGCTTGTGCCTGGCCATTGGCGTGTGCACCTGGATTTTCTCGGCCATCAAGTTCCAGGCCGACATGGGCCTGATGCTGACGTTCATGTTGCTGTGGAACATGTTCGGCGCCCTGTGGCTGCTGCCGGCGCTGGCGCGGTTCCTGATCAAGCCTGAGAAACTGGCGGGGCAGAAGGGCAATTCGTTGTTTGCCCACTGATCCCCGCCCGGATGAGGAGCCTTTGTGGCGAGGGGATTTATCCCCGATGGGCTGCAAAGCAGCCCCCACCGGCCTGCGCAATGAGTCAGATTTATGCGTCAGCCTAATTGGGGCCGCTTCGCGGCCCAACGGGGCGGTGCGACGTTTCGCTGAATCCCCTCGCCACAAGGTGTTCACTCACCTAGGTGCGGTTTCCGGGATCAGGGCGCCAACGGCAGGAACTTACCTTGTGCCAGGGCCTTGCCAATCTGCCCCCGATGCACATTCACCACGGCGTAGGGGTTGTCGGCCTTGGCCAGCAGCGACTGGTAGTGCTCCCGGCGTTGTTCCTTGGTTTTCAGGTGGGCAACGCTGTAGTCGGCTTTTGGCGTGTCCGCTTTTTCGTAATGGAAATGCGCGTACCAGAGGGGAAAGCCGTCGCGGTCGTTGATCGCGTATTCCTGGAGGAAGTCCTTGCGGGCGCCTTTCAAGGGCTTGCGCTCGCCGAGCAGGGCGACCTGGATCAGGTTCTTTTCGAACAGATAGGTCAAGTTGCCGTCGGTGGGTGGCAATTGCAGGCTCAGTTCGGTCCGCAGTTGGCTGCCCCTGGCCCTGAGACGGCCAATGGCGTTCACCAGTTGCTCGCTCAGGGCCTGGTCCGCCGGCGTGCGTGACGCCGGGGAAGCGGCGAGGGCCTTGCCAAGTTCTTCGTCGACGACACGGAAGCGGTCCGCCTCGTTGTTCATGATCTCCTCGATTTCCTGGGGATGGCGACAGTATTTCTGGTAGCTCTGCGCCCGCCGCAGGCGTTCTTCCAACTCGTCGAGCAGCGCCCGCGCAGCACGCTTGATGACCTTGATGGACCGGGTTGCAGGGACAGGTGCCGGTGCCGGTCGGCGTACGTCGACCACATCCCAGACGTCTTCATGGCGCGAATAAGTCGCCAGTACCTCGTTGTTGACTTGCGAGCGCAGTTCGACGGTCTCGATGGGCAAATCCGTACCCGCCGGTTTCAGGTCGCCGATCAGGACCCCACTGTGACGGGTCTTGATGACCTTTTTTTGTAGACGCTCAGCCTGCGCCTTGGCGCGTTTGGGCGGACGGCGGCGTGGTTTCGGTTCTGGCTTGACGAGCGCGGCCAATTTCCCGGATACGTCCTGATACAGGCTGTCCACGAGCTTGAGCAGCTTGTCGAAGTAGAGCTCGTTGAGATCGTCGGCATAGAGGGTCTTCATGCCTTGCAGGGCATCCAGGGTCTTGCCGTAGTACTCGGTCAGGCTGCCCAGCACCTCGAGCTGTTCCGCGGGTGGAAGCTCGTAGTGGCGCAGTTCGGTGTGCGAGCGGATCTGCAGCGCCAGTGGCTTGACCAGGTGAAGCATGCGCTCGGTGAGGTCCGATCCGGGGTGGTTGATCGCCAGTATCGGCAGCGTGGTCAACTGCAGGGCCCGGGTGCCGATCGCGTCCCGTTCATCCAGCGGCCGGTCCTTGGTCAGGCGTTCGTATACCTGGGCGCCCGCGGCATCCAGGTTCAGCAGTTTCTCCAGGTATTCGTCCTTGAGTTCCAGCCAATGGATGGAGCGTTCATGGATGTCGCTCTTGGTCTCGAGGAACCTGAAGTAGCCTTCCTGATCGTGGAGGAACGCCCATATCACGCCCTGCTCGCCATGAAAGTGCGAGTGGGTGGCATTGAGCGCGTCGTCCTCCATCACGGTGACGAGAAAGGCCTTGCGAGCGCCGTTCACCACGTTTTCCATCAGCGCGCGAACCAGCTCCGCAGGCAACGGGATGTTCAGGCTGGCGCGTTCGGGGGCGCTCTTGAGCAGTTTCAGGTTCCTGTCGATCTGCTCGGTGAGCAGGTCGTAGAACAGCTTGCGCTTGGGCGCGCGCTGCGCCTCGGTGTAGTGCGCGCCCTCCTCGAGCCGGGTCAACACCTCCTGGGCGACGTCCACCGCTTTCTGTCGGTCGCGGTCTTGCGCCAGGCACTGTTCCAACTCCTCGACCAATTCGGTGGCGCGTTGGATGTTGAGGCGACTCAAATCCTTCTGGCGCTTGGGGGGTGCACCGCCCAACAGGCGCAGGCGCAGGTCGAAGTTCCAATGGCCGTGGCCATCGGCCCGCAACGAGGGGCCCCGTTTGGACGGGTCGAGCGGGTCAATGATGATGGCGCTGCCGTCCGCTTCCGGGCTGATCCGGTACAGGCTTTCTTCAACCAGGGCATGCCATTGGTTGGCAATGACATACAGGCCCGTGTAGGGACCGTATTCGATCGGGTCGGGCAGCGAGGCCGGACGCGGCACCTGCAAGCGCAGCAGCCGGCTGCGTTGATCCGGCGTCAGGCGATGACGGGCACTGGAGAAGCTCACGTCCAGGATCTTGCCGGCGGTTTCGGCACGCTCGCCTGGCAAGGCGACGGTACTCTCCACGATGCTTGGCGGGGGTGGTGCGGGCCACCGCTCGGCTATGGCCCGTGGCGCCGGAAGTTGCATGGTCTGGTCGGCGATCGACTCGGCTAACGGTTCATGGGCAGGCGCGTGGGTCGCGGGAAACTGCATCACCAACATGGCCAGGTTGACCAACAGATCCACCGCGGCGAGTTCGCGGGCGATCGGGTCTGCGTTGCTCAGGGCCGGGATGTCGTGGCTGGCACTGGCCATCAGCGACCATAGCCAGAACGTCGTCATGGCCGGGCCGCGCAGCAAGGGGGTCAACAGCGTGTTGAACAGCAGGCTGCCGCCCTCCAGGAGCACCGCCCAGCGGCTTTCGCTGTTGGAGACCGAGGTCCGGTCGGCCTGGATGACCAGTGCCCGGGCGTTGCAGTCATAAAGGTATGGCATCAACTCGTCGCGAAGCAGCGATTGCGCCAGTGCGTCGTCGGTGGCGAGTGTCGCCGGGGCGGGTTTGTCCGGGGCGCTGAACTCGTCGCCGGGGAAAAACCGCACGATATGCGGTTCCAGGAAACCGCCGTTCGCATACACCGGGCGTGCCGCGTCGGTCATCCAGGTGAGGACGCTGTCTTGCAGCGCACCGGTGCGGGTGATCGCCTGCAACAGTGCTTCGCGGGTCGGAAATTGCTGCAGCGCGGGTGTGTACAGCGGGCGATACAGCAGGTGCGGGCCGACCCGGGTGTCCTGGGCCTCGATGACGAACATGTTGGTCACGACATCCGGCCGGGCCTGGGGTTTGCGCAGCACGGCCAGGGGGCGGAGGGTCACGGCACGGTCGTTGGCTTGCGCATCCTGTTGCAGCAGCGCTTCGAGCACGCGCAGGCCTTCACGGGTCATGCCATCTTCATTGTTGAGCGCCTGCTTGAGCGCTTCCAGGCGCAACTGGGCCGGGATCTGTTCGGCGAACATCCGCTGTCGAGCCTGTACCTGGGGCGTGCCGCCGAGCAGTTGCTCTTGCAGGTAGCGTGGATAGTTCGCGCCAATGTCCACCTGTTCGATCAAGCCGCCCTTGCGGGAAATGAAATCGGTCGTCAGCCAGGCCGGCAACGCCAGGCCCAGGCGATGACTGAGCTTGGCGTTGCCGCTGGGGCGGGCCACGAGGTTCTTGATGGCCAATTCGACCAGGCTCATTCGCTGCTCTTGGGTGATACCGATGGTGCCGGGATAACCGGCCGATACGGTGAACGTCAGGACGATATCGCCAGGCAGGAACTGGCTCGCGGGCACCGGGTCCGGATGGCTGTCGTTCGCTTGTCGCATGCGCTCCAGCAGCGCTTGGGTGGTGAAGGTTTCGATGTCCTGCACGTCGCTGAGAAATGTACGGCCCTGATGACGTTTCTTCGCGCTGGCGAGTGCCAGGCTCAAGTGCTGGAAGGTCGTTTGATCGACGACGGAGGCCTTCTGCAGCCAGGCGGGCACGAGTGGTTTGAGACGAGCCGATGTGCTGGCTACGGGGGTTGGTTCGTCCAGCAGAAAGCGCGCCGGATCAGTCAAATCGCGGTAAAGCGTCTTCAACGCTTGCAGGCCAATCCGGCTCGGTAAACGAACGCGCCTCAGCTCGGCCAGTTGCTGCTCCAGCAGCATGGCGGCCTGGCTGTCGAATGCATGGCCGTCGATCTCGTGACGCACGCAGGTGACGGTGTCGACGACGTAGCGCCTGGCGATCGACTCGCCCCAATGTTTGTCGAAGGCCTCCAGGGAGGGGAACGCCCGCACCACGCTGCCGGGGCTGCACAGCAACAGGGCGCTGCTGCCCTGTGTCACATAGGTCAGCAGAATATCGCCACTGGGCAGCACGCTGCTGGAGGTGCCCTGGGTGAGCCGGGTTTCCAGGCTGTAGGCGTGCACGGGCACCTGGTCGGCCAGGCCCAGGCGCTGGGCCCGATCCGGCCAGCGGACGACCTGGTCCAGCGCCGCGCGTGCCGCGTCGGTGAGGTCCGGCTGTTGCAGCGCGCGGATACTCAGCAAATTGCGAAGCACGTCGCTGAGCCATTGCCAGCGGCTGGTGGGGGTGGCCATATCGACGCTGCCCTCGGTGCCCAGGTCGCCGCTCCAGTAGCGGGTCAATTCATCTTCCAGGTCGATCGGCACGGTCCAGGGCAGTTCCAGGACCAGCTTCTCGACGACCTTGATGTCGACCTTTTCATCGCCCGAGCGCAGACGACGCGGGAAAACATCGGACAGGTAGCAATCGAGGTTGCCCTGGGGGCGCAGGTCCAGCGGGACGCCCTGGGCCAGGTAATCCAGGACGCGGGGCATGAAGGGTTGGAATTGCCAGGCACGGTGGGTCGCGTCCGGCGTGGCCAGTTGTATCCGGCCGAGGTCCAGGTTCAGTTGCGGGTATTTTTTCTGGATCGCTTGTTCGAGCATGCGTTGCGCCGCCTGCTCGAAGGTAGGGCGGCTGGCGAATTGCAGGCTGACGTTACGGGCCAGCGCCGGGCCAACGTCCGTCGTGGAGGGAAGGCTCATGGGAAGTCCTTTTCATAAATGCCATGGTCGTCGGAATGACGACCAGGCAAGTATCGACATCGTTGTCCTGTGGCGGTGGTAGATACCTACCACCCGGTTGCGCACAGGGTGTGCCAGGGCTTCTCGGTAAGGGGAGCGTGTAGCCGCTCAGGCGGGATCGCTGCCCAGCACCACGTTCAACGCACTGCGGGCATCATCCAATTGCACCAGCGTGGCGTGGCGGGCGCCGAGGGCGTCGCGATTCTCGATGGCGGTGAGGATCGCCTTGTGCCGCGGCATCGCCAGTTCATGCAGATTCGGACGCTGGTTGGAATGCTTGAGTGCTTCGGCGATGGCGACCGAAAGCATGTTGCACAGGTTGGCCAACAGGTCGTTGTGGGTGGCGTCGGCGATGCGGCTATGGAAGTCCAGGTCCGGTTGCAGCAAGGCCTCGGGGGTCGGGGCCGCGTCCATGCGTTCGTACGCTTCGCGGATGGCGGCGATGTCCTCGTCGGTGGCGAACTGCGCGGCCAGGGCGGCAGCGGCGGGCTCGATGATGCTGCGCACGCTGGTCAGCAAGCCGAAGAATTCGTTTTGCGGGCTGCTTTGCATCAGCCAGTGCAGCACGTCCGGGTCAAGCATGTGCCATTCCCGGCGCGCCTTGACCACCGTGCCCACGCGCGGGCGCGAATACACCAGGCCCTTGGCGACCAGCACCCGCGTGGCTTCGCGCAGCACCGGACGGCTGACGGCATACTCTTCGCACAACAGGGCTTCGGCGGGCAATTTATCGTCCGGCTTGAAGCGTCCGGAGACGATCTGCATGCCCAGTTCCTGGACGATGCGCGCGTGCATGCTCTTGCGGTCTGAAGGTTTACGGTAGTCCATGGAGTGCGGCGCGATCCTGTGGGAGGGAGTGCGCGCATGATAGCAGCGCGGCGAGGGTGGGTCGCTAGTGGCCTGTGTGCGAGCTTTTTGTGGGCGCCGAGCCTGCTCGCGATGAGGGCCTTGCAGTCAATATTTCTATTGCCTGTCACACCGCTATCGCGAGCAAGCTCGGCTCCCACAAAAGCTCGTTCCCACAGGGAGGGGGGGGGTCAGTGGGAGTGGCGTGGCACTTCGGCCCCGCGGCAACCGACCAGGAAGTCGAAGTCGCACCCTTGGTCTGCTTGCAACACGTGATCGATGTACAACTGGCGGTAGCCGCCCACGAGCAGTTGTTGCGGCGGTGCGAGGTCGGCCAGGCGCGCGGCCAGTTCGGCGTCGGAAATGTCCAGGTGCAGACGGCCGTTGGCGCAGTCGAGCTCGATGAAATCACCTTCCTTCACCGCCGCCAGCGGGCCACCGGCCGCCGCTTCCGGCGCCACGTGCAAAACCACCGTGCCGTAGGCGGTGCCGCTCATGCGCGCATCGGAAATGCGCACCATGTCCGTCACGCCCTGGGCCAGCAGCTTGGCCGGCAGGCCCATGTTGCCGACTTCGGCCATGCCCGGGTAACCCTTGGGCCCGCAGTTCTTCATCACCAGGATCGAGTCGGCGTCCACATCCAGCTCCGGGTCGTTGATCCGGGCCTTGTACTCGTCGAAGTTCTCGAACACCACCGCCCGCCCGCGATGCTGCATCAGCTCGGCGGTGGCGGCGGACGGCTTGAGCACGGCGCCCAGCGGCGCCAGGTTGCCGCGCAATACGCAGATACCGCCGTCGGCCCGGATCGGGTTGTCCAGGGTGCGGATGACTTCGTCCTGGCCGTAGATCGGTGCGTCCTGAGTGTTTTCGCCCAGGCTCTTGCCGTTGACGGTGAGGGCGCCCGGGTGGGGAATCAGGTTGGCCTCGCCGAGCCGGCGCAGCACGGCGGGCAGGCCGCCGGCGTAGTAGAACTCTTCCATCAGGAAGCGCCCGGACGGTTGCAGGTCGACGATGGTCGGCATGCCGCGGCCGATGCGGGTCCAGTCGTCCAGGTCCAGTTGCACGCCGATGCGCCCGGCGATGGCCTTGAGGTGGATCACCGCGTTGGTGGAGCCGCCGATGGCGGCGTTGACCCGGATGGCGTTCTCGAAGGCTTCCTTGGTCAGGATCTTGGACAGGCGCAGGTCTTCGCGGACCATCTCCACCGCTCGCATGCCGGACATGTGCGCGAGTACATAGCGGCGCGCGTCCACCGCCGGGATCGCGGCATTGTGCGGCAGCGACGTGCCGAGGGCTTCGGCCATGCAGGCCATGGTCGAGGCCGTGCCCATGGTGTTGCAAGTGCCGGCCGAGCGGGACATGCCGCCCTCGGCCGCGAGGAAATCGTCGAGGGTGATGGTGCCGGCCTTGACCTGTTCGCTCAGTTGCCAGACCACGGTGCCCGAGCCGATGTCCTGGCCCTTGTGCTTGCCATTGAGCATCGGCCCGCCGGTAACGACGATGGCCGGCACGTCGCAACTGGCGGCGCCCATCAGCAGGGCGGGGGTGGTCTTGTCGCAACCGGTGAGCAGCACCACGCCGTCGATCGGATTGCCGCGAATCGCCTCTTCCACGTCCATGCTCGCCAGGTTGCGGGTCAGCATGGCGGTGGGGCGCAGGTTCGATTCGCCATTGGAGAACACCGGGAACTCCACCGGGAAGCCCCCGGCCTCGATCACGCCGCGCTTGACGTGGTCGGCGATCTGCCGGAAGTGCGCGTTGCACGGGGTCAGCTCCGACCAGGTGTTGCAGATGCCGATGATCGGCTTGCCATGGAACTGATGGTCGGCGATGCCCTGATTTTTCATCCAGCTGCGGTACATGAAGCCGTTCTTGTCGGCGGTGCCAAACCATTGGGCCGAGCGCAGGGAGGGTTTCTTATCAGACATGATCGATTCTCTTATTGTATGACTATATTGTTCTTGCTTGAGCGTAACATAAGCGCAATTTACGCCGTTTGGAAGTGTTGTTGGGTAAATAGTATTACTATATAGTCCGGTGCAACGGAGGGATCATCCTGGCGGTCGTTCGCCAGAGAAATCCCCCGAGTTCTATAACAACAACAATCGGAGAACGGTCCCATGAGCCAGGAACTGCGGCTTATTCGTCGCATCACGTTGAAACTGATTCCCTTCCTGATCCTGCTGTACCTGATCGCCTACGTGGACCGCTCCGCCGTAGGGTTCGCCAAGTTGCACATGGGCGCCGACCTTGGCATCGGTGATGCCGCCTACGGCCTGGGTGCCGGCCTGTTTTTCATCGGCTACTTCCTGCTGGAAATCCCCAGCAACCTGATGCTCGAACGCTTCGGCGCCCGCCGCTGGTTCGCGCGGATCATGATCACCTGGGGCGCCATCACCATCGGCATGGCGTTCGTGCAGGGGCCCAACAGCTTCTATGTGATGCGTTTCTTGCTGGGCGCGGCCGAAGCCGGGTTCTTCCCGGGCGTGCTGTACTACATCACCCAATGGTTCCCGGTGCGCCATCGCGGCAAGATCCTGGGCCTGTTCATTCTTTCCCAACCGATCGCCATGATGATCACCGGCCCGGTGTCCGGCGGCCTGCTGGGCATGGATGGGGTGCTGGGCCTGCATGGCTGGCAGTGGTTGTTCATCGTCATCGGCCTGCCGGCGGTGCTGCTGACCTGGCCGGTGCTGCGCTACCTGCCCGACGGCCCGCAACAGGTCAAGTGGATGGACCCGGCCGAGAAGGACTGGCTGACCGGTGAGCTGAAGAAGGATCTGCAGGAATACGGCCAGACCCGCCACGGCAACCCGCTGCACGCCCTCAAGGACAAGCGCGTCCTGCTGCTGGCGCTGTTCTACCTGCCGGTGACCTTGAGCATCTACGGCCTGGGCCTCTGGCTGCCGACGTTGATCAAGCAGTTCGGCGGCAGTGACCTGGTGACCGGTTTCGTCTCCTCGGTGCCGTACATCTTCGGCATCATCGGCTTGCTGATCATCCCCCGCAGCTCCGACCGCCTGAACGATCGCTACGGCCACCTGGCGGTGCTCTATGTGCTGGGTGCCATTGGCCTGTTCCTCAGTGCCTGGCTGTCGGTGCCGGTGCTGCAACTGGCGGCGCTGTGCCTGGTGGCGTTCGCACTGTTTTCCTGCACGGCGGTGTTCTGGACCTTGCCGGGGCGCTTCTTTGCCGGCGCCAGCGCGGCGGCGGGCATCGCGCTGATCAACTCGGTGGGCAACCTGGGCGGCTACATCGGGCCGTTCGTGATCGGCGCACTGAAGGAGTACACCGGCAGCCTGGCGTCGGGACTGTATTTCCTGTCCTGCGTGATGGTGTTCGGCCTGGTGCTGACCGGCGTGGTGTATCGGTTGCTGGAGCGCAAGCACGTGCTGCCGGCGGATCAGTTCGCGGCCAGCGCCCGGGGGGCGACGCGTACATAAGAATTTCAGGGGTAACCCCGATCAACTGTGGGAGCGAGCTTGCTCGCGATAGCGGTCTTGCATTCACCCATGATGTGGACTGTCAGACTGCAATCGCGAGCAAGCTCGCTCCCACAGGGATCAGTGTGTCATTCAAGCGATGTGTGCAGGGAGAGGAATATGCGTTTAGTTCAGTTCGAATTGAGCAACGGCGAACGCCGCGTCGGCGTGGTCGAGGGCGATCGGGTGCGGGAAGTGCAGGGCGCGGGAACCGTGCGTGAGTTGGCGCTGGCCGCCATCGAGGCGGGTATCAAGCTTGGGCAGCAGGTCGAAGGCCTGGGCCTGGGCGCCAGTCACGACTACGGGCAATTGCTCGGCGAGCTGCGCATCCTGCCGCCGCTGGATCACCCGGACCCGGCGCACCTGCTCGTCAGCGGCACCGGCCTGACCCACCTGGGCAGCGCTTCGGCCCGAGACAAGATGCACCAGCAGGCCGGCGACGAGGCGGCCATGACCGACACCATGCGCATCTTCAAGTGGGGCGTGGAGGGGGGCAAGCCTGAAGCGGGCCAGGCTGGCGTGCAGCCGGAATGGTTCTACAAGGGCGACGGTGGCATCGTCGTGCGCCCGGGCCAGCCGTTCCCGCTGCCGCCGTTCGCCGAGGACGCCGGCGAGGAGCCGGAAATCAGCGGCCTGTATGTCATCGGTTTCGACGGCAAGCCCTACCGCCTGGGCTTTGCCGTGGGCAACGAGTTTTCCGACCACGTGATGGAGCGCAAGAATTACCTGTACCTGGCCCACTCGAAATTGCGCAGTTGCAGCTTCGGCCCGGAACTTCGCGTGGGCGAACTGCCTCAACATCTGTCCGGGACCAGTCGCATCCTGCGCAACGGCGAGGTGCTGTGGCAGAACGAATTCCTCAGCGGCGAGGCCAACATGTGCCATAGCCTCGAAAACCTGGAATTCCATCATTTCAAGTACAGTCAGTTCCTGCGTCCGGGGGATGTACACGTCCACTTCTTCGGCACCGCGACCCTGTCGTTCGCCGACGGCATCCGCACCCAGCCGGGGGACGTGTTCGAAATCAGCCAGGCCGAGTTCGGCGCGCCGCTGGTCAACGGCATCGCCCCGGTGGACGCGGTGTTCAACCC
Organism: Pseudomonas citrullilanati; assembly: GCF_030580855.1. Taxonomy (GTDB): domain Bacteria; phylum Pseudomonadota; class Gammaproteobacteria; order Pseudomonadales; family Pseudomonadaceae; genus Aquipseudomonas; species Aquipseudomonas citrulli. The sequence goes on along the minus strand of NZ_JAUQOP010000031.1, from coordinate 1,775 downwards.
GGGTACTATCGGCACACTCTAGAAGGAGACTTGCATGAACCAGATCCTTGGCCACAACTACATCGGTGGCGCGCGCAGCGCAGCCGGCCAGACTCGCTTGCAGAGCCTCGACGCCAGCACGGGCGAAGCGTTGCCCCATGATTTCATCCAGGCCACCGCCGAAGAAGTCGACGCCGCCGCCAAGGCCGCGGCCGCCGCGTACCCGGCCTACCGCAGCCTGAGCGCCGCGCGCCGCGCTGAATTCCTCGACGCCATCGCCGACGAACTGGACGCCCTGGGCGACGAGTTCGTGGCCGTGGTGTGCCGTGAAACCGCCTTGCCTACCGCCCGGATCCAGGGTGAGCGCGGTCGCACCAGCGGCCAGATGCGCCTGTTCGCCAAAGTCCTGCGCCGGGGCGATTTCTATGGCGCGCGGATCGACCGCGCGTTGCCGGAGCGCACCCCGTTGCCGCGTCCGGACCTGCGCCAATACCGCATCGGCCTGGGGCCGGTGGCGGTGTTTGGCGCGAGCAATTTCCCCCTGGCGTTTTCCACGGCCGGTGGCGACACCGCAGCGGCCCTGGCCGCCGGTTGCCCGGTGGTGTTCAAGGCTCATAGCGGACACATGGCGACCGCCGAACAGGTCGCCGATGCGATCATCCGCGCGGCGGAGAAAACCGCCATGCCGGCGGGCGTGTTCAACATGATCTACGGTGGCGGCGTCGGCGAGTGGCTGGTCAAGCACCCGGCCATCCAGGCCGTGGGCTTCACCGGTTCTCTCAAGGGCGGACGGGCGCTGTGCGACATGGCGGCGGCGCGGCCCCAGCCGATCCCGGTGTTCGCTGAAATGTCGAGCATCAACCCGGTGATCGTCCTGCCCCAGGCACTGGCGACCCGTGCCGACAGCGTTGCCCGCGACCTTACCGCCTCGGTGGTGCAGGGCTGCGGCCAGTTCTGCACCAACCCGGGCCTGGTGATTGGCATTCGCTCGGCGGAGTTCACCGCGTTCACCCAACAAGTGGCCACGCTGATCGGCGACCAGGCGCCGCAGACCATGCTTAACGCCGGCACCCTGCAAAGCTACGGCAAGGGCTTGCAGAAGTTGCTCGCCCACCCGGGCATCGAACACCTGGCCGGGCGCACGCAACAGGGCAACCAGGCCCAGCCGCAGCTGTTCAAGGCCGATGCCAGCCTGTTGATCAATGGTGACGAGGCGTTGCAGGAAGAAGTGTTCGGCCCGACCACGGTGTTCGTCGAAGTGGCCGACCAGGCGCAACTGACCGCCGCGTTGAATGGCCTGCACGGTCAGCTGACGGCCACGATCATCGGCGAGCCGGCGGATTTCGAGCGCTTCGGTGAACTGACGCCGCTGCTGGAGCAGAAAGTCGGGCGCATCCTGCTCAACGGTTATCCGACCGGGGTGGAAGTGTGCGATTCGATGGTTCACGGCGGGCCATACCCGGCGACGTCCGATGCCCGCGGCACCTCGGTGGGGACCCTGGCGATCGATCGCTTCCTGCGGCCGGTGTGCTTCCAGAACTATCCTGACAGCCTGTTGCCCGAGCCGTTGAAGAACGCCAACCCGCTGGGGATCCTGCGGTTGGTGGATGGCGTGCCGGGGCGCGAGGCGCTCTGACCGTCGCGGTGAGGCCGTTACATTCATGGTGACTGTGCCGGCCTCATCGCGAGCAAGCTCGCTCCCACAGTTGGATTTTCAGCGAACACAAGTTTTGTATTCACAAGACATCCACTGTGGGAGCGAGCTTGCTCGCGATGGCGATCTTCCAGTCGAAAGC
>NZ_JAUQOP010000030.1 GCF_030580855.1 Pseudomonas citrullilanati | reverse complement strand
GTTTTTTTTTTGCCAACAAATATTTGGGGGGGGGGGATGTTTACTGCACCGGGGGGGGGGGGGGGGGGGCGCGGGGGGGGGGGGGGCGGGCCCCCCCCCCCCACAAAAGCTCTTGAGCTCGCGTTTTTTTGCGTCGAACAAAATAATTCGACATTCGCTGTAACACTTCCCCACGTCCCTTCTCTAGTTCAGCAGACCGGCGCTGAAGCCGGTTCATTTCCCAAGAAGAACTGGAGAAACATCATGTCCGCTACCACCCGTACCCTGTCCGCTTCCGCCCTGATCCTGGCCCTCGGCTCCGCATTGAGCGTCGCCGCCGTGCCGACCGCCCACGCGGCGGATGACAACATGGAGAAATGCTTTGGCGTGGCCATGAAAGGGCAAAACAACTGCGCCGCCGGCGCGGGCACGACCTGTGCCGGCACCGCCAAGATGGACTACCAGGGCAACGCCTGGAAGCTCGTCCCGAAAGGCACCTGCATGACCACCGAGAGCAAGACCTCGCCGACCGGTTTCGGTCAACTCCAAGCCTTCAAAGCCAAGTCCTGATCCCCTGGCCGCCTGGGTGTCGATCATGACCATGTCTTGTGAACCTGCTTTCTCCGGCACCCAGGCAGCCTGCGTCGGGCTCCCGCCCCGCGCCGGGCTGGGCCTCAAGACCGGGCACTTCCAGCAAGTGCTCGGTTCAAGGCCGGACATCGGCTTCTTTGAAGTCCACGCCGAAAACTACATGGTGGCCGGCGGCCCGTTCCCTCATTACCTGGGTTTGATCCGCGAACGCTATCCGCTGTCGCTGCACGGCGTCGGCTTGTCCATCGGCACCGAGGGCGAGCTGGACAAGGCGCATCTGGGGCGCCTCGCCGAACTGATCGAACGCTATCAACCCCAAGCCTTTTCCGAACACCTGGCCTGGTCCAGCCATGGCCCGGTGTTTCTCAACGACCTGCTGCCCCTGGCCTACGACGCGCCAACACTGGACCGTGTCTGCGCCCACATCCAACAGGTGCAGGACACCCTCAAGCGCCCGCTGTTGCTGGAAAATCCGGCGACCTACCTGGCGTTCCAACGCTCGACCCTCGACGAACCGGATTTCATCAACCACGTCATCCGTCGCACGGGTTGTGGCCTGCTGTTGGACGTCAACAACCTGTACGTGTCCTGCGTCAATCATCAGCGCGAGCCCCTGGCTTATCTCGATGCGCTGCCGCTGGACGCGGTAGGCGAAATTCACCTGGCCGGCTTTGCCGAAGATGCCGACAACCTGGGCGATCGCTTGCTGATCGACGACCATGGCGCGGCCATCGACCAGGCGGTCTGGGCACTGTATCGGCAGGCGCTGGAACGCATCGGCCCGGTGGCGACCCTGATCGAGCGGGACAACCAGGTCCCGGCCTTCAGCGTCCTGCTGGACGAAGCCCGCCAGGCCGACGAACTGCTGCGCAGCGCGCGGAGGCCGGCATGAGCAGCCAGGCCGCATTCGCCGCGGCGCTGCTCGACCCTCGGCAGGCCTGCCCGGACGGTTTGTGCTGCGCCAACGGCGCCGACCCGGCGAGCCGCTTCGCGGTGTATCGCAACAACGTCCTGGGCTCATTGATCAATGCCTTGGCGGACGGCTACCCGGTGGTCCGGCAACTGGTGGGCGACGAATTCTTCCAGGCCATGGCGGCGATCCACGTGCAAGGCTGCGCGCCCGATAGCCCGCTGATGAATCGCTATGGCGCCGGCCTGGCCGAGTTTATCGAAGGCTTCGAACCCGCATTCGCCGTGCCGTACCTGGCGGATGTGGCCCGGCTGGAACGGCTGCGCACGCTGGCCTACCACGCCGCTGACGCCCAAGCGCCAGCCCCCGGGCAGATTGTCGAGGCACTCGCCGAACCACACGCATTGGACGCGTTGCGGGTGACCTTTCACCCTTCCGTGCAGCTGCTCGCGTCAGGCTTCGCGGTCGTGGCGATCTGGGCCGCCCATCAGACCGGCGCGACGCTCGCCGGCATCGATCCGCACCAGCCACAACAGGCCCTGGTCCTGCGCAACGGTCTCGATGTCGAGGTGTTCGCCATCGACCATCCGACACACACCTTCATCCGCCACCTGCAAGAGGGCCAGGCGCTGGGCCAGGCCTGGGCGGGCGTGCCGGACGTCGACCCCACACACACCCTGGCACTGCTGATCAGCCACAACGCCATCACTCGCCTGCATCACGACAAGGTCTCGCCATGAACAACCCCGTCACCCGCGCCATCGCCCTGCTGGAACGAATCCCCCACAGCCTGATCGCCTTCATTGCCCGATTTTCCATCGCGGCGGTGTTCTGGAAATCCGGGCAGACCAAGGTCGAAGGGCTGGCGATCGATCTGATCGACGGTACGTTCCAGCTCGGTTGGCCACACCTGGCCGACTCGACCGTGCCGCTGTTCGAGAGCGAATACCACGTGCCGCTGTTGTCGGCGGAAGTCGCCGCCCACCTGGCGGCATTCGCCGAGCACGTGTTCCCGGTGCTGATCCTGCTCGGGCTCGCCACACGCTTTTCGGCCCTGGCGCTGCTGGGCATGACCCTGACCATCCAGGCCTTCGTCTACCCCGACGCCTACCCGACCCATGGCACCTGGGCCGCCGTGCTGCTTTACCTGATGGCACGCGGGCCTGGGGCGTTTTCCCTCGACCACCTGATCGCCCGCCGCTGGGCATGAGGGATCACGGCTGGAGCCGGTCCAGTGCTTCGCCGCTGCGCTTGAACCAATCGATCAAGTAGTCGGCCAATACCTGGGTCCGCTTGGGCAACCCGCCTTGGTAGGGATGCACCAGGTACATCGGCATGCGCCGGGTCTGAAAATCCCGCAGGATCTGGCGCAAGCGCCCGTCAGCCAATTCCTCATGGAGCAGGTACGACGGCAACCGGGCAATGCCGGCGCCGGCTAGCGCGGCTTTTTTCAGCAGGCTGTAGTGGTTGCTGGCGAAGGGCCCCGACACCCGGACCCGCAACAGCTCGTGTTGCTGGTGATACAACCATTCCTCCCGGCCGCTGTAGTGACTGTTGAGCAGGCAGCGGTGTTCCGCCAGGGCCTGGGGCGTGTCTGGCTCGCCATGACGGTCGAGATAGGCCGGGCTGGCGCAGGTCATTTCATGCCACGCCAGCAACGGCCGGGCCACCAGGCGCTCATCGATGGCGGCGTCGGAACGGATCGCCAGGTCGAAACCCTCGCGGCTCAGGTCGCGGTAGCCGTTGCTGAGCTCCAGTTCGATCTGCACGTGGGGGTAGGTGCGCGCGAATTCCACCAGCAAACCTTCGAAGAAGGTTTCACCCAACGACACTGGCACCGTCATGCGCACCGGCCCGGCGATGTCGTCCTTCAGCCGTGCCAAGGCCTGGCGGGCCTTTTCCACCTGCACCAGCAACGCCTGGGCCTGGGGCAACAACGCCGCGCCCGCCGCCGTAAGGCTCAAGCGCCGGGTGGTGCGTTGCAGCAACACCACGCTGAAGCGGCTTTCCAACAAGCTGATGCGCTTGGACAACTGGCCCTTGCTACAGCCCAATTGCTGGGCCGCCAGGGTAAAGCTGCCGGCCTCCATCAACACGGCGAACGCCGCCAGGTCATCCATCTCGCTCATTGGATTGTTTCCAATTGAAAACCAAAGGTTGCTTATTAGCACGATTATCACCAGAAGGAACCCTTCTAGACTGCAACCTCTTCCCCACACATAGAGGACCTGCTCATGAAAATCCTGTTGATCGGCGCCAACGGCACCATCGGTTCGGCCATAGACAAGGAACTGTCGCCCCGCCACGACATCGTTCGTATCGGTCGCGACAGCGGCGAATTGCAGGTGGACATCAGCGACAGCGCCTCCATCCGCGCCCTGTTCGAAAAGACCGGGCGCTTCGACGCCCTGGTTTGCGCAGCCGGCAATGTCACCTTCGCGCCCTTGGGCGACATGACCGAAGAAAGCTTCGCCCTGGGCTTGAAAGACAAGCTGATGGGCCAGGTCAACCTGCTGCTGATCGGCCGTGAGTTCGCCAACGATGGCGCCTCCTTCACCTTTACCACCGGCGTCCTCAGCCACGACCCGATCAAGAGCGGCGCGTCGGCGGCCCTGGTCAACGGTGCCCTGGACAGTTTCGTCCGCGCGGCGGCCATCGAGTTGCCCCGGGGCTTGCGGGTCAACTCGGTAAGCCCGAATGTGCTGCTGGAGGCGATGGACAAGTACGCCCCCTACTTCCGCGGCTACAAGCCGGTGCCGGCCGCAGACGTGGCATTGGCCTACGCGAAAAGTGTTGAAGGCCTACAAACCGGACAGACTTTTCATGTGGGTTGAATAGCATCTTGCCTACGCTCCCGCTTGTGATGCGGGATCAGTCTGAGTAACGTGGCGGCACCTGTCTGGAGACCCAATGATGCGTGCCGCCCGCTCCCTGCTGTTTATCGCCCTCCTGCCGCTGTTCGCTGGCTGCCAACTGCTCGATGCTCCGCGCCAGAGCGTTTCCCACGCCGGGCAAACGCGCCTGCAGGGCGAGCTGACGGCGGCCGATGGCAAGCTGGTGTTCCAGCCATGCCAGGAACAGCGTCGCTACATCGTCAACGACAGCGGCGGCACCAGCGTGCTGCAACAAGCCGCAACCCTGGCCGACAAGCAGGGCAAGCTGTTCGCCGACGTGCGCGGCCGCATCGTGTCCAGCACAACGGCGGGGGCCGACAGCCAGTTGGACCTGGAACAGCTCTATCGCCTCGAACGCTCGGGCAGCGCGTGTGACGACGGCAATTTCAAACGGCTGGTCCTGCGTGCCAGCGGCCATGGGCCAGAGTGGGACCTGAAGGCCAACGGCAAGGGCCTGGTGCTTGAGCGTGAAGGCCAACCGCCACTGGCCGTGCCCTACCTCGAGGAACAATTGGGCGACGGTCGTTTCAACCTCAGCACCGAAGCCAACGGCCAGAAAGTCGATCTCTGGGTCGCGCCGCAGCGCTGCGTCGACAGCGTCACCGGCAGCGTCCAGCACATGAGCGCCGAGGTACGGATCAACGGCCAGGTCCAGCGCGGCTGCGCCTATTTCGGCGGTGCTCGCGACGACTGATTCACCGCGGCCAGGCATTGCAGCCTATAATCGCCGGTTTGAAGAACGCCCTGGCGCAGTTGTGCGCCCCGCGAACCGGACCCCGCCATGTTACGAATCACCGAACTCAAGCTGCCGCTCGACCATCCCGAAGAAGACCTGCGCGCCGCCATCCTGCAGCGCCTGGGCATCGCCAGCGATGAGCTGCTCGATTTCACCTTGTTCAAGCGCAGCTACGACGCCCGCAAGAAGTCTTCCGAGCTGTGCTTCATCTACACCATCGACCTGACGGTGCGCGACGAAGCCAGCCTTCTGCGCAAGTTCGCCGATGATCGCAACATCAACGAAGCGCCGGATGTCAGCTACACAGTGGTTGGCCAGGCACCGGCCGGGCTGGAGGAGCGGCCGATCGTGGTCGGCTTCGGTCCCTGCGGGATCTTCGCCGCCCTGCTACTGGCCCAGATGGGCTTCAAGCCGATCATCCTCGAGCGCGGCCCGGAAGTGCGCCAGCGCACCAAGGACACCTGGGGCCTGTGGCGCAAAAGCGTGCTCAACCCCGAATCCAACGTGCAATTCGGCGAAGGCGGCGCGGGGACGTTCTCCGATGGCAAGCTCTACAGCCAGATCAAGGATCCGAAGTTCCTTGGCCGCAAGGTCCTGCACGAGTTCGTCAAGGCCGGCGCGCCGGAAGAAATCCTCTATGTCAGCAAACCGCACATCGGTACGTTCCGCCTGACGGGCGTCGTGGAAAACATGCGTGAGGAAATTCGCGCCCTGGGCGGCGAAGTGCGCTTCCAGCAGCGGGTCACCGACGTGCTGATCGAGGACGGCCAACTGGTCGGCGTCGAACTGGCCAGCGGTGAACGCCTCCACTCCCGGCATGTGATCCTGGCCCTCGGCCATAGCGCCCGGGACACCTTCCGCATGCTCCACGACCGTGGCGTGTACATGGAAGCCAAGCCGTTCTCGGTGGGTTTCCGGATCGAGCACCCGCAATCGCTGATCGACCGCGCGCGCCTGGGCAAGTACGCCGGGCACCCGAAACTCGGCGCCGCCGACTACAAGCTGGTGCACCACGCCAGGAATGGTCGCTCGGTGTACAGTTTCTGCATGTGCCCGGGGGGCACCGTGGTGGCCGCGACGTCCGAGCCGAACCGCGTCGTGACCAACGGCATGAGCCAGTATTCGCGCAACGAGCGCAACGCCAACTCCGGCATCGTCGTCGGCATCACCCCGGAGGTGGATTATCCGGGCGGCCCGCTGGCCGGCATCGAATTGCAGGAGCGCCTGGAATCCCACGCGTTCGTGCTTGGCGGCAGCAACTACGAAGCCCCGGCGCAACTGGTGGGCGATTTCATCGCCGGCAAACCGTCGACGGCCCTGGGCAGTGTCGAGCCGTCCTACAAGCCCGGCGTCTCCCTGGGCGACCTGGCCCTGGCCCTGCCGGACTTCGCCATCGAAGCCATCCGCGAAGCCCTGCCGGCGTTCGAGAAACAGATTCGCGGCTACTCCCTGCATGACGCCGTGCTGACCGGCATCGAGACCCGCACCTCGTCGCCGCTGCGCATCACCCGCGACGAATCGCTGCAGAGCTTGAACGTCAAAGGCCTGTTCCCGGCCGGTGAAGGCGCCGGTTACGCGGGCGGGATTCTCTCGGCGGGCGTGGACGGTATCCGGATCGCCGAGGCCGTGGCGCGGGATATGCTGGGCCTCGAAGCTTGACACCCATCCCTTGTGGGAGCGGGCTTGCCCGCGAATGCGGTACATCATCCACTGATAAGTTGACTGATCCACTGCATTCGCGAGCAAGCCCGCCCCCACAGGGGCCTCAGTGATTCAGATATTCGCCCGCAACACACTCTCCGGCAGTGCCTCGCCCCGCTCCACGCTCGCCGCCACGACCGTCATCAACCCGTCCAGCTCATAGCCCTGGGCCTTGAGCCAGGTCGGATCGTAATAAGTCGTTGCATAACGCTCGCCGCCGTCGCACAGGATCGCCACGATCGAGCCCGACTCGCCCGCTTGCGCCATCTGCCGCGCGGCGATCAGCGCCCCTATCAGGTTGGTGCCGCTGGAACCCCCGACCCGCCGTCCCAGGCGCTGGGCCAGGTAGTGCATGGCCGCCAGCGACAGGGCATCCGGAACCTTGACCATCGCATCGATGACCTTCGGCAGGAACGACGCCTCGACCCGTGGCCGGCCAATGCCCTCGATCCGCGAGCCGCAATCCAGGCGCAGGCTGGCGTCGCCGCTGCGGTAATAGTCGAAGAACACCGAACGCTCGGCATCGGCGCACAGCACGCGGGTACCGTGCTGGCGATAGCGCACGTAACGCCCCAGGGTGGCCGTGGTGCCCCCGGTGCCAGGGCTGGAGATCAGCCAGCTCGGCTCCGGGTAGTGCTCGAACCGCATCTGCTGGAAGATCGATTCGGCAATGTTGTTATTGGCCCGCCAGTCCGTTGCCCGCTCGGCATAAGTGAACTGGTCGATGAAGTGGCCATCGTGCTCACGGGCCAGGCGTTCGGATTCGGCGTAGATCTGCGTAGGATCATCCACCAGATGACTCTGGCCGCCGTAGAACGCGATCTGTGCGATTTTTTCCCTGGAAGTGGTCGCCGGCATCACCGCAATAAAGGGCAGCCCCAGCAGCCTGGCGAAATACGCCTCGGAAATCGCCGTCGAGCCACTCGAGGCCTCGATCACCGGCGCCCCGGGCTTGAGCCAGCCGTTACACAACGCATAGAGGAACAGCGAACGCGCCAGGCGATGCTTGAGGCTGCCAGTGGGATGGCTGGACTCATCCTTGAAGTACAACTCGATACCCGGCAGGCCCGGCAACGGCAGCGGGATCAGGTGGGTATCGGCGCTGCGCTGGAAGTCAGCCTCGATGATGCGGATCGCTTCGCGCGCCCACTGGCGATGGTCGTTCATGGTGTGTTCTCACAGGATCGGTTCGCACGGGAAATCCCCGTGGTCATGCAGGCACGGATTGATTCGGAAAAACCAGTCGCCAGCTTAGGAAAAAACCGACATCTCGCACAGGTACAGCTAAGGTCCAATATGGGCCGTAACTGCCCGACCGCCTGGCACGGCTGTTTGTAACGTCATATAACAAAAAAGAATATAACTTTTGTTTTAACAACTAACAGTACGGGTTAGGGTGTGCCGACTTTTTGATCGATGAATGGAGAGCAAATCTTGGCTCTACGTAACTCACTGACACGCTTCTTCCAACTGGAAGCCGCCAGTGGCCTGCTGCTGATCGCCGCCGCCATACTGGCCCTGGTCATCAACAATTCGCCGCTGTCCTGGCTGTACAACGGCCTGCTGGACACGCCGGTGGTCGCCCAGGTCGGCGCATTGAAGATCGCCAAGCCGCTGCTGTTGTGGATCAACGACGGCCTGATGGCCATGTTCTTCCTGCTGATCGGCCTGGAGGTCAAGCGCGAAGTCCTCGATGGCCAGTTGTCGAGACCTTCGCAAATCGTCCTGCCGGGCGCGGCGGCGATTGGCGGCATGCTGGTCCCGGCGCTGATCTACTGGTTTCTCAACCGCGACAACCCGCCCGCCCTCGCCGGCTGGGCGATTCCGACGGCCACCGACATCGCCTTCGCGCTTGGTGTCCTGGCGCTGCTGGGCAAGCGTGTGCCGGTGTCGCTCAAGCTGTTCCTGATGACCCTGGCAATCATCGACGACCTCGGCGCCATTATCATCATCGCCATCTTCTACTCCGGCGCCCTGTCGACCTTGTCGCTGATGCTGGCAGCCGCCTGCATCGCCGTGCTGGTGGCGATGAACCGGATGGGCGTGGTCAAGCTCGGGCCGTACATGGTCGTGGGCCTGATCCTGTGGGTCTGCGTGCTCAAGAGCGGTGTCCACGCCACCCTGGCCGGCGTGACCCTGGCCTTCTGCATCCCCCTGCGCACGAAAAACGCCGAGACCTCGCCGCTGCGAACCCTGGAGCATGCCCTGCATCCCTGGGTGGCCTACGGCATCCTGCCGCTGTTCGCCTTCGCCAACGCCGGCTTGTCCCTGAGCGGCGTGACGGTCGAAAGCTTCACCCACCACGTCCCCATGGGCATCGCGATCGGCCTGCTGCTGGGCAAGACCGTGGGCGTGTTCGGCCTGACCTGGCTGGCCGTGAAGGTCGGCATCGCCAACCTCCCCGCCGGCGCCAACTGGGGGCAGGTGCTGGGCGTGGCGATCCTGTGCGGCATCGGCTTCACCATGAGCCTGTTCGTCGGCTCCCTGGCCTTCGAGCCGGGTGTCAGTGATTACGCGGGCATGGACCGGATGGGCATCCTCACGGGTTCGATCCTGGCGGCGTTGCTGGGCTACGCGATTACCGCGGCAGCCAGCCGCAAATCCGTTTCGATGCCCGGGCACGGCTAGCCCGACATCGCCAGCCGCCAAGGGCCAGTGGGAGCGAGCCTGCTCGCGATAGCGGTGGGTCAGCCTGCATCGGTGTTGAATGGACCGCCGTCTTCGCGAGCAAGCTCGCTCCCACAAGGGGCAACAAAAAACGGCGCTGCCCTCTTCAGGACCAAGCGCCGTTTACGCATCAGAAAACCTCAATCAGTGCGATACGCGACTCGTACCACCCACGGTGGAAATCCGAACCCGCTCACCCACGCGGAACACTTCGTTCTCCTGAACCTGCTGCACATAGGCACGCATGCTACCGTCGTCTTCGCGAACGGTAATCTCCACGCCCTGGGTACGGGTCAGGCCTTCTTCGGTGGCGGAGCCGATCAGGCCGCCGGCCACGGCGCCGATCACCGCGGCAACGATGCTGCCACGGCCACCGCCGACGGCGCTGCCACCGACACCGCCCACCACGGCACCGGCGGCGCCACCGATAGGGGTCTTGGTGCCTTCGATCTTGACCGGACGCAAGGATTCGATGGTGCCCATGCGAATCGTCTGCACGCGACGTGCTTCGTCGCGGGAGTAGGAGTCACCGGTCAGGCTCGACTGACAGCCAGTGAGCAACATCGCCATCGTGGAAAAGGAAGCAACCAGTAAAACAGACTTACGCATAGCATCAGCTCCAAAAGACAGGAATTCATTAAACTCCCCAACTTGACGCCTGTCACGGCCTCGCCGGGATAAAATTGCTTTCATTCAGGTGGGATACAGGCGCGCCCGAAAAATTCACCCAACAGTAGCGCCTATTTCCGAAACCTGCGTCCTCAACCTGGGATTTTCCATGGATTACTTCATCATCGTCGCTACCACCGTGGCCGGTTTGTACTTCCACTGGTGGCTGTACGTGCGGATCAAACGCTGGGCGGACCGCGACCTGGCGCTGTCGCTGGCCGGAAAGGACGAGCAGAAGAAAAGCTACATGCTGCAACAATTGGCCAGCGCCCGGGAACAAGGGATCAAGCGCCGGGACCTGCCGCGGTGGCTGGAAACCGCCGCGGCAGGGTACGCCGAGGCTAAGGCGCCAGGCGCTCGCGCGTCCAGTTCGCCCCTTGCAGGCGGTAGTTGAGGCGATCGTGCAGGCGGCTCGGGCGGCCCTGCCAGAATTCGATGCGCTCGGGCAGCAAGCGGTAGCCGCCCCAATGTTCCGGACAGTCGGGCTGACTGTCACTGAAGCGCTGCTCGGTGGCCTTGAGCAAGTCTTCCAGCTCACCGCGCCCGGCGATCACCCGGCTCTGGGGTGACGCCCAGGCGCCGAGGCGGCTGCCCAGCGGACGGACCTGGTAATAGGCATCCGACTCCTGCGCCGTGACCTTCACCACTTTGCCCTCGATGCGCACCTGGCGCTCCAGGCCCGGCCAGAAAAATGTCATGGCCGCGAAGGGATTCGCCGCCAGTTGCTGGCCCTTGGCACTGTCGTAGTTGGTGAAGAACGTGAACCCTTCGGCATCCAGCCCCTTGAGCAGCAGGACGCGGCAATGGGGACGACCATCGGCATCCACCGTCGCCAGGGTCATGGCGTTGGCTTCCACCGGCGCCTGTTCGGTCTTCACCGCCTCGGCGAACCATTGGTGGAACAGTGCGAACGGCTCGTCCGGGGCCAGGGCCTCGGTCAAGCCATCACGGGTGTAGTCACGGCGCATATCAGCCAGCGCTTGGGTCATGGCGCGTTCCTTGTGGTTGGCCCATCACTGCTTGGGCGTATCGGCGGCCGCGACTTTCTTGGTGTCCGTGGCGGCTTTGGCCGGTTGGGGTTTCTTCGCCGGAGTCGCGGCCTTGGCCGGTGCCTTCTTGGCAGGGGCCTTGGCGGCGGCTTTCTTCGCCGGCGCTTTCTTGGTCGCCGGGGCAGCGGCTTTCTTGGCAGCAGGAGCAGGTGCCGGGGCAGCAGGCTTCACATCCTGGGCAGCCACCATCGTCACGGGTGCCGGGGCCGGCATGTTGTATTTGCTCAGCAGCGCCACCATGGTGTTCTGCGGTGTCACCAGCAGCTCCACGCGACGGTTCAAGGCACGGCCTTCGGCGCTGTCGTTGGCCGCGCGCGGCGATACCGCGCCCATGCCGCGCAACATCAGGCGGTCACGTTGCAAGCCACTGAGACGGAAAATCGCCGCCACGGCCTGGGCCCGCTCCTGGCTGAGCTTCAGGTTGGCTGGCGCGGCGCCCGTAGTGTCGGCGTGGCCCAGCACCAGCACGGCGGTCTTCGGGTCGGCCTCGAGGATCTTCGCCACCCGGGTGAACGGGCCGAGGGTCACGGGCAGCAGCATGGCCGGACGATCCGGGTTGAAGGAACTGTCCACCGGCGCGGTGACCACCAGCACGTTGTCGCGACGCTCAAGCTCGAGCTTGCTGTCCTGGATCGCCGTGCGCAGCTTCGGCTCGTAGTCGTCGAGCCAGGCCTGGGTCACCTTCGGGTCGGGCATCGGCACGGCCTTGGCGGTTTCCTGTTCCTTGCCGCCGAATGGCCACCACCACTTGCCGTTGCTTTCGGCTTCGGCCTTGGCGACCGTGGCCGGCGCCTTGGCTTCGGACTTGACGGGCTCTTTAGCGGCGACGTCGGCGCTGTCATCGGACGAGAACGGCCACCACCAGTGCGTGGCGCTCTCGGCCTTGGCTTGCGGCGCGGCGGCCGCCGGCTTCAGGGGTGCCGCTGGCGCCGTGGGCGCGGTGTCCTTGGCCGCCACCTTGTCGGAGGAGCCGAACGACCACCAGCTGCCACCGCGTTCGGCATCATTTTGTGGGGTTTGTGCGCAACCGGTAATCGCGAAGCACAGCGCCAGGGCGAGGGTTTTATTCGATGACATTGGATATCCACAAAATGATGTAAATGAAAAAGTTGAAGGCCGTGTCCAGGCCACATAAACAGACGCTTCGAAACTGAAAAGGGCATGAGGTTCCTGTGCCCATCGCCTTCAATGGCGTTTTACAGACAAGTGGCAAGGACCCTTGCCAGGTTCTGCGCGCGCGGGTCCATCAGCACGTACGGGCCAAGCGTGTTGGTCACGAAGCCAAACGCGACATCGTGTTCCGGATCGGCGAAACCGATGGAGCCGCCTGCCCCCGGATGCCCGAACGCCCGTGGCCCGAGGCCGAAGGTCGCGTTCGCCACGTCTGGCTGGTCCAGCATGCAACCCAGGCCGAAACGGGTCTGGGTCAGCAATGTCTTGTCGTCGCCGAAGCTGTGCTGGCGAGTCAGCTCATCGAGCATTTCCCCTTCCAGCAGGCTGCCGTCCAGCAGGCCGGCATAAAAACCGGCCACGCTGCGGGCATTGCCATGGCCGTTGGCGGCGGGTTGCTGCATGCGCCGCCATTCCGGCTTGTTGGTGCTGGTCATGATCGACGGCGGATTGGTGAAGGCCCGCGTGGTCATGGCCGTGGGTTCGCGCATCGTCACTTGCAGCAGGCGCTGGGCCGCCGCGTCGCCGACGTTACCCTTGCCGCGGGCGATGTGGGCCACGCGATGGAATTCGGCATCGGCCAGCCCCACGTGGAAATCCAGGCCCAACGGCTTGGCCACCCGGGCCACGATGGACTCCCCCGGGCCACGACCGTCCGCCCTGCGCAACAGCTCGCCGACCAGCCAACCGTAGGTGATCGCGGCGTAGCCGTGCCCTTCGCCGGGCGTCCACCAGGGGCTTTCGGCGGCCAGGGCATCGACCATGGCTTGCCAGTCATACAGCGCCTCGGGCGGCAACAGTTCGCGCAGGGCCGGCAGGCCGGCCTGATGACAGAGCAGTTGGCGCAGGGTGATGGCGCCTTTGCCGGCGGCGGCGAACTCCGGCCAGTAGCGCGCGACCGGGGCGTCCAGTTGCAACTTGCCTTCAGCCACCAATTGCAGGGCGGCGACGGCGGTGAAGGTCTTGGTGCAGGAAAACAGATTGGCGAGGGTGTCGCTGTGCCAGGCCTCATGGCCGTCCTTGTCCGCCGTGCCGGCCCACAGGTCGATCACCGTCCGGCCACCGACCTGGATGCACAACGCCGCGCCGCGCTCCTGAGGATCGTCGAACAGCGCCGCGAAGGCTTCACGCACGGCTTCGAACTGAAGTTCATAATGACCTTGAATGTGCACCCGCAACTCCCTCGAAACAAAGGCTTTCTCACGTGGCCGCATTGTTTCAGCCATTGGCGGTTTTGGGAACCACCACGGGACGGCTGGCAGTTCGCCCGCGCCTGGAGAAGGCTGTCTCTAGAGCACCTTGCCGCCCGGCCTCAGGAAATTTCCCGCCGAAATGGCGGCAGCGCATTCAGGATCGCCTTGCCATAACGCTGGGTCACCAGCCTGCGGTCAAGCAAGGTGATGGTCCCGCGGTCTTCCTCGGTGCGCAGCAGCCGGCCACAGGCCTGGACCAGTTTCAGCGACGCATCCGGCACGGAGATCTCCATGAACGGGTTGCCGCCCCGGGCCTCGATCCACTCGGCCAGCGCGGCTTCCACCGGATCGTCGGGCACCGAGAACGGAATCTTGGCGATCACCACGTGTTCGCAATACGCCCCCGGCAAGTCGACACCCTCGGCAAAACTGGCCAGGCCGAACAACACGCTGGAGTCCCCGCCGTCGACCCGGGCCTTGTGCTTGTTCAGGGTTTCCTGCTTCGACAGGTTGCCCTGAATGAACACCTGCTTGCGCCAATCACGGTCAAGACCGTCGAACACGTCCTGCATTTGCTTGCGCGAGGAAAACAGCACCAGGGTGCCGCGCGAGCCTTCCACCAGCTCCGGCAGGTCGCGGATGATCGCAGCGGTATGGCCGGCGGCATCCCGTGGGTCGGCGTTGAGGTCCGGCACCCGCAACACGCCGGCATCGGCATGGTGGAAAGGGCTCGGGACCACGGCGGTCACAGCTTTCTTGGGCAGCCCGGCACGCATGCGGAAGCGGTCGAACGTGCCCAGGGCCGTCAGCGTGGCGGAAGTCACCAGCGCGCCATAGGCGACGTTCCACAGGTTGCGCCGCAGCATGTCCGCCGCCAGGATCGGGCTGGCGTTGACCTCGATGTCGAACAGCGAGCCGCTTTCGGCCAGGGTCAGCCAGCGCGCCATCGGCGGGTTGTCTTCCGGGTCCTCGACGGTGAAGGCCGTCCATAGCTCCCAGTTGCCCTGGGACCGCGACAACAGGCTGCCGAACAATGGGTACCATTCCTCGGCCTGGTTGCTGGCGATGCCGATATTCACTTCGCCGTCCATGCCTTCCTTGAGCAGGTCGGTCAGGCGGGTGAACAGGTCGGTCAGGCGCGCGAAGCCTTTCTTGAGCTCGATGCCCATTTCGCGCATGTGCTCGGGGATCACTCCACCGACGAACCGGTGGCGGGGTCGCTCGCGGCCCTCGACGTCTTCGCCCGGCTTGAAGTCGGCCACCTGCTCGCAGGCGGTGAACATGAACTGCTGGTTCGTCTTGATTTCCCGCGCCAGCTCGGGCACCTGCTCGATCAGCTTGCCCAGGTCGCCGGGCAAGGGATGCTGGGCCAACAGCTTGGTGAGGTTCTTGGCGGTGGTTTCCAGCCAGTCGGCGGTGGAACGCAACCGGGTGTAATGGGCGAAATGACCGATGGCCTTGTCCGGCAGGTGATGGCCTTCGTCGAACACGTAGATCGTGTCCCGCGGGTCCGGCAGCACCGCGCCACCGCCCAGGGCCAGGTCGGCCAGGACCATGTCGTGGTTGGTGACGATCACATCGACCTTGCCCATGCCTTCGCGGGCCTTGTAGAAGGCGCACTGACCGAAGTTCGGGCAATGGCGATTGGTGCACTGGCTGTGATCGGTGGTCAGGCGGGCCCAATCGGCGTCTTCCAGCGCGGTGGACCAACTGTCGCGGTCGCCGTCCCACTTATTGCCGGCGAGTTTCTCGATCATGCTGGTGAACAGCTTCTGGCTGGCCTCGTCGACCTCGATCTTGAAGCCTTCTTCCTCGAACAACTGGGCCGTGGCGGTCTGCGCCTGGCCTTCCTGGAGCAGCATGTCGAGCTTGGACAGGCACATGTAGCGCCCACGGCCCTTGGCCAGGGCGAAGGTGAAGCTCAGCCCGCTGTTGCGCATCAGGTCGGGCAGGTCCTTGTAGACGATCTGCTCCTGCAGGGCGACGGTGGCCGTGGCGATCACCAGGCGCTTGCCGGCAGCCTTGGCGCTGGGAATCGCCGCCAGGCTGTAGGCCACGGTCTTGCCGGTACCGGTGCCGGCCTCCACCGCCACGACGGCGGGCTCGCCATTGCGCCGGCCTTCGTCGTCGGTGTCGATATCGCCGAGGACTTTCGCCACTTCGGCGATCATCAGGCGCTGGCCGTATCGCGGTTTCAGGCTCTTGGCTTCGAGAAAACGCGAATAGGCGCCCTGGATCGTGGTTTTGAGTTCGGTGCTGATCATGAATGGTCGGGCGCTGGAAACGCTGGATAAATTTTCAGTGGTTCGGATCGGCGGCTATCATACCCCGCTAATGAATCCTGCGCAGAACGGAGTAACCCAATGACACCCTTTGCCCTTGTCTACACCCTGCATTTGTTGGCGGCCCTGGTCTGGGTCGGCGGCATGTTTTTCGCCTGGATGATCCTGCGACCCGCCGCAATGACGGCACTTGAGGGCCCTGCCAGGCTCACGCTGTGGGTGGAAGTGTTTCAGCGTTTTTTCATTTGGGTGTGGGTCGCGGTGATACTTTTGCCGATCAGCGGTGTAGGCCTGATCCACTTGCGCTTCGCCGGTTTCGAAACCGCGCCGCGTTATGTACAGGTGATGATGGGCTTGTACGTGGTAATGACCGCCCTGTTCATCCGCATCCAGGCCTTGCAGTTGCCGCCATTGCGCAATGCCGTGGCCGCGCAGGACTGGCCAACGGGCGCGGCGATGCTGGGGAAAATCCGCAAGCTGGTGGGCATCAACCTGCTGATCGGTTTGCTGGTGGTGGCGCTCGGCGCGGCGCGACCGATGTTCTGAACGTAACGCATCACCCTCTGTGGGAGCCAGCCTGCTCGCGATGGCGGTGTACCCGCCACCTCAGGACTGGCTGACCCGACGCTATCGCGAGCAGGCTCGCTCCCACACCGGATCTGGCTAGGACACAATTTCCCGGGCCACCCCAAATCCCTCTGTGGGAGCGGGCCTGCTCGCGATGGCGGTCTGGCTCAACCCGTGATGTCGGACTGTGCCGTCACCTTCGCGAGCAGGCTGGCTCCCACAGTCAGATTCGAAGCCGTCCTAGAACCGCTGCACCGTTACCACGCCCGCCGCTCCGGCAGGCCCAGGCTGGCCGTCGGCGCCAGGGCGGCCGCTTTTGCCGCCATCCGCGGTATAGACCAGGCAGCCCTTGGCCTTGCCACCGTGCCCGGGCTTGCCACCCGGCCCCGGGGCGCCGCCGGCACCGCCGTCCACCGTCACCTTGATCTGCTCGGCGGGGAAGGCGCTCGGCAATTCGAGGCGTACTCGCGCACCCGCCGCGCCCGGCAGGCCGTCGCTGCCATTGCTGCCGTCGGCGCCACGACCGGCCGCGCCCCACGTGCAACCCGGCGCCTGGCCGTTGGCGCCGTCCAGGCCGACATAACCCGGCGCGCCGGCACCGCCGCGCGCATCCACGGACAGCACAGGCGCAGTCAAGGCATTGAAACGCAGATTGAGATCACGTCCCGGCCGTGCCGCCTTCGTGTAGGTGCCCGGGGCGCCGCGCGACGTGATCTGGCTGCCCTCGGCCAATTCTGCCTGAGCCACCTTCAGGTCCAACGCCTGTTGCGCCGGCACGATGGCGATCCGGGCTTCACGCCCCAGGTGCAGTTGGCCAACGGACAATTCGGTGACATTGGACGGCACCAGCAGCGTGCCGTAATCGGCCACGACCAACCGCTCCAGGGTCAGGGTGCTGGTGGTATTGGGCAGGCGCATCAGCGAATGGCTTTCCACCTCCAGTACCTGGGCCGAGGCCCATGGGCAGACGAGGGCGAAGAGCAGGCACAATTTACGCATGGGAAGCCTCTGGCGCGACCGGAAGGGTTTGCAGGTGGAAAATGCCGAACAGCAGCACGCGCAGGCGATCGCGGCCCGGTGCCGGTCGCCCGCGGAAACTGGCCCTGAACAGCAGCAGTTCCAGCCCATGGAGCACCAGCAGCACAGCGCCGGCGAGATTGACCAGCAGAGCCAGCGGATGGACCAGCGGCATGCTCAGGTTGACCAGCACCACTAGCCAGAACAGCAGGGTCAACAAGCGGCCCAGCCCCCAGAACACCTTCATACGCCCCCCGATCAACATTATTCTTTGGGCGCACAGTAACGGCTAGCGCGCGGGATAAGCCAGAGGCCGGGGCAAATTTAATTTAACGCCGGCCGACGGCCGCCGGTTCCCGTCATGGCGAGCCGGCGGCCATCGGCGGACTGTCAGTGGACCGGATCAGCGCTGGATGTGCAGTTCCACCCGACGGTTCTGCGCCCGCCCTTGCTCGGTCTCGTTATCGGCCACCGGCTCGCTTTCCCCCTTGCCTTCACTGGTGAGCTTGTCCGGCGCCAGCCCTTGGGTCAGCAGGTACTCCACGACACTACTGGCCCGCCGCTCGGACAACCCTTGGTTATAGGCATCCGTCCCGACGCTGTCGGTGTGGCCGACCACACGGATACTGGCGACATTGGCATGGCCCAGCTTGCCCATCAGCCCGTCAAGCTCACCTCGGGCGGCGGGCGTGAGGTCGGACTTGTCGAAATCGAACAACACCTTGCCGGCATCGTTGAGGGTGACGACTTCCGTCGCCGGTGCCTCGGGTTCGGCCACCGGGGCGCTGGCCGGGTATTGCGGCAGCGGGCAGCCGTGATGTTCGACCGGGGTGTTGGCCGGCGTATCGGGACAACGGTCACGGCGATCGAACACGCCATCGTCGTCTTCATCGCCATCCTGGGCGTAACAGATCAATCCACCGCCCAAGAGGCCCAGCGCGGCGCCGCCGGCGGCCCAGCCACTGCTTTCGATGGCGCCCAGGCCACCGCCAGCCAAGCCGCCGATCAAGCTGCAGATCGGCCAGGTACGTTGATTGAGAGCGGCGCTGCCATCGCTGTGGGTGGCGCAACCGGACAACAGACTGCTCGCGAGCAGTACCGGTAAGGCGGCCCTGATTAGAACGTTCATGGTGAAGGCTCCTGTGTCACCGGCCCATACCGGTCACACAGGAGTAAAGACGGCCATCCGCAACTCTACAAGCCGCGGATGGCAAGGGCTTCAGCGGTTTATCCGAATTTCGGTGCGGCGGTTCAGGGCACGTCCGTCGGCGGTTTTGTTATCGGCCACCGGCTGGCTCTCCCCGGCGCCGGACACCGAGACGAAACTGGCGCGCGGCACGCCCTGCTCGACCAGGTATTGCACCACCGAATTGGCGCGTTTTTCCGACAACCGCTGGTTATACGCATCGCTGCCAACGCTGTCGGTATGGCCGGTGACCCGCAGTTGCGCGGTGGACGTTTCCTGCTTCAACCGGGTCGCGACGGTGCCCAGGACCTCTTTGTCGGTCGGGGTCAGCGTGGCCTTGTTGAATTCGAAGTGCACGTCGCGGATCACGATGGTTTCTTCCTTGACCACCACGGGGGTCTCGACCACTGGCGCTGGCGCCGGTGGCGGGCAGCCATCGGCATCGACCTGCACGCCCTTCGGCGTCCCCGGGCACTTGTCGCGGCTGTCCGGCACGCCATCACCGTCTTCGTCGCCGTCGCCATGGGCCCAGCACCAGGCCCCTGCCACGGTACCGGCGACCAACGCGCCAGGACCGATCCAGGAACTGCTTTCGATGGCGCCCAACCCGGCGCCGACGACACCACCGGTGGCCGCACAGATCGGCCAGTCGGTCTTCTGCAAACCTGCGCAACCAGTCAACACACTGGTTAGCAGAACCAGGGGTAACGCTGTCCGAACTATGCTCATCGGGTGTTCTCCTTGAGGGATCGGCTGGGCGCCGATTCAGGGGAGTAAAGACCCGAGTTCGGATCTGCGCCAGCTTCACGCGATCGCGGCTTTTGCCCAGTGTTTGCGACCGTTCGACACGGTTAAGCGCAAACCGCTCTAGGCCACGCTGTCCGGGCAGGCTATCGTGGCGGCTCTGACAGAGGAACTTCGATGACCGTTGCCATTTCTTCACGCACGCCCCAGCAAGCCTTGGCGGCCGTGCTTGAGCGCTATGCCCCGCAAAGACTGCTGTTGCTCGGTGCCAGCGGCTTTCCCGCGCTCGAGGCGTTCCAACAGGCACACCCGGCCGCCGAAGTGGTGCACGCCGGCCCCGGGCCGTTGCCGGCGGACGTAGCGGCGCGGCGTTTCGACCTGGCCCTGGCGCTCGATTGCCTGGAGCATTTGCCCAAGCGCGACGGTCTGAACCTGTTGGGTGGCATCCGCAACCTGAACGCCAGCCGCATCGCCGTACTGGCGGACCTGGACGCCTGCGGCTGGCAAGAGACAGATTTTTATTCCCTGGCCCTGCAAGCCAACGAGCGATTCCAGCGCGAGGAACAGGTGCTGACCTTGTTCACCTACGATCTGCTTGAATACAAGCAGGTCCCCGACTGGCTCAACTCACGCTTTTGGGCCAACCCGGAAAACTTTGGAAAATACTGGTGGTAGCCGAGACCATGAGCCCACACACCCCCATTTGCCCGTGCGGCAGCGGCAATTCGCTGGACGCCTGCTGCGGCCATTACCACGACGGCCACCCGGCGCCTTGTGCGCAAGCCCTGATGCGCTCGCGCTACAGCGCCTACGTACTGGGACTAGTGGATTATCTCGTCAGCACGACCCTGCCCGCCCAGCAGGACGGCCTCGACCGCCAGGCCATCCGCGACTGGAGCGCCAACAGCACCTGGCTGGGGCTGGAGGTGGAAAGCAGCGAAGTGTTCGGCGGCCAGCCGGAACACGCCTTTGTCACGTTCACGGCGCGCTGGCACGATGGCCAGGGCGAACACAGCCACCGGGAACAGTCCTCGTTCGTGCAGAACGACGGGCGCTGGTACTTCATCGATCCGACCGTGCCGGTCAAGGCCGGGCGCAACGACAGCTGCCCGTGCGGCAGCGGGCACAAGTTCAAGAAGTGCTGCGCGGGCTACTTCGGCCGTTGATTTCGGACACGTCCGACACTCACGCCTTTCGCCAGCGGGCTAGACTGGGGTAAACCAGAGGCGCGGACATGACCCAGACAACGCACCTGCTCCGCATCACTTGCCTGCTGCTGTTCATCGGGCTTGGCGGCTGTGCGTCCTGGCAAGGTGAAGAGGCGCCCGAGCCCCAGGTGCACCTGGCCAAGGTCGAGGTGGTGCGGGCCCGGCTGCTGGAGCAGAAGTTCACCCTGCACTTTCGCGTCGACAACCCCGGCGACAGCGACCTGACCGTGCGCGGCCTGACCTACCGCATCCACCTGGGCGACCTGCTGCTGACCGAAGGCGAACATGAACACTGGTTCACCGTAGCTCCCCGGCACAGTGCCTATTTCAAGGTGCCGATCCGCACCAACCTGTGGCCCCAGGTGCGGGAGGTGGTGAAACTGCTCCAGAAACCCCGGGAGCAGATTCCCTATCGGTTGGAAGGTGAGCTGGAAACCGGATTATTCATCGCCCACTACGTGCACCTGGAGCGCAATGGCGTGATAATCGCCGCCGATTTAATTGCGGAGTAACCCCTATGACCCAGCAACCCCACGTCCACGGCCCTGATTGCAACCACGATCACGACCATCATCACGATCATGACCACGGCCACGTCCATGGCCCGAACTGCGGCCACGCCCACCAGGAGCCTGTGCGCAACGCCCTGAAGGACGTCGGTCGCAACGACCCTTGCCCGTGTGGCAATGGCAAGAAGTTCAAGAAGTGCCACGGGGCTTGATCGGTCGGTCGATACGCTGTTTCGCCGGCTGAATCGTCTTCGCGAGCAGGCTCGCTCCCACAGGGCACCCGGGCATGCACACCCTGCATGCCGCCACCCTGAATCATCGTGGGAGCGGGCCTGCTCGCGAAGGCGCCGGCCCAGTCACCCCCGCTTCAATCCGCCTCCAGAATCCGCTTCACACTGACCACCGTCGCATACTCGCCCTGCAAGTTCCCCAGGGACATGCCGTGCACCTCTCCAGCCGACCGGGCAATGCCGAAATAGTCGGGTTTGTCGAAGGTAAAGCAGGCGTCTTCGGCCACCCAGGTGTCGAAACCCAGGTTGCCGGCCGTGCGGGCCGTGGACTCCACCGAATTGTTCGTCGCCACGCCCACGATGACCAGTTGCTCGATACCTGCCTGGCGCAGGTCCGCCTCCAGGTGAGTGCGGCAGAACGCGTCCGGCACACCCTTGTGGATCACCCACTCCCCGGCCATGGGCTCGAACCGCTGCTGGACCTCCACGCCCGACTGCCCCGGCCAGAACACCGATTCCGGCGAACGGGACAAGTGATGGACATGCACCACCGGCCGTGCCGAGGTTCGCCAGAACCCCAGCAGTTCCAGCATGCGCAGCTCCGCCTCGGGGTTGTTGCGGGGCCCGAGCCTGGGATGGAGGATGCCTTTTTGCTGGTCGATGAGGATCAAGGCCGCGTTTTTCCGTAGTTCCATGCCGTGTCTTCCTGGCGTGCTTGAGCGCCCTCTCTTCCTACCCGCAACAGCGGACAAGATCAACCCGCCCCGGCCCCGATGGCCGAGGTTCCATTCGCGCAGGGGCTTTCATCGCCAAATCGATAAATAACCCTCGCCCCCGCTTGCGCGGCCCCCTGCCGCTCACTAACGTAGCGCCTTTATTGACGCTACCCCCTCCCGCAGGAGCTTTGCCATGGCCTCGCCAGCCTCTATTTCCTTCATCCCCCGGCTCGGCGTTGCCGCCGCAGTGGCCAGTGTGCTCGGTTTGAGCGGATGCCAGTCCTGGAACACCCAGGACACCGTCCCGCCCACCTCCGGCGTGCAGCCGCTCAAGGGGCTGGCACAGAACGTCTCGGTTCGGCGCAATGCCATGGGCATGCCGCTGATCGAGAGCAACAGCTTCCATGATGCGCTGTTCTCCCTCGGCTACGTCCACGCCAGCGACCGCATCGGCCAGATGGTGACCCTGCGCCTGCTGGCCCAGGGACGCCTGGCGGAAATGTCCGGTGCCGAACGGCTGGACGTCGACCGCTACATGCGTGCCGTCAACCTGAAGAAGAGCGCCGATGAGCTGTACAAGGCTTCGTCGCCACGGCTCAAGCGCTTCTTCGAAGTCTATGCCCGGGGCGTCAACGCCTACCTGTTCCGCTACCGCGACAAGCTGCCGGCGGACCTCGCGGCCACGGGCTACAAGCCCGAATACTGGAAGCCGGAAGACTCGGCACTGATGTTCTGCCTGCTCAACTTCAGCCAGTCGGCCAACCTGCCGGAAGAGATCGCCAGCCTGGTGCTGGCCCAGACGGTGACCCCGGACAAACTCCCCTGGCTGAGCCCGTCCTACCCGGACGAACCATTGCCCCTGGCCGAAGCCGACAAACTCCAGGGTCTGCGCCTCAACGGCCAGGTCCCGGGCCTGGGCGAGATCAGCAAGGCGAGCAGCCAGTTGGCCACGATGAACCTGCTTGGCGCCGCGTCGTCGAGCAACTGGGCCATCGCGCCGCAACGCAGCCGCAGCGGCAAGAGCCTGCTGGCCAGCGACAGCCACGGCCCCCTGGGCGTGCCGGCGCTGTGGAGCCCGGTGCAGATCCGCGCGCCCAAGTACCAGGCGGCCGGGATGTCCGTGGCCGGCATCCCGATGATCCTGAGCGGTTTCAATGGCAAGGTGGCCTGGAGCATGACCAGCGTGCTGGGGGACAACCAGGACCTGTTCCTGGAAAAAATCCGACGCCAGGGCAATGGCCTGTCCTACGAGGTCAACGGCAAATGGCAGCCGGCAATGGTCCGCAACGAAACCTACTTCATCAAAGGCCAGCGGTCGATTCGTGAAGCCGTCTACGAGACCCGCCACGGTCCGTTGCTCAACAGCGCCCAGGGCCCGGCCCTGGCCAATGGCTTCGGCCTGGCCTTGCAGGTGCCGAGCTTTACCGACGACAAGACCCTGGACGCGTTCTTCGACCTGTCCCGGGCCCAGAGCGCCGAGAAGGCCTCCGATGCCAGCCGGGAAATCCGTGCCATGGCCGCGAACCTGGTGTTCGCCGACGCCAACCACATCGGCTGGCAAGTCACCGGGCGCTACCCGAACCGCCGCGAAGGCGAAGGCCTGCTGCCATCGCCGGGCTGGGACGGCCGCTACGACTGGGACGGTTATGCCGACCCGATGCTGCACCCCTACGACCAGGACCCGGCCCAAGGCTGGCTCGGCACCGCCAACCAGCGGGTCATCCCCCATGGCTACGGCATGCAGTTGTCCAACTCCTGGGCGGCGCCGGAACGTAGCGAGCGCATGGCCGAACTGGCCGGCGCCGGCAAGCACGACACCCGCAGCCTGACCGCCATGCAATACGACCAGACCACTCTGTTCGCCGCCAAGCTCAAGAAAGCCTTCGAGGCGCCAGGCATGGCCCAGCCACTCAAGCAGGCGATCGAAGCCCTGCCGACGGCCGAGCGAGCCAAGGCGCGTGAAGCGTACACCCGCCTGATGGCGTTCGATGGCCGCCTTAGCCCGACCTCCGCCGACGCGGCGATCTATGAGTTGTTCCTGCAGGAAAGCATGAAGCAGATCTTCCTCGACGAACTGGGCCCGGACAGCAGCCCGGCGTGGAAAGCGCTGGTCGCCAACGGCCAGATGTCCTACTCCGCCCAGGCCGATCATCTGCTGGGGCGCGAGGACAGTCCGTTCTGGGACGATGTGCGCACGCCGCAGAAAGAAGACAAGGCGGTCATCCTCGCCCGCAGCCTGGCGGCCGCCATCAGCGCCGGTGACAGTCAACTGGGCGGTGCCCATCAGGCCTGGCAGTGGGGCAAGTTGCACGGCTACGCGTGGAAAAACAGCAGCGGCCAGGTCGTGCGCGGCCCGCTGGCGGCGGGTGGCGATGCCAGCACGCTCAACATCGCCGCGTTCGCCGGGGGCCAGGACTTCGCCACCGCCGTGGCCCCGGCCATGCGCTTGATCGTGGACTTCGGCCAACCTGAACCGCTGATGGTCCAGGACGGCGCCGGCCAATCCGGCAACCCGGCCAGCCCGAACTACCTCAATGGCATCGATCCGTGGATCAAGGGCCAGTACCAGAGCCTGCCCTTGCAACCGCAGAACTTCGACCGGGCCTATGGCAAGACGCGGTTGACCCTGGTGCCGGGGAAGTAACCTGCCGCCTGTGTGGCGAGGGCGCTTGCTCGCGCCTGGGTGCGCGGCGCCTACGGCAATCCCGGGACCGCCTCGCGGCCCGGCGGGAGCGAGCGCTGTCGCCACACAGACTTGCGCAACCCCGTCAGGGCACCAAACCCGATAGAACTTCTCCCCCCGCCACCGCCTCTACCTGACAAGCCCATTGCCAGGTGTTTGCATGGATCTTGTCATCGCCCGACCCGAAGGATTGTATTGCCCGCCCGGGGATTTCTACATCGACCCCTGGCGCCCAGTGGAGCGCTCGGTCATCACCCACGCCCACGGCGACCATGCCCGGGGCGGCAACCAGCACTACCTGGCCGCGGCACCCGGCGAAGGCATCCTGCGTTCGCGACTGGGCCAGGACATCAACCTGCAGACCCTGCCCTACGGCGAACGCCTGCTGCATCACGGCGTGACGCTGAGCTTCCATCCCGCCGGCCACGTGCTGGGATCGGCCCAGGTGCGCCTGGAATATCAAGGCGAAGTCTGGGTCGCGTCCGGGGACTACAAGGTCGAACCCGATGGCACCTGCACACCGTTCGAACCGGTGCAATGCCACACCTTCATCACCGAGTCGACCTTCGGCCTGCCGATCTATCGCTGGCAGCCCCAGGCGCAGATCTTCAATGAGATCAACCAGTGGTGGCGGGCCAACATCGCCGTCGGACGCGCCAGCGTGCTGTTCTGCTATTCCTTCGGCAAGGCCCAGCGCATTCTCCACGGCATCGACGCAAGCCTCGGGCCGATCCTCGCCCACGGCGCGGTGGAGCCGCTGAACCGCGTCTACCGCGAGGCCGGCATCCATCTGCCGCCGACGATCTACGCCGGCGACGTGAAAAAGAACGATCCGCTCATGGGCCAGGCGCTGGTCATTGCCCCGCCCTCCGCCGGCGGTAGCACCTGGATGCGGCGTTTCGGCGATTACAGCGATGCTTTCGCCAGCGGCTGGATGCGCCTGCGCGGCACCCGCCGGCGGCGCGGCGTCGACCGCGGCTTCGTGCTCTCCGACCACGCTGACTGGCCGGGCCTGCTGTGGGCGATCGAGCAGACCGGCGCCGAACGGGTCATGGTCACCCACGGTTCGGTGGGCGTGCTGGTTCGCCATCTGCGCGAGCTGGGCCTCGACGCCCAGGGCTTCACCACGGAATACGGCGATGACGAAGAAGACGTGGCCAGCACCGCCGACGCCGAGGAGGACGCCCCATGAAAGCCTTCGCCGAACTGTATGCCGACCTGGACGCCACCACCTCCAGCAATGCCAAGCTGGCCGCCATGCAGGACTACTTCGCCAAGGCCCCGCCCCAGGACGCGGCCTGGGCCGTGTACTTCCTGTCCGGAGGACGCCCGCGGCAGTTGGTCCCGGTCAAGATCCTGCGGGAATTGGCGGTGCAGGTCTCGGGGCTGTCCGCGTGGTTGTTCGAGGAGAGCTATCAAGCCGTGGGCGACCTGGCCGAGACCATTTCGTTGGTCATGCCCGAGTCGCCCCACCGTTCCGACGAAGGCCTGGCCCTGTGGATCGAGGAGAAACTGCTGCCGTTGCGCGGCGAGACGCCCGAGGTGCTGGCGCAGCGACTACCCGCCTTGTGGGCGCAACTGGACCGGCCGAGCCTGATGCTGTGCATCAAGCTCATCACCGGCAGTTTCCGCGTCGGCGTGTCCAAGCTGCTGGTGACCCGCGCCCTGGCCGGCCTGGCCGGGCTGGACAGCAAGCGGGTGGCCCAGCGCCTGGTGGGCTACACCGACCTGTCCCATCGCCCGAGCGCCGCGAGCTACCTGAAGCTGATCGCCGCCGAGTCCGCCGATGAACATGCCCAGCGCGGCGGCCAGCCTTATCCGTTCTTCCTGGCCCACGCGTTGTCTGCGCCGGTGGAACAATTCGATGCCCTGCTGGGCCCGGCCAGCGGCTGGCAAGTGGAATGGAAGTGGGACGGCATCCGCTCCCAGGTGGTCAAGCGCGACGGCCATTTGTGGGTCTGGTCCCGGGGCGAAGAATTGGTGACCGAGCGTTTTCCCGAATTGCATTCACTGGCCCGGGCCTTGCCCGACGGCACGGTGATCGATGGCGAAATCGTTGTCTGGAAAACCTCGCCCGCGCTGACCGAGGACGCGTTCGACCCGGATACGCCGCTGTCCGCCTCGGTGCAACCCTTCGCCCTGTTGCAGCAGCGTATCGGGCGCAAGACCCTGGGCAAGAAAATCCTCGAGGACGCGCCGGTGGTGGTGATGGCCTACGACCTGCTGGAATGGCAGGGCGAGGACTGGCGCAATCGCCCCCAGGCCGAACGCCGCGAGCAACTGGAGGCCTTGCTGGCCCGGGTCCACAGCCCGGTGCTGCTGCCCTCGCCGGTCGTCACCGGCCAGGACTGGCTTGACCTCGCTCGCCAACGAGAGGCGTCGCGCAGCCTGGGCGTCGAGGGCATGATGCTCAAGGCCCGCGATGCGCTGTACGGCGTCGGGCGCACCAAGGACATGGGGGTGTGGTGGAAGTGGAAGATCGACCCGTTCAGCGTCGACGCGGTGCTGATCTACGCCCAGCGCGGCCACGGTCGACGCGCCAGCCTCTATAGCGACTACACCTTCGCCGTGTGGGACAACCCGCCAGGCAGCCGCGAGCGCACGCTGGTGCCGTTCGCCAAGGCCTACTCCGGCCTGACGGACGCCGAGATGCGCCAGGTCGACAGCATCGTGCGCAAGACCACCGTGGAGAAGTACGGCCCGGTGAGCAGCGTCACGCCGACCCTGGTGTTCGAACTGGGCTTCGAGGGCATCGCCCTGTCCAAGCGCCACAAGAGCGGCATCGCGGTACGGTTCCCTCGGATGCTGCGTTGGCGCCAGGATAAAACCGTCGATGAAGCCGACACGTTGGCAACGCTTCAGGACCTGCTGAAATAGCAGGCACTCCCTTTGTGGCGAGGGGATTTATCCCCGCTGGGCTGCGAAGCAGCCCCCAAAAAGCCTGAGATGAACAACCTGACACTCCGAGGCGGCTGACTGTTGGGTCTGCTGCGCAGCCCAGCGGGGATAAATCCCCTCGCCACAAATAATTGCTCCCCCCATAGTGTTTACCCAAACAACGCACGCGCCATCCCGGTGCACCTTTTTGTTGTACGATCTCCCCCTCGCGCACCAATGCGTTCCGTTGCCCGCCGCCGACGCTTTTAAAACACTTGTTCGGCACTCTGGTTCGGAAATTGCTACCTTTATGCCGTCATACCGTTCTCGCCTTCACCGGTAACAATACTTACGCGCCACAAGCGCTCATATTGGTTTTAGGGATTGAATAATGAAAAAAACACTGCTGACCCTTTCTGCACTGGCGTTGTGCATGGCCGCCGGCGTTGCCACGGCCAAGGAATACAAGCAATTGCGTTTTGGTGTCGATCCTTCCTACGCCCCGTTTGAATCCAAGGCGGCCGACGGCAGCCTGGTGGGTTTCGACATCGACCTGGGCAATGCGATCTGCAAAGAACTGAAGGTCGAGTGCAAGTGGGTCGAAAGTGACTTCGACGGCATGATCCCGGGCCTGAAGGCCAACAAGTTCGACGGCGTGATTTCTTCCATGACCGTCACCCCGGCGCGTGAAAAGGTCATCGACTTCTCCAACGAACTGTTCTCCGGCCCGACCGCCTACGTATTCAAGAAGGGTTCTGGCCTCAACGAGAGCGTCGCTTCGCTCAAGGGCAAGACCGTCGGCTACGAGCAGGGCACCATCCAGGAAGCCTACGCCAAGTCCGTGCTGGACAAGGCCGGGGTCAAGACCCAGGCCTACCAGAACCAGGACCAGGTCTACGCCGACCTGACCTCCGGGCGCCTCGACGCGGCCATCCAGGACATGCTGCAGGCCGAGCTGGGCTTCCTGAAATCGCCGAAGGGCGCCGATTACGAAATCAGCAAGCCGGTGGACAGCGAACTGCTGCCGTCCAAGACCGCCATCGGTATCAAGAAAGGTAACAACGAGCTGAAGGCGCTTTTGGATAAAGGTATCAAAGCGTTACACGATGACGGCACGTACGCCGAAATCCAGAAAAAACACTTTGGCGATCTGAATCTGTACAGCGGCAAATAATGCGCGGCGCCCATCCCTTACGCGGATGGGCGCTTTTTTCCTGCCAAAGGCTTCCTCCATGTTCGAACAACTCCTACAAAATCTGGGGCTCGCCGCCTTCAGCCTGCAGGGCTTTGGCCCGCTGCTGTTGCAGGGCACCTGGATGACGATCAAGCTGTCGGCCTTGTCCCTGCTGTTGAGCGTCGTGCTCGGCCTGCTGGGCGCCAGTGCCAAACTGTCGAGCGTCAAACTGCTGCGAATTCCTGCCCAGCTCTACACCACGTTGATTCGCGGCGTGCCGGACCTGGTGTTGATGCTGCTGATTTTCTACAGCCTGCAAACCTGGCTGACATCCTTTACCGACTTCATGGAATGGGAATACATCGAGATCAACCCATTCGGCGCCGGGGTGATCACCCTGGGCTTCATTTACGGCGCGTACTTCACCGAGACCTTTCGTGGTGCGATCCTCGCGGTGCCGCGGGGCCAGGTCGAAGCCGCCACGGCATACGGACTCAAGCGAGGCCAACGCTTTCGCTTCGTGGTGTTTCCCCAAATGATGCGCTTCGCCTTGCCGGGCATCGGCAACAACTGGATGGTGATGCTCAAGGCCACCGCCCTGGTGTCGATCATCGGCCTGGCCGACCTGGTCAAGGCCGCCCAGGACGCCGGCAAGAGCACTTACCAACTGTTCTATTTCCTGGTACTGGCGGCCTTGATCTACCTGCTGATCACCAGTGCCTCCAATTTCATCCTGCGCAGGCTTGAACGCCGCTATGCCGCCGGAGCCCGGGAGGCCGTGCGATGATCGAACTCTTGCAGGAATACTGGCGACCGTTCCTCTACAGCGACGGTGTCAACGTCACCGGCCTGGCGATGACCCTGTGGCTGCTCAGCGCTTCGCTGCTGATCGGCTTCTTGGTGTCGATCCCGCTGTCCATCGCCCGGGTTTCGCCCCAGCGTTTCATCCGCTGGCCGGTGCAGTTCTACACCTACCTGTTCCGAGGGACGCCGCTCTACATCCAGTTGCTGATCTGCTACACCGGCATCTACAGCATCGCGGCGGTACGCGCCCAGCCCGTGCTCGACAGCTTCTTTCGCGATGCCATGAACTGCACGATCCTGGCCTTCGCCCTGAACACCTGCGCCTACACCACGGAGATCTTCGCCGGGGCGATCCGCAGCATGAACCACGGCGAGGTGGAAGCGGCCAAGGCCTACGGCCTGACCGGCTGGAAGTTGTACACCTACGTGATCATGCCATCGGCATTGCGCCGCTCGTTGCCGTACTACAGCAACGAAGTGATCCTGATGCTGCACTCGACGACCGTGGCATTCACCGCTACCGTTCCCGACGTACTGAAAGTGGCCCGGGACGCCAACTCGGCGACGTTCCTGACGTTCCAGTCGTTCGGGATCGCCGCGCTGATCTACCTGACCGTCACCTTCGCACTGGTAGGCCTCTTCCGCCTCGCCGAACGCCGATGGCTGGCCTTTCTCGGGCCGACCCACTAGGGCCTTGTTCCAGGACACACACGCACATGCGCCACCAGATCCATGACCTGCTGGCCCCGGTACCGGGGACCGCACGCAAGATCCACAGTTTTCACTTCGGCCCGGAAAAGGCCGCCGGCAAGATCTACATCCAGTCGTCCCTGCACGCCGATGAACTGCCCGGCATGCTGGTGGCCTGGCACCTCAAGCAACGCCTGGCGGAGCTCGAAGCGTCAGGCCACCTGCGCTACGAGATCGTGCTGGTGCCCGTCGCCAACCCGGTCGGCCTTGAGCAGGTGTTGATGGACGTGCCGCTGGGCCGCTACGAAACCGAGAGCGGACAAAACTTCAACCGGCGCTTCGTCGACCTGAGCGAAGAGATCGGCAACGAAATCGAAGCACTGCTCACCGACGATCCGCAGCACAACCTGATGCTGATCCGCACCAGCCTG
Organism: Pseudomonas citrullilanati; assembly: GCF_030580855.1. Taxonomy (GTDB): domain Bacteria; phylum Pseudomonadota; class Gammaproteobacteria; order Pseudomonadales; family Pseudomonadaceae; genus Aquipseudomonas; species Aquipseudomonas citrulli. Next base: position 50,266 of record NZ_JAUQOP010000030.1, on the reverse strand, counting down.
CGCGATGCCCTCGCGCGCCAGACCGCCGGCACGCAATTGCAATCCTTGCGCCTGGCGCTGCAACGGCTGGCCTGTGACGCCGACATGGTGCTGGACCTGCATTGCGATTTCGAAGCCGTGGCCCACTTGTACACCACCCCGGAAGCTTGGCCGCAGGTCGAGCCGCTGGCCCGCTACATCGGCGCCGAGGCCAGCCTCCTGGCCACCGATTCGGGCGGCCAGTCGTTCGATGAATGCTTCACCCTGCTCTGGTGGCAACTCAAGGAACGCTTCGGCGAGCGCTTCGAGATCCCCCTGGGCAGCTTTTCGGTCACCGTGGAATTGCGCGGCCAAGGCGACGTCAACCATGGCCTGGCGAGCCTCGACTGCCAGGCCCTGATCGAATACCTGATCCGCTTCGGCGCGATCGACGGCGAACCGATGCCCATGCCCGAACTGCCCTACCCGGCCACGCCACTGGCCGGGGTCGAGCCGGTGGCGACGCCGGTGGGTGGCCTGCTGGTCTACAGCGCCCTGCCTGGCGAATACCTGGAGGCGGGCCAACTGATCGCGGAAATCATCGACCCGCTCAGCGACACCGTCACCCCTGTTCATTGCCGTAACGCCGGGCTGATGTACGCCCGTTCGCTGCGCCGCATGGCCACCGCCGGCATGGTGATCGCCCATGTCGCCGGCGCCGAAGCCTACCGCAGCGGCTACCTACTTTCGCCTTGAGGATGCCTGTTCCATGTACAAACTGACCATCGAAGGCCTGCACAAAAGCTACGGCGAACACGAGGTGCTCAAAGGTGTTTCGCTCAAGGCCAAGACCGGCGACGTCATCAGCCTGATCGGCGCCAGCGGCTCGGGCAAGAGCACCTTCCTGCGCTGCATCAACTTCCTGGAACAGCCCAACGACGGCGCCATGAGCCTGGACGGCCAGGCGATCCAGATGATCAAGGACCGCCACGGCATGCACGTGGCCGACGCGGGTGAACTGCAACGCATCCGCACCCGCCTGGCCATGGTGTTCCAGCACTTCAACCTGTGGAGCCACATGACCGTGCTGGAGAACATCACCATGGCGCCACGCCGGGTGCTGGGGGTTGATCGGCAGGAAGCCGAGGCCCGTGCCCGTCGCTACCTGGACAAGGTCGGCCTGCCCGCGCGGGTCGCCGAGCAATACCCGGCGTTCCTCTCCGGCGGCCAGCAACAGCGCGTGGCCATCGCCCGCGCCCTGGCGATGGAGCCGGAGGTCATGCTGTTCGACGAACCGACCTCGGCCCTCGACCCGGAGCTGGTGGGTGAAGTCCTGAAGGTGATCCAGGGCCTGGCCGAGGAAGGCCGGACCATGATCATGGTGACTCACGAAATGAGCTTCGCCCGCAAGGTTTCCAACCAGGTGCTGTTCCTGCACCAGGGCCTGGTGGAGGAAGAAGGCGCGCCGGAAGACGTGCTGGGCAATCCCACCAGCGAACGGCTCAAGCAGTTTCTCAGTGGCAACCTGAAATAGATTCGGGCATCTGAAAGAAGGGCCAGGTATTCATTTTGTGGCGAGGGGATTTATCCCCGCTGGCTGCGAATCAGCCCCAAGGGATTGGGGCTAATCTGCCGGATGCTCCGAAGTGGTCAACCGAGGGCTGCTTCGCAGCCCAGCGGGGATAAATCCCCTCGCCACAGGTTGTTGCCCGGCGATCAACCGTAGCGTCGCCCGCCAATCACTTGATAAAACCTTTCCCATCCCGCCGTGGTCACTGAAAGAAGACGTTCAGGGGCGCACACGGCAGGCATGGCGACAACCAATAACTTCGCGAAACAGTGGTTCGATGCCCGCGGCTGGAAGCCGTTCGCCTTTCAGAAACAGGTGTGGGCCGCCGTCAAGCGAGGCGAGTCCGGGTTGCTCCACGCCAGCACCGGCGCCGGCAAGACCTACGCCGTCTGGTTTGCCGCCCTCAACCGCTTCGCCCGCCCGGCGCCGCCACCCGACAAGCCGCGCAAGCGCAAGCCGCCGGCCGAACCGCTGACGGTGCTGTGGATCACGCCGATGCGGGCCCTGGCCGCCGACACCGGCAAAGCCCTCGAAGCGCCGCTGGCAGACTTGCAACTGCCCTGGAGCGTCGGCCTGCGGACCGGCGACACCAGCGCCAGCGAACGGGCCCGCCAAGGCCGGCGCCTGCCCACTGCGCTGATCACCACGCCGGAAAGCCTGACACTGATGCTCGCCCGCGCCGATGCCCACGTGGCCACCTCGACGCTGCGCATGGTGGTGGTGGATGAATGGCACGAATTGATCGGCAACAAGCGTGGCGTGCAGTTGCAGTTGGCCTTGGCCCGCCTGCGCCACTGGAATCCGGACCTCATCGTCTGGGGCGTGTCCGCCACGCTGGGCAACCAGGACCATGCCGGACACGTGTTGATCCCCCAGGGCAACGGGATCAGCGTGCAAGGCGCCGACAGCAAGGCGTTGCAGGTCGACACCTTGCTGCCCCCGGCCCTCGAACGCTTTCCCTGGGCCGGACACATCGGCCTGAAAATGCTGCCCCAGGTGGTGGCGCAGATCGACGCCAGCCGCAGTTGCCTGGTCTTTACCAACACCCGTGCCCAATCGGAAATCTGGTACCAGGCCATTCTCGAAGCCAGGCCCGACTGGGCCGGCCTGATCGCCCTGCATCACAGCTCGTTGTCGCGCGATACCCGCGATTGGGTGGAGCGCGCATTGAAGGACGGCCAGTTCAAGGCGGTGGTCTGCACCTCCAGCCTCGACCTGGGGGTGGATTTCCTGCCGGTGGAACGGGTGCTGCAGATTGGCTCGGCCAAAGGCGTAGCCCGGCTGATGCAACGGGCCGGGCGATCCGGCCATGCGCCGGGACGAACCTCGCGAATAACCCTGGTGCCGACCCACAGCCTGGAATTGATCGAGGCGGCGGCCGCCCAGGACGCTGTGGCCCAACGGCGCATCGAGCCGCGCGAATCCCCCCACAAGCCGCTGGACGTGCTGGTGCAACATTTGGTCAGCATGGCGCTGGGGGGCGGCTTCGTGCCCGAGGCGTTGTTCGACGAGGTGCGCGGCGCCTGGGCCTATCGCGACCTGAACCCGGCCGAATGGGCCTGGGCGCTGGCCTTCGTGCGCCACGGCGGCCTGTCATTGACCGCCTACCCCGATTACCGTCGGGTCGAACCGGACGAGCACGGCATCTGGCGGGTACCCGACGCCCGCCTGGCCCGCCGTCATCGCATGAGCATCGGCACCATCGTCAGCGACGCCAGCCTGCAGTTGAAATTCTGGAGCAAGGGCGGTGGCGGCAAGACCCTGGGCAGCGTGGAGGAAGGTTTCATCGCCCGCCTGCGGCCGGGGGACGGCTTCCTGTTCGCCGGGCGCCTGCTGGAGCTGGTCCGCGTCGAAGACATGACCGCCTACGTCCGCCGCAGCCAGGCGAAAAAAGCCGCGGTGCCGCGCTGGAACGGCGGGCGAATGCCCCTCTCCAGCGAACTGGCCGCCGCGGTCGTGGCCCGCCTGAGCGAAGCGGCGCAAGGCCGTTTCGAAGGCCCGGAGATGCACGCCGTCAAACCGTTGCTGTTGACGCAACAGCGCTGGTCCGGCTTGCCCACCCAGGGTTCGCTGCTGGCCGAGGCGCTCAAGTCCCGGGAGGGCTGGCACCTGTTCCTCTACCCGTTCGCCGGGCGCCAGGTCCATCTGGGGTTGGCAAGCCTGCTGGCCTGGCGCGTCAGCCGGCAACAGCCGGTGACGTTCTCCATCGCCGTCAACGACTACGGCCTGGAACTGCTCAGCGCCACGCCAGTGGACTGGTCAACCTACCTGACGCCCGGGCTGCTAAGCACCGAGCACCTGCTGGCGGACGTACTCGCCAGCCTGAATGCCGGCGAACTGGCCCTGCGCCGCTTTCGTGAAATCGCCCGGATCGCCGGGCTGGTATTCGCCGGTTACCCCGGCGCGCCCAAGAGCACCCGCCAAGTCCAGGCCTCCAGCGGCCTGTTCTTCCAGGTGTTCAAGCAGTACGACGCCGACAACCTGCTGCTGGCCCAGGCCGGGGAAGAAGTCTTGCGTGAAGAATTGGATATCCGTCGACTGGAGCAGACCTTGGAACGCCTCAACGCCTTGACGCTGGACCTGCATGTCATCAAGCGCCCCACCCCGCTCGGTTTCCCGCTGTTGGTGGAGCGATTCCGGGAAAGCATGAGTTCGGAAAAGCTCGCCGATCGCATCCGCCGGATGGTGAACGAGCTGGAAAAAACCGCCGATCGCGGTGACGCCTGATGCCCGCGGCCTATCCCGTCAACCTGGCCGGGGAGGAACTCTGGCTGCTGCCGGAAAAAGCCCTCTACTGGCCCGCCCAGGAAACCCTGATGGTGGCCGACGTGCATTTCGGCAAGGCCGCCGCCTACCGCAGCCTCGGCCAACCGGTGCCCCACGGCACCACCGCCAGCAACATCGAGGTTTTGGATGGGCTGCTGGCGCGCCTGCCGTGCCGGCAACTGATCTTCCTCGGGGACTTCCTCCACGGTCCGGGCTCCCATGCGCCAGGCACCCTGAACGCCCTGGCCGACTGGCGCGCCAGGCATCCGCACCTGGCAATGACGCTGATCCGTGGCAACCACGACAAGCGTGCCGGCGACCCGCCCGCGGCGCTGAACATTCGCGTGGTGCCGGAACCTTTGCTGCTGGGCCCGTTCGCCGTGCAGCACGAACCGGACCCCCACCCTAGCCGGCACGTCCTGGCCGGGCATGTGCACCCGGTCTATCACTTGAGCGGCAAGGGCCGGCAACGCCTGCGCCTGGCCTGCTTCCGGCTGGGCAGCGACATCAGCCTGCTGCCCGCCTTCGGCGCATTCACGGGGGGCTATCGGGTCGAACAGGACAACGACTGCAGGATCTTCGTCATTGGCGATAACGAAGTATGGCCCGTCAATTGACGGGCCATACCGTGATCAGGCAACTGGCGCGGGTGGCGGCTCGTCCGGCAGGGTAGGCTCGCCGGGCTCGGTGGGCTGTTCGTTGGGAGTATCGGGATCAGGCTGGCCGGGGATGCCACCTGCCGCTTCGACAGGATGGGCCAGCAGTGACCAGGCCATGACACCAATCTGATTGGGCTCAAGCCTTGCCAGTTCGGCACTGATTCGCGGATCGATCTTCATAGAGCAACTCCTGAGCGAAGGCCCGCTGCGCTGACGCAAAAAAAAACGGGCAGTACACCCAATAGAGTGCCTGCCCGCCCAGGAATTCCCACTGTTCGTCAGAATCAGGTCCGCGGCAGTGTCACGCCACGCTGGCCCTGGTACTTGCCGCCCCGATCCTTGTAGGACACTTCGCACTCTTCATCGGATTCGAGGAACAGCATCTGCGCCACGCCCTCGTTGGCGTAGATCTTGGCCGGCAGGGTCGTGGTGTTGGAGAACTCCAGGGTCACGTGGCCCTCCCACTCCGGTTCCAGCGGCGTGACGTTGACGATGATGCCGCAGCGGGCGTAGGTGCTCTTGCCCAGGCAGATGGTCAGGACGTTGCGCGGGATGCGGAAATATTCGACGGTACGGGCCAGGGCGAACGAGTTCGGCGGGATGATGCAGACGTCGCTCTTGACGTCGACGAAGCTCTTCTCGTCGAAGTTCTTCGGATCGACGGTGGCCGAATTGATGTTGGTGAACACCTTGAATTCGTCGGCGCAGCGCACGTCGTAGCCGTAGCTGGAGACGCCGAAGGAAATCAGCCGGTCGGCGCCTTCGCCACGCATCTGGCGCTCGACGAAGGGCTCGATCATGCCGTGCTCTTGCGCCATGCGGCGAATCCACTTGTCCGATTTGATGCTCATGGCGGGTTCCTGAATAGCGAGGTGGAAAAAAGACGTCCGGCATCTTACCGGGGCACGGGGCCGGGTTCAAAGCACGGGACGCAAATCTCGCCGATCCGCCGCGATTTACGGGGCCTGGCGCCCACTGCCGCCGCCGTCAGTCACCAAAACCGAGAAACCTTCGCAAAGACCATTGGCACGTTCCGGAAAAAGGGTTAAGGTGGCGTCACTGTGTTGCTTGTGTCACTGAGAATCTCTACACGATATGTTGAATTTCGATCCAACCATCTACAAGAATTTTTCCTGCTCTTTGCACTCAGTCTCGGCCAGGGTTCTTCCTGAGTCGCAGTTATCTTTGTTCAAGGAGTTACACCATGTCTAATCGCCAAACCGGTACCGTTAAGTGGTTCAACGATGAAAAAGGCTTCGGCTTCATCACTCCACAATCCGGTGACGATCTGTTCGTTCACTTCAAAGCTATCCAATCCGACGGCTTCAAAAGCCTGAAAGAAGGCCAACAGGTTTCTTTCATCGCTACCCGCGGTCAGAAAGGCATGCAAGCTGAAGAAGTACAAGTTATCTAACTTGTCCTTGCTTTAGTAAAAGGCCCCGCCCTCAAAAGCGGGGCTTTTTTGTGCCTGGGTGTTTTTACCGGCACAAAAAAAGGTGGGAGCGGGCTTGCTCGCGAAAGCGGTGTGCCAGTCACTGTACATCTGACTGATCCGACGCCTTCGCGAGCAAGCCCGCTCCCACGGCTTGTTTCGGGGTACGACTTACCAGGTCACGCCAAACCCGGCCGTATACCGCGTCTTGCTCAGGTCGCTGTCCTCGGTCCCTTCGATGACATCCTTCTCGGCCTTGAGGTTGAGCGACGCCCAGTCGGTGACCTTGTAGCGCAGGCCCATCTCCGCGTCGTAGGCGTACTCGGCCACGCCGGACAAAGGCTTGCCCACTTCGCCATTGGTGAAGAACTCCACGCGCTTGCCGATCAGGTAGCGGTTGTAGTCCCACTTCATGGCCACGGAATAGAAGTTGTCCTTGCCGCCATCCCGATACTCGTAGTCCGTGCGGTTGAGCAGCGAGCCCAGCGAGAACGCCCCCAGTTCGTCGTCCCAGAACTGGTAGCCCGGGCCGGTGCCGACCACGCGCTGGCGGGCCAGGTCTTCGACCTTGTCGCGCTTGTAGTTGAGCCGGCCCTGCCAGAACCACTTGTCCGTCAGGAACCGGTCGAGGGAGTATTCCAGGCGCCAGTTGTCGGTCGACACCACGTCGTCCTGGAATTCACGGTTGTATTCGCCTTCGGCGTTATGCCGCCACCTGCCGTGGCGTGCCGAGGTCTTGAAGTCGATGTCGTAGTCGTCGGTATCGTTTTCCGCGCGTTTGTAATCCAGCGCGGCATCGATATTGCCCTTCCACACGAGGTCCTCGACCACCGGCTTGGGCTTGAGGATCTGCTGGATACTGGCCAGCTCGACGGTCTTGGGCGCCTCGCCGTTGGCCAGCGTCACCTTGCCATCTTCGGCCGCGTGCAACGCCTTGGCTTTCTCGCCGGTGTAGGCGTCCTGTTTGACCAGCAACTGCTGGTCGCTCTCCAGGGTCTTGACCTGTTTCCAATCGATGGGAACCGCCCCGGCGTAATCGGTCTGGATCAGCAACTTGCCGCCATCGAAAACGGTGATCTTGCCGCTGAGCTTGTCGCCGTTCTTCAACCAGACGGTGTCGGCAAGCAAGGGCATGGAGGCGCTGGTAACAGCTAGGCATAGCAGGGTTCTTGACAACATAAGCGTATAAAGAGCTCAAGTCTGCGGTGAAAAGGCGGCATTATCCCCCAGGACGACACCTCAGCAACGACTGACCCGAGTATTTCGAATGAGTTCATTTCTCAATCGGCCTTGTAGGAATTAATCTACAGGCGGGCACTACATCATCAGGAATCCCACCCGTGACCGATACGCCAGCGGCTCCCGAGAACGCCGCCCAGATTCGCCGCACCACCCTCTACCTGACCCTGGCCCAAGTACCGTCCGGCAAAGTGGTCACCTATGGCCAACTGGCCGAAATGGCCGGCCTGGGCCGCGCGGCGCGCTGGGTCGGGCGCGCCCTCAGCCAGTTGCCGGACGACACCAAGCTGCCGTGGCACCGGGTGCTCGGCGCCGGCGGTCGGATCAGCCTGCCGGTGGGCAGCCCGTCGGGGGATGAACAACGCGCACGCCTGCGCACGGAAGGGATCAGTGTCCTGAATAATCGTGTTGATATTCAGCGTCATGGCTGGCGCCCGGTAGAGCACAGCGGTTAGAGTGCGCGCTTTGTTTTCGCAATTTTTGAGGCAGACTCCAGCCCATGCCCCGTAAAACCTGGCGCGCCGCCCTCGCCGCCTATGCCAGTCCCTCGACGCTCGTGCTGTTGCTGCTTGGCTTCGCTGCCGGCTTGCCGTACATGCTGGTGTTCTCCACGCTTTCGGTCTGGTTGCGCGAGGCCGGCGTGGCCCGCGAAACCATCGGCTACGCGAGCCTGATCGGCCTGGCGTACGCCTTCAAATGGGTCTGGTCGCCACTGCTCGACCAATGGCGCCTGCCGCTGTTGGGCAAGCTCGGGCGTCGTCGTTCCTGGCTGGTGCTCTCCCAGGCGCTGGTGATCCTCGGCCTGGTGGGCATGGGCTTCTGTGATCCACAAAAACACCTGTCGTGGTTGATCGCGATCGCGGTGCTGGTCGCCTTTGCCTCGGCCACCCAGGACATCGCCGTCGACGCGTATCGCCTGGAGATCGCCGACGACACCCGCCAGGCGGCGCTCGCCGCCAGCTACATGTCCGGCTATCGCGTCGCCGCGCTGCTGGCCACCGCCGGCGCGTTGTTCTTCGCCGAAGGGTTCGGCTCCACCGGTTTCAGCTACAAGCACTCGGCCTGGGCCGGCACCTACCTGCTGTTCGGCGTGCTGATGGTCCCCGCGCTGCTAACCTCGCTGTTCATGCGCGAGCCGCCAGTGCCGCTGCGCACCCAGCTGCAAGCCGGGCGCTACACCTTCGCCCACCAGCTGGCTTCGGTGTTCGTGCTGATCATCTTGCTGGTGTCGGTGCCGGCGATGTTCACCCAGCTCTACAACACCGACTTCGCCAGCGTATTGTTCGAAGGCGTCAGCCTGCTCGACCTGCTGCTGGAAGACCGCGCCTTCCTGCGGGCCATCCTCTATATCATCCTGACCTCCCTGTGCCTGTCGGCCATGGGCCGTCGCGGCCTGGCGCCGGTGCTCACGCCGGTCAACGACTTCATCCTGCGCTACCGCTGGCAGGCGCTGTTGCTGCTGGGCTTGATCGCCACCTACCGGATGTCCGACACGGTCATGGGGGTCATGGCCAACGTGTTCTACATCGACCAGGGCTTCACCAAGGACCAGATCGCCAGCGTCAGCAAGATCTTCGGCCTGATCATGACCCTGGTCGGCGCCGGCATGGGCGGCCTGCTGATCGTGCGCTTCGGCATCCTGCCGATCCTGTTCATCGGCGGCGTGGCCTCGGCCGCCACCAATATCCTGTTCCTGATGCTCACCGACATGGGCGCCAACCTGAAGATGCTGATCCTCACCATCTCCCTGGACAACTTCAGCTCCGGCCTGGCCACCTCGGCGTTCGTCGCCTACCTGTCGAGCCTGACCAACCTGAAGTTCTCCGCCACCCAGTACGCCTTGCTCAGCTCGATCATGCTGCTGCTGCCGCGCCTGATCGGTGGCTACTCCGGGGTCATGGTGGAGAAGTTCGGCTACCACACCTTCTTCCTGATCACCGCACTGCTCGGCGTGCCGACCCTGGTGCTGATCGCCTTGCACTGGTTCCAGGAAAACCGGCGCCAGGCCGCCGCGCCAGCGGTGGAACCGACGCCGACCCGCCCGGCGGAAGAGTCGTAGGACACTTCAGCAGACGCCGGTGAAACCGGCGTTCGCACCTGGCGACGACCCACGCGCCTGTACGCCAGGGCATCTCGCCCGTACAATGCTCCGTCACTTCTCGTCTCAGCAACCGACAACGGCCAACCATGCGCACCAGTCAATTTTTGCTCGCCACACAGAAAGAAACGCCTTCCGACGCCGTCGTGATCAGCCATCAGTTGATGCTGCGTGCCGGCATGATCCGCAAGCTCGCCTCGGGCTTGTACACCTGGCTGCCGATGGGCCTGCGGGTGATGCGCAAGGTCGAAGCCATCGTCCGCGAAGAAATGGACGCCGCCGGCTCTCTGGAAGTGTTGATGCCGGGTACCCAACCGGCCGAGCTGTGGCAGGAATCGGGGCGCTGGGAAGAATATGGCCCTGAGCTGCTGCGCATCAAGGACCGCCACGGTCGCGACTTCTGCGCAGGCCCGACCCACGAGGAAGTCATCACCGACCTGATGCGCAACGAGCTGAGCAGCTACAAGCAGCTGCCCATCAACCTGTATCAGATCCAGACCAAGTTCCGTGATGAAATCCGCCCACGCTTCGGCTTGATGCGCGGCCGCGAATTCATCATGAAGGACGCCTATTCGTTCCACACCGACCTGGCCTCGCTGCAAGTCACCTATGACCGCATGCACCAGGCGTACTGCAACGTGTTCACCCGCCTGGGCCTGAAATTCCGTCCGGTCGAGGCCGACAACGGCTCGATCGGCGGTGCCGGCTCCCACGAGTTCCACGTGCTGGCCGAATCCGGCGAAGACGACATCGTCTTCAGCAATGGCTCCGACTACGCCGCCAACATCGAGAAAGCCGAGGCCGTGCCACGGGAAACCTCCCGCGCCGCGCCAACCGAAGAGCTGCGCCTGGTGGACACGCCGAACGCCAAGACCATCGCCCAGCTGGTGGAAGGCTACAACCTGCCGATCGAGCGCACCATCAAGACCCTGATCGTGCACGCGGAAGAACCCGGCAAGCTGATAGCCCTGATCGTCCGTGGCGACCACGAGCTGAACGAAATCAAGGCCGCCAACCAGCCGGGCGTCGCCAGCCCGCTGGTCATGGCCAGCGAAGCCGAACTGCGCGACGCCATCGGCGCCGGTGCCGGTTCCCTTGGCCCGCTGAACCTGCCGCTGCCGATCATCATCGACCGCTCGGTGGAACTGATGAGCGACTTCGCCATCGGCGCCAACCAGGATGACAAGCACTATTTCGGCGTGAACTGGGAACGCGACCTGCCGGTGCCCACCGTGGCCGACCTGCGCAACGTCGTGGCCGGCGACCCGAGCCCGGACGGCAAGGGCACCCTGGAAATCAAGCGCGGCATCGAAGTCGGACACATCTTCCAGCTGGGCAACAAGTACAGCAAGGCGATGAAGTGCGAAGTGCTGGGCGAGAACGGCAAGCCGGTCACCCTGGAGATGGGCTGCTACGGCATCGGCGTGTCCCGCGTGGTCGCCGCCGCCATCGAGCAGAACAACGACGACAAGGGGATCATCTGGAGCGATACCCTGGCGCCGTTCCAGATCGCCCTGGTGCCACTGCGCTACGAGACCGACCTGGTTCGCGAAGCGACCGACAAGCTCTACGCCGAACTGACGGCCGCCGGCTTCGAAGTGTTGCTGGACGATCGCGACAAGAAAACCAGCCCCGGCATCAAGTTCGCGGACATGGAACTGATCGGCATCCCGCACCGGATCGTCGTCAGCGACCGCGGCCTGGCCGAAGGCAACCTGGAATACAAGAGTCGCACCGAGGCCGAGCCGCAAGCGCTGCCGGTCGCCGAGGTGCTGTCTTTCCTCCAGGCCCGTATCCGCCGCTGACACCAGATAGAGACGTCATGTTCAAGCGAAACACCTTAGGCCTCGGTGGCGCCGCCCTGTGCGGCGCCCTCTTGGTCAGCGGCTGTGCCAACCACATGTCCCAACGCAGCGAGCACGAAGAGCGGGTCGAGCGCAAATTGCTCGACCACAGCCTGCAGATCGACGTGGGCGAGCCCAAGGTGCTCGACCTGCCGCAGCGTCGGGTGCGCATCAATGAGCAGAAGACCTTCGAAGTCACCGAATTCGAGGTCACGCGCCATTACGACCGCTACACGCCTTACCAACCCTGGCGGGAGGTCTACGAGATCCCGTTGGGCGCGGTGGCCGTGGTCGCCGGTATCGGCGCGAACGTAGTCAATGTGTTCACCCTGGGCAACCTGCCGGACACCGTGACCCACGACTGGCTCAGCTACGGGGTCGCCGGTCTCAACCCGTTCATGAACGTCCCCTCCCACGGTCGCGCCCAACAGAACCTGGCCGGCATCGACGAAGTCCAGCGCGACAAGCGCACGGAGCACTCGAGCCTGCCCTGGAGCGAACGCCCGGTGGAGGTCAAGGCTGCCCGGCAGACCTTCGAGCTGAGCACCGACCGCAACGGCGTGCTGCGCCTGAACCTGCTGGAAAGCCCCTTCGCCGAGCAGGACCTCAGCCAGTTCGGCAAATTGCAGATCAGCGTGACCGATGCCCAGGACGAGGTGCACACCGATTCGTCCCTGAGCATCAGCAGCAGTTTGCGCAGCAAGCTGGTGGAAGCGCACGCGCTGATCTACGACGACCTGGAAGACGACGAGGTGAGCCAGTGGGTGCACCGGGTCAAGCGCCTGTCGGAACTGGGGCTTGAAGAAGAAGCCAGTGAACTGGAGCAGAGCCTGATCGAGCTGACGCGCAACGATCCGGAGCTGCAGACCGAGTTCATGAAGGCGCTGACCAAGGATGGCGGGCGGTTGGTCGCGGATCCGGGCGCTCGTTGAAAAAGCCAGGATTAGCCCTGTGGCGAGGGGATTTATCCCCGTTGGGGTGCGTAGCGCCCCCCTCCAAAGTCTGACAACTCAGATATTTCAGACATATCGAGTTGATTGGCTTGGGGCTGCTGCACACCCCAACGGGGATAAATCCCCTCGCCACAAACAACCCTTTGTGCAGGCCTTCCACCGCCTCACCGTTCGAACAGCTCCAACTGCTCGAACCCTCCACGCAGATCCTCCAGCCGCACCCCTATCCCCAGTAAACGCACCGGTTTGCCGCCACGGTTGAAGGCTTGGGTCAGCAACAGCTGATAACTGCCCAGGTCCCGCCCTGCCCCGGCCTGTTCCAGGGTGGTCTGGGTGAAGTCGTGGAATTTCACTTTGACGAACGGCTTGCCGGGACGGTAGCTGCTGTCGATGCGAGCCATTCGGCCGCTGAGGGTTTGCATCAGCTCCGGCAACTTGTCGAGACAGCTCGCCAGGTCAGGCAGATCGACGTCGTAGGTGTTTTCCACACTGATGGATTGCCGTCGGCTGTCATTGTGCACCAGGCGCTCATCGATCCCACGGGCCAGGCTCCAGAGTCGCTCGCCGAAACTGCCGAATTCGCGCACCAACGCCAGCTTGTCCCACTGACGCAACTGCAGGCAATCGATGATGCCGAGCCTGTTCAACTTGTCGGCGGTGACCTTGCCGACGCCGTGGAGCTTGCTCACCGGCAGGGCCGAGACAAAGTCCTCGACCTGGTCTGGGGTGATCACGAACAGCCCGTTGGGCTTCTTCCAGTCACTGGCGATCTTGGCCAGGAACTTGTTTGGCGCGACGCCGGCGGAGACGGTGATGTGCAGTTGATTGGACACGCGTCGCCGGATGTCCTGGGCAATGCGGGTGGCGCTGCCGCCGAAATGAGTGCTGGCGGAAACGTCCAGGTAGGCCTCGTCCAGGGACAACGGCTCGATCAGGTCGGTGTAGTCGCTGAAGATCGTATGAATTTCCTTCGATGCTTCCCGGTAGGCATCCATGCGCGGCTTGACGATGGTGAGGTCCGGGCAGAGCTTCAAGGCATGGCCGGAGGACATCGCCGAGCGCACGCCGTAGGCCCGCGCTTCGTAGTTGCAGGTAGCGATCACCCCGCGCCGATCCGCCGAGCCGCCCACCGCCAGGGGTTTGCCGGCCAGCCGTGGATCGTCGCGCATCTCGATGGCGGCATAGAAGCAGTCACAGTCGACGTGGATGATCTTTCGTTGCGTCATAAAGGAGCGGAGTGTGGGACGAATCGGGGCCCCAGTATCGCACCCATACCTGTATATAGCACCAGTGGTACGGAAAGATCGCACAACAGAGCCCGAAAAGACCTACGTGAATGTGTTCCTTTAATCGGAACAAACAGGTCAATAGAGCGCGAGCCCTTGCCGGGCCTGCGTCATAGCGCAGTCACCCGTCCCGGAGCCAGGCTAAGCGCTTGAAGCTGAACAGATTTTCTGAACACAGGGGTTGACAGCTGCTCGTTCCCCTGTAGAATGCCGCCTCACAGACGCGGGATGGAGCAGCCTGGTAGCTCGTCGGGCTCATAACCCGAAGGTCGTCGGTTCAAATCCGGCTCCCGCAACCAAACATCAAGAAAGGCTACTCGAAAGAGTGGCCTTTTTTGTGCGCGTATGTTTCAGGTCATCCTCGGCAGAAGCCGCCTACCCCACCGTCCTGCCGACCCTGCTTGTAGGACAATTTTCCCTTTGATTTCGAGTATTTACACAGCAAAGGGACGGTCGAGCGGTTTATTTGAGGCCACGCGCCGTTATCGGTTGACACTCGGGCGTTCGCCTGTAGAATGCCGCCACACAGACGCGGGATGGAGCAGTCTGGTAGCTCGTCGGGCTCATAACCCGAAGGTCGTCGGTTCAAATCCGGCTCCCGCAACCAAATATCAAGAAAGGCTGCTCGAAAGAGCGGCCTTTTTTGTGTCTGCTATAAAAGGCTACATTACAAATTTTTTGTAATTATTTTCTGCCGCAGGGATTGGTAACTTGGCTGGATACCCCCATCCTGTCGCGCATAGCTCAAGAGGTGATTGATGCGCGCCCACTCGTCTGACCCGCAAGACTCTGTTACCGCGACACAACCGATCAAGGCCGAGCGTCTGCGCTGGCTCGATCGGATCAGCCAGTACCGCCAGCCTATCGGTCTCGCCATCACGCTGCTGTTGTTCGCGATTGCATTGATTGCCTGCCGCCACTTGCTCAGCGAGCTCGACCTGTACGCGCTGCACGATTCGATCCTGGACGTGCCCCGGCCAGCCCTGCTCGGCGCATTCGCTGCCACGGCGGTCGGCTTCATCATCCTGCTGGGCTACGAATGGTCGGCCAGCCGCTATGCCGGGGTGAAGCTGCCGCCGCAGACGCTGATCCTGGGCGGGTTCAGTGCCTTCGCCATCGGCAATGCGATTGGCCTGTCGCTGCTGTCAGGCGGCTCGGTTCGCTACCGCCTGTATGCACGGCATGGCCTGGGCGCAGCCGACGTCGCCCACATGACGCTGTTCGCCAGCCTCTCGCTGGGTTGCGCGCTGCCCCCACTGGCGGCCCTGGCCACCCTGAGCAATCTGCCCGCTGCCGCTGCCGCGCTGCACCTGCCTGCCACCCTGCTTGGCGCGATTTCCGTGGCGGTGTTGCTGCTCACCAGCGTGCTGGCCATCGGCATCTATCGTCGGCGCCTGCCGGAACAGCCCCACCGCGACAGCCTGCTGGTCAAGGCCGGGCGCCGCACCTTGCGCCTGCCGGGCCGCCGCCTGACGTTCCTGCAACTGGTCATTACCGCACTGGATGTCGCGGCGGCCGCCACCGTGCTGTATCTGTTGCTGCCCGAGGCACCGCCATTCGGCCCCTTCCTGCTGGTGTACCTGCTGGCCCTGGCGGCCGGCGTGCTCAGCCATGTGCCGGGCGGCGTCGGCGTGTTCGAAGCCATCCTGCTGGCCGCGTTCGCCGACAAGCTGGGGGCCGCGCCGCTGGCCGCCGCGCTGCTGCTCTATCGGCTGATCTACGTGCTGCTGCCGATGTTGGTGGCGTGCGTCCTGTTGCTGGTCAATGAGGCACAACGGCTGTTCCAGACCCGCCAGACGTTGCGCGCGGCGTCCGGTTTCGCCGCGCCGATCCTGGCGGTGCTGGTGTTCCTGTCGGGCGTGGTGCTGCTGTTTTCCGGCGTGACGCCAGAGATCGATACCCGCCTGGAGCACATCGGTTTCCTGATCCCCCATCGGCTGGTGGACGCTTCGCACTTCGGCGCCAGCCTGGTGGGCGTGTTGTGCCTGCTGCTCGCCCAAGGCCTGCGCCGACGCCTGTCTGCCGCCTGGATGCTGACCACCGTGCTGTTGCTGATGGGCGCGCTGCTCTCGCTGCTCAAGGGTTTCGACTGGGAGGAAGCCACGCTGCTGACCCTCACCGCCGCCCTCCTGGCCGTGTTCCGGCGCTCGTTCTATCGCCCCAGCCGCCTGACCGAGCTGCCTTTCTCCCCGCTGTTCCTGATCGCCAGCCTCTGTGTGCTCGGTGCCTCGATCTGGCTGCTGCTGTTTGCCTACCAGGACGTGCCCTACAGCCATCAACTGTGGTGGCAGTTCACCCTCGATGCCGATGCTCCGCGCGGCTTGCGCTCCCTGCTGGGGGCGGCGGTGCTGCTGGTGGTGGTGTCATTGACTTGGCTACTGCGTACCGCACGGCCGGTGATCCACTTGCCGACCCCGGAAGAACTGGAGCGCGCCCGGACCATCCTCATGGCCTCCTCGCAGCCTGACGGCGGCCTGGCGCTGACCGGCGACAAGGCATTGCTATTCCACCCCAACGACGAGGCGTTCCTGATGTACGCCCGCCGCGGTCGCAGCCTGGTGGCGTTGTACGACCCGATCGGCCCCACCCAGCAACGGGCCGAGATGATCTGGCAGTTCCGCGACCTGTGCGACATCCATCATGCGCGCCCGGTGTTCTATCAGGTGCGTGCCGAGAACCTGCCCTACTACATGGACATCGGCCTGACGGCGATCAAGCTCGGTGAAGAAGCGCGGGTCGACCTCAAGCGTTTCGACCTCGAAGCCAAGGGCAAGGAGATGAAGGACCTGCGCTACACCTGGAACCGTGGCACCCGCGACGGCCTGTCGCTGGAGATCCATGAACCGGGCCAGGCGCCGATGGAGGAACTCAAGGTCATTTCCGACGCCTGGCTGACCGGCAAGAACGTGCGCGAGAAAGGTTTCTCCCTGGGCCGCTTCAGCGACGACTACCTCAAGCACTTCCGCATCGCGGTGATTCGCTTCGAGGGGCGCCCGGTGGCGTTCGCCAACCTGCTGGAAACCCACAGCCATGAGCTGGCCAGCCTCGACCTGATGCGCGCCCACCCCGAGGCACCGAAACTGACCATGGAATTCATGATGGTCGGCCTGATCCAGCATTATAAGAACCATGACTACGCCCGCTTCAGCCTTGGCATGGTCCCGCTGTCGGGCCTGCAACCGCGTCGCGGTGCGCCGTTGACCCAGCGCCTGGGTTCGATGGTGTTCCGCCGTGGCGAGCAGCTCTACAACTTCCAGGGACTGCGCCGCTTCAAAGACAAATTCCAGCCTGACTGGGAACCTCGCTACATGGCCGTGCCCGCCGGACTCGATCCGCTGGTGGCACTGGCCGATACCGCCGCCCTGATTGCAGGCGGCCTGACTGGACTGGTGAAACGCTGATGATGCAACGCTCCTGGCGATACATAGTGGCCGCCCTGCTGGTGCTGGCGGTGATTCTCGGTGGCGGCTACTGGTACTGGAACCGCCCCGCCCCACAACCCACCCTGGAACAGCTGGCGCCCGCCGATGGCGTCGCGATGACCCGGGTGGTCCCCGGCACCAAGCCCCGTGCCCAGGTGCTGGTGGCGGTCAATGAGGACCAGAAGCTCAGTGACACCCAGCTGACGACCCTCAGCCGCAGCGGTTCGGCGCAGATCGTCCAGGTGATCCTGCCCAAGGACTGCATGCAACAAGGGCGCGCCCTGCAAGCGGGCCTGCGCGAACTCCAGGGCCCCGCCACGCTGGTCAGCGGCATCGGCCCGGGCGCCGTGCTGGCCTGGCGCTGGCTGGCCGAGCAGAAAGACGACAAGACCACGGCCGTATCGGTGGACCTGGCCCTGGAAAAACCCGGCTGCACGCACCTGCTGCCCAAGAGCGCGGCCCACGGTCACTGGCTGGTGGCCTGGAACGACAACCCTGACGACACCAGCGCCGGTTTCGTACGGGACCAGAAAAACGCCGAGACCAGCATCAGCGACTACGACATCAGCCTGCCGCAAGTGCTGAACAACGAGCTGCGCAAGATCCTGGTGGGCGCCGACAAGGGCAAGGGTGGCCTGGCCATCCCGGTGGTCGAAGTGCCGGCCAGCCAGGCCCGGGACACCGTGACCCTGTTCCTCTCGGGCGACGGTGGCTGGCGCGACCTGGACCGCGACGTGGCCGACGAGATGGCCAAGATCGGCTACCCGGTGGTCGGCATCGACACCCTGCGCTACTACTGGCAACACAAGAGCCCCGAGCAGAGCGCGGTGGACCTCGCCGAGCTGATGCAGCACTACCGCCAGATCTGGGGCACCAAGCGCTTCATCCTGACCGGCTACTCGTTTGGCGCCGACGTGCTGCCAGCGATCTACAACCGCCTGCCGGCCACCGAGCAGCAGCGGGTCGACGCAATCATCCTGCTCGCCTTCGCCCGCACCGGCAGTTTCGAGATCGAGGTCGAGGGCTGGCTGGGCAACGCCGGCACCGAAGCCGCCACCGGACCGGAGATGGCCAAGCTGCCGGCCGAGAAAGTGGTGTGCATCTACGGCGGCGAAGAAGCCGATGAAAGCGGCTGCACCGACAAGACCGCCGTGGGCGAAGCCATCAAGCTGCCTGGCGGCCACCACTTCGATGAAAACTACCCGGCCCTGGCCAAGCGCCTGATCGATGAGATCAACAAGCGCCAGAGCAAACCTGCCGACCAGTAATCCATCGCAGATTCAAGAAAAAGCCCCTGCAGCCATACGGTTGCAGGGGCTTTGTCATTGTGGCTGCCGGCCGCTTCGCGAGCAGGCTCGCTCCCACAGGGTGCCGGGGGTGATGTCACTGGCCGGCCCTAACCCAAATGTGGGAGCGAGCCTGCTCGCGATGGCGGCCTCCCAGCCACCCTCACCGCCCGGGTCACATCTCGACCTGGGTCCCCAGCTCGATCACCCGGTTCACCGGCAGGTTGAAGAAGCGCAGGTTGCCGTTGGCGTTCTTCAGCAGGAAGGCGAACAGCAACTCGCGCCAGCGGGCCATGCCTTCGAGCTTGGAGGCGATGACCGTCTCGCGGCTGAGGAAGTAGGTGGTGCGCATCGGGCTGAAGTCCAGGTCATCCAGATGGCAGAGCTTGAGCGCCAGCGGGACATCCGGCTCATCGGTGAAGCCGAAGTGCAGGATCACCCGGAAGAACCCTTCGCCGTAGGCATCGACTTCGAAGCGGCGTTGCGGCGGCACCCGGGGAATGTCTTCGTACACCACCGTCAGCAGCACCACTTGCTCATGCAGCACCTGGTTGTGCAGCAGGTTGTGCAACAACGCATGGGGCACCGCGTCCGAACGGGCGGTCAGGAACACCGCGGTGCCCTGCACGCGATGGGGAGGCTGGACGCGGATGCTGCTGATAAAGATCGGCAGCGGCAGCGCGCCTTCGTCCAGGCGCTCCACCAGCAATTGCTTGCCGCGCTTCCAGGTGGTCATCAGCACGAACAGGGCAATACCGGCGATGACCGGGAAGGCGCCGCCCTGGATGATCTTCGGCACGTTGGCGGCGAAGTACAGGCCGTCCACCAGGAGGAAGCCGAGCAGCACCGGCACCGCCAGCAACGGCGGCCATTTCCACAACAGCAGCATCACCGCCGAGACCAGGATCGTGGTCATCAGCATCGTGCCCGTCACCGCCACGCCATAGGCCGACGCCAGCGCGCCCGAGGATTCGAAGCCCAGCACCAGCAGCACCACGCCGACCATCAGCGACCAGTTCACCGCGCCGATGTAGATCTGGCCCTGCTCGGCACTGGAGGTGTGCTGGATGTACATGCGCGGGATGTAGCCGAGCTGGATCGCCTGGCGCGTCAGGGAGAAGGCCCCGGAAATCACCGCTTGCGAGGCGATCACCGTGGCCAGGGTCGACAGCCCCACCAGCGGGATCAGCGCCCAGCTCGGCGCCAGCAGGTAGAACGGGTTGCGCGCCGCTTCCGGGTCCCCCAGCAGCAACGCACCCTGGCCGAAATAATTGAGCACCAGCGCCGGCAGAACCAGGATGAACCAGGCGCGGGCGATCGGCTTGCGGCCGAAGTGGCCCATGTCGGCGTACAGCGCCTCGGCGCCGGTCAAGGCCAGCACCACGGCGCCAAGGATCGCCACGCCCATGCCCGGATGGACCAGGAAGAAGCGCACCGCCCAGACCGGGTTCATCGCCTGCAGGACCTCCGGGTGCTGGCTGATGCCGTACACGCCGAGGGCGCCGAGCACCAGGAACCAGGTCACCATGATCGGCCCGAACAGGATGCCGATCCGCGCGGTACCGTGGCGCTGGATCAGAAACAGCCCCACCAGCACCACCAGCGACAGCGGCACCACCCAGTGGTCGATCCCTTCGAACGCCAAGCCCAGGCCCTCGATGGCCGAGAGCACGGAAATCGCCGGGGTGATCATGCTGTCGCCGTAGAACAGCGCCGCGCCGATCAAGCCGCAGATCACCAGGAAGGTCCGCAACCGCGCCCGTCCCGCCGCCGCCCGGCGCGCCAGCGCGGTGAGCGCCATGATCCCGCCCTCGCCCTGGTTGTCGGCGCGCAGGACGAACATCATGTACTTGATCGACACGACCCAGATCAGCGACCAGAAAATCAGCGACAGGATCCCCAGCACCCCGTCATGGTTGACAGGCACGCCATAGCCACCGGAAAACACTTCTTTCAGGGTGTACAACGGGCTCGTGCCGATGTCGCCATAAACCACTCCGACCGCCGCGACCAGCATGCTCAGCGGTTTGGCTGCCGAATGTCCGGCACCTGCCGCTTCACTACTTGCATGACCCATCCAACACTCCTGATTCCCAGACCTGTCTTCTCACGAAGCACTATGCTCGATGACGCAGCATGCGCTGTTTTACATCTCGTAACAGGTGTTTTATTGACTGTAAAAAACCGGTAAAGCGCAAAGGCGCGAAGCATAGCGCAGCACTCGTCGTTTTTCCCGGTATAAAGCTGGTCAACTGCCTCGTCCATCGCTAGAATTGCGCACTTTTTGATCAGAGGCGCGTTCAGGCGCCCTGTCTCGGCAAGAGACGATCCCCCTACACCGAGGTTAGACATGTCCACCACTACCGCGCCAGCCAATCCGAAGGTCGGCTTCGTATCCCTGGGTTGCCCGAAGGCTCTGGTCGACTCCGAGCGCATCCTCACCCAGCTGCGCATGGAAGGCTATGACGTCGTGTCCACCTACCAGGACGCCGACGTGGTAGTGGTCAACACCTGCGGCTTCATCGACTCGGCCAAGGCCGAATCCCTGGAAGTGATCGGCGAGGCCATCAAGGAAAACGGCAAGGTCATCGTCACCGGCTGCATGGGCGTGGAAGAAGGCAACATCCGCGAGGTGCACCCCAGCGTACTGGCGGTGACCGGCCCGCAGCAGTACGAGCAGGTGGTCAACGCGGTGCACGAGGTGGTGCCGCCGAAACAGGACCACAACCCGCTGATCGACCTGGTCCCGCCCCAAGGCATCAAGTTGACCCCGCGCCACTACGCCTACCTGAAGATTTCCGAAGGCTGCAACCATAGCTGCAGCTTCTGCATCATCCCGTCGATGCGCGGCAAGCTGGTCAGCCGCCCGGTGGGCGACGTGCTCGATGAGGCCCAGCGCCTGGTCAAGGCCGGCGTCAAGGAGTTGCTGGTCATTTCCCAAGACACCAGCGCCTACGGCGTCGACGTGAAATACCGCACCGGGTTCTGGAACGGTGCGCCGGTGAAAACCCGCATGACCGAACTGTGCGAGGCCCTCAGCACCCTCGGCGTCTGGGTTCGCCTGCACTACGTCTACCCGTATCCGCATGTCGACGAACTGATCCCGCTGATGGCCGCCGGCAAGATCCTGCCGTACCTGGACATCCCGTTCCAGCACGCCAGCCCGAAAGTCCTCAAGGCCATGAAGCGCCCGGCCTTCGAAGACAAGACCCTGGCCCGCATCAAGAACTGGCGCGAAATCTGCCCGGACCTGATCATCCGCTCGACCTTCATCGTCGGTTTCCCCGGCGAAACCGAAGAAGACTTCCAGTACCTGCTGGACTGGCTGACCGAAGCCCAGCTCGATCGCGTCGGCTGCTTCCAGTATTCCCCGGTCGAAGGCGCACCGGCCAACGACCTGGACCTGGACGTGGTGCCGGACGACGTCAAGCAGGACCGTTGGGAGCGCTTCATGGCGCACCAGCAGGCCATCAGCTCGGCGCGCCTGCAAATGCGCATCGGCCGCGAAATCGAAGTCCTGGTGGATGAAGTCGACGAACAAGGCGCCGTAGGCCGCTGCTTCTTCGATGCCCCGGAAATCGACGGCAACGTCTTCATCGACAACGGCAGCCATCTCAAGCCGGGCGACAAGGTCTGGTGCAAGGTGACCGACGCCGACGAATACGACTTGTGGGCCGAACAGATCGCCTGATCCACACCTGTGGCGAGAGGATTTATCCCCGCTGGACTGCGAAGCAGTCCCAAAGCAGGCGAATCAGTCGAACTGGAATACCGGGAGTTCAGGTTTTAGGGCCGCTTCGCGTCCCAGCGGGGATAAATCCCCTCACCACAGGGTTCTTGTCCAGGTCATTGGCTCGCACCGCCGCGGAAAACCCGAAAAGCCCTGCCTTGCGACAAGATGCGGGGCTTTTTTACGGCTATCGTATGGAGATCACCTAGAACATCCAGCACAAGGAACAGGCGGCATGCGTCAGCATTCGGTCATCCACACACCGAAACCGAGCGATTACCAGGAACTGACCCAACTGTGGGAAGCATCGGTGCGGGCCACCCATGACTTCCTGCCGGACAGCTACATCGAGTTGTTGAAGAACCTGGTGCTGACCCGCTACCTGGACGCGGTGATGCTGATTTGCACCCGGGATGCCCGGCAGCGCATCACCGGTTTCGCCGGCGTGGCGGCCGGCAAGATCGAAATGCTGTTCATCGATCCGCAGCACCGTGGCCAGGGCCTGGGCAAGCAACTGCTGCACTACGCCATGGACCATTTGAACGCCGATGAACTGGACGTCAACGAACAGAATCCGCAGGCCCTGGGTTTCTACCTCAAGCAAGGTTTCGAAGTCATCGGCCGCTCGGAACGGGACGGCATGAACCAGCCCTACCCGTTGCTGCACATGCGCTACAGGCAGGCCGACCTGAAGGCCCGGCGCGGCTAAAAAGCCACACGGCGCAAATGGACCCGCGATTAACCGGCGCCAGGCAGGTACAATGCCCACCCTCTTTTTGTTACGGCCCTGTCATGACTGACCCGATTCGTCTCTCCAAGCGCCTCATCGAACTCGTCGGCTGCTCCCGTCGGGAGGCTGAGCTGTTCATCGAGGGCGGCTGGGTCACCGTGGACGGTGAAGTGATCGATGAACCGCAGTTCAAGGTCACCACCGAAAAGGTCGCCCTGGACCCCGAGGCCAAGGCCACCGCGCCGGAACCGGTCACGTTGCTGCTGAATGTCCCCGCCGGCATGGACGTGGACACCGCCATGGCGTCCCTGGGGCCCCAGACGCTGAGCGAAGAACATCGCTTCGGCAAGCGCCCGCTCAAGGGCCACTTCCTGCGCCTGACCGCCAGCGCCGACCTGCAAGCCAACGCCAGCGGCCTGCTGGTGTTCACCCAGGATTGGAAGATCCTGCGCAAGCTCACCGCCGACGCCGCCAGGATCGAACAGGAATACGTGGTGGAAGTCGAAGGCGAGATGGTCGCCCACGGCCTCAACCGCCTGAACCACGGCCTGACCTACAAGGGCAAGGAGTTGCCGGCGGTCAAGGCCAGCTGGCAGAACGAGAACCGCCTGCGCTTCGCCATGAAGAACCCGCAACCGGGCGTGATCGCACTGTTCTGCCAGGCGGTCGGCCTCAAGGTGGTCGCCATTCGCCGCATTCGCATTGGCGGCGTGTCCATCGGCAAGGTGCCGCTGGGCCAGTGGCGCTACCTGTCCGCAAAAGAAAAGTTCTAATTCTACGGCGCCACGCCGAGCCGGGCGCCTACTGCCGATTGATCAGGATTGCACACATGATTCACAACGACGTACTGCGCAGCGTGCGCTACATGCTCGACATCAGCGACAAGAAAGTCATCGAGATCATCAAGCTCGGCGGCCTGGACGTGACCCTGGCGGACCTGGCCGGCTACCTCAAGAAAGACGAGGAGGAAGGCTTCGTGTTCTGCCCTGACGAGGTCATGGCGCACTTCCTGGACGGCCTGGTGATCTTCAAGCGTGGCAAGGACGAGAGCCGTCCACCACAACCGATCGAAGTGCCGGTGACCAACAACATCATCCTCAAGAAATTGCGGGTGGCCTTCGAGCTGAAGGAGGACGACATGCACGCGATCCTCAAGGCCGCCGACTTTCCCGTCTCCAAGCCGGAATTGAGCGCGCTGTTCCGCAAGTTCGGCCACACCAACTACCGCCCGTGCGGCGACCAGTTGCTGCGCAACTTCCTCAAGGGGCTGACGCTGCGCATTCGCGGCTGATCCCATGTCCTACACCGTCGCCCCCATCGGCTTCGTCCGCTCCTGCTTCAAGGAGAAGTTCGCCATCCCCCGCCAACCGCAACTGGCCCCTGCCGCACGCGGCGTGCTGGAGCTGGTGGCGCCGTTCGACCAGGGGGACGCGGTGCAGGGGTTGGAACAGGTCAGTCATGTCTGGCTGCTGTTCCTGTTCCACCAGGCCCTGGAAGACAAACCGCGGTTGAAGGTGCGCCCGCCGCGCCTGGGCGGCAACAAATCCATGGGCGTGTTCGCCACCCGCGCCACCCATCGCCCCAACGGCATCGGCCAGTCGGTGGTCAAGCTGGAACGGGTGGAAGCCGGGCGCCTGTGGATTTCGGGCATCGACTTGCTGGACGGCACCCCCGTGCTGGACATCAAGCCCTACGTGCCCTACGCCGACATCATCGGCGCAGCCACGAACGCCATCGCCAGCGCGGCGCCCGGGCTGGTCCCGGTGCACTGGGCGGACACCGCCCTGCTGCAAGCCCGCGACCATGCCATGCGCCTGCAGGAGCCCTTGGTGGAGTTGATCGAACAATGCCTGGCCCAGGACCCACGCCCGGCGTACCAGGTGCCTGCGCCCGAACGGGAATATGGCGCGCAATTCTGGGACCTGGATGTTCGTTGGCATTATCCGCAGCCGGGGTTGATCCGGGTGCTGGAAGTGGTCCCGGCGAACCCGTAGCCGCCAGAAACGAAAAAGCCCGCGCGGCCCTTATCAGGCGGCGCGGGCTTTTTTTGTGGCTATCAGCTGAATCGAGTCGCGGCTATCGCGAGCAGGCTCGCTCCCACAGGGATTTGTGTTAAGTGAAACTCCATGAACAACACAGATCAACTGTGGGAGCGAGCTTGCTCGCGATAGCGATCTTTCAGTCGCCACAAATACAGCTTACTTCTCTACGAACGCCCGCTCGATCAGGTAGTCGCCCGGCTCGCGCATACGCGGCGAAACGGTCAGGCCGAAGCTGTTGAGCACTTCGCTGGTCTCGTCGAGCATGCTCGGGCTGCCGCACAACATGGCGCGGTCGTCCTGCGGGTTGATCGGCGGCAGTCCGATGTCGCGGAACAGCTTGCCGCTGCGCATCAGGTCGGTCAGGCGGCCTTCGTTCTCGAAGGGCTCGCGGGTCACGGTCGGGTAGTAGATCAGCTTCTCGCGCAGGGCCTCGCCGAAGAATTCGTTCTGCGGCAGGTGCTCGGTGATGAACTCGCGGTAGGCGACTTCATTGACGTAGCGAACGCCGTGGCACAGGATCACCTTTTCGAAACGCTCGTAGGTTTCCGGGTCCTGGATGACGCTCATGAACGGCGCCAGGCCGGTGCCGGTGCTGAGCAGGTACAGGTGCTTGCCAGGCTTGAGATCGTCCAGCACCAGGGTGCCGGTGGGCTTCTTGCTGATGATGATCTCGTCGCCTTCCTTCAGGTGCTGCAACTGGGAAGTCAGCGGGCCGTCGGGTACCTTGATGCTGAAGAATTCGAGATGCTCTTCCCAGTTCGGGCTGGCGATCGAGTAAGCGCGCATAAGCGGGCGGCCATTGGGTTGCTGCAGGCCGATCATCACGAACTGACCGTTCTCGAAGCGCAGGCCCGGATCGCGGGTGCACTTGAAGCTGAACAGTGTGTCGTTCCAGTGATGAACACTGAGGACACGCTCGTGGTTCATGTTGCTCATGTACGGGGACTCCTGGGAATGATGCCTGCGTCGTCAAGGTGCGCAATTGCATCGCATTCTAATGGCGGCGACAATATCTGTTAACTGAATTATCAAGATAAGGGTTATCGGTTATATAGATATGCGATTTACTCTACGTCAACTTCAAGTCTTCGTCGCCGTCGCCCAGCAGGAGAGCGTGTCTCGCGCGGCGGGCCTGCTCAATCTGTCGCAATCGGCGGCCAGCACCTCTATCACCGAACTGGAGCGGCAATCGAGCTGCCAACTGTTCGACCGCGCCGGCAAGCGCCTGAGCCTCAATGCCCTGGGCAAGCAACTGCTGCCCCAGGCGGTGGCGCTGCTGGACCAGGCCAAGGAGATCGAGGACCTGCTCAACGGCAAGTCCGGGTTCGGCTCGTTGGCGGTCGGCGCGACCCTGACCATCGGCAACTACCTGGCGACCCTGCTGATCGGCGGCTTCATGCAGCGTCATCCGGAAAGCCAGGTAAAGCTGCATGTGCAGAACACAGCCAATATCGTGCACCAGGTCGCCCACTATGAAATTGATCTGGGTCTAATCGAAGGCGATTGCAATCATCCGGACATCGAAGTGCAAAGCTGGGTCGAGGACGAGCTGGTGGTGTTCTGCGCCCCGCAGCATCCCCTGGCCAAGCGCGGCCAGGCGAGCATGGAGGAACTGACCCATGAGGCGTGGATATTGCGCGAGCAAGGTTCGGGCACGCGGCTGACCTTCGACCAGGCCATGCGTCATCACCGCAGCGCCCTGAACATCCGCCTGGAACTGGAACACACCGAAGCCATCAAGCGGGCCGTGGAGTCCGGCCTGGGCATCGGCTGCATCTCCCGCCTGGCCCTGCGCGACGCCTTCCGTCGCGGCAGCCTGGTGGCCGTGGAAACCCCGGACATGGACCTGGCGAGGCAGTTCTACTTCATCTGGCACAAGCAGAAATACCAGACCTCGGCGATGCGCGAGTTCCTCGACCTGTGCCGAGCCTTCACCGCCGGCGTGCAGCGCAGCGACGAGATCGTGCTGCCGGCGATTGCCTGACGTATCAAAGCAGGATCACGCCCCACACCAGGGCGATCATCGTCAGGGCGACGAGCTGGGCGGCGCTGCCCATGTCCTTGGCGTTTTTCGACAACGGGTGCAGCTCCAGGGAAATGCGGTCGATCGCCGCTTCCACTGCCGAGTTGAGCAACTCCACGATCAATGCCAACAGGCAGACCGCGATCAACAGCGCCTGCTCGACCCGGCTGACATTCAGGAAGAACGACAACGGAATCAGCACGACGTTGAGCAGCACCAACTGACGGAACGCCGCTTCACCGACAAACGCGGCGCGCAGCCCGTCAAGGGAATAGCCGGAGGCATTGAGGATGCGTTTCAGGCCGGTTTGGCCTTTAAAAGGTGACATAGAGTAGGCACTGATCGAAAAGGAGGTGGAGAAGCTAATTCAAATCCGGTCAAAAAAGCGTGAAGCCGCGCTTCAAGGCTGTGGCGAAATTGACTCAAGTTGTTGCAGCAGCAACGCCGCCTGGGTCCGGGTACGCACATTCAACTTGCGAAAGATCGCCGTGACGTGGGCCTTGATGGTGGCCTCCGACACATTCAGTTCATAGGCGATCTGCTTGTTCAACAGCCCCTCGCACACCATGGTCAACACCCGGAATTGCTGCGGCGTCAGGCTGGCCAGGCCTTCGCTGGCGGCCTTGGCCTCTTCGGAGACGCTCACCGCTTCGAACGCCTGGGGCGGCCAGGACACATCGCCATCGAGCACTGCCTTCACGGCACGCTGGATCATTTCCAGGGAACCGGACTTGGGGATGAAGCCACTGGCCCCGAACTCGCGCGCCTTGACCATCACCGAGGCTTCTTCCTGGGCCGACACCATGACCACCGGGATCTGCGGGTATTGGCCGCGCAACAGCACCAGGCCGGAAAAACCGTAGGCACCGGGCATGTTCAGGTCCAGCAGGACCAGGTCCCAGTCTGCCTTTTCAGTCAGCCGGGCTTCCAGCTCCGCGATACTGGCCACCTCCGTCAACCGGACATCCGGGCCCAGGCCCAGGGTCACTGCCTGACGCAACGCGCTGCGAAAAAGCGGGTGGTCGTCGGCAATCAGGATTTCGTATGTGGCCATTTTTTCAATGATCCTGTTTTTAATGGCGGGCCCGATGCATTCGCGCCTCGCCAAAACAACTCAAGTCCACGGGGGCACATGCGCGCCAGACACAGCATCCAGCCGTTGGCCGCACCCGGGTCGGCGCCAAGCATGCCCAGCGAAGTCGGGGTGGTCAAGCAGCACGGCCGCCCCGGCCTCCAGTATGGGCCACTATTACGCCAATACGGCGGGGCCCATGCGGACAAAGGGCTGCAACTCGGCGTGAGCCGGGGTCGCTACATTCACGGCCTGCTGGCGCTTGGCCCCCAGGTAATGCTGGCTGAACACGTCGAAATAGGCGTCCAGCGCCGACGCGGCATCGCTGTCCCCCGCCAGTTCCAGGCACAACGCCGCCACCTCGGCGGTGCACAGGTGCTCGCTGCGGGTCGAACGGCGCAGGCGGTAGCGCGACAACCGGTCGGGCAACAGGCTCAGGATCGGCAGCCGGTCGAAATACGGGCTCTTGCGAAAAATCTTCCGCGCTTCCGTCCAGGTTGCGTCCAGCAGGATGAACAGCGGACGCCTGGCGTGATCGACGTCTACCGTGTGGGTCACCCGGGAAGGCTCGACGTACTCCCCCGGAAACACCAGGTACGGCTGCCGCTGCGGGTCGTTCAGCAACGCCAGCAGTTGCTCGTCGACATCGGTCCGCGACCAGATGAACGCATGATTGTCGCGCACTACGTCGGCGATCAACCAGCCGGTGTTGCTCGGCTTGAACACTTCCTTGTTGGTCATGATCAGGCAGATCCCGGAACGGGTCTCGACACTGGGGCGCCAGGCACACAGGCAATGGCTCTCGATCACCCGGCAGGCGCTGCAACGGGGTGCGCGCCAGCCGCGGGCCTGGAGCGGCTTGATGCC
The DNA here is from genome assembly GCF_030580855.1 of Pseudomonas citrullilanati. GTDB lineage: Bacteria > Pseudomonadota > Gammaproteobacteria > Pseudomonadales > Pseudomonadaceae > Aquipseudomonas > Aquipseudomonas citrulli. The sequence continues at coordinate 21,289 of NZ_JAUQOP010000030.1, read as the reverse complement.
TTCATCGATACGCTGGTCGCGCAGGCGGGCGACGGCGTTGGGGGCATGGTTCATCGTGGACGACGCCGACGGACAAGGGAACTGGACACGAACAACACTCGGCAGGGCAATAAAGGCCGGCAGTCTACCAGAGCGCGCAAGCCTGTACCGTCCACCCGGGCTCCCCTATAATTCCCGGCCACTGAACGCACAGTCATGTGATCGGTCGAACCACCAGTCACTGAACCAGGAGAGTTTCATGCTGCGCCTTATCGTCCCCACCGTTGCCGTTCTGCTGGCGACGTCCTTCAGCGCTCAGGCTGCTTCGCTGAAAGAACTCGAACTGAACAAGATGCTGCAGAACGTTGCCAAGGAAAGCAGCATCGGTACGCCGCGGGCGATCAACGAAGACATCCTCGACCAGGGCTACACCGTCGAAGGCACCGAGCTGATCAATCACCTCAGTGTGCAGAGCAGCCATGCCCAGAAAATGCGTGCAGACCCCAAGGCCGTGTACTTCCAGCTGGGCTCCACGGTGTGCACCAACCCAGGGTTCCGCAAGCTGATGGCCAAGGGCGCGACGATGCGCTACGAATTCACCGAGGTGAAGACCAACCGTCCGGTGGCCACGGAACGCTTCCAGGAATCGGACTGCCCGAAACCGACCAAGCCGAAGAAGTAACCCGGTCGGCCCGCAGGCATCAACCGCACAGGCCACTGTCGCGCCGCTGCTCATCATCGGCGCGCAGTTCCTCCACCAGCGCCTGCAGGTAGCGCGAGCGCCAGGCCCGCCCTTCCAACCGACGACAGCACTCTTCCTCCAGGCTCAGCCGATTGGCCTGGGCCGACTCCAGCAGCATCAGGTACAACTGCCTGTCGAGTTCCAGCGTCACCCTCATTTTCCACGCCTCCCTGCACGATCCGACTTCAATCCATCGCGTGGCGCCCAGCCCTGGTGGCCTGTTTGCATAGACACGCTTGATATTCAGTAAATCAGAGCCCTGTGTGCCCGGCCGGGCATCTGACGAGCGGCGCGCCCTGTCCGGGTGTGTATCGAGCGGTTGCCAATCGTCACTTTTGGGCGCCATGATCAAGACAGCATTGATCGGGGCGAGGATCTGGATTCGTCCTGCCAAGAAGGAGAAGTTGAATGCCTTATAAACCGAATGACCTGCTCAGTCGTCATTTTGAGAACCACGGCCACGACCTCATCCACAAGGTTGAAGAACAACTCAACCTGGTTTCACCCAACAGCCCGAACCTGCCCATCTACCGCGACATGATCCTGACCGTACTGCGTATGGCCCAGGAAGATCACAACCGCTGGAATGCCAAGATCACCCTCCAGGCGCTACGGGAACTGGAGCACGCCTTCCGCACCCTCGAACAGTTCAAGGGACGGCGCAAGGTCACCGTCTTCGGCTCGGCCCGGACGCCGATCGAACACCCGCTGTACGGCCTGGCCCGGGAACTGGGGGCGGCACTGGCGCGCTCGGACATGATGGTCATCACCGGTGCCGGCGGCGGCATCATGGCGGCGGCCCATGAAGGCGCGGGACGCGAACACAGCCTGGGGTTCAACATCACCCTGCCGTTCGAACAGCACGCCAACCCCACCGTCGAAGGCACGCCGAACCTGCTGCCGTTCCACTTTTTCTTCACCCGCAAACTGTTCTTCGTCAAGGAAGCCGACGCCCTGGTGCTTTGTCCGGGCGGCTTCGGCACGCTGGATGAAGCCCTGGAGGTACTGACGCTGGTGCAGACCGGCAAGAGCCCGCTGGTGCCCGTGGTCCTGCTGGACGTGCCGGGTGGCAAGTTCTGGCAAGGCGCCCTGGATTTCATCCGCGAGCAATTGGAAGAGAACCGCTACATCCTGCCCACCGACATGAAGCTGATGCGCCTGGTGTACAACGCCGAGGATGCCGTGGAGGAGATCAACCAGTTTTACCGTAACTTCCACTCCAGCCGCTGGCTCAAGCATCAGTTCGTGATCCGCATGAATCACAAGCTCAACGAACAGGCGCTCCAGCGGATGCAGGTGGACTTTGCCGACCTGTGCCTCAATGACTGCTTTCATCAGCATGACGATAACGATGAAGAACACGATGAAGCCCGTTTCAGCCATCTGACGCGCCTGGCATTCAACTTCAACGCCCGCGACCATGGCCGCTTGAGGGAACTGGTGGACTACATCAACCTGGCGGAAAACTGGGCCCAGCCCGCCGAAAAGATCCAGCCCCTCACGTGGGAGCCGATCAAGGCAACCTGAACCCATAAAAAAAGACCCGCTATCGAAATAGCGGGTCTTTTGTGTTCAATCGTCCATGGCGCGACCGCTGAACAAGCGGTTGATCATCTCCATGGAATACCCTCGATACGCCAGGAACCGCCCTTGCTTGGCTCGCTCTCGTGCATCGACGGGCAAGTGCCCGGAAAATTTGCGCCGCCAGGTGTCCGCCAATTGCGCCTGCCAATCGATACCGCTTTCGCGCAGGGCGAGTTCGATATCCGGTCGCTGCAAACCTCGTTGGCCCAGTTCCTCACGAATTCGCAACGGACCGTAACCGGAGCGGGCGCGATAGGAGACAAAGCTTTCAAGGTAGCGGGCTTCCGACAGCAGGCCCTCCTCCGTCAAACGGTCGAGGGCCGTGTCGATCAGTTCATCAGGTGCGCCGCGCTGACGCAGTTTACGCGTCAGCTCGACTCGCCCGTGCTCGCGCCTGGCGAGCAGGTCCATCGCCGTTCGCCGCACCGCGACGAGTGTATCGAGTACGACGGTCATCGAATCGATCAGATGTCAGCGTCAGCCAGGTCGTCGGCGGTCTCACGGTTGGCCAGTGCCTTGACGTCGGCAACCGGGCTCAGCAGCTTGTCACGCAGTTGTTTCTCAAGGGCCGCTGCAACCTCCGGGTTATCCGCCAGGAACTTGGCCGAGTTGGCCTTGCCCTGACCGATCTTGGTGCCGTTGTAGGCGTACCAGGCACCGGACTTCTCGACGAAACCGTGCAACACACCCAGGTCGATCATCTCGCCATTGAGGTAGATGCCCTTGCCGTAGAGAATCTGGAACTCGGCCTGACGGAACGGCGAAGCCACCTTGTTCTTCACGACCTTGACGCGGGTTTCGCTGCCGACCACTTCGTCGCCTTCCTTCACCGCGCCGGTGCGGCGGATGTCCAGGCGAACCGAGGCGTAGAACTTCAGCGCGTTACCACCGGTAGTGGTTTCCGGGCTGCCGAACATCACGCCGATCTTCATCCGGATCTGGTTGATGAAGATCACCAGGCAGTTGGCGTTCTTGATGTTACCGGTGATCTTGCGCAGGGCCTGGGACATCAGGCGAGCCTGGAGGCCCACGTGCATGTCGCCCATTTCACCTTCGATTTCAGCCTTGGGTACCAGGGCGGCCACGGAGTCGACGATGATCACGTCAACCGCGTTGGAACGCACCAGCATGTCGGTGATTTCCAGGGCCTGCTCGCCGGTGTCCGGCTGGGACACCAGCAGGTCGTCGACATTGACGCCCAGCTTGCCGGCATACTCCGGGTCCAGGGCGTGTTCGGCGTCGACGAAGGCGCAGGTCGCGCCCGCTTTCTGGGCCTGGGCGATCACCGACAGGGTCAGGGTAGTTTTACCGGAAGATTCAGGGCCGTAGATTTCAACGATCCGGCCCTTTGGCAGGCCGCCGATGCCCAGTGCGATGTCCAGGCCCAGGGAGCCGGTGGAGATGGAAGGAATAGCCTGGCGGTCCTGATCGCCCATACGCATTACGGCACCCTTGCCGAATTGACGTTCGATCTGACCCAAGGCCGCAGCCAAGGCTTTCTTCTTGTTGTCGTCCATTAAAGTCCTCACGTAATCAATAAGGCCTGGCGGCCAACACCTGTATAAGTAGCCAGTATTATTCCACAGGGATTGAAGATCGCCTACCCCTGATTTGAGATTTCTGCCGAGGCATACTGCAGCAGCCCCTCTAGCGCGGCCTTCACCGTTTGTCGGCGGACCTCATCGCGGTTGCCCGGGAAAAAGCGCCGTTCACTGATCACCACCTCGCCAACGCCCCAGGCCAGCCACACGGTGCCCACCGGTTTGTGCGGCGAGCCCCCGTCGGGCCCGGCCACGCCGCTGACCGCCACGGCAAACCGCGCCAGGCTTTTTTCCTGCGCGCCCTGGGCCATGGCCTCGACCACCTCGCGGCTGACGGCGCCCACCGTCTCGAACAAGCCGGCTGGCACGTCCAACTGCTGGGTCTTCTGGCGATTGGAGTAGGTGACGTAGCCGGCCTCGAACCAGGCGGAGCTGCCCGGAATCCGCGTGATCGCCTCGGCGATCCCGCCACCGGTACAGGACTCGGCAGTGGTGACATGGGCATTGAGCAGCTGCAAGCGCCGGCCCAGTTCAGCGGCCAGTTGGGTAATGTCGTCCACGGTGCCCTCCAGATTCGACGCAATGAAGGCCTACCGTACACGAGCGGTCGAAGCTTGCAAGGCTCGCCGGATTACCGACCCAGGGCCCTGACGTAGGCCTGGCAAGCCTGCAAGGCGATCAGTCCACGGTCGCCTTCGTCGGTGATGGCGATAATTCGTTGAGCATGCGCCGGGTCAAGTCGGGCGCGTGGGGGGCCATGATCCACGCCGCTGGCGCCGGGGGTGGAAGGCACTGCGCAACCGGCGGCAACCTCGTCGGCGTCGAGGAGGACTGACAGCCGGACATCGGCAGTAGCAAGGCGATCGCGCAGGCGATCCTGGTCACGTTGGGCATCGCTCAAGGCTCGGTAGTGGGTTTGTTCGCTGGCGGAGAGTTGCCGCTCCAGGGCCAGGCGCCTATCGGTCTCGCGTTGTTGCGAAGTGGCAGCGGCGAGGTTCAATTGATTCAAGGTGTCGGCCTGCGACTGGGCCTGCTCCGCGAGCGCTCGACCATAGCGCCAGTCCTGGACCTTCCACGCCACGCCCGCCGCCGCCAACGCCAGGACCAGTACCGAGATGTACCTCAATAAGCCCGGGCTCATTCCAGCACCTGCAATGCCCGTGCATAAAGCGCCTGGCGATCCGCGGCGCCATTCTGGCCGCCGTTGATCCGCTGCGTGATCTTGTCGAACCGCCCCGCATCGGCCAGGGCGTTGAGACCGTGGGTCGCCCAGAACCAAGCCGCCGACTCGGCGGCCCATTGTGGCAGTTCCAATAACGCCGGGTCATTGACCAGGTCCAGGCCCAGGGCTTCACCGCACGCCTGGTAGTTGGCTCGTCCGGTGATCTGAATCAAACCCCGGCCCCGGTAGCGCTGGCCATCACCGTCCGCCGTGGGTGTGTTGCCGAGGCGCAAGGCCAGTGGGCCGGTGTCATATTTCGACAGGTAGGCCTCGTTACCCGACTCTCGCACATAACGTAGTTGGCCGGACTCATGACCCACCTGGGCGATGAATGCGGCAACCCGGCTACGACCGATGATCTGGTGGCGACCCATGGCGATATTCAGGACAGGTGCAAAAACGCCAGCGTTGACGCCGGCGTTCGGGAGAATGCGCAGCAATTGCGCTTGAGTAATGGGCACGGCGTGCTCCTTGCCGCGATCGCGGGATCGCTTGCGCAGAAGTGGTAATGGGTCAGGCCTTGGCATCCAGGCAGGTCGCGTCGATGCTGCAACGGTAGCTTTTTGCCCGGTCGCCACTGGCGGTGACCTTGTCGATCGACCAGCGACCGCGCATGAAGTCCGGCCAGGAGGGATCCAGCAGGACGATACCCTCGGCGCAAAGCCCTGGGTTGCCCGGGCATTCGATCGTCAGCTTGAGGGCCTCGCGCAGCATCCGGCGCACCTCCCCCTCCCCGGCTGCGCGGGCGTCGTCGGCGCCCTGGAAGCGCTGGCGCAAGGTCTTGAACGGCGCCAAGCCGCTCTCCTCGATCCGCAACTGGCCGGCCGCCGCGTCCCACCAACGGGTCTTGCAGCCCTGGTACTTGGCCCGGGCAGTGTCATCCAGCTTGGCCGAGATGAACGCGTGGTCGCCCGGGCGGTTGTTCGTGGTCACCGACAGTTTCGCTTCTGGCAGGACCTTGCCCGACAACGACTTCACCTGGCCGCGCCGGGCCAGCACATACAACTCGTTGACCGGCTTGGCGACGGCGTCATAACGATGGGCCAGGCGCGTCAGGAAACCCATGTCGGTTTCGTCGGACTGGTCGACGTGGGCAATTTTTATCAGCGACAGGTCCGGCGCCACGCGCGGCGAAAAACCGTGCCGCGAAGTCAACTCACGGAACAGCGCCCCCAGGGTCGTCGGCCCATGGCTGACGGATCGGCGTTGCTTGAATCCGGTCTGGTCCGCAGCGCTGAACGGCGCCGCCATGGCCACCAGGGTGAGCGTGAAGGGAAACAGCGTTGGCGTACGCCGGGTAATGACGAACTCGCCCTTGTCCACCAGGCCCGACTCCAGATAACCGACCCGCAGACCGATCTTCCCGCCCAGGCTGGGCAACCCTTCGAGCCCGTCAAGGCTGAGGGTGAGCGTCAACTGATCGGACTCGATTCCCGCCGCGTCGACGTGCGTCCAACTGAGCAAGCGTTCGTTGAGCAGCGCGGCGTTCGCACCATAAATGTCCACCGCAGGGGTGAAGCCCAATGACATGTCGCCTCCTTAATCCCAAGCCGAAACCGCCGGGGTTGCAACCGGTTTGAGGTCCACTTCCGGCAAGACAACCGATACCCCCGCCGGTAACAGCGGGCCCCATTCCGCCAGCCCCGGGTTGAGCCGCCAGAGTGCTTCCTCGACGGCGTCGTCACACCGTTCAAGCTCGCGGTACAGCAACAGATTCACCGAATCACCGGCGATACTTCGAACCCTACGCATTGGCGAACTCCATCAATTCAACGACCCAGCCGACCACCATCGCGGTGCCGTCATCAATGATCTCGGTCTGGGTCTCGGTGATCTTGTTGATCTGCCACAGCCCCCAGTTGCGGCCGATGCCATCCACCAGAGGCAACGGAACGCGCAATGCCTGCAAGGCGCGCAGCTCATCGAGGCGATCCATCGCCGTGGCGTACATCGACTTGCCCGTGATGGTCAGGCCTTGCAGGCCCTGGCCAACCTGGCTCGACTTGGGTTTGCTGGTGAGGATGTCGATGCTCTTCCAGCCGCCGTCCGAGCTGCGCACCAGGCTGTGGTAGGCGAAACTCCTCGACAGGCCGAAAACGAAACTGCCCAGTGCCATTTGCTGGCGCATCACGTACCTCCGTCGGTCAGGGCCGCGTCACTGCGCATGGCCAGTGAGTTGGGGGTGGATGCCAGGCCGAATTGGCCGGCGATCTGTTGCACGACCAGATTGGCCAACTGGCTGGCGCTGGCCTGGTCCTGGCCGTTGATGTAGATGTTGGCGGTCATGGTGTTTTGCTGTGTAGCTGCCTGGGTGCTGGTCAGGTCTTTGCTGACCTGGTCTGGAGCGGCAAGTTTGTCGGCAGGCGAAGCAAGCTTTTCCCCCAGCCACGCGCCCGACTCACTCCCCAGCCAGCTTCCCGCCAACCCACCCACTATGGCGCCAAGCGCCCCACCAATGGCCGTACCAATGCCCGGCCCAAAGAAGGTGCCGATCGCTGCGCCTGCGGTTGCCCCCGCCGAAGCGCCCGCCCAACCGCCGCCGGCGGCGCCCAGGCCGGCGCCGGTCTTGCGGGTGTCGCCGGTCATCACCCCTTCGGCCACATCGGGGATGGCCATCAGCGCCGCCGCGGCGGGCGCAAGCCGGGCCGATGCGCCCAAGGTAGCGCTCACCCCGCGCAAGGCAGCACTGGACCCGTTCACGGCTCCAGCCTTCGCAACGCTTGCCGGGGCATCCATGAGCGCCAAGCCTCCCAAGCGATTCTTCCTGACGTCTTCGGAGATGACTTCGCCCAGTCGTCCGGGTAACCGAGTCGCCACACCGCCCAATATGCGCTTGGCCGCCTGGCTGCCCAGCTCGTCGGTGATGGCTTTGAGTAGTGCGCCTGCCAGCGGTTTGATCGCGGCGGCAACCAGCACAATGGCAGCAGCGGTTTTGGGTGAAGACTCCGCCAGCTCGCTCATGCCCTCCGCCAGCGATCCCAACCCTTGAATCGAGGTGTCTGCCGTGGGCGCCAAGGCATCACCGGCCGCCACCTGCATGCGATCGCTGCGGGCGCTCAAGGCATTCCAGCGGCCTTGCCGGGTTTGCGACAGCGCCAGGGCATCCTGTCTCACCGAACCGTCGTTACCCAGCACCGAGGTGGCGTACTGAGCCTTGTCGCTCACTTGCCCGAAGGCTGCATTCACATCCGGCAGCTTCTGCGCCATGCGCAACACCACCGCATCGCCATTGCCGAAGAGTGTGGCGGCCAGGGCCGAGCGCCGGTCGGCCGGTTGCGCGTTCAACGCCGCTAACACCGTCATGACAGTGCCGGATGCCGTGTCCTTGTCCCGCAGGCCGCTCGCCACCGCCGCCGGCGACAGTGCCAGCTGTTTCCAGGCGGTTCGCTCGGAGGCGGAAGCCTGGTCCCCCTTGCCCAGGGCGCTGGAGAAGGTGCCCAGCGCCACGCCGGCTTCATTCGTTTTCGCGCCACTGGCGAGCAGTGCCGCGGTCAATGCCGCAGCTTGCGCGGGGGATAGCCCGGCCGCCGTCGCAGCCGCCGCCTCGTCACGCTGCAGGACCGCGCCGATCTCGGCCGGTTTCGCCCCGCCGGGCAGCTTGCCCAGCTGGTTGATGGCATCCGCCAGGTCGAAGGCCTGGATGCCGCTGAGGGCCATATTGGTGCGCCAGCCGAGCATCATCTCGGCGACTTCCAGGGCCGGCACCCTGAACGCCGACGAGACAGTGCCGGCGTCGCTGGCGAAACGCAGCAGCTCAAACTGCCGGTCCGAAGCATTGGGCAACTGACTGCCCACGCCGCCCTTGGCCGCCAGGGTTTCAATCTTCACCAGGTCGACCGCCTTGGTCGCCCCGGCCGCAATCAGCGGGGCAGCGGCAATCTGCTGGGTCCCTTGGGCCATCTCCTGGCCCTGGCGCGGGGTGAATTTGCCCGCCTGGCGCAGGTCGGCCAGGGCCGAGTCCATGGCCATCGCCGGCTTCAGCAGATCCGGCGGCTCGAGACTGCCGGCGGCTTTTTTCTCGGCGGCCGGCTCTCCCTTGGCGCCGGCCGTCACCGCCTGGGTGAGCAGTGGTTGCGACGACAGCTTCAAGGTCAATGCCTCGATGGCCGTCGTCAGCAGGCCGAGCTTGAGCCCGACGCGGTCCAACGCCAGATCGAGGCCGGACAACCGGCCTTGGGTGGACTGGCTCGAACCCTGTGCCGACACGCCGCCGGAGGCGACCGTGGCCGCGCTGCTATTACCGAACGCCAGCCCACGCTCATCGAAGGCTGCGTATTTGAGCGAATATCTATCGTCCGCCATCCTGCTCTACTCCTGTTTCACGCCAAGGCGAGTGATCGCGATGTCGTAGCGGCGCAAGGCCTTGCCGGCGTCCCACTCCAGGATTTCCGCCTCACTTACCGAGTAAATGAGCGGCACCACATCGAGGATCACTTCGATGTCGCGCTCCGAAAGAAGTCCGCCGGTTTGTTTAAAAAATCGTCGATGCGCACCTGAAGCTGGGTCCAGTCAGGCACGGTCAGTTGGTTCAGGTCGGGCAGCATCAAGCCGGTGCAATGGGCGGTGATGAATTCGGCGCGTTCCTTGGCCGTCTTCAGTTTCTTCATCGCCTTGGTGGCCCTGAGCACCGGCATTTCCAGGGTCAGCGAGGTCACGTTGCGGCCCGCCACGGCGAGCGGTTGCAGCAGTTGCACCTGGTCGGGATCCGCCGGCGCAGTGTCCAGGAAATACGCCGCCGGGCGCGTGGACATCTCGTGCACGTACTGCGCGATGCTCACGTAGTCAGGGCGCTTGAGCTGGTCGAGTTCCTTCACCGACAGGCCGGTGGCGAGCCTGGCCAGTTCGAAGAATTGATCGTCTTCGTCATCGCCGGCACGGGCCAGGGCCTCTTTCTGCGCGGCGTAGTACAGCGGCTTGAGTTGCAGTTGGTCGATCTGCGCCCCGTCGTCACCGGTGATCGGCGACAACAGGGCATGCGTTGGAGGCATCCAGGGCATGAAAGCAATTCCTTGGTAAATACTGGACAACCTGTGGGAGCGAGCTTGCTCGCGATGACGGCGGAACATTCAGCATCGAGGTGGCTGACACACCGTTATCGCGAGCGGGCTCGCTCCCACAGGGCGGGTGACGGCAGCCGGCTTAAGGCAGCAACACCGCGCGGCGGGCGTCGCCGAGGATGTCGACACCGTTGAGCACGAACTTCTGGGTGCGCACGTCGATGTCGATCACCGGGATGCCGTTCTCCAGGCGGTTGTAGGTGCGGCAGGACAGATCGAGGACGGTAGTGGGCTTCTCGTTCATCTTCAGGGGGGTTTCCTCGAGGGATTTCAGCTTGCCGCCCACCGTGTGATAGGTGAACCAGGTGTTGCCATCCTGATCCTGACCCGCTTCGCGCACGTTCAGCAGGATGTCGTCACCCACGCTCACGCCCAGCGCCAGCATGATTTCCGGGCCAACGCCTTGCAGTTTCAACTTGGCGGTCAGCGCCTTGCCGCTCTTGGCCATTTCCTCGGCGATGAAACGCCCGCCGGTCATGGCCTCCATCTCGAACTCGATCTTCGGCGGGGTGAACTCCTCCACCGTCGCCGACAACGGCAGGCCTTGCAGGGTGGCCGCGATGGCCTGTCTTACGCGGTTGGTAAACATTAGAGAACGTCCTCCAGGAACTGCTCGATGATTTCATCGCGGGCATTGAGTTGATAAATCATGTGTTCGTTCGGCGCGTAGCGGCCGTAGTCGATGACCACGTACCAGGTGCCGTTCTTGTACTTCTCGACACTGTTCAATTCGGGGTGCAGGTACACGCTGCCGCCCGGGATGGTTTCGTCGGCGACCAGGGTTTGCAGCCAGTCGTTGATGCGCTTGACCTCCTGGTCCATGAACGACTTGGTCAGGTTCTTGGCCATGGCTTTCTGGCCGGCCTTGACCAGCTTGCGGCTGATGGCGTCTTCCAGGCCGACGTAGCTGATGAACTTGCCGGTGATGGAGCGGTTACCCAGCAACGAGAAGCCGCCGAGGATGGTCCGGGCGTAGTAGCTGACGCCGTAGCGGTTGAGCAGGTCGCCCTCGGTGGAGGTGTCGAGGATGTTGTATTCCACGGTGCGCGAAACGTCTTCGGCGTAGGTCACCTGGTTGCCCGGGCTTTCCCATTGCTTGACCTTGGCGAGCGCGGCGATGGCCAGGCTCGACGGGGCCAGGAAGACGTTCTTCTTGGCGGCCTTGGAATACACCGCCGGCATGTTGTGCACCACCAGGCAACGGTCGAAGCCCAGGTCCGCGCCGCCCAGCTCCTGGCTGTAGGTCACCTGGTCGGCGACCGAGGCGTCCTTGCCGTCGAGCACCACACGGGCCTTGATGCGCTTGCCGAACGAGGCGAACTCGCTGGCGACGGCCTTGGTGCCGGTAAAGCCCGGCGCACCGATGATGGTCAGGTCCTCGGCGACCCCACTCAACGCCGCCAGCCCCAGCTTGCGACCGGTCTGCGCCTCGACGCCGCCGATCACGTTGTTCTGGGTGTCGGCCGGGGTCGCGCCCTCTTCGACGATGACCACGTAGACCGGCACCTTGACCACTTTGAGGATCTGGAACACCGCGTGATACAGCGTGCCCGCCTCGGTACCGGTCGGGTCGAGCAAGGCCTGGGTGGTGAAGCTGTTGATGCGGAACGGGGCATTGCGCGGAATCAGCGGATCGGCCTTCGGCGCGGTGCCGACCAGGCCGATGACGTTGTCACCAAGGCCACCCATGGCCTCGGGGGATTCGGAGGCATTGACGGTAATGCCGTTGTGCTCGAAGTTCAAAACCTCAGCCATGGTTATTCAGCCTTCTTGGTGGCGGCCTTCTTGGCCGGTTGGGAGGTGGAGGCCACATCGGCGGCCTCGGTGTTTTTCAGCGCCAGGCGACCGGCGCTGCGCAGCGCACTGGCTTCCACATCGAGCAGGTCGAGCTCCTGGCCGACGCTCGACCAGTGACCTGCGCCGATGGGGAATGGAACGAGTACGGTGTAGGTTTGGCGTAGTGCCATTTGGGGTTCTCCAGGTATGAAAAAGCCCCTTGGGAAAGGGGCTTCGAGGTTTTGGACGGATAAGAAAACGCCCCGACGGTGCGGGGCGTTTATTGGGGTTGCTCAGTTAGCCAGGACGGCGCAAGCGGACGATATTCACTCTTCGGAAAATCCCCGACCTCAGGCCAGTGACGTAGAGCCCGGCGATATGCTTGCAGCTCGGTATATTGCTCAGCCAAAAGCGTGGTGTCGGTCCCTTCTTCCTGCTCATCTCGGTGGCGCGTTACCATCCCATCCGTAAGCAAGAGCTGTCTGTCCCGCCATACACGCTCAATGCGCGATAGATCAACGAACGTCGGCAACGGCGGGACTTGCAATTGCGGACGACCATCAGGCCCCTTACCGATGACTTTTCCATCCAGTCGCGACTCAAAGAGCGCCGCATGATCTTCATCAGATATCTCAACGCCCCCGTTATCCGTTAACTCAAAGGCAAATCGACCATCTTCTTCAATCCATTTTGCGTACATAGTCCCCTCAGTAGCCAATGGCTAGCCAGTTGTAACCACCCACAGTGACAGCTGCGTTATTGCCAGCCACATTAGTGATATAGCCCGTAAAACCTGTTCGGGTCGGTATGCCGGATTGACAAACAGATGAATTCGTCGCTGAGCTAGCCCCGGCATAAATCGCCCCCACATACATGCAAGCAGTGGGAAATGCCACGGGAAACGTTACCGGCACTGTTCCTGTCGCAACATCCGTGGACGCGTGTCCGATTTTGAGTATCCAGCCGCTTGGCAATACCTGATTGGCAGTATTTCCAACAGTTGCTGCGAATACATTGGAAAACTTCAACGCAACGGTACCGCCAACCAATCGCCATTCGCCGCTCAGTCTGGTCAACATCGCGAAATCACCCTGCCCCAAAACAGGTGTTATCGCGCCTCCGCTCGAATTAGTAATCTGCTCTCCATTCGAAGCCAGCAGCGTGACGGCACCTGTCCCACCACTCAGAACCATGATCATGGCTCCTGGCCCTACTGGCACGGTGAGCGGCAGGGTAACGTTGATCGCCGTCGCAGATGACGCACTGACGATACTGCCAGCGCTTGAACTTCCCAGCACCGTGCTGGCGTTCACCGAGGTGAAGCCCGACCACTCGACGCCCATTCGCTTCACAAACTCGGTGGTAGCCAACAACTTGCTGCTTTCGAATTGCGCCGCAGTAGCACCGAACACCCTGGAGTATTGCAACTGCGCAGTCCCGGCGGCCCACCAGGCACTGGCACCGTTCCCGGTCAACTCCAGGGTCGCGCCCACCTGCAGATCAATACTCGTAATCTGGCCCGCACCCGAGTTGATGTTGTCAGCCCCAGCACATACGACGGTGACAACGCCGCTGCCGATATTCCGGAAGTGAATAGCGCCCCCTGCCGGCAGGGCATTGACCGCCGGCAACGTGATGGTGAAAGCCCCAATAGTTGTAACCAGCGTGCCAACAGCCGAAGCCGTCAAGGTGGTGGTCGTGGTCAAACTTGTAAAGCCGCGATAGTTGCCGCTGGCACGCATCACATACTCAGTCGTCGCGATCGACTTGGTATTGTCGAACAGTGGCGGCGTATTGGCCGTCGGGTTGACCAACACCGGCGAATTGAGCGGCGCAAACCCTTGGGTGATGTTCTGGAACGCCAGCGCAGTAGTGCCCAGCACGATCGCCCCATCGGTCACCAACTGCCAGATCGTGTTGGCGAGCGTCGTGCCCTCCTCCACCGAGACGATCAAGCCCGACGTCACCTCGGCACTCGCATCGGCATCCTTTGCCCGAGCCCAGGCGCCGTTCGCCACCACATAGATGCCGTTGTCCTTCGCCAAGGCCTGCGACTTGACCAGGACCCGGTTCCCGGCAATCACCGCAACGCCATCGATCGCCTGGGCGCCGCTCAGGACAATGTTGGCCGTCGTTGCCGCTCGCACCGATTGCTTCGCGTCGAGTTTGGCGAGCTCATCGGCGACATAACTCGCTACCCAGGCACGGGTCGCCTTGACCACCGTATCGTCGATCAGCAACGTCACCAGCTCGGCATTGCTGGTCTCGAAAATCGAGCGGATATAAAACTCTTTTCCGGAACCGGAGGTCGCCAGCACCGGCTTGAACGACTCCGGATACTTGACGATCGCATAGAGGATACCGGTGTCGGTCCAGATCCCGGCTTCACGTACGTACCAGCCACCCACGTCGGACGGAATGGTGACTTCGGCCAGCAACCAGCTCGGGTTCTTTTCATCCTGGAACAACGCATTGAGCGGCCCGCGCCACACTTCGCGCTTGAGCGCCGTGGCGGTGGCTGCCGGGTTGTAGACCGCGCCGCCGCCGTCGCCGACGGAAATCTGCGACAGTCTGATCGGTACGCCCGCCGCCTTGCAGGCGGTTTCGTAGGCAATCCCCGCATCGGTGAGCAGGGTGTAGTAGTCGGCCATTTAGGACCCCTGTGGATAAATAGTGGAAGTTTCGACGGTGTAGAGCCCGGCGGCCATGAAGGCTCGGCCCGAGGCCTCAAGGCCCTGGATGACGATCGGATAAACCGTGGTCAGCTCGCCGCACACCGTGGCGGCCCCGATGACGTGGCGACCGGAGGCGCTCAAGCCGACCGACACCGTCAAGGTGTCGCGTTCGCTCTTGGCGTCGGCCAGACGACGGTCAAGGCGGGCATCGATTTCTTCGCTGTAGGGCTGCTCGGTAAACGCCCTGACGGAAAAACTGTAGGGCGGCCCGGGCGGTGTCTGCTCGTACCAGGCGCGCACCTCGGGCATCAGTTGCAGGCCCTTGGCAGCGTTTTGCAGCGCCTTTCGCGTCCCGGCCTGTCGCGCAGTAGGCCAGGCAAGCTCTACGGTCAGGCGCTTTTCCTGTTCGGGCGCTGAAGAACGCCACTCACTGACACCACGATCCGCCGCCAGATACGGCAGGAAGGCCAGGGGCGTCGTCGCCGGGTTCATCAGTTGGGGAAACGGCGGATCGATGCGCTCCAGCAGGCGGGCGAAACCCAGATCAAGCGCCCGTTCCAGCGCTGAGCTGTTGACCGGCAACAGGCTCGGGGGAGACGTATCCTCACTCATAATGTATCCACCTCGACCTCGACACCCGTGCAATACGGGGCTTGGAAGGCCGTCGTCACAATCGGCGCAAGCGGTTCGAGGATTTCGAGCTGGACGGCACCGGCGCTGTGCAGCGTGTAGTCGATCCAGCTGGGGTCCACGCGCCCTTCCAGGCGATGGCGGGCCTCGGCGTAGGCCCGCAGTTGCTGTTCAGCGGCGACCTGGGTCAGGCCCGAATCCGGGCCGGCATTGATCTTCGCCACGACGCGGATCTTGTAGTTCTTGATCTGCGCGGCCTGCACGATGACCTGGTCCGTTTCCGGTCGAACATCCGGCCGGGCGAAGTGTTGGCGAACGCCCTCGAGCAACGCCGCCGAAGGGGTGCCGTCACCCTCCCGGGACAGCACCGTGACCGTGACCTGCCCCGGCGCCGTCCGGCGCGCATTGCCGTCCTTGACCTGCGCGGCCATGCCGTCAGGGTCGAACGTGTAGGTCACTGTCACCTCACCGCCCATGGCGCTCTGCACCTTTACCGCCGGCCGTTCGCCCAAGGTAAAGATCTCCCGCCGATACTGCATGCGCGAACCCGCCGCCGGGGCGTGGGGGGCCAGGTAGTAACGCAACCGGGCGTCATCGTCGCTCTCATAAACCGCGGGAACGGGCGGGAACGCCGCCGGATCGCCGGGATCGAGCAACTGGCGCTCCAACCCCATGTCGGCGAGGCGCGCATCGAGGTTGCTGCCCGTGGCCCACCACGCCAGCATCTGCTGAATACGGGCGTTGTACTTGCGCTCGTGGGTTTGCAGGCGGACGCAGAACGCTTCGAGGGCCAGGGTCAGCAGTTCGCTTTCGTTTTCGAGGCTGTCCACCAGCTTCGCCGCGCTGGCGGGAGAGCGTGCGCCGACGTACTCGACGACGAACGTCTTGAACTCGGCGAGCAGATCCTCGAAGGCCTCGACGTGGACGATGGCCGGTTCGGCCAATGCATTCTGGCCGGGAATCAACATGCTCATGTCACCACCTCGAAGGTCTGTTTGCGGTTTTTCCAGGTGCCGGCAAAACGCAACAACAAGCCGGCACCGTGTCGACTGGCGACAATGACCTGCGGCTCGAAATCACCGATGCCGTTCTGCGGGTTATAGAAGGCTTGGGCGGCGTGGCTCTGGGCCAGGATCAGCATGTCATCGCCGAGGTTCTGCCCAAGCAATTGGGTGAGCGCGCAGCCATACAGCGGGCGCTTCTGGCGGGTCCCCAGAGGGGTGGTCAACGCCCGTGTGGCGCGCTGCACGAACTGCAGCCAGTCGTCGACCGTCGCGCCGGTGTTCCTATCGATTCCGATCATGGGAAATTCTCACGCAGTACTGATGACGCGCCCCTGGTGATCCACCAGCGGGCCGCTCAAGTGCACGCCGGCCGCGTCGAGCCGCAAGCCGACAGCGCCCATTTGCAACTCGATCGAATCGGCGGTCATCGTCAGCCTGGACGGGCCGAGGTTCAGTTGCAGGGCTTCACGGGCGCCGGTGAACGCCGCCGGACCGTTCTTCCAGTGCAGGACATGGGCGTCGTGGTCGTAGCCGTTTTCCGTGCCGTCCTGGTAGAGGCGACGGGTCAGCGAGGCCAGGGTCGAAACGGGCGGAAACTGCCCACCGTTGAGGCCGAACAACGCCACCGCCTGCCCGCCGCCGTCACCGCCGCCGTGGTTCAGCAGCAGGCATTGCTCGCCCACCGAGGGAATCCGCGACTCGCTCTGGGCGCCGGCACTGGGATTGAAAAAGCGGATCGCCGGTGTCAGCAAGTCGCCGTGACTGACCCGGCAGGTATTGCTGGCCGCGTCGACCGCCTGGCATACGCCGATCCGACAGACACTGTCGGCCCGCCGATGCAGGTCTTCGAGTTCGGTTTCCATCTCGGCCAGGCGCTCGATGATCGGCGCCAGGTGCATACGCAGAAACGCATCCAGCATGGGTCAGTCCTCGAGGGCGGTGTATTGGGTCGGGTCGTCGATATCGGAGACTTCCCAGGTGCGGGCAAACAGCGGGATACCGGTCGGATCCTCCAGCAACGGTTGACCGAAATAGAGCGTCTGGACGAAGGAAACTGTCCAGGTGGAGTAGGTTGTTTCGGCGAAGACCCAGGTCGAGGGTTGCGCCACAAGGGCGGTGGGCACGTCGCACTGGGCACCCGAAAGGCCCCAGCGGTTATTCGCCACCACGTCCATCAAGGCAGCGGCCAAATCGCAGGCGTCGAAGTCCGGACGCCCCGGCAAAAGGCACTGCAGGGACACCGACAAGGCATGGGCGCTGCGACCGTCATTCGCCGACGGGCCCCAGGCATCACCGTCCATCGCAATCAACACCCAGGCGTCGTCGCCGACAGCGACGACGTCCTGGCGAGTGCCAACCTTGAACTGGGGAAAAGCGGCGCGCAGCGTATCGCCCACCGCAGTACAGAACTGCGAAGGCTTCTGGATAGAAAGGGACATGACGGGTTTCCGTTCAATGCATGCCGCCGGGTGCAATGGGTTGCGGGGGGCGGCACAGGTCAGTTTGTCTAATGCGGGTCGCGGTCGGTGGGGCCCTCGACGCCAATGCGCTTGGCCACCCAACGCTCATAAAGGCCGATCGCCACATCGGCACCGGCCATGGCCGTCAGGCAACCGATGGCGCAGGCACTCCAGATCGACATGCCGAGGGCATACAGCAGCATGGTCGCCGAGACGCCGCAGACCACGCAGGCGCCGGAGCGCAGGGCCACGCGACGCAGCAACGGCCAGCCGCGTGCGCCCTCCTTGTCGGCACGCCACATCTCGCCGGACACCCCACCCACCAGGGCGAGCACGATGACCAGCCAGATCGGCATGTCCAGCAACGCTTGTTGCTCGTTTGTCATTCACGCCTCCTGGGGGTGATTGAAGGATAAGAAGGCCCTGGGGCCGATCACCGACCTTGAGCCACTCCAGTCAAAAGCATTTATCGAGTGATGAGCATGTCGATACTGGTCGCATCGCAGGAGTTATTGGCCTTGCGGTCAATGACCAGATAGAGCGAGGACGTCGGCGTAACCGCAACATCGCTCAACTTGAACGTGGCACTGCCCCCATTTGCCAAGCTTCCGGACTGAAGCACGGTGTCACCTAGATTGATCGACCAGCCGATGCCATCTCCGCATGCGTTGTGCAGATCATTGACCCGACCCAATACGTTGATGTTGCCGGTAACAGGGCTGGCCCAACGGAAGATGCTTTGGCTGTTGGTGCCGGGATGGGTCGCGACGTCGCCTTGCTTGAACACGAAGCTGGTGCCCGAACCGGTAAATGTGAAGCTTTCATTTGGGATGGAAATCCAGGCGCCCGTTGCATCATCGCGCCAGCAGGTAGTCGGCTTGCCGTTGCATTGCCCCGCCTGAAAGGACGGAAACAACGTGTAATTGACCGAAGCGTTTACCCCCGACTTGTTTTGCATCAAGGACCATGGCGATCCAGAGGGCGATTGTTCGGTCATCAAGTACATGTCCCTGGCCAAGTTCCAGGACATTGCCGTTTCCGCCCACGTGTTCAGCGACACGAATGGCGAGAGAAGTGCGGCAGCCAATAAAAGTTGTTTAAAGAGTTTCATCTTTGTGACCTCGTTGATGTGTTTGAGCAGTGATTGCACGATCGATAGCGCGTGCAGTTCGCTCGTCGGCGTTCACTCGAAGCTCAGAGGCCTTCACATGATTCAACGTCCCGCATCGGGAACACTTGATCTGGAGTTCGGCGTTCTTGCCCATGCGGGCCAGAAGTTTCTTGCAGTGTCCGCATCTGAAATCCTTCAACATCGAAAGCCCTCCACTGGCTGCGGCAGTTACTTGAAGCACCTCACGGCACAGGCATTCCAAAAAGCCCGGTTGCCCAGGCTTTTCAGTAATGCGCTTGATCTTTCGGCGCGACTGGCGCGGTACGGATCCATTCAAATTGTTCCTCCGACCGCGGCCCCTGCCCGCCGGATAACTGTTTCTGGTGCTTTACGCTGCACACCCGGGCCAGTTGCCAACCCTCTGAACCGTTGAGGCCGGTTCATCGCTGCCTGTTTGGTGACACTAAAGAGCGGTTCTTGCCAGCCGCTTTGTCGAGCGGCTTGGACACAGAATATGCATGTATGCATATACAGTCAATGCACAAATGCATTTATTTATGCGAGGCGCATGCGCAGATGCATGGACAGCCCCGCAGCGCGGGGCCTGGAGGGTTTTTCAGGGGCGAAAAAAAACCCGCACAGCGGCGGGTTTTATCTGACAGTGGTGGGGTTAGCGGGCGTACATGCCCCACCAGAAGACGTGACCGAGGATGACAATTTGCTCCTCCTGCATGTCCTGGAAGCTGTAGTCCTCATCCGGATGCTCGTCGCGATTGAAGCTGCGCAGGCGGATCCCGGTGGGCAGCCGATAGAGCTGCTTGACCCGCAGTTGGCCATTGTGATTGATGGCGTAGAGGTCGCCGTCGACGATGTCGCCGATACCGCATTTGGCCACATTCACCCCGACCGTGGCGCCGTCACGCAGCACGGGCAACATGCTGTTGCCGCGTACCGTCACGCATTTGGCCTGGTCGAACTGCACGCCGTTGTGGCGCAGGCTGCGCTTGCCGAAGCGCAGGCTCGAGCGCTCGCTTTCCTCGATGACGAATCTTCCTGATCCAGCAGCCAATTCAACCTCACGCAGAAAAGGGACCGACACCTCGTCTTCCTCGACGGGGGTCTCGTCGTCCCACAGGCTTATGTCCTTGAGCTCGGCATGGGACTCGTCGCGGCGACTGCCGCCGACAGGGGTAATGTCGGCGCGCCCGCGCAACTGGTCGGTGCTCACGGCGAAGTACTCGGCGATCTTCGAGATGTGCTTATCCGAAGGGTCGACGATCTTGCCGCTGAGAATCCGCGAGAGGGTGGACTGGGGCACGCCGGTACGCCGGTGAAGCTCCGTGGGGGAGATCCCGTGCTGGTCGAGCAATGCTCTTAATACGGTAGAAACGTTGCGTTTTTGCATAACGCGCATGATGCGTGTTCTTTTTGCAGAAGACAAATGCTGATTTGCATAAATGTGCATTTCCAGCCATATGCATCCATTGTGGCGAGGGGATTTATCCCCGCTGGGACGCGAAGCGGCCCTACAGGCGCACTAGCCACTTAGGGGCTGCTACGCAGCCCAACGGGGATAAATCCCCTCGCCACAGGCGCTCGGCTCCATATCTGATGCTTGCTGATCACAAGGGGGAATTTGCCCTACGAGTCCTTAGGAAAAGGCTCCAAATCCGTCCTTCAAAAGCGCAACACAAGGCTACGTTGCCTTGCGCCTCTGCCTACAACTACGCCAGAATCCGCCGGCTTGTTCATCTTGGATCCCATCGGTACTTTGGTTCTCGTCACTGCCCATCAGTGATCGGGTTTAGTAGCTCGGCATCCAAGATGTTCATTGCTCCATTCAGTCAGGTATTCCTTCTCCTGCGCTCAATGGCAGCTGTGCGCAGGGCGCCCTCGGGCGCGCCGGTTCCTTGGATCCCCGGTCTACTAACCTGTGTACAGCTGCCACCCACTTCGTTTAGTAGCGGACCGGTGATGGCTCTCACTTCGAGGATCCAAGCATCATGAGCAAAAACAAATCCAATCCCTCTACCCCAGACGATCACATCTCCCGCAGCCAATCGATCAACGCCAAGAAACTCGACGACGCGGCCACCCGCGCCCTGGACTATTACCTCAAGCTCGAAGCCGACAAAGCAACCTCCGACTCACTCGACACCCTCTACATCATCGCCCCTGACATCGACGCCGAATGCCTGCTCGCCAACCTCAGCGAAACCCTGGCCTCGGCCAACGCCATGGTCAGCGACCTGGCATTCGACCTGGAGGGCTCACGACGGCACATCGCCCTGGGGGTCCAGCAGATGATCGAGCTGGGCCAATTGCTGGCGAATCGGGCGTTGGACGTGGTCGAGCCGAGGTAGGCCGAGGCCAATCGGCCCGTAACCAAACCCTGTGGGAGCGAGGGTGGGGGGGGGGGGGGGGGGTTTTGGAAAAATTTTGTTAAATACACTACCCCCACCCCCGCAAGCCCGCGGCCCCCCATCGTTTTTTTTTTTATTTACAATT
>NZ_JAUQOP010000002.1 GCF_030580855.1 Pseudomonas citrullilanati | reverse complement strand
ACAGCGCTATGTCTCGCGCTACAACATCAGCAGGCCTCACAGCTACAACGACTACCGGTCGCCAGTCGCGAAAGAGCGCTTGGCGGCGTAAACCTTAATCGGTGTCCAAGATTACTTGACCAGTTCAGCTTGCTCGCGATAGCGGTGCTTCAGTCAACATCAATGTGACAGTACTGCCGCCATCGCGAGCAAGCTCGCTCCCACAAGGTTCCTTGTATCGCCATGATCCGGGCAATAAAAAAACGCCCCTGGTCGCAGGACCAGGGGCGTTTTTTGTCAGGCGCGAACGTTACTTCGCCTTGACACCTTCAAACGAAACGTACAGCTCGACCGTGTCAGACGATGGGCCCAGGTCTTTCTGCTTGCCGAAGTCGGAACGCTTGATGCTGGTGGTGCCTTCGAAGCCGGCACGGTAGCCGCCCCATGGATCCTTGCCTTCACCCAGGAACGTGGCCTTGACCACCACTGGCTTGGTCACGCCCAGCAGGGTCAGGTCGCCGGTAACGTCGGCGGTTTCCTTGCCTTCGGCGTTCTTGCCGGTGGACTTGACGCTGGTGGAGACGAACTTGGCGTCGGCGAATTTGCCCGCGTTCAGGAAGTCGGCACTGGCGATGTGCTTGTCGCGCTCGGCGTGGTTGGTGAATACGCTGGCGGTGCGGACGTTGAACTCGATCTTGCTGTCTTCAGGCTTGGCGGCGTCGAAGCTGAACTTGCCGTCGATGTCCTTGAAGGTGCCGGTGATGTAGCTGTAGCCCAGGTGGCTGATCTTGAAGTCGACGAAGGCGTGCTGGCCTTCCTTGTCGACCACGTAGTCGGCAGCCATGGCCTGGCCGGCCAGCAGGGTGGAACCGATTGCCAGGGCGGCGAGCGTCTTTTTCAACATGCTTTCTATTCCTTTGGAGTCGAGGTTGAACATCAGGCTTGGCGCCCCAGCATGCGCTTGAGGGTCGCGTCACGGTCGATAAAGTGGTGTTTCAAGGCTGCCAACGCATGGAGGCCGGAAAAAATGACCAACGCCCATGCCAGGTACAGGTGGATCAGGCCGGCGACGTCTGCCTGGTCAGGCAGTCCGGACACCAGCGCGGGAACTTCGAACAGGCCAAACACCGGGATCCCGACACCGTCTGCGGTGGAAATCAGGTAACCGGCAATCATCACGGCGAACAACCCGAGATACAGGGCACCGTGGCCGACCTTCGCGCCGAGGCGGGTCAGGCGACCATAGGACGACAAGGTCGGTGGCGGCGGGCTGACAAAACGCCACAGCACCCGCAGCAGCATCACCGCCAGCAGCACCAGGCCAATGCTCTTGTGCAGGTCCGGCGCATCTTTGCGCCAGGTGCTGTAGTAGTCCAGGCCGACCATCCACAGGCCCAGGGCGAACAGCCCATACACCGCCAGTGCCACGCCCCAGTGCAGAGCGATACTGACCCAGCCATAGCGCGAAGAAGAGTTGCGTAGCTGCATTGCTCATATCCTGTAAAGACTGCGATCAAGACTAGCGACTTATCTATCGATTTAAAGCGGAAAATTTCGCTTTGAAATATCGAGAAATACGATCATCAGTCTGGGTGGGGTGGGTTAAGGAAAGATTAAAGGGAAATGGTGATTGGCGGCGGGGCGTACGACAGCCGCTGGGTGGCGATTGGCTTTTCTTGACAAGCGAACAGGCAAGCTTTGTTGGGCCCGCTTTAGAAAATATCCCGGGACGTTTCCCAAAACCAAAGTGGATCAAGATCTGGTTGAGGATGTGGAGCCTGCTGGTTAAAAAAGCGGCCTCTTTGGTCCAGGCGATTCACCTAAAAATGATCGACCCGTGGCGAGGGAGCTTGCTCCCGCTCGGCTGCGAAGCAGTCGCAAACCGGCGGGCGCGGTGTGTCTGATTCACCGCATCGGGCAGGTTTTGGGGCCGCTTCGCGGCCCAGCGGGAGCAAGCGCCCTCGCCACGGGTTTGTCCGTTGTCCTAAGTGAAAAGCATCAGGCCCTTGAGCCCCGTTCTTTCCATGAGCGTTACTGAGCCTTTGTCTCAGCGGTCGTCGCCGGCTTCTTGGCCGGCTCAGCCTTCTTCACCGGCGCCTTGGCCGGGGCTTTTTTTGCCGGGGTCTTGGCGGCGGGTTTCTTTGTGGTGGTTTTGGCCGGGGCCTTCTTGGCAGGCTCGGCTTTCACCGGCGCCACAGGCTTCGGCGCTTCTACCGGTGCAGGTGCAGGTGCAGGCGCTGGAGCGGGTGTCGGGGCTGGCGGCGCGACCGGTTCCGGTGCCTTGGCTGGCTCCGGCTTCTTCTCGTCGTTCGAACCACCGAACAGGTTGGTGAAGAAATTGCCTTTCTTGGCCGCGACGGCGCCCGCTGCGGCTGCCGCGACCGGCGCCACCTTGGCCGGCTCGAACGACTTGCCCGCTGCCAAGTCTTCAACCTGGCTGGCCGCCCGTTGACCGCTGCGCAGCGCGCCTTCCAGAGTGCCTGGGTACAAGGTGTCGGTGTGTTCGCCGGCAAAGGCTACGCGTTGCAGCGGCTTTTCCCACAGGCGCCAGTATTTGCTGATCTGGCCCGGGCCGAAGGCCAGGTAGGCGCCGCCCATGGACGGGTCGGTGCTGTAGCGGCGGATTTCATAGCCGGTGAACGCGCCACGGGCTTGTGGATAGAACGCGTGCAGGCGGATCAGCACCTGGTCGACCATCTGCTTGTCGCCGAAGGCCTGCATCACCCGGGCGTTGTCGCCGGACAGGTTGATGACCACGTTGGCACCGCCCTTCAGGGCCGGCTCGATCCACATCATGCCCAGGCCGGCGTTGCTGTAGATTTCGCCGGACATGCGCGCCTTGCTGTCCCAGACCGGGGTCTTGAACTTGAGCATGATCTGGTCGCGCCAGCCGTAGTTGGTGCCCTTGATCGCACCCTGGTGCTGGGCATCGAGGGCCGGGGTCAGTTGGATCTTGTTCAGCGCCCGCAGCGGCACGGCCAAGACCACGTAGTCGGCCTGGTAGCCGACGCTGCCGACCTTGACGGTCACGCCGTCCTTGTCCTGGTTAATCGCCGAGACCGGCGAGTTGGTCTTGATGGTTTTCAGTTGCTTGACGAACGCCTGGGCCAGCACCGGGCTGCCGCCGAGCAGGCGCGAAGCCCGCAGGTCGCGGTCGGACACGCCCCGGTAGACGCGGTTCTGCTGTGCGAAATACAGCAGCGACAGGCGCGAAGGTTCGTCATAGCGGGTGCGAATCTCCTGGTTCACCAGCTGCCGCGCGGTGGCCGGCAGTTGCAGACGGTCGAGCCAGTTGGACACGGTGATCTGGTCCAGCGCGTGCAACGTGTTGGTGGCCGCCGGGTTCTGGGGGTCTTCGATGGAGCGCGCCAGGTCGTCCAGGGTGGTTTCGTAGCGCTTCAGGGCTTCGGCTGTGGCCGGCTGCTTGGTCGCCAGGTCCGCTGCCGTGAAGTAGGCACCGTCGATCAGGTAGCTGGGGGTGCGCACGAACTCCGGCGCCGGCGTGGTGCTCAGCTTGAAGGTCGAGACGTACTTGTTCAGCACCGGCTGGGTCTTGTCATTGCCGATCCATTCACTGGTGGCCATGCCCGAGCGGCCGCCCAGGTCCGGTTTGGCCTCCAGCAGCGTCACGGCCCAGCCCTTGTTCTGCAACTCGTAGGCCGCCGTGAGCCCCGCCAGGCCGCCACCGACGACGATGGCCGTCGGTTGTTTGTCCTTGGCCAGCGCCGCAACGCTGAACAGCCCTATCATCACCAGCGCACAGGCGCGCAGCCAACCAGCAGACATTCAGCGAACTCCGGATTAAAACGTAGGAAATTTCAGTTGTTCGAGCCAGTCGGCTCAGGGAACGGCGAAGAATACGTCAGCCATCAAAACGCCGCCAGCGACGTCTATCGCCTGGGCCAAAGTAGCGCGGATGACACAATGGGTTGTCCGCGAGGCCGCCATTGCATAGGCTTGCGCGATTGTTTCGCCCGCGCCCGCCGCGAGCCGCCTCGAGGAGACTGTAGATGGGCCTGAATGACCAGTGGATGCAACGCGACCTCGCCGTGCTATGGCATCCCTGCACCCAGATGAAAGACCACGAACAGCTGCCGCTGATCCCGATCAAGCGCGGTGAAGGCGTGTGGCTGGAAGACTTCGAAGGCAAGCGCTACCTCGACGCCGTCAGCTCCTGGTGGGTCAATGTGTTCGGCCACGCCAACCCGCGGATCAACCAGCGGATCAAGGACCAGGTCGATCAACTGGAGCACGTGATCCTCGCCGGCTTCAGCCATCAGCCGGTGATCGAACTGTCCGAGCGCCTGGTCAAGCTCACGCCTGAAGGCCTGACGCGGTGCTTCTACGCCGATAACGGCTCGTCCTGCATCGAAGTGGCGATGAAGATGAGCTTCCACTACTGGGTCAATCGCGGCCGGTCCGACAAGAAGCGCTTCGTCACCCTGAGCAACAGCTACCACGGCGAAACCATCGCGGCGATGTCGGTGGGCGATGTGCCGCTGTTCACCGAGACCTACAAGGCGCTGCTGCTGGACACCCTCAAGGTGCCGAGCCCGGACTGCTATCACCGCCCCGAGGGCG
Organism: Pseudomonas citrullilanati; assembly: GCF_030580855.1. Lineage (GTDB taxonomy): Bacteria > Pseudomonadota > Gammaproteobacteria > Pseudomonadales > Pseudomonadaceae > Aquipseudomonas > Aquipseudomonas citrulli. Next base: position 312,806 of record NZ_JAUQOP010000002.1, on the reverse strand, counting down.
TGAGCTGGGAGGACCATTCGCGCACGATGTTCGCCGCCATGGAGCAGACCCTCGCCGAACACCACGACAGCGTTGCCGCGGTGATCGTCGAGCCGCTGATCCAGGGCGCCGGCGGCATGCGCATGTATCACCCGGTGTACCTGAAATTGCTGCGCGAAGCCTGCGACCGCTACGGCGTGCACTTGATCCACGACGAGATCGCCGTCGGTTTCGGTCGCACCGGCACGATGTTCGCCTGTGAACAGGCCGGCATTACCCCGGACTTCCTCTGCCTGTCCAAGGCCCTGACCGGTGGCTACCTGCCGCTGGCGGCCTGCCTGACCACCGACGACGTCTACAGCGCCTTCTACGACGACTACCCGACCCTGCGGGCCTTCCTGCATTCCCACAGCTACACGGGTAATCCACTGGCCTGCGCGGCGGCCCTGGCGACGCTGGATATCTTCGAAGAAGACAACATCATCGAAACCAACCTGGCCCTGGCCCAGCGCATGGCCAGCGCCACCGCGCACCTGGCCGACCACCCGAACGTGGCCGAAGTGCGCCAGACCGGCATGGTGCTGGCCATCGAGATGGTCAAGGACAAGGCCAGCAAGACCGCCTACCCCTGGCAGGAACGCCGTGGCCTGACGGTGTTCCAGCATGCCCTGGAGCGCGGGGCGCTGTTGCGTCCGCTGGGGAGCGTGGTGTACTTCCTGCCGCCGTATGTCATCACGCCCGAGCAGATCGACTTCCTGGCGCAGGTCGCCAGCGAAGGCATCGACATCGCCACCCGGGACTCGGTCAGCGTGGCGGTGCCGGAAGACTTCCATCCGGGTTATCGCGATCCGGGCTGACACTGCGATGCATCGTTGGAACACCGTTGTGGCGAGGGGATTTATCCCCGTGGGGCTGCCTAGCAGCCCTCATTGCATACAACGCGATTTGCCTGAAGCATCGCGGTGTCCGGTCTTGGGGCTGCTGCGCAGCCCAGCGGGGATAAATCCCCTCGCCACAAGAGCGCATGACCCGCAATAGTGCCGAATCCAGATTCTGTAGAGAAAACACATGAGACTGTCCCGCTTCTTCATCGACACCCCCCTGAGCCTTGGCGACCACGAGCTGCCCGAGGCCCAGGCCCACTACATCGGCCGCGTGCTGCGCATGGCCGAGGGCGATGGAGTGCAGGTGTTCGACGGTTCTGGCCTGGAGTTTCGCGGCACGCTGGCCGAGGTCGGCAAGAAGCGCGTGCGGGTGCAACTGGACGAGCAGTTCGCCGGGCAGCCGGAATCGCCGTTACGCATTCACCTCGGCCAGGGCTTGTCCCGGGGCGAGCGCATGGACTGGGCGATCCAGAAAGCCACTGAGCTTGGGGTCAGCGCGATTACGCCGATTTTCAGCGAACGTTGCGAAGTGCGTCTCAAGGACGAGCGCGCCGACAAGCGCCTGTTGCACTGGCGACAGGTTGCGATCAGCGCCTGCGAGCAGTGCGGGCGCTCGACCGTGCCGGTGATCCACCCACCGTTGCTCCTGGCCGACTGGCTGAAGCAGACCGAGGCCGAGCTGAAGCTGGTGCTGCACCCGGTGGCCGAACCCTTGGTCAGCCATGCCAGGCCGCAGACCCTGGCATTCCTGATCGGCCCCGAGGGCGGGCTGGCCGATGCCGAAGTCGAACAGGCCAAGGTCGCCGGCTACCACGCCGCCCGCCTCGGCCCCCGCGTGCTGCGTACCGAAACCGCGCCGGTGGTGGCGCTGGCGGTGGCGCAGCAGTTGTGGGGGGATTTCTAATCGCTTGCGGCCACTGAAAGTCCCTGTGGGAGCGGGCTTGCTCGCGAATGCAATGTGTCAGTGACATCGATGTTGGCTGGCCCACCGCTTTCGCGAGCAAGCCCGCTCCCACCGTGAAACAGTGGTGTTCATGAATTCGGTGTGGGTCCATCGCTCAAAGCACATAGAACAAAATCGCCACGAAGTGCAGCAAGCTGCCGGCGATCACGAACAGATGCCAGATCCCATGGGCGTGACGCAGGCGGTGATCGAGGGCGAAAAAAATGATGCCCACGGTGTACAACACCCCGCCCGAGGCGAGCCAGGCAAACCCGGCGCTGCCCAGGGCTGCCAGCAACGGCTTGACCGCCACCAGCACGATCCAGCCCATCACTGCGTAGATCACGATCGACAGGATCCGAGCCTCGGAGCGCGGCTTGATTTCCTGCAGGATCCCGATCAGCGCCAGCCCCCAGACGATCCCGAACAGGCTCCAGCCCCACGGCCCCCGCAGGGTCACCAGGCAGAACGGCGTATAGCTGCCGGCGATCAGCAGGTAGATCGAAAAATGATCGACTTTCTGCATGATCTCTTTTCGGCGTCCGCGCACGCTGTGATAAACCGTCGACGCGCTGTAGAGCACCAGCAGGGTGAACCCATAGATCGCCACGCTGACGATTTTCCAGGGATCGCCAGTCAGCCCGGCAATCACCACCAGCCATACCCCACCGATAAACGCCGCGACCGCCCCGACCAAGTGGGTCCACGCGTTGAACCGTTCCCCGTGATACATCCAATACCACCTCACCTTTCGAAACAGGTGCCAAGGCTCAGGCCTGGCGCTTGAAAGTGCAATGTTTTGCTTGCTGTGAGAGCAAGGCTTGCCCGCGATGAAGGTCACTCGGTTTCTGCAAATCCGAGTCGTCTGTTTCGCGAGCAAGCTTTGCTCCCACAGGGCACAATCGGGCAATACGAATAAGAGCACGCCCCATGCTGATCGACGAAGAATTGACCCTGAAGAAACTCGAGGTGTTCCTGGCGTTCATGCGCACCGGCAACCTGGCGCGGGCCGCCGTCGAATTGCAGACCAGCAACGTCAGTGTGCACCGGGCCATTCATTCGCTGGAAAGCGCCCTGCGCTGCCCGCTGTTCAAGCACGAGGGCCGCAACCTCACGCCGCTGGAAAGCGCCTATGTGCTGGAGGAGCGGGCGCAGAAGCTGATTCAGGACGTGGTCGAAAGCGTGCGCCTGACCCGCGAAGCCGCCGGGTTCTCCGCCGAGCGCTTCAAGCTCGGTTCGTTGTACTCGCTGACGGTCAAGACCGTGCCCCAACTGATCATGGGCCTGAAGATCCGCCGCAGCGAACTCAATATCGACCTGATCATGGGGTCCAACATCGACCTGCTGTACAAGCTCAAGAACATGGAGGTGGACGCGATCCTGGTCTCGCTGGACGACAGCGTCAACGACCCGGACTGCGAGCACATCGCGCTGTTTTCCGACGACATCTTCCTCGCCACGCCGGCCGACTCACCGTTCGCCCAGCGCAGCGAGGTGGACCTGGCAGAGGTTCGCGACGAGACCTTCATCACCCTGACCCAGGGCTTTGCCACGCACCAGGACGGGATCCGGGTATTCAGCCAGGCGGGGTTCGAGCCGAAGGTGGCGATGCAGGTCAACGACATCTTCACCCTCCTGAGCATGGTCAGCTCCGGCGTGGGCTATGCGCTGTTGCCGGGCCGGATTGCGGCGGTGTACGAGAACCGGGTGAAACTGATCCCGTTGCAGGAAAAGTACCGGTTGCAGCAGCACATCGGCGTGGTGTTCCTCAAGGCCAAGGAGCGCGATCCGAACCTGTTGGCATTGCTCGCCGAGTGCCGGATGTATGCCAATCGCCAGGGTTGAGAGCGAGTCGAGGCCTTCGCGAGCAGGCTCGCTCCCACAAGGGTTCTGTGAACATCGATCCAATGTGGGAGCGAGCCTGCTCGCGATGAGGACAGCCCGCCCAGCGAAAATCCCGCGCCTTACCCCAGCAACCCGCGCATGATCAGGAACAACAACGAAGGCCCCAGCAGGCAGCCCAGCGCCGTATAGAACGCCGCCGTCAGGCAGCCATAGGGCACCAGCTTCGGATCCGTCGCCGCCAGGCCACCGGCCACGCCACTGGAGGTGCCCATCAAGCCACCGAAAATCACCGCGCTGCGTGGATTGTTCAGGCCGATCAAGGGCGCTACGAACGGCGTCGCCACCATTACCAGGATCGCCTTGATCAGCCCGGCGGCAATGGACAGCGCCATGACTTCGGAGCTGGCGCCGATTGCCGCCCCGGTCACCGGACCGACAATGTAGGTGACCGCCCCGGCGCCAATCGTGGTCAGGCTCACCGCGTCGGTGTAGCCAAAGACCATCGCCACGCCGACGCCGGCAACGAACGACGTGCCCACCCCGACGAACAGCGCCAGCACGCCAACGAAGCCGGCGCGCTTGAGTTCCTCGATATTCACGCCAAAGGCCGTGGCGACAATGGCGAAGTCGCGCAGCATGGCACCGCCCAGCAAACCGATGCCGGACAGCAGAGGAATGTCCACCACGCCCTTCTGGCCGCCGGTCATCGCCCCGCCAATGTAGGACAGCACCAAACCCAGCAGAATCGCGATGGCCGAGCCGTGCAGGCGACCCTTGGTGAACGTGTTGCTGATCCAGTAGGACACCCACATGGTGACGCCGATGATCGCAAAGCCGCTGATCATGCCGTAACCGGTAATCACCTTCATCATGGATTCATACATGGCGGTCACCCTGCCGTCTTCACGGAAACATCAGACTCAGGTCCCTTGCTGCCGATGCGTACCAGCACCGGTACCATCGCAAAGGCAATCACCACGGCCAGGGTCCCGGCCAGGATCGCCATGGGCCCGCCCTTGAGCGCGCCATAGACGTTCTGCTGGGCGGCCATCGCGACCACGATGGGAATGTAGATCGCACTCCAGAACTCCACACCGGCCTCGGACTTGCCCTTGAACAGGCCGCGCTTGCCCAGGTAACTGCCCAGGCCGATCAACAGCAGCATCGCAATGCCGACGCCGCCGACATTGGCCGGCACACCGATCAGTTTGCCGAGCAGCTCACCGATGAAAATACCTGCCAAGGTACAAAAGGCCAGAAACGCCACACCGTAAATAATCATTGTTGTAGTCCTCAAAATGCATCGTCGAAGTTGTTGTTTTTGTGCTTCGCCAGCTTGAGTCGGTGGTCTAGGGTTGGCGGCGTCCCTCCTCGGCGAGCAGCGCCTGCAGGGTATCGAGCCGGGCCCCGTCGAAGGCCATGACCGTGCCCGACTCGAAGACCCGGCGCGCCAGCCCGGTCAGTACCGCGCCGGGCGGCAGTTCGATCTGCAACCGGACACCGCGCTCGTAGGCACTTTGCACCGTGCCGCGCCAATCGACGACACGGCACATGTTGAAGGCCAGGTCATCGCGCAAGGCCTGGGGGTTGACCACCGGCCGGGCACGGCTGCCGCTGAGATAACCCAGCACGGGGGCGCGCAGCGGCACGTCGGCAAACGCCTGGGCCAGTGTCCGCGCCGGTGCTTCGAGCAGCGGGCAATGGGACGGCACGCTCACCGCCAGGCGGCACGCCTTGCCGGCGCCCTGGTTTTTCGCATGCCGGGCGACGGTCGCCATGGCCTCGTCGCTGCCGGCGATGACCACTTGGTTGTCGGCATTGATATTGGCCAGGTAGACCGGCGTGCGGTCGCTGTGCACCTGCGCCAGCAAGGCTTCCACGGCGGCGAGGTCCAGGCCGATGATCGCGGTCATGCCATGGCCCCGTGGATAGGCCTGCTGCATCAATTCGCCCCGCAGGCTGACCAATCGCAGCGCATCTTCGAACCCCAGCGCACCCGCCACCACCGCCGCCGGATAGGCGCCGATGGATAACCCCGCGACATAATCCGGCGCAGGCGCCTGCTCCAGCAACCGGCGGGACGCCGCCACGCCTGCGATCAACAGGCACACCTGCACGGCGCGGGTCGACTGCAATGCTTCGGCGCTGTCCAGTTGCAACACGTCCTCCCCGAGCACTTCGCTGGCCAGGTCCAGGACCTGCGGCGCCAGGCCGTGGAGCATGCCCGCCCGCTGCGCGCCCTGGCCCGGGAACACCAGGAGGCTGCTCATGCGACCCGCTCCAGCGACGGCTGCCAGGGGTTGTCCACCAGCCGGGCCTGGACGTCGTCCTTGAGCAGGACCCGGCGTGACGGGCCCGCCCATTCGCGTAATGCAACGGCGCCAAAAGGAGTCTGCAACTGCATGTCCACCTGGCACACCGAGTCGTCCAGTTCCGCCAGCAAGGCCCTGGCCCGCTGGCGCTCCAACGGTTGCGGCGTGCGCAGGATCAAGTCCAGGTCGCTGCGCCCGTGCAGCGCCTCGATCCCGCTGGCCAGTTCGAACCCGGCGCTGCCACCGATGCCCCAGGTCCAGCCCCAGGCATTGAGCAGCGGCCGCAGGCGAGACAGCGCTTGCAGCGCCGGCAGCTCCCGAGGGGGTTCGACATGGCACAGGTCCTCCGGGCGAACCCGGCGCTGGATCGCCGCCAACGGCATCGACGCAGCGTAGCGTTGCTCCCGGGCCCGCCCCCGAACCCCCACCGCCACCCAGCCCGCCGGAGCCAGCGCCCGTCGCACCACCACCGGTTGACCGAGGCCGAGGGCTTCGCTCGCCCAAGCGGGCGCATCCGCCGGTAACAGCGCCGGGGTCATTCCCCAGAGCAGGTCGTGGGCCAGGAAGGTGCTCACCACTGTTCACCCAGCAATTGCCGGACATGGCTGGAAGCGGCCCGATGAGGCGCCCCCAGGCGCCCGCGCAGATCACGGGCGGCACCGTCGACATCCTTGATCGCCTGTTGCAGGCAATCGGCGACCCGGGCCAGATCGGACGCCGAGGGCTGTTCGATCTGTTCCACCGACAAGGTTTCCCAGAGCAGACCCAGGCTGGCGAAGCTGTCGATGTCGTAGGCCATCGGCGGCACGCTGGCGGCCAGCGCTTCCAGCTCTTCGACACTGCGCAGGGTCACCCGCGCCGCCGAAGCCTTGCCCATGGCGTGGACCATCACCCCCGGATCGCGCAGCGCGATCAGCCGGTTCGCCTGGTAGCCGTGGGCCAGGAACGCCCCGGACATTGCGTTGCCCACCAGCAAACCGATCACCGGATGCCCGGCCAAGCGGGCACGGGCGTAACTGTCCGCCGCGCCGGCCAGGGCCTGGTGGATACCCAGGGCTTCTTCCCGGCGTCCATAAGCCTGGCTGGGTACATCGACGATGGCGATCAGCGCTCGCTTGGCAGAGGCCTGGCGGTCCGCCTCGATGGCGTCATCCACTGCCTTGGCCAGGCCCCAGCCTTCCAGCAAGCCGACTTCGCCGTTGCGTGCCCGGGGAAAACGGCTATCGGGATCGGCCACCACCGCCAGCAGGCGCACGGCCTGCTCGCCCAGCCTGGTGTCGGCGACTCTCAACGAGGCCGGCAACCCTTGCACCGGGCGGGCGCCGCCACTCAAGGCGTCGAACCAGCGCAGGCCCCTCAATGAATACGCACTCATGGGCGTTCTCCCTGATACAGCTGACGAACCGCCGCCGGTTCGATTTGCACGTCGGTGTCCACTCGGGCCAGGCGTTGCAGGAACCACTCGGCCTGGCCGCTGCGGTGGTGCGCGGGCACGCCCAGGTGCAGCAATTGGCTGACGTGTTGACGGATCTGCGCCACATCATCGGCCGCATAACGATCCACCAACCCGGTGGCGAACCGTTGCTCGCCGCCGGTCAGGCTCCAGATGAACGGCCGGTCGCGGGAGTCGTATTCGTCGAGCCCGGCCTCCTGCTCGATCACCTGCGGGCCGTTCAAGCCCAACCGGGCTTCCTGGGTCACCAGCAAATAGCTGCACAACCCGGCGGCGATGGACATGCCGCCAAAGCAGCCGACGCTGCCCGCCACCACGCCCACCACGGGCTGGTACTGGCGCAAATCGACGATCGCCGAATGGATCTCGGCAATCGCCGCCAGGCCGAGGTTGGCCTCCTGCAAGCGCACCCCACCGGTTTCCAGCAACAGCACGGCACGGGTCGGGACGCCGCGGCGGTTGTCCTCGGCGGCCAACTCCAGCGCGCCGGCGATCTTCGCCCCGCCGACTTCGCCAAGGCTGCCGCCCTGGAACGCCCCTTCGATGGCGGCGACCACCACCGGCAGGCCGTCGAGCGAGCCCTTGGCGATCACCACGCCGTCGTCGCTCTGCGGCACCACACCCTGGCGCGGCAGCCAGGGCGACATGATCCGTTGGAACGGGTCGAGCAATTCGCGAAAGGTGCCGGCGTCGAGCAAGGCCTTCGCCCGTTGCCGGGCGCCGAGTTCGACGAAACTGTGTTTGTTGAGCAAGGCGGCGCTGTCAGTCATGGCCGATCTCCTCGAAGCCTTGTTCCAGGCGCAGGCGCACCACCCCCGGGGTGGCGCCGAAATCGTGGATGTCGATGGCCAGCGCGGGCGGTGTCCGGCCGTCGAACAGGCGGGCGAACAGATGCTGCCAGCGTTGCTCGCTGCCATTGACCGAGGTCTGTACCTGGATCGTCAGCTTGCCGGCAAGCCCGGGCTCGATCAGCACTTCCAGGTCGCCCGAGCCGACACAGCCCACCAGCGCACGCCCCCGTGGCGGCTGCCCGGCGGGGAATTCGAACAGTAAGGTTTGCATCACAAAGCTCCCAGGATGAGGCCGTCACCCGATTCGATGCGGTCGACGAACAGGCAGGCCGCGAGCAGGTCGGCGGCACCACCGGGCGAGGCGTTCAAGGCGATCAGTTGTTGGTCCAGCCCGTGCAATCGGCGACGGCCGTCGAGGCTGGCGCTGCCACCGGCGTCCAGCACCGCTTGGGCGCCGCACTGCATGGCGTGCAAGCCGGGCTCGCCGGCGCGGTACAGCACGCAGGTGTCCGCCAGTTCGGTCATGATCGCCAGCAAGGCGTCGAGACGGGCGTTCTGTTCACCGTGCCCTTGGGCACGACTGCGCCGGAGTTGCGGCAGCGCGCGTTGCAGGATCGAAGGAAAGCCCAGTTGCGCCTCTTCCCTTGCGCCGCGTGCGCCGTAGCGTTGGGCCACTTGGGTGCCGTGGCTGAAGGACTTCGGTGCATAGCGATCCTCCAGCAACGCCAGGCGTGCGGCGCGCAACGCGATGGCGCTGGCGACGCTGGATTCAGGTTCCAGCGCCGCTGCCGCCACCAACAGGCCCAGCGCCCAGATCGCGCCACGGTGAGTATTCACGCCGCCGGTGGTGGCGAGCATCGCCGCTTCGCCTTCGCGACCAATCCGCCCGAGGGCTTCGCGCAGCGGCAGGTTCACTTCGCCGGACTCGATCGCCGCTTCGGCCATGGCCTTGAAGGCGGGCCACAGGGACAGCGCCGAAGCATGCATCAGGCCAAGGTGCAGGTCGGTATGGGCGCCGTTGCCGCGCCGGTCCACCAGGGCCGGCTTGGGCGACAGGTCGGCTTCGTCGATCAGCGCGTCCACCGCCAGGTCCGCCAGCCGCTCAGCCAGGCTCAGGGTGTTTGGTTGCAGGTTGAATGCGTGCATTACCAGCTCCTGAATTTGGCGGGCGGGTTGTAGAGGCCACCGGACCACTCCACCAGGTCGGCCACGCTCTTGGCCGCGAGCAATTTGCGGCTGGCGTCGGTACGCCGGATGCCGAGGTCTTCGGGTAGCGCGATCAACCCTTCGCGGCGCATGCGCGCGGTGTCTTTCGGATCATGGCGCAAGCCGATGGCGGTGACCCCGGCGACGGCGGCGATCATGGCCTGGCGCTCTTCCAGGGAACGGGCCTTGTACAGGTAGGCGATGCCTTCCTCGGTCAGCAGGTGGGTGACGTCGTCGCCGTAGATCATGATCGGCGCCAGGGGCATCCCGGCTTTCTTCGCCACGTCCACCGCGTCGAGGGTGTCGACGAACGTCGGCTTGCCGCCCTCCTGGAAGGTCTCGACCATTTGCACCACCAGTTTCTTGCCCCGCTCCAGCAGCGGCGCCTCGCCGTCGCCATGGCGCATGTCGAGCCAGGCCGGGGTGCCATGCCGACGGCCGCGCGGGTCGTGGCCCATGTTCGGCGCCCCACCGAAGCCGGCCAACCGGCCCCGGGTAACCGTGGAAGAATGCCCGTCGCCGTCCACTTGCAGCGTGGCGCCGATGAACAGGTCCACCGCGTACTGGCCCGCCAGTTGGCAGACCATGCGGTTGGAACGCAGCGAGCCGTCGTGACCGGTGAAGAACACGTCAGGCCGGGCGGCGATGTAGTTTTCCATCCCCAGTTCGGTGCCAAAGCAATGCACGCTTTCGACCCAGCCGCTTTCAATGGCCGGGATCAACGTGGGGTGAGGATTGAGGGTCCAGTTGCGGCAGATCTTGCCCTTCAACCCCAGGGATTGGCCGTAGGTCGGCAGGATCAGTTCGATGGCCGCGGTGTTGAAACCGATGCCGTGGTTGAGGGACTGGACGTTGTGTTTTTCGTAGATCCCGCGGATCGCCATCATCGCCATCAGGACGTGCACCGGCTTGATGTGGCGCGGGTCGCGGGTGAACAGCGGCTCGATGTAGAACGGCTTGTCGGCCACCACCACGAAATCGACCCAGGACGCCGGGATATCCACCCGCGGCAGGTCGCTGACATCGTCCACCAACTGGTTGACCTGGACGATGACGATGCCATCGCTGAACGCCGCCGGTTCAATCAGCGCCGGGGTGTCCTCGGTGCTCGGGCCGGTGTAGATATTGCCGGCGCGGTCGGCCATGAAGCCGGCGGAAAGCACCACGTTGGGAATCAGGTCCACCACCAGCCGCGCGTAGAGTTCGATGTAGGTGTGGATCGCGCCGACTTCCAGCAGCCCGTCTTCGAGCAACTGGCTGATGCGCAGGCTCTGGGTGCCGGCGAAGGAAAAGTCGAGCTTGCGGGCGATGCCGCGTTCGAACAGGTCCAGGTGTTCGGGCCGGCCGACGCTGGGCATGATCATGTGCAGGTCGTGCAGCTTGCCGGGGTCGGCCTTGGCCAGGGCCCGCGAGAGAAAGTCCGCCTGCTTCTGGTTATTGCCTTCCAGCACCACTCGGTCGCCGGGCAGCATCAACGCCTCCAGCGCCGCGACAATCTTGTCGGTGGGCAACACCACACCGTCGGCCAGCCCCTTCACCAGCCCGAGACGCCGCTGCTTCTCAGCGCGCCGCCGCGTCCAGCGCGAGTCGGGGGATATTGTTGTTGTCATGACCACTCCACGGGTTCGCTGTCGTGGGGGTCACATTAGGAGCGTTGGGGCGAGGGCATCAATCAAGCCCGGCGATGAACCGTTACGGTTGGAGTAACGGTTATTCAAATTGAACACAACCCTCCTGTGGGAACGAGCTTGCTCGCGATAGCGGTGTATCAGTCAGCGAAGATATTGAATGGACTGCAGCCATCGCGAGCAAGCTCGCTCCCACAGGGTCTATGGTGACCGTCCATCGAATAAGCGCTTCGCCCTGTCAATCCTGACAGTAGTCAACCTGGCTGCGCAGAGGCTGAATGAGCTGCGCGACGATCTTCACTGCCCGGGTCCCTCCGGCAGGATCGGAACGCCACGGCGGGAGAAGAGGCATGAACCAAGACAAGTATGGGCATGACTTCCAGGATGGAAAAAGAAACGGCTGGGAAAATGATCTGGGTTCCCTGGATGGGGAGCTCAAATCGGAAGGAGAGGCAGGCAACAAGAATACGTACTGGTCCGGCAAGCTGGAGTACAGGCCGCCAAATATATTCCTGCCATCACTGGCCAAGATGTTCACGTTTCCCGGCCCCAGGCAGGATGACCCGAAGCCGGAACAAGGGACGCTGTTCACATCCTTCAAGTACCGCGTTCACCCACCGGAGCCGGGGGAAGCGACCACCGTCAGGGTCATTGTTACAGCGAACGTCTCGCTGGGCTTCGGTTCATTCTATATCGACGAGAGCACACCCACCGGGAAGTGGCTGCAAACTGAACCTATCGGCGTTCATTATTCCGGCACCAAGGCGCACGTTTTGATCGGCACGAATTACGCAGAACCGGGTGTGTCCCGCAAGGTGGACATCGACGACATCGAAATCAACCGAGTGCCCGGCAAATGAAACCTGCCAGTTGAAGAATCCATCCTGTGGGAGCGAACCTGCTCGCGATCACGTCGGGCCAGCCACCTCCATGGTGAATGCCACACCATCGCGAGCAAGCTCGCTCCCACAGGTGATTTCAGGCCCTTACCAGACCCGCCGCCACCACCAACTCCTCCAGCGCCAACAGATCCGGCACTTTCGCCACATGCTCCCCCACCTGCACCGCCGCCTGTTCCAAGCCGCACAGCGGCACATCGACATAACTCAATTGGGCGTCGAGCTTGCAGGAGCGCGGGATACCCTGCACCAGCAGTGCCAGGAAGCGCAGCTCCGGGCGGCCGCCCAGGGCGTTGAGCACGACGATGCGCACCCGCTCGCCGATCACGGTTTTCTGCCCGCAGGCCGACTCGAAGCTCAGCAGCGGCACCTGCCGTTCGCGCCAGCTGGCCCAGCCGAGGAACCACGGCGGGGTGTCCATATCGAACGTGCTGCCCTGGTAGTCGATCAATTCGGCCACGGCGACGTTGGGCAGGATCAGGTGGCGGTCCGCCAGGGGAAGCAGCAGCCCGGTGAGGTGGCTGGTGCGCTGGTGGGGGTGCAGGTCATGCATGGGGCTTGCTCCAGTGCGCGATGCTGTCGAGCAGCACCGATTCCTGGTACGGCTTGCCCAGGTAGTCGTTGACGCCGATCGCCATGGCGCGATCGCGGTGTTTCTGGCCGGTGCGCGAGGTGATCATGATGATCGGCAGATGGGCCAGGCGCGGGTCGTTGCGTACCTGGGCGGCCACTTCGAAGCCGTCCATGCGCGGCATCTCGATGTCCAGCAGCATCAGGTCCGGGGCATGTTCGGCCAACAGCGCCATCGCATCGACACCGTCCTTGGCGGTCAGGACGTGCATGCCGTGGCGCTCCAGCAGGCGGCTGGTGACCTTGCGCACCGTCACCGAGTCGTCCACCACCAGCACCAGCAGCGGCCGTTGCGGTTCGCCTTCGCTTTCGGCCGGTAGCGGTCGGCGTGGCACCTGGTGGGGCAAGGCGCGGATCGGCGCCAGCAAGTCGAGGATCAACACCACCCGGCCATCCCCCAGGATCGTCGCCCCGGATACGCCCTGCACCGCCGCGAACTGCGCGCCCAGGCTCTTGACCACGATCTCGCGGGTGCCGGCGGTGGCGTCCACCTGTACCGCGACGTGACGTTCGTTGCATTGCATCAGCAGCAGCGGCAACGGTTGGCTCTGGCCCAGCAGCTTCGGCCGCGCCGTGGTTTTCAGCAGCTCGCCCAGGTAGCACAGTTCATAGCGCTGCCCGGCGTAGGTGTAGGTCGGCGGGTCGAGCTGGTAGTAGCCGTCCAGTTCGGCGGGCAATACCCGGACGATGCTTTCGATGGTATTGAGCGGGATCGCGTACTGGTCCTCGTGGCACTGCACCATCAGCGCCCGGTTGATCGCCAGGGTGAACGGCAGGCGGATCCGGAAATGCACGCCCTGCCCTGGCGTCGAATCGATGATCATGCTGCCGCCCAGTTGCCGCACTTCTTCGTGGACCACGTCCATGCCGACGCCGCGCCCGGAAATCTGGGTGATCTTCTCGGCGGTGGAAAACCCCGGCTGGAGGATGAACTGCAACACATCGCGGTCACTGATGTCGCTGTCGGGGGCCAGCAAGCCTCGCTTGATCGCCTTGGCCCGCACCGCCTCCAACGGCACACCGGCGCCATCGTCGCGGATGTCGAAAATGATGTCGCCACCCTCCCTCGACAGGTCGAGGCTGATGCGTCCACGGGTCGGCTTGCCGGCGGCGATGCGCACGTCGGCCGGCTCCAGGCCGTGGTCGACGGCATTGCGCAGCATGTGTTCCAGGGGCGCGGCCATGCGCTCCAGGACGTTGCGGTCCATTTCGCCCTCGGCATTGTCGACCACGAACTCGACATCCTTGCCCAGTTCCTGGGCCACTTGCCGGACGATGCGCTTGAGGCGCGGCAGCATGCGCTCGAAGGGCACCATGCGCGTGCGCATCAGGCTTTCCTGGAGCTCGGTGTTGATCCGCCCCTGTTGTTGCAGCAGGTTTTCGGCGTCGTGGTTGCCGCGGTCGAGGGTTTCCTTGAGGTCGAGCAGATCCGAGGCGGATTCGAACAGTGCACGGGACAGCTGCTGCAACTGCGAATGCCGGTCCATTTCCAGCGGGTCGAATTCCTCGTAGCCCAGGCGCTCGGCCTCGACCTGCTGGCGGCTGAGGATCCGCCCCTGGGTCTCGGTGTCCAGCCGGCGCAATTGGTCGCGCATGCGCTCGAGGGTGGTCTCCATCTCGCTCAGCGCCACCCGGGCATCGTTGACTTGCTGCTCGATACGGCCACGGAAAATCGAGGCTTCGCCGGCCAGGTTGACCAGGTCGTCGAGCAGTTCGGCGGACACCTTGACCATGTCCGCGCCGTCGCCGGGCGCACCCGGTTCGGGCCTGGCGGGCGCAGGCGCGGTGGCAGTGGCCGGGATCGGGACCGCAAGCGCTTCCACCACCGGGGCCGCCTGGGCAGGCTGCTGTTCCTGGGCGTGGCTCACCGCCTGGATCTGCGCGATCAGCCGGTCGCCCGGCGGGCACGGCTGCCCGGCGCGCACGGCATCGAGCATCTGCGCCAGCCGGTCATGGCTGTTCTGCAGCAAGGTGAACAGGCTCGGGCTGGGCTGGAGCAGCCCGGCCGACAAGCCTTCGTAGAGATTCTCCAGCTCATGGGCCAGGTCGCCGATGGGGACGATTTCCACCATCCGCGCGCCACCCTTGAGGGTGTGCAGGTCCCGCAGCAGGGTTTCCACGGCCTGGCGATTCGACGGCTCGGCCTGCCAGCGCAGCAACGCGGCGCCTGAGCTGTCGAGGATGTCGAAGCCTTCTTCGAGGAAGATCTCCAACAATTCGGGATCCTGGCCGGCCGTATCACCCGGGCCTTCCCCGGCGGGGTCGATGGCGTTCGGCTTGTCCTGGCGGAAGCGGCGGATGGCATCGATCAGCGCCACGGGATCGCCCAGCGGCTGGCCCTGTTGCAATTGCCCGAGCAACAGGTCGAGGCGTTCGTGGCTGCGCTCGAGCAGTTGCTCCAGTTCCTCGCTGTGGCTGTAGCGGCGGTCCACCAAGCCTTCGTAGAGATTTTCCAGTTCCTGGGCCAGGTCGCTCACCGGCCGGATATCGGCCATCCGCGCACCGCCCTTGAGGGTGTGCAGGTCCCGCTGCAACGAGGACAGCGGCGCGGCGTTGTCCGGGTCGGCCAGCCAGCGCTGCAAGGCCTGGGCGGCGCTCTCGAGGATGTCCTGGGCTTCTTCGAGGAAGATCGCGGCGATGTCGTCGTCCACCGGCGCGTCGCCGGTGGCGTTGCGCTCCAGCTCGGCGGTCGCGTGGCCCAGTTCGTGGATGCTCAGGGTGCGACTGCCATCGCTGCGGATCAGGCCGGTGGCCGCCGGGTCGAGGCTGTCTTCGAGCAGCTTGCGCAGGGCCCGCACCCGCTCGGGCTGAGGATGCACGGACTGCCCGGCGGCCAATTCATCGAGCATGTCGATCAGTGCTTCATGGGCGCGCTGGGCCTCCTGGAAAAACCCATCGCTGACCGCCAGGCTGCTTTCTTCCACCGCGCCATAGAGGTCGAGCAAGGCTTCGCAAAGCTCATCGACCGGGTGCAGGTCCGCCAGGTGCGCGCCTTCGCCCAATGTCGTCAGTTCATCGAGCAGCGCGCTCAACTCCTGGCCCTCGCCCGGGTGCTGCTGCCACCGCTGCAACAGGCTTTCGGCGTCGAGCAGGATGTCCATGCCCTGGGCCAGGAAGTTATTGATCAGTTGGGGATCGCGCTTGGTTCGCGGCCCCTTGTCCGGGGTGTCGAGGGCCGGTTGCAGGCGCTCGGCCAACAGCGCCTGGGCGCGCCGGATCAAATCCTCGGCGCCGGGTATCGGCGCCAGCGGTTCGCTGTGCAACTGGCGCAGGCTGCGACGCAGCAATCCTCCGGCCTCCAGCAGCAGCTCGACCTCATCCAGGTCGAGGGCAACCAGGTGGGCCTTGTATTCCCGCGCCAGGTCATCCATCGCGCCGGCCAGCTCGGCAATCGGCAAAACACCGGCCATGGAAGCGCTGCCCTTGAGGGTGTGCAAGGCCCGCTGCAACTCATCGCTGGCCTGCAACGGCAGGTGATCGGTGGCCTGGTCGAGAAAGCGATCGAGGCTGGCGAGATGGCCCTGGGCTTCATTGTCGAAGATCTTCAGCAACAGCGGATCGAGGGCGGCCACGTCCTGCCCTTCTTCATCGACCTCGTCGTCGCCCTTGGCCAGGGCATGGGCGCGGGCGGCCAGGCGATCGACGTCTTCGCGCTGGCGCTGTTGGCTGGCGGCGAATTCGGCCACCAGGGCCGGCAGCAACCGCACCGTGTCCTCGACCAACTGGCGCACCGCAGCCGTCGGCTCGACGCTGCGCTCCAGCACCCGATTGAGCAGGTTTTCCACCGCCCAGGCCAGCTCGCCGAGCACCAGCGCCCGCACCATCCGGCCGCTGCCCTTGAGGGTGTGGAAGGCCCGGCGCAGTTCAGCCAGGGCGCCGTGGTCGTCGGGGTCGGCGCTCCAGCGCGGCAGGTATTCGCCCAGGACGTCCAGCACCTCATCGGTTTCCTCGAGGAAGACCTCGCGCAACTCGTCGTCCACCGGGTGTTCGTCCCGTGGCGGTGGCAGCAGGCTGCCCGGCGTGCTGCGGGCCGGCGGGTTGACCGTCGACACCGGGCTGGCCAGCACCTGGGCCAGCGATTGCACGGTCTGCGGATCATCCAGCTCCTGCAAGTCCTGCATGAGCTGGGCTTCGTTGGGGCCCAGCACATCCTCCAGCAACGGCACCCGCGCTTCGTCCGGGAAGTAGCCGAGCGCCGCCAGGCTCTGCTCGACGCCGTCGAGCAATGGCTCGCCGGGCGTCTGCGGGTCTTCGCTCAAGCGCTCCAGGTAATATTCGAGGCCGGTGATCACATCGGCCAGGTGATCGAGCGCCTCCCAGCCCGGCTGGGCCTGGTCGTACAGCAGGTGTTCACGGATGAAACCGTTGCACGCCTCCACCAGGCCGGCGGCGCGACCCAGCGGGATCATCGCCAGCGCACCGCGGACCTGGGTCAACAGGGCCGGCAAGGGCTGCAACTGCTCGCGGTTCCAGTCGGCGTCGATGTAGTCGACGATCATGTCCTTGGCCTGTTGCAGGCAGGTGTGCGCTTCCTTGATGACAATCTGGTGGATCTGGGTCAGGTCGGTGGTGGGCAGGTGCGTGTCTTCGCGGCTCTCGGGCTCGACGGTGCCGACCATGCCGGCCAGGGTGGCCTCGACGTAGAGCAAGGCCCCGGCGACGTCCATGAGGGTCGCGTCATCGGGCTCGCGCTGGCCCTGGGCGAGACTCAGCACCACCGCCAGTTGATCGATGATGACCTTGCGCGGCTGGCCGAAGCCCAGCACCGCCAGGGTATCGGCGATCTGCCGCAGCGGCGCCAGCAGGCTGTCCAGCTCCGAGGCGTGCTGGCGATCGCTGCGCACGAACAGGTCGAGGCGCTCCTTGACCCGCACCAGCTCTTCGCACAGCGCGGCGAGCACCGAACGCAGGGCATCGCGGTCGGGCCCGGCGAGGCGCGCGCGTTCTTCGTCGACCATGGCGCTGTCGGGCAGCGCGTCGTCCAGTGAGTAGCGTTCTTTCATGATCTGCATCTGCCCGCTGGGGTGTTCGGCCTTGGCAATATAGAACAACAAGCTCTTGAGCAGGTGGGGCGGTGCCGGCTGATTGATGCCGGGCATGCCTTGGTCGAGCAGGCGCTTGAGCTCCTTGTCGGCTTCCTTGAACAGGCTGCGCAACGCCGGGCTGTTGGCGATGCGCCCGTCGCGCATGCCTTCGACCAGCGCCGAGGCCACCTGCCACAGGGCATTGAGCGGCGCCCCGGCGCACAGCCCTTCCAGGCGCTGGAAGACCTTGGCCAGGTAACCGAGGTGAGTGGCGTCGTCCTGTTCGCGCAACAGCCCGACGAGGGCCATCTGCAAGGTCTGGCGCAGCTTGCGCAGGGTGTTCGGCAGGTCCGGTGGTTCGAGTCGCCGCAACGCCGCGTCGCTCAGCGCCGGCAGGTCCGGCAGCTCGGGGCTGAACAGGCTGGTTTCCGACAACAGGCTTTCGCCACGGGCGCTGCGCAAATCGTTGATCAATGGCAGCACCACCAGCGGCAAGTCGCGACGGGCGCCCTGCACGCGGTCCAGGTAGATCGGCAACTGGCCCAGGGCCTGGCTCAACAGGCTGATGGCTTCGTCGCGATGGCTGATGCGGTTGTCCTGCAGGGCCAGGCACAGCTGTTCCATCTCTTCGGCCAGCAGCGCGGCGCCGTAGAACTCGACCATCTGCAAGCCACCGTGCACCTGGTGGATACCGGCCAGGCATTGCGCAAGGGCATCCAACGCCTGCGGGTCGTCCACCAGGCGATTGAGGGCCAGGTGGGCCTGCTTCAGCGTTTCGGCAATCTCGCCCTTGACCCATTCCAGGGCCACATAGTCGTGCCGATCAGCCATAACCACTCCAAATCAACGGTCTAAGACGCAGGAACACATCAGCCCTTGTGGCGAGGGGATTTATCCCCGCTGGGCTGCGAAGCGGCCCCTGCGATGCAGAAATCCAACATCTATGTCCCAGACTGGCTATTTTGGGACTGCTTCGCAGTCCATCGGGGATAAATCCTCTCGCCACAAAGGCTCATCACCACCCGACAGGTCCAGTCCGTCACGCCTTGTCCTCATCCGCCGCAGGCTTCGCCGGCAAGGTGAACCCCGACACCGAACGACGCAGCTGGCTGGCCATTTTCGCCAGGTTGCCGATGCTCTCGGCGGTGGCGGTGGAGCCCGACGAGGTTTGCGTGGTGATCTGCTGGATCACGTTCATGGTCAGGGAAATCTGCCCCGCCGACGTGGTCTGTTGCTGCGCCGCGTTGGAAATGCTCTGGATCAGCGCCGCCAGGGTCTTGGACACGCCTTCGATTTCCTCCAGCGCGACGCCGGCATCCTGGGCCAGGCGGGCGCCGCGTACCACCTCGGTGGTGGTCTGTTCCATGGAGATCACCGCTTCATTGGTGTCGGCCTGGATCGCCCGCACCAGGGTCTCGATCTGCCGGGTCGCCGCCGACGAGCGTTCGGCCAACCGCTGCACTTCATCGGCCACCACCGCGAAACCGCGCCCGGCATCCCCGGCCATGGACGCCTGGATGGCGGCGTTGAGGGCGAGGATGTTGGTCTGGTCGGCGATGTCGTCGATCAGGCTGACAATGTCGCCAATTTCCTGGGACGACTCGCCCAGGCGCTTGATGCGCTTGGCGGTGTCCTGGATCTGTTCGCGAATGTTGTCCATGCCGTGGATGGTGTTGTGTACCACCTCGTTGCCCTTGTTGGCGATTTCCACCGAGCGCTCGGCCACCGCCGACGACTCGGCGGCATTGGCCGAGACCTGGTCGATGGACTGGGCCATCTCATTGATTGACGTCGACGCTTCGGAGATCTGCTGGGCCTGGTGCTCGGACGCCTGGGCCAGGTGCATCGCCGTGGCCTGGGTTTCCTGCACGGCGGCGGCGACCTGGCCGGCGGTGAGGTTGATGGTTGCCACCAGGTCGCGCAGTTGGTCCACCGAGTAGTTGATGGAGTCGGCGATGGTGCCGGTGAAGTCCTCGGTGACCGAGGCGGTCACCGTCAGGTCGCCGTCGGCCAGGTCTTCGATCTCGTCCAGCAGCCGCATGATCGCGTTCTGGTTGCGTTCGTTCTTTTCCGCGGTTTCCCGCAGTTGGCGATTGGTTTCCCTGACCATCACCAGGCCGATCAGGATGATCGACATCAGCGCCAGCAGGCCCAGCACATAGCCGCCGATGGCATTGGCCGCCCGTCCGCCGGCCAGGTTCTCGAACGCGGAAGCCAGGTGCGACGCTTCATCGAGCAGGGTTTGCGACAGGCTGAAGATGTTGCCGGCCGATTCGCGGACCTTGAACAGCTCCGGGGACGTTTCGAGGATTTCATCCACCGAACCCGAGACGAACTCGAACAGTTCGCTGATTTCGCTCAAGCGGGCCCGGGCATCGCGATCCTGGACCTGGGAAATCTTCAGGGCCGGGTCGCCCTGCAACATGCCGTTGAGCACCTGGCCAAACCGCGCGGCGTCGCGACCGAAGGTATCGGCGGCCTGGCTGGCGTTTTCGTCCCCCGCCAGCACGGTGTTGACCGCGCCGAGGATCCGCTCGGCCAGCAGCGACTGGCGCTGGGCCATGGCCACCTGGGCCGCGGGCGCACCGCGTTGCAGCAGGATCTCCACGACTTTTTCGTACTCGACCTGCAATTGCGGCACGGTCTCGGCCAGGGTCGCCGCCACTTGGTGCAACGACAGGACGGTCTGCTCGCTGGACAGGATCGCATCGGCGTTCTTCAGCAGGCGCTCCCAGTCCAACTGCACGGCACGCATCTGCGGGCGCAGCGTGGCCGGCGCCGGCGGCAGGCCGGTCACCGGGTCGCCCTGCTTCAGGTAGCCCCAGCGCTGGGCAAAGTCGTTGCGCGCATCGCTGAGCAACTTGAACGCCGCCGGCTTGCCGGCGGCGGCTTCGGTGGCGTTCTTGGCGATGCGCTGGGACAACACCCGCAGCTCGCCAGCATGGCCGATGTACTGCTTGTCATAGGTGGACTGGGTGTTGAGGTAAGCGAAGTTGGCGAACAACAGCACGATGAAGACAATCAGCGCGACGAACAGCACGATGATCTGCGAACGACTGCGCGACGCTTCCAGTGGCTTGCCTGCTTTTGCTTTGATCATCGGTTCTCGCCTGTACTGCCTCATCCAACCCACTCGCCAGTGCCCCTCACTGTGGGAGCGAGCTCGCTCGCGATAGCGTCGGCCCCGTCAGCATTGATTTATCTGACCCACCGCAATCGCGAGCAAGCTCGCTCCCACACTGGATCTGCGCTGCGTCTCGTTAAACCGCCACATCCATGAACCCCGGCGAGCGCGTCAGCGCGAACGGGCTGAACACCTGCCATTCGCGCTCGCCGCCAAACCGGCCCTTGACGAAGGTTGATTCCGGACCGTCGAGCTCGTCCACCAGCGGCGGCTCCAGGCTGCCCTGGGAAAAATGCTGCAGGCCAAGGACCTCGTCCACCAGCAAGCCGGTGAACACCTCGTCGTGATCCACCACCAGCACGCGCCGCTGCTTGCGCACGGGCGACAGCTCGTGGCCGAAGAACCCGCACAGGTCCATCAACGGCAGCAACCGCCCGCGCAGGTTAGCCACCCCGCGCACCCAGGGCTTGACCCCGGGCAACTGTGTGTAGCGCGGCTCGTGCAGCACTTCGCTGACTTCGCCCATCGGCGCCACGTACCAATGCTCGCCCAGGCGAAAACCGATGCCGCTCCAACTGTCGCGGTGGGTCGGCTGGGAGGGCAGGTCCGCCCCCAGCAGCCGGCAGCGCCGGTCGATCTGCAGCAGCAGTTCGAATGCCGTCAGGTTCTGGCTCATGGCCGCGTCGTCAATCCGCCAGCACTTTGTTCAGGGTCGCGATCAGGGTTTCTTCGTCCACCGGCTTGGTCAGGTAGTCCTTCGCGCCCTGGCGCGTGCCCCAGACCTTGTCGGTGTCCTGGTCCTTCGTGGTGATGATGATCACCGGGATGTGCCCGGTGTCCGGGTCCTTGGTCAACTGGCGCGTGGCCTGGAAACCGTTGAGGCCGGGCATGACGATGTCCATCAGCACCGCGTCGGGCTTTTCCTGGCGGGCCAGGGCCACGCCATCGGCGCCATTCTCGGCCTTCAGGACCTGATGGCCGTGTTTCTCCAGCATGCCGGTCAATTTGTACATTTCGGTCGGCGAATCATCGACGATCAGGATACGTGCCATGGTGTTCCCCATTTTTGTCGACCCCAGGCCCGTTGGCCGAGTGTCATTAATGTGCCTGGTGCGGCTGGACAGCGGCAAAGCCCGGGACATGGGCCTGTATCGCACCCAGCAGTTCTTCCTTGCTGAACGGTTTGGTCAGGAATTGATCGGAGCCGACGATGCGCCCCTTGGCCTTGTCGAACAAGCCATCCCGGGACGACAGCATGATCACCGGCGTGGCCTTGAATGCACTGTTGTTCTTGATCAGGGCGCAGGTCTGGTAGCCGTCCAGGCGCGGCATCATGATGTCGACGAAGATGATGCCCGGATGGTGATCGGCGATCTTGGCCAGGGCATCGAAGCCGTCGATGGCCGTGATCACCTCGCAGCCGACGTTGCGCAGCAAGGTTTCGGCGGTGCGGCGGATGGTCTTCGAGTCGTCGATGACCATGACCTTCAAGGCACTGGGTTGCTGCTGCGTGAATTGCTCTGCCATTGCCACTGCGAACCGGTTTTTAACGCGTCAGGGTGGTCGACGGCGCAAACCCTTGATGTTCAAGGCCCGCGCGTCACATGGCAGCCTTTTTAGCACAGTCTCCATCGCCGATCTATCGGCCGCTCGGCGCGGCGGTTTTTCCTTGACCGCCAAACTTCCGGGCGCCACTCTGACGCCACTTTTTCACGCCTTTTATGCCCATCATATTTCGAGGAACCAAGCCATGAGCGTACGCGTCGGCATTGTCATGGACCCTATCGCCAGCATTTCCTATAAAAAGGATAGCTCGCTGGCCATGCTGCTGGCCGCTCAAAAGCGCGGCTGGGAGCTGTTCTACATGGAGCAGCGCGACCTCTACCAGGCCGAAGGCCAGGCGCGGGCACGGATGAAGCCGCTGAAGGTCTTCGCCAATCCCGAGAAGTGGTTCGAACTGGGCGCGGAAAACGACGCCCTGCTCAGCGACCTCGACGTGATCCTGATGCGCAAGGACCCGCCGTTCGACATGGAGTTCGTCTACTCCACCTACCTGCTGGAACAGGCCGAGAGCGCCGGCGTGCTGGTGGTCAACAAGCCCCAGAGCCTGCGCGACTGCAACGAGAAACTGTTTGCCACGCTGTTCCCGCAGTGCACGCCACCGACCATCGTCAGCCGGCGCCCGGACGTGTTGCGCGAATTCGCCGAGCACCATGGCGACGTGATCCTCAAGCCCCTGGACGGCATGGGTGGTTCCTCGATCTTCCGCCACACCGCCGGCCATCCGAACCTGTCGGTGATCCTGGAAACCCTGACCCTGCACGGCAAGCAGCAGATCATGATCCAGGGCTACCTGCCGGCCATCGTCGATGGCGACAAGCGCATCCTGATGATCGATGGCGAACCGGTGGACTATTGCCTGGCGCGCATCCCGGCGGCCGGCGAAACCCGTGGCAACCTGGCCGCCGGTGGCCGTGGCGAGGCGCGCCCGTTGACCGACAAGGACCGCTGGATCGCCGCCCAGGTCGGCCCGACCCTGCGGGAGAAAGGCCTGCTGTTCGTGGGCCTGGACGTGATCGGTGAACACCTGACGGAAATCAACGTCACCAGCCCGACCTGCATCCGCGAGATCGACAACGCCTTCGGCACCGACATCGGCGGCCTGCTGATGGATGCCATCGATCAGAAGCTCAAGGCTCGTTGATCCAGATCTGATGAAGGAAACCCACATTGCGTTATCATGCCCGGCCTGAAAAAAACGCGATGTTGGTTTCCTTGTCATGACCCTCCCGTCCGATCTGCCCCAAGAGCTTGCCCATCGCGGCGTGCGCCCGGCTGATCGCCTCGGCTTTACCCTGTTCCTGGCGGCGTTGATCCACCTGGCCGTATTGCTGGGCGTGGGATTTGCCACGGTCGAACCCAAGCAGATCAGCCAGACCCTGGAGATCACCCTGGCCACCTTCAAGAGCGAGACCAAGCCGGCGAAGGCCGATTTTCTCGCCCAGGAAAACCAGCAGGGTAGCGGCACCCTGGAAAAGAAGGCCATTCCCAAGACCACCGAGATCGCTCCGTTCCAGGACAATCAGGTGCAGAAAACCAGCCCGCCCCCGGCCGCCAAGCCCGAGGTGCAGGACACCGCGCCGAAGGCCGCCGTGACCACGGTGGCACCGAAGCCGAAGAAAGCCCCGGTCAAGGAAGAGGTCAAGCCCGACCCCAAGCCCAAGGCACCCGCCCCGACCTTCGACAGTTCCCAGCTGTCCAGCGACATCGCCAGCCTGGAAGCCGAACTGGCCCAGGAGCAGCAGCTCTATGCC
The DNA here is from genome assembly GCF_030580855.1 of Pseudomonas citrullilanati. Lineage (GTDB taxonomy): Bacteria > Pseudomonadota > Gammaproteobacteria > Pseudomonadales > Pseudomonadaceae > Aquipseudomonas > Aquipseudomonas citrulli. The sequence goes on along the minus strand of NZ_JAUQOP010000002.1, from coordinate 288,774 downwards.
AAGCGCCCGCGCATCCACCGCCTGAGCGCCGCCTCGACCATGCGCGACAAGGGCGCCTGGTACAAGGACGAGTGGCGCAAGAAGGTCGAGCGCATCGGCAACCTGAACTACCCCGACGAAGCCCGGCGCAAGCAGATCTACGGCAACCTGCGGCTGATGGTCTCGATCAACCGCGACGGCTCGCTGTATGAAGTGCTGGTGCTGGAATCCTCCGGCCAGCCGCTGCTGGACCAGGCTGCCCAGCGGATCGTACGCCTGGCCGCGCCCTTCGCGCCGTTTACCGGGGATCTGTCGGACATCGACCGGCTGGAGATCATCCGCACCTGGAAGTTCTCCCGGGGTGACCGGCTGTCCAGTAACTGACACACGGCCAAACCCTTGTGGGAGCGGGCTTGCTCGCGATAGCGGAAGGCCAGTCGACCTCTATGTTGAATGATCCATTGCTATCGCGAGCAAGCTCGCTCCCACAGGGGATTGGTGACAGCCTCAGGTATTTCCCAGCTTGTCAGTTCGCCCCCGCGCCGCCACACTAGCGCCTATGAAAAACGTCAGCCCCACCTACCTCAAGCATCAATTCCTGATCGCCATGCCGCACATGGCCGATCCGAACTTTGCCCATACCTTGACCTACATCGTCGAGCACACGGCCAATGGCGCCATGGGGCTGGTGATCAATCGCCCGCAGGAGCTGAACCTGGCGGACATCCTTGAGCAGTTGCGCCCCGATGTAGAGCCGCCATTGCTGTGCCAGCATGTACCGATCTTCATCGGCGGCCCGGTGCAGACCGACCGCGGGTTCGTGCTCCATCCGTCGGGGCCCAAGTACCAGGCCACGGTGGACCTGAACGGCGTGTCGCTGTCCACGTCCCAGGACGTGCTGTTCGCCATCGCCGACGGCGTCGGCCCGGAAAAAAGCCTGATAGCCCTCGGCTATGCCGGCTGGGAAGCCGGGCAACTGGAGGCCGAGCTGGCCGACAACGCCTGGCTGACCTGCCCGTTCGACGCCGACATCCTGTTCAACACCAGCAGCGAATTGCGCCTGGAAGCGGCGGCCAGCCGCCTGGGGATCAACCTCAGCCTGCTCACCAGCCAGGCGGGACACGCCTGATGGCCCTGCGCTTGCTGCTGGGCTTCGATTACGGCACCAAACAGATCGGCGTGGCGGTCGGCCAGGTGATTACCGGCCAGGCCCGGGAGTTGTGCACCCTGAAGGCACAGAACGGCGTACCGGACTGGAACCAGGTCGAAGCGCTGATCAAGGAATGGAAACCCGATGCCGTGGTCGTCGGCCTGCCCCTGAACATGGACGGCACGCCCAGCGACATGTGCCTGCGGGCGGAAAAGTTCGCCCGAAGGCTCAACGGTCGCTTCAACCTGCCCTTCTATACCCACGACGAACGCCTCACCACGTTCGAAGCCAAGGGCGAGCGCCTGGAACGTGGCGGGCAGAAAGGCAGTTACCGCGACAACCCGGTGGACGCCATCGCCGCCGCCCTGCTGCTGCAGGGCTGGCTCGATGCCAATGCCGCCCTGTTCGACACCTGATTTTCTACAAAGCGCCGCCAAGGCGCTTTCTTTTAGCGATGAACCGCGCCCTCGCACCGGCCCGGAAACCTGAAGGAGCCAGCATGAGCCTGCCCAACCCTGCCGAACTGATCAGCCAGATGGCGATCCGTCTCACGGCACACCTGGAACAACGCGGCATCCACGAACCGCGCTACATCGGCATTCGCACCGGTGGCGTCTGGGTCGCCCAGGCGTTGCTCGATGAACTGGGCAGCAACGCGCCGCTGGGCACCCTGGACGTGTCCTTCTACCGCGACGACTTCAGCCAGAACGGCCTGCACCCGCAGGTGCGCCCCTCGGCCCTGCCGTTCGAGATCGAAGGCCAGCACCTGGTGCTGATCGACGACGTGCTGATGAGCGGGCGGACCATCCGCGCCGCCATGAACGAACTGTTCGACTACGGCCGCCCGGCCAGCGTGACCCTGGTGTGCCTGTTGGACCTGGACGCCGCCGAGCTGCCGATCCGGCCGAACGTGGTCGGCGCGACGCTGGCGCTGGCCGCCCACGAGCGGGTCAAGCTCTCCGGGCCCTCGCCGCTGCAACTCGAACTGCAAGACCTTGCCCTTTAACTGCCCTTGTAAGAGTCCATCGCGATGACGCCTCTCGAAACCAAGCGCCCGCTGCAGCTCAACGATCAGGGCCAGCTGCGGCATTTCCTGTCCCTCGACGGCTTGCGCCGCGAGCTGCTGACGGAAATCCTCGACACTGCCGACTCATTCCTCGAAGTCGGCGCCCGGGCGGTGAAGAAAGTCCCGCTGCTGCGCGGCAAGACCGTGTGCAACGTGTTCTTCGAAAACTCCACCCGCACCCGCACCACCTTCGAACTGGCGGCCCAGCGGCTGTCGGCGGACGTGATCACCCTCAACGTGTCGACGTCCTCGGCCAGCAAGGGTGAAACCCTGCTCGACACCCTGCGCAACCTCGAAGCCATGGCCGCCGACATGTTCGTCGTGCGCCACGGTGATTCCGGCGCGGCGCACTTCATTGCCGAACACGTCTGCCCGCAGGTGGCGATCATCAACGGCGGCGATGGCCGTCACGCCCACCCGACCCAGGGCATGCTGGACATGCTGACCATCCGCCGGCACAAGGGCAGCTTCGAGAACCTCTCGGTGGCCATCGTCGGCGATATCCTGCACTCGCGGGTGGCCCGCTCGAACATGCTGGCCCTCAAGACCCTCGGCTGCCCGGACATCCGCGTGATCGCGCCGAAGACCCTGCTGCCCATCGGCGTCGAGCAGTACGGCGTGAAGGTCTACACCGACATGACCGAAGGCCTCAAGGACGTCGATGTGGTGATCATGCTGCGCCTGCAGCGTGAACGCATGACCGGCGGCCTGCTGCCCAGCGAAGGCGAGTTCTACCGCCTTTACGGCCTGACCACCGCCCGCCTGGCCGGGGCCAAGCCGGACGCCATCGTCATGCACCCGGGCCCGATCAACCGCGGGGTGGAGATCGAGTCGGCGGTGGCCGACGGGCCACATTCGGTGATCCTCAACCAAGTGACCTACGGCATCGCCATCCGCATGGCCGTGCTGTCCATGGCCATGAGCGGGCAAACGGCCCAGCGCCAATTCGACCAGGAGAACGCCCAGTGAAGCTCAGCATTCTCGGCGCACGCGTGATCGATCCGGCCAGCGGCCTGGATCAAGTGACCGACATCCACATCGACGCCTGCAAGATCGTCGCCCTGGGCGCCGCGCCCGCCGGCTTCAGCGCTGTCGAGACCCTCAACGCCCAAGGCCTGGTGGCCGCCCCGGGCCTGGTGGACCTGAACGTCGCCCTGCGCGAACCCGGCTACAGCCGCAAAGGCAGCATCGTCAGCGAAACCCGGGCCGCCGCCGCCGGTGGCGTGACCAGCCTGTGCTGCCCGCCACAGACCAGACCGGTGCTGGACACCTCGGCCGTGGCCGAACTGATCCTCGACCGCGCCCGCGAGGCCGGCAACACCAAGGTGTTCCCGATCGGCGCACTGAGCAAAGGCCTGGACGGCGAGCAACTGGCCGAACTCATCGCCTTGCGCGATGCCGGCTGCGTGGCGTTCGGCAACGGACTGAACAGCTTCCGCAACACCCGTACCCTGTGCCGCGCCTTGGAATACGCGGCGACCTTCGGTCTGACAGTGATTTTCCACTCCCAGGATCACGACCTGGCCGAAGGTGGCCTGGCCCACGAAGGCCCGACCGCCAGCTTCCTCGGCTTGCCGGGCATCCCGGAGACCGCCGAGACCGTGGCCCTGGCCCGGGACCTGCTGCTGGTGGAGCAAAGCGGCGTGCGCGCGCACTTCAGCCAATTGACCAGCGCCCGTGGCGCGGCGCTGATCGCCCAGGCCCAGGCCCGGGGCCTGCCGGTTACCGCCGACGTAGCGCTGTACCAATTGATCCTGACCGACGAAGCGCTGATCGATTTCAACAGCGTCTATCACGTCCAGCCACCGCTGCGCACCCGTGCCGACCGCGACGGCCTGCGCGAGGCGGTGAAGTCCGGGGTGATCTCGGCCATCTCCAGCCATCACCAGCCCCATGAGCGCGATGCCAAGCTGGCACCGTTCGGCGCCACCGAGCCAGGCATCAGCAGCGTCGAACTGCTGCTGCCGCTGGCGATGACCCTGGTGGAAGACGGCTTGCTCGACCTGCCGACCTTGCTGGCACGCCTGAGCGCCGGCCCGGCCGCCGCGTTGCAATTGCCGGTCGGCCGACTGGCGGTTGGCGCGGCCGCCGACCTGGTGCTGTTCGATCCCGCCGCCTCAACCGTGGCCGGCGAAGCCTGGCGCTCGAAGGGCGACAACTGTCCGTTCCTGGGCCACAGCTTGCCGGGCGTGGTGCGTTATACGCTGATGGATGGGCGGATTACCCACCAGGCCTGATACCGCATCGCGAGCAAGCTCGCTCCCACAATGGATTTGAGGTGCTCACAAATAATGTGTGCTCTGAAGATCCCTGTGGGAGCGAGCTTGCTCGCGATGCAGCCGACACGGTCTTACCGGAAAGCCCCACGCTTCTGCGCATTGCGAATCGAAACCTGGTCGTTCAACGTCCAGAAGTCATACAGCACTCCCAGGAAAAACACCCCGCCCGTCAGCAGGTAGACGATCCCGCTGAGCCATTTGCCCTGATACATGCGGTGCACGCCAAACACGCCGAGGAACGTCAGCAGGATCCACGCCACCGTGTACTCGATGGGCCCCGGGGTGAAGCGCAGGTCTGCCTCGCGGTCCATGGCCGGGATCAGGAACAGGTCGATCAGCCAGCCGATGCCCAGCAGGCCAAAGGTGAAGAACCAGATCGTGCCGGTCACCGGCTTGCCGTAATAGAAGCGGTGGGCGCCGGTGAAGCCGAAAATCCACAACAGATAGCCAATGATCTTGCTGTGGGTGTCGTGGATGGCATCCGGTTGATAGCTGTTCATGAAGAGTCTCTTTGCCTCGATAGATAAATTTTTTCTGACCTTTTGTGACTTTTTCGTGTCTTGCCGACAAGCGGTCTTCCCCGCGCAGATTCGGCGAAAGCCCCGTGTCACCGGGGTTGTGTCGGACAATCAGGCCAATTTGTCGCACTTGAGCGGGTTTTACCCGAGGTTCGCAATCGACAAACGGCCTCGGAATCGCAAAAAAAGCTGTTATAAAGTTGCGCGCTAACCTTTATGAGCCCTGCCTAATGCGTCCAATTTTCAAGACATGGCTAACCATTTGCCTATTATTGCCACTGGCCGCCCACGCCACCAATCGTGAGCAACGTCTTCCCAACATCAACGGCTATACCCCGAAATCCCATGTGGTTGCGCCTTCGAGTTCGAGCAAGAACAAACCCACTGCGCAACGCCCAGGTACCGCCAACAGCAAGCTGGTGCCGCCCATGGCGAGCAAGACTAGCAGCAACGTGCTGAGCCGCGCCGTCAACGTGCTCGGCACACCTTATCGTTGGGGCGGCAGCAGCCCAAGTAAAGGCTTCGATTGCAGCGGGCTGGTGAAGTACGCCTTCAACGACGCCACCTTCGACCTGCCGCGCACGTCCAACGCGATGGCCGCCGGGCATGGCGAGAAAGTCGAGCGCAAGGACCTCAAGCCGGGCGACCTGATCTTCTTCAAGCTCAAGAGCCGCCGGGTCAACCACGTGGCGATCTACCTGGGCAACGACCGCTTCATCCATGCCCCGCGCCGCGGCAAGTCGGTGACCATCGACACCCTGAACAAGCCGTACTGGGACACCCACTACGTGGTTGCCAAGCGCGTGCTGCCAAAAGAGCCGGGCGGATTGCGGGTGGTCCAGCGCTGATCCAAACTGTGCATGGCCCCTGTGGCGAGGGGATTTATCCCCGCTGGGGTGCGAAGCGCCCCCAACAATGCATTAGGCTTGAACCTTATTTCAGGCTAGCCATTTGGGGCTGCTTCGCACCCCAACGGGGATAAATCCCCTCGCCACAGACCACGCCGCTTCCCCTAGAAATTATCCGGCGTACGCGCCCGCTCCCGCGCATGTTCGCGGCTGATCAAACCCTTGGCCACCAGGTCCTTGAGGCACATGTCCAGGGTCTGCATGCCCAACGACCCGCCGGTCTGGATCGACGAGTACATCTGGGCGATCTTGTCTTCGCGGATCAGGTTTCGAATGGCCGACGTGCCCAGCATGATCTCGTGGGCGGCGACGCGGCCGCCGCCGATCTTCTTCACCAGTGTCTGGGAGATCACCGCCTGCAGCGATTCCGACAGCATCGAACGCACCATGGACTTCTCGTCCCCCGGGAACACGTCCACCACCCGGTCGATGGTCTTGGCCGCCGACGTGGTGTGCAGCGTGCCGAACACCAGGTGCCCGGTCTCCGCCGCGGTGAGCGCCAGGCGGATGGTTTCCAGGTCACGCATTTCCCCCACCAGGATCACGTCCGGGTCTTCCCGCAAGGCCGAGCGCAGGGCCGTTGAAAAGCCCTGGGTGTCGCGGTGCACCTCGCGCTGGTTGATCAGGCACTTGCGCGGCTCGTGGACGAATTCGATCGGGTCTTCGATGGTGAGGATGTGATGGTGCTTGTGGCTGTTGAGGTAGTCGATCATCGCCGCCAGGGTGGTGGACTTGCCCGAGCCGGTCGGCCCGGTCACCAGGACCAGGCCCCGGGGTGATTCGGTCACTTTGCGAAACACGTCCCCCATCCCCAGGTCTTCCATGGTCAGGACCTTCGACGGAATGGTCCGGAACACCGCCCCCGCGCCGCGATTCTGGTTGAACGCGTTGACCCGGAAGCGGGCGACGCCCGGTACCTCGAAGGAAAAGTCGGTCTCCAGAAACTTTTCGTAATCCACTCGCTGCCGGTCATTCATGATGTCGTAGATCAACTCATGGACCTGCTTGTGATCCAGTGCCGGCAGGTTGATCCGCCGCACATCGCCATCGACCCGGATCATGGGCGGCAACCCGGCGGACAGGTGCAGGTCCGACGCCCCCTGTTTGGCGCTGAACGCCAGCAGTTCAGTGATATCCATAGCGCTCCTCAATTCCAGTAGAATGCCGCGAACCTCAGACCGCTGGCGCTTCTTTATGTCCACGATAGCAGACAACATCGCTCAGGTTAGATCGCGCATCCGCGCGGCGGAACAGGCCGCCCAGCGCACCGGACAGAGTGTCCACCTGCTGGCCGTGAGCAAGACCAAGCCCGCCCAGGCCCTGCGCGAAGCCTACGCCGCCGGCGTGCGGGACTTCGGCGAAAACTACCTGCAAGAGGCCCTGGGCAAACAGGCCGAACTCACCGACCTGCCCTTGATCTGGCACTTCATCGGCCCCATTCAATCGAACAAGACGCGCGCTATTGCCGAACATTTCGATTGGGTGCATTCCGTGGACCGCTTGAAAATTGCCCAGCGCCTGTCCGAACAGCGCCCTGCCGGGTTGCCGCCGCTGAACATCTGCATCCAGGTCAACGTCAGCGGCGAAGCCAGCAAGTCCGGCTGCACCCCGGCGGACCTGCCCGCCCTGGCCGCGGCCATCGGCGCCTTGCCGAACCTGAAGCTGCGAGGGCTGATGGCCATTCCCGAGCCAACCGAGGACCGGGCCGCCCAGGACGCCGCGTTCGCCGCCGTGCAACGCCTGCAAGCGAGCCTGGACCTGCCGCTGGACACCCTTTCCATGGGCATGAGCCATGACCTCGAGTCGGCCATCGCCCAAGGCGCCACCTGGGTCCGCATCGGGACGGCCCTGTTTGGCGCCCGCGACTACAGCGCTGGCTGAACCCGAGCCATGCCGACTCAACTCTCTAATCAAGGACCAGTCATGAGCAACATGCGTATTGCCTTCATCGGCGCCGGCAACATGGCCGCCAGCCTGATCGGCGGCCTGCGGGCCAAGGGCCTGGACGCCTCGCAGATCCGCGCCAGCGATCCGGGCGAGGAAACCCGCGGCCGGGTCAGCAGCGAGCACGGCATCGACACCTTTGCCGACAATGCCCAGGCCATCGACGGCGCGGACGTCATCGTACTGGCGGTCAAGCCCCAGGCGATGAAAAGCGTGTGCGAAGCCCTTCGCCCGAGCCTCGAGCCCCATCAACTGGTGGTGTCGATTGCCGCCGGCATCACCTGCGCCAGCATGAACGCATGGCTGGGCGACCAGCCCATCGTCCGGTGCATGCCCAATACCCCGGCGTTGCTGCGCCAGGGCGTCAGCGGCCTGTTCGCCACCGCCCGGGTGAGCGCCGAGCAACGCCAGCAGGCGCAAGAGCTGCTGTCGGCCGTGGGCCTGGCGCTGTGGCTGGACACCGAACAGCAACTGGACGCGGTCACGGCGGTCTCGGGCTCGGGCCCGGCGTACTTCTTCCTGCTGGTGGAAGCCATGACCGCTGCCGGCGAGAAACTCGGCCTGCCCCGGGAGATCGCCGCGAAGCTGACGGCGCAGACCGCCCTTGGCGCGGCCCACATGGTGGTATCCAGCGACGTCGATGCCGCCGAATTGCGCCGCCGCGTCACCTCGCCGGCCGGCACCACCGAAGCGGCCATCAAATCGTTCCAGGCCGGAGGCTTCGAAGCCCTGGTGGAAAAAGCACTCGGCGCCGCCGCGCACCGCTCGGCCGAAATGGCCGAACAACTGGGTCAATAAGGAGCCATTCATGATTGGATTGAACACCGCAGCGGTCTACGTGCTGCAAACCCTTGGCAGCCTGTACCTGCTGATCGTGCTGCTGCGCTTCGTGCTGCAACTGGTGCGCGCCAACTTCTACAACCCGCTGTGCCAGTTCGTCGTCAAGGCCACCCAGCCGCTGCTCAAGCCCCTGCGCCGGGTCATCCCGAGCCTGTTCGGCCTGGACATGTCGTCGCTGGTGCTGGCCATCCTCGTGCAGATGGCGCTGATGGCCCTGACCCTGCTGCTGACCTACGGCACCACCGGCAACCCGCTGCAACTGCTGATCTGGTCGATCATTGGCGTGACCGCGCTGTTCCTGAAGATTTTCTTCTTCGCCATGATCATCAGCGTGATCCTGTCGTGGGTCGCCCCCGGTAGCCACAACCCGGGCGCCGAACTGGTGAACCAGATCTGCGAACCGGCCCTGGCCCCGTTCCGCCGCATCGTGCCGAACCTCGGCGGCCTGGATATCTCGCCGATCCTGGCGTTCATGGTGCTCAAGCTGATCGACATGCTGGTGATCAACAACCTCGCGGCCATGACCCTGATGCCGGAGATCCTGCGTCTGCTGATCTGACCGGGCCCACTCCAGGCCAAGGCATGCGCACTTTGTGGCGAGGGGATTTATCCCCGCTGGGCTGCAAAGCAGCCCTGAAACCTGTCCATGCAGATGCATCAGACGGGTTGGGTTGCCTGCTGTGGGGCTGCCATGCAGCCCATCGGGGATAAATCCCCTCGCCACACAATCAGCGCCGCCGTTTGCTTGCCGCTAACCCCAGCGGTCTTTAGACTTACGCCTCATTTCAACGAGAGCAGGGTCGATGCCAGCTGCCTTTCCCGCCGATTCCGTTGGTCTGGTGACGCCGCAAGTGGCGCATTTCAGCGAGCCCCTGGCCCTGGCCTGTGGTCGCTCGTTGCCGGCCTATGACCTGATCTACGAAACCTACGGTACCCTCAACGCCACGGCGAGCAATGCCGTGCTGATCTGCCACGCCTTGTCGGGCCATCACCACGCCGCCGGCTACCACAGCGTCGACGACCGCAAGCCGGGCTGGTGGGACAGTTGCATCGGCCCGGGCAAGCCCATCGACACCAACCGGTTCTTCGTGGTCAGCCTGAACAACCTCGGTGGCTGCAACGGTTCCACCGGCCCCAGCAGCCTCAACCCGGACACCGGCAGGCCTTTCGGCGCCGACTTCCCGGTGCTGACCGTGGAAGACTGGGTCCACAGCCAGGCACGCCTGGCCGACCGCCTCGGCATCGGCCAGTGGGCGGCGGTGATCGGCGGCAGCCTGGGCGGCATGCAAGCACTGCAGTGGACCATCACCTACCCGGACCGCGTGCGCCACTGCCTGGCGATCGCTTCGGCCCCCAAGCTGTCGGCACAGAACATCGCCTTCAACGAAGTGGCGCGCCAGGCGATCCTCACCGACCCGGAGTTCCATGGCGGCTCGTTCCAGGAACACGGGGTGATCCCCAAGCGCGGGCTGATGCTGGCGCGGATGGTCGGGCACATCACCTACCTGTCCGACGACTCCATGGGCGAGAAATTCGGCCGCGGCCTCAAGAGCGAAAAGCTCAACTACGACTTCCACAGCGTCGAGTTCCAGGTGGAAAGCTACCTGCGTTACCAGGGCGAGGAGTTTTCCGGGCGCTTCGACGCCAACACCTACCTGCTGATGACCAAGGCCCTGGACTACTTCGATCCGGCGGCAAACTTCGACGATGACCTGGCGAAGACCTTCGCCGGCGCCACCGCCAAGTTCTGCGTGATGTCATTCACCACCGACTGGCGCTTTTCCCCGGCGCGCTCCCGTGAACTGGTGGACGCACTGATGGCCGCGCGCAAGGACGTCTGCTACCTGGAAATCGACGCCCCCCAGGGCCACGACGCCTTTTTGATCCCGATCCCGCGCTACCTGCAGGCGTTCGGCAACTACATGAACCGTATAACGCTGTGAGGACGCCATGAGAGCCGATCTGGAAATCATCCAGGAATGGATCCCCGCCGGCAGCCGCGTGCTCGACCTGGGCTGTGGCGACGGCGAACTGCTGACCTGGCTGCGTGACAACAAACAAGTCAGCGGCTATGGCCTGGAAAACGACCCGGACAACATCGCCGAATGCGTCGCCAAGGGCATCAACGTCATCGAGCAGGACCTGGACAAGGGCCTGGGCAACTTCGCCAGCAACAGCTTCGACATCGTGGTCATGACCCAGGCCCTGCAAGCGGTGCATTACCCGGACAAGATCCTCGACGAAATGCTCCGGGTCGGGCGCCAGTGCATCATCACCTTCCCCAACTTCGGTCACTGGCGCTGCCGCTGGTACCTGGCGAGCAAGGGCCGCATGCCGGTGTCGGAGTTCCTGCCGTACACGTGGTACAACACGCCGAACATCCACTTTTGCACCTTCGCGGATTTCGAGGCGTTGTGCCGCGAACGTGAAGCCAAGGTCATCGATCGCCTGGCCGTGGACCAGCAGCACCGCCACGGGTGGGCCAGCAAGCTATGGCCTAATCTGTTAGGTGAGATCGGCATCTATCGGGTCAGCAGCCCAGGCCTCTCCGACTACCAGGTCGCGGTGTGAACCCCGGCCCTGACAGGAGCACGACATGAAACGTCTCGCGTTGTTTCTCATCACCGCCTGCCTGAGCGCCGGCGTCATGGCCACCGACGTCATCAAGGCCGAGCGCAAGGAAGCGTTCGGTGACGTCACCGTGCACTACAACACCTTCAACTCCACCTTCCTGACGCCGGACATCGCCAAGGCCGCCGAGCTGGTGCGCAGCAAGAACCAGGGGGTGATCAATGTCTCGGTGATCAAGGACGGCAAGCCCTTGATGGCCCAGGTCAGCGGCACGATCAAGGACCTGACCGGCAAGACGGTCCCGCTGGCGTTCCGCCAGGTCATCGAGCAGCAAAGTGCGATCTACTACATCGCCCAATACCCGGTGGAGCAGCAGGAAACCCGCACCTTCGAGATCAAGGTGCAGACCGGCGACAAGATCAACACCCTCAACTTCAACCAGGAACTGTTCCCCGGCGAATGATGAACCTCACCCAACTCGTACTCGCCAGCCACAACGCCGGCAAACTCAAGGAACTCCAGGCCATGCTCGGCGGGTCGGTGCAATTGCGCTCGATCGGCGAGTTCAGCCAGGTGGAGCCTGAAGAAACCGGCCTGTCGTTCGTCGAGAACGCCATCCTCAAGGCCCGCAACGCCGCGCGCCTGTCCGGCCTGCCGGCCCTGGCCGACGACTCCGGGCTGGCGGTGGACTTCCTGGGCGGCGCGCCGGGCATCTATTCGGCCCGTTATGCCGACGGCCAGGGCGACGCGGCGAACAATGCCAAGCTGCTCGAGGCCCTCAGGGATGTGCCCGAAGCCCAGCGCGGCGCGCAGTTCGTCTGCGTCCTGGCCCTGGTGCGGCACGCCGACGACCCGCTGCCGATCCTCTGCGAAGGCCTGTGGCATGGGCGCATCCTCACCGAGGCCCGCGGCGCGCACGGCTTTGGCTACGACCCGCTGTTCTGGGTGCCGGAACGCAGTTGCTCCAGCGCCGAACTGGGCCCGCAGGAAAAGAACCAACTGAGCCACCGCGCCCGCGCCATGGTCCTGCTGCGCCAGCGCCTGGGCCTGCAATGAGCAATGACGTCCCCGCGCCGCTGATCCACGGCGGCGCACACACGCCCCGGGCGCCACTGCCGGTGTTGCCGCCCCTGGCGTTGTACATCCACATCCCGTGGTGCGTACGCAAATGCCCCTACTGCGACTTCAACTCCCACACCGCCAGCCCGCAGCTGCCGGAAGAGGAATACGTCGACGCCTTGCTGGCCGACCTCGACCAGGACCTGCACGGGGTGCATGGCCGGGCCCTGAGCTCGATCTTCTTCGGTGGCGGCACGCCCAGCCTGTTCAGCGCCCAGGCCCTGGGCCGGCTGCTCAAGGGCGTCGAGGCGCGCATTGCGTTCGCCCCCGACATCGAAATCACCCTGGAAGCCAACCCCGGCACGTTCGAGCAAGCCAAGTTCGTCGCCTACCGGGCGCTGGGCATCAATCGCCTGTCCATCGGCATCCAGAGCTTCCAGCAGGCCAAGCTCGAGGCCCTGGGACGTATCCACAACGGTGACGAAGCCGTGCGCGCCGCCGACATGGCCCGCCAGGCCGGGTTCGACAACTTCAACCTGGACCTGATGCACGGCCTGCCCGACCAGTCCCTGGAGGATGCCCTGGGCGACCTGCGCCAGGCCATCGCCTTGAAGCCGACGCATATCTCCTGGTACCAACTGACGCTGGAACCCAATACGGTGTTCTGGAACCAGCCGCCGACGCTGCCGGAAGACGACACCCTGTGGGACATCCAGGAAGCCGGCCAGGCCCTGCTCGCCGAACACGGCTACGCCCAGTACGAAGTCTCGGCCTACGCCCAGCCCGGCCGGGCGGCACGGCACAACCTCAATTACTGGAGCTTCGGCGACTTCATCGGCATCGGCGCCGGTGCCCACGGCAAGCTCAGCCATCCGGACGGGCGCATCGTGCGCACCTGGAAGACGCGCCTGCCCAAGGACTACCTCAACCCGGCCAAACGCTTCCTGGCCGGCGAGAAGGCTCTGGCCAACGAAGAATTGCCGTTCGAGTTCCTGATGAACGCCCTGCGCCTGACCCAGGGTGTGGATGCCCGGCTGTACCCGGAACGCACCGGCCTGCCCCTGCAAAGCCTGGCAGATGGCCGCCGCGAAGCCGAACAAAGCGGGTTGTTGCAGGTCGAACCGTCACGCCTGGCGGCCACCGCGCGCGGGCAACTGTTTCTCAATGACTTGCTGCAGACCTTTCTGAGCTGATCAACACTAAGGAAATCGAATGGATCTGGTACTCGACCTGCTGGCCACCGTGTCCCGCTGGAGCCGCAGCAACCTGTCGGACATCTCCCTGGCGCTGGTTGGCTGCTTGCTGGTGCTGTTCGGTGCGGACATCAAGGCCTGGGTCGAACAACGCCTGGGCAGCATCGCCGGCGCGTTGCGCGTGCCATTGATCGCCCTGCTGTGCATGATCGGCAGTGGCGCCGCCCTGATCTACGCCACGCCGTGGGTGGTGCGCGGGCTGAGCCAGTTCAACAACTACAGCCTGGCGCCGGTGTTGTTGGTGGTATTGGTGTTGATTGGGGTGGTGGCGGATCGGCGCTGAGCCGACAGGCACCCCAGAACACATGTGGGAGCGGGCTTTGTGGGAGCAAAGCTTGCTCGCGATGCAGGCAAACCCGGGGTTCAATTGGGTACCGAGGCGCTGCTATCGCGGGCAAGCCTTGCTCCCACAGTAGCTCTGCTCCCACAGTGGTATTGCGTATGGCCTACGCCAGCTTCTCGAACTTCAAATCCCAGACCCCATGCCCCAGCCGCTCGCCGCGGCGCTCGAACTTGGTGATCGGTCGTTCGGCCGGACGCGGGACGTACCGGCCGTCTTCGGCGAGGTTGCGGTAGCCCGGCGCGACGTTCATCACTTCCAGCATGTATTCGGCGTAGGGCTCCCAGTCGGTGGCCATGTGCAGCACGCCACCGACCTTCAACTTGCTGCGCACCAGCTCGGCGAACGAAGCCTGGACGATGCGGCGCTTGTGATGGCGGCTCTTGTGCCAAGGGTCCGGGAAGAACAGCATCAGCCGGTCGAGGCTGTTGTCGGCCACGCAACGGTTGAGCACTTCGATGGCGTCGCAATCGTAGACCCGCAGGTTGGTCAGCCCCTGGGTCAGCACGCCGTTGAGCAGCGCACCGACACCGGGACGGTGCACTTCCACGCCGATGAAATCCTGTTCCGGGGCCGCGGCGGCCATCTCCAGCAACGAGTGGCCCATGCCAAAACCGATTTCCAGCGAGCGCGGGGCCGAGCGGCCGAACACTTGGTCGAAGTCCACCGGCGCATCGGCAAGCGGCAGGACAAATAGCGGCGCGCCCTGCTCCAGGCCGCGTTGCTGGCCTTCAGTCATGCGCCCGGCGCGCATCACGAAACTCTTGATGCGGCGGTGTTGGCGCTCTTCGCCTTCGTCCGGCTGGACAGGCGTGTCGTTCGATTCAGTCATCAATGGCTCTTACTTGATCAGACCATCCAGCGGCGAGGAGGCGCTGGCGTAAAGTTTTTTCGGCATGCGGCCGGCCAGGTACGCCAGGCGCCCGGCCACGATGGCGTGCTTCATCGCTTCGGCCATCAGCACCGGTTGCTGGGCGTGGGCGATGGCCGAGTTCATCAGCACCGCTTCGCAACCCAGCTCCATGGCGATGGTGGCGTCGGAGGCGGTACCGACGCCGGCATCCACCAGCACCGGGATCTTGGCTTCTTCGAGGATGATCTGCAGGTTGTACGGGTTGCAGATTCCCAGGCCCGTACCGATCAGGCCGGCCAGCGGCATGACCGCGATGCAGCCGATTTCTGCCAGTTGACGGGCGATGATCGGGTCGTCGCTGGTGTAGACCATCACGTCGAAGCCTTCCTTGACCAGGGTTTCAGCGGCCTTGAGGGTTTCGATCACGTTGGGGAACAGGGTCTTCTGGTCGGCCAGCACTTCCAGCTTCACCAGGTTGTGTCCATCGAGCAGCTCACGGGCCAGGCGGCAGGTGCGCACGGCTTCGGTGGCGTCGAAGCAGCCAGCGGTGTTCGGCAGGATGGTGTAGCGATCCGGCGGCAGGATATCCAGCAGGTTCGGTTCGCCCGGGTTCTGGCCGATGTTGGTCCGGCGTACGGCGACGGTCACGATTTCGGCGCCCGAGGCTTCGATGGCCAGGCGGGTCTCTTCCATGTCGCGGTACTTGCCGGTGCCTACCAGCAAGCGCGACTGGTAGGTACGACCGGCCAGGACGAAGGGCTTGTCGCTACGAACGATGCTCATGGGAAATCCTCTGTTGGGGTGAGGTTCTTGCGAAAAACGATGGAACCGGAGCGACTAGCCGCCACCAATGGCGTGCACGACTTCAACCTGGTCACCCTCGTTGAGGGTGGTGTCGGCGTGCTGGCTGCGCGGGACGATATCCAGGTTGAGCTCCACCGCGACACGTCGCCCGGCGAGTTCCAGGCGGGTCAGCAGGGCCGCGACGGTTTCACCGTCGGGCAGGTCAAGGGGTTCGCCGTTCAACTGAATGCGCATGCCGGATGCCGCCATCATTTTTAGGGGCAGGCATTCTAGCCCGATCAGTCCGGGGGACCCAAGTCCCTTGGTCAGCTACAAGCTACAAGCTTCAAGCCGCAAGTTGCAGGCGCCAGGCGGCGATGCCCAGGCACAGCCAGCCGACCAGGAACGCCACGCCACCCAACGGGGTGATGATGCCCAGCTTGCTGATGCCTGTGAGCGTCAGCAGGTACAGGCTGCCGGAGAACAGCAGGATGCCGATGACGAAGGAAATCCCGGCCCAAGTGACGATGCGCCCGGGAATGTGCGTGGCCAGCAACGCAACGCCCAGCAATGCCAGGGTGTGCACCAGTTGGTAGGTGACGCCGGTATGGAAAATCGCCAAGTAATCGGCGCTCAGGCGGTTTTTCAGGCCGTGGGCGGCGAAGGCCCCGAGCGCCACGCCGGTGAAACCGAAAAAAGCGGCCAGCATCAGAAAGCTACGCAGCATGAGAACTCCAATCAGACGCGGGGGACAGGGTCTGTATAATGGCCCGCTCGACCGGTTCGGCCAAGCCATCTCTATGCTGCGTTCATTGTTTCGACGATTCCTCAAAGCCCTGCTCTGGTTCGCCGTCGGCAGCGTTGTCCTGGTGCTGCTGTTGCGCGTCGTGCCGCCACCGTTCACGGCGCTGATGATCGAGCGCAAGGTCCAATCCTGGTTCAACGGCGAGCCCATCGACCTGCAACGCACCTGGCAGCCCTGGGACCAGATCTCCGACAGCCTCAAGGTCGCCGTGATGGCCGGCGAAGACCAGAAGTTTCCCGAACACTGGGGCTTCGACATTGGCGCGATCCAGGCCGCGCTCGCCCACAATGAACGCGGCGGTTCGATTCGCGGTGCCAGCACCCTCAGCCAGCAAGTGTCCAAGAACCTGTTTTTGTGGTCGGGCCGCAGTTGGCTGCGCAAGGGCCTGGAAGCCTGGTTCACCGGGCTGATCGAAGTGTTCTGGCCCAAGCAGCGGATTCTCGAGGTGTACCTCAACAGCGTCGAATGGGACGACGGCGTGTTCGGGGCGGAGGCCGCTGCGCGCCATCACTTTCACACCGGCGCCAGCGCCTTGTCCCGGCAACAAGCCAGCCTGCTGGCGGCCGTCCTGCCAAACCCGCGCAAGTGGAGCGCCAGCCGGCCGAGCCCCTACGTGCTGCGACGGGCCAGTTGGATTCGCCAACAGATGAGCCAGCTGGGGGGCGACAGCTACCTGCTGGAACTCGATCATGCGCGGCGGGCGCCTTGGGCTCAGTAGGCGCTCGCTCCCCTGTGGGAGCGAGCTTGCTCGCGATGACGGTGGAACAGTCAGCCTCTCTGTTGAATGCTCAATTGCCATCGCGAGCAAGCTCGCTCCCACAGGAGCTGTGCCGGCTCTGACATTGAGTACAAACAAAAACGCCCCGATCATCACTGATCGAGGCGTTTTCTCATTGCGTTGCGCCGGTCAAGCCGCAATCGACATCTTGAGCTTGTTCATCGCGCTTTTCTCAAGCTGGCGAATCCGCTCGGCTGACACGTTGTACTTCTGCGCCAGGTCGTGCAGCGTGGCTTTTTCCTCGGCCAGCCAGCGCTGGTAGAGGATGTCGCGGCTGCGCTCGTCCAGCACTTCCAGCGCTTCGTGCAGGTTGGTGTTGGAGTTGTCGCTCCAGTCGGCGTCTTCCAGTTGCCGGGCCGGGTCGTACCGGTGGTCTTCCAGGTAGTTGGCCGGCGATTGGAAGGCGCTGTCGTCGTCCGCTTCGGCGGCCGGGTCGAAGGCCATGTCGTGGCCGGTCAGGCGGCTTTCCATCTCGCGGACTTCCCGCGGCTCCACGCCCAGGCTTTCGGCCACGCGGTGGACTTCTTCGTTGTTCAGCCAGGCCAGGCGTTTCTTCTGGCTGCGCAGGTTGAAGAACAGCTTGCGCTGGGCCTTGGTGGTGGCGACCTTCACGATGCGCCAGTTGCGCAGGATGAACTCGTGGATTTCTGCCTTGATCCAGTGCACCGCAAACGACACCAGGCGCACGCCCATTTCCGGGTTGAAACGCTTGACCGCCTTCATCAGGCCTACGTTGCCTTCCTGGATCAGGTCGGCCTGGGCCAGCCCGTAGCCGGAATAGCTGCGGGCGATATGTACGACAAAACGCAGGTGGGCGAGCACCATCTGCCGAGCCGCCTCAAGATCCTGCTCATAATAGAGACTCTCGGCCAGTTCACGCTCCTGCTCGGGCGTCAGCAAGGGAATGCTGTTCACCGTGTGCACATACGCCTCCAGGTTCGCACCTGGGACCAAGGCATAAGCAGGTTGCAAAGAAGTGGTCATACGAAAAAACCTCCGACTCACATAACTCGTGCAGTTCAGCACTGCGAAAATTGACCGGGAACCGTAGGACAAGTTCCCACAAAAACTGAAAGGTCAATACGCGCAAAATCACTATTTTGGTGCAAGCTCACGCAAGTGGCGTGCTACCGCAATCCATGCACCGATATAACCCAACAGCACGGCGCCAAGCAAGAGCGACAGACCGTCGGCGACTGGCACGCCGGCCAGTGCGAAGTCGCTGCCGTACAAGCCGGCCAGCCCCACCACCGCATCGTTCAGCCAATCCAGGCCGAACGCCAATACACCCCAGGACAGGATCCCGGCACCGAAGCCATACAGCGCGCCCATGTAGAGGAAGGGCCTGCGCACATAACTGTCCGTGCCGCCGACGAGTTTAATCACTTCTATCTCGGTGCGGCGGTTTTCAATATGAAGACGAATGGTATTGCCTATCACCAAAAGTAATGCAGAAACCAGCAGCACCGTCAGGCCGAAGACGAACCGGTCGCCGAGCTTGAGGATCGCCGCCAGACGCTCGACCCAGACTAGATCAAGCTGGGCCTGTTGTACCTTGGGCAATTCGGAAAGTTTTTGTCTCAATGCTTCAAGGGTCGGCTTGTCGACCTCCTTCGGCGTCACCAGCACCACGCCCGGCAGCGGGTTCTGCGGCAACTCCTTGAGGGCTTCGCCCAGGCCGGACTGTTGCTGGAACTCCTCGAGCGCCTGCTCGCGGCTGATGTATTCGGCATCGGCCACACCCGGCATGGCCATGATCTGCTCGCGCAGCGCCTGGCCTTCGCCCGGTGTCGCTTCCAGTTGCAGGTACAGGGAGATCTGCGCCGCACGCTGCCAGGAGCCACCGAGGCGCTCCACGTTGTTGAGCAGCAACGACAGCCCCATCGGCAAGCTCAAGGCGACCGCCATCACCATGCAGGTGAAGAAGCTGCCGATGGGCTGCTTGCCCAGGCGCCGCAGGCTGTCCAGCAGGCTGGCACGATGGCTTTCGATCCAGGCACGCAGCAGCGTCGGGAAGTCCGGGCCGTCATCATCGTCGCGCTTCTTCTTTTGCGGCTGCGGGTCGGAGGCCTTTGGCGCCACGCGCTCGGCCACTTTCGGGCTACGGGTTGCACTCATACACCAGCCTCCCCGTCACCGATCAGTCGGCCACGTTGCAAGGTGAGCATGCGGTGACGCATGCGGGCGATCAAGGCCAGGTCGTGACTGGCGATCAGCACGCTGGTACCCAGGCGGTTGATGTCTTCGAACACGCCCATGATTTCCGCCGCCAGGCGCGGGTCGAGGTTACCGGTGGGTTCGTCCGCCAGCAGCAAGGCCGGGCGATGGACGATGGCGCGGGCAATGCCGACGCGCTGTTGCTGGCCGGTGGACAGGTCGCCGGGGTACAGGTCGGTCTTGTCCGACAGGGCCACGCGCTCGAGGGCCGAATCGACGCGCTTGTTGATCTCGGCCTTGGACAGCCCGAGGATCTGCAGCGGCAGGGCCACGTTGTTGAACACGGTGCGATCGAACAGCAGCTGGTGATTCTGGAACACCACGCCGATCTGCCGGCGCAGGTAGGGAATCTGGGCGTTGCTGATGGTGCTCAGGTCCTGGCCGGCCAGCAGCAGCTTGCCGGTGGTGGGCCGCTCCATTGCCAGCAGCAGGCGCAACAAGGTGCTCTTACCGGCGCCGGAATGGCCGGTGACAAACAGAAACTCGCCGCGGCGGACCCGAAAGCTCAGCTCATGCAGGCCGACGTGCCCGTTCGGATAGCGCTTACCGACCTGTTCGAAACGAATCATGAATGCTCCCGCTCGGCAAACAGCGCCTGGACAAAGGGCTCGGCTTCAAAGGTGCGCAGGTCGTCGATGCCTTCACCCACGCCGATGTAGCGAATAGGCAGGCCGAACTGCTTGGCCAGGGCGAAGATCACCCCGCCCTTGGCGGTGCCATCGAGCTTGGTCAGGGCCAGCCCGGTCAATTCGACGGTCTGGTTGAATTGCTTGGCCTGGCTGATGGCGTTCTGGCCGGTGCCGGCGTCCAGCACCAGCAGCACTTCGTGAGGTGCCTCGGCGTCGAGCTTGCCGATGACCCGGCGGACCTTTTTCAGCTCCTCCATCAGGTTGTCCTTGGTGTGCAGGCGACCGGCGGTGTCGGCGATCAACACGTCGATGCCGCGGGCCTTGGCGGCCTGCACGGCGTCGAAGATCACCGAGGCCGAATCGGCACCGGTGTGCTGGGCGATCACCGCGATCTTGTTGCGCTCACCCCACACTTGCAGTTGCTCCACGGCGGCTGCGCGGAAGGTGTCGCCCGCGGCGAGCATGACTTTCTTGCCCTCCAGCTGCAGTTTCTTCGCCAACTTGCCGATGGTGGTGGTCTTGCCGGCGCCGTTGACGCCCACCAC
Source organism: Pseudomonas citrullilanati (assembly GCF_030580855.1). Classification (GTDB taxonomy): domain Bacteria; phylum Pseudomonadota; class Gammaproteobacteria; order Pseudomonadales; family Pseudomonadaceae; genus Aquipseudomonas; species Aquipseudomonas citrulli. The sequence continues at coordinate 268,257 of NZ_JAUQOP010000002.1, read as the reverse complement.
CAGGATCACGTACGGCTTGTCCCGGGACGCGATCACCAGGGGTTGTTCCACCGGCTTGAGCAGGTTGGTCAGCTCGTCCTGCAGGGACTTGTACAACGCGTCGGCGTCGGTCAACTGCTTGCGCGCGACTTTCTGGGTCAGGCTCTTGATGATCACCGACGTTGCCTCGACGCCAACATCGGCGGTCAACAGGCGGGTCTCGATGTCTTCCAGCAATTCGTCATCGATGACCTTCTTGCCCAGGAACAGGCTGGCCATGCCCTCGCCGATGCTGGCGCTGGTCTTCGACAGGCCTTGCTTGAGGCGGGCAAAGAAGCCGACCTTGGTCTCTTCGCTGGCGCGCACCGGTTGCGCCGGGGCCTCGGGCTCTGCGGGCACTGGCACGGGCCCGGCGGCAGGCACCGGGACGGCCGGCGTGGCGACCGCCGCCGGCACATCGGCAACTGGTGGTACCACCGGCGCGACGACAGGCTCGGTAGCTGCCGGGATCGGCGGGGCGACCTGCGAGGCCTGCGCCTCGTCGACCAGCGCCACCGGTTCTTCCGCCACCGGCAAGGTCAGCCAGGGCGCTTGCCCGGCGGGCGGGGCCAGCGGCTGTTCTACCAGCGGCTCGGCGGCGGGCTCGGGTTCGGCCTCGACCGGTTGCAGCACCGGCTCGGCAATCGGCAGGACGATGGGCGCGGCTTCCTCGGCCACCGGCTCGGCGGCGGGCTCAAGCGGCGCTTGCGGCTGCTCGACGACGGTTTCCTGCGGCTTCTTGCGCAGCCATCCGAACAGGCCTTTCTTCTCGCCAGCCGCAGCTGGGGTCTTCTTGTCGTCGTTGGAACCAAACATGGAGGACGGCTATCTCACGGTAGCGAAGCGCCACGAGGGCACCTCGGTGATAAATATTCGATGCTGAACAGACTGCGTTTCACCCAGCTTGTTCACGGGCAACAGATTGTCGAAATGTCCCGGGGACACCTCATGGCTGATTTTTTCAAAGGACTGGTACGGCATCATCGGCGAAAACGTCGGGATCGACACGCTAACCCGGTGTTTCTGCGCAGAACCCAAACAGCCCTGGACCGATAAAAGGCCCGATAGGCGTGGCCGCCAGTAAAACGGACCGTTATCCTAGCACCCTCTCGCCCGCCGACGCTAAGACCTAGCGGGCAGCCCAACAGGTTTAAACACGAATGAATGCCCTTGCCCGCCGCGTTGCAGGCCTGCTGTTCAGCACGGTTTGTCTGCCCCTTTCAGCCCTGGCCGCCGACCCACAACCCACCCACGAATTCACCCTCGACAATGGCCTGAAGGTCGTGGTGCGCGAAGACCATCGTGCGCCGGTGGTGGTCTCGCAGGTCTGGTACAAGGTCGGCTCCAGCTATGAGACCCCGGGCCAGACCGGCCTGTCCCACGCCCTGGAACACATGATGTTCAAGGGCAGTGAAAAGGTCGGCCCCGGCGAAGCCTCGCTGATCCTGCGCGACCTGGGCGCCGAAGAGAACGCCTTCACCAGCGACGACTTCACCGCCTATTACCAGGTACTGGCCCGCGATCGCTTGGCCGTGGCCTTCGAACTGGAAGCCGACCGCATGGCCAGCCTGCGCCTGCCGCCGGACGAGTTCAGCCGCGAGATCGAGGTCATCAAGGAAGAGCGCCGCATGCGCACTGACGACAAGCCCATGTCCAAGGCCTACGAACGCTTCAAGGCCATGGCCTATCCGGCCAGCGGCTACCACACGCCGACCATCGGCTGGATGGCCGACCTCGACCGCATGACCGTCGAGGAGCTGCGGCACTGGTACGAATCCTGGTACACCCCGAACAACGCGACCCTCGTGGTGGTGGGCGACGTGACGCCGGACGAGGTCAAGGCCCTGGCCCAGCGCTACTTCGGCCCGATTGCCCGGCGCGCCGTGCCGTCGGCGAAGATACCCCTGGAACTGGCCGAGCCCGGCGAACGCCAGATCACCCTGCATGTGCAGACCCAATTGCCCAGCGTGATGATGGCCTTCAACGTACCGAGCATCGCCACCGCGACGGACAAGCGTTCGGTCAACGCCTTGCGGCTGATCTCGGCGCTGCTGGACGGCGGCTACAGCGGGCGCATCCCGACCCAGCTGGAACGCGGCGAGGAGCTGGTCTCCGGCGGCTCGTCGAACTACGACGCCTACACCCGGGGCGACTCGCTGTTCACCTTGTCGGCGACGCCCAACACCCAGAAGAACAAGACCATCGCCGAGGCCGAAGCCGGGCTGTGGCGGTTGCTCGAACAATTGAAGACCACGGCCCCGACGGCGGACGAACTGGAGCGCGTGCGCGCCCAGGTCATTGCCGGCCTGGTCTACGAGCGCGATTCGATCACCAGCCAGGCCACCGCCATCGGCCAACTGGAAACCGTCGGCCTGACCTGGAGGCTGATGGACACGGAGCTCGCCGACCTGCAAAGCGTGACCCCGCAAGATATCCAGAAGGCAGCCCAGCTGTATTTCACCCGCGCACGCCTGAGCGTCGCGCATGTCCTGCCCGAGGAGAAAGCGCATGAGTGAGCGCACATCGTCGCGCCGGCTGTTGATCGGCCTGGTGTTCGTCGCCCTGGCCGGCGCCCTGGCGTTCTACCTGCTGCCCACCACGGGCGTCACCGCGAGCCAGGCCCTGGACAGCGCCAAGTCCGGCAACAAGCTGCAATCATTGGCGGAACTGGACGGCAAGGCGCCCAGCCATCGCCAGCTCGACGTGCAAACCTGGAAAACCGCCGAGGGCGCCAAGGTGCTGTTCGTCGAAGCCCGGGAATTACCCATGTTCGACCTGCGCCTGACCTTCGCCGCCGGCAGCAGCCAGGACGGCGATGCCCCCGGCGTCGCGATGCTGACCAACGCCATGCTCAACGAGGGCGTGGCCGGCAAGGACGTCGGCGCCATTGCCGAAGGCTTCGAAAGCCTCGGCGCGGACTTCGGCAACGGCGCCTACCGGGACATGGCCGTGGCGTCCCTGCGCAGCCTCAGCGCCGTGGACAAGCGCGAGCCGGCGCTGAAGTTGTTCGCCGACGTGGTCGGCAAGCCGACCTTTCCCGCCGACTCCTTCAGCCGCATCAAGAACCAGATGCTGGCCGGTTTCGAGTACCAGAAACAGAACCCCGGCAAACTCGCCGGGCTGGAATTGATGAAGCGCCTGTACGGCGATCATCCTTACGGTCACTCCAGCGATGGCACCGCCGAAAGTATCCCACCGATCACGCTGGCCCAACTGCGGGCTTTCCACGCCAAGGCCTATACCGCTGGCAACGCGGTGATCGCGCTGGTGGGCGACCTGTCCCGGGCCGAAGCCGAAGCGATGGCCAGCCAGGTGTCCGCGGCGCTGCCCAAAGGGCCGGCCCTGCCCAAGACCCCGGCACCCGTGGAGCCGAAGGCCAGCGTCAGCCACATCGAGTTTCCATCCAAGCAGACCAACCTGATGCTTGCGCAACTGGGCATCGACCGGGACGACCCGGACTTCGCCGCCGTGTCCCTGGGCAACCAGATCCTCGGCGGCGGCGGTTTCGGCACGCGCCTGATGACCGAGGTTCGGGAAAAACGCGGCCTGACCTACGGCGTGTACTCCGGCTTCACGCCGATGCAGGCCCGCGGCCCATTCATGATCAACCTGCAGACCCGCGCCGAAATGAGCGAAGGCACGCTGAAACTGGTGCAGGACGTGTTCGCAGAGTACCTGAAGAATGGCCCGACCCAGAAAGAACTGGACGACGCCAAGCGCGAACTGGCCGGCAGCTTCCCGCTGTCCACCGCCAGCAACGCCGACATCGTCGGCCAGCTCGGCGCCATGGGCTTCTATGACTTGCCGCTGAGCTACCTGGAAGACTTCATGCGCCAGTCCCAGGCGCTGACCGTCGACCAGGTCCGGGCCGCGCTGGGCAAACACCTGAGCACCGACAAGATGGTCATCGTCACCGCCGGCCCGACCGTGCCGCAGAAGCCGCTACCGGCCCCCACCGACAAACCTGCCGAGCAACCGCTCGGGGTCCCGGAGCACTAATGGCCCGTCCATCGAATTCCAGCAAGAAACCCGTCCATAACGGGGTGAACCAACTGCGCATCATCGGCGGCGAATGGCGCAGCCGGCGCTTGAGCTTCCCCGACGCGCCGGGCCTGCGCCCGACGCCGGACCGCGTGCGGGAAACCCTGTTCAACTGGTTGGCGCCGTATGTCGCCGGGGCACGGGTGCTCGACCCGTTCGCCGGCAGTGGCGCGTTGTTTCTCGAAGCGTTGTCCCGGGGCGCCGCCATGGGCCAGGCCCTGGACGCCAACAACGTGGCGGTGTCCCAGTTGAAAGAGCACCTGGGCACCCTGCGTTGCACGGTCGGCCAGGTGCAGACGGCCGACGCGCTGCGCTACCTCGACAGCCAGCCGGCGGTGGCCTTCGACTTGGTGTTCCTCGACCCACCGTTCCACCAGAACCTGCTGCCGACGGTGTGCGCCCTGCTGGAGGCGCGCCAGTGGTTGGCCGAGGACGCCTGGGTCTACACTGAAAGCGAGACCGCTCCATCGACCCTGGGCTTGCCGGGCAATTGGCGTTTGCATCGCGAGCAGAAATCCGGGCAGGTGTACTACGCGTTGTGGCAACGAATGGCGCAAGCCGTTGATTGAACGGCCTGCCGGTGCATCGAGAACAATAACAATGGCCGCTGCATCTGAACGATTCATCCCCGCCCGGGGCCTTGGCAACCCGCACTTGCAGACCTTGTGGGGGCCGCTGTGGCGCAAGACCACCCATATCGCCCGCCAACGCGAGCGCCTGTGGCTGGATGATGGCGATTTCCTCGACCTCGACTGGCATGGCCCGCACAACGCCGAGGCGCCGCTGGTGCTGGTGCTTCACGGGCTGACCGGCTCTTCCAATTCGCCCTACGTGGCCGGGCTGCAACACGCCCTCGATCGCCAGGGTTGGGCCAGCGTGGCGCTGAACTGGCGCGGCTGTTCGGGGGAGCCGAACCTGTTGGCCCGCAGCTATCACTCCGGGGTCAGCGAAGACCTGGCCGCCACCATTGCCCACCTGCGCGTCCGGCGACCGTTGGCGCCGCTGTTCGCGGTGGGCTATTCACTGGGCGGCAATGTGTTGCTCAAGCACCTGGGTGAAACCGGCAGCCAGAGCCAGTTGCAGGGCGCCGTGGCGGTTTCGGTGCCGTTTCGCCTCGACCAGTGCGCCGATCGCATCGGGCAGGGTTTCTCCCGGTTCTACCAGGCCCATTTCATGCGCCAGCTGGTGGCCTATGTGCGCAACAAGCAACGCCAATTCCAGCACGATGGACGCCACGAGGGGCTGGCGACCCTGGCGGCACTTGGCCCGCTGGAAAACATGCGCACCTTCTGGGACTTCGATGGCCGGGTAACCGCGCCGCTGCATGGTTTCTCGGACGCGGCGGACTACTACCGGCGCGCTTCCAGCCGCTATTTCATGGGCGAGATCAACACGCCCACCCTGCTGATCCAGGCGGCCGACGATCCTTTCGTGTTTCCCCACAGCTTGCCCGAGCCCGGCGAACTGTCCGCCTCGACCCAGCTTGAGCTGCACGCCCAGGGCGGGCATGTGGGGTTCGTCGAGGGGACCTTGCGCCACCCGAGTTATTACCTGGAGCGGCGCATTCCCCAATGGCTGGCCAGCCTGGGACGCGACTAGCCCCGGTAGGAGCCTGCTCGCGAAAGCGGTGGGTCAGCTTGCCTCGATATCGCTTGTGCCGACGCCTTCGCGGGCAGGCCCGCTCCCACAAGGGATTTGTGGTGGGCCGCAGTTTTGTGAGCTACCGAGATCCAGTGTGGGAGCGAGCCTGCTCGCGAAAGCGGTGGGTCAGCTTGCCTCGATGTCGCCTGTGCCGACACCTTCGCGGGCAAGCCCGCTCCCACAAGGGATTAGCGGTGGGCCGCAGGTTTGTGAGCAACCGAGATCCAGTGTGGGAGCGGGCTTGCTCGCGAAAGCGGTGGGTCAGCTTGCCTCGATATCGCTTGTGCCGACGCCTTCGCGGGCAGGCCCGCTCCCACAAGGGATTTGTGCTGGGCCGCAGGTTTGTGAGCCACCGGGAACCAGTGTGGGAGCGAGCCTGCTCGCGATGGCGGTGGGTCAGCTTGCATTGATGTCGTCTGTGCCGACGCCTTCGCGGGCAGGCCCGCTCCCACAGGGGATTGGCGGTGGGCCGCAGGTTTGTGAGCAACCGGGAACCAAGGTGGGAGCGAGCCTGCTCGCGAAAGCGGTGGGTCAGCTTGCGTCGATATCGCTTGCGCCGACGCCTTCGCGGGCAGGCCCGCTCCCACAAGGGATTAGCGGTGGGCCGCAGGTTTGTGAGCCACCGGGAACCAAGGTGGGAGCGAGCCTGCTCGCGAAGACGCTGCTCAGTCCAACCTCCCTGCGAGGGGGCACCCCCTTCACAAAGCGTTCCCCCCAGTGTGGTTGACGGCTACTCGCCAGTCGCCACGCCCCGTTGCGGATCCGTGATCCATTCACTCCACGAACCCGCGTACAACTGACCCAGTGGGTACCCGGCCAGGCACAAGGCAAACAGGTTATGGCACGCGGTCACGCCGGAGCCGCAATAGGCCACCAACCCGGCGGGTGAACGTTCGCCCAGTTGCTCGGCGAAGCGCTGCCTGAGCCGAGCGGCCGGCAAGAAACGTCCATCGCTGTCCAGGTTGTCCGTGAACGCGGCGCACTGGGCCCCGGGAATATGCCCGGCCACCGGGTCGATCGGCTCGACCTCGCCCTTGAAACGCGGTAACGCACGGGCATCCAGCAACGTCATGTCCGGTTGGCCGAGGCGCTGCTGCAAGGCCTGTGCAGTGAGCACCAGGGTGGCGTCCGGCGCGCCCTCGAAGGTCCCACGACGTGTCGCCGGTGGGTCCAGGCTCAAGGGCAAGCCGGCCGCATGCCAGGCCTTGAGCCCACCGTCGAGCAGGTACACGCCTTCTCGCTTGCCCAGCCAGGCCAGCAACCACCAGGCCCGCGCGGCATAGGCACCTGGGCCGTCGTCGTAGAGCACGATGTCGCTGTCCTGGTCGACCCCCCAGGCCCTGAACCGCTCCGCCAGCTCCTCGGGCTGCGGCAGCGGGTGGCGCCCGGTCACGCCCTTGGTCACCGGGCCACTGAGGTCGCGCTCAAGGTCCGCGAACGCCGCACCGGCGATATGTCCCTCGGCATAGCTGCGCTGGCCGTAATCCGGGTCGTCCAGGGCAAAGCGGCAATCGAGGATGACCAGCCCGGGCAGCACTCGTCGCTGTTCGAGGGCCTGGGGACTGATGAGTTGCGCAATGGGCATGGTGAGCTCCTGTGGCGGAAATCGTGGGGGCTGGTCCTACTGCCCTTCCTCCAGGGTCTGGGCCAGGGGGACATAAAACTCTTTGAACAACGCATCCACCGCTTCGCGGGCCTGATCGGTGACGAAACCGGCCTCCAGCACCAGGACCTGATACACGCCGCGCTTGATCGCCTGCTCACTCAAGTGGCTGAAGTTTTCCCGCGTGGTGCACAGGAACCGCACCCACGACGTGAGGATGATCCAGGCATTGAGGGTCAGGGATTCGATCTGCACCCGGTCCATCTTCAGGATGCCGGCCTCGACGAACCCCTCGTAGATGGCGGTGCCGTGGATCAGGCTACGCTGGGAAAAACGCCGGTAGCGCGCCGCGAGGTCCGGGTCGCTGTCGAGCAGATGCTCCAGGTCCCGATGCAGGAAGCGGTATCGCCACATGGCCGCCAGCAGTTCTTGCAGGTAGAAACGCTTGTCCTCCACGGTCGCCGCCCGGCCCTGGGGCGGACGCAGGAAACTGTCCACCAGGTTCTCGTACTCACTGAACAGCACGGCGATGATCGCCTGCTTGTTGGGGAAGTGGTAATAGAGATTGCCTGGCGACATGTCCATATGGGCGGCAATGTGGTTGGTGCTGACGCTGCGCTCGCCCTGCTGGTTGAACAGCTCCAGGCTGTTTTGCACGATGCGCTCGCTGGTTTTGATTCGTGGGGCCATGGTTTGGGCTTTAATTCGACGAAGGCATTGGGGGACATCTTACGACCTATTGGTCACTGGAAAAAACCCAAAGCCGTTTGCGGAGGCCATTGACTTTCTAGAGTATAAGCTCTAGAAAACACCCATTCTAATAATATCCGGTGCCCGACCATGCCTGCCGACGTTGCCTACCTGCATGAATCCCAACAGCAACTGGACGCGTTGCGGTCGCTCTTCGATGCCCAGCGCCAGGCCTATGCCGCCCACCCGATGCCACCGGCCGAACAGCGTCGGCAATGGCTCAAGGCGCTGGGCGAGGTATTGAACAACGAGCGTCAGGCCTTGATCGAGGCGATCAGCCAGGACTTCAGCCACCGCAGCGCCGACGAGACGCTGCTGGCCGAGTTGATGCCCAGCCTGCACGGCATCCATTACGCCCGCCGGCACCTGGCGGGCTGGATGAAGCCGTCCCGGCGCAAGGTGGGCGTGGCGTTCCAACCGGCGTCGGCCAAGGTCATCTACCAACCGCTGGGGGTGGTCGGGGTCATCGTGCCCTGGAACTACCCACTGTTCCTGGCCATCGGGCCCCTGGTGGGCGCCCTGGCGGCAGGCAACCGGGTGATGCTCAAGCTCAGCGAAGCGACCCCGGCGACTGGCCTGTTGCTCAAGCAACTGCTGGCCCGGGTATTCCCCCAGGACCTGGTCTGCGTGGTGCTTGGCGAAGCCGAGGTCGGCATGGCGTTTTCCAGGCTGCCTTTCGATCACCTGCTGTTCACCGGTGCCACCAGCGTCGGCCGGCATGTCATGCGGGCCGCCGCCGAGAACCTGACCCCGGTAACCCTTGAACTGGGTGGAAAATCACCGGCCATCGTTTCCGCCGACGTGCCCCTGCGCGACGCCGCCGAACGCATTGCCTTCGGCAAGACCTTGAACGCCGGGCAAACCTGTGTCGCCCCGGACTACGTGTTGGTGCCGCAGAGTCGCGTCGGCGAATTCGTCGAAGCCTATCGCGAAGCGGTTCGCCGGTTTTATCCGACCCTGGTGAACAACCCGGACTACACAGCGATCATCAACGAACGACACCTGGCCCGCCTCAACGGCTACATCAGTGACGCCACCAGCAAGGGCGCCTTGCTCATCGAGCTGTTCGACCAGGGCCAGGGGCGCCGCATGGCCCACAGCCTGTTGCTCAACGTCAGCGATGACATGACGGTCATGCAGGACGAAATCTTCGGCCCGCTGCTGCCCATCGTGCCGTACGAGCACCTCGACCAGGCATTCGCCTACATCAATCAGCGCCCGCGTCCGCTGGCGCTCTACTACTTCGGCTACAACAAGGCCGAACAGCAGCGTGTCCTGCACGAAACCCATTCCGGTGGCGCCTGCCTGAACGACACGCTGCTGCACGTCGCCCAGGACGACTTGCCTTTTGGCGGCGTCGGCCCTTCGGGCATGGGGCACTACCACGGGCACGAAGGCTTCCTGACGTTCAGCAAGGCCAAGGGCGTGCTGGCCAAGCAACGCTTCAACGCTGCCAGATTGATCTACCCGCCCTACGGCAAGCCGCTGCAGAAATTGATCCAGAAGCTGTTCGTCCGCTAGCTCTGCTTGAACAGTCTTGAGACGAAGGTGAGACAAGGCGAAAACCGGCAAAGAAGCGGAGTTTACTGGAGTAAACGAGCATGGCGAGCCGGTTTTCAACGCAGCATAACCGAGTATCAAGGCTTTTCAGACAGAGCCTAACGCAGGTCTACCCCGGGTAATAACAACATGAACCCCAGCCTCATCGATGCACCCGCCCTGTCGCGGCGCGGCCTGCTGAAATTCAGCCTCGGCGCCAGCGCCTTCCTGGCCACGGTCGGGTTGGGCACCAGCCTCAGCGGTTGCGCGCCCAGCCTGCCGGCCCAAGGCTTCGCTGCGCTGCGTGACAGCGACCTGCCTTTTTTGCGCGCCGTCATTGCGGTGATGCTGGATGGGGCGGTGACGGTCGGACGGATCCCCGCCGCCACCGACGCGACCCTGCAAAGCCTGGACGCAGAACTGGCACACCTGTCCCCAGCCATGCTCAAGCTCACGCGCCAGCTGTTCGACGTGCTCACCCTGGGCATCACCCGCGGGCCGCTGGCCGGCATCTGGGGCGCGTGGGAAAACGCCAGTGCCGATGACATCCGCCAGTTCCTCCACCGCTGGGAAAACAGCTCGCTGGACCTCCTGCGACAAGGCCATCACTCGTTGCTGCAAATGGTGATGATGGCCTGGTACAGCCGCGCCGAGGCCTGGGCGCATTGCGGGTATCCGGGGCCACCTTCCGTTTGACACCCCAGTCGAATCCCTTGGCGAGCCCCACACAAAGAGGGGCTCGCCCTCGGGGCCCGCCGTTAATCCAAGACAAACAGAGCATCCGACATGCCCGTACCCGATCTCTTCCGCGAAGGCCTGGCCCGTGGCTGGACCACCCACAACGGCGCGCGACTGGCCCAGGACCTGAGCCTGGAGGCCGACGTGGCGATCATCGGCAGCGGCGCGGGCGGTGGGACCACGGCGGAAATCCTCAGCGCCGCCGGCTACCGCGTGTTGCTGATCGAGGAAGGGCCACTCAAGACCAGCGACGACTTCAAGTTGCTCGAAGACCAGGCCTATTCCAGCCTGTACCAGGAAGGCCTGGGGCGCATGAGCAAGGACGGCGCCATCACCATTCTCCAGGGCCGGGCCGTGGGCGGGACGACGCTGATCAACTGGACGTCGAGCTTCCGCACCCCGGAGCAGACCCTTGATCATTGGGCCGCCGAACATGGCGTCAAGGGACACAGCCCGGCGGAGATGGCGCCCTGGTTCGAAAAAATGGAGCAACGCCTGGGCGTGACGCCCTGGTTGATTCCGCCCAATGCCAACAACGATGTGATCCGCAAGGGTTGCGAGCAGTTGGGCTACAGCTGGCACGTGATCCCGCGCAACGTCCGCGGCTGCTGGAACCTGGGCTATTGCGGCATGGGCTGTCCGACCAACGCCAAGCAATCGATGCTGGTCACCACCATTCCCGCGGCCCTGGACAAGGGCGGCGCACTGCTTTACCTGGCCCGGGCCGAACGCCTGGTGATCAGGCATGACGCGGTCGTCGGCCTGGAATGCGTGGGCATGGATGAGCGCTGCGTGGCCCCGACCGGGCGGCGCATCACGGTCAAGGCGCGGCACTACGTGCTGGCCGGCGGCGGCATCAACAGCCCGGGCCTGCTGCTGCGCTCCGCGGCGCCGGATCCCCATGACCGCCTGGGCAAGCGCACCTTCCTGCACCTGGTGAACATGTCCGCCGGGCAATTCGACGAGGTCATCAACCCGTTCTACGGCGCGCCGCAATCGATCTACTCGGACCATTTCCAATGGCAGGACGGTGCCACCGGCAAAATGTCCTACAAACTCGAAGTGCCGCCCCTGCACCCGGCGCTCGCCGCCACCTTGCTGGGCGGCTTCGGCGCCGAGAACGCCGCGCACATGGGCAACCTGCCCCACACCCACGCGATGCTGGCCCTGCTGCGCGACGGTTTTCATCCGGACAGCCCCGGCGGGCGTGTCGAGCTACGTGGCGACGGCACGCCGGTGCTCGACTACGCGGTGTCGCCGTATACCTGGGAAGGTTTGCGCCGTGCCTTCCACAGCATGGCCGAGATCCAGTTCGCTGGCGGCGCCAAGGCCGTGATGCCGGTGCACGGCGATGCCCGCTACGTGAGCACCCTGGCCGAAGCCCGGACGCAGATCGACGGCCTGGCGCTGGAGCTGTACCGCACGCGCCTGGGCAGCGCCCACGTGATGGGTGGCTGCGCCATGGGCGAAGACCCGAAAACCGCCGTCGCCGATAGCCTCGGCCGCCATCACCAACTGGCCAACCTGTCGATCCACGACGGCTCATTGTTCCCTACCAGCATTGGCGCCAACCCGCAGCTGTCGGTGTACGGGCTGACGGCGCAATTGGCGACGGCCCTGGCCGAGCGCTTGAAAAAACCATGAATATCCGGATTATTCGCACCGTCTATAGTGCTTTCTTATCCCACGGCCGACTTGGCCGACCGGGTCGGCTGCGATACCATCCGACTCCCCAACGGACTCCCGCCAGGACGACGCGATGAACCGAGTGTTGTACCCAGGTACCTTCGACCCTATTACCAAGGGCCATGGCGATCTGGTCGAACGCGCCGCGCGCCTGTTCGACCACGTGATCATTGCCGTCGCCGCCAGCCCGAAGAAAAACCCGCTGTTCCCGCTGGAACAACGCGTGGAGCTGGCCCGTGAAGTCACCAAGCACCTGCCCAATGTGGAAGTGGTCGGCTTCTCCACACTGCTGGCGCACTTTGCCAAGGAAAAGAACGCCAATGTGTTCCTGCGCGGCCTGCGTGCGGTCTCGGACTTCGAATACGAGTTCCAGCTGGCCAACATGAATCGCCAGTTGGCCCCGGACGTCGAGAGCCTGTTCCTGACGCCGTCGGAACGCTACTCCTTCATCTCCTCGACCCTGGTGCGGGAAATCGCGGCCCTGGGCGGTGATATCACCAAGTTCGTCCACCCGGCCGTGGCCGATGCGCTGACCCTGCGCTTCAAGAAGTAGCCCTGGCCGGCTGCGCTCCGCTCACGCTCCCACCCGTGCGGCCGAGCGCAGTCCATCGCACCCGCGTGCACTGCGCGCGCCAATGCGGCACAATTGCGCGCATACGTTTTCAGATGCCCGGGCCCGACGCCCCGGCAGGAGCCTGCATGTCCCTGATCATCACCGACGACTGCATCAATTGCGACGTCTGCGAACCTGAGTGCCCGAACGAAGCCATTTCCCAGGGCGAAGAAATCTACGTCATCGATCCGAACCTGTGCACCCAGTGCGTCGGCCATTACGACGAGCCCCAGTGCCAGCAGGTTTGCCCGGTGGACTGCATCCCCCTGGACGAAGCCCATCCGGAAACTGAAGAGCAGTTGATGGCGAAGTATCGCAGGATTACCGGCAAGGCTTGAGTTTCCGGGCGGCCTTGCACGCCCCATCGCGAGCAGGCTCGCTCCCACAAGGTTTCAGCGGCAGACACGGCACGCTCTGTGGGAGCGAGCCTGCTCGCGAAAGGGACCCGCCTCACTCCCCCTGCTCGAACCCCTCGCCGATACACCCCAGGCAACGCACGAACGTGGCTTTCGCCGGGTCCACCACCAGCGCTTTCCCTGCATCGCCCACCCCGCCGCCCAGTGCGGTGAAGGGCAACGACACCACGAACGCCCCCGTGCCGATCACGGTGGCGGCGAGCAGCAATGGCCGGGCAATCAACAGGTCGCCAAGCATGGCGTAGGCGGGTGGGTTCTGGATGGTGTAGCGCGGGTCACCGCTGCCGCCGTTCGCCAGGACGGGCGCAGCGAGACTCAACAGCAGCGTTGGAACGACAAGACGAAGCAGATTCATGGGGTGGTCCTTCGGCTAAGCAGTATGACAACTGACTATAGACCGTAGGACGGATCAGCCCAGGTCAGCGCTGGCAGCGTGGACACCAGACACTGGCACGCTGGCCGAGGCGGATTTCCCGCAGCCCCGTGCCACAGACCTTGCACAATTCGCCCCCGCGCCCGTAGACGAACAGCTCCTGCTGGAAATACCCCGGCTGGCCGTCGCCGCCGATGAAATCCCGCAGGGTGGTGCCGCCGCGCTCGATGGCATGGGCGAGGATGCGCTTGATCTCGATGGCCAGCTTCAGGTAACGCGCCCGGGAAATCCCCCCGGCCGGCCGGCGCGGGTCGATGCCGGCGGCAAACAGGGCCTCGGTCGCATAGATATTGCCCACGCCCACCACCACGGCGTTGTCCATGATGAACGGCTTGACCGCCATGGAGCGGCCCCGGGACAGCTGGAACAGGCGCTCGCCGTCAAACAGGTCGGTCAACGGCTCCGGCCCGAGTCGAACCAGCAACTCATGATTGAGCGGGTCGAGGCTCCAGAGCATCGCGCCGAAGCGGCGTGGATCGGTGTAGCGCAAGGCCAGGCCGGACTCCAGCTCGATGTCCACATGCTCGTGCTTGCCCGCCGGCATGCCGATCTCCACCAGCCGCAGGTTGCCGGACATGCCCAAGTGACTGATCAACGTGCCGACCTCGGCATTGATCAACAGGTACTTGGCCCGCCGCTCCACCTGCATGATGCGCTGGCCGGAGAGCCGCACATCGAGGTCTTCGGGGATCGGCCAGCGCAGGCGGTGATCGCGCACCAGTACGCGGCTGACCCGCTGTCCTTCGAGGTGCGGGGCAATGCCGCGACGGGTGGTTTCGACTTCAGGCAATTCTGGCATGGGGCTCTCGAGTCAGGCGAACCGGCACTCAGCGGCTGGAAAGGTCGCGGATTTCCTGTTTCTGGGTCTGGAAGTCGTATTCCGACAAACCGATGTAGTCGAGCACCAGCGCCCCGACGCTGTCCCACTCGTGGTCTTCGGGCTGGTTGCCCAGCACCCGGTGGGAAGCACAGATGTTCTCGGACATCTTCAGGATCGCCAGCAGGTTCTTCAACGCGGTGTTGTTGCGCGAGGACTCGTCGCTGAACACCGCCAGGGCATTGTGGTGGTTGGCGATGGCCTGGCTGACGTGATCCGGCAGGCGCCAGGACTTGGAAGTGTAGTAGCCGACCACCGCATGGTTGGTGTTGAACTCGCGGTTCTCGGTGTCCACCACCCGGCATTCGGCGCTGGCATTGGCGTAGGCCTGTTCCAGCACGCTCATGTAGTTGGGGAACTGCTTGAGCATCAACGGCACGCCGCAATCGTGGAACAGCCCCAGTGCGTAGGCTTCGTCGCCGTTCTCCAGGCCGACGCGCTTGGCCAGGGTCAGGCAGGTCATCGCCACGTCCTGGGCGGTGTCCCAGAAACGGTTCAGGGTGACGATGGCGTCATCGTGCAGCTCGCCCTTGATCGACTGCGCATTGATCAGGTTGATGATCGACCGACTGCCCAGCAGGTTCACCGCGCGCTGGATCGAGGTGATCTTGTTGCGCAAGCCGTAGTACGGCGAGTTGACGATCTTGAGCAAGGCCCCCGAAAGGCCCGGGTCCTGGGAGATCAGCTTGGCGATGGTGTCCAGGTCCGGGTCGGGCATGTACTGCTCCATTTGCAGATCCACCATGATCTGCGGCTGGGGCGGCACACTGATGCCTTGCAAGGATTGTTGGATCTGTTCGGCGGAAAGCTCTTGGGACATGAGTACACACTCTGGGTCGAGCGGGGATTCTAACCCCTAAAGATGGATCCGATACACCGTCGGGTAGATGCGCGGAACTTTCCGTCGGGCATCGGCTTCGGACTCTGTAGGGCCGACAGCAAGCCTGCGTCAAGGCTTAGGTCGGCAGCCCACCCACTCAGCTTGAGGAGATTTTCCATGCCCGGTTCGCTGAACAACAAGCGTGTCGCCATCCTGGTGACCGACGGTTTCGAACAGGCCGAACTGACCGGCCCGAAACAGGCGCTGGAACAGGCCGGCGCCAAGGTGGACATCATTTCCGCCGATGAAGGCCAGGTCAAAGGCTGGAACCATGACAAACCCGCCGACGACTTCAAGATCGACCTGACCTTCAAGGCCGCCAACGTCGAACAGTACGACGCCGTGGTGCTGCCCGGCGGCGTGCAGAACTCCGACACCATCCGCATCGACCCCGACGCGCAGGCACTGGTGAAGGGCTTCGAGGCCGCCAGCAAGCCCATCGCGGTGATCTGCCACGGTGGCTGGCTGCTGGTGTCGTCCGGGCTGGTCAAGGGCAAGACCATGACCAGCTACAAGACCCTCAAGGACGACCTGGTCAACGCCGGGGCGAACTGGGTCGACAAGGAAGTGGTCAAGGACGGGACGCTGATCAGCAGTCGCCAGCCGGATGACATCCCGGCGTTCAATCGCGAGCTGATCGGCGCGCTGTCCGCCTGACCGATCGGTAAGCCGGACACAAACCCGTGGCGAGGGGATTTATCCCCGCTGGAGCGCGAAGCGGTCCCAAAAACAGCTACCTCGGCCAGGCTGATGCACCGCGGGCTCAGGTTTCAGGGCTGCTTCGCACCCCAGCGGGGATAAATCCCCTCGCCACGGATTCCTCGTCCAGCTTATCCCCTGCGTTTCATCGCGCTTCAAACCCGCCAACACTGCAACACGCTATACTCCCGCTCTTTTTTCCGGAGCGACGTCATGTCCCTGCCTAGCCTGCGCCTCAAAGCCAACGCCGACCGTCGCCTGCGCGCCGGTCACTTGTGGGTCTACAGTAACGAAATCGATGTGGCCGCCACGCCACTGCACGGTTTCCAGGCCGGCGACCAGGCGGTCCTCGAAGCGGCCGGCGGCAAGCCGCTGGGCATCGTCGCGATGAGCCCCAACAACCTGATCTGCGCGCGCCTGCTGTCCCGTGACGTGAAGCTGCCGCTGGACAAATCCCTGCTGGTGCATCGCCTCAACGTGGCGCTGTCGCTGCGCGAGCGGTTGTTCGACAAGCCGTTCTATCGCCTGGTCTACGGTGACTCCGACCTGTTGCCGGGCCTGGTGGTCGACCGTTTCGGCGACATTCTGGTGGTGCAGATCGCCTCCGCCACCATGGAAGCCCACAAGGACAACGTGATCGCGGCCCTGACCCAGGTGCTCAAGCCCAGCGGCATCCTGTTCAAGAACGACTCCGCCGCCCGCGACGCCGAAGGCCTGAACCGCTACGTCGAGACCGTGTTCGGCCTCGTGCCGGAGTGGGTCGCCCTGGAAGAGAACGGCGTGAAGTTCGAAGCGCCGGTCATGGAAGGCCAGAAGACCGGCTGGTTCTACGACCACCGCATGAACCGCGCACGCCTGGCCCCTTACGCCAAGGGCAAGCGCGTGCTGGACCTGTTCAGCTACATCGGTGGCTGGGGCGTGCAAGCGGCGGCGTTCGGGGCCAGCGAAGTGTTCTGCGTCGACGCCTCGGCCTTCGCCCTCGACGGCGTCGAGCGCAACGCCGCGTTGAACGGCTTCGCCGAGAAACTGACCTGCATCGAAGGCGACGTCTTCGAAGCCCTGAAGGAGCTCAAGGCCAGCGAAGAGCGCTTCGACGTGATCGTCGCCGACCCACCGGCCTTCATCAAGCGCAAGAAAGACCTCAAGAACGGCGAAGGCGCCTACCGCCGCCTCAACGAACAAGCCATGCGCCTGCTCAGCAAGGACGGCATCCTGGTCAGCGCCTCGTGCTCGATGCACCTGCCCGAGGACGACCTGCAAAACATCCTGCTGACCAGCGCCCGCCACCTGGACCGCAACATCCAACTGCTCGAACGCGGCGGCCAGGGCCCCGACCACCCGGTACACCCGGCCATCGCCGAAACCCGCTATATCAAAAGCATCACTTGCCGGTTGTTGCCTAACAGCTGAGTGCCGTTGGCGGGGCCGGCGCCAAGCTCTGGGCCCCGCCTACCACCCTGTCGCTATGCCTGATCGCGCTCAGTCTCCTGGGATTGGCGCTCAATGGGCTGGTGCGGCATCGTCACAGGACGCTTCTCGTCGGTTGAAGCCGCCCGGTCATCGCCCCAAGCGCGACATTCGCGCCCGATCAGCGCTTTGCGTCATTTCATCCTGACGCCAGCGGTGTAGAATCGCGACATTCATCGCCATTCATCCCCGGCGGGTTTATGAGCCCATGCCCTGGCGCGCAGCGATCCTGCGCAGTCATCGGCCACTTCCGGACACTGCGCCATTCCCGGGTGTTCCAGAGGTCAACAGACGCTCACTTCCCCTTGATACCTGATTAGTACCTGATTAGCCGCCCGGAGTGTTCCATGCCCGATTACCGCTCGAAAACATCCACCCATGGCCGCAACATGGCCGGCGCCCGTGCCTTGTGGCGCGCCACGGGGATGAAGGATGACGACTTCAAGAAGCCGATCATCGCCGTCGCCAACTCCTTCACCCAGTTCGTACCGGGGCACGTGCACCTCAAGGACCTGGGTCAACTGGTTGCCCGGGAAATCGAACGCGCTGGCGGCGTGGCGAAGGAATTCAACACCATCGCCGTGGATGACGGCATCGCCATGGGCCACGACGGCATGCTCTATTCGCTGCCGAGCCGCGAGATCATCGCCGACTCCGTCGAGTACATGGTCAACGCCCATTGCGCCGACGCCATCGTGTGCATTTCCAACTGCGACAAGATCACCCCTGGCATGCTGATGGCCGCCCTGCGCCTGAATATCCCGGTGATCTTCGTCTCCGGTGGCCCGATGGAAGCCGGCAAGACCAAGCTGGCCAGCCACGGCCTCGACCTGGTGGATGCCATGGTGATCGCCGCCGACTCCAGCGCTTCCGACGAGAAGGTCGCCGAGTACGAGCGTAGCGCCTGTCCGACCTGCGGTTCGTGCTCCGGCATGTTCACCGCCAACTCGATGAACTGCCTCACCGAGGCGCTGGGCCTGGCCCTGCCGGGCAACGGTTCGACCCTGGCCACCCACAGCGACCGCGAACAGCTGTTCCTGCAGGCCGGCCGGACCATCGTCGAGCTGTGCAAGCGCTACTACGGCGAGAACGACGAGTCGGTGTTGCCGCGCAACATCGCCAACTTCAAGGCGTTCGAGAACGCCATGACCCTGGACATCGCCATGGGCGGTTCCACCAACACCATCCTGCACCTGCTGGCCGCCGCCCAGGAAGCCGAGATCGATTTCGACCTGCGCGACATCGACCGCCTGTCCCGCAACGTGCCGCAGCTGTGCAAGGTCGCGCCGAACATCCAGAAGTACCACATGGAAGACGTGCACCGCGCCGGCGGGATCATCAGCATCCTCGGTTCCCTGGCCCGTGGCGGGCTGTTGCACACCGACTTGCCGACCGTGCACAGCAAGACCATGGCCGACGCCATCGCCAAGTGGGACATCACCCAGACCAACGACGAAGCCGTGCATCATTTCTTCAAGGCTGGCCCGGCGGGCATTCCGACGCAAACCGCGTTCAGCCAGTCGACCCGCTGGGAAACCCTGGACGACGACCGTGAGAACGGCTGCATCCGCAGCGTCGAGCACGCCTACTCCAAGGAAGGCGGCCTGGCCGTGCTGTACGGCAACATCGCCCTGGACGGCTGCGTGGTGAAGACCGCGGGCGTCGACGAGTCGATCCATGTGTTCGAAGGCAACGCCAAGATCTTCGAAAGCCAGGACAGCGCGGTGCGTGGGATCCTCGCCGACGAGGTGAAGGAAGGCGACATCGTGATCATTCGCTACGAGGGCCCGAAAGGCGGCCCGGGCATGCAGGAAATGCTCTACCCCACGTCCTACCTGAAGTCCAAGGGCCTGGGCAAGGCGTGCGCCCTGCTGACCGACGGCCGTTTCTCCGGCGGCACTTCGGGCCTGTCCATCGGCCACGCCTCGCCTGAAGCGGCGGCGGGTGGCGCCATCGGCCTGGTGCAGGATGGCGACAAGGTGCTGATCGACATTCCGAACCGCTCGATCAACCTGTTGATCAGCGATGAAGAGCTGGCCGCACGTCGCGTCGTGCAGGACAAGAAAGGCTGGAAGCCGGTGGAAGCGCGTCCGCGCAAGGTCACCACGGCACTCAAGGCCTATGCCCTGCTCGCCACCAGCGCCGACAAGGGTGCGGTGCGCAACAAGGCGTTGCTGGACGGTCTGTAAGCGTCCGATGCCGGAATAAAAATGCCCCGCCAAGTGCGGGGCATTTTTATTGGCAATGGAATTTCATCCTGTGGGAGCGAGCCTGCTCGCGAAGGCGTCAGGTCAGCCAACATTCATGCGACTGAATGACCGCTATCGCGAGCAAGCTCGCTCCCACAGGGGATCTGCAATGCAGGCATAGGCTTACTGGATCTCCTCCGGCTTGACGATCACCCAGTTCTTGTCCGCCGTCACCGGCAGCCCTTCCTTGGCCTGGGCGGCAGCGTGCTTGGCCATCATGCCGTTGAGCTGGGTCATGTATTTATCCTTGCGGTTGACCCACAGGTGGATGCCGCCCTTGGCCACGTCCACATCGTGGAACAACATGTAGCCATCGCTGCTCGGCGTATCGCCGCCCACCAGGACCGGTTTCTTCCACTCGTCGATGTAGGTCAGGATTGCCGCGTGCTTGCCGGCCATCCAGGTCGCCGGCGTCCACAGGTAGGGCGTGTATTCCAGGTCCAGGTTGGCCTTCTCGTCATACTTGCCGGCAGTGATCTGCTTGCGGGCCGTGGTCAGCTCGCCCGTCTTGCGATCCTTGAGCAGCGTGGTCACGCCGATCACGTTCTGCGGCTTGAGGTTGTAGCCGTACTTCGGATCTGCGGCGACCATGCGCACCAGCTCTTCCGACGCCGCGGTCATGACATAGACCTCGATGCCATTTTCCATCAGCTTGTTGTACAGCTCGGCCTGGCCGGCGAAGACCTTGGGCGGGTTGACGTTGTAGTCGACCACCTTGTCGCCATCGTAATACGTGGTTGGCACCGGCTTGCCGGAGGCCATCAGCTCGTCGACGTAGCCCTTGAGCTCTTTCAGGGTGAAGCCGGAGAACACCTGGGCCACCCATGGGTAGCAAACCATGTCGTCCACTTCGCACAGGCGATAGTAGTAACTGAACAGGCTTTCCTTGTGATCGGCTGTGTCCTTGAACGGCATCAGCTTGAGGGACGGGTCCAGGGTTTCCCGGGTGATGAGGCCCTTGTTCTCCATGAACGGCAACAACGATTCCTCGAGGTCGTAGCGGTAACTGGTGTTGTCCATGTCGAACACCGCGTAGTTACCCTTGTTGGCGTTGGCCGCGATCATCGCGTCCAGGGCCTTGGCCTGTTCGGCCGGCCAGTGCTTGAGTTCGGTGGCGAGCGCCTGGCCGACCAGGCCCAGGCTCAGGGCGACAGCGAGAAAACGAGGTGCGAGCTTCATCGGCATTTCTCCCAGGGTCAAAGAACCCGACGCTAACAAATGCGTGTGACAGTCCTCGCCTGACCGCGACCGCTTGCGTCTTGAAAACGCCAGCGACGTACCTGCAAACGCCACGTCCTTATTCCATAAACGACATTCAACATGCCTTTTTAATATTAATTCATTAGTTATCAGGCTGTTAGGCTTCCCGGCTCGCAGTCGCAGCATCACGCGGCTGGCAAAGTCTTAACGGAGCTCTCTCGATGAATCTGCCGCTGATCCTCAATCTGCTGGTATTCCTCGCCTTGCTGTTCGGCCTGGCGCAAACCCGTCACCGAACCTGGAGCCTGGCGAAAAAAGTGTTGCTGGCCCTGGTGCTGGGCGTGGGCTTCGGGATCGCCCTGCACACGATCTACGGCGCCGGCAACCCGGTGCTCAAAGCCTCGATCGGCTGGTTCGACCTGGTCGGCAACGGCTACGTGCAACTGTTGCAGATGATCGTCATCCCACTGGTCTTCGCCTCGATTCTCAGCGCCGTGGCGCGCCTGCATAACGCCTCGTCCCTGGGCAAGATCAGCTTCCTGACCATCGGCACCTTGCTGTTCACCACGGCCATTGCCGCGCTGATCGGCATTGGCCTGACCAACCTGTTCGGCCTCACCGCCGAAGGGCTGGTCGCCGGCACCCAGGAACTGGCGCGCCTGCAAGTGATCCAGAGCGATTACGCCGGCAAGGTCGCCGACCTGAACATCCCGCAACTGCTGCTTTCGTTCATTCCGCAAAACCCCGTTGCCGACCTGGCCCGGGCCAAGCCGACCTCGATCATCAGCGTGGTGATCTTCGCCGCGTTCCTCGGCGTGGCCGCCCTGCAGTTGCTCAAGGATGACGCGGAAAAAGGCCAGAAAGTGGTCGACGCCATCGACACGCTGCAAAGCTGGGTCACGCGCCTGGTGCGATTGGTGATGAAGCTGACGCCCTACGGCGTGCTGGCACTGATGACCAAGGTGGTGGCCGGCTCCAACTTGCAGGACATCATCAAGCTCGGCAGTTTCGTGGTGGTGTCGTACCTGGGCCTGGGCCTGATGTTTGTCGTCCATGGCCTGCTGGTCAGCGCGGCGGGCATCAACCCGCTGCGGTTCTTCCGCAAGATCTGGCCGGTGCTGACCTTCGCCTTCACCAGCCGCTCCAGCGCGGCGACCATCCCGCTGAGCATCGAAGCCCAGACCAGCCGCCTCGGCATTCCGCGCGCCATCGCCAGCTTCGGCGCATCGTTCGGCGCCACCATCGGCCAGAACGGTTGCGCCGGCCTCTACCCGGCCATGCTGGCGGTCATGGTGGCGCCAACGGTGGGCATCAACCCGCTGGACCCGGTGTGGATCGCGACGCTGGTGGCGATCGTCACCCTGAGTTCGGCGGGCGTCGCCGGGGTCGGTGGCGGGGCGACATTCGCCGCGTTGATCGTGCTACCGGCCATGGGCCTGCCGGTTTCACTGGTGGCGCTGCTGATTTCCGTCGAACCGCTGATCGACATGGGTCGCACGGCGCTGAACGTCAGCGGCTCGATCACCGCCGGGGCGATCACCAGCCAGGTGATGCAGCAGACCGACAAGACCCTGCTCGACGCCGATGAACATGGGGAGTTGGTGCACGCTTGATCGCCTGATACCTGTGGGAGCAAAGCTTGCTCCCACAGGTATAGCTCCCACATGGCTTACAACTTCTCCCACACCTCGAAGCTGTAGGCCGGCTTGTCCCCTTCGGCCGGGTTTGGCTGGTTCGACACCAGCGTCCACTGGCTCGCATCGAAAGGCGGAAACCACGCATCCCCCTCCGGGCTCAGCGCCACGCGGGTCAGGTACAACCGATCGGCGTGTTCCAGCGCCTGGGCGTACAGCTGCGCACCGCCGATCAACATCAGTTCATCGACCCCCTGTTCCTGGGCCCAGGCCTCGGCCCGCTCCACCGCGGCGTCGAGGCTGGAGAAGACTTCCGCGCCCTCGAGCAACAGGCCCGGTTGGCGGCTGACCACGATGTTCAGGCGCCCCGGCAGCGGGCGACCAAGGGAATCCCAGGTCTTGCGCCCCATGATGATCGGCTTGCCCAGGGTGGTGGCCTTGAAGTATTTGAAATCCCCCGGCAAGTGCCAGGGCATGCTGTTGTCGACGCCGATCACGCGGTTTTCACCGAGGGCCGCGATCAGGCTTAAGGGGAGTGATTTTTTCATGCCGCCGAGGATACCAGAGGCTCGCCATACCCCGACAGGCGCCACAGCGGTTATGCTCAAGCCTCATCCAAGCAACGGAAGCGCCCGTGACGAAACTGCAAGAACTCTGGTTGACCGAGGCCATTCGCCTGCGTGAAGAGCACGCCGGCCCGCTCGAAGACCAGGAAGCCAATCGCCTGGCCCGCGCGGCAGGCGGTGAGTTGTCCACCCGTATCCGCTACCGTGCGCGCTGGCTGGCCGAGCGCGATGGCCTCGTCCTGGCCCTGCGCCACTGGTTGCAAGGGGCGCGCCTGGCGTTGGTGGTGCTGGCGGTGCTGGCCGTGGTCAGCGGCGCCGGCCTGGGCTTGGCCGCGCTTGGCGACGGACAGACGCCGGTCAATGTGTTCTGGGCCGTGGGCAGTCTCCTGGGGCTCAACCTTGTCCTGCTGATCGGCTGGGCCCTCGGCCTGGCCTTCGCTGGCGGCCAGGATGCCGTGCTGGGCCGCGTGTGGTTGTGGCTCAGCGAGAAGCTCGCCCGCGATGCCCGGGCGGTCCAATTGGCGCCGGCCCTGTTGCTGTTGTTGCAGCGCAAGCGGCTCAACCGCTGGGTCCTCGGTGCGCTGGTCAATGGCGCCTGGCTGGTGGCGATGGCCAGCGCGCTGGTCATCGTGTTGATGCTGCTGGCGACCCGGCGCTATGGCTTTGTCTGGGAAACCACCCTGCTGGGCAGCGAGACCTTTATCGCCCTGACCCGTGGCCTTGGCGCACTGCCTGCCCTGCTGGGTTTCAACGTGCCGACCGTGGAGATGATCCGCGCCAGTGGCAACGGCGCCCTGGACTTCGACAGCGCCCGCCAGGCCTGGGCCACCTGGCTGGTGGGCGTGGTGCTGGTCTACGGCGTGCTGCCGCGCCTGGGCCTGGCGCTGCTGTGCCTGTGGCGCTGGCGACGCGGACGTGCGGGCCTGGACCTGGACTTGAACCTGCCGGGCTATGCCCAATTGCGCGAACGCCTGATGCCCAGCAGCGAGCGATTGGGGATCAACGACGCCGCGCCCGCGCAGTTGCACCGGGTTGAAAGCCCTGTCAGCACAATGGAAAGCGACGGTGCGCTGCTGGTGGCGATCGAGCTGGACGAGCGGCCCTGGCCGCCGAAGTTGCCTGACTCGGTGAAAAACGCCGGCATCCTCGACAGCCGTGAATCCCGCCACAAACTCCTCGAACAGCTGTCGCGCTTTCCACCGGCGCGACTGGCGATTGCCTGTGATCCGCGCCGCTCGCCGGACCGCGGCAGCCTGGCGTTGATCGCCGAACTGGCCCGCAGCGCCAGCGCTACACGCGTCTGGCTGTTGCAGGCGCCGCCCGGCGAAGCGCTGGACGCCGAGCGCCTGGGCGACTGGCACAGCGCGCTGCAACAGCTGCAATTGCCCTTCGCCGACTGCGCGCCCATGAGCTGGCTGGAGAGCGGCCATGACTGATCCCATCAAGCCGTTGAAGCTGGCCGTGGTCGGCCACACCAACGTCGGCAAGACCTCGCTGCTGCGGACCCTGACCCGGGACGTCGGCTTCGGCGAAGTGTCCCATCGCCCGAGCACCACCCGCCACGTCGAAGGCGCACGCCTGTCGGTGGACGGTGAAGCCCTGCTGGAGCTCTACGACACCCCCGGCCTGGAAGACGCCATCGCCCTGCTCGACTACCTCGAGCGCCTGGAGCGCCCCGGCGAACGCCTGGACGGCCCGGCACGCCTGGCCCGTTTCCTCGAAGGCAGCGAGGCACGGCAACGCTTCGAACAGGAAGCCAAGGTGCTGCGGCAACTGCTCGCCAGCGATGCCGGCCTCTATGTCATCGATGCCCGTGAGCCGGTGCTGGCCAAGTACCGGGATGAACTGGAAGTCCTCGCCAGTTGCGGCAAACCGTTGCTGCCGGTGCTCAATTTCGTCAGCAGCGCCCAGCACCGCGAGCCCGACTGGCGCGAAGCCTTGGCGCGCCTGGGGCTGCATGCCCTGGTGCGCTTCGACAGCGTCGCGCCGCCCGAGGATG
This sequence comes from Pseudomonas citrullilanati, assembly GCF_030580855.1. Classification (GTDB taxonomy): domain Bacteria; phylum Pseudomonadota; class Gammaproteobacteria; order Pseudomonadales; family Pseudomonadaceae; genus Aquipseudomonas; species Aquipseudomonas citrulli. Next base: position 243,208 of record NZ_JAUQOP010000002.1, on the reverse strand, counting down.
GCGAACGACGCTTGTATGAAAGCCTCGCGCTGTTGCTGGAAAGCGCCCGCGGGCCATTGGAGCGGTTGGTTGCCGACCAACAGGCGCAACGCCTGGCCCGCCAGCAGAGCGCCGCGCGCTTGATCGCCGAGCTGTTGGTCGATTGCGCCGCTTGCCGTCGCAGCGTGGCCAGCGACCCCGAGCGGGAGCGCCAGGCCATCGACGAGTTGCGCAATGCCGTACGCCAGCGCGAACAGCGTTGCGTCGAGGCGCTGCTCAAGCTCTTTGCCTTTCGCCCCCAGGACGCCGCCGCCAGTGACCTGCCACTGCTCGACGGACGCTGGGGCGATGACCTGTTCAATCCCGAGACCCTCAAGCAATTGGGCGTGCGGGTGGGCGGTGGCATTGCCGCTGGCGCGGCGGCCGGTGCCGGGGTGGACTTGCTGGTGGGCGGCCTGACCCTCGGTGCCGCCGCCCTCGCCGGAGCCATCGCCGGCGGTGCGCTGCAAACCGCCCGCAGCTATGGCAATCGGCTGATGGGCAAACTCAAGGGCCAGCGTGAACTGACGGTGGACGACAGCGTGCTGCGCTTGCTGGCCCTGCGCCAACGACAACTGCTGCAAGCCCTCAACCAGCGCGGGCACGCGGCCCTGGACAGCATCCGCATCGCCACGCCCCAAGGGGACAAGACCTGGCGCGAAGGCAAGCTGCCCGACGCGCTGGCCAAGGCTCGCGCCCATCCCCAATGGTCGTCTCTCAACCCCCAGGCGCGATTGAGCCAGGCCGAACGGCAGGAACAGATCGAGCGGTTGGCCGAGCAGCTCTAGATGACACAACTTGCTAGGGAACATGATGCCCCCTGTGGCGAGGGGATTTATCCCCGCTGGGGTGCGAAGCAGCCCCCGAATGGTTGACCACGATTAACCTGACACACCGAGGTGACGGGTTTTGGGGCTGCTGCGCACCCCAGCGGGGATAAATCCCCTCGCCACAAGAGAGCAGCGTTGCCCCGTAGTTACTCGTCGATCAAGGCTTTGAGGGCCGCCGCCGCTTCAGCCAACTCCAGCTCACTGAACACCTTCACGCCATGGCGCTTGAGCAAGGCCGCCGTCACGCCTTCGCCACGGACTTTCACCCCACTGAACGTCCCGTCGTAGGTCAACAGGTTTCCACAGGAGGGGCTGTTGGCCTTGAGCACAGCGACCCGGATGCCGTGTTCGCGGACCAGCGCCAATGCCTGGTGGGCGCCCGACAGGAACTGCGCGCTCACGTCCTCGCCCTGCGTGGTGATCACCACCGCCTGGCCGTCGAGCACCTGCCCGCCTTGTCCACCGGGAATCTCCGCGGCGGCCCGGGGCGTGGGCAGGCCACCGGCGACTTCCGGGCACAGCGGCACGACCCGGCCCTGGTCGAGCCAGTGCTGGAGTTGATCGAACGGCCCGCTGGCGCCACCGTCATAGCGCACGCGGTGGCCGAGCAGGCAGCGGCTGACCAGGATCTTTTCCATGGCTCAGAACAACTCGTTGCCGCGCCGGCGGAACCAACCGGTCAAGGACAGGCGATCGCGCGTGGCCGGCAGGACTTCATGGGGGATCTCGCCGGAAAGGAACACCACCAGGCATCCACCGACGGGCGTCACGTCATGCGCCACGCCTTCGTCCAGGTACATGCGCAGCTGGCCACCCTGTTCCGCCGACCAGGCGTCATTGAGGTAGAGCACCGCCGAGACCATGCGCCGGTCGTCGTCGCGGAAGCGGTCGACGTGCTTGAGGTAGAACGCCCCGGGCGGGTACAGCGCGAAATGGCTCTCGAAATCCTCCAGGCCCAGGAACAGCCCGCGATTCATCGCCTCGCGCAGGCTGTCCATCAAGCCCAGGTAGTGGTCGCAGGCCTGTGCCTGGCCGGGCTCGATCCACTGGATACGATCGCCCCGGATGCCTTCGCGGATTTCCGAGAACGGTCCCCGCCCGACCGCTGCCGGGGCCAATTCGCCTTCGGCGGCCCGCTGGCGACACTCGGCCGCCAGGGCACGGGTCAGCGCGTCCGGCAGGAACAGGTTCTGCTGCGACCAGCCGCGTTCGGCCAGGTCGTCGACGATGCGTAACAGCAGTGGGTGATCAGAAGGTATGGGCATGGCGCGCATAGTATGCCTGTGCCCGCAAAACCGACAGCGCCGCGCAGCGACTTTACGGCGTCAAGTAGCACTGGCGTACGAACTCGATACGAATTCTCGACAAGTCCCCATGCCCCACGGAGAATAGTCGGCTGCTGACAGGAGTCCCTATGCGCCGTTTGCTTTTCTCACTGTTGATGTTCTGCGTATTGCCCGCCTGGGCAGACAGCTATGACCAGTTGTACAAGGTCGCCGGCTGGCCGGAACAACGGGCGCATTTCACTGACGCCCTGGGCGCGGCCCAGCAGCGCTACCAGAACAGCCTGCCGCCAGCGGTGTTCCAGGCCCTGGTGAACAACAGCAACCAGCGCTTCGCCCCCCAGGCCATGGACCAGCGGGCCGAGGCGCAGATGCGCAAGAACCTCCGCGACCCGGACCCAGCGCTGAATTTTTTCCAGACGCCCCTGGGGCGCAAGGTCGTGGCGGCCGAGTTGCTGGCGACCCGTCGCGACCAATTGGCAAAGAACGCCAAGGGCCTGCCGAAGATGCAAGCCAGTGACAACCGCCTGCTGATCATCGGCCACCTGGCCCAGGCGCTGCCCGCCCGCGAGGCCGGCGCCGAGGTCAGCCTGGCGATCGCCGGCGTCGCGGCCGACAGCCTGAGCTCGATGATCCCCGGCCTGCTGGGCGCCGGCCAGGCCCAGGGCATGCTGAACGGCCAGCGCCAGCGGCTGATGGAGCAGATCGGCGCGGACCTGAACAACACCCTGCTGTATGTCTACCGTGACCTGAGCGATACCGAACTGGAAGAATTCGCCACCTTCGCCGAATCAGCCGAGGGCCAGGCGTACTATCAAGCCGCGCTGGCGGCGATTCGGGCGGGGTTGGCGGTGGGGCAGAATCTCGGGCAGTAGTTTTGCAGCGCCGGTACTGGCGCTATCGCGAGCAGGCTCGCTCCCACTGGGCCGGACTCATTGACCCCCTGTGGGAGCGAGCCCGCTCGCGACAGCCATCGATACTTCAGCGCCGCATCCGGCTCATCCTTTTTTCCAGAAACCCGAACATCTCCTGGCGCATCGCCAGGGTCTCGTTCGCCAGGTGATGCCGGCCCTCGGGCAGCATCAGCACCTGGGGCCGGTCGAACTTGCTGCGCAACACGTCCAGGTTGTGCTTCCAATCCACTGTCATGTCCGCCTGCCCCTGCACGATCAATGGCTGGCGCGGGCTGCCCGGGGCGGCCTCGATACGCTTGATCCACTGGCCCAGCGCCCCGACCCACGCCGTGGGCAGGCGCAGCGGTTGCAGCGGGTCGGCTTGCAGGAACGGCAGGAACTGCGGATCGCTGGAGTTCTCGCTGAAGCGCCGGGCGATGCCGGTCACGAACGGCTTGAGCAGGTAATAACTCAGCCGCGACCAGCCCCACGCCCGCGGGCGCACCAACGGCGACAATAGGATGACCTGGCCCTGGGCCGGGCTGTGGGCGCCCTGGTTGAGCACATGATCGACCACGATGGCGCCGCCCGTGCTCTGGCCGCACAGGTGCCAGGGCTGGGGCAGCGCCAGCGCGCCGGCCTCGCCCAACAGGCCCTGCAAGGTCGCCTGGTACTCGGCGAAATCATCGATGCTGGCGCGCTCGCCGCTGGACAGCCCGTGGCCCGGCAGGTCGCAGGCGATCACCGCGAAGCCTTGTTCCAGGCCCCACTCGATCAGGTGCCGGTACAGCCCCATGTGGTCGTAGTAGCCGTGGAACACAAACAGCGTCGCCACGGCTTTTTCCGGCCACCAGACCTGGCTGACCAGCGTGTACCCCGGCACCTCGAAGCACCCCAGCCCCGAGCGCACCTTGCGCCCGGGAAAGTCCAGGCCATAGAAGCGCTGGTACGCCTGGGCTTGCTCCGACAAGGGTTGCCACCGGGCCAGGGGTTGCAGGCTGGCACGCAGGAGATCGGGATCGAAAGGAGCAGGCATCAATAGGTCCAGGCAGAAGCGCATCGCGCGAAACAGACTTTGTAGGCCTGCGATATTCATCTGTCGCGGCGGGCATGGCAAGCTACGCGGCCCCGGAGGATCGATACCATGCGCCCGTCCCACCGCACGACCTTGCTTGCCAGCCTGCTCGCCCTCGCATGCGCCGCCCTGCTGTGGGTGGCCTACGACTGGTTCCAGGGACGCTTCCTGCGGGCTTTCAGCCAGCATACGGCGGTGTTCTCCGGCGAACCGCTGCGCCTGCCCTCCGAGCTGGCCGGCCCTGGCGCGATCCGCCTGGTGCATTTCTGGGACCCGGCCTGCCCCTGCAACGTCGGCAACCAGCAACATCTGGCCGAGCTGATCGATCAATACACGGCCCGAGGCGTGGAATTCTATGCGGTGCAGAAAGCCGGCAGTCACGGCCAGCTGCCGACGACGCTGAGCCGCCTCAGAGCCCTGGACACCCTCCCCGGCTCCAGCCAGATTCCCGCAAGCCCCGCGGTGGCGATCTGGGACCGCAGCGGTCAGCTGGCGTACTTCGGCCCCTACAGTGAAGGACTCACTTGCAACTCGAGCAACAGCTTTATCGAACCGATCCTCGAAGCGCTTAGTGCAGGGCGCAAAGTTGATGCCACTAACACATTGGCAGTCGGTTGTTATTGTCCCTGGTCAACTCCAAAGTGACTAAGCCGAACTACGAAGCGTATTGCCTGAATCTTCTTGCGCAGTACTAAACGATCGAACATTTGTTTGATAGTAGAGCGTTTGCTCCAAACGCTCGCTGGCGCTGAACCGTTTGTCGGATCCAATTTCCCAAGGGCCGCGCAGGACACTCATTTTTTCGGCCAAACCCCATGCCAGACGGGTCGCCAAGGGGTATTCGGGCAATCCTGCCGTTGAGCTGAAACGATTAACATCTGCCGTGCCAGCATGAACTTTTTTTTAATCGGTTCTCTAAACCTCCGTAGCAAACAGAACGTTGGTCTCAAGTCGGTCGTGACGCGGTGCGGGAAATATCCACGTGCCTTTGATCTTTAACTTGTCGGCCTCCTACCAAAACAAGAATGGAATCGTCAGTGATGCAAAAGATGCTTTGCGCTGCACTTTCCACTACCCATAAAGAGGATGTTCTCAACCTCGAGGCGTTCGCCCAAAGTGTCGCGCCGCTCATGGTCGACGTGCTGTTGCGCGGCGAAACCGGCACCGGCAAGGACACCCTGGCGGAGAAGATCCACCGCATGTCCGGGCGCTCCGGCAAGTTCGTCGCCATCAACTGCGCGGCCATTCCCGAGAGCCTCGCCGAGAGCCAGCTGTTCGGGGCCAACACCGGTGCGTTTACCGGCGTCAGCCAGAGTCGCGCGGGGTTCGTCGAGGCGGCGCACAATGGAACGCTGTACCTGGACGAGGTCGACAGCATGCCCCTGGCACTGCAAGCCAAGCTGCTGCGCGTGCTGGAATCCAGGACCGTCCAACGGTTGGGCTCGACCCAGAACATCCCGGTGAACATGCGGGTGATCGCCTCCGCCCAGTGTCCCTTGGCGGAGATGGTCGAACGGGGCGAGTTTCGCCGCGACCTGTATTTCCGCCTGAACATCGTCAGCCTCAAGCTGCCGCCCCTGCGCAGCCGCAAAGAGCGCATCGTGCCGCTGTTCCAGTCACTGGTGCGGCGGGAAGCCAAGGCCCTGGACCGGCCCTACATCGCCCCGTCGCCGGAGCTGCTGTGCCAGCTGATCGGCTATGCATGGCCCGGCAACATCCGCGAGCTGCAGTCCGCCGCCAAACGCTACGTGCTGGGCCTGCCGGCGCTGCCTCGCGCCGAACAATCGGAGCGCTGCAACACCACCCTCAACCTGAAAGAGCAACTGCAGCAGTTCGAGAAAGTGCTCATCGAAGACTGCATGCGTCGCCACCATCGTCATATCGACAAGGTCATCGCCGAACTCGGCATCGCCCGTCGCACGCTCTACTACCGGATGAAGTGCCTGGAAATATCGATGAGTTGAGTGCCGGGGGTGGAACCGTTTCCACCTGCGCCGCCACCTAACCATCGAGACCCTCACAAGCGTCTCGCCATTCCACAATCCGGAGATACGACTATGAGTTTTGGTGGAGCTTCCCTTGCGGCCTCCATGGCGGCCATGCAGCAGATGGACGCTACCTCGGCTGCGATGACGACCATGAAATCCGAATTCGACCAAAAGAAACTGATCGCCGACACCATGAACGCCATCTCGGCCGAGTCCATGGACAGTGCCACCAAGGCCATCACGGCCATGGGGGAGGCGTCCAAGAACATACGATTCTGACGACTCGCTTCAAGCCCCGCCGCGGCGGGGTCTCTTCAAGCGCGATGAGATCAGGCCCATGCACATCGACCGGCTGAACAGCCTTCGTCCCCCCGCCGTCCTTTCACACGATGACCCCACGCAGCGCCGCAGCCCGATTTCCCAGGGCGTGGCGGACGCGGTGATCGAGCACCTGGCGCAGCATGCGACCGGCGGCCGATTGAAGGAATCGCTCGTGCGATGGGGCGGTGAACACGACTCGGGCTCCGGGCGGTCGCCCTTCGGCTGGCAGCCCCCGCAACAGGGCTTGGCCGTGGAAACGGAGGCCCCCCTGAACCTGGTGCTGGCGGACATCCTGGAAGAGATCAACGGCGGGACCGGCCAGAACCTGGAGGTCGACATCGACGATGCGTACTCGGACGAAGACCTGTTTGGCGACCTGGCGCAGATGTTCGCCCATCGCCGGCCGCCCATCGGCGACAACGACGTCGGCAGCCAGAGTGATTTCGGCAGCGCGAACAACCCCTTCTGCGGTGCGCTGTTCAGTGCCTGGGAAACCGGAGGGCCGCTCGACCGGCACAACGCCAGCCTGCGCCTGCTGCTCAAGCTCATCGCCATGCTGGGCCGGCGCAAGCTGCTGACCCTGCTGGACATCGACGACCGCGCAGGCCAGGCGCGCTATGAGCCGGACGACCAGGACCTGTTGTTCGAGGTCGCCAGCTTCATGGATCAACACCCGCTGCGCTACCCACCGCCCGCGAGCCACGACGGCGAAGCCGGGACATGGACCGAGCGCATCGCCCTTGGCACGCCCCTGGAGGCCCGCGAGACCCGGCTGTTCCAACTGGCCCTCGAACAACTGGACCTGGCCTTGGGCCGCCTGGCCGGCCAATACCCGGTCGCGCATCGACGCGCCAGGCGCAGCCGCGAGGAAATCGAATTTCACCTGAGCGTCACCGGCAGTGCCCGCAATGTCCTGCGGCTGATGTGCGCCTGACGGCATCGGCCCTGTTTGTTTCATCCCCGTAGATTGGAGAAGCCCATGGAAATACAAGCCATCGATGCCAGCCAACTGGCCTCTTCCCCGGCCAAGACAAGCGCCAGGCCGCCGGCCAGCGCCGAAGCCAGCGACGTCAGTTGGTTCAATGCGCAGATGCAAGAAAAAACCCCGGCGCCGGACCGTGAAAACAACGTCGCGGCGCGGATCATCGACTCATTGTCGAGCCGCTCCGGCGAGCTGCAGCGACTGGACGAACGCGCCAATCGCGACATGCTCAAGGCCATCCGCACCGCCGACCCGCAGGACATGCTGCAGTCGAACCGATCGTTATCGTCATTTCACCTGGAAAGCCTGATGACCGCAAAATTGGTCAGCAAGGGTTCCCAGGCGATCGAGAAGCTCACCAACCTCCAGTAAAGGAAACACCGGCCATGTTCATGCGCGCCTGCTCAACGCTGTTACTGTGCCTGCTGCTCACGGCCTGCGAGGAGCGGTCGGCGCTGCACAGCCGCCTCTCCGAGCAGGATGCCAACGAAGTGATCGCGGAGTTGGCGGACAAGGACATCGAGGCGAGCAAGCAGGTCGACAAGGACGGCATGACCGTCCTGGTCGAGACCGCCGACATGAACAGCGCCGTCCACGTCCTGGAAGCCGCCGGCCTGCCGCGGCGCTCCCGCTCCAGCCTGGGGGATATCTTTCGCAAGGAAGGGGTCATTTCCACGCCGCTGGAAGAGCGCGCCCGGTACATCTACGCATTGTCCCAGGAACTCGAATCGACCCTGTCGCAGATCGACGGCGTGGTGCTCGCCCGGGTCCATGTGGTCCTGCCGGAACGGGTCGCGCCGGGGGAGCCGGTGCAACCGGCGTCGGCGTCGGTGTTCATCAAGCACACCGGGGCCCTGGACCCCGACAGCATCACGCCACGGGTGCGCAACCTGATCGCCAGCGGGATCCCCGGCATGGCCGACGCGGCCCACAATGCGAGCAAGTTGTCGGTGGTATTCGTACCCACCACGCCGTACCAGGAGCGGCGCAAGATGGCGCACTTCGGGCCGTTCGTCATGCAGGCCGAGGAAGTCGCCTACTGGCGGACCGTCACCGTGGTGGCCGGCATCACCTTGCTCGGCATCCTGCTGGGCGCCTGCTACGGCCTCTACCGGTTGTGGCGCAAGGGGGCCCTGACGCTGCCGCGCTTTCTCGAAGGCAAGCTCGCCCGGCCGAGCACACCCGGCGCACCGCCGGGCCACCCGGCGGCCACCTTGTTCGCGGTCAAGAAGCCGGGGGCCGGGGCCGCTGACAAAGGGTCCGCCGCATGAACGCCGCGCTGGAATGGGTCCATTGGTGGCACCACGCCTGGCGCCAGGCCGCCCCCGAATGGCAGCCGCCCGGCCTTGACCGGCTGGCCGCGCCACACCTCGACGCCCTGGCCCGTGGCCAACACGCCGCATTGGCCAGGCGCTTCGGCATGACGCCCTGCCAGCCTCCCAGGCCGAGCCCGGCGGTGCAGGCGCTGCTGTGCGCGCCGGCCGCGCTGGCCCTGGCTTGTGAATTGGTGGCGGCCACGTGTACACCGTTGACGGCAGCCCCGGCCCTGTCGGCCCAGGACCGCGCCTGGTGCGAACGCACCGCCAAGGCGTTGCGCCCCGGGCATTGGCTCGAACCGGGCCAGGATCCGCTGGCGTTACTGCGCGCCTGGCTCGGCGAGGCGACCTGGCAACGGGCGCGCCTGGCGTTCCCCCGGGCACGAATCCTCACCGTCGAAAGCGGCGCGGCGCCCACCGCGCCCGCGGCCAGGCTCGACACGCTCTGGCAATCCGCTTGCTGGAAAGCCGGGCAAAGCCTGGCGCCCCCTGCCCCCACCGCCAACGACACGGAGATGCACGATGCTCGCCCGGCGCACCCTTGAACTACGCCCCGAAGGCCAGGGCCTGCTACAGCCCTACATCGCCCGCGAAACCCTGGTGGATTGCGCCCGTGCGCAACGCGTCATCGAACACGCCCGGGAGCAGGCCGCGCAGTTGCTCGAACAGGCCAGCGAAGTGGCCGAGGCGAAGGTACTCAAGGCCCAGGCGCAGTTCTGGGCCAAGGCCGACGCCCTGCTCGCCACATGGGAAGCGCAACGCCAGGCGATGTGGGAACAGATCGAAGCCAGCGCCGCACGCCTGGTCAACGAGGCCTTGCAGACCCTGCTGGACGAGGTGCCTGAAGCGGCGCGCATCGACGCCCTGGTACGCCAGCTGGCGCATCGGCAACGTGACCCGGCCGATGCCACCCTGCGCTGTCATCCCGACGACCTGGCGAGCCTGACCCGCAGCCTCGACGGCGCCGACCCCCGGCCCTGGACGCCGGTGGCTGATGCCGGCATGGACCGCCACCAAGTGAAGCTGCAAACCCCCGGCGGCACGTTCCTGCTCGATTGGCCAAGCGCCGTCGAGGCCTTGCGCCTGCCCGAAGCGTAACCCTGCCCCACCGGCGTCTTTTCTCTTTTCCTCGCGGAACCGTCACGGGCGTAACCACCACTCACCCGGTGAACACGCCCAAGTCCGGAGGAACCGTTTATGTCTTCTATCGATGCCCTGCAACGCCGCCTCGACACCTACTTCCAGCGCGCCACCGACAACGTCAACAACGCGGCGATGAACGCCGCAGAGAGCCAGTCCCTCGACGACATGCACACCTTCCTCACCAGCATGAACGGCATGTCGGTGGCGGTGACGGCGGCCACCCAACAGACCACGGCCCACCACAACCTCGCCAAGGCGATCATCGATGCAATGCCATGAGCTGCGCGCACAACTGATCCGCTGGCGCGCCGGGGCCGAGGAGCCTGCGCCTTTCGTCCTGGTCATCGACGACGGCGAGGTCATCTTCGACAAACTCGAAGACGTGCTGTTGCTGTCGGTCGAGCTGTCCGCTTCGGTGTCCAGCGAGTCGGCCCTGGAAGAGGTGCTCCGGCTGGCCCACCCGAGCCTGTCGCGATTTCCCGGTGCGCTGGCGCGTTCGCCCCACGACGCCCGGTTATGGCTGGTGGCGCAGTTGGCGGCGCACGGGCATGTCGACGACCTGATGGAGTTGCTCGAAGCCCTGCTCAACCAACGCGACACCTGGCAATCGATCCTTCACAAAGCCCCGCGTGGCGCAGCGGCGCCCGTGGCGCGACGGCCCTCGCCCACCTATTTTTCCGGAACAGGACTGCGCCATGCCTAACCCGTGGTTTACGCCGTACCGCTTGATGACCGAAGGCAACGCTCGCCTCCGCCAATTGATCGCCTCGCGCTGGGCGAGCCCCTCGCTGGTCGCGCTGATGCTGGCCGGCACCCTCGGCCTGGCGACGCCGGCCCTGGCAGCCGTGCCCACCGACTGGAAAAACACCCCCTATGCCTATGACGCCCAGGCCACGCCGCTGACCAAGGTGCTCGACGATTTCGCCAACACCTTCGGCGTGCAGTTGGTGATCGACGGCACCGTCAAGGGCACGGTGGAAGGCCGGATGCGCGCGGAAAGCCCCCAGGCGTTCCTCGACCGGCTCGGGCTGGAGAATCGCTTCCAGTGGTTCGTGTACGGCAACAGCCTGTACGTCAGCCCGTTGCAGAACCAGCGCTCCAAGCGCCTGGAAGTGTCCGCCGATGCCGGGCCGGACATGAAACAGGCGCTGACCGATATCGGCCTGCTGGACCCGCGGTTCGGCTGGGGCGAGTTGCCCGACGAGGGCGTGGTGCTGATCACCGGTCCCGAGCGCTACGTGCGCCTGGTGACGCAGTTCGCCAAGGCACGCAAGACGCCCGAAGAGAAGCAGGAAGTCATCAGCTTCCCGCTGCGCTACGCCACAGCGGCCGACCGCAACATAAAGTACCGGGGCGAAACCCTGGTCATTCCCGGGGTCGCCAGCATCCTGCGGGGCCTGCTGGAAAACCGCGGTTCGACCTCGGGCGCCGCGCCCACGGCCCTGCCACAGGCGTCCTTCCAGAACATGCAGGCCAACCAGTCGATGGCCATGGGCAACATCGAACAACTGGCGTTCAACGGCATGGGCCGGCCGAACACCACGCGCGTGCAGCCCGGCGAAAGCAGCGGGGGAAGCCGCGGCAAGATCCGCGTCGAAGCCGACGTGCGTAACAACGCCGTGCTGATCTACGACGCGCCCAAGCGACGGGAGATCTATACCCCGCTGATTCGCGACGTGGACGTGCCGCGCAAGCTGGTGGAAATCGACGCGATCATCCTGGACATCGACCGCACCCAACTGGCCGAACTGGCCTCCAACTGGAACGTCGAGAGTGGCGACCTGATCGGCGGCGCCTCGATGCTGCGCCCCGGGGCCAGCTCGACGGTATTCATCCAGGACTACGGTGACTTCTCCGCGCAATTGCGCGCGCTGGAGGGGCGCGGCCTGGCCACGGTGGTCGCCAATCCCTCGGTACTGACCCTGGAGAACCAGCCGGCGGTCATCGATTTCAGCCGTACCGAATACCTCTCCGCCATCGGCGAGCGCGTCGCCAACATCGAACCCATCACCGCCGGCACCAGCCTGCAGGTGGTGCCGCATGCCATCGAGACCGGCGGGCACAAGCAGATCCAGATGGCCCTGGACATCGAAGACGGCCGCATCGAACCCTCGGAAGTGGGCCAGCAGACGCCCAGCGTGCGGCGCGGCGTGGTCAGCACCCAGGCGGTCATGAGTGAAAGCCGCTCGCTGGTGGTGGGCGGTTTCCACACCGAGGAAACCGGCGACAACCTGGAACGGGTGCCCTGGCTGGGACGCATTCCGCTGCTGGGGCCGTTGCTGTTCTCCTCGACCACCCGCGAGACCAATCGCCGGGAGCGGGTGTTCATCCTGACGCCACGCCTGATAGGCGACCAGGTCGACCCGGCCCGCTACATCTCGACCCTCGACCGCGCACAGGTCGACAGCGCGATGGCGCGTGTGGAAGAGCGGCGCAACGGCAAGCGCCCGGTGGGTCGCCTGGAGGTCAGCGACGTGCTTGCCCGACTGGCCGACGGCAACATCCCGGCCACGTTCAAGCAGGCCGATTCGATTCCCTATTCCCCCGAGACACTGTGCGCCTTGCAGCCCGGCTTGACGCTGGATGCCGCCCGGGCCCAATGGTTCGCCGGTCCCGACTACGGCATCGCCGTGGGCGTGGTGCGCAACGATGGCCAGCGGCGGCTGCGCTTCGACGAAGCGAGTTGCGGCAGCCGCTGGACCCTGGCCGCGACCGCCTGGCCGAAAGTGTGGCTCGAACCCGGCGAAGAAACCGAAGTGTTCGTGGTCATGAACCAGCCCACCCGGGTGCCGGGCGGCGAGCGCCCTTCCCTGTTGCAAACCACCGCGAGGATGACCCCATGAGTCGCACACCGCTGCTGCTCGCCGTACTCCTGAGCCTGCCGGTATTCGCCGGCTGTGCCAGCCGCTCGGGCTGCCAGGCCGAATCCTGCGAGCGTGCCGAACCCGACCACGCGCGCATCGTCGTATGGTGGTCGCCCGGCATGCGTGGCGGCCTCGGCTCCCCCGAACACCCCCTCGACCATACCGTCGTCCCTTTGGAGAACTGAATCGGCATGTCTTTCTCGGTGCACAACGCAAGCACTCGCCAAGCTTTTCAAAAGAACATCATCGCCGGCATCGCGACGTATTGGGAGATCGCCCCCGGCATCGAGTTCGGCTTGAGACGCGAGCCTCACAGCGTGGGGCTCGCGCTGCAAGTACAAAGCCAGGTGCTACGCGCCAACCAGATCCAGCAAGCGCTCGAACGACGCTTCGCCAACCCGTTGGAATACGCCCAGCTGTTCGTGTTCCTCGACCCGCAGCGCGCGCTGGTGGTATGGCAGGCGCTGCCGGACTCATCGATCACCCCTGGATTGCTCGACGAGATCCAGTCCCGACAGCTGTCGCTGCTGGGCCTGGAAGACCTTGACGACCGTCCGGCCACCTACTGAGGCCCGCCATGACCGCCGCCCCGCTCGCCCAACGTTTGATCTCGGCCCTCGCCGACCACCTGCACGCGGACTTGCAACTGGAGGACGGCGTGTGCGCGCTCTATGACAAGGCCGACCGTGAAGCGGTGGTCATCGAATTGCCCGAGCACAGCGACATGGCCATCCTGCATTGCGCGATCGAGGTGACGGCCCACGCACCCGGCCTGCACAAGCGCCTGCTGGAACTCAACTTTCGCCTGGACCTGCTCGGCGGCAGCTGGCTGGCCCTGGACGACAAGGCCTGCGTGCGCCTGTGTGCCCACAGCGCGTTGTCGACGCTCGACGAGACGCGCTTCTGCCACTGGGTCGTGGGGTTCGTCGCCCAGGTCAACGAAGTGCGTCCACGCATCCTCGACCTGGCCAAGCCCGGCGAGCCGCGTCCGGCGTCCCTCGCGATAAACCGCACCCGTCTGGGCTGAACGGCCCTCGCGCCCCACCGGGCAAGCCGGGCGGGGCGCGGGGCCGCGCTGGGCCTCAACGCAGCTTCATCGCTTCGCCCCCTTCCTGCATGACCTTCCGGGCGCTGTCCAGGAAGCCCTTGGTGACCTCGCTCACCGTATCGGCCATCAGCTTGCTCATGTCCGCGGCGGTCTTGACTTGCAGCATCGCCGCCTGGCGTTCCTCCATGCCCATCTGCAGTTCGAACTGGCGCTCCATCAACTGTTTCTGGCGGGCCTCCATGTCACTCATGAGCGTTTGCGCAGAGGCGGGTGCCGCTGGCGGTGTCGGTGCATCGGTGTCGCTGGACGGTCTCGGCTCGGGGGTATGGGACCTGGCGCGGGCCTGGCGGTCGGCCTCCCGCGTGCGGGTTCGGCCGCGCTGATGCAACGTCGGCGGCGTCGAGGACGATCGTCCCCGCGCCTGCAAGCTCTGGCTGGTGCGGCGTTGTTGTGCTTCGAGGGGCTGCTGGCTCAATGAAGACGAGCTGGACGACTGGGCGCTGTCGACCCCGTGCAGGGCACCTGTGCGCCCGATAGGGCTTGGGTCATGGGGCATGGGAGATTCTCCGGTGGGTTCATCACGGACGATTCGCCGGGCTTGTCGGGCGAATCCGGCTCATCCCCTGAGTGGCGGCCGAGTGGCGATCGGTTCCATCCCGTGATCTCAGCGCCGGTTCAACTCCGGAATTTCGATGACCTCGTCCTTGGCCTCGTCGTCCAGCTCCCGCAGCACCCGGTAGATGTGCGCCACCGCCTGGAGCGTCTCGCGGGGGATGAAGCCGCCGACGTCTTCGCGGTAGATCGTGCGCGCCAGCCAGATGCACTGGATCACCGGGATCCGCGCGGCCTTGGCCCGCTCGATCAGCGCACGGGCCTCGGCATCGACGCCTTTGACGATGAGCTGCGGCAGCGCGGTTTCCTCGGGCCGGTAACGCAGCGCGACGGCGAAGTGGGTGGGGTTGACCACCAGCATGTCGGCGTCTTCCACCGGCTTGGCTTCCTTCTCGGCGGGCTGCCCGGCCAACTGCTTGGCCAGGTTGCGACGGTGCATCTTGACGTGCGGGTCGCCCTCCATTTCCTTGAACTCCTTGCGCACCTCTTCCTCGCTCATGCGCAGGCGTTTGGCAAAAAAGTACTTCTGCAGGCCGAAGTCGACGATCGCCAGCACCAGCAACACCCCCAGGCAGGTGTGCATGATGTGCCGGAACAGGCTGGCCAAGCCGCGCCAATAGGTCTGCAGGTCGCTGTTGACCAGGCTGATCAGCGCCCCGAGCGCCGGCATCGTGACCAGGTACAGCACGGCTGCGATGAACGCGGCCTTGACCAACCCCATGAACAGGTTGATCAACGCTTGCCCGGAAAACATCTGCTGGGCCTGGTTCATCGGGTTCAGGCGATTCGGGTCGGGGCGCAGGGCCTCGGGGGAGAACAGGAAGCCGAACTGTATCCAGCCGGCCACCAGCCGCGTGGCGATCGCCAGCCCCACGGTCATCAGGGTGAAACCGAGCAGCACGCTGCCGGCGTGGGCCAGGGTTTCCTCGAAGGCCCGCACGAAGTCGACATCCAGTCGATGCAGCGGAAAGGCCACCAGGTCTTGCAGCGCCTGCATGCTGTCGTCGGCCAGCGTCAACGCCACCTCGGTGATGGCCGCGAGCACCAGCAGGCTGCTGAGGTCCTGGCTCTGGCCGACCTGGCCTTTGTTGCGGGCGTCGCGGATCTTCTTCGGCGTCGCGCTCTTGGTCTTTTCGCCACTGTCTTCGCTCATTGGCGACCTCCTTCCTCAGGGCGCCTGCAACAGCAGGTCGAGCAGGTGCCGGATTTCCCCGTAGCGCAGGAGGCGGCCGGTCATCGCGTCCCACAGCGTGGGCAGGTAGAACAGCAGGAAGCCCAGGCCGATCAGGCTCTTGGCCGGCATGGCCAGGACAAACACCTGCAGTTGCGGGCTGTACAGGCTGAGCAGCGCCAGGCTGAACTCCACCAGCAGCAACAAGCCAATGAACGGCGCGGCGTAGAGCAGCATGTGCATGAACATCTCGGCGAGCAACCCGAGGAACACGCCGAAGCCATCCGCCCCGGGCAACGGAAACCAGACCGTGGGCGACCAGACCAGGTAGCTGTCCCAGATCACCTGGGTCAGGGTGCCGATGCCCAGGGTGGCGACCAACAGCAGGATGATCATCTCCTTGAACAGGTGGCCCAACGGCGTGGTGTCGGTGCCCAGCGCCGGGTTCAACTGGCCGCCGATGAGCGCGCCGCGCTGGTTGTCGAGCAAGGCCCCCACCGACTCGTAGAGCCAGAACGGCATCGCCAGCAGCACCCCCAGCAGGAGGCCCAGTATCAGCTCCTTGACCATCAGCCCGCCCAGGGTCAGCCAGTTGACCTGGGCGTCGATCAACGCCTGGCGGATCCCCGGGGCCGGCAACAGGCTCAAGGCGAACACGATGGCGTGGCGTGGCAAGCCGCGCAGGTGCTGGAAGCAGAACACCGGCACCAGGTAGGCCACCGGGTAGATACGCGCCATGGCGAGCGCCACCGACAGCAGCAGGTCGAAGTAAGGCAGGAACGCCGAGGCCGCCATCAGGTGTTGGCCATCATTTCAAAGGCCCGGCGCAGCAACCCCATCAATTCCCCACCCACCCAGCGCCCGGTCACCAGCAGGGTCAGCCCGACCGCCACCAGCTTGATGCCGAACGGCAGCGTCTGGTCCTGGATCTGCATCAGGGCCTGCACCAGCGAGGTCAGCACCCCCACCAGCACCGCCACGATCAGTGGCGGCGCGGAGAGCAGGACCACCAGCAACATGCCTTCCTTGAACAGCGTCATCGCGTCCATCGCAGGTCCTCACAGGTAGGAATAGAAGAGGCTGTCCAGGAGCTGCGTCCACCCTTGGGCAAGCACGAAGACCAGCAACTTGAGCGGCAACGAAATGGTCATGGGCGCGACCATCTGCATGCCGAGCGCCAGCAGCAGGTTGGACACGATCAGGTCGATGACGATGAACGGGATGTAGATCAAGAACCCCATCTGGAAGCCAGCCTCCAGCTCCGACAGCATGAACGCCGGGATCAGCAGCATCAGGTCGTCGCGACTGGCCTGCTCGGCACGTTCCTTCGGCCACATCCGCTGGGTGTTCTCCAGCAGGTGGGTGAGGATGTCCGGGTTGGTGTTGCGCGACATGAAGGCTTGCAGCGGCTTGATCGCGTTCAGGGCCGAATCCTGCAACGCCTCGGTGTTGCTGAAATCCAGCGGCCGTTCCTTGAGCGCTTCGGCGACGTTGTGGCCGACCGGCGCCATGATGAACAGCGTCGCGGCCAGGGCGATGGCATACAGCGCCATGTTCGGCGGCACCTGCTGCACGCCGATGGCGTTCCGGGTGATGGTCAGCACGATGGCGATCTTGAGGAACGCGCTGCAGATGATCAGCAACAGCGGGACCAGGGAGATCCCGCCGATGAACAGCGCCAGCAGGAAGGGGTCGACCCCCTGGAAGCTCATCCAGCCACATCCACGCGGACGATCTGCAGGCCCAGCCGGCCGTCGACCTCCACCAGCTCGCCATGGGCCAGGGGCCGTTCGCCATGGAACAGGGACCCGGCCCCCGCCGCCACGCCCTGTACTTGTAGCACCGCACCGGGGGCCAGGTTACGCAGTTCGCCCAAGGTCAGGCTCAAGTGACCACAACGCACCGTGAGCGCCAGCGGCAGATCGTCGAAGCGCTCGCGGAGGTCGGCGGCCAGCGGCGGGGCCGTCGCTGCGTCTTCGGCTTCGGCATCGATGCCGGCCTGGACCGGGTCCAGGCCGGCCGGGTCGAACGCCTCGGGAGCCTGGTCGTCGGGGGTGTAGCGAGCGGTGTCATCCCATTCGGGCGTCAGGATGTCGGTGTCGGCGGTGGTGCTCATGTCGGTCTCCTCGAGCGCGAGTACGGTCAGGTGCAACGGCGCGGCGTGGCTGTGCACCCGCACCTGCAAGCAATGCCGGCCCAGGCGCACCAGGCCCTGGCCGGATGAATCGAATAGGTGTGTCTCGGGTATCACCACGTCACCGGGGCGCAAGGCAGCGAGCTGGCCGGCGGCCAGCGCCAGGTGCCCGACCAGCAGCGGCACCCGCAGGACGACGTGTTCGGCCCACGGTGCGACCCGCCGCTGCCAAGGCGCGGCGTCGAGCAGGCCGAGCAGGGTCTGGCCGGGTATGTCCAGGTGGCTGACCACGCAAGCCACCCCCAGGCGAACTTCGAGCCGACAGGCAATGCCACCGCCCCCGGCCGCGGTCAGCGGCTTGAGAAAACCGAAGGCCTGGCGCAAGGCTTCACTCAGGGTCTGGTGAAACAGCGACCAGAACCATTCGTCATCCGCTCCCGGCTCGGCGGGCAAGACCACCGGGCACTCGCCGAACAGGCTCAGCACCGCGCCGGGCTCGCCCAGGGTAAAAGCACCGTGGGCACACTCGATCGCACACGGTGTTGCGCCGGTGGGGCCATTGCCCAGGGTCAACGCCAACCGCCCGGCCTGCCCCGCCACGTCGAACGGCAATTCGACGCCCGCCCCCAGCCGTTGGCGGGCGACGGCCTCTTCGGCGCCGATCGATGGCAGCGCCAATGCACATGCGCTCATGTCAGTCATCTCCCTCTAGGCGCGTCACGCGCACAGTGACCGGTTGGCCCAGGCTCTGCGCCAAGGCGTCTTCGAGATGTCCGCTTCGGCTCGACAACCGCGCCTGTGCTTCCTCGCTTTCGCCACTCAGGCCGATGTCCCAGGCGCAGCCACCGTCCAGCCGTCGTGCCTGCACCTTGATCCGTCCCAGGTGCGGCAGGTGCAGCAGCAGGTCCAGTTGCGGGTCCTGGGTGGCGCGCAAGCGCGGCGTGAGTTGATCGACAAACGCCTCCACGTCACCGCCGTCCAGGCCCACCAGGCCTGACAGCGAGCCCGCCCCGGCGGTGTCCTGCTGCGAGCCGCCGTCCGGCGCATCGACCCATTGGCGAAACCAGTAACCATCGCTGCGGCCGATCGCGGCCTCGGGATCGCCGTCGGTACGGGGCGCGGGATCGCGCGGCGCCGGGCGCGTCAGCCGGCTCACCTGGGCCGGCGGCTCATACCCGCGAAACGGCGGGTGGGCCGGCGCTGCCGGCGGCTCGTGGCGAGGGATCGGCTCATGCCGTAGGGGACGTTCATTCATCGCAAGGTTCCTGCGCCAGGCGCTCCATCAGCGCCTTGAGTTTTTCCAGGTCGCGGCGGCGCCCGCGCAAGCGCTGTTGGGCCGCCTCAGTGTCCTGTGCCTGCCGGGCCTGGGCAGCGTCCAGCGCCTGCACGCCCTGGGCTTGCTCGGCCAACTCGCCCATCAGGCGGCGTTCCTGGGTGCTCCAGGCGTTCAGCTCGACCACACTCAGCGCCCGCCCGCGGTGCTCGTCGCACAACGCCGCGCGCTGCACCGCCTGGCGCTCACGGGCAGCCTGCCATTGCGCCCGCGCCGCCGTGGCTTCGGCTTCGCGCTCACGCAGCAGGTCGCGGGCCTGTCGCCACGCCCGTTCGGCCTGCGCTTCGCGGTGACGGCGCACCGGCGCCAGGGCATCCAGATCAGCTCGGGACATAGGCGGTCAACTGTTGCAGGTGCGCGAGGGTCGACGGCCAGGGTTCCGGCTCGCGCAGGTCCTGGCGCAGGAAGGCGTCCAGGGCGCCGCGTGATTCCACCGCCAGGTCGGTCAGCGGGTCGGCGCCGGCCTGGTACTCGCCCAGGCGCAGCATCAGTTCGATCTGTTCGTAGGCCGACAGCAATCGACGCAGGTTGATACCCGCCCGCAGGTGCTCCGCCTCGGCCACATTGGCCAGGGTGCGCGACAGGCTCGCCAACACATCGATGGCCGGGTAATGCCCGCGCTCAGCCAATTTGCGCGACAGGACGATGTGGCCGTCGAGCAACGAACGCACTTCGTCGGCCACGGGATCGTTCATCGAATCCTGTTCGATCAGCACCGTGTACAGCGCGGTGATGGCCCCGCCATCGGTCAGCCCGGCGCGCTCGACCAGGCGCGGCAGCAGGCTGTAGACCGAAGGCGGCAGGCCGCCCCGGCCCAACGGCTCACCGGCGGCCAAGCCGATCTCACGCTGGGCCCGGGCAAACCGGGTCAGCGAATCGATCAACAGCAGGACGCGCCGGCCTTCGGCCCGGAAGCCTTCGGCCAGCGCCGTCGCCGTGAAGGCCGCGCGGGCGCGCTCCATGCTGGAGCGGTCGGAAGTGGCGCACACCAGCACTGCCCGGGCCCTGAGCTCGTCATCGAGTTCGTGATCGAGGAATTCGCGCAGCTCGCGTCCGCGCTCGCCGATCAGGCCGAACACGATGACGTCGCAATCGACGTTGCGGGCGATCTCCGCCAGCAACGTGGTCTTGCCGCAGCCGGCGCCGGCGAACAGCCCCACGCGCTGGCCTTCGCCGAGGGTCAGTGGGCCGTCGATGGCCCGCACGCCGGTCGTCAGGGCGTGTTGGATGCGAGGTCGGGCGGTGGGCGCGGGAGCTTCGCCAATCACCACCGAGGCATTCAGCACCGAGGCGTCGGCAAACGCGCCGGCGCCACCGTCCACCAGTGGCCGGCCAAAGCCATCCAGGACCTGGCCCAGCAGGTGCGCGCCCACCTGCACCCGATGCGGCATGCCCAGCGGCTCCACCGTCGCACCCACGCGCACGCCTTCCAGGCCACCCAGCGCGCTGAGCAAGGCATCGTGCTGGTCGAAGCCGACAATCTCGGCGAGCAACGGCTCACGGCCATCGCGCTCGACCCGGCACAGGTCGCCGATCTGCGCCTCGGGCAGCCGGCATTGCAACAGGATGCCGTTGACCCGTTGCACCCGCCCGCGCACCGCGACCGGCGCGAACCGCTGCAAGCGTGCCCGTTGCCCGGCCTCCCAGGCCTGCAAGCGTGCCGCCGTCGCGTGGGTCATCACCAGGTCACCTCGTAGCGCTGGTCGCCCTCGAAGGTCACCTTGTCGTTGCCGATGGCGGTCAGGCGCAAGCCATCGATCTGGTCGCCGAGAAACAACCGGCGGCCGTCGGACGTGACGACATGACCGCGCTTGCCCCCCACGATCTGGGCGATCTGGAACGGCAACTGCGACAGGTGTTCGCGCACATCGGCAGTGACCGGGACCGACGTCTCGTAGCGCTCGTTGAAACGCTCCACCAGGCGCTCGACAACCGCCACGCGCTGGCGTGGCAGCTCGCCCACCAGCACCAGCCGATCGTCCCGCGCCTCGACCTGCACCTGCGCCGCCAAGTCGCGCTCCTGCAGCATGCGGTCGAGCTCCAGGCGCGCCGCCGCGACGTTGTCCAACGTCACCTTGCTGCGCTTGAGCGATGGGGCCGCAGCCGGCGCCACGGTCTGCGCCGGTTGGCTGGTAAAGGCCCAGGCACTGGACGCCACGGTGATCACGGCGGCGGCGATGGCCAGGCGCCGCAGCCACCAAGGCCGGGCAGCGGGTTTCGGATTGTCCGGGCCGCCCGCCGCCGGCATGGCCTCCTCCAGCGTCGCGTCCTGGGGCCATGGCTGGTCGGCCGGGGCGAGGCACAACCAGATGCCGGCGACCACGAAAGGCGCATTGACCGCCAGCGGCGCCGTGGCGGTCCACGGTTGGCCCTGGGCATCGCACACCGTGCCTTCCAGCAGTTCCAGCCGCCATTGTTCCTCGATCCGGCCCACGCGTACGTGGCGGGCGCAGACGCCTGGATCGTAGAGCGCCAGGTCGGCGTCCTCCGCCGCCCCGACCACCCATTCGTCGCCCACCAACGGCAAGGCCGCACCCCGGTGCAGACCACTCAATACCCGCAGCTCGAACATGGCCAACTCCTTCACCTGTCTGAGGCGGGACGCACGAAGCGCCCGCCCTTGTTATTTGCGCCAGGCCATCGCATGCACCTGGACGCCACCCGTGACGCGGCTGGACCGACGGCGGTCAGGCGGCGTCCTCCACCCGCAGTTGTTCCTGCTCGAGATCGAAGCGGCCCAGGACGTTGACCTGGGCGTTGCTGTTCAACTCGCTGTAGGCCAGCACCGGCACGTGATTGAACTCGTCGCGCAACAGGTCGCGCAGCGGTGCCCGCAGGTCCTGGGCCACCAACAACACGGCCACGCGCTTGGCGCGCAATGGAAAGCCTTCGCGCAACTGCAAGACCAGCGCCCGGGTGTGCCCGCTCTCCAGGGCAAAGAAAGTTTCCGTCTGCGTCTGGCGCAGCGCCTCGCGCAACAGCGTTTCGGTTTCCGGCGTCAGCAGCCAGGCATGCAGGCCTTCGGCGTCGCGGTACTGGTGATAGATCTGCGACTTCAGGGCGATACGGGCGTAGTCGGTCAAGGCGCCGACATCCCGTTCGTGCTGCCCGTGTTCGATCAACGATTCGGCGATCAGGCGCACCGCGCGCAGCGGAACCCCCTCCCCGGCCAGGCGTTGCAGCACCGCGGCGAAACGCGCCAGCGGCATGGTCCGTTGCAACTCCTGGACGAGCTCCGGCTGGCCGGCTTCGAGCCAACTGAGGATCGACTTGCTTTCCTGGAGGCCGAGGAACTGCGGGCCGGTGGCGAACATGGCCCGGCTCATCCGCTCCACCAGCAACTCGGTCGCGGACACCGTTTCCACACGCTCGTCGGCCAGCAGCGGGTCGTCGGGCAGCAACCATAGCCACTGTTGCTCGTCGCGCGCCTCGCTGCCGACCTGGGCGTCCCGCGGTTCGAACGGCAGGGGCCCACGGGCCACGGCCATGCGCTCGCTGAAGGTGGCGCGCAGCATCGGCACTTCATGCACGCAGAAGCGACATTCGTCGTCATCCAGCAGCGCGCTGTATTCGATTTCAAACGGCGGCAACGTCAGGCCGAATCCAGCCACCAAGCCGTTGCGTTTCTTGCGGATCGCCTGGATCGCTTCTTCGGTGGCCGGGTTGCCTTGCATGACCTTGGAAAACTGCAAGAGATAGGCGCGGGTCGGGTCGAAGCTGCGCAGGTCTTCGGCGCCGTTGTGCTCGGGGGACACCGTCTCCGGCGCGTGCTCGCCCTGCCGCGCCTGCCGTGCGCGGGCATACAACTGGACGATCCCGGCGGTCCCGGTGATCAGGGCGATGACGATGAACACCAGCGTCGGCATGCCCGGCAGTGCGGCGAAGCCCAGCATCCCCACCGACGCGATCACCCAGGCCTTCGGTTCGGCGGTCAACTGGCTGGCGATTTCCTTGCCGACGCTACTGCCCGCCGGCTGCCCTTCCGGCGACACCCGGGTAATGATCATGCCGGCGGTGAGGGAAATCAGCAGTGCAGGAATTTGCGCGATGAGGCCATCGCCGATGGTCAGCACGGAATACAGGTGCATCGATTCGGAGGCGCCCATGTCGTGCTGCATCATGCCCACCGAGAAACCGCCGATGAGGTTGATCACGACAATCACCAGGCCGGCGATGGCGTCGCCCTTGACGAACTTCATCGCCCCGTCCATCGCCCCGAACAGTTGGCTTTCCTTGTTCAGTTCCTCGCGCCGGCGTCGCGCTTCGGCGACATCGATCAAGTTGGCGCGCAAATCGCTGTCGATGGACATCTGCTTGCCCGGCAGCGCGTCCAGGGTAAAGCGCGCCGCCACCTCGGCGACACGTTCGGAGCCCTTGGTGATCACCAGGAAGTTGACGACCGTCAGGATCAGGAAGATGACCAGCCCGACCGCCAGGTTGCCCCCGACCACGAAGTTGCCGAACGCCTGGACGATATGCCCGGCGTCGCCCTGGAGCAGGATCAGCCGGGTGGTCGCCACCGACAGGGCCAGCCGGAACAGCGTCGTCAGCAACAGCACTGCCGGGAACGAGGAGAACGCCAATGGGCGTGGCAGGTACAACGAGAGCACGATCAGCAGGCAGGAGATGCAGATGTTGACGGCGATCAGCGCATCGACCACCGGGGTCGGCAGCGGCAGGATCAGCATGAACACGATGCCCAGCACCACGAACGCCCCGGCCACTTCGATGCGCCGTACCGCCCCGCTGGCGACTTTGTTCAACAGGGCGATCATGAGTGCACCCCCACGACCGGCGCGGCGGTCTGCCCGCGGATCTCGCCGCGGGACCGTTCATCCAGAAGCACCAATAGATTCTTCAATGCGCCCTGCCGACTCTTGGCGTCACGCCAGAGGGCCAGCGGCAAGCGCTTGAGCATCGAATACAAGCCGTTCAGGGAAACCAGTTGATCGCGCTCCCGCTCCCCGCCGAGCTCCCGCCCGATGCGGCGTACTTCGGCCGCCGACAAACCACTGGCCGCCACCCCGAGCATGCGCTGGAGCAACAGCACCGCCGTGAGCTGGCTGGCCGGGCAACTGCCCGCCAACTGTTCCAGCAACTGCCGGCAGCTGTGCAACACGCTGCCGAGCTGGGTCGAAGTGGCCAGGCCGATTAGCAGCGTGCGCAACTTGGCGGTGGGGCTCGATGGGGTCTGCGCAGCGATGTCGTCCGCCAGGGCCCGGCGCATCATGTCCAACCCCGACACGAAGGCGGCTTCGCCGAACAGGCCGAGCAATGCCTGCATCATGGTGGGCAGGGACTGCTTGAGCACCACGGTGTCGTAGTAGAGCCGGCGCACCGCCTGGCGCAATTGCGGGTCGCCGCCCGCCGCCCGCAATGCCTCGGCGATGTTCATTCCGGCCTGGATCTGCGCGCCGTATTGTTCGCGCAGCAATTGCAGGTAATCGCGGGCACGCCGGGCTTCGATCCGCCGGCCTTGCGCCTCGGCCTCGCGTAACACCGCTTGCAGGATCAGGTCGGTGCGGGCCGGGTCCCCCCCGGTGGCTTGCACCACGTCCTCCAGCACCGGCTCGCTGTAGAGCAGGGTCCCGGCCTGGGCCGCCATGGCACTCAGGCTTTGCTTGCCGGGATGGCCAAGCTGGTCGTACCACTCTTCCAATTGCTCACGCGTCTCGACCCGCGCCTGGCCCACTTCGCTGCGGGCGTTGCGTATGCGCCGCTGGCTCAGGGCCTTGGTGTTGCGCTCCACGTGATGGCTGAAGGTCATGCCGACCTCCTCCATCGAATTGGACTGCACGGCCTGCTGCGTTTCGACAGGCTTGCCCAGGCCCGCCACGGCCGAAGCGGCCTGGGCGAGATTGACGGCAATGCGCATGTTTGTCGGTGCTTCTACTTTCATGATGACCAGGGACGTGGTTTCGGACGCTCAATAGGTGGCAGCGCTCCGCTGTTCGGTTCCATCCGTGCCCAGGGTGTTTTCCGGCCGATGCCAGGGACAGGCGAAGTGGCCCTTTTGCACCGGCCGGGGCGGTGCAAATTATTGCAGTGGCGCTCGGGCCCGCTGTGCACGCCCCTGCACAGATAGAGCCAAGGCTCTAAATAAAAAACCTTATCTATCAATCAGATAAACCATAAAACCGGCTTGGCACAGGTCCTGCTGATAGGGGTTGTCGACATCCGATCGACGCTATGCACCTATTTCAGAGGGATTCATCGATGAGCAGTCTGAACCTCGTGTCACCCCCGAAAACCTCCTCGCCAGGCATGACCTTTGGCGAGGAGCGCAAACTGCGTCTGTTCGTACAAAAGCGTGTGCTCAACCAGGATGACGCCGACGACCTCATCCAGCTCACCTACCTGGAGGCCTGGCGCAACCAGGAGAAATTCAAGGGGCTGGCAAAGCCGGACACCTGGCTGTGCGGGATCGCCCTGAACCTGATCCGCAACCATTTCCGCCGCTACTACGCGCAGCCGCCGCTGAGCACATTCGATGAGAGCGAGTTCCACGAATCCAGTGACGACGTCGACCTGAGCGAGCTGTGCGACAACCGTCGGCTGCTGGACCGCACGCTGTCGGCCATGGATGCGCTGCCCAAGGACATGCGCGAGACCTTGTGGACCGCCGTGGACACCGAGAGCAGCTACCGCGACGCCGCCGAACGGCTGGGCGTGCCCATCGGAACCGTGCGTTCACGGTTGTTCCGTGCCCGCGAACAACTCAAGAGAAGCGTCTATGGAGAAGCCCGATCATGAGCACCAACCGCTTGAACAGCCGACCCGACCTGCCCCAGGGGGTACGTCGCTACACGCCCGACGACTTGCCGGTGATGACGGATATCTTCAACGAAAGCGCTCTGGGGGGCACCAGTTCCCCCGTGCTCAGAGCGTTTTCCCTGAAGGAAATGACCTTCTTCGTCGATTGTTTCGTCAAGGAGGGCGATCCGATCTATGTGCTGGAACGCGGGGGCGAAGTCGTCGCCTGGCTGATCGTCAATCGCTTCAGCTGGGGTGCCCAGGCCTGTCGCTTGACCGGCGAGGTGTCGATCTACGTGCGCCACGACCACGTGGGCAGCGGCGTCGGCATTCGCCTCGGCCAGGCCGCCGTCGTGTTGGCCAGGCGGTACGGCTTCGAGACGCTGGTGGCCTGGATCATCGAGCATAACGAAGCCAGCAAGCGCGGCGTGCAAGGCTTGGGCGCGACGCAATGGGGGCGGTTTCCGGGCATTGCCCGATTCGCCGACACCCGTGCCGATGTGGTCCTGTACGGCTTGCACCTGACAGCGGACGCTTCAGCCCACGCAGGCGCACGCGCGCAGGAGGCGCAGGCGATCCCGGCGTAACGTCAGGGCTCGCCCGGCAGGGTTGCCGGGCGGGCCCCACCCACCCGGGCCCGTCAATCCACCGACCAGCGCACGGGCAAGGCTTCCGGCCCCCTGAAGTTGGGCACATAGCGCCAGCGCACGGCGTCGGGCGCCACCGCCAGTTGCAACCCCGGGCAGCGCCGGAGCAGGGTGTTCAGCGCGATTTCCAGTTCCTGCCGGGCCAGCGAGGCGCCCAGGCAATGGTGGGTACCCTTGCCGAACGACAGGTGCGGGCAGGCCGGGCGCGTGATGTCCAGGGTATCCGGCCGGGCACACAGCGCTTCGTCACGATTGGCCGAGCCCACCACCGCCATCAATAACTGCCCGCGCTGCAAGCGTTGTCCGGCCAACTCGGTGTCCCGGGTGACGAAGCGGACCATGGCCCGCTCCACCGACGAGTCGAAGCGCAACAACTCTTCGACGGCAGCGGGCATCAACCCGGGTTCGTCGCGCAATTGAGCCAGTGTCTGGGGATGCTGCACGAGCACGTGCACCGCATTGCCGATCATCGACGCCGCCGTCTCATGCCCGGCGATGATGAGCAGGGCGATCATGCTGCACAGCTCGCTGCTGCCAAGCACGTTGCCCTCTTCCTCGACCTGCACCAGCGCCGACACCAGGTCGTCGCTGGGCTGCGCCCGACGCTGTTCGATCAAGGCCAGCATGTAGGCCGCGAACTCGCCGTAGCAACGCTGCAGCTTACTCAAGTCGTGCCCGACCTGCTGGACGATCATGTGGGACCAGCGGCGGAAATCGTCCCGGTCCCGGGCGGGAACGCCGAGCAGTTCGGCGATGACGATGATCGACAAGGGAAACGCGTACTGGCTCACCACGTCCATCTGCCCGCCCGGCCCTACTGCGTCCAGCAACGTCTCGGCGACCTGCTCGATGCGCGGGCGCATGGCATTGACCGCCTTCAGCGTGAACGCCTTGTTCACCAGGCGCCGCAAGCGGCGATGGCGCTCGCCGTCGCGGTTGAGCATGTGGTCGTTGAGAAACGCGATGGACTGTTCGCCGCCCATCATCGCCGCGAACTGCGGACTGATCCGGGCCGGGTCGCGGGCAAAGCGCTCGCTGTCCAACAGCACCGTCTCGACCTCCCGGGCACCGGTGACGTACCAGATCGGCAACTGCCCCTGCGGCTGGCTGAGGAACACCGGCGCGGTCTCGCGCAACGCCGCATAGTGCCGGTAGGCCGCGCTGCGAAATGCGTCGCTGTTGAAATCGAGGCTGTTGAAATCAAGGGTGCGCTCGTACGCCATGGGCAGGCTCCAAAGACAGGTTCGTTGCCACTGAGTGGCCCGGCGTGGGAAAAAGGTCCATCGACCAGGCCTCGCAAACCGGTGAACCGTTTACACCGCCGCGCTCACTCAGGAGTGACCTTCCCCCATTCCTGGAGCTGACATGACGCGCGCACCCGTAGTCCATGGCCATTGCGACCCTCGCTTCGAACCGGTCAGGGCGGCCTTTATCGAACTGATGCAAAGCCCCTTCGAACGCGGCGCCGCCCTGTGCATGCAGATCGACGGCGACACCGTCATCGACCTCTGGGCCGGCCAGGCCGGGCCCGAACCCGAGCGCCATTGGCAACGCGACACCCTGCTCAACCTGTTCTCCTGCACCAAGCCCTTCACGGCAGTGGCGATCATGCAACTGGTGGGCGAAGGCCGCCTGGCTTTGGATGCACCGCTGTGCGAGCACTGGCCGGCCTTCGCCGACGCCGGCAAGGCTTCGATCACCCTGCGCCAGGTGCTCTGCCACCGGGCCGGGTTGCCGGCGTTGCGCACACCGTTGGCGCCGGAAACCCTGTACGACTGGGACACCATGGCGCAGCTGATTGCCAGTGAACAACCCTGGGCCGCCGCCGGCGAACGGCAGACCTATTCGCCGCTGCTGTTCGGCTGGATCCTGGGTGAACTGCTGCGCCGGGTGGATGGCCTGGCCCCTGCGCAAAGCATCTGCCGCCGGGTGGCCGCGCCCCTGGGGCTGGACTTTCACCTCGGCCTCGACGACGCGACCATGGCGCGCTGTGCCTACATGGCGCGGACCAAGGAGGACATCGACGACGACGCCTTCGGCCGGGTGCTCCACGACGTGCTCACCGAACCGACGGCCATGAGTTCCCTGGCCTTCGCCAACCCGCCGATGGTGCTGGGACGCAGCAACGAACCCGGCTGGAAACGCATGACCCAACCGGCCGCCAATGGCCACGGCAACGCGCGCAGCCTGGCGACGTTCTACGCCGGCCTGCTCGACGGGCGCTTGCTGGAATCGCCGCTGCTCAATGAAATGCTGCGTGAACACAGCGCCGAGTACGACCCGACGCTCCAGACCCCGGCGCGCTTCGGCCTGGGCGTGATGCTCGACCAGCCGAACGTGGCGAACGGCAGCTATGGCATGGGCAGCGAGGCTTTCGGCCACATGGGCGCCGGCGGCACGGTCGGTTTTGCCGATCCGGAGCGCGGTGTCTCGTTCGGCTTCGCCTGCAATACCATCGGCTCCTACGTCTTGATGGACCCCCGCGGGCGGCAGTTGGCCAACGTCGCGACGGCCTGCCTGTAACGGGCCTGGCCAGCGCCTCGCCCCGGGCAGGGGCGGGCGTTGTTCACGCTCCCGGGGGCACGCTGGCTTCGGCGACCTGCGTCCCGACCGCGTCGGTATCCGGCGCGGCGACCCGTTGCTCTTCGTTGCCCGGCACACGGGGTTGCGCGGCCCTGGCGATCAGGTCCGGCTGCGCACTCAGTCGGCGCGAGGCCGCCATGGGCATCAGCAGGCGCCCACTGGCCCGGCCTCGGCCCGCCGGATTGAGCATGCGCAGTTCTCGCTCATGCACACCGGACAGCGCCGCCAGGTGCGCCAGGTCCACCGGCTGCGCCAGGGCAAGCATCTGGAAATACGGCTGGTCGGCAATGGGCACCAGGTCGACGCCGTAGTCCGCGGGCGCATTCACCAACTGCGACAGGGCCAGCAACCGTGGCACGTAGTTCTGGGTCTCGCCAGGCAGCGACAGGTCCCAATAGTGGGTCGCCAGGCCCCGGGCCTGGTTACGCGTGATGGCATCGCGCACGCGCCCTTCCCCGGCGTTGTAGGCGGCCAGCGCCAGCAGCCAGTCGCCGTCGAAGTAGTCGTGCAGGTAGGACAGGTAATCCAGGGCGGCGCGGGTGGAGGCTGGAATATCCCGGCGCTCGTCATAGTCGGCGCGCTGCTGCAACTGATAACGGCGGCCCGTGGCCGGGACGAATTGCCAGAGGCCCATGGCTTGGGCGGGCGATTGCGCGTTCGGGTTGAAGCCACTCTCGATGGCCGGCAACAGGGCCAGTTCCAGCGGCATGTTGCGCTTGCTCAACTCACCGACGATGAAGTGCAGGTAGCGACTGCCGGCGCGCCCGGTCTGGGTGAGAAAGGCCGGGCGGTCCATCAGCCAGCGGCGCTGCTCGTCGATGCGCGCCACGCCCCGGGTCTTGGCCTGCAACGAAAACCCCTGGCGCATGCGCGCCCACAGGCTACCGTCGCCCTGGGCGGACACTTCGTCGATCTGGACGATCGTGTCCGTCGGCGCCGGCGTGCGCCAGCGCAGTTGCGACCGATAGGGTTCGTTGGCGGAAGGATCGCCGATGGTCAACTGGGGTTCGAGGTGCTGGCACCCGTACAGCAAGGTCCCCATCGCCAACATGGACAACCCCCGGGGGACGAAGCGAAGGGCCGGCGAACGTGAAAGTGAACGGGACATGGGCGATCAACCTTGAATGAGGTGGCGCCAATGGGTGGCCGATCCCTGCCCGGCGGTTCCCACCCGGGCGGCACGACAACGCGCGTTGGAACCGAAATGCCGCCGGTGTCACTCACGAGGGCAGCAGGCGCTCGTCGCGCCTGGATGACAATGCGAGGTCAATCATGGCGTCACCCACCTATTGCAAGCTGATCGATCAGCTCTGTGCCCTCACGATGATTCCCACCCCGTCGGCGTTCTACGAACAGGCGAACCTGTCGGTCAAGGAGGTCGACTTTTCCCTCAAGCACACCCCCAGCGTGGGTGAAGGCGACGTGTTCATCTACGCCAGCTTCGGGCCGCTGCCGACAGCCAATCGCGAAGCGGTCCTGCAACGGCTGCTGGAAACCAATCTCTACCTGCTGAGCGGGCCGTTCTGCCCGTCCCTGTCCTACAACCGCGACAGCGAACTGGTGATCCTGATCGGCCACGTGCCCCTGGACAACCTCACGGCCGAACGCCTGCTGGGGCTCATGGGCGGCATCGCCGACATGGCGCTGATCTGGCGGGAGGGCTATTTCTTCGACGGCCCCAGCCCGAACGACGCCGCCAAAGCCACCCCGCACAAACCCACCCACCGCAGCAACGGGCTGAACAACGCCCTGTCAATCTAGGAGAGCGCGACATGCCAGATTTATCCGTAGGACGAAGCACAAGCTCGGCGGCGTTGCCCCAGGACGACCGAATCACGCCGATAGGGACCAGCCTGTCCGGCCAGGTCCGTCCTTCCACCACGCCGCTGGTCCCGTATCACTTCGAAGGAAAACCGAGCGATACGACCCAACAGACCCTCAGGACCCGGCAACAGCGCCTGACAGGGATGGTCAACACCCTCGGCAAGCGAAACCCCGACAGCGACCCCATCGGCTATGCACGTGAGCATATGAGCCTGGAGGCCAAGATCCTGGGCTTCGCGCCAGGGACCAGCTACCAGGATGTACAGAAGCAGCTGGTCGAACTCGGCGGTACCCCCCACCCGATGCTGTCGGGCCAGGAAGAAACCGTCGAGTTCGTCAAGGACTTCAACGAATACCTGGGCAAGAGCGACAAGGACAAGAAAGAAGACGGCGGTTTCAAGGCCGTCTGGGACAAACACTGCGGGCGAGTGGGCGATACCCTCGGCGCCTACCATTCGTTGTGCCAGGAAGTCATCGAAAACACCCCGGAAGGCGAGGATCGTACGAATCTGCAAAGCAGCCATGCAGCCTTCCGCGGTTACGCCAAAGGTGTCATGCACGCCATGACGCAAGAGCTGCCCACGCGCTTGAATACCTTCATGGAAAGCCGCATCGAGCATGCGCGCAGTGCGATGAACAACGAGAGTCTGTCCCAGCCCGAACGGGACCAGGCGACTTCCGAACTGAACCAACTGATCAAGGTTCAGGTGGAGTTCGAAGAGTTGGTGGAAAAGGAGGATGACAAACCCAGCGAACTGGCGACTGCGACGAAGAAAAACGAAGTGCTGGACACGGCACTGAAGAACGTCGGTCGCCAGGACTATGTCGCTGACCTCAAGACCCATAGCGGATTCCTGACAGGGCTGGCGGTATTTGCCGATGCGGGCATCCCGCAAGGCTTCGCCTCCTCGGCGCACTTCGGTGCCAGCACCGCAGCGATCGACGAGCAGCTCGCCGGTACACACCTCGCAGCCCATGCCGCGGGTACATCGGCCGTCCTGGGAGCGGCCCATAAAGTGGTCAGCGACAGCGCTCGTCCGATCATCCAGACCATCGTCGATAAAACCATCGGCAGTGGCCTGGAGAAGGTTGATCCGCTGGCGGTGTACCCCAAGGCCCTGCAGACGGTCACGGTGGATGGCCGACGGGTCGCCAACCCTCAACGCGAGACGCTCGACAGGACGCAGGAAGACAAGCGCACCGGTTTCCTGCTCAAACAAAACGCCAATAACTTTGGCACCATCAGCGGCGACTTCACCGGCTACCTCGCTTTCGGTGCGGCCCACGCGGTACGCGAAGCCTTGAATCAATTCTCCAGCGTGAATGCTTCGGGCATCGGCGCCCGTAGCCTGGCTTCCGCCGTCGGCGGCGCTTTCATGGCTGGCGGCCAGGCAGTGGCCAAGTACTCCCAAACCCACGGTGACGAGAAGATCCCAACCTATCGGGTCAAGAACGAAACCCGCGAATGGAAAGAGCTCCTGCCCAAGGCACTTGCCGAATCGAGCAAAGTGCTTCCGATCAACATGACCAATATCAGTGACTATGCCAACCGAATCGTTGGCGTCGGTGCAGGCATTACCATGCGCACCGCCGTGGGAGACGCCGCTGCGCCAGGGGAAGATGCCGAGACGCTGGAAAAAATGCAGCAGATCATCACGACGTTCTTCTCGTCGGGCCTGACCCTGCTGCCATTCTTCGCCAACAGCGTGGCGGCACCGCTGGAAAACAAAGCGCTGAACGACGGCACCGACGACTTGACCGCACGCGCGAACGTCCCGTGGCAGAACGTCACGAACCCAAACCGGGACACCCTGCCCCATACCCAACCCCCGGGTGCGAGACGCGTCGCCGAGAACGCCTACCACGTCACTCGCGGCGCGTCCCAACTGGTCCCGCAAGCCACGGTCGCCGGGCTTAACGTGGGTGCAGAGTGGATCAAGAGCGTGACGACACGGCCCAAGGAGACCGGCGGTGGCGACACGATGGAGCTGGCCGAACGAGGCGAAGCGCCAGCCAAGGGCGGGCCGTCCAACGAACCGGCACCTACCACCCGGCCAAGCTGAGAACCCGCCGGGCCATCCTTCGATGGCTCGGCGATCACCGACTGAAACCTCCCTCCCATCACCGGTCGCGGGAACCTCCTGCGGCCGGCCCTCCTGACACACGCCGACTGACATCCCTTGCACCTCGACGACGGCTCGGGGTGATTGCTTCAGCCATCGACGATAGCCTTGCCAGGCCTGGGATCGGTCGCCGCTCGCTGTCCGAGATTTTCCAGCGCCCACACGCCGGCTCGCGGGCCCTCTGGAGAAAATCCCTCCAATGGACGATGCGCCAGGAAGCGACCCTATGCTAAACAGGCAACCAACAGCGAGACGATGGAACGCTGTCACCCGAATAAGGACTCACCATGAAACGCACCCTCGTTGCCTTCCTGTCACTGGTCGTCACTGCGGTCATCGTCGCCGGCGGCTACCTCTACAGCAAGCAGCCCACCCGCCAGGGCACCGTGCAGTTGCAAGGCCTGCAGGGCTCGGTGACCGTGCGCTACGACGAGCGTGGCGTGCCGCACATCCGCGCCGAGAATGAAACCGACCTGTACCGCGCCCTCGGCTATGTCCACGCCCAGGACCGACTGTTCCAGATGGAGATCATGCGGCGCCTCGCCCGTGGCGAGCTGGCCGAGGTGCTGGGGCCGAAACTGCTCGACACCGACAAGCTGATGCGCAGCCTGCGGATCCGCGAGCGGGCCGCGCGCTATGTGGCGGAGCAGGATCCGCAAGCCCCGGCGTGGATCGCGATACAGGCCTACCTGGACGGCATCAATCTTTACCAGGACAGCCACGCCCGGCCACTGGAGTTCGACGTGCTGGGTATTCCCAAGCGCCCGTTCACCGCCGAAGACACCGTGAGCATCACCGGCTACATGGCCTACAGCTTCGCCGCGGCCTTTCGCACCGAACCGTTGTTGACCTATGTGCGCGACCAACTGGGCGCCCGCTACCTGGATATTTTCGACCTCGATTGGCAACCCCAGGGCGCGCTCGGCGACGGGCGCAAGGCGGGCTTGCCCCTGGCCGCCGCCGACTGGCAAGCCCTCAACGCCCTGGCCGGCCAGAGCGAACAGGCCCTGGGCGAAAACGGCCTGCCGCAGTTCGAAGGCAGCAACGCCTGGGCGGTCTCCGGCAGCCGCACCCACAGCGGCAAGCCGTTGCTGGCGGGCGACCCGCACATTCGCTTCTCCGCGCCCTCGGTGTGGTACGAGGCGCACCTGTCGGCACCCGGTTTCGAACTCTACGGGCATTACCAGGCGCTGATGCCCTTCGCGACGCTGGGCATGAACAAGGATTTCGGCTGGAGCATCACCATGTTCCAGAACGATGACCTGGACCTGATTGCCGAAAAGGTCAACCCGGACAATCCCGAACAGGTCTGGTACCGCGACCGGTGGGTGAACATGACCCGCAGCGAACAGCAGATCGCGGTCAAGGGCCAGGCACCGGTGACACTGGTGCTGCGCCAGTCGCCCCATGGGCCGATCGTCAACGATGCCCTCGGTGCCAACGCCGGCAAGACCCCGGTGGCGATGTGGTGGGGTTTCCTGGAGAGCCGCAACCCGATCCTCGAAGCCTTCTACCAGCTCAACCGCGCCGACACCCTCGCCAAGGCGCGCGGTGCCTCGGCCAAGATCCACGCACCGGGGCTGAACGTCGTCTGGGCCAACGCCAAGGGCGATATCGGCTGGTGGGCCGCCGCGCAGTTGCCCAGGCGGCCGAGCGGCGTGAAACCCGGGTTCATGCTCGACGGCAGCAGCGCCGAGGCGGAAAAGGACGGGTTCTACCCCTTCAGCAGCAATCCGCAGGAAGAGAACCCGGCGCGCGGCTATATCCTTTCGGCCAACGTCCAGCCGGTGGCGGCCAGCGGCATCGAGATCCCGGGCTACTACAACCTCGCCGACCGCGGCCAGCAGTTGAACCAGCAGCTCAGCGACAAACAGGCAAAGTGGGACATCGAGACCACCCAGAAACTGCAACTGGGCACGACCACCGCCTACGGCCCTCGCCTGCTCGCGCCATTGTTGCCGGCGCTGCGCGAGGGGGTCAGCGACCCGCAGGAACGCAAATGGGTGGAGCAGCTGGCCCAATGGCCCGGCGATTACCCGCTCGATTCCATCAGCGCCACGCTGTTCAACCAGTTCCTGTTCAACCTGGCCGATGCGGCGCTGCGCGATGAACTGGGCGACGGTTTCTTCGACACGGCGTTGTCGACCCGGGTCATCGACGCCGCCCTGCCACGCCTGGCGGCCTCGGCGGATTCACCCTGGTGGGATGATCGCTCCACGCTGGGCACCGAAACCCGCGCCGACATCGTGAACATCGCCTGGCGCAAAAGCATCGCCCACCTCAAGGCCACCCTGGGCGAGGATGCCAGCCAGTGGCAATGGGGCAAGGCCCACACCCTGGTCCACGGTCACCCACTGGGCCAGCAAAAGCCCCTGGACCGGCTCTTCAACGTCGGTCCGTTTGCGGCACCGGGTACGCATGAGGTCCCCAACAACCTTTCCGCCCGGATCGGCCCCGCGCCCTGGCCGGTGACCTACGGGCCATCCACCCGGCGCATCATCGACTTCGCCGACCCGAGCCACAGTGTCACCATCAACCCTGTCGGCCAGAGCGGCGTGCCATTCGACAAGCATTACGAAGACCAGGCCGAGGCGTACATCGAGGGGTTGTATCACCAGGCGCACCTGGCCGAGGAAGAAGTCACGGCCAACACCCACGGCACGCTCAAGTTGCTGCCGGCCCGGGCGCCTTGACGGCCAGGGGGGCTGTTTTTTTCAGCGCCCACGCGCTTGTTCGCCAAGGATGGTCAAGACTACAAGGTTCAACACCCCCGTCCCCTTCTTGAGGAGTCAACGCAATGTTCAATAACTGGTCCGAACTGCTGCCCACCATCAAGTCCGCCTTCGGCGCCCTGGGCAAAAGCAACCCGAAGATGGTCAAGGCCTACATGGCCCTGGATGAAGCCGCCGCCGAGAACAACGTACTCGACGCCAAGACCCGCGAGCTGATCTCCATCGCGGTGGCGATCACCACTCGCTGCGACGGGTGCATCGGCGTGCACACCGATGCCGCCATCAAGGCCGGCGCCACCCGCGAAGAAATCGCCGCCACCCTGGCCACGGCGGTCTCCCTGAATGCGGGCGCGGCCTACATCTACTCCCTGCGGGCACTGGAGGCCCATGACGCGTTGAAAAAGTGAGCGCCGGGGCCGTCAAATCATCGCGGCAAAATTCGACCTGAATTGCTGTGGCGTCACGCCCAGCCGTCGATTGAATACGCTGCGCATGTGTTGGGCATCGCGGAAACCGCATTGATACGCCACGGTCTTGAGCGCCACCCGAGTGCTTTCCAGCATCACTCGGGCCGCGTCCAGGCGGGCCTGCTCCACGAACGCCGCGGGCGTGACCTGCGCCTCCCGGGTAAATACCCGGGAGAAGTTGCGTGGGCTCATGTTCGCGGCATGGGCGAGGTCGGCAATGCCCAGGTCACCGTTGAGGTTGGCCATGACGTATGCCTGGACCCGGGCCACGGTGGAGGTCGGCTCGGCATGCGGCGCAAGGAACGGACTGAACTGCGACTGCCCGCCCGAACGCTGGGTGAACACCACCAGCCGCTTGGCGACATTCAGCGCCACGTCCGGCCCATGGTCCTGCGCCAACAGGAACAGCGACAGATCGATCCCCGCCGTCACGCCCGCCGATGTGTAGAGTTCACCGTCCTGCACATACAGCCGGTCGGTTTCGACCCGGGTCGCGGGATACCGCTGCGTCAGTGCCGACGCGTCGCCCCAATGGGTGGTGACGGTACGCCCCTCGAGCAATCCGGCCTGGGCGAGCATGAATGCGCCGTTGCAGATCGAACCAAAGCGCCGGGCCCGGACGCAAGCGTCGCGCAGCCAGGCATTGAACGCTGCGCTGAACCCCTGGGACGGTAGCTGCGGCCCGCCAGCGACCAGCAACAGGTCATAGGCGCATGAAGCTTCGCTGAAGTGGCGGTGAGGATTGAGAGACAGCCCGTTGGAGCAGGACATCGCGCCACGCTCGACACCGATCACTTCCAACCGATAGCGGTCCTGCGGGGCGAGAAAGCGATTGGCTTCGCAGAACACATCCATGGGGCCGCTGACATCCAAGGACTGGGCGCCTGTAAACACCACGATGGCGACGGTTTTTTCCATGGCTTTCGCTGACCTGTGCGGGTTGTCCAGCGAACCCTAGCCAATCCGGCGTCCGGACGCCAGATGGCATGAAACCTGAGTTCATTGGCAGGAATCGCAGCCATGGCGCGATTGCTGCGCCGTACGCCGACGAACAGACTGAAATCCTCAGCGCCGCCACGGCGCACCACCCAGAGGAGAGCTTCATGAACAGCATCGCCGGCATCAGTATTCCCGACAGCGCCCTCGCCCGCGCCACCACCGAGTACATCCGCGACATCGAATCGGACCTGTTGTACCACCATTCCCGCCGGGTGTTCCTGTTCAGCGCCTTGAGCGGCGAGCGCCGGCAACTGCCCTACGATCCGGAGTTGCTGTATGTCGGCGCGATGTTCCACGACCTGGGCCTGGTGGAAGGCCACCGCAGCGATGACGAGCGCTTCGAAGTGGACGGTGCGAACGCGGCCGCAGCGTTCCTCAAGCCCTACGGATTGAGCGATGACGACATCGAGCAGGTGTGGTTGTCGATCGCCCTGCATACCACGCCGAGCATACCGAAACACCTGCGCCCCACGGTCGCCCTGGTGACCGCAGGCGTGGAAATGGACGTACTGGGCATGGACTACGCCGCGTTTCCCGCCGCGCAGCGCGACGCCGTGGTGCACGCCCATCCACGCGGAGCAGGTTTCAAGGAATGCATCATCTGCGCCTTCGCCGACGGTTTGCGGCATCGTCCCCAAACCACATTTGGCAACGTGAAAACCGACGTGCTGATGGATCAGGAACCCGGGTTCAAACCGATGAACTTCGTCGAGGTCATCCGCACTTCACCCTGGAACTCGTAACCAGCCCACCCCGCCGCCATCGCGAGCAAGCCCGCTCCCACCCTGGATCTGCGTCTGGTCGCGGACTCACAGGCGACCCCAAAAAACCTGTGGGAGCGAGCCTGCTCGCGAAAGCGGAGTACTTGCCAACAAGAATGTTGAACCTACCTCCGTCTTCGCGGGCGGGCCCGCTCCCACATTGGATTTGCGTCTGGTCGCGGACTCACAGGCGACCCCAAAAAACCTGTGGGAGCGAGCTTGCTCGCGATGACGACCTGACAGTCAACTTTTCCGTCGACTGTCACACCGCTGTCGCGAGCAAGCTCGCTCCCACATTTACCCTGGGAGGATTAGGCCTGTACGGTTTCGGCCCGGCGTACTTCCGGTTGTTTCCAGGAGTCGGCGGCGCTTTCCTCGATGGCTTGCTGGATCGCCCGCTTGCGGTTTTCCTCGGCGCGACGGCTGAAGAACCAGACCAGGAACGTCACCAGCGACACCGCCAGCAGGATCAGGCTGGCCACGGCGTTGATTTCCGGCTTGACCCCCAGGCGCACCGCCGAGAACACTTCCATCGGCAAGGTCGTCGACCCCGGCCCCGACACGAAGCTTGCCAGCACCAGGTCGTCCAGGGACAACGCGAACGACATCATGCCCCCCGCCGCCAGCGAAGGCGCGATCATCGGGATGGTGATCAGGAAGAACACCTTCCACGGCCGCGCCCCCAGGTCCATGGCCGCCTCTTCGATGGACAGGTCCAGTTCACGCAAGCGTGCCGACACCACCACTGCCACATAAGCCGCGCAGAACGTCGTGTGGGCGATCCAGATCGTGACGATGCCACGCTCCTGGGGCCAGCCGATGATCTGTGCCATGGCCACGAACAGCAGCAACAGCGAGAGGCCGGTGATCACTTCCGGCATGACCAGCGGCGCGGTGACCAGCCCGCCAAACAGTGTGCGCCCCTTGAAGTGGGTGATGCGGGTCAGCACGAAGGCCGCCAGCGTACCCAGGGCCACCGCGGCCACCGCCGTGTAGCAGGCGATTTCCAGCGAGCGCAGCACCGACCCCATCAACTGGGTGTTGTCCAGCAGGCCGACGTACCACTTGATCGACCAGCCGCCCCACACCGTCACCAGTTTCGAGGCGTTGAACGAGTAGATCACCAGGATCAGCATCGGCGCGTAGATGAACAACAGACCCAGCACCAGCATCAGGCTTGAAAAACTGAAGCGCTTCATTCCTTGCCCTCCATTTCCTTGGCCTGACTGCGGTTGAACAGGATGATGGGCACGATCAGGATCGCCAGCATCACCACCGCCAGGGCGGATGCCACCGGCCAGTCACGGTTATTGAAGAATTCCTGCCACAGCACTTTGCCGATCATCAGGGTTTCCGGGCCGCCCAGCAGTTCCGGGATCACGAACTCGCCCACCACGGGGATGAACACCAGCATGGCCCCGGCGATGATGCCGTTCTTGGACAGCGGCACGGTGATTTTCCAGAAGCTGTTGAACGTGCTCGAACCCAGGTCGGAAGCGGCCTCCAGCAGGCTCGGGTCGTGTTTGACCAGGTTGGCGTACAGCGGCAGGATCATGAACGGCAGGTAGGAATAGACCACGCCGATGTACACCGCCAGGTTGGTGTTGAGGATCTGCAACGGTTCGCTGATCCAGCCCATGCTCAGCAAAAAGCCGTTGAGCAGGCCGTTGTTGCTGAGGATGCCCATCCACGCATAGACGCGGATCAGGATCGCGGTCCAGGTCGGCATCATGATCAGCAGCACCAGCACCGTCTGGATTTCCTTGCGGGCGTTGGCGATGCCGTAGGCCATCGGATAACCGATCAGCAGGCACAGCACGGTGCTGATCAGGGCCATCTTCAGCGAGCCGAGGTAGGCGGCGATGTACAACTCGTCGTCGCTCAGCATCGCGTAGTTGGCGAAGTTGAGCAGCACCTGCAGCTTCTGGTCGACGTAGCTGTAGATCTCGGTGTACGGCGGGATGGCCACATCGGCTTCGGCGAAGCTGATCTTCAGGACGATGAAGAACGGCAGCATGAAGAACAGGAACAGCCAGATGAAGGGCACCCCGATGACCAGTTGACGGCCACCGGGCGTTATTCGATCGAGTCGGCGTTTGAGTTTGCGCATGTTCATGAGCGAAGCACCACGCCGCTGTCATCTTCCCACCAGACGAACACCTGGTCGCCCCAGGTCGGGCGCTGGCCACGGCGTTCGGCGTTGGCGACGAAGGACTGCACCAACTTGCCGCTCGGCAGTTCGACGTAGAACACCGAGTGCCCGCCCAGGTAGGCGATGTCGTGGACCTTGCCGCTGGACCAGTTGTGCTCGCAGGTCGGCTGCTCGACGGTCACCAACAGTTTTTCCGGGCGAATGGCGTAGGTCACCGACTTGTCCTGCACCGAGGTGCTGATGCCGTGGCCGACGTAGATGTTGCGGTCCAGGTCCTTGCAGGTCAGCACCGCGTGGCCCTCGGCGTCGTCCACCACTTCGGTCTCGAAGATGTTGACGTTGCCGATGAATTCGCAGACCAGCCGGCTGGTCGGGGTTTCGTAGATGTCGATCGGGCTGCCGATCTGGGCGATCCAGCCCAGGTGCATGATCGCGATGCGCTCGGCCATGGTCATGGCCTCTTCCTGGTCGTGGGTCACCATCACGCAGGTCACGCCGACGCGCTCGATGATTTCCACCAGCTCAAGCTGCATCTGCGAGCGCAGCTTCTTGTCCAGGGCGCCCATCGGCTCGTCGAGCAGCAGCAGCTTCGGGCG
The DNA here is from genome assembly GCF_030580855.1 of Pseudomonas citrullilanati. Taxonomy (GTDB): domain Bacteria; phylum Pseudomonadota; class Gammaproteobacteria; order Pseudomonadales; family Pseudomonadaceae; genus Aquipseudomonas; species Aquipseudomonas citrulli. The sequence continues at coordinate 202,560 of NZ_JAUQOP010000002.1, read as the reverse complement.
CTTGGCCAGGGAACGGGCCAGGGCCACGCGCTGGCGCTGGCCGCCGGAGAGCTGGTGCGGCTTGCGCTTGGCGTACTGGCTCATCTGCACCAGCTTGAGCATTTCCGCCACGCGGGCTTCGATCTCAGGCTTGGGGATCTTGTCCTGTTGCAGGCCGAAGGCGATGTTCTGCGCCACGGTCATGTGCGGGAACAGGGCGTAGGACTGGAACATCATGTTGATCGGCCGCTCGTACGGCGGCATGTCGGTGATGTCCACACCGTCGAGGAAAATGCGCCCCTCCGTGGGCCGCTCGAAGCCGGCGAGCATGCGCAGCAAGGTGGATTTGCCCGAACCCGAACCGCCGAGCAAGGCGAAGATCTCGCCTTTCTTGATCTCCAGGGACACATCGTCCACGGCAATCGTCTCGTCGAACTTCTTCGTGACCCGGTCGATTTTGACCAGCACCTGCTTGGGTGTCTGGTCGCCCTCGAGGGCTTTCTTATAGGCGCCGGAGGCAACTGCCATTTGCGAAACTCCCACAGAATTTACTGTTCGTCCCCGCTGGGCGAACGTTTGGTTAGAGCGTTTAACGCTATTTACCCGACTTGACCTTGGTCCAGCTGCGGGTCATGAGTCGTTGGATCTTGGGCGGCAACTCGGAGTTGACGTAGAGCTTGTCGACGACCGCTTGCGGTGGGTAGACCGCTTCATCGGTGCGGACTTTCTGGTCCATCAGTTCGCCAGCCTTGGGGTTCGGGTTGGCATAACCGACGGCGTCGCTGACCTGGGCGATCACCTCAGGCTTGAGCAGGAAATTGATGAAGGCGTGTGCTTCCTTGACGTTGGTGGCATCGCGCGGGATCGCCAGCATGTCGAACCAGAGGTTGCCGCCCTCCTTGGGGATCACGTAGGCGATTTCGACGCCCTTGCCGGCTTCGCTGGCACGCGAGCGGGCCTGGAAGATGTCGCCGGAGAAACCGGCGGCCACGCAGATCTCGCCATTGGCCAGATCGGAGATGTACTTGGAGGAATTGAAATAGGTCACGTACGGCCGGATCTTGAGGAGCTGGGCCTCGGCCTTCTTGTAGTCTTCGGGGTTTTCGCTGTTGGGGCTCAGGCCCAGGTAGTTGAGCATCGCCGGGATCATCTCGTCGCCCGAATCGAGGAACGACACGCCGCAGCTGGAGAGTTTCTTGATGTTCTCCGGCTCGAACAGCATCGCCCACGAATCGATCTTGTCGACGCCCAGGACCGCCTTGACCTTCTCGACGTTGTAGCCGATGCCGTTGGTGCCCCACAGGTACGGCACGGCGTACTGGTTGCCCGGGTCGTTGCGCTCCAGGCGCTTGAGCAGCGCGGGGTCCAGGTTGGCGTAGTTGGGCAACTGGGCCTTGTCGAGCTTCTGGAACGCCCCGGCCTTGATCTGCTTGCCCAGGAAGTGGTTGGACGGCACGACCACGTCATAGCCGGTACGCCCGGCCAGCAACTTGCCTTCCAGGGTTTCGTTGGAATCGAACACGTCATACACCGGCTTGATGCCCGTGGCTTTTTCGAAGTCCGCCAGGGTGGTCTCGCCGATGTAGTCCGACCAATTATAAATATGCACGGTGGAGGCCGCCTGGACGCTGACGGCGAGCGTCAGGCCGGCGCCGACCAGCAAGGCGTTGCGTAACAAAGAAAAGACTGGCACGTGGAGGTCCTCTTAAATAGTCGGGCCCAAGTTGCCCCCGTTACCTGGCCACGGTGGGCCCTGCAACAAAACCGGCGCGCAACTTACCCTCGATAAACCGATCCAGCAAAACTTTTAATTATTCGGGGCTTCCCGTTGCCGTCGCCCCGATGGCGACGACAACGGGAAAGTACTTCAGGTCGGCTTACTTGCCGGATTTGATCTTGGTCCAGCTGCGGGTCAGGATCCGCTGGGTGGCCGGCGGCAAGTCGCTGATCGCGTACAACTTGGCTTTCACTTCATCCGATGGGTAGATGTTCGGGTCGCCGGAGATGTCTTTTTCCACCAACGGCGTCGCGGCCTTGTTGCCGTTCGGGAAGCGGACGTTGTTGGTGATCTCGGCCATGATTTCCGGCTTCAGCAGGAAGTTCATGTACTGGTAGGCGGCATCGACGTTTTCGGCATCCTTGGGAATGGCGACCATGTCGTAGAACGAACCGGCGCCTTCTTTCGGAATGGCATAGGCCACCTTGACCTTGCCACCCGCTTCGGCGGCGCGGGACTTGGACTGTTCGATGTCACCCGAATAACCCACGGCTACGCAGATGTTGCCGTTGGCCAGGTCGGAGATGTACTTGGACGAGTGGAAATAGCTGATCGAAGGACGGATCTTGAGGAACAGTGCCTCGGCGTCGGCCAGTTGCTTCTTGTCCTGGCTGTCGGTCGGGTAGCCCAGGTAGTGCAGCGCCACCGGGATCATTTCGGTTGGCGAATCGAGGAAGCTCACGCCGCAGCCCTTGAGCTTGGCAATGTTTTCCGGCTTGAGCAGGGTGTCCCACGAGTCGATTTTGTCGACGCCCAGTGCGGCCTTGACCTTCTCGGGGTTGTAGCCGATGCCGATGGTGCCCCACATGTACGGGAAGGCATGCTGGTTGCCCTTGTCGCTGGCATCGCCAACGGCCTTGAGCAGGTCGGTGTCCAGGTTCTTCCAGTTGGTCAGCTTGGACTTGTCCAGTGGCTGGTAGACGCCGGCCTTGATCTGCTTGGCCAGGAAGTTGTTCGACGGCACCACGATGTCATAGCCGGACTTGCCGGCCAGCAGCTTGGCCTCCAGGGTTTCGTTGCTGTCGAAGACGTCGTAGACGACCTTGATCCCCGATTCTTTCTCGAACTTGGCAACCGTGTCCGGCGCAATGTAGTCGGACCAGTTATAGACGTGCAGCACTTTGTCGTCCGCCTGGACGGTTCCCGCCAACAGCCCCATCAGGGACATCGCCAGGAGGGTCTTGCCAGCTATCTTCGTACCTAATGTCTTCATGCCTAATGCCTTCATGAAAATGCTCCAGTTATTCTTCTTGGCCACCGTTCAGTAGCCGGCTCGCGGGCAACCTGAACAGCCGGTAGTCTGGCAAGTTACAGGCCAGGCTTTCAACATGAGCCCGGTCTTTTGTTCGCGCCGTGCGAGGCCCGTGCAAGGACCTCGCTCAGAGCCTAGCACTTAGCCCTGCAACGCACTGAGTGTCAGGTCCAGGCATTGCCGCGCCTTGGCCACCAGTTCGTCGATCTCGGCCTGGCTGATCACCAGTGGCGGCGCAATGATCATGGTGTCGCCCACCGCGCGCATGATCAGCCCGTTGTCGAAGCAGAACTGCCGGCAGATCATGCCCACGCCCCGGCCTTCATAGCGCTTGCGCGTGGCCTTGTCCTGGACCAGCTCGATCGCCCCCAGCAGGCCGACACCCCGGACTTCACCCACCAGCGGATGATCGTTCAGCTCCCGCAGACGCTTCTGCAAATAGGGTGCCGTTTCGCTGTGGACGCGCTCGATGATCTTTTCATCGCGCAGGATGCGGATGTTCTCCAGGGCCACCGCGGCAGCCACCGGGTGACCGGAATAGGTGAAGCCGTGGTTGAAATCGCCACCTTCGTTGAGCACGGCGACCACGTCGTCACGCACGATCAGCCCGCCCATGGGGATGTAGCCGGAGGTCAGGCCCTTGGCGATGGTCATCATGTGCGGCTTCAAGTCGAAATGATCGGTGCCGAACCACTCCCCGGTGCGCCCGAAACCGCAGATCACTTCGTCGGCCACGAACAGGATGTCGTACTTGGCGAGGATTTCCTTGACCCGCGGCCAGTAGCTGTCCGGCGGGACGATCACACCGCCGGCGCCCTGGATCGGCTCGGCGATGAACGCGCCGACGTTGTCCACGCCGATCTCGAGGATCTTCGCTTCCAGTTGGTCGGCCGCCCACACGCCGAACGCTTCGGGGCTCATGTCGCCGCCCTCGCCGAACCAATAGGGCTGGGCGATGTGGACAATGCCCGGGATCGGCAGGTCGCCCTGCTCGTGCATGTAGGTCATGCCACCCAGGCTCGCGCCGGCCACGGTGGAACCGTGATAGCCGTTCTTGCGGCTGATGATGACTTTCTTGTTCGGCTGGCCCTTGATCGCCCAGTAATGGCGGACCATGCGCAGCATGGTGTCGTTGCCCTCGGAGCCGGAGCCGGTGAAGAACACGTGGTTCATGCCTTGCGGGGCGATGTCGGCGATGACCTTGGACAGTTCCAGCACCGGCGGGTGGGCGGTCTGGAAGAACAGGTTGTAGTAAGGCAGTTCGCGCATCTGCCGGCTGGCGGCGTCGGCCAGTTCGTCGCGGCCATAACCGACGGCCACGCACCAGAGGCCGGCCATGCCGTCGAGGATCTGGTTGCCTTCGCTGTCCCAGAGGTAGACGCCCTTGGCGTGGGTGATGATGCGCGGGCCTTTCTCTTTGAGCTGCTTGAAGTCGCTGAACGGCGCCAGGTGGTGATCGTTGCTCAGGGCCTGCCATTCACGGGTTTGCGGGTTGTTGCGGGTCATGCGAATTCTCCTTTTTATCGATGGGGGCGAGGCTGCCGCAGGCAACCCCGCCCGGCGCTTCAGACGGCAAAGAGCAGGAATTCCCGCTCCCACGAACTGATGACGCGCTTGAAGTTTTCATGCTCGGCCCGCTTGACCGCGACGTAGCCCGTGATGAATTTCTTGCCCAGGTACTTCTCGATGGTGGCGCTGTTTTCCATGCGCTCCAACGCATCTTCGATGGTCAGCGGCAGGCGCAGGTTCCGACGCTCGTAGCCACGGCCCACCACCGGTGCACTCGGGTTGATGCCTTCGACCATGCCGATGAAGCCGCACAACAGGCTCGCGGCGATCGCCAGGTACGGGTTGGCGTCGGCACCCGGCAGGCGGTTTTCCACCCGGCGGTTCTGTGGCCCGGCGTCCGGCACGCGCAGGCCGACGGTGCGGTTCTCCTCGCCCCACTCCACGTTCACCGGCGCCGAGGTGTCCGGCAGGAAGCGGCGGAACGAGTTGACATTGGGGGCGAACAGCGGCAACAGCTCGGGAATGAACTTCTGCAGGCCGCCGATATGGTGCAGGAACAACTCGCTCATGGTCCCGTCTTCATTGGAGAAGACGTTCTTGCCGGTTTCCTTGTCGATGATGCTCTGGTGCAGGTGCATCGCACTGCCCGGCTCGCCGGTCATGGGCTTGGCCATGAAGGTCGCGGCCACGTTGTGCTTGAGCGCCGCCTCGCGCATGGTGCGCTTGAACACCAGGATCTGGTCGGCCAGGGACAGGGCATCGCCATGACGGAAGTTGATTTCCATCTGCGCGGTACCGTCCTCGTGGATCAGGGTGTCGAGGTCCAGCTCTTGCAGTTCGCACCAGTCGTAGACGTCTTCGAACAGCGGGTCGAATTCGTTGGCCGCTTCGATCGAGAACGACTGGCGTCCGGTTTCCGGGCGGCCGGAACGGCCCACCGGCGGTTGCAGCGGGAAGTCCGGGTCGTCGCTGCGCTTGGTCAGGTAGAACTCCATCTCCGGCGCGACGATCGGCTGCCAGCCTTTGTCGGCGTACAGCTTGAGCACCTTCTTGAGCACGTTGCGCGGCGACAGCTCGATGGGGTTGCCCTGCTTGTCGTAGGAGTCGTGGATCACCTGGGCGGTGGGCTCGATGGCCCAAGGCACAAGGAATACGGCGTTCTCGTCCGGGCGGCACATCATGTCGATGTCGGCAGGGTCGAGCAGTTCGTAATAGATGTCGTCTTCGACATAGTCGCCCGTCACGGTCTGGAGCAGGACGCTCTCGGGCAGGCGCATGCCTTTTTCGGCAATGAACTTGTTGGTCGGCGAGATCTTGCCCCGGGTGATACCGGTCAGGTCGCCAATCATGCATTCGACTTCTGTGATCTTGTGGTCTTTCAACCAATCGGTGAGCTGGTCGAGGTTGTTACTCATAAATGCCTCTAGGCGTGAGTTTCCTGACTGCTATTAGTCGTCAGGCGTTGTTTGACGCATCGGCGTCGCGTTGTGTTGCCCTTGCTCGGCAGGCATCGCCAAATGCCTGGAAAATCGCAAGGTAGTGCGGGTTAGAGCTTACCGCCCATTCGGGGTGCCACTGCACTCCTAAAGCAAAAGCCTTGCCTTGTATAACCGAAACGGCTTCGATCAGGCCATCGGGCGCGCGCGCTTCAATGCGCAGCCCCGGCGCCAGGCGCTCGATGCCCTGGCCGTGAATCGAGTTGACCTCGATCACCGGCGGCAGCCCCAGGCCGGCGAGCACGCCGCCCGGCTGGACGTGCATGGCGTGGGCCGGGCCGTACTGGATCGCCACTGGCTGCGTATCGTCTTCACGATGATCGATGAAGGTGCCGACTTCATGAACTTTCTGATGCAGGCTGCCGCCAAAGGCTACGTTCATTTCCTGGAAGCCACGGCAAATGCCCAGCACCGGCACGCCTGCCTCGACAGCGGCGCGGATCAGCGGCAAGGTGGTGGCATCCCGTGCAGGATCATGGGCGGTGCCCGGCGCGCTGGCGGGGCCCTGGTAGTGAAAAGGTTCTACATTGGAAGGAGAGCCGGTAAAGAGAATACCGTCCAGGGCGTCCAGAATATCGGACGGGGCGAACAGATCCGCCAGGGACGGAATCAGCATGGGCAGGCCCTTGGCGGCTGTCGCGACAGCCCGGGAATATTTATCGCCGCTGATGTGATACGCATGCAGGCCCAACTGCCTGGAGCAGGTGGTGACGCCGATTAACGGCAGGCGAGACATGAAGCACCCCGGTATTATTGCTGTTATGGGTTTGAATCGAGCTTAGCCTTGTTCATTTTTTTACACAACACCCCCGTAAAAAATACAACACGGCCCGCTCAAGCCCGCGGGCGCCAAGACCTTCAAAGGGAAAAAAACGCCCTAAATTGCCTCAAAAAAGCCCCACGAGTGCTTTTTTAGGGCAAAAAAGGCCCTGCTTGACTTCGGCATGCCGTTCGGGTTGACTGGCTTTCGAAGAGATCAATGATTGATATTTTTAACAACAAAGGTGTTGCATCATGTCGGTACCCCCGCGTGCCGTTCAGCTTAACGAAGCGAACGCGTTCCTTAAGGAACATCCTGAGGTTCTGTACGTTGACCTTCTGATTGCGGATATGAATGGTGTGGTGCGCGGCAAGCGCATCGAACGCACCAGCCTCCACAAGGTTTACGAGAAAGGCATCAACCTGCCGGCCTCCCTGTTTGCCCTGGATATCAATGGCTCTACGGTGGAAAGCACCGGCCTGGGCCTGGACATCGGCGATGCCGACCGCATCTGCTATCCCATCCCTGGCACCCTCTCCAACGAACCCTGGCAGAAGCGCCCAACCGCGCAACTGCTGATGACCATGCATGAACTCGAAGGCGAGCCGTTCTTCGCCGACCCTCGCGAAGTCCTGCGCCAGGTCGTGACCAAGTTCGACGAGCTGGGCCTGACCATCTGCGCCGCATTCGAGCTGGAGTTCTACCTGATCGACCAGGAGAACGTGAATGGACGCCCGCAACCGCCCCGCTCGCCGATCTCCGGCAAGCGCCCGCACTCGACCCAGGTCTACCTGATCGACGACCTCGACGAATACGTCGATTGCCTCCAGGACATCCTCGAAGGTGCCAAGGAGCAAGGCATCCCCGCCGACGCCATCGTCAAGGAAAGTGCCCCGGCGCAGTTCGAGGTGAACCTGCACCACGTCGCCGACCCGATCAAGGCCTGCGACTACGCGGTCCTGCTCAAGCGCCTGATCAAGAACATCGCCTACGACCATGAAATGGACACCACCTTCATGGCCAAGCCGTATCCGGGCCAGGCGGGCAATGGTCTGCACGTACACATTTCGGTCCTGGACAAAGACGGCAAGAACATCTTTGCCAGCGAGGATCCCGAGCAGAACGCCGCGCTGCGTCACGCGATCGGCGGTGTGCTCGAGACCCTGCCCGCGCAGATGGCGTTCCTCTGCCCGAACGTGAACTCCTACCGTCGTTTCGGCGCGCAATTCTATGTGCCGAACTCGCCGACCTGGGGCCTGGACAACCGCACCGTGGCCTTGCGCGTCCCCACCGGCTCCGCCGATGCCGTGCGCCTGGAACACCGCGTGGCTGGCGCCGACGCCAACCCGTACCTGCTGATGGCGTCCGTGCTGGCGGGCGTGCACCATGGCCTGGTCAACAAGATCGAACCCGGAGCGCCGGTCGAAGGCAACAGCTACGAGCAGAACGAGCAAAGCCTGCCGAACAACCTGCGCGATGCCCTGCGCGAGCTGGACGACAGCGAAGTCATGGCCAAGTACATCGACCCGAAATACATCGATATCTTCGTGGCCTGCAAGGAGAGCGAGCTGGAGGAGTTCGAACACTCCATCTCCGACCTCGAGTACAACTGGTACCTGCATACCGTGTAAGCGGGTTGCGGTAAAGAAAGACGCCGCAGGCCTCCAGGGCTGCGGCGTTTTTTATGGGCGCTCACTGACCATTGTGGCGAGGGGATTTATCCCCGCTGGGGTGCGTAGCGCCCCTGAAACCAACCACCTCGTTGTGCCAGGCTGGACGCCATTCGGTCGGGATGGGGCTGCTACGCAGCCCAACGGGGATAAATCCCCTCGCCACTGGAAATCCTCACCACAAGACCGGGCTATGGACCATCTGCCCGCTCTGCGTACAATGCCCGCACCCCGCAGGAGCCCACTCATGACGCGCATCGCCACCCCACGCAAACCCCGCGCACGCAGCCAGGCCCGGATCGACACCATTCTCGATGCCGCCCGCACGCTGCTTGCCGCCGAAGGCGTGGCCAGCCTGTCGATCTACAGCGTCGCCGAACGCGCCGGGATCCCACCCTCCTCCGTGTATCACTTCTTCGCCAGCGTCCCGGCCCTGCTCGAAGCCCTGACCGCCGATGTCCACGCCGCCTTCCGCGCCTGCCTGCAAGCGCCGATCGATCATGCCGCGCTGAACCACTGGCACGACCTGTCACGGCTGGTGGAACAGCGCATGCTCGTGATCTACGGCCAGGATGCCGCCGCCCGCCAGTTGATCCTGGCCCAGCACGGCCTGACCGAAGTCACCCAGGCCGACCGCCAGCACGACCTGGAACTGGGCGCGCTGATGCATGCCCTGTTCGACCGCCATTTCGCGCTGCCACCGCTGCCCACCGACGTCGACGTGTTCGCCCTGGCCATGGAACTGGGCGACCGCGTCTACGCCCGCTCGGTGCAACAACACAACCAGATCACCCCACGCATGGCCGAGGAAGGCATGCGGGTGTTCGATGCCTACCTGGGCCTGTACCTGCCGCCTTATTTGCCCAAGCGTGAAGCTCCCTGACCCAAGAGCTGCCCCATCGTGGCGAGGGAGCTTGCTCCCGCTGGGCTGCGCAGCAGGCCCTGGCCTCACCAAAGCGTGTTCAAACTAAAAACCCCGAGGGCTCGCGCCGTCCGGGGCTTATGGTCATTCATTATTCACAACTTGGCGATGGACACCTCGGTGGATTTGACGAAGGCGATCACTTCGCTGCCGATCGCCAACTCCAGCTCTTTCACCGAGCGGGTGGTGATGACCGAGGTGACGATGCCGGAAGCCGTCTGTACGTCGATTTCCGAGAGTACGTCGCCTTCGACGATTTCCTTGATGGTGCCTTTGAACTGGTTGCGTACGTTGATCGCTTTGATAGTCATGGTGTCGATTCCTCTCGGGATGAAGTTAGAGTGCCCAACGCAACTGCGTGGGCAAGGGTGAAACGGGTTCGGGTTCCGGCGGTTGGCCGGGCAAGGACAGCACACGGTTGAGCACTTCGGTTTCCAGGCTCGCCAGCCGGTGAGAGCCGCGAGCCCGTGGACGTGGCAGGTCGATGGGCAGGTCGAGGCCGACCTGGCCGTCCTCGATCAGGATGACCCGGTCGGCGATGGCCACCGCTTCGCTGACGTCGTGGGTCACCAGCAACACGGTGAAGCCGTGTGCCTGCCAGAGGTTTTCGATCAGTTGCTGCATCTCGATACGGGTCAACGCGTCCAGCGCGCCCAAGGGTTCGTCGAGCAGCAGCAACCGTGGTTGATGGATCAGCGCCCGGGCCAGGGCCACGCGCTGTTTCTGGCCGCCGGACAGCGCCGCCGGCCACTCGTTGGCGCGGTCGGCCAGGCCGACGGCTTCCAACGCCTGCAACGCCTGCGCCCGCCAATTGCCCTTGAGCCCGAGGCCGACGTTGTCGATGATTTTTTTCCACGGCAACAAGCGCGCTTCCTGGAACATCAGCCGCGTGTCCTGCTGCGCGGCACCCAACGGCGCCGAGCCGGCCAGCAATTGCCCGGCCGTGGGTTGATCGAGGCCGGCCAGCAAACGCAGCAAGGTACTTTTGCCGCAGCCGCTGCGGCCGACCACCGCCACGAATTGACCGGCCGGGATGTGCAGGTCGATGTCACGCAGCACCGGGCGCGTGCCGAAGGTCTTCTGCAAATTGCGCACTGCCAGCGGGATGCCTCGCAGTAGGCGCGGAGGTTGTTGGGCGGTCATGCGACACCTCCCTTGTTCACCTGGTACGCCGGGTGCCAACGCAACCAGACCCGTTCAAGCCCGCGGGCGGCGAGGTCGGCCAATTTACCCAGCACGGCGTACAGAAGGATCGCCAGCACCACCACGTCGGTCTGCAGGAACTCCCGGGCGTTCATCGCCAGGTAGCCGATGCCGGAACTGGCCGAGATGGTTTCCGCCACGATCAGCGTCAGCCACATGAAACCCAGGGCAAAACGCACGCCCACCAGGATCGAAGGCAAGGCGCCCGGCAGGATCACCTGGCGAAACAGGCTGAAGCCCGACAAGCCGTAGCTGCGAGACATCTCCACCAGGGCCGGGTCGACGTTGCGGATGCCGTGGTAGGTGTTGAGGTAGATGGGGAACAGCGTGCCCAGCGCCACCAGGAAAATCTTCGCCGACTCGTCGATGCCGAACCACAGGATCACCAGCGGAATCAACGCCAGGTGCGGCACGTTGCGGACCATTTGCACCGAGCTGTCCAGCAAGCGCTCGCCCCATTTCGACAAACCGGTGATGAAGCCCAGAATCAGGCCGATGCCACCGCCGATCGCGAAGCCGACCGCAGCCCGCCAGCCGCTGATCGCCAGGTGCGTCCAGATTTCGCCGCTGCGCACCAGGTTTACCCCGGCCTCGACCACCGCCACCGGTGCCGGCAGGATGCGCGTGGACAGCCAGCCTGCCGACACCGACAACTGCCAGACCGCCAGCAAGAGCAGCGGCACCGCCCACGGCGCCAGGTTGTGGATAAGTTTTTTCATGGCCGCCTCAGCTCTGCGCGGCGGCTTTGGGAAGAATGTCGTTGGCGACCATTTCCCCGAACGGGCTCACATAACCCTGGCTCTTCGGCAGTTCCGGGCGCTCCACGTCTAGGTGCGGGAACAACAATTCCGCCACCCGATAGGACTCTTCGAGGTGTGGATAACCCGAGAAGATGAAGGTGTCGATGCCCAGCTCGGCGTATTCCTTGACCCGCGCGGCGACCGTCGGCCCGTCCCCCACCAGCGCCGTGCCGGCACCGCCGCGAACCAGGCCGACCCCGGCCCAGAGGTTGGGGCTGACTTCCAGCTTGTCGCGGCTACCACCGTGCAAGGCAGCCATGCGTTGCTGGCCCACCGAGTCGAAGCGCGCCAGGGACGCCTGGGCACGGGCGATGGTTTCGTCGTCGAGGTGGGAAATCAGCCGGTTGGCGGCTTGCCAGGCCTCGGCATTGGTTTCGCGCACGATCACGTGCAAGCGGATGCCGAAGCGCACGGTGCGCCCGAGCTTGGCGGCCTTGGCCCGGACTTGTTCGATTTTCTCTGCGACGGCGGCGGGCGGCTCGCCCCAGGTCAACACCATTTCCACCTGTTCGGCGGCGAGGTCCTGGGCCGCTTCCGAGGAACCGCCGAAATACAGCGGCGGCCGTGGTTGCTGGATCGGAGGATAGAGCAACTTGGCGCCCTTCACGCTGATGTGTTCGCCGTCGTAATCCACCGTCTCGCCTTCCAGCACCCGGCGCCAGATGCGGGTGAATTCCACCGAGGCCTGGTAGCGCGCCTCATGGTCGAGGAACAGGCCGTCACCGGCCAGTTCGTCGGGGTCGCCGCCGGTTACCAGGTTGAACAGCGCGCGCCCGCCGGACAACCGATCGAGGGTCGCCGCCTGGCGCGCCGCCACCGTCGGGGAAATGATCCCGGGGCGCAGGGCGACGAGGAACTTCAGGCGCTGGGTCACGGGGATCAGCGACGCCGCCACCAGCCAGGAGTCTTCGCAGGAGCGCCCGGTGGGAATCAGCACGCCGCCGAAACCCAAGCGGTCGGCAGCCTGGGCGATTTGTTGCAGGTAGCCGTGGTCGACGGCGCGGGCGCCTTCGGCGGTGCCAAGGTAATGGCCGTCGCCGTGGGTGGGCAGGAACCAGAAAATATTGAGGCTCATGGAGTGGTCTCCTAAAGGGGGTCGGATTACTGCGCGTTCGCAACGGCCGCCGGCGGCGTCCAGATCACGTCCTTGATGCTCAAGGGCTTGGGTATCAGCTTGAGCTGGTAGAAGCTGTCGGCGATTTTCTGCTGCGCCGCGACCACGTCCGGGGTAAGGAACAAGGCCCCGAAGCCCTGGCGCTTCATCGAAGTGAGGGTGATCGGTTCAGGCAGGCCGAGCAGCGGCGACACTTGTTTGGTCACGTCCTCGGGATTGGCCTTGGACCATTCCCCCACGGCACGCACTTCTTCCACCAAGGCGGTGATGACCTGGGGATGCTTCTGCGCATAGGGCTTGGTGGCCAGGTAGAACTGATGGTTGTCGACGATCCCCTGGCCGTCGCGCAGAGTCCGTGCCTGCAACTGTTGTTCGGCAGCGGCCTGGTACGGGTCCCAGATCACCCAGGCGTCGACGCTACCGCGCTCGAAAGCGGCGCGGGCATCGGCCGGTGGCAGGAAAACGGTCTGGATGTCGGTGTATTTCAGGCCCGCATCTTCCAGGGCCCGCACCAGCAGGTAATGGACATTGGAGCCTTTGTTCAGCGCGACTTTCTTGCCCTTGAGGTCTTGCACCGACTGGATCGGCGAGCCCTTGGGCACCAGGATCGCTTCGCTGGTGGGCGCGGGTGGTTCATAGGCGACGTAGAGCAAGTCGGCGCCGGCGGCCTGGGCAAACACCGGCGGGGTTTCGCCAGTCACACCGAAATCGATGGAGCCGACGTTCAGGCCCTCGAGCAGTTGCGGCCCGCCGGGAAACTCGGTCCATTGCACGTCCACGCCTTGGGCGGCGAGGCGCTTTTCCAAGGTGCCCTTGGCCTTGAGCAGGACCAGGGTGCCGTATTTCTGATAACCGATCCGCAAGGTCTCGGCTTGGACCTGGGTAATGACGCCGAAGGACACAGCCGCAGCAAACAGAGCGACCAGCCCGCGACGCAAAATGACAGTGCGCATGGCGCCTCTCCTTTTTGCTATGGGGTTGTGGCTGCACCTGCTGGGCCGTTGGCGGCTGAGTAAGGTGAGTTGAAACAGGGTGTTCGGGGGTCAAATGCTCCAGCGAGCACTCAACAGACGTTCATTCAAGACGTGGGGGTCCAACGGCCGGGGCCGACGGGCCATGGCGCTGAAAAACTGTTCCAGCGCCTCGTCCAGGCGTTGTTGCAGGGCCGGCGCCAATTGCGCCTGGGCAGTGCCTTCGCCGTAGGCGATCTGGCTGTCTTCGGCAAAGATCCCCTGGAGCATTTCCTGGGCCTTGAGGGCCGACAACACCGGCTTGAGGGCGTAGTCCACCGCCAGCATGTGGGCGATGCTGCCGCCGGTTGCCATGGGCAACACGACCTTGTGGTTCAGGGCCCGCTCCGGCAACAGGTCCAGCACGGTCTTCAGCGCACCGGAAAAAGACGCCTTATACACGGGTGTTGCGATCAACAGGCCATCGGCGTTGTCGATCTGCTGGAGCAGGTCGACCACCTTCGGGCTGTCGAAACGGGCATGGAGCAAGTCTTCGGCGGGAAAATCGCGCACCTGGTAACTCACCACTTCCACACCTTGCTGCTGCAACCAACGTTGCGAGCGTTCCAGCAACACCCCGGAGCGCGAGCGCTGGCTGGGGCTGCCACCGAGTGAGACGACCAACATGCCTGCCATTCCTTAACTGTCACGTGCGATTCGCGGTGGGCGATCTCGCTGTATGGGGCAAACCATAACAGGGGATTCATATATCTTTAAATCATATTTATTCATTTGGTTATTCTTTATATGAATATGAATTGGTTTCCGCAGGCATAAAAAAAGGCCGTCGAAACCGCCACAATCCCCTGTCGCACCTCATTTCCACTGTGGGAGCGAGCTTGCTCGCGATATCGGCGGATCTGCCACCGGCGATGTCGACTGACACTCCGCCATCGCGAGCAAGCTCGCTCCCACACAATCTCACTCCCCATTAGGTTTTGCGTCAGCGATTGGGCTGCGGGGTCAGGCGCAGGTACGGCTTCACCGCGCGGTAGCCCTTGGGGAAGCGCTGCTTGAGTTCTTCCTCGTCCTTCAGGGACGGCACGATCACCACCTCATCGCCGTCCTGCCAGTTGGCCGGCGTGGCGACCTTGTAGTTGTCGGTCAATTGCAGGGAATCGATCACCCGCAGGATCTCGTTGAAATTGCGACCGGTGCTCGCCGGGTAGGTGATGGTCAGGCGAATCTTCTTGTTCGGGTCGATCACGAACAGCGAACGCACGGTCAAGGTATCGCTGGCGTTGGGATGGATCAGGTCGTACAGGTCGGAGACCTTGCGGTCGGCATCGGCCAGGATGGGGAAGTTGACCACGGCGTTCTGGGTTTCGTTGATGTCGTCGATCCACTTGTGGTGGGAATCCACCGGGTCCACCGACAGGGCGATGGCCTTGACGCCGCGCTTGGCAAATTCATCCTTGAGCTTGGCGGTCAGGCCCAGCTCGGTGGTGCACACCGGCGTGAAGTCCGCCGGGTGGGAAAACAGCACGCCCCAGCTGTCGCCGAGCCACTCGTGGAAGCGGATCTTGCCGGCGCTGGAATCCTGTTCGAAATCGGGGGCAATGTCGCCCAGTCTGAGGCTCATGGTAAGGCTCCTGGATGAAATTCTTGTGGAGCCTGACTGTGCCTCGGTTCGGACCGTTTTAAAAAGAATGAATATTGCTTTGGCTAGACTTTTTCTGAATATAAAAAACTGTTCACTGGCACTGGAGCGCCTATGGGCCCACTCTCTTTCACGAGGTTTCGAGAAGGCCTCGAGTGGCTGTAAAGAGGAGAGGTTTCGAGGAGGGCTACAGGGGTGGGCCTGACTCGAAAACGCAAAAGCCCCGCCAGGCACATGCCGGGCGGGGCTTTTTTTTCTTCGCTACGTCTTACATGAAGTTGTAAGTGTAGTTGAAGATCAGACGGGTCTGATCCTGGCTGTCGCCGGCACCGCTGCTGCGGTAAGTACCCTGACGCAGGGTGGTACCGAAGCCTTTCAACGCGCCTTGCTGGATGACGTAATCCACACGCATGTCGCGTTCCCACTCGGAGTAATCGCTTGCACCGTTGGCGGTCTTGACGTCATCGCCACGCAGGTAAGCGACCGAGGCTTTCAGGCCTGGAACGCCCATGGAAGCGAAGTCATAGGAGTACTGACCGAAGGTGGTGTTTTCACCGGCACGGACAAAGCCGTTGATCATACTGTCGGTGAACAGATAGAAGCTGGAGCCGCCAGCGCCTTCGGGACGATTGTTGCCGTTGACCACGTTGCCCTGGTTCAGGTAGACGAAGCCACCGTCGTCGCCGACCTGTTGGTGACCCAGCAAGAACGCACTGCCACCGAGGGTGTACGTGAACATGGCGCTCCAGGTCTTGTTATCGACCTCGCCCGGGTGCTTGGCATAGCCACTGTTGTTGTTGAAACGGTAGCCGACATCGCCGTTACGGCCATCCGAGCTGCTGTCGAAATAACGCAGGTCGGTCTTGAACGACTGGCCTTCGCTGATCGGGAAGACGTGTACCGCGCCCAGGAAGTGCTGCTTGTAGTAGTCCTGCAGGTTGGCGTAGTAGTACTGCAGGGTCAGGTCCTTGGTGACCTTCCAGTCTGCGCCGCCGTAGCGGAACTGGTTGCTGTCCTGGGTACCGCCGGCGATGGCCAGGCCGGTGCTGTTGCTCGAGGCGCGGCCGGTGGCGTGTTCCAGCTGGCCTGCGTTGAACGTGACGTTGTCGATTTCCTTGGAGGTGATGGTGCCACCTTCAAAGGTCTGCGGCAGCAGGCGACTGTCGTTGGCAACCAGGATCGGCAGGTTAGGCGCCAGGGCACCACCGAGGTGAGCTTCGGTCTTGGAGAAAAGTGCCTTCACGTTGCCGGACAGACGGCTCCAGTCGTGTACCGCCGCGCCATCGGTATCGGCTGGCATGTAGGAACCGGCGTTACGGCCCTTCCCGCCGTCCAGACGAATACCCACCAATGCCTGGGCATCGATACCGAAACCGACGACACCCTGGGTGAAGCCGGACTTGTAGTCGAACTTCAGGCCGGTGCCCGTTTCGCGCAGGTCTTCACTGCCGGTTTCATGGTTGTCGTTGTTGAAATACAGCGTACGAGAACTGACAGACGCCTTGCTGTCTTCGATAAAACCAGCGGCGCCTGCCTGCTGCGCCAGAACCCCAAAGGCCACAGCCAGGGCCAAGGTGGACTTGTTCATGCTTCGCTCCTCTCGTTTTCTAATTCTTGTGTTTCTTTGGTTCCGAATCGAACGTCCGGAATCCGCAGATGCGCGATTAGCGCCAGACCGTGACTGACAAGTCAATCGTAACCATTTGTGATTACGACCAAGGTCTAACCCCGCTACACCGGCGCGCAGAATAATGGATTCTGGATAACTCCAAAAAGAATTGTTTCCACAGTTTTCAGATTATTTTGAAATAAAGAGGCCATCAAAACTTCGTCAAGCTGAGATACGGCGTATCGGCCAGCTTTCGAATTACTGAATGGTCATTTTTTCTGCGCCCTAACGGATCGAATTCGGGGCCTGGCGCGAGAAACTGCCTCAGGCTGCAATCTTGATGGCTTTGCGTCAGACGGTTCCTTGTCTGAAGTCAAAAAGCCTCGCAGCCCGAGGGACAGCCAAAGGGCATGGCGGCCTACAGCGATTTCTCGAAGATCTTCGAGTTGCGCTGGTAGTTATAGAGCGACGCCCGCGCCGCCGGCAGGCGTTCGACGCTGCTGGGTTCGAAGCCGCGTTCGCGGAACCAGTGGGCGGTGCGGGTGGTGAGTACGAACAGGGTCTTGAGGCCTTGGGCCCGGGCGCGGGTTTCGATCCGCTCCAGCAGTTCGTCGCCCCGGCCACCGTGGCGGTACTCCGGGTTCACCGCCAGGCAGGCCAGCTCCCCGGCGTCCGAATCGGCGATCTGGTACAACGCCGCGCAGGCGATGATCATGCCTTCGCGCTCGACCACGCTGAACTGCTCGATCTCGCGCTCCAGCACTTCGCGGGAGCGGCGCACCAGAATCCCCTGCTCTTCCAGTGGGCTGATCAGGTCCAACAGGCCACCGACGTCTTCGATGGCCGCCTCGCGCACCACTTCGAACTGCTCCTGGGCCACCAGGGTCCCGCTGCCATCGCGGGTGAACAATTCGGCCAGCAGCGCGCCGTCTTCGGCGTAGCTGACGATATGGCTGCGCGCCACGCCGCCCCGGCAAGCCTGGGCGGCGGCATCCAGCAATTCGGCCTGGTAATCGCTGCCCAGGCGCTGCATATGGGCAGGCACTTGCTGCGGACGCAGTTCACGTACCAGCCGGCCGTCTTCGCCGATCAGCCCCTGCTCGGCGCCGAACAGCAACAGCTTGTCGGCCGCCAGGTCGATGGCGGCCCGGGTGGCGACGTCTTCGCAGGCCAGGTTGAAGATTTCCCCGGTGGGCGAATACCCCAGCGGCGACAGCAGCACGATGGAGCGCTCGTCCAGCAGGCGATTGATGCCCTTGCGATCGACCCGGCGCACTTCGCCGGTGTGGTGGTAATCGACACCTTCCAGCACGCCGATGGGCCGTGCGGTGACCAGGTTGCCGCTGGCGACCCGCAGACGCGAACCCTGCATCGGCGAGGACGCCATGTCCATGGACAGGCGCGCCTCGATGGCGATGCGCAACTGGCCAACGGCGTCGATCACGCATTCCAGGGTCGCGGCATCGGTGATGCGCATGCCGTGGTGGTAATGCGGCGTCAGGCCCCGCGCGGCAAGGCGGGTCTCGATCTGCGGGCGCGAGCCATGGACCAGCACCAGGCGCACGCCGAGGCTGTGCAGGAGCACGAGGTCATGGACGATGTTGCCGAAGTTGGGGTGTTCCACCCCGTCGCCGGGCAGCATGACGATGAAGGTGCAATCACGGTGGGCATTGATATAGGGCGAAGCGTGACGAAGCCAATTGACGTATTCGGGCATGAACCTGGGCCTGTAATAAATAGCAGCCGAAAAAAGACCAAACTGAACGCACAGCGGGCTGGTGGTTATCGTCGGAACAGGCTTGGCGACACGCGCGCTCTCCTCATGAATACGGGCCCGGACGTGGGCAATTTAGCCGGCGGTGGCCGGCGTCAGGCAGTAATGGCCGATCAACTGCCGCAACAGCTGTACGGTAGGTTGCAAACGTGACATTTCAAGGTACTCGCCCGGTTGGTGGGCGCAGGCGATGTCGCCGGGGCCCAGCACCAGGGTTTCGCAGCCAAGGCGCTGAAGATAAGGCGCTTCGGTGCCGAACGCCACTGCTTCGGCGCGATAGCCGGTGAGTCGCTCGGCCACGCGCACCAGTTCGGCATCCTCGACCTGTTCGAACGGCGGGACTTCGGGGAACAGCGGCGCGTAGTCGATCCTGACCTTGTGCCGCTCGGCAATGGGGTCGAGCTTCTGCCGGATCGCCGCCCGCAGCACCTGCGGGTCCATGCCCGGTAGCGGCCGCAGGTCGAACTCCATGGAACACTGGCCGCAGATCCGGTTGGGGTTGTCGCCGCCATGGATGCAACCGAAGTTCAGGGTCGGTTGCGGCACCGTGAACTGCGGGTTGCGGAATTCACGCTGCCATTGCAGGCGCAGGCCACGCAACTCGCCCATCGCGTCGTGCATCGCTTCGAGCGCGCTGTGGCCCAGGCTCGGGTCGGAAGAATGACCGCTGCGCCCGAGGATATCGATGCGCTCCATCATCACGCCCTTGTGCAGGCGAATCGGACGCAGGCCAGTGGGCTCGCCGATGACGGCCGCCCGCCCCAATGGACGCCCGGCATCGGCCAGGGCGCGGGCGCCGGCCATCGAGCTTTCTTCATCACAAGTGGCGAGGATCAGCAGCGGCTGCTTGAACGGCTGGTCCAGCAGTGGCTTGACCGCTTCGATGACCAAGGCAAAGAAGCCCTTCATGTCGCAGCTGCCCAGGCCCACCCAGCGGCCATCGACCTCGGTGAGCTTCAGCGGGTCGGTCTGCCACAGCGCGCCATCGAACGGCACGGTGTCACTGTGCCCGGCAAGCACCAGGCCGCCGGGACCGCTGCCAAAACTGGCCAGCAGGTTGAACTTGCCCGGGCTGACCTGTTGGATATCACAGGCGAACCCCAGGTCGGCGAGCCAGCCCGCCAGCAGTTCGATCACTGCACTGTTGGACTGGTCCAACCCAGGCTGGGTGCAACTGACTGACGGCGCGGCGATCAGGGCAGCGAACTGATCTTTCATGGACGGCAAAGGCATCGCTGGCTCCGAGCTCACAGATTGGCGTCCATCATAGAACCATCTGGCCCCAGGAATAAACCGGCGCGGCGCGGAGGATGGACGAGTCCTGTACACTGCACGACCTTGGCAGCCACACCTTCCCCGGCTGCACACCCGATCCCTGGATTTTCCGGCCATGCAGAAAGAAACCGAAATCAAACTCCGCGTCAGCCGCGAGACCCTGGCAGCCCTGCGCGAGCACCCGCTGCTGAAAAAACGCAACAAGCATGGCTGGGAACGCCATGAGCTGATGAACCAATACTTCGACACGCCGGAGCGTGACCTCGCCAAGGCCAAGGTCGCGTTGCGCCTGCGGCGTGACGGCGAAGAGGTGATCCAGACCCTCAAGACCCGTGGCCAGAGCATCGCCGGCCTGTCCGAACGCAACGAATACGACTGGCACCTGCCCAAGGCCAAGCTCGACGTGAAGAAACTCGACGGCGAATGCTGGCCCGAGGCCCTGGCGGAACTGGACAAGAAAACCCTCAAGGCAATCTTCACCACCGATTTCGTCCGCGAGCGCGCCGAAATCGCCTGGGGCCGTGGCAAGGCCAAAGTGGTCATCGAAGCCGCGCTGGACCTGGGCCACGTCGTGGTCGGCAAGCAGAAGGAGGAAATCTGCGAGCTGGAGCTGGAACTGCGCGAAGGCGAGCCCGCGGCCTTGCTGGAACTGGCGGCCGAGCTGGCGCAGACGCTGCCCTTGATGCCTTGCGACATCAGTAAGGCCGAGCGCGGCTATCGCCTGCACGACGCAGCCAGCTATGCCTTGAGCCTGCCGGCCCCGCAACTGACCGCCGAAACGCCGCTGGACGACGCCTTCGCCGCGCTGGGCTGGCACCTGCTGGGCAGTAGCCAGCGCCTGGCCGAGCAATACCGTTTCAATGGCCACTGGCGCTTGTTGCAAGACTGGGTGGAAAACCTCGCCGAACTGCGTGCCCTGCTCAGCAGCCTGGGCCAGGCCGCGCCCCGTCAATCGACCCACGACCTGCGCGTCGCCCTGGACGCGTTGCTGGAAGACTGGCGCCCACTGGTCCAGGCCGGCCTGGACGACGAAGACGTGCGCAAGGCCGCGCCGGAGCAGTTCCTCGAAGAGTTGCAAGACCCGCGTTGGGGCCTGTTCTCCCTGAACACTTCACGCTGGCTGCTGGCCCGCCGCTGGACCGCCGAACGCAACACCCGGGGCAATCGCCAGGGCGCCGCGCAACTGGGCAGTTGGCTGCCGCGCCTGCTGGGCGAAGAGTCCACGTCCCTGCAATTGCAACGCTACCAGCAACAGCCGGAAGACCTGGCCGAGCAACTGCCGCGGATCGAGCGCATCCAGGCCTGGCTGCACCACGCCCGCCACGTGCTGGACATCCCGGAGATGGACCGGCTCTACGGCGAGCTGAACAAGCTGGCGCAACTGGCCAACCAACCGATCACCGACGAAGCCCTGGACGCGCGCAAGCAACAGGCGATCGCGGTGTATCAGAACCGGGCATGGAAGACCTTGCTGCGCCTCTGATCGAGATATCTGCGACGCCTGGAATATCGCTTTCGCGAGCAGGCTCGCTCCCACAGCCCCTGAAATTCCACTGTGGGAGCGAGCTTGCTCGCGAAGAGGCCGGCACATGCACCTCATATCCAACTATCGCACCACCGGCAAACTCGTCGTGGACTTGATCTCCGAAAGCGCCACGATCGAGTTCACCTCCTGGATCCCCGGTACCATCGACAGCTTTTCGAAGAAAAACCGCTCGTAAGCCTCGATGTCCGCCGTGACGATCCGCAGCAGGAAGTCCACCGCACCCATCAACACGTAGCATTCCAGGACTTCAGGAAACCCGCGGATCGCCTCGGTGAACTCGGTGAAATTCGAACGGCCGTGGGCGTTGAGCTTGACCTCGGCGAAGATCTGCGTGTTCAGGCCGATTTTCTTGCGATCCAGCAAGGTCACCTGGCGGCGGATGATGCCCTCTTCCTTCATCCGCTGGATCCGACGCCAGCACGGCGATTGCGACAATCCCACCTGCTCGGCCACCTGGGCGCTGGACAGCGAGGCATCCTCTTGAAGCAGCGCCAGTATCCGGCGGTCATAGCCGTCCAGCTCGATTTGCATAAATAAACCCGTTATCTACCGATGATCGAATTGAACCAGTCAATTTTGCATTTAATCCGCGCATCTTAGATAAGAAATACCCGGTCGCGCATGTAAATATTTCTCCCAACCCAAGGAGACCGACATGCCCCCACTCGATGCCATCGCCACCCCACCGAGCCGCGCCGACGCCTGGCACACCGCCAATCCCCATTGCCGCGCGCACTACCGACTGCTGGCCGAGGCCGAGCCGGACCTGTTGTGTCGGGCGCTGAACCTGTTTGCCTTGCAGGGCCTGACGCCACAGCAGGTCCACATGGCGCGTCACGACGATCTGCTGGCGATGGACATCGTCGTCGATGGGCTGAGCTGGCACCGTGCCCAGGTCCTTGCCCAAAAATTACGCAACCTGATCAGCGTGTGCTCGGTGGACTTGCAAGACGCTGACAGGGCGCGGGTCGAGCCGCTTCAAGCCGCCGGTTGAGCTGCGCAGGGCAAGCATTTGTAACGCATTGGTCGGGTAGTGGCCCAACGGCCCCTGGCGTCGGGACTATTCTTTTGTACATCGAGCGAAGACGCCAAGGCGTCTGTATCGCGGCTTTGCTGCAATTGTCCAATAGGAACCCGCATGTCCACCAAACACGCCACTCAGGACCGCTGGCTGGACCTCAACGATCTGCTACGCCAACTGGTCGCCCAGGGCATCATCAGCCAGGACGGCGCCGAGACCGCCCTGAACGCCCGGCGTCGCCACGGCGCCAATAGCCAGCTGCATCCACTGGAGTTCATCGCCAACCAGCACCTGGACGACCTCAGCCGCCCCGGCAAGCGCCTGGACCTGGAAAGCCTGACCCTGTGGCTGGCCGAGCAGGCCGGCCAACCCTACCTGCGCATCGACCCGTTGAAGATCAACGTGGCGGCCGTGACGCCCTTGATGTCCTATGCCTTCGCCCAGCGCCACAAGATCCTCGCCGTGGCGGTCGATCGCGATGCCGTCACCGTGGCCAGCGCCCAGCCCTACGTCAGCAGTTGGGAGGCCGACCTGACCCACGTGCTCAAGCTGCCGGTCCAGCGGGTGGTCGCCAACCCGGTGGACATCCAGCGCTTGAGCGTGGAGTTCTATCGCCTGGCCAAATCGGTCAGCGGCGCTTCCACGGCCGACCAGCAGCCGAGCAACCTGACCAATTTCGAACAACTGCTCAACCTGGGCGCCAGCGACCAGGAACCGGACGCCAACGACGCCCATATCGTCAATATCGTCGACTGGCTATTCCAGTACGCCTTCCAGCAACGAGCCAGCGATATCCACATCGAACCGCGCCGCGAGCAAGGCACCGTGCGGTTTCGCATCGACGGGGTGCTGCACACCGTCTATCAGTTCCCGCCACAGGTGACGATGGCGATCATCAGTCGCCTCAAGAACCTGGGGCGGATGAATGTCGCCGAGAAGCGCAAGCCCCAGGACGGCCGGGTCAAGACCAAGACCCCGGACGGCGGTGAAGTGGAACTGCGCCTGTCGACCCTGCCGACGGCGTTCGGCGAAAAGATGGTCATGCGGATCTTCGACCCGGAAGTGCTGCTCAAGGATTTCGACCAGCTCGGCTTCTCCGCGGACGACTTGCGCCGCTGGCAGGACATGACCCGCCAGCCTAACGGCATCATCCTGGTGACCGGGCCCACCGGTTCCGGCAAGACCACCACCCTCTACACCACCCTCAAGAAACTGGCGACGCCCGAGGTGAACCTCTGCACCATCGAAGACCCGATCGAAATGGTCGAGGGCTCCTTCAACCAGATGCAGGTCCAGCACAACATCGACCTGACGTTCGCGGCCGGGGTGCGGGCGCTGATGCGGCAGGACCCGGACATCATCATGATCGGCGAGATCCGCGACCTGGAGACCGCCGAAATGGCGATCCAGGCGGCGCTGACCGGTCACCTCGTGCTGTCGACGCTGCACACTAACGATGCACCGAGTGCCATCAGCCGCCTGCTGGAGCTGGGGGTGCCCCATTACCTGATCAAGGCCACCGTGCTCGGCATCATGGCGCAACGCCTGGTTCGGACCCTGTGCCCCCAGTGCAAGGCGCCCCTGGCCCTGGCCGAAGACGACTGGCAAACCCTGACCCGCCCCTGGCAGGCGCCCTTGCCGAGCAATGCCCATCGGGCCGTCGGCTGCCTGGAGTGCCGCGACACCGGCTACCGGGGCCGGGCCGGGGTCTACGAGATCATGCAACTGACCGACAGCGTCAAGGCCCTGATCCATCCGGACACCGACCTGCTGGCGGTGCGCCGCCAGGCGTTCAAGGAAGGCATGCGCAGCCTGCGGCTGTCCGGTGCGCAGAAAGTCGCGGCCGGGCTGACCACCGTCGAAGAGGTGCTGAGGGTGACGCCGCAAAGCGAGCAGCGCTGAGCAGGACGACGCCTGACTGTGCGGTCACGGAACTGAATCGAGGCGCTGGTTATCCAAAGTCATAGTTAACCCAGTGGAGTCACCTATCATGCGTCTCAAACTTGCTGTCGCTACCCTGGCCTTGCTGTCTCTTCCTGTTGGCTCGGCGATGGCCGACACGTTTTGGCGTAACGTCATCTCGTCCGGCGCAACCACCGGCTCGACCTACCTGACCTTCAAGGATCACAAGCTGATCGTCGCCGCCCAGGACGACGCCGGCAGCTTCGTTGCCAGTGACGGCGGCATCCGTGGCCCTTACCTGGAAGCCGCGATGCAGAAAGTGCGTGCCGACAACCCAGGCCTGCAAGCCACCGACATGGAACTGGCCAACGCGATCCTGGCGAAAAACGCCGTCGCCCAGGACTGATGCCCGGCCAATAAAAAATGCCGCTCGATGGAGCGGCATTTTTTTGCCCGGCGAACAGCCCAAGGCTGCCCCCAATATCCTGTGGGAGCGGGCTATTCGCCGATAGCGGACTTATAGCCCGCCGCATCGAGCAACTTGCCCAGCTCGGCCTCGTCGTTTGGCTTGAGCTTGAAGATCCAGGCGCCATATGGATCGGAGTTCAGCAGTTCCGGCGAACCGCCCAGCTCCTCGTTGACGGCAATCACCGTACCTGCAATCGGGGAATAGATATCGGAAGCGGCCTTGACCGACTCGACCACACCGGCCTGGGCACCTGCCTCAAAGGTCGTACCGACTTCTGTCAGCTCGACGAATACCACGTCACCCAGGGCTTCCTGGGCGTGGTCGGAGATGCCGACGGTGACGGTGCCATCGGCTTCCAGGCGTGCCCACTCATGGCTTTCGGCAAAACGCAGTTCGGCAGGGATATCGCTCATATTCTGTGTCCTCAAGAGAAAGTGTCAGCGGCCGGCGGCCTGCCGCATAAAGTTAGATCAGGGTTTTGCCATGGCGGACGAAGGTCGGCTTGACCACTCGTACCGGGTACCACTTGCCACGAATTTCCACCTCGGCTCGGTCGGCGGTGGCCATCGGAACGCGTGCCAGGGCGATCGACTTGCTAAGCGTAGGAGAAAAACTACCACTGGTGATCTCCCCTTCGCCAACATTGGCGATGCGAACCACCTGATGAGCGCGCAAGACACCCCGCTCCTCCAGCACCAGTCCGACCAATTTGTGCTGCACACCGCTCGCAAGCTCGGCTTCCAGGGCGCTGCGACCAATGAACTGGCGGCTCGCCGGCTCCCAGGCAATGCTCCAGGCCATGTTCGAGGCCAGTGGGGAAACGTCCTGGTGGATGTCCTGGCCGTAGAGGTTCATGCCGGCCTCCAGGCGCAAGGTATCGCGTGCGCCGAGGCCGATGGGGGAAATGCCGGCGCCGACCAGGTCGTTGAAGAAACTCGGCGCTTCGTGGGCAGGCAGGACAATCTCCAGGCCGTCCTCACCGGTATAGCCGGTGCGGGCGATGAACCAGTCGCCGTCGGCGCGCCCCTCGAAGGGCTTGAGCTGCTGGATCAGCTGGCCACGTGCCTGGGTGACCAGCTCGGCAATTTTCTGCCGCGCATGGGGCCCCTGGATCGCCAGCATCGCCAACTCGGGCCGCTCGTGCAGTTGCACGTCGTACCCGCCGAGTTGCGCTTGCATCCAGGCCAGGTCCTGGTCGCGGGTCGAGGCATTGAAGACCAGCCGATAGCCGTCCTCGACGCGGTAGATGATCATGTCATCGACGATACCGCCGCGCTCATTGAGCATGGTGCTGTACAAGGCACGTCCTGTGTCCTGCAAGCGATCGACGTCGTTGGCCAGCAAACGCTGCAGCCAGGCCTTGGCCTGGGGACCGGCGACATCGATCACGGTCATGTGGGATACATCGAACACCCCGCAGTCGCGCCGCACCTGATGGTGCTCCTCGACTTGCGAGCCGTAATGCAAGGGCATATCCCAACCGCCAAAATCGACCATCTTCGCGCCCAGGGCGAGATGAAGGTCATACAGAGGCGTACGCTGTCCCATGGGTTTCTCCTTCCGGGCTTGGCGAAGGTGCGGACGGGTACTGCACAGCGCAAGCACCTGGAAACAAGGGTGCCTCAGCCGTTCTCAGTTACCCGGTCCGACAGACGGACCGCACCGAATGCCGCGCATTGTAGCCGCATGATGTAGGACTGGCACCTACTGGCCCGTGTGGCTAATTCATATGCTCAACTTCGGCGCCAGAATTAACCGTACAGGCCACTAGCCAATTCGATGGGCCGAACGCCGGATCAATCCGATGACCGGCAACAACCCGACCAGTACCAGGGTCAACGCTGGCAGCGCGGCCCGGGCCCATTCACCTTCGCTGGTCATTTCGAAAATCCGCACCGCCAGCGTGTCCCAGCCGAACGGGCGCATCAGCAGGGTCGCGGGCATTTCCTTGAGCACGTCGACGAACACCAGCAGCGCCGCGCTCAATGTGCCAGGCACCAGCAGCGGCAGATACACTTTGAAAAACAGTCGCGGCCCACTGACACCAAGGCTGCGTGCGGCCTCCGGCAGCGACGGGCGAATGCGCGCCAGGCTGCTTTCCAGCGGGCCGTAGGCCACGGCCAGGAAGCGCACCAGATACGCCAGCAGCAGCGCCGACAGGCTGCCCAGCAGCAAGGGTTTGCCCGCGCCGCCGAGCCAGCTCGACAGCGGGATGACCCACGCGCGGTCCAGGTAGCTGAACGCAAGCATGATCGACACCGCCAGCACCGAACCGGGCAACGCATAGCCCAGGTTCGCCAGGGCCACGGCGGAGCGAATCGGCCGGGTCGGTGCCAGCCGCCGGGCGAACGCCAGCAGCAGGGCGACGGCCACGGTGACCAGGGCAGCCAGGCCTCCCAGGTAGAGGGTGTGGGCGATCAGCCCGGCATAGCGTTCGTCCAGGTCGAAGCGCCCGCGCTGCCAGAACCACACCAGCAACTGCAGCACCGGGATGACGAACGCGCAGGCGAACACCAGGCAACACCAACCACTGGCCGCCACGGCCTTGAGGCCATGCAGCGGGTACAACGCCTTGCTCCGCGGCCGCTCGTTGCTGGCGCGATGGGCGCCCCGGGCCCGACGCTCGCCGTAGAGCACCAGCATCACCACCAGCAACAGCAGGCTCGCCAGTTGGGCAGCACTGGAAAGGCTGAAGAAGCCGTACCAGGTCTTGTAGATGGCGGTGGTGAAGGTGTCGAAGTTGAACACCGACACCGCGCCGAAGTCGGCCAGGGTTTCCATCAGCGCCAATGCCACGCCGGCACCGATGGCCGGCCGCGCCATTGGCAGCGCCACCCGCCAGAACGCCTGCCACGGCGATTGCCCGAGTACCCGGGCCGCTTCCATCAACCCCTTGCCCTGGGCCAGGAACGCGCTTCGCGCCAGCAGGTAGACATAGGGGTAGAACACCAGGACCAGCACCAGGATCACCCCACCGGTGGAGCGCACCCGCGGCAGGCGCAGGCCGCTGCCGAACCATTCGCGCATCAGCGTCTGCACCGGCCCGGCGAAATCCAGCAGGCCCACGAAGACAAATGCCAGCACGTAGGCCGGAATCGCGAACGGCAGCATCAACGCCCAGTCGAGCCAACGTCGCCCGGGAAACTCACACAGGCTGGTGAGCCAGGCGAGACTCACCCCCAGCACCGTCACCCCGACGCCCACCCCGAGGATCAATGTGAAGGTATTGCCCAGCAACCGGGGCATTTGCGTATCCCACAGGTGGGACCAGATCTGCTGGTCGATGCTTTGCCAGGACAGCAACAGCACGCTCAACGGCAGCAGGACCAGCGCGGCGATGGCGAAGACCAGGGGATACCAGCGGCGTTGGACGGGGTGGGTCAAGGAATACTCTCGTTTGAATGATGATGCCCTGTGGCGAGGGGATTTATCCCCGCTGGCTTGCGAAACAAGCCCAATGCAACCAACACAGCCCGCCCGACTCCCCGGGTAGGCTGTTCAGGGCTGCTTCGCCCCCCAACGGGATAAATCCCCTCGCCACAAAGACCGTGGCCGATTGTTAGTTCCAGCCGGCCCGATCCATCATTCGAATGGCCTCGGCCTGGCGTTTTCCAGCCACTTCCACCGGCAGGGTGTCGGCCTTGAACGTGCCCCAGGCGGCGACCTCCTTGGACGGCTCCACCGTCGGGTTGGCCGGGAACTCCTGGTTAACGTCGGCAAAGATGCTTTGCGCTTCTGGCGTGGTCATCCATTCCACCAACTGCTTCGCGGCTTCCGGATGCGGCGCGTGCCGGGTCAGGCCGATGCCCGAGAGGTTGATGTGCACACCGCGGTCGGCCTGGTTCGGCCAGAACAGCTTCACCTTCAGGTCCGGTTTCTGCTGGTGCAGGCGGCCATAGTAGTAGGTATTGACGATCCCGACGTCGCACTGCCCGGCATTGATGGCTTCAAGCAGCGCGGTGTCGTCGGAGAAGACGTCGGTGGACAGGTTGCGGATCCAGCCCTTGAGGATTTCCTCGGTTTTTTCCGCGCCGTGGGTTTCGATCAGCGTGGCGGTCAGGGACTGGTTGTAGACCTTCTTCGAGGTGCGCAGGCACAGGCGACCCTCCCACTGCTCGCCCGCCAGGGCCTCGTAGGTGCTCAGTTCAGCGGGTTTGACCCGGTCGGTGGAATAGACGATGGTCCGCGCCCGCAGGCTCAAGCCGGTCCAGGCATGGGACGACGCACGGTATTGCGGCGGGATGTTGGCATCGATCACCGGGGAGGTGAACGGTTGCAGGATGCCCATCTGCTCGGCCTGCCAGAGGTTGCCGGCGTCGACGGTGAGCAGCAGGTCGGCGGTGGCGTTTTCGCCCTCGGCCTTGATCCGCTGCATCAGCGGCGCTTCCTTGTCGGTGATGAACTTCACCGATACGCCGGTCTTTTGGGTATAGGCATCGAAGACGGGCTTGATCAACTCGTCGATGCGCGAGGAGTAGACCACCACCTCGTCGGCGGCCTGGGCGGCGGTGGTGCCCACCAGGGTCAAGGCGAGGGCGGACAGCAGGCGCTTGGGTGCCGACATGGTAGCGGTCTCCGGATGGCGAAAGAGGTGCAAATGATAAGGACTCACATTTGGCATCTCAATCGAACAGTGGGTAGACACATTTCCAAATGTTGCAGCTTGATGTGCTGTATTTTTGCGTCCGCCATCGCGGGCAAGCCTTGCTCCCACAAGCTCTTGCTTCCCCTGATGTGCAATGTGGGAGGCTTTTGTGGGAGCAAGGCTTGCCCGCGATGAGGCCATAAGCCCCAACCCATCTCTCAAGCCTTGGCCAGATCCGGCAAATCCCCAATCAGCCCCAGCGCCTCGCGCACGAACAACGCCTTGGCCTCAGGCATGCGGTCCACCAGCTTCAACCCGGTATTACGCAACCAGCGCACCGGCAACGGATCGGCCTGGAACAGCCGCTCGAAGCCTTCCATGGCCGCCATCAGCGCCAGGTTGTGGGGCATGCGGCGGCGTTCGAACCGGCTCAGCACCTTCACATCCGCCAGGCGCTCGCCGCGTCCGGCGGCCTGAAGCAGTACTTCGGCCAATACGGCGGCGTCGAGGAAGCCCAGGTTGACGCCCTGCCCGGCCAATGGGTGAATGGTGTGGGCCGCGTCGCCGATCAGCGCCAGCCCTTCGGCCACGTAGCGCTTGGCATGGCGCTGGCGCAACGGTACGCACAGGCGCGGATCGGCGCCCAGCACGGCCCCCAGTTGGCCTTCGAAGGCCCGCTCCAGCTCGCTGCAGAACGCGCCGTCATCCAGCGCCATCAAGCGCTGCGCTTCGCCCGGGGTGGTGGACCAGACGATCGAGCACCAGTCGTGCTGGCCGTCGCGCTCCAGGGGCAGGAAGGCCAGCGGGCCGTTGTCGGTGAAGCGCTGCCAGGCCGTCAGGCGATGTGGCCGGGCGCTGCGCACGCTGGTCACGATGGCATGGTGCAGGTAATCCCATTCCCGCGTGGCGACGCCGGTCAGGCGCCGCACCGCCGAATTCGCCCCGTCGGCGGCGATGACCAGCGGCGCGCGCAGGGTGCGGCCGTCAGCCAGGGTCAGCAACCAGTCGTCGCCGGAGCGACGCATCTGTTCGAGCCGCGCGTTGGCCAGCAGGCCCAGGTCGCAGTCGTGCAGGCGCTCCAGCAAGGCATCTTGCACCACGCGGTTTTCAACGATGTGGCCCAGGACGTCGGCGTGCAGGCTGTCGGCCGAAAAGTGGATCTGGCCGGTGCCGCTGCCATCCCACACCTGCATGTCGGTATAGGGACTGGCACGTCGGGCGGCGATGCCGTCCCACACGCCCAGGCGTTCGAGGATCCGCTGGCTGGCCGCCGACAGGGCACTGACCCGGGGCTCGAACGCGGCCTGGGGATCGAAGGGCTTGACGCTCAGCGGGCCGCCATCGAGCAGCAGCACTTGCAATCCGCTGCCCTGCAACGCCAGCGCCAGGGCGCTGCCGACCATTCCCGCGCCGACAATCAGCAGATCTGCACGCAATTCCATGCTTTACGCCTGTTTAGCGGGCGACACGCGTCGCCCATGAAAAGAAGGTT
The DNA here is from genome assembly GCF_030580855.1 of Pseudomonas citrullilanati. GTDB lineage: Bacteria > Pseudomonadota > Gammaproteobacteria > Pseudomonadales > Pseudomonadaceae > Aquipseudomonas > Aquipseudomonas citrulli. The sequence goes on along the minus strand of NZ_JAUQOP010000002.1, from coordinate 171,795 downwards.
CCACCGCGGCCCTACACATCGGGCCGCGTCCCGATCCCCATGGCCTGCCGGGCAAACCAGCGCTTGGCCGGCGGCAGCAGGTCGAGGCCCAGCAAGCCGAGGTTACGGCCCAGGGAGACCAGCGGCAGGCTGCTGCTGAACAGGCGCGTGACCTGGTCGGAGAAGCCCACGGTCAATGCCTGGTCCATGCGTTGGCGCTCGCGATAGGCTTGCAGCACGGCAAAGTCGCCGGGCTCGCGGTCGCTGTCGAGCAAGGCCTCGGCCAACGCCTGGGCGTCACGCAGGGACAGGTTGAAACCCTGCCCGGCGATCGGGTGCAGGCTGTGGGCGGCATTGCCAAGGATCGCCAGGTGCGGGCGTACCTGCTCTTCGGCCTCGACCAGGGCCAACGGATACAGATGCCGCGCACCCACCTGCTTGAGCGTGCCCAGGCGATAGCCGAACACGCCCTGCAATTCGCTGAGGAAGCTGCGCTCGTCGAGGGCCGCCAGGCGCTGCGCATCCATCCCCTGGCGGGTCCAGACCAGCGCACAGCGGTCCTCCGGCAGCGGCAGCAGGGCCATCGGCCCATCGTCGGTGAAGCGCTCGAACGCCATGCCGTTGTGGGCTTCGCTGGGGGTGATGTTGGCGATCAGCGCGCTCTGGTCATACGGTCGATGCCGCACGCCGACGCCCAACTGTTCCCGCAGCCCCGAACGGCCACCGTCGGCCAGCACGGCGAGGTCGCATTCCAGGGTGGTTTCATCGTCCAGGGTCAGGCGGTAACCGCCCACTAGCGGCTCCATCCGCGTCACCTGCGCCGGACAGCGCCAACTGACCACCTCCTTGTCGAGGCCTTGCCACAGGCACTGGCCCAGCCAGGCGTTCTCCACCACGTAGCCCAGCGCAGGCACGCCCTCTTCCATGGCCGACAGGCGCGCCGTGGAAAACCGCCCGCGATCGGACACGTGGATCTGCTTGATCGGTTCGGCGCGCCGGGAAATGGCCTGCCAGACGCCCAGGCGTTGATAAATCTGCCGGGCGCCGTAGGACAATGCCGAGGATCGGGCATCGTAGCTCGGCTGCCAGGCATCGCCAGGGGCGAACGGCTCGATCAGCAGGATCTTCCAGCCCCGGGCCTTGGCCCCGGCCTGCAACGCCAACGCCAGGCTCGCGCCCACCAGGCCGCCGCCGACGATCGCCAGGTTGACCCGGCTCATGCCGCTTGCGCCCGGGCGGCAGCCATCAGGGCCTCGATATCGGCGACCGTCTTCGGCACGCCTCGGGTCAGGATTTCACAACCGGTTTTGGTCACTACCACGTCATCCTCGATGCGCACGCCAATGCCGCGCCATTTTTTCGCTACGCTGCGGTCGTTCGGACCGATGTAGATGCCCGGCTCCACCGTCAGCGTCATGCCGACTTCCAGCACCCGCCATTCGCCGCCGACCCGGTACTCGCCTACGTCATGCACGTCCATGCCCAGCCAATGGCCGGCACGGTGCATGTAGAAGGCCCGGTAGGCTTCGCTGGCGATCAACGCCTCCACGTCGCCTTCCAGCAGCCCCAGGCGCACCAACCCTTCGGTAATGACCCGGACCGTCGCCTCGTGGGCCTGGTTCCAATGCTTGTCCGGGGCGATTTCGGCAAACGCCGCTTCCTGGGCCGCCAGCACCACTTCATAGATCGCTTTCTGCTCGGGCGAAAACTTGCCGCTGACGGGCCAGGTCCGGGTGATGTCACTGGCATAGCAGTCGATTTCACACCCGGCGTCGATCAGCACCAGGTCGCCGTCCTTGAGCACCGCGTCATTCTGCTGGTAGTGCAGGATGCAGCTGTTGCGCCCCGCCGCGACGATCGAGCCGTAGGCCGGCATCTTCGCCCCACCCTTGCGGAACTCATAGTCCAGCTCGGCTTCGAGGCTGTATTCGTAGAGCCCCGGCCGCGCCGCCTGCATCGCCCGGATGTGGGCCTGGGCGGAAATCCGCGCCGCCTCGCGCATCACCTTCAATTCCGCCGCCGATTTATACAGGCGCATGTCGTGGAGCAGGTGATCCAGGGCAACGAATTCGTTCGGCGGCTGGGCGCCGAGGTTGGCCTTGGAGCGGATCACGTTGATCCACTCCATCAGGTGCCGGTCGAATTCCGGGTTGCTGCCCATGGCCGAGTACACCCGGTCGCGGCCTTCGATCAGGCCTGGCAGGATGTCGTCGATGTCGGTGATGGGGAAGGCGTCGTCGGCACCGTAGTCGCGGATCGCGCCTTCCTGGCCGGCCCGCAGGCCGTCCCACAACTCACGCTCGGCGTTGCGCTCGCGGCAGAACAGGATGTACTCGCCATGGGCGCGGCCCGGCATCAGCACGATCACTGCCTGCGGTTCGGGAAAGCCGCTGAGGTATTGGAAATCGCTGTCCTGGCGGTAGACGTGCTCGACGTCGCGATTGCGGATGGCAACCGCGGCGGCGGGCAGGATTGCGATGCTGTTGGGCTCCATCTGCGCCATCAGCGCCTTGCGGCGACGGCCGTATTCCGCTTTCGGGATATGAATCATGGGCAGGCGGCGTTCCCTTTCAGGCAATCAGTGCAAGGACGGCTTGGCGGCCGGTTCCGAGCTCTTCCGGGTCTCGGTGAACAGCAGCAATGGCGCGACCCGCAGGTATTCCATCACTTCCATGTAGTCGCTTTCGCCGTCATCGGATTCTTCCAGGGCGTCCTGGACCTGGGAGATCGCGGCCAGGTCCTGCAACACTTCCTTGGCCTCGTCGCTGAGGGCGTATTCACGGCGGGTCAGGCCGAAGCCGGCGAGGAACCCCTGGCACCACTGGCCCAGCGCGGCGGCGCGTTCGGCCAGCGGGGTGTCATCGGTGGGCAGCAGCAGGACGACGGTCATGTCGTCGCTGGTCAACTCGCCCTTGACCATTTCCTGCAGGCCGACCAGCGCATTGCGGACGTTGTCCGCCGGCTCGCCTTCGAGCAGTTCGGCGGCATCGGCCAACCAGCCCTCGACGTCGAAACCGGCGCCGGCGCAACTGCGGCCGAGCAGCAGGCCATGGAGTTCGGCTGGCGAGACGGGGTGGCCGCTGGAGCTCAGCAGGGTGGCGAACGCTTGATACGGGGAGTTCTGAATGGGCATGGGCAGCTAGGCGCCAGACGGCGCTATGTCTAGAATGGAGGCCTTGTATCCTACATCGACAGACTCGCCAAGACTATCAGAGGCTGTGCGACCTGCATTCCCCATCAGACACAATCTTCAGTGGACACAATGGAAGACAACGACCTGCAAGCGCTGATGGCCAGACTCGAATTGCTAATTGAGCGGGTCGAGCAACTAAAGAGCCAAAACGGACTCCTATTAGCTCAGGAAAAAACCTGGCGCGAGGAACGCGCTCACCTCATTGAAAAAAACGAAATCGCCCGGCGTAAGGTCGAATCGATGATTTCGCGCCTCAAGGCCCTGGAGCAAGACTCATGAGTTCAAGCAATAGCGTTACCGTGCAGATCCTCGATAAAGAGTATTCGATCATCTGTCCCCAGGAAGAGCGCAGCAACCTGGTGAGCGCCGCCCGGTACCTGGACGGCAAGATGCGCGAGATCCGCAGCAGCGGCAAGGTCATCGGCGCCGACCGCATCGCCGTGATGGCCGCCTTGAACATCACTCACGACCTGCTGCATCGCCAGGATACGCCTGATGTCCAGGTCAGTGGCTCGACCCGCGAACAGGTCCGTGACCTGCTCGATCGGGTGGATCTGGTGCTGGCCACCGATCCGGACGTCAGCAAGGGCTGATTCGCGAGGCTGCCTGGGGTATACTCGCGTCACTCCCTGGGGTGCTTGCCAGTTGGTGATGTCCCTGAGCCGATACGCACAACCACGGGGGTTGCACGTTGGGGCCGGTGTGCATGTCCGCTTGACGGAAAGCCTTAACGCCTCCTGCAACTTCCACCTTGAACTTTCGGGTTCAAGGGCTAAGCCGACAGCGGTTCATCCGGGGAGCCTGATTCCAGACGATGCCAGTCCAAGCGGACTGGCATCGTCGTTTCCGGCCCGGGCATTTATGAGCGTGCCGCTTTGCGGTTACGCTGTGCCATCGCCGCCTCCGTGAACACTCGACATGACCGAACCCGCGCTGCTGCCCCGCCCGCAACTCCGACGCCTGCTGCGCCAGGCCCGTCGCGCCCTGACGCCCGCCCAGCAGCGCCAGGCGGCCCACGGGCTGTACAAGCAATTGGCCCAGCACCGGCTGTTTCGCCGTGCCCGGCACATCGCCCTGTACCTGCCCAACGACGGCGAGATCGATCCGCGCCTGCTGCTGCGCGCCGCCCAGCGCCGGGGCAAGGCCACCTACCTGCCGGTGCTCAGCCCGTGGCCGCGGACCAAGATGGTTTTCCAACGCATCCGCCCCGGCGAACAACTGCACCCCAATCGTTTTCGTATTCTCGAACCGCGGATCGACATGGCCCGGCAACGCAAGGTCTGGGCGCTGGACCTGGTGTTATTGCCGCTGGTGGGATTCGACGATGCCGGAGGACGGCTGGGCATGGGCGGCGGCTTCTATGACCGCAGCCTCGCTTACCTCTCGCGGCGCCGGCAGTGGCGCAAACCGACGCTGCTGGGGCTGGCCCATGAATGCCAGAAAGTCGAACGGTTGGCACAGGCAAGCTGGGACGTACCGCTACAGGGCACGGTCAGCGACAGGCGTTGGTATATTGCGCGATAGGCGCCGCGACAATCAGCGACGCCTGGGAGACGGGCTCAGCGCTTGAACGTGGGCGCGGGCTGGGTAATGTCCACCGGCGCCTCGGTCTTGTTGGCCCACAGGCTCTGTGCGTAACCCGTGGTCACGACACCCAGACCGAACAGAATGACCAGAATCCACAACAAATCCGGTTTGCGTTTCATCGATTGCCCCCCTCAAGGCATATCACACACGATGACAGCAGCGGTTTTCTTATTGGCCGTGCAGCAGCGTCAAGCTTGGAAGGCCGGCATTTTGCGGCAACCTGGATCGACACGCAAACTCTGGCGTCAACCGACTGTCGGTTTGTCATAAAATCGCTGAACTATTTTCATGCACACCGCCCAGGAGTAGAAATCATGGCCTATTGGCTGATGAAATCCGAGCCCGACGAGCTCTCCATCCAAGGCCTGGAAAAGCTCGGCCAGGCGCGCTGGGACGGGGTCCGCAACTACCAGGCGCGCAATTTCCTGCGAGCCATGGCCGTCGGCGATGGGTTTTTCTTCTACCACTCCAGTTGCCCGGAGCCTGGCATTGCCGGGATCGGGCGGATCGTCCGGGCGGCCTACCCCGACCCGACGGCACTGGAACCCGACAGCCACTACCATGACCCCAAGGCCAGCCCGGACAAGAACCCCTGGAGCGCCATCGACGTGGCGCACGTCGAGACATTCCCCCGGGTCCTGAAGCTCGACTACCTCAAGCAACAGAGCGCATTGGCCGAGATGCCGCTGGTGCAGAAAGGCTCGCGGCTGTCGGTGATGCCGGTAACGGCCGAGCAGTGGGCGGCGGTGGTTGCGCTCAAGCCTTGAGTGACTCACTGCCCCACAGGCCGTTTTCGCGAGCAGGCTCGCTCCCACGGGTGTCTTGTGATCGACGCAAATTCCCCGTGGGAGCGAGCCTGCTCGCCAATGGCTCGCCCGCATCTCCAGGCCTTACTGGATGATCAGGTTGTTGAACAACAGATCTTCCACCATCGGCTTGCCGGTCTCGTCGTTCAGCACTTGCTGGGTCTGCTTCAACGCTTCCTGGCGCAGCTTTTCCTTGGCTTCGAGGCTATTCATGGTCTCGACGCTCTGCTGGGCAAACAACGCCACCAACTGGTTGCGAATCAGCGGTTCATTCGCCTTCACCGCCGCCGCGGCGGCGTCGCCGGTGACCCGCAGCGCCACGTCGGCCTTGTAGACCTTCAGCTTCGCCGTACCATCCAGACCGTAGTTGCCCACGAAGGGCGGGCTGAGGGTGATGTAGCTGACCTTCGGCGCCTCGCCTTCCTTCGCTTCCTTGGCTTCTTCGGCCATCACTGCCGCAGGCAGCGACAGGGCCAGCATCCACACGATCCACGCTTTCACATTCGACTCCTCATCCGGTTTGCGGCCCAGCATACCGACCCGCCGCTCAAGCACAAGCTTATGGCCGGCTATCAGGGCGGGGCATGCTCGTTGACCCGTTGACTCTCACACCTACACTTATCGGCCATCACTCCCAAAGGAATAGCCCTGATGAAAGCCGTGCTGTGCAAAGAATTCGGCCCTGCCGAATCGCTGGTGCTGGAAGACGTCGCCAGCCCCGTTGCGAAGAAGAATGAAATCCTGCTGGACGTGCACGCCGCCGGGGTGAATTTCCCTGACACGCTGATCATCGAGGGCAAATATCAGTTCAAGCCGCCGTTCCCGTTTTCCCCGGGCGGCGAAGCGGCGGGCGTGGTCAGTGCCGTGGGCGAGAAGGTCAGCCACTTGAAGGTCGGTGACCGGGTGATGGCGCTGACCGGCTGGGGCAGCTTCGCCGAGCAGGTCGCGGTTGCCGGCTACAACGTGCTGCCGATTCCGCCGGCCATGGACTTCAACACCGCCGCCGCCTTCAGCATGACCTACGGCACTTCGATGCACGCCCTCAAGCAACGGGCCGACCTGCAACCGGGCGAGACCCTGCTGGTGCTGGGCGCCTCCGGTGGTGTCGGCCTGGCCGCAGTGGAAATTGGCAAGGCCATGGGCGCCCGGGTGATCGCCGCCGCCAGCAGCGCCGAGAAGCTCGCCGTGGCAAAGGCCGCCGGTGCCGACGAGTTGATCAACTACAGCGAAACCAGCCTGAAGGAAGAGATCAAGCGCCTCACCGACGGCCAGGGCGCCGACGTGATCTACGACCCGGTGGGCGGCGACCTGTTCGACCAGGCCATCCGCGCCATCGCCTGGAATGGCCGGCTGCTGGTGGTGGGCTTTGCCAGCGGACGCATACCCGAATTGCCGGTAAACCTGGCCCTGCTCAAGGGCGCCGCCGTCATGGGCGTATTCTGGGGCGCCTTCGCCCAGCGCCAGCCCCAGGACAACGCCGCCAACTTCCAGCAATTGTTTGGCTGGTTCACCGAAGGCAAGCTCAAGCCACTGGTCTCGCAGGTGTACCCACTGGACAACGCCGCCCAGGCCATCAATGACCTGGCGCAACGCAAGGCGGTCGGAAAGGTCGTCGTGCAGGTGCGTTGACGCTAACAAAACGATCCGGCCCGTGGTGCCGGATCGTCCCCCCTACCCCTACCCCCGCCCTTGCCCCGCCTGAATGCCAACACCTCCTCCATGGATGTTTCCTACAGCGCCCTTCGACTATGTCTGAGCGACATGTTCACTTAAGAACATTCAATATGGAAAATTTCCACTGTTTAAGTGATGAGAAGCAATGCTATTTTCGGTAACGAAACTGTAACATTCACATCCGCAGTCATAACAAGAATCCTGGAGCCCTTGAATGCTTGCTTTCTTTCGCCCTGCCGTACACCAGGCGTCCTTGCCTGAAGAAAAAATAGACAGCACTTATCGACGCCTTCGCTGGCAGATCTTCGCCGGGATTTTCATCGGCTATGCCGGCTACTACCTGCTGCGCAAGAACTTCTCCCTGGCCATGCCCTACCTGATCGACGAAGGCTACAGCCGAGGCGAACTGGGCCTGGCCATGTCGGCCATCGCCATAGCCTACGGCCTGTCCAAATTCCTGATGGGCCTGGTGTCCGACCGCTCCAACCCCCGCTATTTCCTGCCATTCGGCCTGTTGGTGTCGGCGGGGGTGATGTTCATCTTCGGTTTCGCACCCTGGGCGACATCCAGCGTGACCATGATGTTCATCCTGCTGTTCATCAACGGCTGGGCCCAGGGCATGGGCTGGCCGCCCAGCGGACGGACCATGGTGCACTGGTGGTCACAGAAAGAGCGTGGCGGCGTGGTGTCGGTGTGGAACGTGGCGCACAACGTCGGCGGCGGCCTGATCGGCCCGCTGTTCCTGCTGGGCATGGGCTGGTTCAATGACTGGCACGCGGCATTCTACGTACCTGCTGCCGTGGCGCTGGCCGTCGCTGTCTTTGCCTTCGTGACCATGCGCGACACCCCGCAATCGGTGGGCCTGCCGCCGATCGAGCAGTACAAGAACGACTACCCGGAAGGCTACGACGCCAGTCACGAGAACGAATTCAGCGCCAAGGAAATCTTCGTCAAGTACGTGCTGCGCAACAAGATGCTCTGGTACATCGCCATGGCCAACGTGTTCGTCTACCTGCTGCGTTATGGCGTGCTGGACTGGGCGCCGACGTACCTGAAGGAAGCCAAGGGCTTCACGGTGGACAAAAGCTCCTGGGCGTATTTCTTCTACGAGTGGGCGGGCATTCCCGGCACCCTGTTGTGCGGCTGGATGTCGGACAAGATCTTCCGCGGCAACCGCGGCCTGACAGGCATGGTGTTCATGGCCCTGGTGACCGTGGCCACGCTGGTGTACTGGCTGAACCCGGCCGGCAACCCGACCGTCGACATGATCGCCCTGGTCTCCATCGGCTTTCTGATCTACGGCCCGGTCATGCTGATCGGCCTGCAGGCCCTGGAACTGGCCCCCAAGAAAGCCGCCGGCACCGCCGCAGGCTTCACCGGCCTGTTTGGCTACCTGGGCGGCTCGGTCGCGGCCAGTGCCGCCATGGGCTACACCGTGGACCACTTTGGCTGGAACGGCGGCTTTGTGCTGTTGATCGGCGCGTGCCTGCTGGCGATGGCCTTCCTTGCGCCAACCCTGTGGCACAAGCAAGTCGCCAGTCAGAGTCGCGAAGCGGTCGCCTGATCCCGGGTTGATCCGCAGCGCTTGAGCCGCGCCTCCAAATTCCGGTCTGGCATGGCGTGGCTGCGCAGGGCGTGGACGGTCTGCTCGACGTAGTCCCGAGTGGTGCCGTAACGCCCACTGGCGCTTTCGAACACCTGGCTCAGCACATGGTCCGGCAGGTTGCCGGCGTAGCTGGGCAGGTGTCGCTCCAGCACGAACCCAAGGGCCTGCACACGACTGCCATCCTCGAGGCGGCAATTGAGCCAGTGGGGTCGATAGGACGGCACCGGCATCTCGCGCTGCCACAGGGCAAACAGCGAGTCCTCGAGATTCTCCTCCGGCAAGCGATACGCAAAACCGCTGCACGACCCGCCACGATCGAGGCCGAACACCAACCCGGGCAACTCCGGGGTGCCACGATGTTCGTGCGACCACAAGTACAAGCCGCGATGGTAACCATGGACCCGGCCACGGACCCGTTCCACCGCCGTGCATTCGGGTCGCCAGATCAACGAACCGTAGGCGAACAACCAGACCGGACCACCGCGATGGCGACTCATGGTCGATTGCATCGAGGCGAGCAATTGTTCGCGGGTCAGTTGCGCCCCCAGGTCAAGCCGTGGCGGGTAGAGGGCACAGGTAATGGCGGATTCGATCGCGGTCATGGCCGATAACGTCTTTCAAATAATGGGGCTGGCGCTCGTCATGGGGCTGACACTTGCTCGAAACGAGGCAAGTTGGATGCCATCCAGCGCTATATACGTTATCGGTATCCAGGGGCAAAGACTAAATATCGAAACGAAATATAGGGGGTAATAAAGCGGTCACGAGTTCGCCGTCGCGCCGTTCGGCGAGGGCAGGCCCCCTCGCCACGGGGAGGCTCAAGCCCGGGGGGCGTAGGCGAACACGTCGGCGCGCATCTGGTGGGCATCCATCCCGGCTTCCACCAGGGCGTCCAGCGTGGCGTAGATCATGGCCGGCGAGCCGCTGGCATAGACGTGCACGCCGGAAAGATCGCGGATGTCCTCGCACACCGCTTCGTGAAGCATCCCGCAGCGCCCTTCCCAACCGCAGAGGTCGCTGACGACCTTGTGCAGGAACAGGTTCGGCAATTGCTTCCATTCGTCCCAGTGCTCGATTTCATAGAAATCGTCCGGTCGCCGCACGCCCCAGTACAAGTGCACCGGGTGCTTGAAGCCCGTCGCCCGGCAATGCTCGATCAGGCTGTGCATTTGCGCCATGCCCGTCCCGGCGGCGATCAGCACCAGCGGGCCGTCCGGCAGCTCGGACAAGTGCGTGTCGCCAAAAGGCATTTCCACGGCCACGCTGGGATTGCGCTGCAGTTGTCCCAGCAGCGCCTGTGCACTGTTTTCACGCACCAGGACATGCAGTTGCAGATCGCGCCCCGAATGCGGCGCCGAGGCCAGGGAAAACGCCGACTTCTCGCCATTCTCCCGTTCGAGCAGCAGATACTGCCCCGCGTGATAGCGCGGTGGCTTGCCGGCCGGCGCGCGCAGGCGGACGCGCCAGACATCGCCGCCCACTTCGGCGCATTCGATCACCTGGCACACCAGCTTGCGTACCGGCAGCTCACCCGGCGACAACACGCCATCCCACAACACCACGCAATCCTCCAGCGGTTCGGCGATGCAGGTGAAGATCTCACCGTGATCGCGCACCTCGCCAGCCTGCGCCACCCGGCCTTCCACCAGCAACGCACCACAGACATGGCAGTTGCCGTTGCGGCAGCTTTGCGGACATTCGTAGCCCAGGCGCCGCGCGCCATCGAGAATCCGCTCGGCGGGCCGTATGTCCAGCACCGCTCCGGAAGGCTGCAAGGTTACACGCATCAATCTATTCCTAACTGATTCCAGAGGGCATCGATCCGTTGGGTAACGGCTTCATCCTTGACGATCACCCGGCCCCATTCACGATCGGTTTCACCGGGCCATTTGTGCGTGGCATCGAGCCCCATCTTCGAACCCAGGCCGGACACCGGCGAGGCGAAGTCGAGGTAGTCGATCGGCGTATTCTCGATCATCACCGTGTCGCGCTTAGGATCCATGCGCGTGGTGATGGCCCAGATCACGTCGTTCCAGTCCCGCGCGTTGATATCGTCGTCGGTGACGATAACGAACTTGGTGTACATGAACTGTCGCAAAAACGACCAGACCCCCAGCATCACGCGCTTGGCGTGCCCCGGATACGACTTTTTCATCGTCACCACGGCCATGCGGTACGAGCAGCCTTCCGGCGGCAGGTAGAAATCGGTGATTTCCGGGAACTGCTTCTGCAGGATCGGCACGAACACTTCATTGAGCGCCACGCCGAGGATGGCCGGCTCATCCGGCGGCCGGCCGGTGTAGGTGCTGTGGTAGATCGGCTTGATCCGATGGGTGATGCGCTCGACCGTGAAGACCGGGAAGCTGTCGACTTCGTTGTAGTAACCAGTGTGGTCGCCATACGGTCCTTCATCGGCCATTTCGCCGGGATGGATCACGCCTTCGAGGATGATCTCGGCGGTGGCCGGCACTTGCAGGTCGTTGCCCCGGCACTTCACCAGTTCCGTACGGTTGCCCCGCAACAGGCCGGCGAACGCGTATTCGGAGAGGCTGTCGGGCACCGGCGTCACGGCGCCGAGGATGGTCGCCGGATCGGCGCCCAGGGCCACCGCCACGGGAAATGGTTGGCCGGGGTGCTTTTCGCACCACTCACGGTAATCCAGCGCACCGCCGCGATGGCTCAACCAGCGCATGATGACCTTGTTGCGGCCGATCACCTGCTGGCGGTAGATACCCAGGTTCTGGCGGTCCTTGTTCGGGCCCTTGGTAACGGTCAGGCCCCAGGTGATCAGCGGTCCCACGTCGCCCGGCCAGCAGGTTTGCACCGGGAGCATGGCCAGGTCGACATCGTCGCCCTCGATCACCACTTCCTGGCAGATCGCGTCCTTGACGACTTTCGGCGCCATGGAAATGATCTTGCGGAAAATCGGCAATTTGGACCAGGCGTCCTTCAGGCCCTTGGGCGGCTCGGGGGCCTTGAGGAACGCCAGCAGCTTGCCGATCTCGCGCAGCTCGTCGACCGACTCGGCGCCCATGCCCATGGCCACGCGCTCCGGCGTGCCGAACAGGTTGCCCAGCACCGGGATGTCATAGCCCGTTGGGTTCTCGAACAATAACGCCGGGCCCTTGGCCCGCAGCGTGCGGTCGCAGACTTCCGTCATCTCCAGTACCGGAGAGATGGGAACCTGGATGCGTTTCAACTCGCCGCGCTGCTCAAGCTGCTGCACGAAATCCCGAAGATCCTTGAATTTCATTGAGATGCCACCCCGAAAATAGGCGTACATCCTACCTGCTCCAGCGCCCAAACAGCAGCCCGCGCGTGCGCACGGCGCTCATTAATCGGTCGTGCCCAGCAGCACGGGCGCGAACAACGGGCCCAGGCGGGCGCTGCCCATGTCAGACAGATGATCTTCATCCTTGTACTGGGAACGGCCATTGACCTCTATGCGACAGACCTCGTCCGGGCACATCAGCGGCGCCGGGTCGATGATATGCACGCCGGGGTCGGCGGCACTCATCGAGGCGAACAAGGCAGCCAGGGCTCGCTGGCGCGCCAGGTGTTCCTGGAGCGGGCGGCCCAGGCCCTCGGCCGAACGCCCGGTCCGCGCCAGGCTGGTCAACCGGCTGATCGTGCCCAGGCGCTGCAGGGGCACCTCCTTGAACAACCAGACCTGCGCGCCGGTGGCCCTGACCGCCGCCACACGGGCCCGGATCGCGGTCGCCATGCGCGCCTCGGCTGTGGCGCGGTCATCGCGAGGGTCGAGCATGTGCTTTTTGTCGCCGTCCTCGCGCCCGTAGATGTACAGGCTCCAATTGGCCGCCAGCACCACATTCTTGATGTTCAGGCGACGCACCTGCTCCATGGTCCGCTCATTGAAATCCCGACAGCGCGGCGAGACATCGGTACTCAGCACCGGCGGGCAACCGCTCATGCTGTAGAGCCATACCGGACGGCCATCGCGGGTCCCGCTGGTTTCAACCGCTGGCAACAGCGCCGCCGCATGGCTGTCGCCCCAGAACAACCGAGTGGCCGGAAGGTCTTTGTTCGCCCCCAGCAGGCAGGCCTTGTCCGGCTGGGTATCCTTGAAGCCCAGCATGCATTCCATCTGCCCGGCCCGCCAATCCCGCGCCTGTGCATAGTCCAGCGCCTTGCCCGTCAGGCGCTGTGGAAAGCCATCCGCCGAGCGCACCACCACACCGGCCACGGCCAGGACCACCATGGCCACGCCCGCCCCGAGCAACACCGACCGGCGCCCGGCCAGCCAGCGCTTCTCGCGAAACGGAAGCTCGACGAAGCGCCAGCTCAACCAGGCCAGGCCCAGCGCCAGCAGGATCCAGCCCAACGCTTCCCAAGGCTGGATCCCGTCGACGGAAATGGCATTGGCATAGACGTAGACCGGCCAATGCCACAGGTAGAAGGAATAGGACAGCAGGCCGACCCAGACCAGCAGCCGGGTACTCAGCACGCGCGCGGTCCAGGTCGGCCCCTGGGCGCCCGACCAGATCAGCGCCGTGGCGCCGAGCACCGGCAGCAGCGCGGCCCAGCCAGGGAACACCGTGGCTTTGTCGAAGGTGAACACCGCTGCCAGCACGGCGATCAACCCCGCCAGGCCGACCACCTGATAAACCCAGGGACGCACCGCGCGCCGAGGCGCCGGCAGGATGGCGAGCATCGCCCCGCACAACAGCTCCCAGGCCCGCGTGGGCAGCGAAAAGAATGCCAGGTCGGGCTTGCGCTCGACATAACCGACGTTCAGGGCGAACGACCCCAGCAATACGGCAAACAGCATCCAGCGCCAATGACGGACATGGCGCATCAACAGCACCATCAGCAGCGGGAAGAAAATGTAGTACTGCTCCTCGACCGCCAGGGACCAGGTGTGGAGCAACGGCTTGAGGTCCGAGGCCGGTTCGAAATAGCCGTCTTCGCGCATGAACAGGATGTTCGACATGAACATCGACTGATAGCGCACCGCCCTGCCCAACTGCGAAAAGTCCTTGGCTGCCAGCAACCACCCACCCAGGACCAGGGTGAAGAGCATGACCACGCTCAAGGCCGGAAGGATGCGCCGGGCACGCCTTGCCCAGAAATCGACGAAACTGAAACGCTGATTACTGATCTCGCGGAACAGGATGCCGGTGATCAGGAACCCGGAAATGACGAAGAAGACATCGACGCCGACGAAACCACCGCCGAAGGTGCCAAAGCCAAAGTGAAACAGCACGACCGGAATGACGGCCAGGGCCCTCAGCCCGTCGATGTCACGGCGGTTGCCAAATACGTGCATAACGATCCTTGTCGACGAGATACGCAGGTGATGATGGAAAAAGACACCTGCAACCGGCAAAAGTTATCCGCTTCGGTCAACGCGGTCCAGGTCGCGTGCCGCAAAAAAAAAGCGCCCTGTCCAGGGCGCCTTTTGCCAACGCATCGATGGTTACTTGCGCTTCATCGACAGGAAGAACTCATCGTTGGTCTTGGTCGTCTTGAGCTTGTCGACCAGGAACTCGATGGCAGCGACTTCATCCATAGGATGCAGCAGCTTGCGCAGGATCCACATGCGCTGCAGCTCGTCGTCGGCGGTCAGCAACTCTTCGCGGCGGGTGCCGGAACGGTTGATGTTGATGGCCGGGAAGACCCGCTTCTCGGCGATGCGACGGTCCAGGGGCAGTTCCATGTTGCCGGTGCCCTTGAATTCCTCGTAGATCACTTCGTCCATCTTCGAACCGGTTTCCACCAGCGCGGTGGCGATGATGGTCAGCGAGCCGCCTTCCTCGATGTTGCGCGCGGCACCGAAGAAACGCTTCGGTTTTTCCAGGGCGTGGGCATCGACACCACCGGTCAGCACCTTGCCGGAGCTCGGGATCACGGTGTTGTAGGCACGGGCCAGGCGGGTGATGGAGTCGAGCAGGATCACCACGTCCTTCTTGTGCTCGACCAGGCGCTTGGCCTTCTCGATCACCATCTCGGCAACCTGCACGTGGCGGGTCGGCGGCTCGTCGAACGTCGAGGCGACCACTTCGCCGCGCACGGTGCGCTGCATCTCGGTCACTTCTTCCGGACGCTCGTCGATCAGCAATACGATCAGGTGGACTTCGGGGTTGTTACGGGCGATGTTGGCCGCGATGTTCTGCAGCATGATCGTCTTGCCCGCTTTCGGCGGGGCCACGATCAGGCCGCGCTGGCCTTTGCCGATCGGCGCGCACAGGTCGATGACTCGGCCGGTGAGGTCTTCGGTGGAACCGTTGCCGGCTTCCATCTTCATGCGCACGGTCGGGAACAGTGGGGTCAGGTTTTCGAACAGAATCTTGTTCTTCGCGTTTTCCGGGCGGTCGAAGTTGATGGTGTCGACCTTGAGCAGCGCGAAATAACGCTCGCCTTCCTTCGGAGGGCGGATCTTGCCAACGATGGTGTCACCGGTGCGCAGGTTGAAACGACGGATCTGGCTCGGCGAGACGTAGATATCGTCTGGGCCGGCGAGATAGGAAGCATCTGCGGAGCGGAGGAAGCCGAAGCCGTCCTGGAGAATCTCCAGCACGCCATCACCGGAGATTTCCTCGCCGCTTTTAGCGTGCTTCTTGAGCAGGGAGAAAATCACGTCCTGCTTGCGCGAACGGGCCATATTTTCTATGCCCATCTGTTCGGCCAATTCGAGCAGTTCGGTAATCGGCTTTTGCTTGAGTTCAGTCAGATTCATATAGGAATGACGTAATCATTTATGGAGGGGGGAAATTAAGCTTTTGGCTTAATGAGGCCGCGCCGCGGAGAAGGCGACAGGATCGCGTACTTAATCGAAAGGAGAGCGTCGGCGACGGCTTGCAGGGGGCACAGGAGAAACCAGTGCGGGGCCGAATGTAACACCTGGGTTTGCGAGCGTCTAGCCCCGAACAACGAAAAAGCCCCGCGATTTGCGGGGCTTTTTCAACGGCATTCGGCGCTTAGATGTTGGCGTCGAGGAAAGCCGCCAATTGCGACTTCGACAGCGCGCCCACCTTGGTGGCCTCGACGCTGCCGTTCTTGAACAGCATCAGGGTCGGGATACCACGCACGCCGTGCTTGGCCGGAGTCTCCTGGTTTTCGTCGATGTTCAGCTTGGCAACGGTCAGCTTGCCTTTGTACGTCTCGGCAATTTCGTCCAGGACCGGGGCGATCATTTTGCACGGCCCGCACCACTCGGCCCAATAGTCGACCAGTACGGCGCCTTCGGCCTTGAGTACGTCAGCCTCGAAGCTAGCGTCGCTAACGTGTTTGATCAGATCGCTGCTCATGGAAATCTCCGGGGTAATCAGCAAAAAAACGTGGCCCATCATAGCGGCCCTTCCCGGGTTCAGGAAGCCGCAGTTGATTGAGTCTCGCTATGAGCAAAGACGTATTTGGGTATAACTCAAGCCGCACCGCGCCCCATCCGACGAAGCGATCCAGCCGCATCGCTGCGCCGAAATCCCCCAGCGCCCGGTGACGATGCCCGATAACGGTGCGAAACGCGCCCTTGCCTTGTGGGAGCGAGCTTGCTCGCAAAAACGCCCGTACGCCCTTCCCGAGGCCACTTTCGCGAGCAGCCTCGCTCCCACAAGGGGCTGCGTCGGGCCCGGTTTGGGTGCGTTGAAGCCGGCTTGGCATGGCCTGTGCTCTGTCCCCGCACCAATCACCCTTGATTGCGAGATTCGCCATGATCCAGCGTTGCAGCGCTCTGCTCACTGCCTTGTTTGCCAGCCTGATGTTCTGCCAGTTGCCCGCCCACGCCGATGGCCTGGAAGACGTGGTCAAGCGCGGCACCCTCAAGGTCGCCGTGCCCCAGGATTTCCCGCCGTTCGGTTCGGTGGGCCCGGACATGAAGCCCCGCGGCCTGGACATCGACACCGCGAAACTGCTGGCCGACCAGCTCAAGGTCAAGCTGGAACTGACCCCGGTCAACAGCACCAACCGCATTCCGTTCCTGACCACCGGCAAGGTCGACCTGGTGATTTCCAGCCTCGGCAAGAACCCGGAGCGGGAAAAGGTCATCGACTTCTCCAGCGCCTACGCGCCGTTCTACCTGGCGGTGTTCGGCCCACCCGACGCGGCGATCAATGGCCTGGACGACCTCAAGGGCAAGACCATCAGCGTCACCCGTGGCGCTATCGAAGACATCGAGCTGACCAAGGTCGCCCCGCAAGGCACCACCATCAAGCGCTTCGAGGACAACAATTCGACCATCGCCGCCTACCTGGCCGGCCAGGTGGACCTGATCGCCAGCGGCAACGTGGTGATGGTCGCCATCAGCGAACGCAACCCCAAGCGGGTCCCGGCGCTGAAGGTCAAGCTCAAGGACTCTCCGGTGTACGTGGGCGTGAACAAGAACGAGCCGGCGTTGCTGGACAAGGTCAACCAGATCCTCGCCACCGCCAAGGCCGATGGCAGCCTGGAGAAAAATGCCCAGGCCTGGCTCAAGCAGCCACTGCCGGCTGATCTCTGATCGTCGTCCGAGAGCGTGAGCATGGCTTATCAGTTCGATTTTCTGCCGGTGGTGCAAAACACCGAGTTGCTGGTGCGCGGCGCCCTGTTCACCCTGGAGCTGACGGCCATCGGTGCGTTGCTCGGGGTCGGCCTGGGCATCGTCGGGGCCGTGGTGCGGGCGTGGAATATCCGCCCATTCGCGGCGCTCTTCGGCGTGTACGTGGAGTTGATCCGCAATACGCCGTTCCTGGTGCAGTTGTTCTTCATTTTCTTCGGCCTTCCGTCCCTGGGCGTGCAGATTTCCGAATGGCAGGCGGCGGTGCTGGCGATGGTGATCAACCTTGGCGCCTATTCCACCGAGATCATTCGCGCCGGCATCCAGGCCATCCCCCGCGGGCAGCTGGAAGCCGCCGCGGCCCTGGCCATGAGCCGCTTCGAAGCGTTCCGGCACGTGGTGCTGCTGCCAGCCCTGGGCAAGGTCTGGCCGGCCCTGAGCAGCCAGATCATCATCGTGATGCTCGGCTCGGCGGTGTGTTCGCAGATCGCCACCGAAGAGCTGAGCTTCGCTGCCAACTTCATCCAGTCGCGCAACTTTCGCGCCTTCGAAACCTACGCCCTGACGACCCTGGTGTACTTGTGCATGGCACTGATGATCCGCCAGCTCCTGAACTGGGTGGGGCGACGCTACATTGCCAGGAGCACCCATGAGTGACTTCACGTTCTGGGACGTGGTGCGCAACTTGCTCACCGGCCTGCAATGGACCCTGGCGCTATCCCTGGTGGCGTTCATCGGCGGCGGCGTGGTCGGCTTGCTGGTGTTGGTGCTGCGCATCGCCAGGAATACCCTGGCACGAAATGTCGCCCGCACCTACATCGAGCTGTTCCAGGGCACGCCGCTGTTGATGCAACTGTTCCTGGTGTTCTTCGGCGTGGCCCTGGCGGGCGTCGAGATCTCGCCCTGGATGGCGGCGGCGATCGCCCTGACGCTGTTCACCAGTGCCTACCTGGCGGAGATCTGGCGCGGCTGCGTCGAGGCGATTCCCAACGGCCAATGGGAAGCCTCGGCAAGCCTGGCGCTCAACCCGCTGGAACAGTTGCGCCATGTGATCCTGCCCCAGGCCCTGCGCATTGCCGTGGCGCCGACCGTGGGCTTTTCCGTGCAAGTGGTCAAGGGCACGGCCGTGACCTCGATCATCGGCTTCACCGAGCTGACCAAGACCGGCGGCATGCTCGCCAATGCCACGTTCGAGCCGTTCATGGTGTATGGCCTGGTCGCCCTCGGTTATTTCCTGCTCTGCTACCCCCTGTCCCTCAGTGCGCGCTATCTGGAAAGGAGACTGCATGCCTCTGCTTAGAATCACCGCCCTGCATAAGTACTACGGCGATCACCACGTGCTCAAGGGCATCGACCTGAGCGTCGAGGAAGGCCAGGTGGTGGCGATCATCGGCCGCAGCGGCTCGGGCAAATCCACCTTGCTGCGCACCCTCAACGGCCTGGAATCGATCAACGACGGCGTGATCGAAGTGGACGGCGAATACCTCGATGCGGCCCGTGCCGACCTGCGCAGCCTGCGGCAGAAAGTCGGGATGGTGTTCCAGCAATTCAACCTGTTCCCACACCTGACGGTCGGCGAAAACGTGATGCTCGCGCCCCAGGTCGTGCAGAAAGTGCCCAAGGCCAAGGCAGCCGAACTGGCGCGGCAGATGCTCGAACGGGTCGGCCTTGGCGAGAAATTCGATGCCTTTCCGGAACGCCTGTCCGGCGGCCAGCAGCAACGGGTGGCGATCGCCCGCGCCCTGGCGATGTCACCGAAGGTGCTGCTGTGCGACGAGATCACCTCGGCCCTGGACCCGGAACTGGTCAACGAAGTGCTCGGCGTGGTACGCAAATTGGCCCGGGAAGGCATGACGTTGATCATGGTCACCCACGAGATGCGCTTCGCCCGGGAGGTCGGGGACAAACTGGTGTTCATGCACCAGGGCAAGGTGCATGAGGTGGGCGATCCCAAGGTGTTGTTCGCCGCCCCGCGGACAGCGGAGCTGGCGAATTTCATCGGCACCGTGGAACCGGCCGCCTGACCTTCAGGGGTGGGGCACCAGCTCGAAGCGCCCGCGCCCATCGATCACCGTCTCATCGCGGACCCGGGCCGCACTGGCTGGCAAGTAGGTCTCGACCTCGACCTGCGCGGAAAACATTCGCCCCTGGACAGCCGAGCCCCCCTGCCGGGCAACCAGTGTCTGGCCGGGCAACAAGCGGCTGCTGTGCTCCAGGGAACGCGCACGTCCCTGGAACAATTCCACAGCCTGCCCATCCAGCCGCGGCCGCTTGAGGCTCAAGGTGAAACGTCCCTGGGGGCCCAGGCCGAAGGCCTCGGCACCGGCGCCAGGGCCGTCGAAACGCAAGGCGATCGCGGTGGGCTCGGCACAGACCACATTCAGGTTCAAGGTCCGCTTGCCAAGCGTCAGCTCTGCCTGGCCTGGCTGGTCGACCAGCAGCTCGCCCTGATGCAGGCGGCCATAGTCGAGCCGGTCCTGGCTCAGCGACACATGGCATGGCTCAGCCTTCGCTGGGCTCGCCAGTAGCAGGGCCAGGCAACCCAGGCTCATCGGCAGACGCCATGGCCTCGTCGGCCGGGAAGTCGCGACAGACCGCCGAAGCGGTCTCATAAGGAAGATCTTCATCATTGTTTTCCATGAGTTCGAATTGGAGCTGGCACGTCCTGGCCCCCGACAACGCGACTTTCAGGGCCTGCTGCCCGTTGATATCGCTGAGAAAAATCATGCCTTCGCCGGCCACACTGGTGAGGAAATCGTCATTGGCCGTCAGCACCGAGACGCCTTGTGGCAGTGCCTCGCCGCTTTCGTCGCGAGCCTGGAGCAACAGCCTGCGGACGTTGAGCACCGAGAAATCGACGGCATTGAACGAGCCACGCCCGGCGCTCAGCACCTGGGTTCCGTTCTGGATATCGACACGCTTGGGCAGTGACCGGGTGTCCAGCTCGACACGACTGTTGTTATAGGCCGGCAGGCTGGCGATCACCGCACGGCCCTGGGAATCGGTCCACACCGGCCCCTGCGGCGTACTGATCCGCGCCCCGGGAACGCCCTCCACGGAGGCGATGCCGAACGTTTCCTGGACCCTGTACGGAGAAAAGGTCAGCCCCTGCCCATGGGCGACGACGCCTCCCCTGAGGTAGCCGTTGTACTGGGTACTGGAACGGTCCTGGCTGGCCCCGAGCCCGACCTGGGCGAAGCGCGGCAAGGCGTTGACGTTGGCGCGGGTCAGGGATTGCGGGTGGTTCAGCCCTCGCTCATGCCCCAGCTCATAGTTCAGGGCGTCGTTGACACGTTCGCTGTAGGCCGCCGCCAGGGTCGAACGACTGCCCTGGTGCGTCAGCGAAGAACGAGCGCGCCGGTCCCTGCCCAGCGGCACGCTGACCTGCAGGCGTACGGACACGCCCTCGTCGTACGCGCTTGAGGTGCCCATGGCCGAATCCACGTAGGCACCCACGTTCGCGTGCTTGAACGAACGGTTCCACGAGCCGTACAAGCGTGCATAGGTCTGGTTATCGAACTGCGACGACTGCGTGTAGCCCACCGAGAAACCGCCCAGCGCCGGATCGGACCAGCCGAGCCCGGCCGTGTATTGGCTCTTGAAGCGCGACGCGTAGAAATCCTCGCGGTCGAGCTCCTTGTCGACGTAGTGGATCTGCGAGACCTCCCGATAGCCCAGGGTCTGCCGGGTCACGCTGAATGACAGGTCGAGGTCGGCGGCCAGGGAAGTCCCCAGCGACAGACTGCTGCGCCCGCCCGACTGGCCGCTGGCCTTGTCATGGGAGACGTTGCCCCGCACGCCCACCGCGAGGTTGGCCAGGGGGCGGGTATCGAGCCCAAGGCCCGCGGCCTGGTAATTCTGGGCACCGACCAAACCGCTACTGAGCGCCGAGCTGCGCCCGATCCCCCAGGTTGCGCTCCCCATTGCCAGCAAGGGCTGTTCACCGTCGCGCTCTCCCGAGCCACGCGCCTGCCCCAGGGACAGGTAATAGCCGGCTTGAGCGGGTGCCATGCCGCGCAAAGACGCCGCCGGTACGACAAAGCGCTGCTCTGCGCCATTTTCTTCGATCACGCTGACCTCAAGATCGCTGGTGCCGTTGAGCAGCGGTAGATTGCCGAGTGTGAAGGGACCTTCCGGAACCAGCGTCGTATAAATCAACGCACCGGACTGGCGGACTTCCACCCGGGACTGGCTCAAGGCCAACCCCTCCACCATGGGCCCCCGCGCGCCATCCCCGCGCTTTACCCCATCGGGGAACAATTGGAGACCGGAAAACTGCACGCCACCGAACACCGGGCTGTTGCTGGAAAGCTGGCCGGCCTGGAAAGTCGATTGCAACGCCCGCACATCGCGCTGGGCATAGGCGTACAGATGCTCGCTGTCCTGCACGCCATTGATCGAGGTGTAGAGCTGGCGACTGCGCACGATCCAGTCCCCCAGGTTGACGCCGGCTTCCGTGGCCACGGACAGATACCGGTTGCCACCGCCCGAGCGCGATTGGCTGTCCAGGCCCAACACGTCGTAGTTGAGCAACCCTGCCAGGCCGCCCTGGGAAAACGCACCCTCGTTGAACTCCGGTTCTCGTAACGCCTCGCTCGGAACCACCAGCGCCACCTCCTCGCGATTGGGCAGCAGGCTGACGACGGTAGTGGGGAATCGCCCCAGGAAATCATGGCAGGCCTCGCCCTCCCCGCCTCCCGGGTCGGTGATCGCGGCGGGCACCTGTACACCGGCCTTTTCCAGCAGGCTTCGGGTGAAGCACAGCTCGCCGTCCCGATCGAACCGCGCCTCGGTCAAGCCCATGGGGTTGCCGTTGACCCGCAGGCTGACCACGCGCGAGCCCTCATGAAAACGCGGCGCAGTGCGAAAATAGTCGGAAACACCAGGGTCGATCCCCCGGGAAGAAAGAATCGAGGTATCGAACTGGGCAAACGAACGGTCGGCCTGCGCATGCGCCTGGGCGAACACCTGGCTGCCGACGCCACAGCAGATCGCTGCGGACAAGGCCCATTTGTGCGTCCAGGTGCGGCTCCCCATCCCGATGCCGACGCATCGACGGACACCACTGCGCAGGCCCGGATACAGCGCGGCATGAATGCGCTCGCTCATTGATTCACGACCGGCGCATCGAAGTTGCCAATCGCGAACCCATACAACGTCGCGGGCTGGATCGTCACCGACTTGACGGCGGACGCGGGCTCCTGGAGCTCGGCCGTCAGTGTCTCGCCCGGCAGGACGTAAGTGCGCGGCAAGGCCACCCAAGTGCTGGCCGGGTTCAACTGCACCCGCTCGGATAAGCGCACGACGTAGGGGCTGTCGTTCTGGACCGCCAGGTGTCCGTCCGCGACGGTCCACTTCAGCAATTGCCAGGGAGCCTGGTGCCGGGGCAGGCCCTTGGGATGGATGATCAGCGGCAAGTTGTGCCGGATGTTGATGCCGACGGTGGCCCCTCCCTCGGTTTTCTTCTGCGGGATCCCTTCGAAGGTGACACGTTTGTATCGCTGGGTTTTGAGCGGCTCCTTGAATGACCCGACCAAGCGGATCAACTGCGTTTGCCCGGCATCGACGCGCACCACCGGTTGCGTCACGATCACCGAGAGTTCGGGGTCTTCGGGTATGTGTTCGACTTTGGAATGGAGCAGCGTGGGGCCGGCATCCGTATTGGTGAGATTGATACTGGCCTGGCCATCCTCTTCATAGAAAATGACCACCGTGGTTTCCGGTTGCATGCCGGCGGCCAGGGTCGGGGCGCAAACGAAACAACCCAGGTACAGCACTGCGCGCAGGGCCGATCCAGGTTTCAATGAGAAATCCAACACACACGCTCTCCCACCACGAGTCGACGCTCGTGGAGTGACATAGGGTTTGAAATGATCGAGCTCGATGGGCTGCATCCTGACGCCTGGACGGGTCGTCAGCATTCATCGGCAGCACAGAGCCAGGATGCCCGGCAAGGAGCCAGCCCCTGGGTCGGGGCTGGCCGTGCCATTTAGATGTATCTCAACTCCAGCGTCGTGCTGCCATCGATTTGCAGGTCTTCCGTCACGACGAGTTCGGTGGTGTTGTTGATCGCCGCTTGGATCTCCAGCTCACCGGTGACGGTAGTCAAGAGATGCGGAGCAGTAGCGGTATCTGGAGACCACGACAGCATGTAACTGGATTGGCTACGCAGAAAATCTCCTGCGTTAATCCAACCACCCGACCCCACTGCGGACAAGATGGTCTTGAAATCCGTGCCCCCGTCTACAGAATAATTACGCAGATGCACGCTGTAGGCCCCGATCTTGTCGCCATTGGCGTTCGTGCCCAGCCCAAAGCTATTGAGTGGCGCGGCGAGTCCAGGATCGATTACCGCCATGGCCTCATGTTTTTTGCTGGCTGCCCGATTATCCATAGCGGTCAAGCCAACGAGCGTCGGGCCATCACAGGTGATATTGAACGCTGTATTCAGCTTGTTCAGTCCGGTGTAGTTGTCCGGGCTCAAGTCCTTGACGCTGATACGACCGTAGTCGACTGTCAAAGTAGGAATATTCAGCGAACAACTGCCTGGGACAATACTCCCCGTCACTTGCAGGTCAGCCGCCTGTACATGGGTGCCAGCCAAAACCAGAGCAGCGATTGCCGCCAATCCAAATTTGTTCTTCATTTTAGTTCCTTCAAATAGCATCAACTTGATGTCAGCCATGCAGCACCTGGAGAGCCGTCTACACCGACCGCATTAACTACAACTGCGGAACTTCGCCATAAATCTCAACAGGCACAGCGACTTACATCGCGGCAACATTGCCGGGCGAAAGTATCGAGAAAAAGAACCTAAAGATAAGCAGGAAAGATCATCATAAAATGTAGGAAAGTTCTAACGACTACAAAACAACAGAAGCTTTCCTACATAGTTTTCTTATAAAAATAGGTTGCCAACAGATATTCATGCACATCCGTTAACGGACCTGGAGATCGACGGAGTGGCCGCTGTCTGACTCAGGCCCTGTTACTAAGGTATCCATTTCAATCAAGCCAAACCTCCAACGCTCAGTAAGAACCAGCCCCGGGTCCGGGACCGGGACTGGCACCGGCATCAGATGTAGTTCATTACCAACGTAGCACTGCCATCGATCTGGAGATCCTCCCGCACGACAAGCTCTGTCGTGTCATTGATCACCGCTTCAACTTCAAGCTCACCCGTGACCGTAGTCAAGAGATGCGGATCATAGGTTCCAACAGCGCGCCAGGTTAGAGGTGTCAGGTCGTTACGCACGGTATCGTTAGCGCGCAGCCAGCTGTTCTGAATCTTGAGCACGGTTTCGAAATTGGTGTTTCCATCTACAGAATAATTGCGAACATGCATGCTGAACGCGCCGATTTTTGCGCCATCGGCGTTCGTGCCCAACCCGTAGCAATTGACCGGCAAGGCCAGCATGGGATCGACCACCGTCATGACTATGTGTTTCTTGCTGGCGACTCGATTATCCACAGCGGTTAATCCAACCAGCGTCGGGCCGTCGCAGGTAATGTTGAACGGCGTATTCAGCTTGCCCAGACTGGTGTAGCTATCAGGACTCAGGTCATTGACACTGATTCGCCCATAATCGACCGTCAAAGTAGGAATATTCAGCGAGCAACTGCCAGGAACGATACTGCCTGCCACTTGCAGATCAGCCGCCTGCACGTTGGCGCCCGCAAGAACGAGCGCACCGACTGCCATCCATCCAAGATTATTTCTCATTTCCACTTCCTTAAAACCGCATCAACTTGATGTCAATCCTGCAACATCTGGAATTTCCTTATTCCAACCACATTCAAAACACACGCGGCACTTCATCCTGAATTGAAAAGAGGCCACAACCGCATCACGGCGAAATTGCCGGGCGAAAGTATCGAAAAAAAATCCTTAAAAATAAGCAGGAAACATCATCGTAAATCGTAGGAAACCGCCACCCTCTATAAAACAGCAGACACTTTCCTACATAAGTTCCTTGCGAACCCCCGAGAACTGCCAGCGGGCGAAACCCGGCAACATCCGTTGGCGTGAGCGGTCGATCGTGGCAGGATGGCAAGGTTATCGACCGAGACTTTTTGCCCATGCCGCCATCCCAAGCCAAGAATCTGTCCCTGATCGCTGCCATCGACCTGGGCTCCAACAGCTTCCACATGGTCGTCGCCAAAGCCCAGAACGGGGAAATCCGCATTCTTGAGCGGCTCGGCGAGAAGGTCCAACTGGCCGCCGGCATCGACGAAGAGCGCAAGCTGAGCGAAGAATCCATCCAGCGCGGGCTCGATTGCCTCAAGCGCTTTGCCCAACTGATCAACGGCATGCCCCTGGGCGCGGTGCGGATCGTCGGCACCAACGCCCTGCGCGAGGCGCGCAACCGCGGCGAGTTCATCCGCCGCGCCGAAGCGATCCTCGGCCATCCGGTGGAGGTCATTTCCGGCCGGGAGGAAGCCCGCCTGATCTACCTGGGCGTTTCCCACACCCTCGCCGACACCCCGGGCAAGCGCCTGGTGGCCGACATCGGCGGTGGCAGCACTGAATTCATCATCGGCCAACGCTTCGAACCGCTGCTGCGCGAAAGCCTGCAGATGGGCTGCGTCAGCTACACCCAGCGTTATTTCCGCGACGGCAAGATCACCCCGGCCCGCTATGCCCAGGCCTACACGGCGGCGCGCCTGGAAATCATGAGCATCGAGCACGCCCTGCACCGCCTGGCCTGGGACGAGGCCATCGGCTCCTCGGGGACCATCCGCGCCATAGGCCTGGCCCTCAAGGCCGGCGGCCATGGCTCCGGCGAGGTCAATGCCGAAGGCCTGGCCTGGCTCAAGCGCAGGGTGTTCAAGCTCGGCGAGTCGGACAAGATCGATTTCGAAGGCATCAAGCCCGACCGCCGGGCGATTTTCCCGGCGGGCCTGGCGATCCTCGAAGCGATCTTCGACGCCCTCGAACTGCAACGCATGGACCACTGCGAAGGCGCGTTGCGCGAAGGCGTGCTCTACGACCTGCTGGGCCGGCATCATCATGAAGACGTCCGCGAGCGCACCCTGGGCTCGCTGATGGAACGCTACCACGTGGACCAGGAACAGGCCGTGCGGGTCGAGCGCAAGGCGTTGCACGCCTTCGACCAGGTGGCTGACGACTGGGACCTGAACGACGGCGTCTGGCGCGAGCTGCTGGGCTGGGCCGCCAAGGTCCATGAAGTGGGCCTGGACATCGCCCACTATCACTACCACAAGCACGGCGCCTACCTGATCGAGCACTCCGACCTGGCGGGCTTCTCGCGGGAAGACCAGCAGATGCTCGCACTGTTGGTGCGCGGGCACCGGCGCAACATTCCCAAGGATAAGTTCGCCGAATTCGGCGATGACGGCATCAAGCTGATTCGCCTGTGCGTGCTGCTGCGCTTCGCGATCCTGTTCCACCACATCCGTGGCACCCAGGCCATGCCCCAGGTGGCCCTGCGCGCCGATGGCGATCAACTGGACGTGATGTTCCCCGACGGTTGGCTGGAGGAAAACCAGCTGACCCAGGCCGACTTTGCCCAGGAAGCCGAGTGGCTGACGCGGGTGGGGATCGTGTTGAACATCCACTGATCGGCCCCACGAGCCCCGTTGTGGCGAGGGGATTTATCCCCGCCGGGGCGCGAAGCGGCCCCTATCAACTGTCTGACACACCGCAGTATCAGGGCTCTGTCTGAAATGTGTCTGCACTCGCCCATACTGCGTTGAACGGGCCGCTTTGCGACCCAACGGGGATAAATCCCCTCGCCACACCCGACTTGCCTGTTCCTCAACTCACCGTCAGTACCGGGCTGCTCAAGCGCTCCAGCAACGTCGCCTGGGCGCTGCGCGGGTTCTGGTTGCCGGTAGGCGTGTTGCGGATATAGCGGCCGTCCGACTGCAGGCTCCAGCTGTGGGTGTTGTCGGTGAGGTAGCTTTCCAGCTCCTTCTTGACCCGCAGGATGAGCTTCTTGCCTTCCACCGGGAAGCAGGTCTCGACCCGCTTGTCGAGGTTGCGTTCCATCCAGTCGGCGCTGGACAGGAACATCTGTTCCTCGCCGCCGTTGAGGAAGTAGAACACCCGCGTGTGCTCCAAAAAGCGCCCGATGATCGAGCGCACATGGATGTTGTGGGACACCCCCGGGATGCCCGGGCGCAGGCAGCACATGCCGCGCACCACCAGGTCGATGCGCACGCCCGACTGGCTGGCCTTGTACAGCGCGCGGATGATCTTCGGATCGGTCAGCGAGTTGAACTTGGCGATGATGTGGGCCGGCTTGCCGTCCAGGGCGAACTGGGTCTCCCGGGTGATCATGTCGAGCATGCCCTTCTTCAGGGTGAACGGCGCATGCAGCAACTTCTTCATGCGCAGCGTCTTGCCCATGCCGATCAATTGGCTGAACAGCTTGCCGACGTCCTCGCACAGGGCATCGTCAGAGGTCAGCAGGCTGTAGTCGGTGTACAGGCGGGCGTTGGCGGCGTGGTAGTTGCCGGTGCCCAGGTGGGCGTAACGCACGATCTCCCCGGCTTCGCGGCGCAGGATGAGCATCATCTTGGCGTGGGTCTTGAAGCCGACCACGCCGTAGATCACCACCGCGCCCGCCGCTTGCAGGCGGCTGGCCAATTGCAGGTTGGACTCTTCGTCGAACCGTGCGCGCAATTCGATCACCGCAGTGACCTCCTTGCCGTTTCGCGCCGCATCCACCAGGGCGTCGACGATTTCCGAGTTGGCGCCGCTGCGGTACAGGGTCTGGCGCACGGCCAGGACGTGGGGATCCTTGGCCGCCTGGCGCAGCAGGTCGACCACTGGCGTGAACGACTCGAAGGGGTGCAGCAAGAGGATGTCCTGCTTGCTGATCACGCTGAAAATGTTCTCGCTGTTCTGCAGCAGTTTCGGGATCTGCGGCGTGAACGGCAGGTATTGCAGTTCCGGGTGGCTGTCCAGGCCGGTGATGCTGAACAACCGGGTCAGGTTGACCGGACCGTTGACCTGGTACAACTCGGTCTCGTGCAGGTTGAACTGCTTGAGCAGGTAGTCGGACAGGTGTTTCGGGCAAGTGTCGGCCACCTCCAGGCGCACCGCATCGCCGTAGCGACGGGAGAACAGCTCGCCGCGCAGGGCGCGGGCCAGGTCTTCGACGTCTTCGGTGTCCACCGACAGGTCGGCGTTACGGGTCAGGCGGAACTGGTAGCAACCCTTTACCTTCATGCCCTGGAACAGGTCATCGGCGTGGGCATGGATCATCGACGACAGGAACACATAGTTGTCGCCGGTGCCGCCCACGTCTTCCGGCACGCGGATGATCCGCGGCAGCAGGCGCGGTGCGGGAATGATCGCCAGGCCGGAGTCGCGACCGAAGGCGTCGACGCCTTCGAGCTCGACGATGAAGTTCAGGCTCTTGTTCACCAGCAGCGGGAACGGGTGCGTCGGGTCGAGGCCGATCGGGGTGATGATCGGCGCGATCTCGTCGCGGAAATAGCGGCGCACCCAGGTCTTGATCTTGGTGTTCCAGTTGCGCCGACGGATGAAGCGGACCTGGTGCTTCTCCAGCTCCGGCAACAGGATGTCGTTGAGGATGGCGTACTGGCGGTCCACCTGGCCGTGGACCAGCTCGCTGATACGCGCCAGCGCCTGGTGCGGCTGCAAGCCGTCGGCGCCCGCCTGCTCGCGGGCGAAGGTGATCTGTTTCTTCAGGCCGGCGACACGAATCTCGAAGAACTCATCCAGGTTGCTGGAGAAGATCAGCAGGAACTTGAGCCGTTCCAGCAGCGGATAGGACTCGTCCAGCGCCTGCTCCAGCACGCGGATGTTGAACTGCAGTTGCGACAGCTCGCGGTGGATGTACAGGCTGCTGTCATCCAGGTTGGGGATGGCAATCGCCGGGGCCGGGGCGGGCTCGGCCGCCGCGGGAGCGGGCTCCACCTCCGGCGGCGTTTCGGCGATTTGCTCGATCACGGGTTGAGCGTCTTTTACGGCAACTTCGGAGAGTCCTTCGGTATTCATCGCAAGTTCCTGGGAGGCTATTTCTGCTCTCGTAGCAATTGGGCGGCGCGCACGGCGAAGTACGTCAGGATGCCATCGGCGCCTGCGCGCTTGAAGGCGGTCAGCGATTCGAGGATCACCCCTTCGCTCAACCAGCCGTTTTGGATGGCAGCCATGTGCATGGCGTACTCGCCGCTGACCTGGTAAACGAAGGTCGGCACTTTGAATTCGTCTTTGACCCGGCAAAGAATGTCGAGGTAGGGCATGCCTGGCTTGACCATGACCATGTCTGCCCCTTCTGACAAGTCGGCCGCGACTTCGTGCAGGGCTTCATGGCTGTTGGCCGGGTCCATCTGGTAAGAAGCCTTGTTGGCCTTGCCCAGGTTCAGGGCCGAGCCGACCGCATCGCGGAACGGCCCGTAGTAGGCGCTGGCGTATTTGGCCGAGTAGGCCATGATCCGCACGTTGACGTGACCGGCCACTTCGAGGGCTTCGCGAATCGCCTGGATGCGCCCGTCCATCATGTCCGACGGCGCGACCACCTGGGCACCGGCCTCGGCGTGGGACAACGCCTGCCGGACCAGCGCATCGACGGTGATGTCGTTCTGTACGTAGCCGTCTTCGTCGAGAATGCCATCCTGGCCGTGGGTGGTGAACGGGTCCAGCGCCACGTCGGTGATCACCCCCAGCTCGGGAAAACGCTCGCGCAAGGCGCGGGTCGCGCGCTGGGCGATGCCGTCCGGGTTCCACGCCTCGGCGGCGTCCAGGGACTTGAGGCCCGGCGGCGTGACCGGGAACAGTGCCAACGCCGGAATGCCCAGCTCGACCCAGGCGGCGGCTTCTTCGAGCAGCAAGTCGATGGTCAGGCGTTCCACGCCGGGCATCGACGCCACCGCTTCACGACGGTTCTCGCCGTCCAATACGAACACCGGCAGGATCAGGTCATCGGTGGTCAGCACGTTTTCACGCACCAGCCGACGAGAGAACTCATCACGGCGATTGCGACGCAGGCGGGTAGCAGGGAACAGACGATTGGCGGGGGTAAAGCTCACGGCAGACTCCTGAGCCCGCTGACGGGCGAGCGTGACAGTTATAAGCGGCCATTATGACGAACACATGACAGTTGTGCGCACCTGTGACCTGTCGTCGCAGTTATTGTCGTTGTAGGAAATGTTCACGTCGAGACACATTTCGATACTTTCCTGAATGTGCCCGAAGGGTTAGGCTGCGCGTTCATTTCGCCAGCACCCAGACAATGCTCCAGCAATTTCTACATGACTTCGGCTACCTGGCCCTGTTCATCGGCACGTTCTTCGAGGGTGAAACCATCCTTGTGCTCGCAGGTTTCCTGGCGTTCCGCGGCTACATGGACATCAACCTCGTGGTGGTCGTGGCGTTCTGTGGCAGCTACGCCGGCGACCAGCTCTGGTATTTCCTGGGCCGCAAGCACGGGCGCAAGCTGCTGGCGCGCAAGCCGCGCTGGCAATTGATGGGTGATCGCGCGCTGGAACATATCCGCCGGCACCCGGACATCTGGGTCCTGAGCTTCCGCTTCGTCTATGGCTTGCGCACGGTGATGCCGGTGGCGATCGGCCTGTCGGGCTACCCGCCGGGCCGCTACCTGTTGCTCAACGGCATCGGCGCGGCGATCTGGGCCACGGCATTGGCCGCCGCCGCGTATCACTTCGGCGCGGTGCTCGAAGGCATGCTGGGCAGCATCAAGAAGTACGAGTTGTGGGTACTGGGCGCGTTGCTGGTGCTGGGGTTGGGCTTGTGGCTGCGGCGCCGTATCAAGAATGCCCGGCTGGCGAAAAAGACCCTTGAAGCCGAACGCCTGGCGCAGCGCCAGTCCGGCGAACCTACGACGCCAGCCGAGTGAACCGGCTACGGCAGCAGTACAGGCCGATGCCGCTGAGCAGGCCATAGCTGAGCACGCCAACCCAGGCCAAGGGGCCGGCCGGCCATAACCCGGCCATCGGCGCCAACCACACCAGCGGCACGCCCGACGCCAGTCGCAGACACTCCAGCCGCAGCGCCCAGGGGCGATTCTCCAGGGTCGTGCCCAGCACGAACAACCCCAGCGCCACGGCGCTCCAGCCCAGCACCAGCGCGGTGACCGGCAGCTGGGTCTCCAGGTTCATCAAGTAACTGCCCAGGGCAATGTAGACGCAAAACTGCAGCGCCACGTACCACTGCTGGCGCCCGTCCAACGGCACCTCGAACTTCTCGAAGCGGCTCAAGTCCGGCTTGGCCAGCGGATACTTCGCCGCCACGTCCGCCGGCCGCCAACCGGTGGGCATGAACCAGATCCGCAGCTTGTCCCACCAGTGCCCGGCCCGCCGGGCGTCCGCCCACAACTGGGCATAGAACTGCAGGTTGGCCCACAGCGGATTCCAGCTGGCCAGCGGCGTGGTGACCCCAAAGATCACCGGCTCGTTGTCGTCTTCCTCCTGGAAGGTGCCAAACAGACGGTCCCAAATAATGAACACCCCGCCGTAGTTGCGATCCATGTAGAGAGGGTTCTGTGCATGGTGCGCACGATGATTGGACGGCGTGACGAAACACCACTCCAGCCAACCGAGCTTGGGAATGTGCTGGGTGTGGACCCAGAACTGGTACAGCAGATTCAGTGCCGCGACGCTGACGAACACCACCAGCGGCACCCCGACGACCGCCAGCGGCAGGTAGAAGATCCAGCTCAACAGGAAGCCGGTGCTGGTCTGGCGCAACGCGGTGGACAGGTTGTAGTCCTCGCTCTGGTGATGCACCGAATGGGCGGCCCAGAGGATATTGCGTTCATGGCCCATGCGGTGCAGCCAGTAATAGCACAAGTCGTAGAGCACGAAGGCCAGCACCCAGGTCCACGCCTGGTCGCCCGGCAACTGGAACACGGCGAGGTGGTTCAAGGCAAAGGCGTAGGTCACCAGCCCCAGGCCCTTGGTCAACAGCCCGGTGGTGGTGGACAGCACCCCGGTGCTCAGGCTGTTGATCGCGTCCGCGATGCGGTAGTGGCTGACCCCGCGCCAGCGATCGGCGAGCAGCTCGACGGCAATCAGGACGAAGAAGAACGGCACGGCATACAGAATGAAATTCATGATGCGACCCGGGCAAGCGAAGCAGGGAGATAGTCGGCAGATTAGGTGTAGCTGCCGGATAACCCTATGGCAACGAATGACAAATTAGTGGACATTTAACGCCATGAATCTGGAGAAAAACCCATGAGCAAAAAAATTGCAGTGATCCTTTCCGGCTGTGGCGTGTACGACGGCGCCGAAATCCACGAGAGCGTGATCACCTTGCTGCGCCTCGACCAGCGCGGTGCCCAGGTCCAATGTTTCGCCCCCGACATTGCCCAACTGCATGTGATCAACCACCTGACGGGCGAAGAGATGCCCGAGACTCGCAACGTGCTGGTGGAGTCGGCGCGCATCGCCCGGGGTGACGTCAAGGACCTGCGCGAAGCCAGGGCCGAGGATTTCGACGCGCTGATCGTGCCCGGCGGCTTTGGCGCGGCCAAGAACCTCTCCAATTTCGCCGTCGAGGGCGCCGGCTGCACGGTCCAGCCGCAGGTGCTGGCGCTGGCCGAAGCCTTTGCCGAAGCCGGCAAGCCGGTGGGCCTGATCTGCATCTCGCCGGCCCTGGCGGCGAAGATCTACGGCCCCGGCGTGCTCTGCACCATCGGCAACGACGCCGACACGGCAGCGGCCGTGACCCGGATGGGTGGCACCCACGAAGACTGCGCCGTTACCGACATCGTCGAGGACACCGCGCGTCGACTGGTCACCACCCCGGCCTACATGCTGGCCAAGTCCATCAGCGAAGCGGCCTCGGGCATCAACAAGCTGGTGGACCGGGTGCTGGAGCTGACCCACGAGAACGATGCCTGATCCAACCCCTCCTTGTGCGGGCTTGCTCGCGAAGGCGTCGTTTCAGTCGGCTTATTCTGCTGGCTGATACACCGCTTTCGCGAGCAGGCTCGCTCCCACCGGGGGCGGGCAAGGCTCAGGCGCTGCGTGCCAACTGCGTCAGGATCCGATCCAGTGCATTGGCAAACGCCTGCTTGTCCCGCTCGCTGTAGGCGGCCGGGCCACCGCCGACGTGGCCCTGTTCACGCAGGTCGGTGAACAGGTTACGCACCGCCAGCCGCTCGCCCATGTTCTGGGCATCGAATGCCTTGCCCCGGGGGTCCAGGGCCGCGACGCCCTTCTTCACCAATCGATCGGCCAGGGGCACGTCGCTGCAGATCACCAGTTCGCCCGGCTCGGCGTGCTCCACCAGGTAGTCATCTGCCGCGTCGGGGCCGCTGGGCACCACGATCAGTTTCACACACGCCAGGGCTGGCTTGATCTGCGGCTGACCGGCCACCAGCACCACCTCGAACCGGCGCTTCAAGGCGAACTTGACCACCAGTTCCTTCGCCGCCCGGGGGCAGGCGTCGGCGTCGATCCACACGCGCATCAGGAAACCTGCACCCTGCGCTTCTCCGCCACCCAGCTACGACCGTACAGCACGACGATCGCCAGGATCGCCACCACTTGGGCGGCCAGCGAGTAGGCGTCGGCATGAATACCCAGCCAGTCGAAGTCGAAGAACGCCACGGGACGGGTGCCAAAGATCCCGGCTTCCTGCAACGCCTTCACGCCATGGCCGGCGAACACCACCGACAAGGCACACAACAGCGCGGCGTTGATGCTGAAGAACAGGGCCAGCGGCAACTTCGCCGAACCGCGCAAGATCACCCAGGCCAACCCGACCAGCAACACCAGCGCCGTCGCGCCGCCAGCCAGAACCGCGTTATGCCCGGCAGGACCTGCCTGCAACCAGAGGGTTTCGTAGAACAGGATCACTTCGAACAGCTCGCGGTAGACCGAGAAGAACGCCAGGATCGCGAAACCGAACCGGCCGCCACCCCCCACCAGGCTGCTCTTGATGTAGTCCTGCCAGGCCGCGGCATGGCGACGGTCGTGCATCCACACGCCCAGCCACAGCACCATCACGCTGGCGAACAACGCCGTCGCGCCTTCGAGCAATTCGCGCTGGGCACCGCTGACATCGATCACATAGGCCGCCAGCCCCCAGGTCGCCAGGCCGGCCAGCAGCGCCAGGCCCCAGCCGATGTTGACGCTGCGCACCGCCGATTGCTGGCCGGTGTTGCGCAGGAACGCGAGGATCGCCGCCAGCACCAGGATCGCTTCCAACCCTTCGCGCAACAGGATCAACAACCCGGAGATGTAGCTGAGCGACCAGCTCAAGCCATCACCGCCCAACAGATCGGCGGACGCCTTGAGTTTCACCTTGGCCGCGTCCAGGCGCTGGGCAGCCTGGTCCACGGGCAAGCCGTCCTGCAGCGACTGACGGTAGGCCATCAGGGCCTTCTCGGTGTCCTTGCGCACGTTGGCGTCGACGTTGTCCAGCGAGCTCTCCACCAGCTCGAAACCTTCCAGGTAAGCCGCTACCGAGAGGTCGTAGGCCTGGTCATGGTCGCCAGCGCGATAGGCCGCGATGCTTTTGTCCAGGGTCGCTGCGGTGTAGTCGAGCAGTTGCGCCGGGCCACGCTGCACTTGCGGCGGCTGCGCGCGCTGGGCGCGGAAGGTGGCCGCCGCTGCCGGGCCCTGGGCGGCGAGGACTTCGGCTGGGGTCTGGCGCGCGAGATCGGCCAGGTTGTAGGTCTGCTCGCCCTTGGCGGCGGCCGGATCGGCGCTGAAGCTGGCAATGTAGGTGGCCAGGTCCCAGCGTTGACGGTCGTCGAGCTGATCGGCGAAGGCCGGCATGTCGGTGCCTTCGACGCCCATGCCGAGGGTGTTGTAGATCGCATAGAGGCTCAGGCGGTCCAGGCGCTGGCCGTCCCGCAGGTTGGCCGGTGGAGGTTCCAGGCCGACGCCGGCAGGGCCGTCGCCGGCGCCGTTGGCACCGTGGCACACCGAGCAGTTCTGGGCATACAGCGGCGCGCCACGGCTGGGATCCGGGGTGATGACGGGTGCCTGGCTGACTTCATAGGCCACCGCCAGGCGCGCGCCCAACTGCCGCGCCTGGCGGGCGACGTCGCCGCCTTCCTGGCGCTGGGTGATCGCACCGCGCAACGCGCCAATGCCCTCGGTCAGCTCGGCCTTCTCCGGCTTCGCCGGCAGGTCGGCGATGAGGCCCTCCAGCACTTTGACGAATTCCAGTTGCTCACGGTATTCGGCTTCGTCGATGACCTTGCCCGCCTCGACCGTCGCCGGATAATCCGCCCCGATGTAATCCAGCAGGTGCAGCGCCTGGGGGGCGCCTTCGACGGTGTCTGCCAGTAGGTAGGGGCTGCATAGCACCAGCAACGGCACTGCGAGCCAGGCCAGGAAACGAAGCGGGGCAATCATGAATGACTCTCAATTGGTAATAAGAAGTAACACATTGTTCACTTAGGATGGCTTTGACTCAAGGGCCGATGTACTCAAGAGCGCTATTTTCATCGGATTTTCACCTTTGGAGGTGATGTCACAAAAACTGCATTTCGAGATTGAAAAGCCATTACATAGCCGAGCGCCATGTCTATAATCCCGCCGCCTTCTTATTCTTCGACGGCATAAAAGCTCCTCATTCAATGAGGAACCGACAGCGTATCGACGCTCGTCCGTGGGATCGCTCCAGCCCGACCCGCCCCACCCCCGGCTGCTATTCAGGGAAGAAATGTTCATGGCATCCCGTGCCGTTTTCTCGGTCGCCCTCGGGGCGATGACCTTGTTGTCCGGCTGCTCGGCGTTTCGCAACTACGACAGCGAACTGGCCCAGACCAACCAGCAACTGGCTTCCGGCAATGTCGACGCAGCGCTGACCCTGCTGGAAAAAAACAACACCAGCCAGGATAAAGACCTGCTGTATTACTTCGAGAAAGGTGAATTGCTGCGCGCCAAGGGCGACCTGTCCGGCAGCCAGACCGCCTGGAACAGCGCCGACCAGCAGGTCGGCCAGTGGGAAGACGCGGTCAAGCTCGACACCGCCAAGTACGTGGCCCAGTTCGGCAGCTTCCTGGTCAACGACAAAGTCCGTCGCTATGAAGGCTACGATTACGAAAAGGTCATGCTCACCACGCAGATGGCGCTGAACCTGCTGGCCGTGAACGACTTCGATGGCGCGCGGACGCAGATCAAGAAAACCCACGAACGCGAAGCGGTGATCGCCGACCTGCGGGACAAGCAATACCTCAAGCGCGAGGAAGAAGCCGAGCAGCAAGGGGTCAAGACCGAGTACAAGGACCTCCAGGGTTACCCGGTGGCCAGCCTCGACGCCCCGGAAGTGGTCAGCCTGAAAAACAGTTACCAGAGCGCCTTCAGCCATTACCTGGCCGGTTTCGTCTACGAAGCCCTGGGGGAAAAGGACCTGGCCGCACCGGGTTATCGCAAGGCTGCCGAGCTGCGCCCGAACACGCCGTTGCTGGAGCAGGCCCTGCTCAACCTCGACAAGCCGGCCGCCAAGAACGATGACAGCGATATCCTGATCGTGGTGCAGAGCGGCCTGGCGCCGTCC
This sequence comes from Pseudomonas citrullilanati, assembly GCF_030580855.1. Lineage (GTDB taxonomy): Bacteria > Pseudomonadota > Gammaproteobacteria > Pseudomonadales > Pseudomonadaceae > Aquipseudomonas > Aquipseudomonas citrulli. The sequence continues at coordinate 134,985 of NZ_JAUQOP010000002.1, read as the reverse complement.
CGGGATTCGGTGCGCATTCCCCTGCCCCTGCCGATCAGCGGCAACCTGGTGATCACACCGTTGTCATTCCCGGTGATCAAGGCGGACACCTCCACGGCCACGTTCAGCCAGATCGGCGTCGACGGTCGCCAGATGGACCTGACGCAACTCAACAGCACCACCGCCATGTCCCGCCGCGCCCTGCGCGACGACATGCCCGGCATCATTCTGCGCACCACCGTGCGTGCGATCACCAAGGGCGTGGCGCAAAAGCAGATCAACGACACCAACCCCCTGGCCGGCCTGGCCATGGGCATCACCTCGGCGGTTCTCGAAGGCGCGGACACCCGCACCTGGCGCACCCTGCCGGACTACACCCAGGTCGTGCGCCTGCGCCTGAAGAAGGGCGAGCACCAGGTCACCCTGCCTAGCGCGGTGGGTGGTTCGATGGTCAAGGTCAACGTGGACCAGCGCTACCAGGTCATCAGCCTGCGGGCGGTGGGCAACCAGGTCTTCACCGGCGGCCTGGCGGCCCAGGTGATCCCGAGTGCCACCCCAAGCGCGGTCGCCAGCCTCAAACAACCTTAAGAACGGAGTCTTTGTTCACATGCGTCTAAAACTGATCGCCGTCGGCGCCCTGGCCTTGCTGGCCGGTTGCGCCACCCCGCCGCCACCGGAGCCGGGCACCGCTGCCAGCAAGGTCGTGGCAATGGGCAAGACCAAGAACATCGTGGTCGGCGCCATGCGCGTGGCCCGGGAAAACGGCTACATGACCGTCAATGTGCAGCTGAGCAACACCAGCTACAACAACAAGACCCTGTACTACCGCTTCGCCTGGTTGGGCCCGGAAGGCTTCCCGATCGCCGAGGAAGAAACCTGGAAGACCCTGGCGATGTATGGCGAGCAGACCAAGTTCCTGCCGGCCATCGCACCGACGCCCAAGGCGGTGGACTTCCGCCTGGAAATCAATACGCCTTAAGACAGATGCACATCCCTGTGGCGAGGGGACTAATCCCCGCTGGGCTGTGTAGCAGCCCCAATTTTTAGCGAGCGCTGCGCACTCGAACGGGGATAAATCCCCTCGCCACAGATCCTTTATTCAGTTTTCGAGAGCCCCCACATGTTCGTACGCATTTCCTCCCTCGCCCTCGCCGTCCTGCTGGTCAGCGGCTGCGCCAACAACTCGCCGGTACTGGGCAACAAGCACATCAGCTATGGCGACACCAAGGCCGTGGAAACCGTCACCAACGAATTCGGTTCCACCGACCTGCAGATGATCGCCGAGTCCATGACCCGCTCCCTGGCCCAGTCCGGCGTGCTGCAGGGTCGCCCAGTGGTCCAGGTCTACGACGTTAAGAACAAGACCAGCGAGTACATCGACACGCGGGAAATCACCACCAGCATCAAGACCCAGCTGATGAAGACCGGGGCGGCGCGTTTCGCCAGCGACAACAACGCCATGGACAGCCAGGTCGACCAGCTCAAGCTGCAGAACCAGAGCGGCCTCTACAAGAAAAGCACCGTGGCCAAGACCGGCAACATGATCGCCGCCAAATACCGTATCGAGGGCTCCATCAGCTCGATCGTCAAGCGCAGCAGCGACTACAAGGACGTCTTCTACAAGTTCAGCCTGCAATTGATCGACGTCGAGAGCGGTCTGGCCGAGTGGATGGACGAGAAAGAAATCCGCAAGACCACGGAGCGTTAAGCCATGCGCACATGGATCGGCATCATGGCCCTGGCCTGCGCGCTCACCGCGCAGGCGGCCCCGAAGGTCGCGGTCACCGACCTGGCGTACCAGGAACGCGTGGAAGAGTACATCCACACCGTTTCGGCCCAGAGCAACTTCCAGGCGAACGCCTACAGCGCCAGCGCTTCGTCGAGCTACGACGAAATGGAAGCCACCAGCAGCTACATCGAGCAGGGTGAGTTGCGCAAATTCACCGGCGACATCAAGGGCGAGATCCTGCGCAGCGGGATGTTCCAACTGGTGCAGGGCACGCCCTACACCGCCTCGTCCAAGGGTGATGTCTACGACGTCATCAAGCGAATCAAGGCCGGGAACTTCAAGGGTGCCGACTACGTGTTGTTCGGCACGGTGTCGGACATCGACTTTACCCGCGACATCAACGAGCTGGCGAACACCAACAGCTACTCGGCGGTGCTGGCCTTGACCCTGGTGGCGGACTTCAGCCTGATCAACACCAAGACCTTCGAGATCACCTCGGCGTTCACCGCCATGGGCGAAGGCCAGGACACCAAGCTGTTGAACCACCGGGACGTGCACATCAGCCTCAATCGCCCGCGGGTGGTGCGTGACGTGTCCAAGGCCCTGGGCGAAGACGTGGCGCGGCAGATGAGCGAACAACTCGGCGGACCGAGCTACGAACAACCCCGCGAAACCGTGCAGCGCAACAACCTGCCGCGGGACACGGCGCCGGTGATTTTGCGTTGAGCCGTGCCACTCGATAAATGTTCAGAGGGTCCTGTGGCGAGGGGATTTATCCCCGCTGGGGTGCGAAGCAGCCCCAAGCATTTTGCGAGCGCTGCGCACTCGAACGGGGATAAATCCCCTCGCCACAGCAATACTCGCCACAGGTTTGACCTTTACACCGCCGCCCTGCGAATCGTCGCCAGCAAACCCGCCGCGCCAATGAACAGCCCGGCAAACGTGCGGTTCATTCGCCGCTGCTGTTTCGGCGTGCGCAGCAGGCGCAGGACTTTCGATGCCAGCCCGGTGTAGCCGGCCATGACGATCAGGTCGACGCAGATCATGGTCGCACCCAGGATCAGGTATTGCTTGACCAGGGGCGCGTGGGGGTCGATGAATTGCGGCAGCACCGCCAGCATGAACACCAGTGCCTTGGGGTTGCTGATGTTCACCAGGAACCCGCGAAACACCAGCGCCATGGGCTTGCCGATAGGCCGCACGGCCGCGTCATCGCTGATGTCGCCGGGAATGGCTCGCCACTGCTTGATGCCCAGGTAGACCAGGTAGGCCACGCCGAACCATTTGATCGCATAGAACGCCGTGGCCGAAGCGGTGAGGATCGCTCCCACGCCGGCCGCCACGATCGCAATCTGCAGCGCCAGGCCCAGTTGCAGGCCCAGGGCATTCCAGTAGCCGCGCCAGAAACCGTATTGCAGGCCGCTGGACATCGATGCAATCGCACCGGCGCCCGGCGAAAGACTGATCACCCAGCAGGCGGCGAAAAACGCCAGCCATGTTTCCAGCACCATTGCACACCTCGGCTCGTATTCGTCGAAACGACTACGCTAATGCGCCGCTGCGCGGTTGACCACTGTTTTTTTGTCCGGGCGGGCCACGCCGCAAAGGCTGCGTTATTCGACGAAACCGCCGACCGGGAATGCCTCGCTGCCACGCCAGCGCCGGACCGACCGCTGGAAGAACAGGCTGTTGGGCACTTGCACCATGGAACTGCCGGTGCCGAGCTCCTCGGGCTCGATCAACGTGGTGTAGAGCAGGTTGATCGCCACCACTCGCCCCTTGATGCCGGGCTTGTCGGTGGCTTCCACCAGCTCGACCACGTCCCCCAGGCGAAACGGGCCGACGGTGTAGATCAGCACGGCACACAGCAGGTTCGACAGCACGCTCCAGATGGCGAAGAAGGCCACCGCCGCCACCGCGACGAAGCCCGACAACGCGGTCCACAGCACCGTGGCCGAGACGCCCAGGCGCTCCAGCACGATCAATACCGCGCTGCCCATGATCAGCCAGCGCAGCACGCCCCGGGAGATGATCAATAACTGCGGCGGGAAGGGATAGCGCTCACCCAGGCGCGTGAGGGCGCGCGCCACGAAGCGCTGGGCGAAGTAACCGACCAGCAGGATCAGCAGCACTTGCACACCGAGCCAGATCGGTTCGATCCACATCACAGGGACAGGCAACGCCAGGGCTTCCATCAGGACAATGCCTCCAGCTCCGCTTGCAAGGTTTCCAGCAACTCCAGCGCTTGCATCCAGGCTTCCTCCAGCTCCGCTTCCCGAACTTTCAGCTTGGCCTGTTCGGCCAGCAGGTCACGCAACTCATCTTTGCGCGCCGCCTCGTAGAGACCGCTGTCGCCCAGGCGGGTTTCGATTTTCTGCAGCGTTTCATGCAGCTTGCCCAACTCGGCTTCGAGCTTGTCGGCCTCGCGCTTGTGGGGCGCCAATTGCTGGCGCAAGGCGGCAGCAGCCTGGCGCTGGGCCTTCTTGTCGGTCTTGTCCGGATTGACCGGCGTGGTGCTGACCGGCGCATTGCGTTGGCGATAGTCCACCAGCCAGCGTGCGTAATCCTCCAGATCGCCGTCGAATTCCTCGACCTTGCCGTCGGCCACCAGGAAGAAGTTATCCGTGGTGCTCTTGAGCAGGTGCCGATCGTGGGACACCACCAGCACCGCGCCACTGAATTCCTGCAAGGCCATGGTCAGGGCCAGGCGCATTTCCAGGTCCAGGTGGTTGGTCGGTTCATCGAGCAGCAGCAGGTTGGGTCGGCCCCAGGCGATCAACGCCAGCGCCAGTCGCGCCTTCTCGCCGCCGGAGAAGTTAAGGACCGGTTCGTCGATGCGCGCGCCACGGAAGTCGAAGCCACCGAGGAAGTCCCGCAGGGTCTGCTCGCGCTCGGTCGGCGCCAGGCGTTGCAGGTGCAACAACGGGCTGGCCTTGGCGTCGAGGGAGTCCAGCTGGTGCTGGGCGAAGTAGCCGACCACGGTGTTCTCGCCACGGGTCAGGCGCCCGCCCAAGGGCTGGAGTTCACCGGAGAGGTTCTTGATCAGGGTCGACTTGCCGGCGCCGTTAGGCCCCAGCAGACCGATCCGCGCACCGGGGGTTAGCTGCAACTTGACCTTCTCCAGCACGGTCTTGTCGCCGTAGCCCAGGCGTGCATCGGACAAGTCGATCAGCGGGCTGGAGATCTTGGTCGATTCACGGAAGACGAAATCGAACGGCGAATCGACGTGGGCCGCCGACAGTTCCTCCATCCGCTCCAGCGCCTTGATCCGGCTCTGGGCCTGGCGGGCCTTGGTGGCCTGGGCCTTGAAGCGGGCGATGTAGCTTTCCATGTGCGCACGCTGCGCCTGCTGCTTCTCGTAGGCCTGCTGTTGCTGGGCCAGGCGCTCGGCGCGGGCGCGCTCGAAGGCGCTGTAGCCGCCCCGGTACAAGGTCAGCTTGCGTTGATCGACATGGGCGACATGGTCGACCACGGCGTCGAGGAAATCGCGGTCGTGGGAAATCAGCAGCAGCGTGCCCGGGTAGCCCTTGAGCCAGTCTTCGAGCCAGATGATCGCATCGAGGTCCAAGTGGTTGGTCGGTTCATCGAGCAACAGCAGGTCCGACGGGCACATCAAGGCTTGCGCCAGGTTCAGGCGCATCCGCCAACCGCCGGAGAAATCGCCGACCTGGCGGTCCATCTGCTCGTTGGTAAACCCCAGGCCCGCGAGCAATTTGCGTGCGCGGGCGTCGGCGGTGTAGCCGTCGGCGCTGTCGAGTTCCGCGTGCAGGCGAGCCTGGGCGGCGCCGTCGTGGGCCGCTTCCGCCGCCGCCAGGTCGCGTTGGACCTGGCGCAGGCGCAGGTCACCGTCGAGCACGTAGTCCACCGCCAGGCGTTCGAGGGTATCGACCTCCTGGCGCATGTGGGCGATACGCCAATCGGCCGGCAGTTGGCAATCGCCCGAGTCCGGGTGCAGCTCGCCGCGCAACAAGGCGAACAGGCTCGATTTGCCGGCGCCATTGGCACCGATGAGGCCGGCTTTGTGGCCGGCGTGCAGGGTCAGCTCGGCGTCTTCTAGCAGACGTTGCGGGCCACGCTGTAAAGTCAGGTTCTGAAGTCGAATCATAATGGCGGCGGAGTCTACCAGCTTCGTTCGCAACTGGCGCGAGTAGCACGATGTCCCCTGATCTTTGGCGTTTCTCCCTGGACCTCTATGCCAAGCCCGGCGTGGAAGCCGCCTGCCTGGCATCGCAGGACGCCGGCCTCAATGTTTGCCTGCTGCTCTGCGGCCTGTGGCTGGACCAGCGCGGCGTGGGCTGCAGCGAACAGCGGCTGCATCGGCTTCGACAGTTGGCCGACGCCTGGGATGCCGAGGTGGTCAAGCCGTTGCGCAGCCTTCGCCGCCAATGGAAAAACGCGGCCCTGCAAGACCCGGAACTCGACACCCTGCGCGAACAGGTCAAGCGCCTGGAACTGGAGGCCGAGCGGCGGCTGTTGGAACGACTGGAAGCGGCGGCCAGGGATTGGCCCGAGGCACGTCACAGGGACTCAGCCCAATGGCTGCAAGCGCTGGCGGCGATTGCCGGACCCGCGAACCACGACGCGCTGCATCAGCTGCGCGTCGCGGTGTCCGGCACTTAGGAAGCGCTGGTTGGGGTGCTGCTTGGCGCCACGGAAGCGGACGGGCTGATTGCCGCGGCCGGGGTGCTGGCGGTTGGCGCAGGCGTCGCTGCCGGCGCAGGCGCTGCGGTGGCCGGCTTGGCAGCAGGCGTAGCAGACGGTTTTGCGGCAGCAGGTTTCTTCGCGACGGGCTTGGCCGCTGGCTTGGCCGCTGTTGGTTTTGCAGCAGCAGGCTTGGCAGCGGCCGGTTTGGCGCTGACTGGCTTGGCGGCAGGTTTTGCCGCAGCGGGTTTGGCCGCCGTTTTGGCGGGAGCCTTGGCAGGCGCTTTGCTCGCGGCAGGCTTGGCAGCGGCTTTTACCGCAGGCTTGGCCGCCGCGGTTTTGGTCGCGGCGGCCTGGGTGGCCGCAGGTTTGGCAGCAGCCGTTTTGGCAGCGGGTTTGGCAGCGGTCTTGGCGACCGGCTTGGCAGCGGGTTTAGCGGCGGCGGTTTTCGTCGCGGCGGGCTTGGCAGCAGCGGTTTTGGCAACCGGTTTGGCGGCAGTTCTTACCGCAGGCTTGGCGGCGGCCGGCTTGGCAGCGGCGGTTTTTACGGCGGGCTTGGCGACAGCTTTAGTGGCTGGTTTCTTGGCCGCGGGTTTGGCAGCGCTGGCGGCGACCGGCTTGCTCGCGGCCTTGGCCGGCGCCTTGGCAGCAGGCTTGGCCACTACCTTGGTCGGCGTTTTCGCCGCGGCAGGTTTAGCCGCTGGTTTCTTGGCCGATACAACAGCAGGCTTGGCAGCACGAAGCGACAGCGCCTTGCTCGCAGCCTCTTGCACACGACCGACACCCTGGGCCAGTTTCAGGCTTTCCTGGGCATCGCGCTTGAGTTGCAGGATGTAGGCGCGGGTCTCGGATTGACGGTCCTTCAAGGCATCGAGCAGGTCTTCGAGTTCTTTCACGCCGTCCTTGGCCTTGGCTTGTGCCTTGGCCTTGCCGGCGGTGGCGGCGTCTTGCAGTTTGGTGCGCGACTTGTGCAGTTTTTCCTGGGCCTTGCCGCGTTGTTTTTCCAGTTTGGCGAGCAGTTTTTCAGCATCAGCCATGGCTTGGGAGCAGGCGTTTTCCAGATGCTCGAGCAAGCTGCCCGAGAGTTGTTGGAGCAAGTGCAACGGAGTGTTTACGGGCTTCTTGGTGGCCGACATGGTTTACCTCCTGACTGACGTGAGTGCGGCTCATACTAGACCTCTGCTGCAACCGCCGCTAGGGCATGTTGACAGTACACAAGACGTTGCGTTGCAAGGCCCGAAAAATCTTCTTCATCGGCGTCAGGGCAATCCACCGCTACACCTGTCGGCACTGGCATAATCCCTCGATTCGAGGCCGGAGATCCCCCATGTTGCGTCACCTGTTTTTGTCCCTGTGCATGCTCTGCTCCATGGCCCAGGCCGCTGAAAAAACCAGCGCGAACGATGCCCATGACCTGGCCTACAGCCTGGGTGCGAGCCTGGGCGAACGCTTGCGCCAGGACGTGCCCGACCTGCAGATACAAGCCCTGGTCGAAGGCCTGCAACAGGCTTACCTGGGCAAGCCGCTGGCACTCCAGGATGAGCGTATCGAACAGATCCTGGCCACGCATCAAGCGCAACTGACGGCACAATCATTGCCGCCCGAGGACGCGAAGGCGTTGAAGACCGAGCGCAAATTCCTCGACGAAGAAAAGAACCGGCCCGGCGTCCAGCAACTCGCGGACGGCATCCTGCTGACCGAACTCAAGCCCGGCAAAGGCGCGAAGGCGAGTCCCCATGGCAAGGTCCAGGTGCTGTACACCGGCCGATTGCCGGACGGCACCGTATTCGACGCCAACCATCAGGCACAGTGGTTCAACCTCGACAGCGTGATTGACGGCTGGCGCAGTGCGTTGCCGCAAATGCCGGTCGGTGCGAAATGGCGACTGGTGATTCCTTCGACCCTGGCCTATGGCGCCGAAGGTGCCGGGGATGTGATCCCGCCGTACACGCCGCTGGTGTTTGAAATCGAGTTGTTGGGCGCGACAGGCTGACGCCAACCCAAACGAAAAACGGTGCGCCATGCGCACCGTTTTTTCATGACCGCGAAGCCCTCAGGCCTGGACCGCGGCTTCTTCCTTGTGGGCGTTGTGCAGCACTTCGATCAGGCAGTCTTCCAGTTCGAAACGCTCGTGCAGCAATCCGCCCAACTCCTTGAATTTTTCAGCGACGCACTTGCCTTCGTCGCACAGGTCGTTGAACGCCAGCAGCTTCTCGGTGATGACATCGATGCGCGGGTAGATCTGCTCGGCGAGCTCCAGGCCGCGCTTGTCATTGAAGGCCTTGGCCTCACCCGTCAGTTGCTCGTAGATCTCGAAATGACCGGCCGATACATAGTCGACCAGCACACCGCAGAACTCCTGCAAGGGCTTGCGACTTTCGCTCAGCGCTTCAGGCTTGTCGCCGAGGGCGTCATAGGACCGAACCAGTTCGTGGCGCTCCTGCAACCAGCGATCGATCAGCAGATGCACCCCACCCCAGCGTTCCTGAGCATTCTGACAACTTTCGAGCATGGTGATTTCTTCCCTTGTGAGTCATGCCCCTCGCAGCCTGCGTACACCTGGATGACCAGTGACAAGCCAGACACAACATGTTCGAGTGGCACGATTCCAATGACACGTGCGGGCCAGATTATGCCCGCACGACTACCGCTTCAAGGTACGCAGGCGATAAAGTTCATACAAGTGTTTAATCCAGCGCCCGGACCAACTGCGACGTATCGCCGCCGAGGGGTCGCGCCAGAGCAGTCCAGGCAAGGCGCAGCAGCAGGTAGGTCATCGCGGCGGACACGGCGAGAAAGAACAACAGGCTCCATTCGGGAATGCTCAGGTCGAACAGCGTCCAGGTGAAATTCGCGCAATCGATGTCGCCATCGAGAACACGACGCAACGCACACCACCAGGATTGCACCCCGGCGGACGGCACGACGCAATCAGCCGGAGACTGCAGCGAATGGCCCTGCAGCAAGACCTGATGCCACGCCAGCGCCATTCCCCCCGACGCGAACACCCACCCCGTCAATCCATAGAAGAAGCTGCCTGCTTGCCCCGGACCATGCACGCATGCCACGAGGCTGTTCACCAGGAACAGCACCAGGCACACCCGCTGCAAGACACACAGGCTGCATGGCGCCAGGCCGACCGAATATTCCAGGTAACTGGCGATGCCCAAAGCCAGGGCCGCGGCAATGGAAGCCATGAGAAACATGAAACGTGAGCAAGCCAAAAACATGGCAGTTCCGTAGCAGAAGAGACAAGTAGTTACGGTAGAGGAAAGCCCGCCGGCCTTTCAAGGCGGGGTCGCGCGGAGACTTCACCAGGGGTGTAGGGAATTCCCGACAGGGACGAGAGGATTTGTTACAGCTCGTTGTAGGACTTCGCCAAGAACGTTGGTGGAGGCCCTCAAGCGACGGCGGATCGTCGCCTGTCACACGCTAGAAACCGGGGCGAGGACCTGGTTCCCTCGCCCCGATGACTCTGGCCATCCTCAGGTCGGCAGGACCTGCGCCGAGACCGGCAGCGGCGCGGCCAGCAGGCGCTCGTCGAGCAGCCCCAACCCTTCCTGGAACAACTGATTGCTGCGCTCGGCATCGCCCAGCTGCGCCAGCAGCCGCGCCAACTCGGCGCAAGCTTCGGGATTGCGCTGGATCCGCAGGCTGCTTTCCAGGTAGTCCCGGGCCTTGCCCCACAAGCTGTTCTGCAGGCAGAGACGCCCCAGGGTCAACAGCAGGCCCGGATCGGCCGGGTGATCCTTGAGCCAGCCTTCGGCGGTTTGCAGCTGGCGCACCGGATCGCTGCCGCGAACCAGCCCGTACAGCCGCGCCAGATGGCTGTCGTAATGCCGCTTGAGGGCGATTCGCAACACCTCTTCGGCTTCGACCTGGGCCCCAAGCTGGCGCAACTGTTCGGCATACGCCAGCACCAGCGCCGGCTCCTGGCGCTGGGCCGAGGTCAATTGTTGCCAGGCCCGGTTCAGCGATTGCAGGCCGACGCTGCCGTCCTCTTCACGGTGGGCCGCCAGGGTGAGGTTCTCGCCCCATGCCCGGCGTTCCAGATCTGCCAGTTCAGCGGCGGGCAAGACCTTGTCCTTGCGCAGCTCGGGCAGCAGCCGGATCACTGCCGACCAGTCACCGCGCTGCTGATGCAGGCGTTGCAACTGGCGCAGGACCTGGGCGTTATGCGGATGGCGTTCGTGCATCGCTTGCAGGGTGTTCAACGCACCCTCGGTGTCGCCGCGGTCGGTCTGCAATTGGGCGTGGGACAGGGCGATGGCCAGCTCAGCCTGGGGCTGACGCTCCAGGGCGCGCTCCAGCAAACTGTCGCTCTGCTCGTACAGCCCTTGTTCATTCGCCGCACGGGCAGCGCCGAGGTAATAGAGCAAGGGCTGGCGCTCGGCTTCGGCGGCGCGATGCAGGTGGCGCTGGGCACTGGCCCAACGTCCTTCGGCCAGGTCCAGTTGGCCGTGCTCGATCGCCACTTGCACACGGCGACTGCGGTTGCGCCGCGACCACGGGTTGACCACGCCACCGGAGGTGGTGACCAGCCCGATCAAGGCCCTCACCGCACGCCACAACAGCCAGAGCACCGCCACCAGCGCCAGGGTGACCCAGAGGCCGGCTTCGTAACGAAAGTTCTTGTACGCCACCAGCACGTAACCCGAATGCTCCGCGATCGCCATGCCCAGCACTGCGGCAACGGCGATGACCACGAACAGAATCACGTAGAGACGCTTCATGGCGTGGCCTCCTGGTCGCCCGCCTTGGGCAGCGGCTTGATCGACTCTTCGGCATTCACGTTGCGCCGTTCAAGGTAGGCCTGGACGCTGCTCAGGGTGCCCGTCAGGTCCGGCGTGACCACCGTCACCGGCTGGCTGGACAGCTCGGCCACGCGCTCGAGCATGACCTTGATCTGCGGGTTGTCCTGGTTGAAGTTGTTCTTCAATACATCCCGCGCCTCGGTCAGCGCCTGGGTGTACACCGGCGCCTGCCCATTGAGGGCCGCCCACTGCGCCTGCTCCAGCGCCAGGCTCAAGGCCAGGCGCACCTGCATCAGGCTTTGCCCGGCGAGGAGCGGACGGACGTTCTCATCGGCGTTGAAGTCGATGCGGATGTAGCGCGAGATCTGGTCCCACCACTGCGCCCAGCGGCTGGCGCCATCGCCATCGGCCGTCAGGCCCAGCAGGGATTCACCGCGATCCTTGTATTCCGGCGCCAGCTCGCTGAGCTGCAACACCTGGTCACGCAGGGCGCCCAGTTGCAGGAACAGCCCGGTGCGATCCGGCTGCTCGGTGCTGCGCAGCGCGGCCAGGGTCTTGGCCAGTTGCTCGCGGGCGGCGAACGAACCGGGGTCGTCCTGCTCGCGCAGGATCTCGTCGGCGCCCTGCACCAGCGCCTGGGCGCTGTTGATGTCCTGCAGGGCGGAAAGACGCAGGCTGGCCAGGCGCAGCAGGTGCTCGGCTTCGGCCAGGCGCCAGTCCTTGCGGCTGGCACCGAGCACGGTTTCCAGGCGCTGGCTCAGGTGCTGCTGGTCACCTTGCAACTGGGCCACCAGGCGACGACGCTCCTCCAGTTCCTCGGCGGCGGGCAACTGGGCCAGCCGCTCGGTCAAGCGCTGCTCGTTGAGCTTGAGACTCTGGGCCTGGTCGTTCAACGCCTGGACCTGGGCGGACTGCTGCTGGTTGTTGGTTTGCAGGTGGCGCACCTGCCATACCCCCCAACCGCCAACCGCGACACCGGCGGCCCCGAGCAACAATGCAAAAATAGCCAGCCCATTGCCGCGACGCGGCGCCACCGGGGCCGGGGTTTCAACCGGCGCGTCGAGCACGGGCTGGTCTTGATCTGCTTTTGGCAAGGCTGTTTCGCTCACGTATCCATCCTTCGCATTAGAAAACGGCACGGAGTGTTCCCGTAACGCCGCCAGCAAAGCCGCGGCGCTGGCGCCACGACAATCCACAACTGTTCGGGCCCCGGCGGCACGCGCCATCTCGGCAACCCTCGGGCTTGGAACAAACAACGGCAACCGTGCCAGCGTCGGCCAGGCATCGCCGGCCAACCGCTGCAGATGCTCCAGGCCCTGCCCACTGCTGACCACCAGTGCGTTCAAGCGTTCCGCTTCGACCCGCGCCGGCAGTTCGCCATCGGCGTAGTGAGGGAGGTGGCGTCGGTACAACTCCAGGTAATCGACACTAGCACCTTGCTCGCGCAAACGCTCTGCCAGCAAGCCGCGCCCGCCTTCGCCGCGCACGATCAGGACCCGCGCATCAGGCCGGCTGACAGCCTGGCGCAACGCGGCGAGTTCGAGCAAGGCTTCGCTGTCGTCACCGTGGTCGGGATAGAAAACCGTGAGGCCGGCGTCGGCGAGGATCTGCCCGGTGGCCGCCCCCACGCTGAACCAAGGTTGATCGGGCGGTTCGGGCCAGAATGGGCGCAGCCGTTCGAGGCACAGGCGTGCGGCGGGCTTGCTGACCACGATCACCGCACGATATTGATCCAGGGCCTGGAGGGTCGCGCGCCCGGCATCCGACAGCGGAATTGGCTCGATCGCCAGCAACGGCAGGCTGCTGCTGAAAATGCCGGCATCGGCCAGGGTCGCCGCCAAGGCCGACGACTCATCCTCCGGCCGCGTGAGCAGCAGCCGCCAGCCCGTCACGCGTGGCCCGCCTCGCCGTAGACCGCCTTGAGAATGTCGGCGGCGCCCTGGCTCAGCAGATCCTCGGCAACCCGCACCCCCAGGGCCTCGGCATCGCGGCGCGGCGCCCGGGCCTCGGCACTGAGCAACCGGCCGCCATTGGGATCGCCCACCAGGCCACGCAACCAGACCTGTTCGCCTTCCAGCACGGCGTAACAGGCGATCGGCACCTGGCAACCGCCGTTCAAATGCTTGTTGAGGGCCCGCTCGGCGAACACCCGGGTGGCGGTGTCCTCGTGGTGCAACGGTGCGAGCAAGGCATGGATGTCGCTGTCGGCGCGGCGGCATTCGATGCCCACGGCACCTTGTCCACCCGCCGGCAGGCTGTCGTCGACGCTGATGGCCGAGGTGATGCGGTCTTCGAATCCCAGGCGGATCAGGCCGGCGGCGGCGAGGATGATCGCGTCGTACTCGCCGGCATCGAGCTTGGCCAGGCGCGTGTTCACGTTGCCCCGCAGGAAACGGATTTGCAGGTCCGGGCGGCGCGTCAGCAATTGCGCCTGGCGACGCAGGCTGGAAGTGCCCACCACGCTGCCGGCAGGCAGTGCCTCGAGGCTGGCGAATGTATTGGACACGAAGGCGTCGCGTGGGTCTTCCCGCTCGCAAATACAAAACAGGCCCAGGCCTTCGGGGAAGTCCATGGGCACGTCTTTCATCGAATGCACGGCGATGTCGGCTTCGTTGTCCAGCAACGCGGTTTCCAGTTCCTTGACGAACAGGCCCTTGCCGCCGATCTTCGACAGGGGTGAGTCGAGCAGCTTGTCGCCGCGACTGACCATGGGCACAAGGGTCACGACCAGCCCGGGATGAGCAGCTTGCAGACGGGCTTTGACGTATTCGGCCTGCCAGAGGGCCAGGGCACTTTTACGGGTGGCGATGCGGATCTCGCGAGGGGACATGGATCAATCCGTACTTAAAAGATACGGCAGATAATAACAGTTCAGTCAGAACCGCTTTGATTTGAATCACGACCCCAAGGCCTCCCTGGCCGCCAATGTCCTGGAAATGAAAGGTCTCGAACGCCCCACGTCCCGGGCTAAAGCTGCTGCATCATCTTGCGCACGCCGGCCACGTGTCGCCGGCTGACGATCAGCGCATCGCCGTTGAGGCCCTTGAGGAAGAGTTGGAAATGCCCCAGGGGGGTGCGTTGCAAGCGCTCGATCCGCTCGCGCGCCACCAGGGCGTTGCGGTGGATGCGGACAAAGCGCTCGCCGAACTCATCCTCGAGGGCCTTGAGCGGCTCGTCCAGCAACACCTCGCCACTTTCATGGCGCAAGGTCACGTACTTGTGGTCGGCAATGAAGTAGACCACCTGGTTCAACGGGATCAACTCGATGCCTTTGCGGGTTCGCGCACTGATGTGGCTGCGCGGGCCGCTGCCGCTTTCGGCGGCCGGCCGGGTCAGCGCCGCCAATTGCACGCGATTGGGTCGCTCGGCCTTGCGCAAGGCATCGGGCAAGGCCTCGGATGCCACCGGCTTGACCAGATGACCCACGGCACTGGCCTGCAGGACCTCGGGCGGGAAGTCCTCCCGGGCGGTACAGAACACCACCGCAGGCGGCGACTCTCGTTCGCACAACTTCGCCGCGACCTGCAGGCCATCCAGGCCAGGCATGCGGATGTCGAGCAGCACGATATCCGGCTTGTGGCTGTCGATAAGGGCCAATGCCTCTTCGCCATTGGTGGCGCTCGGCTCCAGGACACTGTAACCCTCGAGTTCGCCAACCATTCGGCTCAGGCGCTCGCGGGCCAGTGGTTCGTCATCAACGATCAGGACATTCATATTGCGCTGGATTCCTGCGTGAGTCTCGCACAAGGATAGCGTAGACAGGGGAAGTGACATCCGTCACCGCGATCCACGCTAAGACTCGCTCGAGGGCCAAAAAGTGCCGCGAGGCGGTTGCCTATCTTTACCAGCGCTTGCCTACCGATGCTCGAGGCCCGTTGTCGCACGGCGTCGCCGTAGGGATTGTTCGGTTTCGATCTGACCAATATGGAGCACCCCCTGTTTGATCCGGCCTAATCGCCATGCATGGATGAAGAAAAGCAAACACCTATCGTCCACTGTAGACGGTTGCCACGACGATATTGCTCAATCGGAAAATATCGTTGTGCAGAAAACCGCCCCGAGAGCCCGGTCCACGGGCGAAAAACCTGGCGACCAGTGCCAGCGCCAGCCCCGGCAACCCTGTTATCATCCGCCGCAGCCTTCAACCGTTACCTTTTCCACAGCCGATCACGAGCGAATTCATGAGCACTGACAAGACCAATCAGTCCTGGGGCGGCCGCTTCAGTGAACCCGTCGACGCCTTCGTCGCCCGCTTCACCGCCTCCGTCAACTTTGACCAGCGCCTGTATCGCCACGACATCATGGGCTCGATCGCCCACGCCACCATGCTGGCCAAGGTCGGCGTGCTGACCGATGCCGAGCGCGACAGCATCATCGACGGCCTCAAGACCATCCAGGCTGAAATCGAGGCCGGCCAGTTCGACTGGCGCGTCGACCTCGAAGACGTGCACATGAACATCGAAGCGCGCCTGACCGACCGCATCGGCGTGACCGGCAAGAAGCTGCACACCGGCCGCAGCCGCAACGACCAGGTCGCCACCGACATCCGCCTGTGGCTGCGCGACGAGATCGACCTGATCCTGGCCGAGATCACCCGCCTGCAAAAAGGCCTGCTGGAACAGGCCGAACGCGAGGCCGACAGCATCATGCCGGGCTTCACGCACCTGCAGACCGCGCAACCGGTGACCTTCGGGCACCACATGCTGGCCTGGTTCGAGATGCTCAGCCGCGATTACGAGCGCCTGGTCGACTGCCGCAAGCGCGCCAACCGCATGCCCCTGGGCAGCGCCGCGCTGGCCGGCACCACCTACCCGATCGACCGTGCCTACACCGCCCAGCTGCTGGGCTTCGACGCCGTGGGCGGCAACTCGCTGGACAACGTCTCGGACCGCGATTTCGCCATTGAATTCTGCGCCGCCGCGAGCATCGCGATGATGCACCTGTCGCGTTTCTCCGAAGAGCTGGTGCTGTGGACCAGCGCGCAATTCCAGTTCATCGACCTGCCGGATCGCTTCTGCACCGGCAGCTCGATCATGCCGCAAAAGAAGAACCCGGACGTCCCGG
Source organism: Pseudomonas citrullilanati (assembly GCF_030580855.1). Classification (GTDB taxonomy): domain Bacteria; phylum Pseudomonadota; class Gammaproteobacteria; order Pseudomonadales; family Pseudomonadaceae; genus Aquipseudomonas; species Aquipseudomonas citrulli. The sequence goes on along the minus strand of NZ_JAUQOP010000002.1, from coordinate 118,818 downwards.
AGCTGGTGCGCGGCAAGAGCGGCCGGGTGTTCGGCGCGCTGATGGGCTTGCTGACCCTGATGAAAGGCCAGCCGCTGGCCTACAACAAGGACAACCAGGAAGACAAGGAACCGCTGTTCGACGCCGCCGACACCCTGCGCGACTCGCTGCGGGCCTTCGCCGACATGATCCCGGCCATCAAGCCCAAGCATGCGGTCATGCGCGAAGCGGCCCTGCGTGGCTTCTCGACCGCCACCGACCTGGCCGACTACCTGGTGCGCCGTGGCCTGCCTTTCCGCGACTGCCATGAAATCGTCGGGCACGCGGTCAAGTACGGCGTGGACAGCGGCAAGGACCTGGCGGAGATGAGCCTGGATGAACTGCGCCAGTTCAGCGACCAGATCGAGCAGGACGTGTTCGCGGTGCTGACCCTGGAAGGCTCGGTCAATGCCCGCGACCATATCGGCGGCACCGCGCCGGCTCAGGTCAAGGCGGCGGTCGTGCGCGGCCAGGCGTTGCTCGCCGGCCGCTAAAGCCAAAAGCATCGCGAGCAAGCTCGCTCCCACAGTGGATCTGCAATGGTCACAAGTTTTGTGAACACTGCAGATCCACTGTGGGAGCGAGCTTGCTCGCGATGGCTCACTTCAAACGCAAAAAACTCACTTCTTGGCAGCAATCATCGCCAAAAAGGTCGGCATCTCTGCCTCCCTGTCCGCCGCGATGCGCTGTACGTTGGCGTTCTGCCCCAGGCGCTCCATGAGCGCCCGCGCCGCCGGCATGTCCGCCAGCAAATCGATATCGAAGAGCTTCTTGCCCACTTGCAAGGCCAGCGAAACGCTGTAGTAGAAATACAGGTCGGCGATGCTCAGGCTGTCACCCGCCACAAAGGGCGAGAATTTTCCGTGCCGGCCCAGCGAGGCAAAGCCCAGCAACAATTCGGTCTTGCTCTTTTCCTTGATCGCATCGGGTACCGACTTGCCGAAGAAGGCCTCGGCGTAGCAGGCACGACCCGGCAATTCGATGTACAGCTCGATCTCCCTGCACAGCGCCAGCACCTGGGCGCGCTCGAACGGGTCGGCAGGCAACAGGGCCTTTCCCGGCTGGGTTTGCTCGATGTATTCGAGGATGACACTGGTCTCGTTGATAAAGCCCTGCTCGGTCTTCAGCACCGGCACTTTGCCGCGCGGGCTGATGGCCAGGGTTTCCGGAGTCTGGCTGCCAAAGAACGGCACCTCTTCGAAGGGCAGGCCTTTCTCCAGCAACGCCAGCTTGACCATGTTGTAGTAATTACTGACAGAGAAACCATAAAGCTTGAGCATTACAAAGCCTCCAGGCCGTGCGGGGTTGGCAGCCTAGCGTTATAGACTGCCGTGGTGTTTCTCGCCAGGCGCATCACGCTGCTGAATGCAGGTAGACTGGCAACCTTTCTCCCAGGAGCCGGCCATGAGCGAGCCAACCGATATCGATAACGACGAAGAAGAATTCGTCGAGAACACGCTGATCCAGGCCATCGAAAACCAGATCGAAAGTGATAACCCGCCAGCGGCCAAGGCCACGTTCAACAAATTGACCCTGGTGGGTTATGAGCGCGACGACATTCTCAACCTGATGGCCCACGTGCTGGCGGTGGAAATCGACGCGATCCTGGAAGAAGACCGCCCGTTCAACACCCAGTGGTACGAAGCCGCATTGCGCGCCTTGCCCGAGCTGCCGCCGGAAAAAAACTGAACGACGGGCAAAGTTGCTTCTGTGGCGAGGGGATTTAGCGAAACGTCGCTCCACCCCGCTGGACTGCGCAGCAGGCCCAAAATCGGAATGAGGCCAATTTTTAGGGCCGCTTCGCGCCCAGCGGGGATAAATCCCCTCGCCACAGGGTGTGTTGCCTGACAGAACACTGGCCCCCCTCACCCAAAACAAAAAAAGCATGACACTGAGACTGGACAGCTCGGCCGAGTGCGCTCACCTTAGTGACGCTGTCGACCCAATTCCTAGAAAGTCTGGAGTCCTTATGTCGCTTACCCCTGAGTTGGTTGCCGAACTGGAAATCCTTGCACTCTTCAACCTGGACAGTTCCCAGGAAGGCTTGAAAATCCATCAGACCGCTGCCCCCAAGGCGATTGCCGCCGCCCAACGCCTGTACGAAAAAGAGCTGATCACCCAGCCCGACGGTGGTTACCTGACCAGCCTGGGCCGGGACGCCGCGCAGAATGTCCAAACCGTCCTGACGATCCTCAGCGTTCAAGAAGCCGCCTGATCCCCTGTCGCCCACGGAAATCCGCCTCGTTGGATTTCCGCAGGCGCGGGCGCCTTGTGTGAAAATTCCGACACTCAAATCGACTTTCAGCTTAAGAATTCCCGCCGCCGGACGCTAAACTGCCATCACCCCTGATTTCCCACGTTCGACGCCGCGAGCCGGTTTGAGCCGACATGACCCGCAACCATGAAATACGCCCTGATCTGGACGAGGGAATCGACCGCAAGGTCCTGAGCCAGTTGCGCGCACGTTTTCTCAAGTTCAACAGCGTCCGCATGGAGCGCGCCCTGGAAGGCTTGTCCTCTCGCCAGCAAGGCGTGCTGACGCTGCTGCCGCTGTTCTTCCACGTCAATCATCCGCTGCTGCCCGGCTACGTGTCCGGCAGCACGCCGGCGGGGTTGTCGAACTACGAGCCCGACGCCAGCGTACTCGCCGAGGCCCAGCGGCTGACCCGCTCGTTTTCCTACAAGCCGCGCCATGGCAGCAACCCGCCGCGGCCGATTCTCGGCCTGTTCCTGATGGGCAGCCTCGGCACCCTCGCCCAGGCCGACCAGAGCGACATGGACGTGTGGGTTTGCCATGGGCCGGACCTGAGCGACGACGAACTGGCCGAGTTGCGCAAGAAATGCCAATTGCTCGAAGCCTGGGCGGCGACCCAGGGCGCCGAGGCGCATTTTTTCCTGATCGACCCGGTGCGTTTCGTGCGGGGCGAGCGCGACAACCAGCTCAGCTCCGACGATTGCGGCACGACCCAGCACTACCTGCTGTTGGACGAGTTCTACCGCACCGCGATCTGGCTGGCCGGGCGTACGCCCATCTGGTGGCTGGTGCCGGTCTACGAAGAAGACAACTATGAGCAATACACCCATACGTTGCTCTCCAAGCGTTTCATTCGTGCCGACGAGACACTCGACCTGGGTCATATGGCCTACATCCCGCCGGGCGAATTCATCGGCGCCGGGCTCTGGCAGTTGTTCAAAGGCATCGAATCGCCCTACAAGTCCGTGCTCAAGTTGCTGCTGACCGAGGTCTATGCCAGCGAACACCCGGATGTCCGCTGCCTGAGCCTGCGCTTCAAGCAGGCGGTGTTCGCCAATCGCCTGGACCTGGAAGAGCTGGACCCGTACATGGTGGTCTACCGCCGCCTCGAGGAATACCTCAATGCCCGTGGCGAACCGGAGCGCCTGGAACTGATCCGCCGGGCGCTGTACCTGAAGGTCAACCGCAAGCTCACCGGCCAGGTGCGCAGCGGCGGCTGGCAACGGGTGCTGCTCGAACGCCTGGCCCGGGAATGGGGCTGGGACCAGCGCCAATTGGCGCTGCTGGACAGCCGCAGCCAATGGAAAGTCCGGCAGGTCAGCCATGAGCGGCGGGCGTTGGTCAACGAACTGACCCACAGCTACCGCTTCCTGTCCCAGTTCGCCCGCACCGAGAAAACCGTCAGCCTGATCAACAAGCGTGACCTCAACGTTCTGGGGCGGCGGCTGTACGCGGCGTTCGAGCGCAAGGCCGACAAGGTCGAGTTCATCAACCCCGGCATCGCCCCGGACCTGGCCGAAGACACCCTGACCCTGGTCCAGTCGCCGAACAAGAAAGAGCCCGGGCAAAACCAGTGGGGGCTGTACAACGGCAGCCTCAACGCCCTGGAGTGGGAAAACTTCGCGCCGATCAAGCGCAGCCGCGAGCTGTTGGAACTGCTGACCTGGTGCCATCGCAACGGGGTGATCGACAGCAGCACGCGCCTGGCCCTGCACCCCGGTAGCAGCGACCTGAGCGAGTTCGAGCTGTTCAACCTGCTGGGCAGCCTGCAACAGACCATCGCCCTGCCCCTGGCCACGGTGGATGAAGAGCAGCTCCTGCGCGCCGCCGTACCCAGCGAGGTGCTGATCCTGGTGAACGTCGGTGTCGATCCGCTCAAGCATCACCGCGACCTGAATATCCTCATGACCACCGAGCGCACCGATTCCCTGAGCTACGCCGGGGTCCGGGAAAACCTGGTGCTGACCCTCGACCAGGTCACCCTCAACAGCTGGAATGAAGTGCTGGTCAACCGCTTCGACGGCGAGCACGCGCTGCTCGATTGCCTGCGCGACTACCTCAACGACCTGCCCCTGGCGCGAAGCCAGCCACGCTTGCAGGTGCGCTGCTTCTGCCACAACCGCGCTCAGTTCATCGCACGGCGGGTCGAAGAAGTCTTCGAAACCGCCCAGGCCCTGCTGCTGAGCAGGCTCAACTACCGTTACCTGCTCCAGGTCCAGCAGCATTATCACGTGCTCGAACTGCTGCCCGGCCAGGTCAATCACGTGGCGTTGGCCAGCCAATCGGCGCTGATGGATTACCTGGGCGAAGAACTGAGCGCCTACAGCCCGCTGCACCTGGACCCGATGGCCCTGGAAGACCACGACCTGGCGCTGGTCCTGCCCATGGGGCAGCCCGAATGCATCCAGGTGTTCTACCGGGTCAACGAAGACGATGCCGACCTGTACGTGCTCGATGAGCTCAACGCCCTCTGGCAACAACGCTTGCCATACCACGACGAACACAGCCTGCTGGTGCCGTTGCAGCGTTTCCTGCAATCGGTGCTGTACCGCCGCGACGCCCTGCTGCCGATAGATGCCGCCCAGCCGTTGCCCCTGGAAACCCTGTATTACCAACTCCTGCCGTCAGGCCCTGGCCGGGCGCGGCGGATCGAGTCGCGACAAGCGCCGCAGACACCGCAGAACAAGCCGTTCTATGACGTGCAGGCGATCATCGGCAAGGCCACCCACGGACAGGTGCACGTCACGCTGTACTGCGACCAGCAGGAGTTTTCCGAATTGGAGCATGGCGACCAGCTGTTCCGTGTGGTCGCCAGGGAGATCGTCGAACAGCGTCGCGAAGCCCAGCGCTATCGTTGCTACATCACCGACCTGGACCTCTCGGGGCTGGTGGGTGACGGCGCCTGCTCAAGCAACCTGTACTTGCGCTACAAGGCCGACCTCGAGCGCGCCCTGAACGAGGCGCTGGCCCTGGTCTGACGCGCCCGGGCACTCAGAGGTGGAAATCACCACCGGCCTCGGGCTGGTATTCGACATCCAGCAAGGTCAACTTCAGCGTCTTGCCGCCCGGCGCCGGCCAGTCGATGTGCTGGCCGACCTTCAGGCCCAGCAGGGCGCTGCCCACTGGTGCCAGGATCGAGATCTTGCCTTCGTCGGCATTGGCGTCCTGCGGGTAGACCAGCGTCAGGCGATAGTCCTTGCCGCTGCTTTCTTCACGGCAGTGCACCCGCGAATTCATGGTCACGACATCGGCCGGCACTTCATCGTGGCCCACCAGGGCCTCGGCGCGATCCAGTTCGGTCTGCAGCGCGATGACGCCCGGCAAGGTTTCATCGAGGCTGTCGATCAGGCGCTCCAGACGCTGTACGTCCAGGCGGGTCAGGGTGATGGAAGGTGCGGTCATGATTCAGGCAGACTCCTTTCTTCTGCACGAAAAAAGCAAAACCCCGCCACAGGAAGACGGGGTTTTCACGGGCCTCGAATGAGGTGAGGCATTGCCGGACACTACCACAGCTCAATAAATAAACAAGTCGGGGCGGATATACCCAGGTCTTGGATAGGGCATGCCCTGTGGCGAGGGGATTTATCCCCGCCGGGCCACGAAGCGGCCCTAGAACCTGCTCTCCTGCCTGACAGGCTGATCGTATTCAACGCCTCTTGAGACTGCTTCGCAGTCCGACGGGGATAAATCCCCTCGCCACAAACTATCCTGCAGACTTGCGCCTGAGCGCCTCGGCACAGATCACCCGCCGACGCGCGTCATCGGCCGAGCGCCATTCACGGATGTCTTCCACGTGACGGAAACAGCCGCGACAGACCTTCTGCTCGTCCAGCTTGCACACGCCGGTGCACGGCGACGGCACAGCCGGGCTGACGTTGCTGTAGAGCGGCTTGGGCGGACGGGCCGCGGCGGTCTGGCTCACGCTGTCACAGGCCTTCGAAATCGAGCTTCACGCCGGCCTGCACCTCGACAATGCGCACGAGCATCTCGCCCAGTTGCTCCTCGCTCTTGTCGCAAAGCCAGCGCTCGCTTTCCTGGTCGTAGTCGAAGTGGAAGCCGCCGGACACCGCCGCCAGCCACAACTGGCGCAGCGGCTCCTGGCGGCTGAAGATCAACTGGCTGCCGTTCTCGAACTTGACGGTGAGCACGCCGCCGGAGGTTTCCAGGTCGACGTCCAGCTCACTGTCGTCGAACACATCTTCCAGCGTTTGCTGGGTCGCATCGACCAGATCGTGGAAACGGGCTTCACTCAAACTCATTGCGGCAACCTCGAAAATGTCAGCTCATGCTCAAGCGCCGCAAGATACGGGCGCTGCCTGATGATTGCAAAGGATAACCCATCGCCGACCACCAGCGCCGCCGGACGGGCGCCCCGTTGCATAGGCAAGGCGCCGGGTGGCCGGTATACTCCGGCGCAATTAATGCATTTTCAAGGATTTCGCCATGAAGCGCCTGATCTCTTCCCTTGCTGCGCTCGTCGCGGTTGCCTGCCTTGTAACGGCCTGTGGTCAGAAAGGTCCGCTGTACCTGCCCGACGACAGCAAGTCCCCCGAAGAGCAGGCCAAGTCGTCGCAATCCAAGGCCCACGCGCACGACACCCACACCACCACTTACTAAGGGAACGCCATGGACGCTTTTAACTACCGTGGCGGGGAGCTGTTCGCGGAAGGGGTTGCCCTGTCCGCGATCGCCGAGCGCTTCGGCACGCCGACCTATGTGTATTCCCGTGCCCATATCGAAGCCCAGTACCGGACGTTCGCCGACGCCCTCGCCGGCATGCCGCACCTGGTGTGTTTCGCCGTCAAGGCCAACTCCAACCTGGGCGTACTCAACGTCCTGGCGCGCCTGGGCGCCGGTTTCGACATCGTTTCCGGCGGCGAACTCGAACGCGTACTGGCCGCGGGCGGCAGCGCCGACAAGATCGTCTTCTCCGGCGTCGGCAAGACCCGCGAAGACATGCGCCGCGCCCTGGAAGTGGGGGTGCACTGCTTCAACATCGAATCCACCGACGAACTCGAACGCCTGCAGGTCGTGGCCGCCGAGCTGGGCGTCCGCGCGCCGATCTCCCTGCGCGTGAACCCGGACGTCGACGCCGGCACCCATCCGTACATTTCCACCGGCCTCAAGGAAAACAAGTTCGGCATCGCCATCGCCGACGCCGAGGACGTCTACGTGCGCGCCGCCCAGCTGCCGAACCTGGAAGTGCTGGGCGTCGATTGCCACATCGGCTCTCAACTGACCACCCTGGAGCCCTTCCTCGACGCCCTCGACCGCCTGCTGGCGCTGGTCGACCGCCTCGGCGACTGCGGCATCTACCTGCGCCACATCGACCTCGGTGGCGGTGTCGGCGTGCGCTATCGCGACGAAGAGCCGCCCCAGGTGGCCGACTACATCAAGACCGTGCGCGAGCGCCTCGAAGGCCGTGACCTGGCGCTGATGTTCGAGCCAGGCCGCTACATCGTGGCCAACGCCGGGGTGCTGCTGACCGAGGTCGAATACCTCAAGCACACCGAGCACAAGGATTTCGCCATCGTCGACGCGGCCATGAACGACCTGATCCGCCCGGCGCTGTACCAGGCCTGGATGGACGTGACGGCCGTGCGCCCGCGCGACGGTGCGACCCGCCACTACGACATCGTCGGGCCGATCTGCGAAACCGGTGACTTCCTGGCCAAGGGCCGGGAGCTCGCGCTGGCCGAAGGCGACCTGCTGGCCGTGCATTCGGCCGGCGCCTACGGGTTTGTCATGAGTTCCAACTACAACACCCGCGGCCGCTGTGCCGAGGTGCTGGTGGACGGTGAGCAGGCCTTCGAAGTGCGTCGCCGCGAGACGGTAGCCGAGTTGTTTGCCGGCGAAAGCCTGCTGCCGGAGTAAAACCATGCTGCTGCGTTTTACCAAGATGCACGGCCTGGGCAACGACTTCATGGTCCTCGACCTGGTCAGCCAGCACGCGCACATTTTGCCCAAGCATGCCAAGCAATGGGGCGACCGGCACACCGGTATCGGCTTCGACCAGTTGCTGATCGTCGAGGCGCCGACCAATCCGGACGTGGACTTCCGCTACCGGATCTTCAACGCCGATGGCTCGGAAGTGGAGCAATGCGGCAACGGCGCGCGCTGCTTCGCCCGCTTCGTGCTGGACAAGCGCCTGACCGCCAAGCGGCAGATCCGCGTCGAGACCAAGGGCGGCATCATCGAGCTGGATGTGCGCAACGACGGCCAGATCAGCGTCAACATGGGCGCCCCGCGCCTGGTGCCGGCGGACATTCCGTTCCAGGCACCGACCCAGGCGCTGAGTTACCCGGTGGACGTCGACGGCACCACGGTGGAACTGGCCGCGGTGTCCATGGGCAACCCCCATGCGGTGCTGCGCGTGACCGATATCAACAACGCACCGGTGCATGACCTGGGGCCGAAGATCGAACACCATCCGCGCTTTCCCGCGCGGGTGAACGTCGGGTTCCTGCAAGTCATCGACCGTCACCGCGCGCAATTGCGCGTGTGGGAACGCGGCGTCGGGGAAACCCAGGCCTGCGGCACCGGGGCCTGTGCAGCCGCCGTTGCGGCGATCAGCCAGGGGTGGATGGATTCGCCGTTGCTGATCGACCTGCCTGGCGGACGCCTGTCCATCGAATGGGCGGGCCCTGGCCAGCCGGTGATGATGACCGGCCCGGCAGTGCGCGTATACGAAGGACAAGTTCGTCTTTGAGTGAGCCAACCCCCATGACCGACAAGCCACAGGTTCCAGCCACGCCGCCCACCGATGCGCCGAGCCAGCTCCCGGAAGCCGCGGCGGTGGCCGCCTACCTGGAGGCCCATCCGGACTTCTTCGTCGGGCACGAAGAGTTGCTGGCGACGATGCGCATCCCTCACCGGCGCGGCGACACCGTCTCGCTGGTGGAGCACCAGATGAAGATCCTGCGCGAGCGCAACATCGAAATGCGCCACCGTCTTTCCCACCTGATGGACGTCGCCCGGGACAACGACCGGCTGTTCGACAAGACCCGTCGGCTGATCCTCGCGCTGATGGACGCCAACACCCTCGAAGACCTGGTCATGAGCGTCGAAGACAACTTGCGCCAGGATTTCCAGGTGCCCTTCGTCAGCCTGATCCTGTTCGGCGACAACGCCATGCCAGTGGGTCGCTGGGTGACCCACGCCGAAGCGCAGACCGCCATTGGCGGCCTGCTCACGGAAAACAAGAGTGTCAGTGGCAGCCTGCGCGAACATGAGCTGGACTTCCTGTTCGGCGAAGAGCAGCGCAAGCAGATCGGCTCCACCGCCGTCGTCGCCATCGCCCACCAGGGCGTCCACGGCGTGCTGGCCATCGCCAGCCGCGACCCGCAGCACTACAAGAGCTCGGTGGGCACGCTGTTTTTGAGCTACATCGCCGAAGTCACCGGCCGCGTGCTGCCACGGGTCGCCGGTTCGCTGCGCTCGGTACGCTGACCATGGAACGGCAACTGGACGCCTACTGCGAGCACCTGCGCAGTGAGCGCCAGGTGTCGCCCCACACGCTGGCGGCCTATCGCCGCGACCTGGACAAAGTGCTGGGCTGGTGCCAGAAGCAGAACATCGGCAGCTGGTCTGCGCTGGACATCCAGCGCCTGCGCAGCCTGGTCGCGCGCCTGCATCAACAAGGTCAATCCTCCCGCAGCCTGGCGCGCCTGTTGTCGGCGGTGCGCGGCCTGTACCAGTACCTCAACCGCGAAGGCCTCTGCGATCACGACCCCGCCACCGGCCTGGCGCCGCCCAAGGGCGAACGTCGGCTGCCCAAGACCCTCGACACCGATCGCACCCTGCAATTGCTCGAAGGCGCCGTCGAGGATGACTTCCTGGCGCGGCGGGACCAGGCGATCCTCGAACTGTTCTATTCTTCCGGGCTCAGGCTTTCGGAACTGACCGGGCTGAACCTGGACCAGTTGGACCTCGCCGATGGCATGGTCCAAGTGCTCGGCAAAGGCAGCAAGACCCGCCTGTTGCCCATCGGTCGCAAGGCCCGTGAGGCACTGGAGCAGTGGCTGCCGCTGCGGGCGCTGACCAACCCCGCCGACGACGCGGTATTCGTCAGCCAGCGGGGCCGGCGCCTCGGCCCCCGGGCGATCCAGTTGCGGGTCAAGGCCGCCGGCGAGCGCGAGCTGGGGCAGAACCTGCACCCGCACATGCTCAGGCATTCCTTCGCCAGCCACCTGCTGGAGTCCTCCCAGGACTTGCGTGCCGTCCAGGAACTGCTCGGCCATTCGGACATCAAGACCACACAGATCTATACCCACCTGGACTTCCAGCACCTGGCGACGGTCTATGACAGTGCCCACCCCCGGGCCAAACGCATCAAGGGCGACGAATCATGACCATCAAGCTCATCACTTTCGACCTGGACGACACCCTGTGGGACACCGCCCCGGTGATCGCCAGCGCCGAGGCCGTCCTGCGCCAATGGCTGACCGACCACGCGCCGAGCCTGGGGGGCGTACCGGTGGAGCATCTCTGGGCGATTCGCGAGCAGGTACTGCGTGAAGAACCAGACCTGAAACACCGCATCAGTGCATTGCGCCGGCGGGTGTTGTTCCGTGCGTTGCAGGAAGCCGGGTATGACCAGTGGCAAGCCTCGGAACTGGCGGACCAGGGGTTCGAGACGTTCCTGCACGCCCGCCATCAATTGGAGATCTTTCCCGAGGTGGCGCCCACCCTGGAAATCCTCGCCAATCAGTTCGCCCTCGGCGTGGTCACCAATGGCAATGCCGACGTGCGCCGCCTGGGGCTGGCGGACTACTTCACGTTTGCCCTGTGCGCCGAGGACATCGGCATCGCCAAGCCCGACGCCCGGCTGTTCCACGAAGCCCTGCAACGCGGCGGCGCCACCGCGCAGACCGCCGTGCACGTCGGCGACCACCCCGGCGACGACATCGCCGGCGCCCAACAGGCCGGCCTGCGTGCGGTGTGGTTCAACCCGACAGGCAAGGCTTGGGAGGCCGACCACGCACCGGACGCCGAGATCCGCAGCCTGGGCGAATTGCCAGGGTTGTTGGCGGGCTGGCATGGCCAACGCTGAACCTGCGGGCTCACGGCCGCCTGTGGGAGCAAGCCTGCCCGCGAAGGCGGTTTCATATTCAACAAATGGGCTGACTGATACACCGCCTTCGCGGGCCAGCCCGCTCCCACAAGGGAGGCGCCTGGCCTGAAGACTTTATCGCGCCCATGAAAAAGCCCGCAGCGACGGCGGGCTTTTTCAGCAAGCAAGAAGCAGAACTCAAATAGGGCGGCTGCCGTATTTGTTGTCGGGTTTCTTGGGCGGATCGGCGACCACGTTGGCCTCCACTTCCTGCACCTTTCCACCCCGGGCCAGGAATTCCTCCATGGCCTTGGCGAGTGCGTCACGCTCCTTGTTCTTGGCCTCTACGCTGGGCAACTCGTCGACCGACACCGCGGCCTTGGCCTTGCCTTTGGCGGTTGGGGCCGGGACGTCGACGCCATCGTCATCGGCAACGTCTTCAGCTGCCGCTTCCAGGCCTTCTTCGGTCTCGTCTTCGTCGCCTACTTCGAGGTCGTCGTTTTCCAGATCATCGTCGCTCATGTTCTACCTCATGACTTGCGAAAAGCAGATTAGTTATAGCCCAGCTTTACCCTCTGTTCGAAGGCTGCCAGAAAAAATTCAACATCGCCGTCAACCAGCGGTCATGCCCCTTCACCGTATAGCGTGGCGAGGACTTTACGAGCACCGCCATGATCACGGTGCTCGCCCAGATAAACACCTTGCCAGGTCCCCAGCGCCAGCCGTCCCGCCGTCACCGGCAGGGTGAGCTGGCACCCGAGCACGCTCGCCTTGAAGTGCGCCGGGAGGTCGTCCAGGCCTTCGTCGTTGTGCTCGTAACCGGCGGCTCCTTGTGGGATCAGCCGATTGAAAAATCGTTCGAAGTCTCGACGTACCGCCGGATCGGCGTTCTCGTTGATCGTCAACGAGGCCGAGGTGTGCTGCAGCCACAGATGCAACAGACCGACACGACATGCCTGGAGTTCAGGCAGGCCGGCGAGCAACTCGTCCGTCACCAGGTGAAAGCCCCGGGGCCTGGCCCGCAGGGTAATCAGCGTCTGTTGCCACATACACTTCTCCGCACGCTCGGCGCGCATTCTAGCGCGCTCTGGAAAAAAACAAAGGGCCTAATATTCTTGCCGCTACGTAAGCCTTTGGCGGTAGAAAAATCATGTCGCCTATACAACAAAAGGCGTCGGAAAAACCGGCCGGCCTTATGGGCAATGACAAACGCCAGGCAAAAAAATGCCCGGCGAACCGGGCATTTTTTAACGCGTGTCGCTTACAGGTTGTAGCCACGCTCGTTGTGCTGGGCCAGGTCCAGGCCCACTGCCTCTTCTTCCTCGGAGACACGCAGGCCCATGACGGCGTCCAGGACCTTGAGGATGATGAAGGTGACGATCGCGGTGTAGATCACCGTGAAGCCCACGCCTTTGACTTGAATCCACACTTGCGCGGCAATGTCGGTCACGGTGCCGAAGCCACCCAGGGCCGGGGCGGCGAATACACCGGTCAGGATCGCGCCGAGGATACCGCCGATGCCGTGCACGCCGAAGGCGTCCAGGGAGTCGTCATAGCCGAGCTTGCGCTTGAGGGTGGTGGCGCAGAAGAAGCACAACACGCCCGCCGCCAGGCCGATGACCAGGGCGCCCATCGGGCCCACGGTACCGGCAGCTGGCGTGATCGCCACCAGGCCAGCGACCACGCCCGAGGCGATGCCCAGTGCGCTTGGCTTGCCGTGGGTGATCCACTCGGCAAACATCCAGCCCAGTGCCGCGGCGGCGGTGGCGATCTGGGTGACCAGCATCGCCATGCCGGCGGTGCCGTTGGCGGCGACGGCGGAACCGGCGTTGAAACCGAACCAGCCGACCCACAGCATTGCCGCACCCATCAGGGTGTAACCCAGGTTATGCGGTGCCATCGGCGTGGTCGGGAAGCCTTTGCGCTTGCCCAGTACCAGGCACGCCACCAGGCCCGCGATACCGGCGTTGATGTGCACCACGGTGCCGCCGGCGAAGTCCAGCACGCCCCAGTCCCACAACAGGCCGCCGTTACCGGACCAGACCATGTGCGCGATCGGCGCATAGACCAGGGTGAACCAGATGCCCATGAAGACCAGCATGGCGGAGAACTTCATGCGCTCGGCGAAGGCACCGACGATCAGGGCCGGGGTGATGATGGCGAACGTCATCTGGAAGGTGATGAACACCGCTTCGGGGAACAGCGCCGTCGGACCGGTGATGCTCGCCGGGGTCACGCCCGCCAGGAACGCCTTGCCGAAGCCGCCGACGAAGGAATTGAAGTTGACGACGCCCTGCTCCATGCCGGTGGTGTCGAACGCGATGCTGTAGCCGTAGATGACCCACAACACGCTGATCAGGCCGGTAATGGCAAAGCACTGCATCATCACGGAAAGCAGGTTCTTCGACCGGACCATGCCGCCGTAGAACAGCGCCAGGCCGGGAATGGTCATGAACAGTACAAGAATGGTGGCCGTCAGCATCCAGGCGGTGTCGCCAGAATTGAGGACAGGGGCTGCCGCTTCTTCCGCCATGGCCAGGCCAGGCATTACGAAGGACAACAGGGCTCCTAGCCCTGCGAATTTACGCAGAGTCATATTGTTTTCTCCTGGGGCGTTGGGTTTGGCGGCTTAGATGGCGTCGGTATCGGTTTCGCCGGTACGGATGCGAATAGCCTGTTCCAGATTGACCACGAAGATCTTGCCGTCACCGATCTTGCCGGTGTTGGCGGCCTTGGTGATCGCCTCGATCACTCGGTCCAGGTCCTTGTCGTCAATGGCGACGTCGATCTTCACCTTGGGCAGGAAATCGACCACGTATTCCGCGCCGCGATACAGCTCGGTGTGACCCTTCTGCCGACCGAAGCCTTTGACCTCAGTAACGGTAATGCCCTGCACGCCGATCTCGGACAACGACTCGCGCACGTCGTCCAACTTGAACGGCTTGATGATGGCAGTGACTAGCTTCATGAAACTTTCTCCCGAATTGGTGGACTTGCCCCAGGAAAACAAACCCGACTCAAGTCTAAGCGCAGTGCCTGGCTTTGTAACGCGCCGTCGGCCCAAGTTGCCCGACAGGTGCCAGCTAACCGATCCTGGCGAAGCTCCCCGCTTCGCCTGTTGCACTGCATTCGTCACAGCGACTGCATCAGTGCATGGGTCATCAGCCTCTAAGCAGAAACCTTGCCATCTGTGCGCAAACCCTCTGATTTCAATCCCTTACTCGCCATGCCCGGCGGCGCCAGGTGCCAAACCCCAGCGATACGCACAACAACAGTGCGAAGGTGCCCGTCCTCGTGCGCGAAAAGCGTGCAGCCCGGCCCGGGAAATGACCATGAACACTGCGTGGTACACTGCCCGCCATCGTTTCCAGGACACTTGCCATGCTTGCGCCAAAAGACCTCCTCGACGCCCTGAGCGGCCATGCCGCCCGTCTCATGAGCGGCGACACGCCATTGCCCAAGGGCGAAATCGAAAGCCAGTTCAGGGCCTTGTTGCAAAGCGGGTTCAGCAAACTGGACCTGGTGAGCCGGGAAGAATTCGACAGCCAGATGGTGGTGCTGGCCCGCACCCGGGCACGCCTGGAAAGCCTGGAGGCAAAGGTCGCCGAGCTGGAAGCGCGGTTGACACCGACGCCGGAGTGAATCGCACCGGGCGCAAGCTCGGGCATGCCTGGCTCCCGGCCGGAGTCTGAGACGAAAGCGGCTGACCAGCGTCTTGAAGGAGAGTGCCAGGCTGGACAGCGCCTGGCTCGAGGCATTGGTCTGGTTCGCCCCCGCCGCCATCATTGCCACGTATTGCCAACAATGGACGGCAGCGCATGAGCGTATGGATTTTTCAACGCTCGCGGGTCGAGCCCATGGCCTGCCTTGGGAGACTCATCGTTCTGCAACATCCAGCCAAGATTTACCCTTTCAACAGCCACACCGAAGCGCAGCGACACGACTAGTCTTCAAGGGCCGCAGGAGGCGGCTTCCCTATTCACTCAAGGAACGATTCATGTCGCTCGCCATCGTCCACAGCCGCGCCCAGGTGGGGGTGGCCGCCCCCGCCGTTACCGTTGAAGTTCATCTGGCCAACGGCCTGCCGTCGTTGACGATGGTCGGCCTGCCTGAAGCGGCGGTGAAGGAAAGCAAGGACCGGGTCCGTAGCGCGATCATCAATTCGGGGCTGAATTTCCCGGCCCGGCGCATCACCCTGAACCTGGCCCCGGCAGACCTGCCGAAGGATGGCGGGCGCTTCGACCTGGCCATTGCCCTGGGCATCCTGGCGGCCAGCGTGCAAGTTCCGACGCTGACCCTGGACGATGTGGAATGCCTGGGCGAGCTGGCGCTGTCCGGCGCGGTGCGTCCAGTGCGCGGGGTATTGCCAGCGGCGCTGGCAGCGCGCACGGCCGGACGCACGCTGATGGTGCCCCGGGCGAACGCCGAGGAAGCCTGCCTGGCATCGGGGTTGAAGGTGATCGCCGTGGATCACCTGCTGGAAGCCGTGGCCCACTTCAATGGCCACACCCCGGTGGCGCCTTATGTGTCCAACGGGTTGCTCTCAGCCAGCAAGCCGTATCCCGACCTGAATGAAGTACAAGGCCAGGCCGGGGCCAAGCGCGCCCTGTTGATCGCCGCCGCCGGGGCTCACAACCTGCTGTTCAGCGGGCCACCGGGAACCGGCAAGACCTTGCTCGCGAGCCGCCTGCCCGGCCTGCTGCCGCCGCTGGCCGAGAGCGAAGCCCTGGAAGTCGCGGCGATCCAGTCGGTGGCCAGTTGCGTGCCATTGAGTCATTGGCCGCAGCGCCCGTTTCGCCAGCCCCATCACTCCGCTTCCGGCCCGGCGCTGGTGGGTGGCGGGTCCAAGCCGCAACCCGGGGAAATCACCCTCGCCCACCACGGCGTGCTGTTCCTCGATGAGTTGCCGGAGTTCGACCGCAAGGTCCTGGAGGTCTTGAGGGAGCCGCTGGAGTCAGGGCATATCGTGGTGTCCCGCGCCCGTGACCGGGTGCGCTTTCCCGCGCGTTTCCAATTGGTGGCGGCGATGAATCCCTGCCCCTGCGGCTACCTGGGCGAGCCCAGCGGGCGTTGCGCCTGCACGCCGGACATGGTGCAGCGCTACCGCAACAAGCTCTCCGGCCCGTTGCTGGACCGCATCGACCTGCACCTGACCGTCGCCCGGGAAGCCACGGCCCTGAACCCCAAGCGCGAGTCCGCCGACGACACCGCCAGCGTCGCCCGGCAGGTGGCCCAGGCCCGCGAGCATCAGCACCAGCGCCAAGGTTGTGCGAACGCCTTCCTCGACCTGCCGGCCCTGCGCCGCCATTGCCAGTTATCCAGCACCGATGAAGCCTGGCTGGAAACCGCCTGCGAACGGCTGACCCTGTCGCTGCGGGCTGCCCACCGTTTGCTCAAGGTCGCCCGGACGCTGGCGGATCTTGAACAAGCGGGGAGCATTCGCCGTGAGCACCTGGCCGAAGCCTTGCAATACCGGCCCACGACGGCGTGAACGACCTCAGGACTTGGTCAGATCCACCAGCGGCGTCTCACGCACTTCGGTCTTCTGGCCGTTCTGGATGGCATCGACGCGCTTGAGGGCCTTGTCCACGGCCCCCTTGTCCGCCAGCAGGCTGTAGTGGATCTGGAACTGCCGGTGTTCCTTGGGCCCGATGGTCGGCACCAGGCCCAAGGGGCGTTGATAGTGGCGGTTATAGGAGAAGCTGGTGCCCGGCTCCAACCCGGTCACGTAGCCCTGGCCCTGGGTGTCGGTGTTTTTCCACAGGGAGAATACCGGGAGCGTGGCGGTGTTGAAGCCGACCGAGACACCGAGGCTGCCGGCCTTGTTGTGCAGCACGGTGAGCGTGTCGCCCTTGGCGTCGGCGTAGGGCACGACGTTGTAGACGGTTTCATCGTAATCCTTGGTGGGCGCGCGGTAGGTCTGCCAATCGGCCAGGTCACCCTTGGCCTTGTCGTTGAAGGGCGAGACCTGCTTGACCGGGGCCGCGAACCGCGCGCCCTGCTCCAGGAACGGCGTGCTGAAGTTGCTGTGGTACAGGGCCTGGTATTCCTTCGGATAATCGCCGTTGTTGGTGAGCGTGTCGCTGAGCGCGAACGTCACGCTGCCAGGCTCGGTCACCAGTTCGGTGTGCACCGAGAAGTCGACCTTCTTGAACGCCTGCTCCTTCAACTCACCCCGCAGGGTGATGGCGTAGGGAGGCTTTTCATCGATGTGCAGCGTGACCTTGTTGGCCGGGATGTTGGCGGCACGGCCGTGCAGGGTCAGCAGCTCGCCGTTATCCATGCCGGGATGGCCGACCCATTCGTAGCCACAGCGAGTGACCAACTCGTTGAACCCTTCGAGCCAACCCAGGCCACCGCGGCCATTGAGTTCGATGAACGCAGGGTTGACGACTTCCTTCACGGGCGAATCCCAGCCCATGCGCACATTCCCCACCGAAGCCTGCAGCACGTTCATGCCGCGGGTCGGCACGACCGAGAGCTTCAGGGTGCCGTTGTCGATATCGACCACGCTGACGCCTTCCTGACGACCACCGTGCAGGGTACGCATTGTCACGGAGAAGGGTTTGTCGGTCTTCACACCGAGCTGCTGGCTGGTGACTTGCCAGGGCTGAGCGGCTTTATCGGTGTCCAACAGGACGTAGTCCCACGCCATGGCGTGGGAGGCAGCGCCCAGGGCGCCGAGGGTCGCAAGCAGTTTGAGCGGAGTCATGGACTTGGCCTTTTATTGGAGTTGTGCCGTTTTTATAGACTTGAAGAAACGTTTCAGCAAGCTCAAAAGAGTCAATAATCTAAAAAAAGGAAGCATGCGATGTCGGTTGCCGGACTGGCGCCTTCGCGAGCAAGCTCGCTCCCACAGGGGCCTTTGAGTTGACCGGGAAACAGTGTTTGCCCCGATCTTGTGTGGGAGCGAGCCTGCTCGCGAAAGCGGTGGGTCGGCCGGCGGGAGGTTGGCAGGGATGGCGCCTTCGCGAGCAAGCTCGCTCCCACAGGGGCCTTTGGGTTGATCAGGAAACAGTGTTTGCCCCGATCCTGTGTGGGAGCGAGTCTGCTCGTGAAGCGGTGGGTCGGCTGGCGGAGGTTAGCAGGGATGGCGCCTTCGCGAGCAAGCTCGCTCCCACAGGGGAACGGACCTGCTCGCGACAGTCGTGGGTTTCAGCGGAACCGGTCGACTTCCTGGCGCAGGTCCTGGGCCAGTTTTTCCAATTCCTTGGCGGTGAGGGCCAGGTTGGAGACGACCTGGCGTTGCTCGCTGTTGGCCATGGCGATGCTCTGCAAGTTGCTGCTGAGCAAGGTCGCGGTGCTGCTTTGTTCCTGGGTGGCGGTGGTGATGGCAGCGAATTGCTGGCCGGCCGAGCGGCTCTGTTCATCGATGCGCGCCAAGGCCGAGGCCACATTGGCGTTGCGCGACAGGCCTTCCTGCATCAGCAGGTTGCCTTGTTCCATGGTACTGATGGCGTTGCCGGTTTCCTGCTGGATGCTGTTGATCATCCCGGAAATCTCGTCCGTGGCCTGACGGGTGCGTGACGCCAGGCTGCGGACCTCATCCGCCACAACGGCAAACCCGCGCCCTTGCTCGCCGGCACGGGCGGCTTCGATGGCGGCGTTCAAGGCCAGCAGGTTGGTCTGCTCGGCGATCGAGGTAATCACGCCCACGATGCCGCCGATTTCCTGGGAACGCTGGCCCAGGGTATTGATGACCGTGGCCGTGCTGTTCAGCGCACCGGCGATCTGTTCCAGGGACGACGAGGCTTCATCCATCGAGGTCCGGCCGATCCGCGTCTGCTGGGCGTTTTCCTGGGCCAGGCGCTCGGTATTGCCCATGTTGTCGGCGATGTTCAACGACGTCGCGCTGAACTCTTCCACCGCACCGGCCATGCTGGTGATCTCGCCGGACTGCTGCTCCATCCCCTCATACGCACCGCTGGACAACCCCGACAGGGCCTGGGCACGGCTGTTGACCTCCTCCGCAGCCTTGCGAATGTGCTCGACCATGGTCGACAAGGCCTGGCTCATCTGGTTGAACGCCCGGGCCAGTTGGCCGATTTCGTCATGGCTCGACACGTTCAGGCGCACGCTCAGGTCGCCAGCACCCAGGGCTTCGGCCTGGCGCACCAGGTCACCCAGGGGCGCCAGCTTGCTGCGCAGCAGCCACATCGCCGCGCCAACCGCCAGCAACATCGCCAGCAGGCTGCCGATGGCCAGTTGCGTACCGACGCTCCAGGTCACCTCGCGAATCTCGGCTTTCGGCATGCTCGCCACCACCGCCCACGGCCCGCCCTCGAACGGCACCGCGACGCTGTAGAAGTCTTCGGCGGTGTCGCTCCAGAACACACCCTTGCCCGGCGTTTTCACCAAGCCCACGGCGGTCGTCACGGCGGAATCGAGCGCCTGGACGCCCGCCGGTGGCACCAGCCATTTGTTTTGCTCATCCAGCAGGGCCAGCGAGCCGGTCTTGCCGATGCGGAAACGCCCGAGGTTGTCGAACTGCGCGTTCTGCGCGTCGGTGTAGTCGAAACCCACGTACAGCGCGGCGATGATCTTGCCGCTGCTGTCACGCACCGGGCTGTACTGGGTCATGTAGTAGCGGCCGAACAGCAGGACGCGGCCGATATAGCTTTGCCCACTCATCAAGCGAGCGTAGGCCGGGCTGGCATGGTCGAGCACGGTACCAATGGCCCGCGAACCGTCCTGCTTGGCCACCGAGGTGCTGACGCGGATGAAGTCATCGCCGCTGCGCACGAATATCGTCGCGGTGCCGGCGGTCATCTGCTTGAACTCGTCGACTTCCTTGAAGTTGTTGTTCAGCATTTCGCCGCCCAGGCTCAAGCCCGGCGTCTGCACGCCTGCCACAGCCACCGGTTGGTCCGGGTGCACGTTCAAGCCCGCGCTGAAGCGCTTTTCGAACAGGCCGGCCAAACGCTGCGTGCTCTCGCGCAACGTACCGTGGAACGTATTGAGCTGGTCGGCCATCAGGCGCGCTTCACTGGCCAGGTGTTCTTCACGGGTGGCAAGGTTGGCGCTGTCGAGCGAGCGCAAGGCGAAGACGGTACTGCCGGAGATCACGATCGCCAGTATCACGGCGAGGGCGAGGCCTAGCTGTGAGGCGATCCGGGCATGGGGTTGGGACATGACGGCTCCTGGCCGAGACACTGGATCATCCTGATCAAGTCGCACGCTCGGCATTTATTCGAGAAATAAGGTAGGTGTTTGCCCTTTCTGAACGAGGGTTCCATGTCACGGATTCGGCAGCGCCACCGAATACTTGAGCGGCATGGAAGGAATAATGCCAAGTAGCTATTACTTGGCGTGCATCGTTTCAGCCGAGCCGCTCCACCGCAGGCAATTGCATGGCCTTGACCTCGCCCTGGAGAAAGTCACTGAGCCGGCGCAAACGTTCACCTCCCGGACGGGTTTTCGGCCACACCAGGTAATAGTGCTCGCCGCTGGCGACGGCGGTCGGCCAGGGCAGGCTCAAGCGCCCCTGGGCGACATCCTCGGCCACCATCAGCAGGTCGCCCATGGAGACACCGTACCCGCGCGCCGCGGCAATCATGCCCAGCTCCAGGGTGTCGAACACTTGTCCGCCCTTGAGCGACACCTTGTCGGACAACCCCATGCGCTCCAGCCAACTGCGCCAGTCGCGGCGGTCCGGCGTGGGGTGCAGCAGTTCGGCGTTGGCCAGGCGCTGCACATCCCAGGGCTGATCGTTCAGCAGGTTCGGCGCGCCTACCGGAATCAGTTCCTCGGGAAACAACAAGCTGGCCTCCCAATCCCCGGGGAAATGCCCGTTGCCCAACAACACCGCGCAATCGAACGGCTCGGTGTTGAAGTCCACCGAATCGATGTCCATCCAGGCGCTGGTCAGTTGCACCTCATTGCCGGGCTGCAAATGCCGGAAGCGACTCAAGCGCGCCAACAACCAGCGCATGGTCAGGGTCGAAGGCGCCTTCATCCGCAGGATGCCATCTTCGCCGTGCAAGGTATGGCAAGCCCGCTCCAAGGCCATGAAGCCATCGCGCACGCCCGGCAACAGCAGTCGCGCCGCTTCGGTCAGTTGCAGGTTGCGCCCGCTGCGATGAAACAACCGACAGGCGAAATGCTCTTCCAGCGTACGAATATGCCGGCTGACCGCACTCTGGGTAATCGACAGTTCTTCGGCGGCCCGGGTGAACGAGCTGTACCGCGCCGCCGCTTCGAATGCCCGTAGTGCATAAAGAGGGGGAAGACGACGAGACAAGGGAAACCTCCTGGGGCGATAGGCAAACCCTAGCAGATCTCCGGCCGCATGAGTTTTAATCATGTCAGCGATCGTTTTTATCCTTTTGTGCCGACCGCCGTGAACGCCGAGAATCGTCGCTCTACTGCCTCATTCGAACAAGGAGCGTGATGATCATGCGGCATCCAGTGCGTACCGAACTCGGGGCCATCCTGCGGTTGGCCGGGCCGCTGATTGCCTCGCAGTTGGCGCACATGCTGATGGTGCTCACCGACACCGTGATGATGGCGCGCCTGAGCCCTGAAGCCCTGGCGGGTGGCGGCCTCGGGGCGGCCAGTTATTCGTTCGTGTCGATTTTCTGCATTGGCGTGATCGCAGCGGTGGGGACATTGGTGGCGATCCGCCAAGGCGCGGGCGACATCGAGGGCGCCACCCGCCTGACCCAGGCCGGGCTGTGGCTGGCCTGGCTGATGGCCCTGGTGGCGGGCTTGTTGCTGTGGAACCTCAAGCCGGTGTTGCTGCTGTTCGGCCAGACTGAAACCAACGTGGCGTCCGCCGGCCAGTTCCTGCTGGCGCTGCCGTTCGCCCTGCCCGGCTACCTGAGTTTCATGACCTTGCGCGGTTTCACCAGCGCCATTGGCCGGGCCACGCCGGTCATGGTGATCAGCCTGGGCGGCACGGTGGCCAATTTCCTGCTCAACTATGCCCTCATCACCGGCCTGTTCGGCTTGCCGAAACTGGGCCTGATGGGCATCGGCCTGGTCACGGCGATCGTCGCCAACGGCATGGCCCTGGTATTGGCCTGGCACATCCATCGGCACCCGGCCTATCGCGCCTACCCCCTGCTGGAAGGCCTGTCGCGCCCCAACCGTCATTACCTCAAGGAACTGTGGCGCCTGGGCCTGCCGATCGGCGGCACCTACGCCGTGGAAGTCGGGCTTTTCGCGTTCGCCGCGCTGTGCATGGGTACCATGGGCAGCACGCCGCTGGCCGCCCACCAGATCGCCCTGCAGATCGTCTCGGTGGCGTTCATGGTCCCGGCGGGGATGTCCTACGCGATCACCATGCGTATCGGCCAGCACTACGGCGCCGGGCAGTTGCCCATGGCGCGCCTGGCCGGGCGAGTCGGAATCGGCTTCGGCGCAGCGGTGATGCTGGCGTTCGCCATGGTGTTCTGGCTGCTGCCCAACGCCTTGATCGGCCTGTTCCTGGACCACAACGACCCGGCGTTCGCCGAGGTGATCAACCTGGCGGTGAGCCTGCTGGCCGTGGCGGCGTGGTTCGAGTTGTTCGACGGCACGCAAACCATCGCCATGGGCTGCATTCGCGGGCTCAAGGATGCCAAGACGACCTTCCTGGTCGGCCTGGGCTGCTATTGGCTGATCGGCGCGCCGGCGGCGTGGTGGATGGCCTTCCACCTGCACTGGGGTGCGACCGGTGTCTGGTGGGGCCTGGCACTCGGCCTGGCCTGTGCGGCCGTGAGCCTGACGCTGGCGTTCGAGTGGAAGATGGAGCGGATGATCAAGCGCGAGCCCGGGCAGGGGCGTTTCGAGGTCGTTCAGACTGAATGAGCTTCCCTTGTTGGAGCGAGCCTGCTCGCAAAGGCGATGAGTCAGTCGATGTGTTGCTGGCTGACACACCGCTTTCGCGAGCAAGCCCGCTCCCACACATGGATTTGTGTCAGCTGATTTCCAGTGTGGACCGCTGATCACCTTCGAACGTCAGGTAGTCAACCAGCTCGGGCAGCGGCAACGGCTTGCTGATCAGGAAGCCCTGCACCTGATCGCAGCCAAAGCCCCGGAGCAAATCCAGTTGTTCGCGGGTTTCCACCCCTTCGGCCACCACTTCGAGCTTGAGGTTGTGGGCCAGGTTGATCATGGCGTGGACCAGCTTGCGGTTCTCCTCGCGTTGCTCCATCCCGCCGACGAAACTCTTGTCGATCTTGAGCAAGGCGATGGGCAGGCTGTTGAGGTGCACGAACGAGGAAAAACCGGTGCCGAAGTCGTCCAGGGAGAAGCGCACCCCCAACCGCCCCAGGGCATCCATGGTCTGCTTGACCAGTTCGCTGCGACGCATCACGGCGGTTTCGGTCAGTTCGAATTCCAGCCATTGGGCCTCGACACCCCGTTCGGCGATCAACCGGCTCAGGGTCGGCAGCAACTGGCTGTCCTGGAACTGCCGGAAGGACAGGTTGACCGCCATGTGCAACGGCGCCAGCCCGCGCTCGCGCAGCGCCTGCATATCCCGCAATGCCCGGGAGATCACCCAATAGCCCAGTGGCACGATCAGGCCGCTCTGCTCGGCCAGCGGCACGAACTCGCTCGGCGGCAGCAGGCCACGTTCGCCGTGGCGCCAGCGCACCAGGGCCTCGAGACCGACGATGGTGCCGTCCTCCAGGTTCAGCCGGGGTTGGTAATGCAATTCCAGCTCGTCGCGACGCAATGCCCGGCGCAATTCGCTTTCCAGGTCGGCCAGGCTGCGGGCATTGCGGTTGATTCGCTCGTTGAAGATATGAAAGGTGCAGCCCTGGGTACTCTTGGCCTGCTGCATGGCGATGTGGGCGTGCCACATCAGCGGGTCGGCGCCAGCCTGGGCCCGGGCGTGGGCGATGCCCAGGCTGCAGCCGATCAGCAGGCTTTCACCGTCCACCCAATACGGTTCGGCCATGGCTTCGGTGATGCGCTCGGCCATCCACTCGGCCCGCTGCGGCGCGCGACGGGTGTCGATCAGCAGGGCGAATTCGTCGCTACCCAACCGCGCCAGCCGGTCACCGGCTTCGAGCGCGCCCTTGAGCCGCGACACCACCTGCAGGATCAAGCGGTCGCCGGCCTGGTGGCCGAGGGCGTCGTTGGCGTGGCGAAAGTTGTCCAGGTCCAGGTGCCCGAGGGCCAGGCCACGCCCGTCGTTCTCGGCCAGGCGCGCCGCCAGCAGGGTCTGGAACCCCTGGCGGTTGGCGATGCCGGTCAACGGATCCTGCTCGGCGAGGCGTTGCAGGGTATTTTCCAACACCCCGCGCTCACGCACGTGGCGCAGGCAACGGCGCAGGGTCGCGGTGTCGAGGGCATCGAGCACCAGCCAGTCACTGACGCCGTCGGGGGTGGTCGCGGGCTCATGCTCGAGCAGCAGGACGGTCGGCAGGCGGCAACGACCCGGCGCCGGCTGCAACGGGGCAATCGTCAACAGCACGGCGTTGCGGTTGTCTTCGAACAGGCTGCTGACGGACTCCCAGCTCGGTGCGCTGATCAAGACGACCGAGGGCCCCAGGGGTGCCAGGCACTCGCGCAAGACCGCTGACCACTCAGGCGTTTCGGCCAATAACAGCAAACGCAAGGGTTCGACAGGCGTTGACAAGCTGACTCCCTAGACTCTGCAAGGTGGTTGGCGCGGGGCATTATGACCTGCCAACGGGCAATGACCAATGCTACGGGTTCTCAATGACGCGCCTTTCGTAGAATTTCTTCTACGCGAAGGCGAACGTTAGACGCAAATTCGCCCCATATCCTGCGTGAAAGTGGCAAAAGCGGCAAATGACAATGCTCAGTGCGTCACAAGTCGGACAGAGCAGCACAATTCTCCGAGCCTGTTAAAATGCCGGCCCATTTTGCAAACGACTCCCTGACCCTGTCATGTCCCGACTCAACCCCCGGCAGCAAGAAGCCGTGAACTACGTCGGCGGCCCTCTTTTGGTGCTCGCCGGTGCAGGCTCCGGCAAGACCAGCGTGATCACCCGCAAGATCGCCCACCTGATCCAGAACTGTGGCATCCGCGCCCAGTACATCGTCGCCATGACTTTCACCAACAAGGCCGCCCGGGAAATGAAGGAGCGGGTCGGCACCCTGCTGCGCGCCGGCGAAGGCCGTGGCCTGACGGTCTGCACGTTCCACAACCTGGGCCTGAACATCATCCGCAAGGAACACGCGCGGCTGGGCTACAAGCCGGGCTTCTCGATCTTCGACGAGACCGACGTCAAGGCCCTGATGACCGACATCATGCAGAAGGAATACTCGGGCGACGACGGCGTCGACGAGATCAAGAACATGATCGGCGGCTGGAAGAACGACCTGGTGTTGCCGCCCGAGGCCCTGGAAAACGCCCGCAACCCCAAGGAACAGACCGCCGCCATCGTCTACGCCCACTACCAGCGCACGCTCAAGGCATTCAACGCGGTGGACTTCGACGATCTGATCCTGCTGCCGGTCAAGCTGTTCCAGGACCACGCCGACATCCTCGAGAAATGGCAGAACAAGGTCCGCTACCTGCTGGTGGACGAGTACCAGGACACCAACGCCAGCCAGTACCTGCTGGTGAAGCTGCTGATCGGCAAGCGCAACCAGTTCACCGTGGTGGGCGACGATGACCAGTCGATCTATGCCTGGCGCGGCGCCCGCCCGGAAAACCTGATGCTGCTCAAGGAGGACTACCCGTCGCTCAAGGTGGTGATGCTGGAGCAGAACTACCGTTCCACCAGCCGCATCCTGCGCTGCGCCAACGTGCTGATTTCCAACAACCCCCACGCGTTCGAAAAACAACTGTGGAGCGAGATGGGCCACGGTGACGAAATCCGCGTGATCCGTTGCCGCAACGAAGACGCCGAGGCCGAGCGCGTGGCCATGGAGATCCTCAGCCTGCACCTGCGCACCGACCGGCCGTACAGCGACTTCGCGATCCTCTATCGCGGCAACTACCAGGCCAAGCTGATCGAGCTGAAGCTGCAGCACCACCAGATCCCGTATCGCCTGTCGGGGGGCAACAGCTTCTTCGGCCGCCAGGAGGTGAAGGACCTGATGGCCTACTTCCGCCTGATCGTGAACCCGGACGACGACAACGCCTTCCTGCGGGTGATCAACGTGCCACGCCGGGAAATCGGTTCGACCACCCTGGAGAAACTCGGCAACTACGCCACCGAGCGCAAGATCTCGATGTACGCCGCCACGGACGAGATCGGCCTGGGCGAGCACCTGGACAGCCGTTTCACCGATCGCCTGGCGCGCTTCAAGCGCTTCATGGACAAGGTCCGCGAACAGTGCGCCGGCGAAGACCCGATCTCGGCGCTGCGCAGCATGGTCATGGACATCGACTACGAGAACTGGCTGCGCACCAACAGCTCCAGCGACAAGGCCGCCGACTACCGCATGAGCAACGTCTGGTTCCTGATCGAGGCGCTGAAGAACACCCTGGAAAAGGACGAGGACGGCGACATGACCGTCGAGGACGCCATCGGCAAACTCGTGCTGCGGGACATGCTCGAACGCCAGCAGGAAGAGGAAGAAGGCGCCGAAGGCGTGCAGATGATGACCCTGCATGCGTCCAAGGGGCTGGAATTCCCCTACGTGTTCATCATGGGCATGGAAGAAGAGATCCTGCCCCACCGCTCCAGCATCGAAGCCGACACCATCGAAGAAGAACGGCGCCTGGCCTACGTCGGCATCACCCGTGCCCGCCAGACCCTGGCCTTCACCTTCGCCGCCAAGCGCAAGCAATATGGCGAAGTCATCGACTGCGCGCCAAGCCGCTTCCTCGATGAGCTGCCGCCGGACGACCTGGCCTGGGAAGGCAACGACGACACGCCGACGGAAGTCAAAGTAGTGCGTGGCAACAGTGCCCTGGCCGATATACGTGCGATGTTGAAGCGTTAGAATCGACTACTTTTTACTGACCCCAGGCGCCGACGGCGCCACCAGAGGAGGCTTCATGGAAGCCCTGCACCAGAAAATCCGCGAGCAAGGCATCGTGCTGTCCGACCAGGTCCTGAAAGTCGATGCGTTCCTGAACCACCAGATCGACCCGCAGTTGATGAAACTGATCGGCGACGAGTTCGCGGCGCTGTTCAAGGATTCGGGCATCACCAAGATCGTCACCATCGAGGCCTCGGGCATTGCCCCGGCGATCATGACCGGCCTGAACCTTGGCGTGCCGGTGATCTTCGCCCGCAAGCAGCAATCCCTGACCCTGACGGAAAACCTGCTGTCGGCCACCGTGTATTCGTTCACCAAGAAGACCGAAAGCACCGTTGCCATCAGCCCCCGTCACCTGACCAGCAGCGACCGGGTGCTGATCATCGATGACTTCCTGGCCAACGGCAAAGCGTCCCAGGCACTGATCTCCATCATCAAGCAGGCCGGCGCCACGGTGGCCGGGCTGGGGATCGTGATCGAGAAGTCCTTCCAGGGCGGCCGCGCGGAACTGGATGCCCAGGGGTATCGCGTCGAATCCCTCGCCCGGGTGAAATCGTTGGCCGACGGGGTCGTGACCTTCATCGACTGACCCCAGATGCCTGTGGTCATGCTATCCACTTGAGAAAGTAGATGAACCTGTGGGAGCGAGCTTGCTCGCGATAGCGGTGTACCTGTTACATAAGTAGGTCTGACAGGTCGCTATCGCGAGCAAGCTCGCTCCCACAGTGGTTCGGTGGTGAGCGCGAACTTCGCGTCCCATTCGCCCGGTGGGAGCGAGCTTGCTCGCGATAGCAATGTGTCAAGCGACTTTGATGCAAGCTGTACCGACGCCTTCGCGAGCAAGCCCGCTCCCACAATGGATGATGTACACCAGCAAAAGCCAGCCACCCCAAACGCCACCTTGCTTTTGCTTTGCTTTGCTTTGCTTTGGCTTTGCTTTGTTTTTGATCTTCAGCGCCCCATCAACCACGCTGGCCGAACGCCGGCGTTGCGTAGTGGGCATCCCGGCATGGATGCCGGGATAGCCGCGCTGGGCCATGGATGGCCCTTCGCGGCGGGCCCACGGAGCAATGCCGGCGTTCGGGAACACCGAGCCGCAGGCGAGGTGCCGAGTGGTGGGGCGAAGACCTTTTGGTTACTTTTGGGGCGTTTGCCAAAAGTGACCCGCCGTAAGGGCGGAACCGCCAGCCGCCGCCCCACAATAATGGATATGTCCCCAATCCAAAACTGCCATCGCGAGCAAGCTCGCTCCCACAGAGAACCAGGTACCACTGCAAGAATGCGGTCGCTGTCAGGCTCGCACACAGGGGTCCTAGGTGGATCGCTCGGGCGCAGTGGCCTTGAGCCCCGCCAGCAACAACCGCTGGTACAGATCCTCCTTCAGCCCGTCAGTGTCGGCCAATTGCATCCGCTCCAGGTGCTCGGCGAACGCCGAAGGCTCCGGTGCGTCCAGCGCCGCCTTGCCCAGTTCCAGCATCTCGCTGAGCTTGAATTTGCTCTTGAGCCAGTTCAGCGCGCGCAACAGGTCCCGCTCGATGGGGTCGAAGTCGCAGCCCAGCGGGTATTCGGGGAACAGGTTCGGGTGGCGCGCCTGGATCGCCTGCAAACGCTCCGACGTGTTGTCGGCAAACCGTGGGTCGAGGCGAAAGTCCTTCGGCAATTTACCGGCGTTCTGGGCTTGTTCGATCAGGCCCGGCTGGAAGCGTGAATCACTGATATTCAGCAGGGCCTCGATCACCGCCGCATCGGTCTTGCCGCGCAGGTCGGCGATGCCGTACTCGGTCACCACGATGTCCCGCAGGTGCCGGGGAATCGTGCAATGGCCGTACTCCCAGACGATGTTCGAGCTGATCTCCCCGCCCGCCTCGCGCCAGCTGCGCAACAGCAGGACCGAACGCGCGCCCTCCAGTGCATGGCCCTGGGCGACGAAGTTGTACTGCCCGCCCACACCGCTGAGCACCCGCCCGTCCTCCAACTGATCGGCCACCCCGGCGCCCAGCAGGGTCATGGTGAAGACCGTGTTGATGAAGCGTGCGTCGAGTCGCTGCAGGCGCTTGAGCGGTTCCTGGCCGTACAACTCGTTGATGTAGCTGATGCGGGTCATGTTGAATTCGAGGCGCCGGGCCTGGGGCAACTCATGCAGGCGCTCATAGAAACTGCGCGGGCCGAGGAAGAAACCGCCGTGTATGCAGACGCCATCGGGTTGCGCGGCTTCATCGAGGGTGCCGGCGTTGGCCTGTTCCTGGGTGGCTTCGTCCGGGTAGACCTTGCGCCGGATGATCCCGGCCTCCGCCAGCACCAGCAAGCCATTGACGAACATCTCGCTGCAGCCGTACAGGCCTTTGGCGAACGGCTGCACGCCACCCTCGCGCTCGATCAACTGGGCCCACTGGCTGAGGTTCACCTCCGCCAGCAACGCCTGGTAGCCGGCATTGTCGGCCTGGCGCGCCAACAGCGCGGCCGTCAATGCATCGCCCATGGAGCCGATGCCGATCTGCAACGTCCCGCCGTCGCGCACCAGGGTGCTGGCGTGCAGGCCGATCAGGTGATCCTGGAACCCCACTGGCATGTTTGGCGTGGAAAACAGCGTGTGGTTGTCCTTCTCGTCGATCAGCAGGTCGAAACCGTCGATGCCGATTTCCGCGTCGCCCGGCATGTAGGGCAAGTCGCTGTGGACCTGGCCGACCAGCAGGATGGTCTCGCCGGCGGCCCGGCGCTTGGCGATCATGGGCAACAGGTCCAGGGTGATGTCCGGGTTGCAGCTCAGGCTCAGGCGATCCGGGTGTTGCGGATCGCTTGCCACTAGCTGCGCCACCAGGTTCAACCCGGCGGCGTTGATGTCCCGTGCGGCATGGCTGTAGTTGCTGCTGACGTAGTCCTGCTGGGCCGGCGCACTGTTCAACAGGCTGCCGGGCTGCATGAAGAACTGCTCGACGCGGATATTGGCCGGCAGGCTGCCCTGTTGCAGGTCCGTGAGGTAATCCAGCTCCGGGTAGTCGCCGAAGACCCGCTCGATGAAGGGCTCGAGGAAGCGCTTCTGCAACCCGTCGCCCAGGTTAGGTCGCCCCAGGCTCAGGGCCGTGTAGATCGTCAGCTGGCGCTCGGGCAGTTGGGCGATGCGCCGGTACAACGCGTTGGCAAACAGGTTGGGCTTGCCCAGCCCCAGCGGCATGCCGAGGTGGATATGCGCCGGCAGACGCTCAAGCACGTCCTCCACCGCCTGCTCGATTGAACACAACTGCACCATCCGACCCTCCGGGACCTTCCGTTGAATGTGGGTTGGACCGAGCTTGCCCGCTCTTGGTTGCGCCGAACAGCCCGCAAGGGTTATCTACAGGCACAAAAAAGCCGCTCGCAAGCGGCTTTTTTTGGCAGATGACGGCGAATCAGAGGCCGGACATCTCTTTGATGGCGCCCTTGAGGTCGTCATCGGTGCAATCGGCGCAGGTCCCTTTCGGCGGCATGGAGTTGATGCCGGTGATCGCCTTGGCGAGGATGCCGTCGAGGCCGCCCTGGTGATCGGCGCGCTCTTTCCACGCCGCCTTGTCACCGATTTTCGGCGCGCCCAGCAGGCCGGTACCGTGGCAAGCGTTGCAATGCTTGGCAATCACGTCTTTCGGTGCCTTGGCACCACCACCGCCACCGGCGGCAGTGGCCACTTCCATCCCCTTGCATTCCTGCCCCTGAACGCAGACCTGGCCAACCGGTTCAAGGCGCTTGGCGATTTCGTCGTTGGTCGCCGCTTGGGCGCTGACTGCCCATAGGGCCAATGCGGTTGCTGGTACGGCCAGCATTTTCATAATTAGGTTCACGCGTACACCCTCAATGGTGGCTAGTCACGCCTGCGGCCACGGTTTGCAGGCGGGCGCAAGTATAGCGGTAAGCCCGTCACACTGAAACAACCCTAAAGTCACAAGGGTCTTGTTCGTGGTGACTACTCACCCCGTGGACGCCTGTGCCCCGTGGGCCCGGCGCCTCTTTCCCTAGAAATTGGCCGGCGTGGCTGCGCTGATCAGTCGCGCCGGGACATCGAACGGATTACGAAAACGGTGCGGCTTGGTGCTTTCGAAATAGTAGCTGTCGCCCGCTTCGAGCACGAATGTTTCGAGCCCGACCACCAGCTCCAGCCGCCCTTCCACCAGGATCCCGGTTTCCTCGCCCTCGTGGGTGAGCATTTCTTCACCGGTGTCGGCGCCAGGCGGGTAGATTTCGTTGAGGAAGGCGATCGCCCGGCTCGGGTGCGCCCGGCCCACCAGCTTCATGGTCACGGCGCCGTCGGAGATGTCGATCAGTTCATTGGCTTTGTAGACGACCTGGGTCGGTTTCTCCTGAAGGATCTCTTCGGAAAAAAACTCGACCATGGACATGGGAATCCCGCCAAGGACCTTGCGCAGCGAGCTGATCGAGGGGCTGACGCTGTTCTTCTCGATCATCGAAATAGTGCTGTTGGTGACGCCCGCACGCTTGGCGAGTTCACGCTGGGAAAGGCCTTTGAGTTTACGAATGGATTGCAGTCGTTCACCGACGTCCAATGCTGGAGCCTCCAGGGAATCAGGTTGTGTGGAAAGTGAGCGTTATCATGGCGACAGCGTTCAGTATTTACAACACTTTGACCCGAATCCTGTGCGGTGAAGCGACTTCCGGTAGGGGGCGCCCTGCATCAGTGCCCGGAATAGAGCCGTGGCACGCGTCGCAGGTTGCAGAAAATCTGGTAAGGAATCGTGTCGGCGGCTTTCGCCACGTCGCTGGCGAGCACGTTCCGGCCCCAGAGCTCCACGGTCGAACCAAGGCCGGCATGGGGCACATGGGTCAAGTCGACACACAACATGTCCATCGACACCCGCCCGACCAATTGGCTGCGCTGGCCGGCCACCAGTACCGGCGTACCGGTGGGCGCCTGGCGCGGATAGCCGTCGGCATAGCCCATGGCGACCACGCCGACCCGGGTCGGTTGCGTCGTCACGAAGCGGGCGCCATAGCCCACCGGCTCGCCGGCCGGCAGTTCGCGCACGCTGATGATCTTCGATTCCAGGGTCATCACCGGTTGCAGGCGCGAAGCGACCGCGTTGGGCTCCTCGAAAGGGGTGGCGCCGTAGAGCATGATGCCGGGCCGTACCCAGTCGCTCGGCATCTGCGGCCAACCGAGCACGGCGGGGGAATTGCGCAGGCTGATCTCGGCCGCCAGGCCCTGGCGAGCCGCTTCGAACACCGCCAATTGGTGGGTGCTGGCGGGATCGTGCAGCTCATCGGCCCGGGCGAAATGGCTCATCAGGACAATCTTCGCCACGTTGCCGCTGGCCAGCAGGCGACGATAGCCGGCCTGGTAATCCGCCGGGTGCAAGCCCACCCGGTGCATGCCGGAATCGAGCTTGAGCCAGACCGTGATCGGCTTGCCCAGCCGTGCCTTTTCGAGTGCTTCAAGCTGCCACAGTGAATGGACCACGCACCAGAAATCATGCTCGACGATCAGGGACAGCTCATCAGCCTCGAAAAAGCCCTCCAGCAACAGGATCGGCCCGCGGATGCCGCCGGCGCGCAGTTCCAGGGCCTCCTCGATACACGCCACGGCAAACCCATCCGCCGAGTCCTGCAGCGCCTCGGCGCAGCGCACCGCACCGTGCCCGTAGGCATCGGCCTTGATCACCGCGAGGGCCTTGGCCCCGGTGACTTCGCGAGCCAATTGGTAGTTGTGACGCAGGGCTTGAAGGTCGATCAGGGCACGGGCAGGACGCATGGCGGCAGGCTTCTAGGCGGTCATGAATAAAAAACCGGTGCTGGCCGAGGGTGCGAACCACCGACAGCACCGGGAGAGGGATCTTTTGCCAGCTCAAGGCTTCAAGGCAGGGCGGCCACCACCGACAGCTCCACCAGGATGCCCGGCTCGCACAGCTTGGCTTCTACCGTGGCGCGGGCCGGCGCGACGCCCTTGGGCAACCATTTGTCCCAGACGGCGTTCATGCCGGCGAAATGGGCCTCGATGTCCTTCAGGTAGATCGTCACCGACAGCAGGCGGCTCTTGTCGGTCCCGGCCAGGTCGAGCAGACGCTCGATATTGGCCAGGG
The DNA here is from genome assembly GCF_030580855.1 of Pseudomonas citrullilanati. Lineage (GTDB taxonomy): Bacteria > Pseudomonadota > Gammaproteobacteria > Pseudomonadales > Pseudomonadaceae > Aquipseudomonas > Aquipseudomonas citrulli. Next base: position 85,538 of record NZ_JAUQOP010000002.1, on the reverse strand, counting down.
TCTCGCGCGTCTGCTGTTCGATCCCGGCGCTCATGTCGTCGCCAACCTGGCCTGCCAGGTAAACGGTGCCGTTGTGCACGACCACCTGGCTCATGCGGTCATTGGTGAGCTGGCGCTGGATTGACATGTTTCGCAGACTCCTTTTTCTGGCTGCCATAACGGGAAATATCGAGGCCTTCGGCGCTGATCTGCGGCTTTTTCTTCGCCATCAGGTCGGCCAGCAGGCGCCCGGAACCGCAGGCCATGGTCCATCCGAGGGTGCCATGGCCGGTGTTCAGGAACAGATTCTTGAAAGGGGTGGCTCCCACGATCGGCGTGCCGTCCGGGGTGGTCGGGCGCAGGCCGGTCCAGAAACTGGCCTGGGCCAGATCGCCGCCTTGAGGATAAAGGTCGTTGACGATCATCTCCAGGGTTTCACGTCGGCGCGGGTTCAGGGACAGGTCGAAACCGGCGATTTCGGCCATGCCGCCCACGCGAATGCGGTTGTCGAAACGGGTGATCGCGACCTTGTAGGTCTCGTCGAGAATGGTCGAGGTCGGTGCCATCGACGGGTTGGTGATCGGCACGGTCAGGGAATAACCCTTGAGCGGATACACCGGCGCCCGGATCCCCAGGGGCTTAAGCAACTGCGGCGAATAGCTGCCGAGGGCGAGCACGTAGCGGTCGGCGGTTTCCAGCTTGCCGTCGATCCACACGCCGTTGACGCGATCACCGGCGAAGTCCAGGCGCTGGATGTCCTGGCCGAAGCGGAACTGCACGCCGAGCTTGACGGCCATTTCCGCCAGGCGCGTGGTAAACATCTGGCAGTCGCCGGTCTGGTCATTGGGCAGGCGCAGGGCGCCGGCCAGGATGTCGGTGACATTGGCCAGGGCCGGTTCGACCCGGGCGATGCCTTCGCGGTCGAGCACTTCGAACGGCACGCCCGACTCCTTCAGCACCGCGATGTCTTTTGCCGCGCCATCGAGTTGCGCCTGGGTGCGGAACAGCTGTGTCGTTCCCAGGCTCCGGCCTTCGTAGGCAATGCCGGTTTCGGCGCGCAGCTCGTCGAGGCAGTCGCGGCTGTACTCGGAGAGGCGGACCATGCGCTCCTTGTTGACGGCATAACGGCTGGCGGTGCAATTGCGCAGCATCTGCGCCATCCACAGGTATTGGTCCATGTCGGCCGTGGCCTTGATGGCCAGCGGCGCATGACGTTGCAGCAGCCACTTGATGGCCTTGAGCGGCACACCCGGCGCGGCCCACGGCGAGGCATAGCCCGGCGACACTTGCCCGGCGTTGGCGAAGCTGGTTTCCATGGCCGGCGCAGGCTGACGGTCGACCACCACCACTTCAAACCCGGCTCGCGCCAAGTAGTAAGCACTGACGGTACCGATGACGCCGCTACCCAAGACCAGAACGCGCATGTTGTTGCCCTCATCGCGGATAACCGCTGACGTTTTGTTGTACAAACCCTCGATGGGCGCAGTGTAAAAAAGATTAGCCAGTGCTTTTCACTATATAACTGCCTATATTTGGCGAGAATTCTCGGCAAAAACCCTTTTCACGGAGGCGCATCACCTGTGCGTACCAACACCCAGACCAAGCGCGAGCTGGACAAGATCGACCGCAACATCCTGCGCATCCTCCAGGCGGACGGGCGGATCTCCTTCACGGAATTAGGCGAGAAGGTCGGCCTGTCCACCACGCCCTGCACCGAGCGGGTGCGGCGCCTGGAACGCGAAGGCATCATCATGGGCTACAACGCCCGGCTCAATCCGCAACACCTGAAGGGCAGCCTGCTGGTGTTCGTCGAGATCAGCCTCGACTACAAGTCCGGCGATACGTTTGAAGAATTCCGACGCGCCGTGCTGAAACTGCCCCACGTGCTGGAATGCCACTTGGTATCGGGGGACTTCGACTACCTGGTCAAGGCGCGGATTTCCGAAATGGCCTCCTACCGCAAGCTACTGGGGGACATCCTGCTCAAGCTGCCCCATGTGCGCGAATCCAAGAGCTACATCGTGATGGAAGAAGTGAAGGAAAGCCTGAGCCTGCCGATTCCGGACTGAGCGCTGTCGTGGCGGCGAGCCTGCGCGCGAAGGCGCTCCCCTTCAGTGCGGATCAAGCGCTCCTCAGACCAGCACCTGGCGATTGGATGCCATGTATTCATGAATCTGCCGTTCGACCCGCGGGTGGATCAACTCCACCGGTCGCCGTCCGTTGGGGCATGGCAAGGTCGCCGTCGTACCGAACAACCGGCAGATCAGCGGTCGCTCGTCATACACGGTGCAACCGCCGGGGCCCAGGTGCACGCAGTCGAGCGCTTCCAGGGCCGCATCCTGCTCTGCACGGGACTTGCGCGGCAGACGGGCCATTTCCTCCGGCGAGGTGGTCACCGGGCCGCAGCAGTCGTGGCAGCCGGGGACGCACTCGAACGAGGGAATCTGCTGGCGCAGCGTGCGGATTTTCTGACTGTTGCAACTCATGGAAACGACTACCCAGGTGGAACGATGCCCGATTCTGCCTTAAAAGCCTCGTCCCAGACACCGCCAGCCGACCGCTGTTGCCCGGGGACGAATCCACGGCTTATGCTCCGTCAAATTTCTCAAACACAACAATCAGGATTACGCACATGAACGCCCGTGTTCAGCAACCGGTCCCGAACCACGCGCACGCCGCCTCCTACTACGCCGCCAGCAGCTTGCCGCAACCGGACCATCCGCTGCTGCAGGGCGAGTGCGTGGCGGATGTGTGCGTGGTGGGCGGCGGGTTTTCCGGGCTGAACACCGCCATCGAATTGGCTGAACGCGGCCTGAGCGTCGTGCTGCTGGAAGCCCACAGGATCGGCTGGGGCGCCAGCGGCCGTAACGGTGGCCAATTGATCCGGGGGGTCGGCCATGGCCTTGACCAGTTCGCCCCGGTCATTGGTGCCGACGGTGTCCGTGAGATGAAACTCATGGGCCTCGAGGCCGTGGAAATCGTCCGACAGCGCGTCGAGCGGTTCCAGATCCCCTGCGACCTCACTTGGGGTTACTGCGACCTCGCCAACAAACCCAGTGACCTGGAAGGCTTCGCCGAAGACGCCGAGCAATTGCGCAGCCTGGGTTATCGTCACCAGACCCGGCTGTTGCAAGCCCACGAAATGCACAGTGTCGTGGGGTCGGACCGCTACGTTGGCGGCCTGATCGACATGGGCTCGGGCCACTTGCATCCACTGAACCTGGCCTTGGGCGAAGCCGCCGCCGCGCAACACCTTGGGGTCAGGTTGTTCGAACAGTCGGCGGTCACCCGCATCGATTACGGCGCCGAAGTAAAAGTGCACACCCGGCAGGGCTCGGTTCGCGCCAAGACACTGGTGCTTGGCTGCAACGCCTACCTCAACGGCCTCAACCCGGAACTCAGCGGCAAGGTATTACCCGCCGGCAGCTACATCATCGCCACCGAACCCCTGAGCCACGCCCAGGCCCAGGCCGTGTTGCCGCAGAACATGGCGGTGTGTGACCAACGGGTGGCGCTGGACTATTACCGGCTCTCGGCGGATCGACGCTTGCTGTTCGGCGGCGCCTGCCACTATTCAGGCCGCGACCCGCAGGACATCGCCGCGTACATGCGGCCGAAAATGCTCAAGGTGTTCCCGCAACTGGCGCAGGTGAAGATCGACTATCAATGGGGCGGGATGATCGGGATCGGCGCCAACCGCTTGCCACAGATCGGCCGGCTCAAGGACCAACCCAACGTGTACTACGCCCAGGCCTATTCCGGTCATGGGGTGAATGCCACGCACCTGGCCGGCAAATTGTTGGCCGAAGCGATCTGTGGACAACAGAGCCGGGGCTTCGACCTGTTCGCCCAGGTCCCGCACATGACTTTCCCCGGCGGCAAGCACCTGCGCTCGCCGCTGTTGGCACTGGGGATGTTGTGGCATCGGTTGAAAGAGTTGGTTTAAGCGCTTCGCCACGACTGACGACGCTTTCGCGGGCAAGCCTTGTTCCCACAGGCCATTTCAATCTGTGGGAGCAAGGCTTGCCCGCGATAGCCGTCTCGGGGCCGGCACCCCTTCAAAGCCGCCAGAACGGCTTGAGCCCCTCCTCCCGTGCCTGCTCCCGGCTCAACCCGATGTCACGCAACTGTTCGGGTGTCAGTTCCAGCAAGGCTTTGCGTGTATGCAAGCGATGCCAGAACAGGTCCCAGCGGCTCAGGCTGGCCGGTGCATTGCGCGACATCGCGTTGCGCAGCCCCTTTTCCTGCCCTGCCGCCAGTTCCTGACTGTGTAACGCCAGCCGCACATCGCTCAAGCCGTTCATTTTTTTCGCTCCTGTTTACTTGGGTCGCCAGAGGTTTCATGATGTGCGAACGACCAAAAGCGATACAGATTCAATCGATTTGTTTTATTTCCATACAGATCGGGCGTTTCTTGCACTGAATCGTGATTTTCCGATTCAACTGTATTGGTCGTCGTTATCCAGCCCATCGGGAATGCGCCATGACCCTCTACGTGAACCTCGCCGAACTGCTCGGCACCCGCATCGAACAAGGCTTCTATCGCCCGGGCGACCGACTGCCTTCTGTACGGGCATTGAGCACCGAGCACGGGGTCAGCCTGAGTACGGTGCAGCAGGCCTATCGCATGCTGGAGGACAGCGGCTTGGCGATGCCGAAAGCCAAGTCCGGCTATTTCGTACCGGTCAGTCGCGAATTGCCGGACCTGCCGGCGGTGGGCCGTCCGGCCCAACGGCCGGTGGACATTTCCCAGTGGGACCAGGTGCTCGAATTGATTCGCGCGGTACCGCGCAAGGATGTGGTGCAGTTGGGCCGGGGCATGCCGGACATCAATTCGCCGACCATGAAACCGCTGCTGCGCAGCCTGGCGCAGATCAGTCGCCGGCAAGACATGCCCGGGCTGTATTACGACAACATCCACGGCAACCTGGCGTTGCGCGAACAGATCGCCCGCCTGCTCCTGGATTCGGGTTGCCAGCTGGGCGCCAACGACCTGATTGTCACCACCGGCTGCCACGAAGCGTTGTCGGTGAGCATCCGCGCCACCTGCGAACAGGGCGACATCGTCGCGGTGGACTCCCCCAGCTTCCATGGCGCCATGCAAACCCTCAAGGGCCTGGGCATGAAGGCCCTGGAAATCCCCACCGACCCACTCACCGGTATCAGCCTGGACGCCCTCGAACTGGCCCTGGAGCAATGGCCGATCAAGGCCATACAGTTGACCCCCAGTTGCAACAACCCGCTGGGCTACATCATGCCGGAAGCCAACAAACGGGCCCTGCTGACCCTGGCACAGCGCTTCGACGTGGCGATCATCGAAGACGACGTGTATGGAGAATTGGCCTACACCTACCCGCGCCCTCGTACGATCAAATCCTTCGACGACGATGGCCGGGTCCTGCTCTGCAGTTCCTTTTCCAAGACCCTGGCGCCCGGCTTGCGCGTGGGTTGGGTCGCGCCCGGCCGGTACCTCGAACGGGCCCTGCACATGAAGTACATCAGCACCGGCTCCACCGCGCCGCAGCCGCAGATTGCCGTGGCGGAATTTCTCAAGGCCGGGCATTTCGAACCGCACTTGCGCCGGATGCGTGCGCAATACCAGCGCAATCGCGACGTCATGATCGACTGGGTCAGCCGCTATTTCCCGCCGGGCACCCGCGCCAGCCGGCCCCGGGGCAGCTTCATGCTGTGGGTCGAACTGCCGGAAGGCTTCGACACCCTGAAGCTCAACCGGGTCCTGCACGACCAGGGCGTACAGGTCGCCGTCGGCAGCATCTTTTCCGCCTCGGGCAAGTACCGCAACTGCCTGCGGATGAACTACGCTGCCAAGCCAACGGCGCAGATCGAAGAGGCCGTGCGCAGGGTGGGCGCCGCCGCGATCGAGCTGTTGAACGAAACCCGGCGCGACGTCGTCTGAACTGTACGCCGGGAAGCGGCACCCAACTGCCAATCAACGCAATCGAGCGGAACGATCCTACGTGAGATCCAGACCGATCCTGCCTGCGCTACTGCTAGTCGCCTCGCTGCTGGGCGGCTGCGCCAGTCTTGATGTCACCCGCGAGCCCTCCCAGGCGCTGCCGGCCAGCGAGTCCTCGTTCGGTCGTTCGGTCCAGGCCCAGGCGACGCCCCACGATGGGCAATCGGGCTTTCGCCTGCTGCCGGACAGCACCGACGCCTTCATCGCCCGGGCCGAGCTGATCCGCCATGCCCAGAGCAGCCTGGACTTGCAGTACTACATCGTCCACGACGGTATCAGCACGCGGATGCTGGTGGATGAACTGCTCAAGGCCGCCGACCGGGGTGTGCGGGTGCGGATCCTGCTGGACGACACCGCCAGCGACGGCCAGGAAGAAACGATCGCGACCCTCGCCGCCCACCCGCAGATCCAGGTCCGCCTGTTCAACCCGCTGCACCTGGGCCGGGCCACTGGCGTGACCCGCAGCCTTGGACGCCTGTTCAACCTGTCGTTGCAACACCGGCGCATGCACAACAAATTGTGGCTGGCAGACAACAGCATGGCCATCGTGGGTGGACGCAACCTGGGGGACGAATATTTCGATGCCGAGCCCAACCTGAACTTCACCGACATCGACCTGCTCGGCGTCGGACCGGTGGCCGAACAACTGGGGCACAGCTTTGACCAGTACTGGAACAGCGCCCTGAGCAAACCCATCGAACAATTCCTGTCCCATCGCCCCACCGACAAGGACCTGGCCGACAGTCGGGTGCGCCTGCAAGCGTCCCTCGAGCAGACCCACAAGGAAAACCACGCGCTCTATCAACAGTTGACCACCTACAAGACCCAGCCGCGCCTGGACACCTGGCGCAACCAATTGATCTGGGCCTGGAACAAGGCGATGTGGGACGCGCCGAGCAAGGTGCTGTCCAAGGACGAGCCGGATCCGCAGTTGCTGTTGACCACGCAACTGGCGCCGGAGCTGACAGGCGTCAGCAAAGAATTGATCATGATTTCCGCCTACTTCGTCCCTGGCCAACCGGGCTTGGTCTACCTGACCAGCCGCGCCGATGCCGGGGTGTCGGTGAGCCTGCTGACCAATTCCCTGGAAGCCACCGACGTGCCGGCGGTGCATGGTGGCTACGCACCGTATCGCAAAGCGCTGCTGGAACATGGGGTACGCCTGTTCGAACTGCGCCGGCAACCGGGCGAAACCGGCGGCCGCCCCCATCTGTTCTACAGCAAGTCCTACGGTGAATCGGACTCGAGCCTGCACAGCAAGGCGATCATTTTTGACCGACAGAAAGCCTTCATCGGCTCGTTCAATTTCGACCCGCGCTCAGTGCTGTGGAACACCGAGGTCGGCGTCCTGGTGGACAGCGAGGCGCTCGCCGGCCAAGTGCGGGAGCTGGCCCTGCAAGGCATGGCACCGGCCCTGAGCTATCAGGCGCGACTGAAGGACGACACCCTGGTCTGGACCACCGAAGATAACGGCCAGCTGCATGACCTGGAACGCGAACCGGGCAGCTGGTGGCGCCGGTTCAACGCCTGGTTCGCCAAGACCGTCGGCCTGGAACGGATGTTGTAGGCGCGGCTCATAGGGGCATGGCGATCATGCGGCTTGCGTGGCCCCCAACGCCCCTTGGCGCAACAACAGGATCACCAGGCCGAAGGCGCCCGCCGCCATGAACAACGGCAGCGCATGCCCACTGATCCACTGGCTGCCCGCGCCCGCCGCCAACGGGCCGACCAGGCAACCGATCCCCCACAACTGGGCGACATGGGCATTGGCTCGCACCAGCGCATCGTCACGGAAACGCTCGCCGATCAAAATCAGCGACAAGGTGAACAAGCCACCCGCGCTGGCGCCGAACAGCACCCAAAGCGGCCAGATCAAAGGCGTATCGATCAGTGCCGGCACCGCCAGGCTGGAGACCATCAACAACACCGCGCAGCCGGTGAACAACGTCCGGCGCGACATGGAGTCGGCCAGGGCGCCGATGGGCAATTGCAACAGGGCATCACCCACCACCACGGTGCTGACCATCGCCAATGCCACCTCGGCGCTGAAACCCTGGCGCAAGCAGTAGACCGGCAGCAACGTCAGGATCATCGCCTCGAAGGCGGCGAACAATGACACCGCCCAGGCAATCGCCGGCAAGCCTCGGCAGAACGCCCACAGGTCGCCCAACGTGACACTGCCGGCTTCGCTGCTAGGCGCGCCGCTACGCCCCAGCAACAGCAGCGGTGCGACCGACAGCAGGCCGACGCCCACCCAGAAGCCGTAATCGTGGTCGGTCCCCAGCACGCCGAGCAGCAACGGGCCGGACAGTTGGCTCAAGGCATAGCTGCTGCCATACAGCGCCACCAGCCGCCCTCGCCATTTCTCGATGACCAGTTGATTGATCCAGCTTTCGCCGAGGATGAAGACCAGGGTCAGGACCACGCCAATCACCAGGCGCAGCACCAGCCAGACCGGATAGCTGGGCATCAGCGCCAGCAACCCGATCGACAGCGCCCCACCCCACAGGCACAGGCGCATCAACGCCGCCGTGCCAACGCGTGCAGCCAGCCGGCTCGACACCTTGGCCCCCAGCAACACACCAACGGCAGGCATGGCCGCCATCACGCCAATGGCGAACGAACCGTAGCCCCACCCTTCCAGGCGCAGCGACACCAGTGGCATGCTGACGCCCAGGGCCAGGCCCACGCTCAGGACAGACGCCAGCACGGCGAAATAAGTCGCCCAACGCATTTCCACGCTCCTGTGGCCAGTGATCGCCTCAAAACACTGTGGGAGCGAACCGGCTCGCGAAGGCGGGGCAACATTCGACAAAGTCGTCGACTGTCATACCGCTTTCGCGAGCCGGCTCGCTCCCACAGGGAATCGGCGCTGCTCGTGTGTCAGAGCTTGATCCAGGTCGCCTTGAGCTCAGTGTACTTGTCGAACGCATGCAGCGATTTATCGCGGCCGTTGCCCGACTGCTTGAAGCCGCCGAACGGCGCGGTCATGTCGCCGCCATCGTACTGGTTGATCCAGACGCTGCCGGCGCGCAGCGCCTTGGCGGTCAGGTGGGCCTTGGAAATATCCTTGGTCCACACCGCCGCCGCCAGGCCGTAGGGCGTGTCGTTGGCAATCCGGATGGCTTCTTCGGCGCTGTCGAAGGCGATGACCGACAGCACGGGGCCGAAGATCTCTTCCTGGGCAATCTTCATGGCATTGCTCACACCATCGAAAATCGTCGGCTCGACGTAGGTGCCGCCGGTTTCCTCGAGGATCCGCTTGCCGCCCGCCACCAGCTTGGCGCCGTCGCTGTGACCGGCTTCGATGTAGGACAGCACGGTGTTCATCTGCTGGGTATCCACCAGGGCACCGACGTTGGTGGCCGGGTCCAGTGGATTGCCGGGCTTCCAGCCCTTGAGGGCCTCGATCACCAGCGGCAGGAAGGTGTCCTTGATGGAACGTTCCACCAGCAGGCGCGAACCGGCGGTGCAGACTTCACCCTGGTTGAAGGCAATGGCGCTGGCGGCGGATTCGGCGGCGGCCTGCAGGTCGGGGGCGTCGGCGAACACGATGTTCGGGCTCTTGCCACCGGCTTCCAGCCAGATGCGCTTCATGTTGGATTCGCCGGAGTAGACCATCAACTGCTTGGCGATCTTGGTCGACCCGGTGAACACCAGCGTATCGACATCCATGTGCAGGGCCAGGGCCTTGCCGACGGTATGACCGTAGCCAGGCAGCACGTTCAGCACGCCTTTCGGGATGCCGGCCTCGATCGCCAGGGCCGCGATACGGAGGGCGGTCAGCGGGGATTTTTCCGACGGCTTGAGCACCACCGAGTTACCGGTGGACAGTGCCGGGCCGAGCTTCCAGCAAGCCATCATCAACGGGAAGTTCCACGGCACGATAGCGCCCACGACCCCTACCGGCTCGCGAGTCACAAGGCCCAGTTGATCGTGGGGCGTCGCCGCCACTTCGTCATACAGCTTGTCGATGGCCTCGCCGCTCCAGCTCAACGCCTGGGCCGCGCCCGGCACGTCGATGTTCAGCGAATCGCTGATCGGCTTGCCCATGTCCAGGGTTTCAAGCAGGGCCAACTCTTCGGCATTCTGCTTGAGCAGGCCGGCAAAGCGAATCATGGCAGCCTTGCGCTTGCTGGGTGCCAGGCGCGACCAGACACCGGAATCGAAGGTTGCGCGAGCGTTTTCCACCGCGCGCTGGGCGTCGGCCACATCGCATGCGGCGACCTTGCCCAGCAGGCGACCATCGACCGGGCTGAGGCAATCAAAGGTTTCGCCGGACACCGCATCCGTGTATTCACCGTTGATGAAGGCGCGGCCTTCGATCTTCAGGTCGCGGGCGCGTTGTTCCCAGTCGGCACGAGTCAGGGTGGTCATGCGTGTGTCCTCCTCTTATTTGGGTAAGAACGCCGCGCAACGCAGCGCTCGAAGAATTCTGCCCGGCCAGCCTGTTTCGGCACTGCTTTTGGCAGGGGCACCCGCCACCCTAAACCAGCGGCCGGTGAAGTTTCAATATATTTGACACGACGGCGGCAAACGGCCTTGCGATGTTCGTTTTAATAAACATAGACTTTGGCTCTTCCAGCCATCCGCGCCGTCATTCACGGGGTTTACCGCATGAGCATCCAGGACATCGTCGATTTCAGCCACGCCACCACTGCCGCCGATCGCTACCGCCCGGATCCGGCCAAGGTCCTCAAGGGCGACCCCGAGCAGGCGGTGTACAACCACTACAACAGCCCGTGCGGACAAATGAACGCCGGCGTCTGGGAAGGCGCCGTGGGCCAGTGGACCGTCAACTACACCGAACATGAGTACTGCGAGATCGTCCAGGGCGTCTCCGTGTTGCGGGACAACGACGGTAATGCCAAGACGTTGCGCGCTGGCGATCGCTTCGTGATCCCGGCGGGGTTCAAGGGCACCTGGGAAGTGCTGGAGCCGTGCCGCAAGATCTACGTGGTGTTCGAACAGAAGGCCTGACGGGTACTTTCGTGGGAGCGAGCCCGCTCGCGAAGAGACCGGACAGACAAAAAGCAGCCCACAAAAAAGGCCCGTATCTCGCGATACGGGCCTTTTTTGTGGGAGGGAAAAATCAATTACTTGATTTTGCCTTCCTTGTAGATCACGTGCTTGCGAACAACCGGATCATATTTCTTGATCTCGATTTTGTCCGGGGTAGTACGCTTGTTCTTGTCGGTAGTGTAGAAGTGACCAGTACCGGCGCTCGAGATCAAACGAATCAATTCACGCATGATTAGCTCCCTTAAACCTTGCCATCGCGGCGAAGTTCGGCCAGCACGACATCAATGCCGCGCTTGTCGATGATACGCATGCCTTTGGCAGATACGCGCAGACGTACAAAACGTTTCTCGGACTCAACCCAGAAGCGGTGATGCTGCAGGTTCGGCAGGAAACGACGACGGGTTTTGTTGTTTGCGTGGGAAATGTTATTCCCAGTCACCGGACCCTTACCGGTAACTTGACAGACTCTCGACATGCCTCAGCCCTCTAAAACCACATGCCCAACCCGGCATGGGTTGGCCGCTTAATCTCTCAGTCATTTGGCGCCAGGCGCCGCGTTTCTTTAAGGGTCTTACCGGCTACACCTACAGTGAAGGAACCGGGCCCCTAGAAAAGAGCGCTGCTTTATACCAGAAAGACCACGGTGCAACAACAACCGATGTGATTTGTCTTTGCCCAAGCGCACCGCCCGACCGTCCCGAACGGCTGGGGCAAAGGCCGGCACAGCCGGTGACCGCTCGTCGCTACGCGCCGGTTTTTTTCACTTGCGCCAGGTTCGAGCCCGCCCCGCGCCGCCACAGGGTGCCGGAAAATGCAAAAAGGGGATAGTCATTTACCAGCGAGCCCACTAGGGTAGGCCTTTTCCAGACTGCACTCGCAGATGGGCCTTCGACCTGACAAGGAAACCGATCATGCGCCTCGCTGCCCTATCCCTGTTGTTAGTCCCTCTGCTGGCCAGCCCGCTGGCCCGGGCCGCCGCCCTGAGTGTCTGTACCGAGGCCAGCCCGGAAGGGTTCGATGTCGTCCAGTACAACTCGCTGACGACCACCAACGCCTCTGCCGATGTGCTGATGAACCGCCTGGTGGATTTCGACACCGCCAGCGGCAAGGTGGTCCCCAGTCTCGCCAAGAGCTGGGAGATCTCCACCGACGGGCTGACCTACGTGTTCAAGCTGCGCCCACAGGTCAAGTTCCACCGCACCGACTATTTCACGCCCCGCCGCGACCTGACCGCCGAGGACGTGAAGTTCAGCTTCGAACGCATGCTCGACCCGGCCAACTCCTGGCACAAGGTGGCCCAAAGCGGCTTCCCCCACGCCCAGTCCATGCAACTGCCCACGCTGATCAAGAAAATCGACGCGCTGGACCCGTTGACCGTGCGCTTCACCCTCGACCATGCCGACTCGACGTTCCTGGCAACACTGAGCATGGGCTTTGCCTCCATCTATTCGGCCGAGTACGCCGAGCAGTTGATGAAGGCCGGCACACCGGAAAAACTCAACGCCCAGCCGATCGGCACCGGCCCGTTCATTTTCAATCGGTTCCAGAAGGACGCCTCGATCCGCTACAAGGCCAACGACGCCTACTTCGATGGCAAGCCCCAGGTGGACCCGCTGATCTTCGCCATCACGCCGGACGCCAACGTGCGCTTGCAGAAACTGCGCCGCAATGAATGCCAGATCGCCCTCTCGCCCAAGCCACTGGACGTGCAGGCCGCTCGCCAGGAACCGACGCTTGGCGTGGCCCAGACCGACGCCTTCATGACCGCCTTCGTGGCGATCAACAGCCAGCATCCGCCGCTGGACAAGCCCGAGGTGCGCCAGGCCATCAACCTCGCCTTCGACAAGGCCAGCTACCTCAAGACCGTCTTCGAAGGCACCGCGGCGGCGGCCAACGGGCCTTATCCGCCCAACACCTGGAGCTACGCCAAGAGCCTGCCAGGCTATGCCCACGACCCCGCCAAGGCCCGCGAACTGCTGACCAAGGCCGGCTTGAAGGAAGGCTTCCAGACCACCATCTGGACCCGTCCTTCCGGCAGCCTGCTGAACCCGAACCCGAGCCTAGGCGCGCAACTGCTGCAATCCGACCTGGCGGAAATCGGCATCCAGGCCGAAATCCGGGTGATCGAATGGGGCGAGCTGATCCGTCGTGCCAAGGCCGGCGAGCATGACCTGCTGTTCATGGGCTGGGCTGGCGACAACGGCGACCCGGACAACTTCCTCACACCGCAGTTTTCCTGCGCGGCGGTCAAGTCCGGCACCAACTTCGCTCGCTACTGCAACCCGGACCTGGACAAGCTGATCAGCGCCGGCAAGACCACCGGCGAGCAAGGCGTGCGCGCCAAGCTCTACGAACAGGCCCAGGCACAGATCCAGCAACAGGCCCTCTGGCTACCCCTGGCCCACCCGACCGCCTTCGCCCTCACCCGCAAGGACGTACAGGGTTATGCCGTCAGCCCGTTTGGCCGGCAGGATTACTCCAAGGTCAGCCTCAAATAATCCCGGCTCCAGAGTCCCGCCGGAGGCGCCTGTGGGAGCAAAGCTTGCTCGCGATGACGTCATCACATACAGCCCTTGTGATGGCTGTAAAACCGCTATCGCGAGCAAGCTTTGCTCCCACAAAGGATTATTCAAGCCTGACCGCGCCTACATCCACCCATACTCGACCATCGACAGCGGCTCCCCATCGCCGACGATGAAATGGTCGAGCACCCGCACGTCGATCAGCTCCAGCGCTTCCTGGAGGCGCTCGGTGAGCACCCGGTCGGCCTGGCTCGGCTCGGTGTTGCCGGAGGGATGGTTGTGACACAGGATCAGCGCGGCGGCGTTGTACGCCAGGGCGCGCTTGACCACTTGCCGGGGATGGACGCTGGCGTTGTCGATGGAACCGCGAAACAGCACCTCGAAGCCCAGCACCTGATGCCTGGAATTGAGAAACAGGCAGCCGAACACTTCATGGGGTTCGTGGCGGAGCATCGACTTCAGGTACTCGCGGACGATCCCCGGGCTTTCCAGCGTGGTGCGTTGCCGGGCTCGTTCGGCCAAGTGACGACGGCTCATCTCCTGGGCCGCCTGCAACTGCGCGAACTTGGCCGGCCCCAAGCCCAACTGGCTGCTGAAGGTGATCTGGTCGGCCTCTAGCAGCGCACGCAGGCTGCCAAATTGCGTCAACAATTGTCGCGCCAGGTCCACCGCGCTTTTGCCGGACACGCCGGTGCGCAAGAAAATCGCCAGCAATTCGGCGTCCGAAAGACTGCCCGCCCCCGACACCAGCAACCGCTCCCGTGGCCGCTCAGCCACGGGCCAATCGCGAATACTCATAGCCTCTCCCTGATTGTTGGCACCGCTGTTCCGTAGCGGTCGCTGTGATATCGTAGCCCATCTTTTTTGCAGGCGATTTGCACCCTGGCAGGCTGTTGCCGGAGGGTTCGCACTGCACTGACCACTGAAATCGAAAGGCAGGCCTATGCAGCGGCTGTATCGGAAACGCATCGTTCTGGGCGTCGGCGGCGGCATTGCCGCCTACAAGAGCGCCGAGCTGGTTCGCCGACTCATCGACCAGGGCGCCGAAGTGCGGGTCGTGATGACCCGCGGCGGCAGTGAGTTCATCACTCCGCTGACCATGCAGGCACTGTCCGGGCACCCGGTTCACCTGGACCTGCTCGACCCGGCGGCCGAGGCCGCCATGGGCCATATCGAACTGGCCAAGTGGGCCGACCTGGTGCTGATCGCCCCGGCGACCGCCGACCTGATCGCCCGCCTCGCCCAGGGGATCGCCGACGACCTGCTGACCACCCTGGTGCTTGCCACCGACGCGGTGGTGGCCGTCGCCCCGGCCATGAACCAGGCCATGTGGCGCGACCCGGCCACCCAGGCCAACCTGCAACTGCTCGAAAGCCGCGACCTGAAGGTCTTCGGCCCGGCCTCCGGCAGCCAGGCCTGCGGCGATGTCGGCATGGGCCGCATGCTCGAAGCCACCGACCTGGCCCAGTGCGCCGCCGACTGTTTCCAGCGCCAGGCCCTGACCGGCAAGCACGTGCTGATCACCGCCGGCCCGACCCAGGAAAACATCGACCCGGTGCGCTACATCACCAACCACAGCTCCGGGAAAATGGGCTTCGCCCTGGCCGAAGCCGCCGTGGAAGCCGGCGCCCGGGTGACCTTGATCACCGGCCCGGTGCACTTGCCCACCCCGGACCGGGTCACCCGCATCGACGTGGTCAGCGCCCGGGACATGCTCGCGGCGTGCGAGGCCGCCATCCCCTGCGACCTGTTCATCGCCTCCGCAGCGGTCGCGGACTACCGCCCCGAAGTCGTTGCCCCGCAAAAATTGAAGAAAGACCCTACGAGCGGTGACGGCCTGCTCCTGCAAATGGTGCGCAACCCGGACATCCTGGCCAGCATCGCCACCCGCCCCGACCGTCCGTTCAGTGTCGGCTTCGCCGCCGAGACCGAACACCTGCTCGACTACGCCGCGCGCAAGCTCAAGGACAAGAACCTGGACTTGATCGTCGCCAACGACGTCGCCAACCCGAGCATCGGCTTCAACAGCGAGGAAAACGCCTGCAGCGTGATCGATCGCCAGTTGCACGCCACACTTTTCGCCCAGACCAGCAAGGGCAAGATCGCCCGCCAGCTGATCACCTTCATCGCCGAACGGCTGAACCAGGTTTAAATCTCCATGCACGCTCTACAAGCCAAGATCCTCGATCCACGCATCGGCAACGAATTCCCATTGCCGCAATACGCCACGCCCGGCTCCGCCGGCCTTGACCTGCGGGCCATGCTCCAGCAGGACACGCTCCTGGAACCGGGCCAGACCCTGCTGATCCCGACCGGCCTGTCGGTGTACATCGGCGACCCGAACCTGGCCGCGCTGATCCTGCCGCGCTCGGGCCTGGGCCACAAGCACGGCATCGTGCTGGGCAACCTGGTGGGCCTGATCGATTCCGACTACCAGGGCGAACTGATGGTGTCGTGCTGGAACCGTGGCCAGACAGCCTTCAACATCGCCGTGGGCGAACGCATTGCGCAGTTGGTGCTGGTGCCGGTGGTGCAGGCTCATTTCGAACTGGTGACGGAATTCGACGAAAGCCAGCGTGGCTCCGGCGGCTTCGGCCACTCCGGCAGCCACTGATCCCGCGGTGCGTGGCCGGGCGTCCTGCCCGGCCCGTTTATTAAGCTTCTGTTTCAGGGCGAAAAATGCGCAATGGCTTCCTGCTAGGTTTCCCATCCGGAATCAATGTATTAGGCGAGCGAGGTCGGGGTAACGCTGTCTCATGGCATTTTCCCACCACGAACTCTCTGTCAAAAACGCCGTCATACCCTTCAGCTTGAGCCTGCCGACGCCCCTCGTCGGCCTGTCCAGTCACCTTCTGATAGAGCGCCCCGCCCATGAACACCCCAGCCGCAATCGCCCCGATCTTCCCTGACAGCATCTTCCGCGCCTACGACATCCGTGGCGTGGTACCGGAAACCCTCACCGCGGAAACCGCCTACTGGATCGGCCGCGCCATTGGCTCCCAGAGCCTGGCCCAGGGCGAGCCGAACGTGTGCGTCGGCCGCGACGGCCGCTTGTCCGGCCCGGAGCTGGTCGCGCAACTGATCAAGGGCATCGCCGACAGCGGCTGCCACGTCAGCGACGTGGGCCTGGTGCCGACGCCGGCGCTGTACTACGCGGCCAACGTGCTCGCCGGCAAATCCGGCGTGATGCTCACCGGCAGCCACAACCCGTCGAACTACAACGGCTTCAAGATCGTCATCGCCGGCGACACCCTGGCCAACGAGCAGATCCAGGCCCTGCACACCCGCCTCAAGACCAATGACCTGAGCAGCGGCCAGGGCAGCGTGACCCAGGTCGACATTCTCGAGCGCTACAACGACGAGATCGTCAAGGACGTGAAGCTCGCTCGTCGCCTGAAAGTGGTGGTCGACTGCGGCAACGGCGCCGCCGGCGTGATTGCCCCACAACTGATCGAAGCCCTGAACTGCGAAGTCATCCCGCTGTTCTGCGAGGTGGATGGCAACTTCCCCAACCACCACCCGGATCCGGGCAAGCTGGAAAACCTGCAAGACCTGATTGCCAAGGTCAAGGAAACCAACGCTGACCTGGGCCTGGCCTTCGACGGCGACGGCGACCGCGTGGGCGTGGTGACCAACACCGGCAGCGTCGTGTTCCCGGACCGCCTGCTGATGCTGTTCGCCAAGGACGTGGTGGCGCGCAACCCGGATGCCGAGATCATTTTCGACGTCAAATGCACCCGTCGCCTGGTGCCACTGATCAAGGAATATGGCGGTCGTCCACTGATGTGGAAAACCGGTCATTCGTTGATCAAGAAGAAAATGAAACAAAGCGGCGCCCTGTTGGCCGGCGAAATGAGCGGCCACATCTTCTTCAAGGAGCGCTGGTTCGGTTTCGACGACGGCATCTACAGCGCCGCGCGCCTGCTGGAAATCCTCAGCAAGGAAAAATCCCCGGCCGAAGAGCTGTTCGCAACCTTCCCGAACGATATTTCCACGCCGGAAATCAATATCCATGTGACCGAAGAGAGCAAATTCAGCATCATTGATGCACTGCACGACGCTCAATGGGGCGAAGGCGCCGAACTGACCACCATCGACGGTGTGCGGGTCGACTATCCCCAGGGTTGGGGCCTGGTGCGCGCGTCCAACACCACGCCGGTGCTGGTCCTGCGCTTCGAGGCCGACAACGAGGCCGAACTGCAGCGCATCAAGGATGTGTTCCACACCCAACTCAAACGTGTTGCACCTGATCTTCAACTACCGTTCTGATTTTTGAAGTACCACCGGAGCCCTGAATGACCCTCGAACGCGAAGCCGCCGCCAATACCGCCAAGGTCCTGTCCGAAGCGTTGCCTTACATCCGACGCTATGTCGGCAAGACCCTGGTGATCAAGTACGGCGGCAACGCGATGGAAAGCGAGGAGCTGAAGACCGGCTTCGCCCGCGACATCGTGCTGATGAAGGCCGTGGGCATCAACCCGGTGGTGGTGCACGGCGGCGGCCCGCAGATCGGCGACCTGCTCAAGCGCCTGGCGATCGAAAGCCACTTCATCGATGGCATGCGCGTCACCGACGCACAGACCATGGATGTGGTGGAAATGGTCCTGGGCGGCCAGGTCAACAAGGACATCGTCAACCTGATCAACCGCCATGGCGGCAGCGCCATCGGCCTGACCGGCAAGGACGCCGAGCTGATCCGGGCGAAGAAGCTCACCGTGACCCGCCAGACACCGGAGATGACCCAGCCGGAAATCATCGACATCGGCCAGGTGGGCGAAGTGGTGGGCATCAACACCGACCTGCTGAACCTGTTGGTCAAGGGCGACTTCATCCCGGTCATCGCGCCGATCGGCGTGGGCGCCAACGGGGAGTCGTACAACATCAACGCCGACCTGGTGGCCGGCAAGGTGGCCGAGGCATTGAAGGCCGAGAAGCTGATGCTGCTGACCAACATCGCCGGCCTGATGGACAAGTCAGGCAAGGTCCTGACCGGGCTGTCCACGCAACAGGTCGACGACCTCATCGCCGACGGCACCATCTACGGCGGCATGCTGCCGAAGATCCGCTGCGCGCTGGAAGCGGTACAGGGCGGCGTCGGCAGCTCGCTGATCATCGATGGTCGGGTGCCAAACGCCATTCTGCTGGAGATCTTCACCGACACTGGCGTGGGTACGTTGATCAGCAATCGCAAGCGCTCTTAAGCGGTACCGAAAAAAAAGACCCCGCTCAACCTGGTTGGGCGGGGTCTTTTTTTTCCACTTCTTGTGGGAGCGAGCTTGCTCGTGATTGCGAAAGGTCAGTCGACATTGATGTCGGAAGTAAACCGTCATCGCGAGCAAGCTCGCTCCCACAGGGTATGACGCAAGCCTTTACACGCCAAACTGCGCCCGATAAGCCTCGACCGCCGGCAAATGCTGCTTGAGTTGCGGGTCGTCGGCCAGAAATTCCAGGACCTGGTTCAGCGACACGATGCTGATCACCGGGATCCCGAAGTCGCGCTCCACTTCCTGGATCGCCGACAGCTCGCCGTTGCCACGCTCCTGGCGATTCAGGGCGATCAATACGCCGGCGGCCTTGGCGCCGTCCTGGGAGCCGATGATCTGCATCACTTCGCGAATGGCGGTGCCGGCGGTGATCACGTCATCGATGATCAGCACGTCGCCGGTCAGCGGCGCGCCCACCAGGCTGCCGCCTTCACCGTGGGCCTTGGCTTCCTTGCGGTTGAAGCACCAGGGCAGGTCGCGGTCGTGGTGCTCGGCCAGGGCGACGGCCGTGGCGGCGGCCAGCGGGATGCCTTTATAGGCCGGGCCGAACAGGACGTCGAACGCAATACCGCTCTCGACAATGGCCGCCGCGTAGAAACGACCCAGCTGCGCCAGGGCCGAACCGCTGTTGAACAGGCCGGCATTGAAGAAGTACGGGCTGGTACGCCCGGACTTGAGGGTGAACTCACCGAAGCGCAGAACGCCGCGATCGATGGCAAAACGAATGAAATCGCGTTGATACGCCTGCATGAAAAAAGCCTCAGATACCGCGGATTTAGCTAAATAGGTACACGCCGTGTATCATACACGCACGTGATTTTTGGGGCCATTTATGCGGATCATCAGTGTGAACGTCAATGGTATTCAGGCTGCAGTGGAGCGTGGTTTGCTCAGTTGGCTGCAAGCACAGAATGCCGACGTCATCTGCCTGCAGGACACCCGCGCCTCCGCCTTTGAACTGGACGATGCAGCCTTCCAACTGGATGGTTACTTCCTTTATGCCTGCGATGCCGAAGTCCCCGCCCAGGGTGGCGTGGCTTTGTACTCGCGGCTGCAACCGAAGGCTGTCATCAACGGTCTCGGTTTCGAGACGGCGGACCGCTACGGGCGCTACCTGCAAGCCGATTTCGACAAGGTCAGCATCGCGACCTTACTGCTCCCTTCGGGACAGAACGGCGATGAAGATTTGAATCAGAAATTCAAGTTGATGGACGACTTCGCCCGTTACCTTGATAAACAGCGGCGCAAACGTCGCGAGTACATCTATTGTGGCTCGCTGTACGTGGCGCAACAGAAGCTGGATATCAAGAACTGGCGCGACAGCCAGCAATCCCCGGGCTTCCTGGCGCCGGAACGGGCCTGGATGGACGAGATCATTGGCAACATGGGCTATGTCGATGCCCTGCGCGAAGTCAGCCGCGAAGGCGACCAGTACAGCTGGTGGCCGGACAGCGAACAGGCCGAGATGCTCAACCTCGGCTGGCGTTTCGACTACCAGTTGCTGACGCCTGGCCTGCGCCGCTTCGTACGCAGCGCCCGCCTGCCGCGCCAGCCTCGGTTCTCGCAACACGCACCGCTGATCGTGGACTACGACTGGACGCTGACGATCTGAACACCGTTGCGCAGCCACAAAAAAACCGACAGCGATGTCGGTTTTTTTGTGGGCAACCCTTTCCACTGTGGGAGCAAGCTCGCTCCCACAAGTTATTTAACCAGCCGCCAGGTGAACGGGTACCGATACGGCTGCCCTTCATTGGCCTTGACCCCGGCAACGATGGTCAGCACCAGCGCGCCAATGGCGATCAGCCCGAACAGGAAGAAACCGATCACCACGATCATCAGCAGCAGGCTGATCGCCGAGGCGATCGCCACGGTGATCTGGAAGTTCAGCGCTTCCTTGCCCTGGGCGTCGATGAAGGGATCGGTCTCGCGCTTGAGCTGCCACAGCACCAGCGGCCCGATCAGCGTGCCGAAGGGAATCCAGATCCCCAGCAAGGCGGACAGGTGACAGAACATTGCCCATTGACGCGCCTCTTTGCTCGGCTGGGGCAGCAGGATTGGCTCATCACTCATGTCGCTCTCCTTGTCTGAAGCGTGAATCGATCAATCAGCCAGTGCGGCCTTTTGCAATTCGAAGATCTGGCTCATGCCGTTCTTCGCCAACTCCAGCATAGCGTTCAATTCTTCTGGCTGGAACGGCGCACCTTCGGCGGTGCCCTGGACTTCAATGAAGCCGCCGGCGCTGGTCATGACCACGTTCAGGTCGGTCTCGGCAGCGGAGTCTTCCAGATAGTCCAGGTCCAGGACCGGCTCACCCTGGTACATGCCCACGGACACCGCGGCGATCATCTGCTTGAGCGGGTCGCCCGCCTTGAGGCCGCCACGCTTCTTGATCACTTTCAAGGCATCGACCAGCGCGACCATGGCACCGGTGATGGACGCGGTGCGCGTGCCGCCGTCAGCCTGGATCACGTCGCAATCGACATACAAGGTCACGTCGCCCAGCTTGGACATGTCCAGCGCGGCGCGCAGCGAACGGCCGATCAGGCGCTGGATCTCCAGGGTACGCCCGCCTTGCTTGCCACGGCTGGCTTCGCGCTGGTTCCGCTCACCGGTGGCCCGCGGCAACATGCCGTATTCGGCGGTCAGCCAACCCTGGCCCTGGCCCTTGAGGAACCGCGGCACGCCGTTCTCGACGCTGACGGTGCAGATCACCTTGGTATCACCGAATTCGACCAGTACAGAGCCCTCGGCGTGTTTGGTGTAGTTGCGGGTAATGCGGATCGAGCGGAGCTGATCGGCAGCGCGACCACTTGGACGTTTCATAGGGAACACCTGTACAGAGGACGGAAAACTGCCGGCATTATAGAGCCGTGCGCCGCGCGAGGGCAGTTCTAAAAAGCCGGTGCGACGAGCGCCGCCCCTCAAGCGCCCGGCCGACGGGCTGCAGCGCTTTGTCACAGGCACGGTTTGGGGGCATGCGCCTCACTGCGCTACAATCCTGCGCCTTTGCTGCCCTTGGGCTTCAATCCACAGATTCTCAGGCGCCACGATCTCGGTCGGGCCGCCTGCATTGCGAGGAACCTCCATGGTGCACAGCATGACCGCCTTCGCCCGCGTCGAAAAAGCCGGGGCCCAGGGCACGCTGAGCTGGGAACTGCGCTCGGTCAACAGCCGCTACCTGGAACCGCACCTGCGCCTGCCCGAATCCTTCCGCGACCTGGAAGGCGGGGTGCGCGAAGCACTGCGCCAGGGCCTGTCCCGGGGCAAGCTGGAGTGCACCCTGCGCTTCACCGAGGAAAGCACCGGCAAGGCGCTGCAAGTGGACCGCGAGCGCGCCGCGCAACTGGTGACCGCCGCCGAAACCGTTGCCAGCCTGATCAAGCACCCCGCTGCCTTGAACCCGCTGGAAGTCCTGGCCTGGCCCGGCGTGCTGGTGGGCGACGCCAGCGACCCGCAAGCCCTGAACGCCGAGGCCCTGGCGCTGTTCGACCAGGGCTTGAAGGAACTCAAGGCTGGCCGCGAGCGCGAAGGCGCCGAGCTGGCCCGGCTGATCAACGAGCGCCTGGGCGCAATCGAAGTCGACGTCGCCACCCTGCGCGAGCTGGTCCCGCAGATGCTCGCCACCCAGCGCCAGAAAGTCCTCGATCGTTTCGCCGACATGAAGGCCGAGCTGGACCCGCAACGCCTGGAACAGGAAATGGTCATCCTCGCGCAGAAAAGCGACGTGGCCGAAGAGCTGGATCGCCTGAGCACCCACATCATCGAAGTGCGCCGGGTGCTCAAGTCCGGTGGCGCGGCCGGTCGCCGCCTGGACTTCCTGATGCAGGAACTCAACCGCGAGGCCAACACATTGGGCTCCAAGGCCTTCGACCCGCGCAGCACCCAGGCTGCGGTCAACCTCAAGGTGTTGATCGAGCAGATGCGCGAACAAGTACAGAACATTGAGTAAGGCTAACCCGACATGACCCACAGCACCGGCACCCTGTACATCATTTCCGCGCCTTCGGGCGCCGGCAAGACCAGCCTGGTCAAGGCCCTGATCGACGCCGAGCCGCAGATCCGCGTCTCCGTCTCCCACACCACCCGCGCCATGCGCCCGGGCGAAGTGAACGGGGTGAACTACCACTTCGTCGACCGCGAAGAGTTCGTGAGGATGGCCGAGCACGGCGACTTCCTCGAACGCGCCGAAGTCTTCGGCAACCTGTACGGCACCTCGCAAAGCTACCTGCAGCAGACCCTGGACGAAGGCCACGACCTGATCCTGGAAATCGACTGGCAAGGCGCCGAGCAGGTGCGCAAGCTGATGCCCCAGGCCCGTTCGATCTTCATCCTGCCGCCGAGCCAGCAGGCCCTGCGCCAGCGCCTGACCAACCGTGGCCAGGACAGCGACGAGATCATCGAGGGGCGGATGCGTGAGGCGGTCAGCGAAATGAGCCACTACGTCGACTACGATTACCTGATCATCAACGACGATTTCGCCCACGCGCTGGACGACCTGAAGGCGATTTTCCGCGCCAGCCAGCTGCAGCAGAAACGCCAGCAGCAACGTTTCGGCAAATTATTGGCTGAACTGCTGGGCTGAGCAGCCCTTCCCAAAACCGCTGCGAGGGCTTTACATTGGTACTCGCAGCGCGCCAAGGATTTGCCCGAAAAATCAGCGCTTCCCTAAACGCTGGTGTTTTTTTAAACTGTCGAGTCCGCTCGCCCACCCGGGCAGCGCGCATATTGCATTCGCTCCGAGGAATACCATGGCCCGCGTAACCGTTGAAGACTGCCTAGAACACGTGGAAAACCGCTTTGAGCTGGTCATGCTCTCTACCAAGCGTGCCCGTCAACTGGCCACCGGCGGCAAAGAGCCATTGGTCCAGTGGGAAAACGACAAGCCTACCGTGGTAGCGCTGCGTGAAATCGCCGAAGGCCTGATGAGCTACGAGTTCATCGCCAACGCTGAAATCGTCGAGGACGAACCGCTGTTCGCAGCGTTCGAGGACGAGTCCAACGAGGCGGTCTAAGCCTATGCCTGGTCGACGTAGCACGGCGCGGGGTCACAGCAGACGGCAGGAGACATCATCATGCCGAGCATAGACGCCCTCGCCGATCGCTTATCGGCCTACCTCGGCACGGACCAGGTCAACCTGGTCCGCCGAGCCTATTTCTACGCCGAACAAGCCCACGACGGCCAGCGCCGCCGCAGCGGCGAGGCGTATGTCACGCACCCCCTTGCCGTGGCGAACATCCTGGCCGACATGCACATGGACCATCAGAGCCTGATGGCGGCCATGCTCCATGACGTGATCGAAGATACCGGCATCGCCAAGGAAGCGCTGCAGGCGCAGTTCGGCGAAACCGTGGCCGAGTTGGTCGACGGGGTCAGCAAGCTGACCCAGATGAACTTCGAGACCAAGGCCGAGGCCCAGGCCGAGAACTTCCAGAAGATGGCCATGGCCATGGCCCGCGACATCCGCGTGATCCTGGTCAAGCTCGCCGACCGCCTGCATAACATGCGCACCCTGGAAGTGCTGTCCGGCGAAAAACGCCGGCGCATCGCCAAGGAAACCCTGGAGATCTACGCACCGATCGCCAATCGCCTGGGCATGCACGCCATTCGCATCGAATTCGAAGACCTCGGCTTCAAGGCCATGCACCCGATGCGTTCGGCGCGGATCAACCAGGCCGTCAAGCGCGCCCGGGGCAACCGCAAGGAAATCGTCAACAAGATCGAAGAGTCCCTGAGCCACTGCCTGGCGATCGATGGCATCGAAGGCGACGTCAGCGGGCGGCAGAAGCACCTCTACGGCATCTACAAGAAAATGCGCGGCAAGCGCCGGGCCTTCAACGAGATCATGGACGTCTATGCGTTCCGGATCATCGTCGACAAGGTCGACACCTGCTATCGCGTATTGGGCGCCGTGCACAACCTGTACAAGCCGCTGCCGGGCCGCTTCAAGGACTACATCGCGATTCCCAAGGCCAACGGCTACCAGTCGCTGCACACCACGCTGTTCGGCATGCACGGCGTACCGATCGAGATCCAGATCCGCACCCGTGAAATGGAAGAGATGGCCAACAACGGCATCGCCGCCCACTGGCTGTACAAATCCAGCGGTGACGAACAGCCCAAGAGCACCCACGCCCGGGCCCGGCAATGGGTCAAGGGCGTGCTGGAAATGCAGCAGCGAGCCGGCAACTCCCTGGAATTCATCGAAAGCGTCAAGATCGACCTGTTCCCCGACGAGGTCTACGTCTTCACGCCCAAGGGCCGGATCATGGAGCTGCCCAAGGGCTCCACGGCCGTGGACTTTGCCTACGCCGTGCACACCGACGTCGGCAACAGCTGCATCGCCTGCCGCATCAACCGCCGCCTGGCACCGCTGTCCGAACCGCTGCAAAGCGGCTCCACGGTGGAAATCGTCAGCGCCCCCGGCGCCCGGCCGAACCCGGCGTGGCTCAATTTCGTCGTCACCGGCAAGGCCCGCACGCACATTCGCCACGCGCTGAAGCTGCAACGCCGCTCCGAGTCGATCAACCTCGGTGAACGCCTGCTGAACAAGGTCCTGAACGGGTTCGACAGCGCGCTGGACAAGATCCCGACCGAGCGCGTACAGGTGATGCTCCACGAGTATCGCCTCGAACTGATCGAAGACCTGCTCGAAGACATCGGCCTGGGCAATCGCATGGCCTACGTCGTCGCCCGCCGCCTGCTCGGCGAAGGCGAACAGTTGCCCAGCCCCGAGGGCCCGCTGGCGATTCGCGGTACCGAGGGCCTGGTGCTCAGCTACGCCAAGTGCTGCACGCCGATCCCGGGCGACCCGATCGTCGGCCACTTGTCCGCCGGCAAGGGGATGGTGGTGCACCTGGACAACTGCCGCAACATCAGCGAAATCCGTCATAACCCGGAAAAATGCATCCAGCTCTCCTGGGCCAAGGATGTCACCGGCGAATTCAACGTCGAGCTGCGGGTCGAGCTGGAGCACCAGCGCGGCCTGATCGCCCTGCTGGCCAGCAGCGTCAACGCCGCCGACGGCAATATCGAGAAAATCAGCATGGACGAGCGCGATGGCCGCATCAGCGTCGTCCAACTGGTGGTCAGCGTCCACGACCGCGTGCACCTGGCCCGCGTGATCAAGAAACTGCGCGCCCTGACCGGTGTCATCCGCATCACCCGGATGCGCGCGTAGCCTGTTCATTACAAGGAGTCATTCATGACCAAGACCGTTATCACCAGCGACAAGGCCCCGGCCGCCATCGGCACCTATTCCCAGGCGATCAAGGCGGGCAACACCGTGTACATGTCGGGCCAGATCCCGCTGGACCCGAAGACCATGGAGCTGGTGGAAGGCTTCGAAGCCCAGACCGTGCAGGTCTTCGAGAACCTCAAGGCGGTAGCCGAAGCCGCTGGCGGTTCCTTCAAGGACATCGTCAAGCTGAACATCTTCCTCACCGACCTGAGCCACTTCGCCAAGGTCAACGAGATCATGGGCAAGTACTTCGACCAGCCGTACCCTGCCCGCGCCGCCATCGGCGTGGCCGCCCTGCCGAAGGGCGCCCAGGTCGAGATGGACGCGATCCTGGTCATCGAGTAATCAGGCCGGCGCAGCGTCCCCCGCTGCGCCGTTTTCGTCTTGAAAGGATTCCACCATGCGCAAAGCGCTTGCTCTCCCGCTGCTCGCCCTCCTCCTGGCCGGCTGCGCCAGCGACCCCGTCGACCGTGACATCAGCGGCACCTGGATCAACCAGGCGGCCATCGATGCTGCCGCCAAGGGCGGTCCGCTGCGCGAAGCGCTGCAAGCCTACGGCCCGAACCTGGAATGGGACGTCAACACCCGGGCCGGCCAGGCGCGCTACACCAACGGTTTCGAAAATGTCGAAGGCAAGCTGCTGGCCGAAGACGACGGCGTGTGGAAAGTCGACATCTACGGCAGCTCCGCCAGCGAACTCAAGCGCGACGGCGACCAACTGAACCAGGCCGCCACCGAGAACGAGCCACAGCAGTTGTTCGACCGCGCACAAGCCCAGGTACCGGAAGGCGCCCCCATCGGCGCCAGTTTCGAGCGAGCGCTCTACGCCGCCTACCTGAGTGGCACCTGGAACATCGTCAACGGCCCCGGCCAAGGCGCCACCGTCCAATTCCAACCCGACGGCCAGGTCAGCGGCCTACCGGGCGCCGACCGCTACGCCCTGTGCCTGGCAGGCGACTGCGCCACCATGAGCAATGGCAACGACACCATCTGGCTGCAACAAAAAGGCCATGGCAACACCTGGATCTTCGTTCGCAACGGCAAGCAACTGGAAATCTTCCAGACCGTGAATGCCTCGCTGGCGGATGAAATACCGTCGTTCACGCCGGGTGATCGTAAGTGGGTGTTGGAGAAACAATAATTCGCCCGGAGGCCTGTGGGAGCAAAGCTTGCTCGCGATGGCGTCGTCACAGACAACGCCTCTGCTGGCTGTAAAACCGCTATCGTGAGCAAGCTTTGCTCCCACAGGCTCGCTCCCACAGTGTGTTTCGGGGATCAGCAACGCCCTTCCAGGATCGCCGCATACCCTTCGCGAAAACTCGGATAATGCGGCGTCCAGCCCAGCGCCTTCGCCCGGGCATTGCTGCAGCGCTTGCTGCCCGCGCGACGCACGCTGGCGTCTTCGGCCCACTCGGTCACCCCCATGTACTCACGCAACCAGCCCACCACCTCGGCGAGCGGCGCGGGTGCGTCGTCGACACCGATATAGCAGTCATCCAGCCTCTTGCCCTGGCGATCCGCCTCCAGCAGAAACGCCAGCAAGCCCGCCGCATCGTCGGCGTGGATACGGTTGGCGTACAGCGGTGGGTCGACGACAACGCGATAGCCCTGGCGCACCTGGCTCAACAACCACTCACGGCCCGGGCCGTAGATGCCGGTCAGGCGCACGCGGCTGGCCGGGATGCCGCTGTCCAGCGCGACTTGCTCGGCTTCGAGCATCAACCGGCCGGAATACCCGCCCGCCTCGGTGGGCGAGCTTTCGTCGACCCACTCACCCTTCTGCTGGCCGTAGACGCTGCTGCTGGAGACAAAAAGCAGGCGCCGTGGCTGCTGGCCGTGCTGCTTCAGCCAACCCAGCACATGCTGCAGCCCTTCGATGTAGGCCGCTCGATAACCGGCCTCGTCATGGTCGGTGGCCGCAGCGCTGTAGACCAGGTAGTCCAGCGGGCCGGTAGGCCAATCCGCCGGGCACTGCTCGCTGAACAGATCGCCGGCCACGCCGATCACTCCGTCGGGCAACTGCGCGACCGAACGTCGCAGGCCATGGACTCGCCAATCGGCCACCAACCGGCGAGCCAGCCGACCGCCAATATCGCCGCAGCCGGCGATCAAAACAGAAGGCGCGGACATCAACATCTCCTCGGGTAAAGCCGCAGACTAGCCTCCGAAAGGGATGAGCGGCTAGCAATGCAGGAAAAAAAGATACTCTATTACTTTTGTTAACAAGAATTACTTGCAATAATGCACGCCACTTTTGTTCTCGGCCTCACGAGGCCTGGAAGAACATCAACCTTTTTTCCTCTCAGGTCCGGCCAGCATGAAACACTCTCTATTACCCGCTTCGCCAACCAACCGACCTCGCGCCTGGAGCGCCATGGCAGCCCTGGTGTTCAGCCTGCTGCTGGCGCCGGCCGGCGCATTCGCCGATGCCCAGACGCCGGCCACGGCACCGGCTACCGCGCCGGCCACAACGGCCCCGGCCGCCACCGAGGCTGGCGCTCCCGCCGCCGCGCCGGTGGCCGCCGATCCGGCCCAGGCCGTCCAGGCCAGTGCCGCCGACGCGCCTGAAGTGCTCGAAGCCGACAACTCCCTGGGCATGGCCCACGACCTGTCGCCCTGGGGCATGTACAAGAACGCCGATATCATCGTCAAGATCGTGATGATCGGCCTGGCGATCGCCTCGATCATCACCTGGACCATCTGGATCGCCAAGGGCTTCGAGCTGCTGGGCGCCAAGCGCCGCCTGCGGGGTGAAATCGCCGCGCTGAAGAAAGCCACCACCCTCAAGGAAGCCAGCACCACTGCCGCCAAGCAAGGGACCCTGGCCAACCTGCTGGTGCACGACGCGCTCGAAGAGATGCGCCTGTCGGCCAACAGTCGCGAGAAAGAAGGCATCAAGGAGCGCGTGAGCTTTCGCCTAGAGCGCCTGGTCGCCGCCTGCGGTCGCAATATGAGCAGCGGCACCGGGGTGCTCGCCACCATTGGTTCCACCGCGCCGTTCGTCGGCCTGTTTGGCACCGTGTGGGGCATCATGAACAGCTTCATCGGCATCGCCAAGACCCAGACCACCAACCTCGCCGTCGTCGCCCCCGGCATCGCCGAAGCCCTGCTGGCAACCGCCCTGGGCCTGGTCGCGGCGATCCCGGCCGTGGTCATCTACAACGTCTTCGCCCGCTCCATCGCCGGCTACAAGGCCCAGGTCTCCGACGCCTCGGCCGAAGTCCTGCTGCTGGTCAGCCGCGACCTCGACCACCTGCCGCCCGAGCGCGGTTCGCAACCGCACATGGTGAAAGTGGGGTAATCGGCCATGGGCCTGCATTTGAAAGAAGGCGCAGACGACGATCTGGCCGAGAACCATGAAATCAACGTCACGCCGTTCATCGACGTGATGCTGGTGCTGTTGATCATCTTCATGGTGGCCGCCCCGCTCGCCACCGTGGACATCAAGGTCGACTTGCCGGCCTCCACGGCCAAGCCGTCGCCGCGCCCGGAGAAACCGGTGTTCCTCAGCGTCAAGGCCGACCAGCGCCTGTTCCTCGGCGAAGACGAGGTCAAGACCGAAAACCTCGGCGCGACCCTCGACGCCAAGACCCAGGGCAAGAAGGACACGACGATCTTCTTCCAGGCCGATAAAGGCGTGGACTACGGCGACCTGATGAGCGTGATGGATGCGCTGCGGGGTGCCGGCTACCTGAAGGTCGGCCTGGTCGGACTCGAGACGGCGCCGAAGAAATGATCACGACGCGCCAAAAGCTGACGCGTTACAGCGGTAGCCTGGCCGTGGTGCTGGGCGTGCATGCGCTTGCCATCGCGCTGACGCTGAACTGGACGTCCCGCCCGCCCATCGAGTTGCCGCCCCAGGCGATGATGGTCGAGCTGGCGCCGGTGCCCGCCCCGCCACCGCCGGCTCCGCCGAAAGTCGTCACCCCGCCGAAGCCGCCAGAGCCGGTGGAGGAACTGCCGCTGCCCAAGCTCGCCGAAGCACCGAAGGCGGAAATCGCCGTGCCCAAGCCGGTCAAGCCCAAGCCGAAGCCGCAACCGCCCAAGCCCAAACCGGTGGAAGAGAAGAAGCCGGAGCCGCCGAAGGAACAACCGTCGGAGCAGAAGCCGAGCGACACCCAGCCGACCCAGGCACCGACCGAGAAATCCGCGCAACCGGCCCCCGGGCCTTCGCCTGCGCAGATGGCCGCCAAGGCCAGTTGGCAAGGCACGCTGCTGGCGCACCTGGGCAAGTACAAGAAGTACCCGCCCCGCGCCCAGCAGATGAACAAGGAAGGCACCAACCGCTTGCGCTTCGTGGTGGACGGCAACGGCAACGTGTTGTCCTACGAACTGGTGGGCAGTGCCGGCACGGAGTCCCTGGACCGGGCCACCCTGGAAATGATCCGGCGCGCCCAGCCGCTGCCCAAGCCGCCGCCTGAGCTGTTGACCAACGGCACCATCGAGCTGACGGCACCGTTTGTGTATTCCATCGACAAGCGCCGGCGATAGGCCATGTGAAAGCCCCTGTAACAGGGGCTTTCATTTTTGGGCGGCATTGCCCGGTGTCACACCGCGCCTGCAGTCTGATAACGTGCGTCTATCGATTGCAGCCGGTATGCTTGGCTCGCAACTTCACGGACGCTCGCCATGACCCTCACAGAATTACGCTACATCGTCACCCTCGCCCAGGAGCAGCATTTTGGCCATGCGGCCGAGCGTTGCCATGTCAGCCAGCCGACGCTATCGGTGGGCGTGAAAAAACTCGAAGACGAGCTCG
Source organism: Pseudomonas citrullilanati (assembly GCF_030580855.1). GTDB lineage: Bacteria > Pseudomonadota > Gammaproteobacteria > Pseudomonadales > Pseudomonadaceae > Aquipseudomonas > Aquipseudomonas citrulli. The sequence goes on along the minus strand of NZ_JAUQOP010000002.1, from coordinate 54,774 downwards.
GCGTGCTGATTTTCGAGCGCAGCAAAAGCGCCGTGCGCCTGACGCCAGTCGGTGAAGGCATCGTTGCCCAGGCTCAAAAAGTGCTGGAGCAGGCCCAGGGCATCCGCGAGCTGGCCCAGGCCGGCAAGAACCAACTGACCGCCCCGCTGAAAGTCGGCGCGATCTACACCGTCGGCCCCTACCTGTTCCCGCACCTGATTCCGCAACTGCACCGGGTCGCCCCGCAGATGCCGTTGTACATCGAAGAAAACTTCACCCATGTGCTGCGCGACAAACTGCGCAACGGCGAGCTGGACGCGATCATCATCGCCCTGCCCTTCAACGAAGCCGACGTGCTGACCCTGCCCCTCTACGACGAGCCGTTCTACGTCCTGATGCCGGCACAGCACCCCTGGACCCAGAAGAAAACCATCGACGCCGGCCTGCTCAACGACAAGAGCCTGTTGTTGCTCGGCGAAGGCCATTGCTTCCGTGACCAGGTGCTCGAAGCCTGTCCGACGCTGACCAAGGGCGGCGAAGGCGCCAAGCACACCACGGTGGAGTCCAGTTCCCTGGAAACCATCCGGCACATGGTGGCCTCCGGCCTGGGCATTTCGATCCTGCCGTTGTCGGCGGTGGACAGCCATCACTACGCCCCGGGCGTGATCGAAGTCCGGCCGTTGTCCGCGCCGGTGCCATTCCGCACCGTAGCCATTGCCTGGCGCGCCAGTTTCCCGCGGCCCAAGGCCATCGAGATCCTCGCTGACTCGATCCGCCTGTGCTCCGTGGCCAAGCCGCCCGCAGCCAAGTAAGCCGGGCCATGGCTGAGCTGTCGAGCGTACCGGTCACGGCACTCAAGGGTGTCGGTGAAGCGATGGCCGAGAAACTGGCCAAGGTCGGCCTGGAGAACCTCCAGGACGTGCTGTTTCACCTGCCGTTGCGTTACCAGGATCGCACCCGCGTGGTGCCCATCGGCCATTTGCGTCCGGGCCAGGACGCCGTGGTCGAAGGCACGGTCAGCGGCGCCGACGTGGTCATGGGCCGCCGTCGCAGCCTGGTGGTGCGCTTGCAGGACGGCACCGGCGGGCTCAGCCTGCGCTTCTACCATTTCAGCAATGCGCAAAAGGAAGGCCTCAAGCGCGGCACGCGGATTCGCTGCTACGGCGAAGCGCGCCCCGGCGCATCGGGGCTGGAGATCTACCACCCGGAATACCGCGCCATCACCGGGGACGAGCCGCCGCCCGTGGATGAAACCCTGACCCCGGTCTATCCGCTCACCGAAGGCCTGACCCAGCAACGCCTGCGCCAACTGTGCATGCAGACCCTGACCCTGCTCGGCCCCACCAGCCTGCCCGATTGGCTGCCCACCGAACTGGCCCGGGACTATCAGCTGGCGCCGCTGGCCGACGCGATCCGCTACCTGCACAACCCGCCGGCCGACGCCGATGTCGACGAACTCGCCCTGGGTCACCATTGGGCCCAGCATCGTCTCGCCTTCGAAGAACTGCTGACCCATCAACTGTCCCAGCAGCGCCTGCGCGAAAGCATGCGCGCCTTGCGCGCGCCGGCCATGCCCAAGGCCAGCGTGCTGCCGCCCCAGTACCTGCGCAACCTGGGCTTCAACCCCACCGGCGCCCAGCAGCGGGTCGGCAACGAAATCGCCTACGACCTGAGCCAGCCCGAACCCATGCTGCGGCTGATCCAGGGCGACGTCGGCGCCGGCAAGACCGTGGTAGCCGCCCTCGCGGCGCTCCAAGCGCTGGAAGCGGGTTACCAGGTGGCATTGATGGCGCCCACGGAAATCCTCGCCGAACAGCATTTCATCACCTTCCAGCGCTGGCTCGAACCGTTGGGCATCGAAGTCGCCTGGCTGGCCGGCAAGCTCAAGGGCAAGAACCGCGCCGCCGCCCTGGCGCAGATCGCCGAGGGCGCACCGATGGTGGTCGGCACCCACGCGCTGTTCCAGGACGAGGTGCAGTTCAAGAACCTGGCCTTGGTGATCATCGACGAACAACACCGCTTCGGCGTGCAGCAACGCCTCGCCCTGCGGCAGAAAGGCGTTGGCGGGCGGATGTGCCCCCACCAGTTGATCATGACCGCCACGCCGATCCCTCGAACCCTGGCCATGAGCGCCTACGCCGACCTCGACACCTCGATCCTCGATGAACTGCCCCCCGGCCGCACGCCGGTCAACACCGTACTGGTCGCGGACACCCGGCGGGTCGAAGTGATTGAACGGGTGCGCAGCGCCTGTGCCGAAGGCCGGCAGGCCTATTGGGTCTGCACGTTGATCGAAGAGTCGGAAGAGCTCACCTGCCAGGCGGCGGAAACCACCTTTGAGGACCTCACCGCCGCCCTCGGCGAGTTGAAGGTCGGGCTGATCCACGGCCGCATGAAACCGGCCGAGAAAGCCGCCGTCATGGCCGAGTTCAAGGCCGGCGCCCTGCAACTGCTGGTGGCCACCACGGTGATCGAAGTCGGCGTGGACGTGCCCAATGCCAGCCTGATGATCATCGAGAACCCCGAGCGCCTGGGCCTGGCGCAACTGCACCAGCTGCGCGGCCGGGTCGGCCGGGGCAGCGCCGCCAGCCATTGCGTCCTGCTCTACCACCCGCCGCTGTCGCAGATCGGGCGCCAGCGCCTGGGCATCATGCGCGAAACCAACGACGGCTTCGTCATCGCCGAAAAAGACCTCGAACTGCGCGGACCAGGCGAAATGCTCGGCACGCGCCAGACGGGTCTGCTTCAATTCAAGGTAGCCGACCTGATGCGCGACGCCGACCTGCTTCCCGCCGTACGCGACGCCGCCCAGGCCCTGTTGGAACGCTGGCCCGACCACGTCAGCCCGTTGCTGGACCGCTGGCTGCGACATGGGCAGCAATACGGCCAAGTGTGAGCACGCTCGCAGTTTCCGGGCGCACCGACCTTGGCAAGCTGGTTATACTGCTCGACTTGTAGGAAAACGGACACAGACCATGACAGAAGCTGCCCTCGCCCCCGACATTCCGCACGCTCCGTCAGTTATTCGGCAGTTGCTCGAGAAATTAGGCATCGGCTTTGACGAAGTGATCGAGCGACCGAGCCTGAACCCCACCCGCAAGGTGCAGGCGGTTCTGCTGCACGATGCCGTTGGCGCGCTCATGGTGCTGTTTCCACAAAGCCAACTGCTGGACCTCAATCGCCTGGCCGAACTCACGGGGCGCAAGCTCACGGCAGTCCCGACCGAACGCCTGGAGCGCATGCTCGGCAAACACAACCTGAGCCTGCTGCCCGGCCTGCCGGCGCTGACCAGCTCACCGTGCCTGTACGAAGAAAGCCTGCTGCGCGAGCCCAAGCTGCTGATCAACTCGGGCGAGCCGGGGCTGCTGCTGGAAGTCACCAGCGAGGCCTTCAAGACCATGCTCACCAAGGCCAGCGCCGCGACGTTCGGCGAAGCCACGAGCAACATCACTCCCAACCTGGACCGCCCGCACGACGACCGCGCGGAAATCACCCAGGCGGTGCAAGCCTTCACGGCGCGGCGCATCCAGCAACGGCTGGAAGAAACCATCGAGATCCCGCCGCTGGCCGAAACCGCGCAAAAAATCATCAAGCTGCGGGTCGACCCTGACGCGACCATCGATGACATCACCGGCGTCGTCGAGACCGACCCGGCCCTGGCCGCCCAAGTGGTGAGCTGGGCGGCGTCACCGTACTACGCCTCGCCGGGCAAGATCCGCTCGGTGGAAGACGCCATCGTCCGGGTACTGGGCTTCGACCTGGTGATCAACCTGGCGCTGGGCCTGGCCCTGGGCAAGACCCTGAGCCTGCCCAAGGACCACCCGCAACACACCACGCCGTACTGGCAGCAGTCGATCTACACCGCTGCCGTCATCGAAGGCCTGACCCGCGCCATGCCCCGCGCCCAGCGCCCCGAAGGCGGCCTGACCTACCTGTCCGGCCTGCTGCACAACTTCGGCTACCTGCTGCTGGCCCACGTGTTCCCGCCGCACTTCTCGCTGATCTGCCGGCACCTGGAGGTCAACCCGCACCTGTGCCACAGCTACGTCGAGCAACACCTGCTGGGCATCAGTCGCGAGCAGATCGGCGGGTGGCTGATGCGCTACTGGGACATGCCCGACGAACTGGCCACCGCCCTGCGCTTCCAGCACGACCCGCACTACGATGGCCAATACGCCGCCTACCCGAACCTGGTCTGCCTGGCCGTGCGCCTGCTGCGCGCCCGGGGCATCGGCTCCGGCCCGGACGAGGAAATCCCCGATGCACTGCTCGAGCGTGTGGGCTTGACGCGGGAGAAGGCCAATGACGTGGTGAGCAAGGTGCTGGAAGCTGAGGTGTTGTTGCGGGAACTGGCTTCGCAGTTTCATGGCTGAAAGCTCCGCCTGAGCCAACTGGCGACAGCAGATGAACGGCTTTGCGTGGCGAGGGAGCCTGCTCCCTCGCCACAAGACTCCCGACAGCTCAGACCAGATAACGCACTATCCAGCCTCGACCAATGTAGGCCCAATCCGGGCCGTCGAGCCAACCAAAACCGCCGACCACGATCCGTCCGTCTACCATTACCGCCATAGTTTCTACCGATTCGTACTGGTTTTTTTCGTCAAAGGTCACAAAACCGACGCCATTGAAAGTAGGATCGAGCGAACCATCAGGAAGGAAACGCGCCGTCAACGCGAACGTTCCCTCCATGACAAAACCTGCGCCTGTCGTACCTGCAACAAGGATCGAGCCGTCTGCCTGAAATGTGCAACATTTCCAAGACTGCCCCTGAGCCAGGGGCATGGAGAACAAGGGTTGACCACGGTTGAAATTAAAATCGAAAAATCCACCGCTGGTTAATACGAACAATATCCCATTCATTGCTTGATTATTGCGAGCGTTGCCTGCCACCAATATCCGTCCATCGGCTTCCTTCACGGCAATATCACGGACAAAAATAGAATTAGCGTGCGGAACGGTAACTACGCCCCCATTGAAGTCAGAATCGAGACGCCCCATCGAATCTAAACGTGTTACATAAGCACCTCTCGAGGCCGGACTTGCCTTGAAATAACTGCCCGAGACGATCACCTTGCCATCTGCCTGGACGGCCACCGCATCGGCAGTGAGATCATCATAAGCAATATTATTCAGTTCAATGACCGCAAAACCTGCTCCGTTAAACGTTTTGTCCATTGAACCATCTGGATTAAGACGCAGGACGATTCTCTGTGCAGGGCCGAACTCCAAATATCGATGACTCAACAGAACGATCTTGCCATCCAGTTGCTGTACCGCAGCGGTGCCTTGGCGGCCCGGGTCTCGCGGCCCAAGGACGGGGTACCGGCCGTCCCCCCAACCAGAAATCCTCAGCGTCTTCTCAACGCCCTTGTGCCCGTCTTTAAAGGGAAGTAAGCGAAGACCGTTCTCGCCAAAAGATCCGTCCAACTGCCCATCCTGAAAGTACCGCAACACATATCTGCCGCCAAAACCCTCTGTCTGATAGGTGCCTATCACCAGCCATCCACCATCGTTCAGAGCACAGAGCTGATCGACATACAAGCGATGACCCTTGATAGAAAATTCAACCAAGCCTGTCCCGGCCTCGCCAAACTCCCAATCAACCGAACCGTCCTCTTTTAATTTCGCCACCCCAATCGGTTCGTGCGCTCCCAGGACACGCATGCCAAGAAGTAGTTGATTCCCAGCCAGCGGCAGCACGGCCTGTACGTAGAACTCAGCAAATTCCGGGGTCGGCAAGCTTAATATTCCGCCTTCGGCAAAACTGGGGTCCAAGGTGCCGGCGGCCGTCGTGTCCGTTGATCGAGTCATGTTTTTGCTCCCATCAAGCAGTGAATATCCAATGCGGATATCAGGCTTCATGGAACCGTCAAACAGGCGCTGACACACCTGTCATCTCTGACAGTCCTATAGACTTTTTAGGCATGTGCATCCGGCCTGCCAATCGCCACTCAGGACTTCGGCTTTGGTTTCTTCGGCTTCAGATACCGCATCAGCCCCTGGAACCAGATCACCAGCGCCGGGTTGCCCTTGATCTGGATCGACTTGTCCTGAATCCCCGTCATGAAAGCCAGTTGCTTGTTCTTGGCCTGCATCGTGGCAAAACCATAGGCCGCGTCCTTGAAAGCGATGGCGAACGCAGGCGTGGGATAGGTGCCACTCTTACTGGTGACGCGCTGGTCCTTCACGGTGAAATGCCGTGCGACCTTCCCGTCCAGGGTTTGCAGCTGGAACACCAGTTCCTTGTCACCCAACTGCTGCTGGAACGCCGGATTCGTCCGGCTGGCCTTGCCCAGCAACAACCCCAGCATCCACAACAGAAAACGAAATTTCATCGACAACGCCTCGAAAGAAAGAGAGTGGCCGGGGCAGTTTAGCGATTCTGCGGCCAAACGCTATCATCGGATCGCTTTGACGGGAGATGATCGTGTTTTCCTGCAAGATGACTGCTAAGTCACGTCTGACAGATAAATGAACAGGTCCTCATTTTCGTCAGCTTCTTCGGATGTTTCCTTCAAAACGCCGGGCTGTTCATGAACTAGGCAGTGATTGGAAGCGCCGATAACCTGGGTCCGTCATCGCAAAAAACGGTGACACGGACGTGCAAGTCCGGACCAGGAACGCATTCGTTATGGCTATTCGCCGAGCATTTTTCTATGCTCGCCGACTGTTATGGCGGCTGCGCGTGGGAGACCTTCGGGTCTGCCGGGTTCCTGGACCGGTCTTGCACACCTACGTACAGCTGCCACCCATTTTTCGACGTGCAATCGGAGGGTGCCGGCTCCACTTCCAGGAAGTTTCATCATGTTCAAAGCAACTCCGAATCCCCCACAGAACGGCCACAAATCCCGCGTCGAACTGCAGGAAGAAAAGAAGCTCGAAGACGCCACCAACCGCGCCCTCGACTACTACCTCAATCCCAAGCCCTCTGCCCTACCCGAACCCGACAAGACCCAGCTCTTCATCGTCTCACCTCACATCGACACCGAAACCCTCCTGGCCAACGCTTCCGAAGACCTGCTGTCCATCAGCACCATCGCCGCCGACCTGGCTGACGATGTCGATGAATCACGCCGCTGCATCGCCCTGGCGATCAGCCGCATGGCCGATGGGGTTCAGTTGCTGGTCGAACGGGCGCTGGATCATCTGGAAAGCAAGGAAATGGCAGTGCCAAGTGCCAAGGGATAGCACGTTGCTTTGATGCAAGCTGTGCCGACGCCTTCGCGGGTAAACCCGCTCCCACAGGGATATGGGGTGCGATCCTGATGCCGTGTTGTCTGTCAGGCCGTCTTCGCGAGCAGGCTCGCTCCCACAGGGATATGGGGTGCGATCCTGATGCCGTGTTGTCTGGCAGGCCGTCTTCGCGAGCAAGCTCGCTCCCACAGGGATATGGGGTGCGATCCTGATGCCGTGTTGTCTGGCAGGCCGTCTTCGCGGGCAAGCCCGCTCCCACAGGGATATGGGGATGCGATCTTGTTGCCATGTTGTCTGTCAGGCCGTCTTCGCGGGAAGCCCGCTCCCACAGGGATATGGGGTGCGATCCTGATGCCGTGTTGTCTGGCAGGCCGTCTTCGCGAGCAGGCTCGCTCCCACAGGGGCTCTCTGTGCACATGAACATGTGCCCGCTTTGGCTTTGGCTTTGGCTTTTGATCTCAGGGCCCCGTTAACCACGCTGGCCGAACGCCGGTGTTGTGCAGTGGGCAACCCGGCATGGATGCCGGGTTAGCCGCGCTGGGCCATGGATGGCCCTTCGCGGCGGGCCCACGGAGCAATGCCGGCGTTCGGGCACACCGAGCCGCAGGCGAGGTGCCGAGTGGTGGGGCCAAGACCTTTTGGTTACTTTTGGGGCGTTTGCCAAAAGTAACCCGCTGTAAAAGCGGAACCATAAGCCGCCGTTACCGCAGCAATGGATATGTTCCCAATCCAAAATCGACTTCGCGAGCAAGCTCGCTCCCACAACGGATCGGGTCGTTGCAAATATTCAGTCCGCCCCAGAAACAACTGTGGGAGCAAATTAGCTCCCACAGGCTTTTTGCACTGATCACCCCAAGAGCATGATCAGCAACAATCACTCAATCAAACATTCGGGCAAGGCACCGGAGCCCAATCACCCAGGTCCGGGTTCTTGCACATGCTGTTCACCTGGCTGGTGCCAGCGCTGGCAACCTGCTTGCTTTCAGCCTGCTTGGCCTTGGCATCCTGCAGGGTCTTCTCGGTCGCAACGGCTTCCTTCGGCACAGCGGGCAGCTCTTTCTTCTTCGCCGGCTGGACCTTCTTGGTCTTGGTTTTGGTCGGCGCCACGACAGGCGCGGTGTCGGCCGTGGCCACGGTCACCACGTCAGTACGCTGCACACCCACTTGCTGCAGGTCTTTTTCATAGGCCTGGGTGTAGTTGTTCAGGTCTTCGGCGGCCTTGCCGTTGACCGCGACGATCAGGTCGTTGGACTCTTTCAGGCCAGCGACGATTTCCGCCAGGCGCTTGCGGCCTTCGGTGTCGTTGACGGTCTTGGCCTTGCGGTCGGCCACCAGCTTGGTGAACGCGCTCTGGTAGCACTGTTGCGAAGCCTTGGCGTACGCGGTGCTGCGGTCGATGGCCGAGGCGCTTTTGTTGACGTCAGCGGCGTAGGAGGCGATGCGCTGGTTGTCATCGGCGATCTGCTTCTGGCGCTCGGTGTAGTAACCGGCAGCACCACCGGCCAGGGCGCCGCCCGCGGCACCGATGGCGGCGTTGCGGCCGCGGTCTTCCTTATCGGCGGTCAGGGCGCCCAGCAGTGCGCCACCCACGGCGCCGACGGCTGCGCCGGTGACCACGGACTTGGTCATGTCACCTTCGGTGGAACGCAAGTGCTGCACGGGCTCGTAGCAGTTGGGGTAGTACTCGACCTTGGTGCTCGACGCGACCTTGGACGTCGGCGAAGTCGCGCAGCCGGTCAATACGATGCTGAAGCCTACAGCGACCAGCAGCAAGTGACGCTTGGAAACCGAAGCAAAAGGTTTACGGGAGAAAAGCATAGTTGTGTTCTCGTTTAAGTTTTGACCAGCTCAGCGCGGCCCTATCGCCGCCTGAGTCCCTTCCAAGCTCGCTGACAACGAACGCTCAAGACCGCTGGGCGCTCGATGCGAGCAATTCCTTCAATATCGCCGCCGGGTCGGCTCGTTTTTGCTGACGATAATCCCCGACATGGCGAACGAATAACGTGGCACGCGCCACCAGGCTCTTGCCCAGTACTGGTTTGCGCTCCAGCTCTTCCTTGACGCGCTGGAACTGCGCCTGGATCACCGCGTCGGTGTAGCGCGTGCCGGTTGCCAGGTTGTCGATGTAGATCGCCACGGCGCCATCCAGCGCGCTGCGACCGTTGTCGATGGCGGTGGCGAACAGCGTGGCGCTGGCCTCGTCCTTGGCATCCAGGGCCGCCTGGCGACTGTTCTGCAGATTGGTCAGGCGGATGTTGTAGTTGTTGACGGTCTCGGCCACCAGGGCCGACGACTGGATCAGGTTGCCAGCCGCTTCCTCGCGCTGCTGGGCGATGAGCGAGACGTTGCGCTTGAGCTCTTCGTTGACCAGCCCCAACTCGGCCTGCAGGCGCGGGTCGACGCTGGCGGCGATGATGCTGTCCAGGCGCTTGGTGGGGTCGTCGGCGTCATCGATGGCGTCGGTCAGGGACGCGAGGCGCCCTTCTTTCTGCCACTGGGCAAACAGTTCCTTGTAGCGCGACCGTGGCGCCGACAGCGCCCCGACGGCCACCCGGAAGCCGGTGGTTTCGTTGCTCTGCTCGGTGCCATCGGCGGCGAACAGCGGGTATTCGCGGCGCATGCCGGTGAACAGCGTGCCCTCGCCTTCCAGGTAGTTGCCGCCCTTGACCACGAAGCCGCCATAGGCGCCCTGGCGACGTCCGGCATGCACCAGTTGGAAGGATTCCTGGACCATTTCGGCGGCGTTGCCCACCACGTCGAACAGGCCGATGGGGTTCGGCAGCTTGGTGCCGATCGGCATCAACCGTGCCGCCTGGCCGGTGCCGCCAGCGACCTGGTTGAACACCGCCCAATCGGCCAGCGGACCGTCGCTTTCGCTGCCTTCCAGGCGCCGTGGGAACAACCGGCCTTCCAGGTCCTGGCGGCTGACGGCTTGCCCGCCACGGGCAGCGAATTCCCACTCGACTTCAGTGGGCAGGCGCACGAAACCCAGCCCGCCATCTTCGGCGGAGGTGCCGCGACCGCTCACCGGCAGCAGGTCCTTGTGGTATTTCATCAACCAGGCGCTGTACACCGCCGCGAACCGCTCAGCTTCGAACTTCGACAATTTCACCTTGGGCAGGCGGCCGGCCACGCCTTGCGGCAGGTCGGCCTGCAACGCTTCGCAGGCCGGCGCCGGCTCACCGCTGGCCAGGGACTGCGCCTGGGCCATGACCTGGGCGTATTGGCGCGCGGTGACTTCGTACTTGCCGATGAAATACAGCATCGGCTTGAGCGGCGTCTTGGCGTCGGTCTTGGGCATCAATGGGGTGATGGTCTTGTTCCAGTCCTGGGGCAGGTCCTTGAGGGTGAACTGGCCATTGATGAAGTCGCGCCGGTAGCCGGAAATGAACGACTGCTGGTAACCGGCCTCGCCCTCGCTGAACGGGTAGCCGAGGCTGATCTCCCGGTCGTCCAGGGTGCCCTGGGCCAGGATGTAGACGTAACGGAACACCATCTGCCCTTCGCAGGGCAACGGCAGGCTGACGTCGTCGGGCAACGGCTTGGGGTTGTCCAGCTTGTCGCTGGCCTCGTCGGCGCTTGCCGATTGAGGCAAGGCCACCAGGCCGGCCAGGCTCAGCGCCACGGCGGCGGCTAATAACTTATACATCGCGGATTCCTTCACTCGCCTGGATGCGCGCCACGCGCCAGCCACCGCAAGCCGCCGCCACGGCGCTGACGCCGAGCACGGCCACCAGGGCCAACAGGTAGTGACGCGGCAGCAGATGGCTGGCGTATTCGCCCGGCAACTGCGCAAATAGATAATTCAGGCCCGACTGCGCCAGGCCATACAGCCCGGCGCTGAGCAGGGCTGCAAGCCCGGCACTGTAAAGCGCCTGCAACACCACGAACAACAATAGCGCAGCGGTAGACACCCCCAACAGCCGCAACACCGACAATTCCCGGCGCTTGCGCTCCACCGCCGCCAGGGCCCCGGCGAAGATCGCCGCGAACGCCCCGGCCAGGGCCAAGCCGGCGATGATCCAGAATACGATCGACAGGTTGCGACTCAACGACTGCACCTGCGCGATGGTCTGGGCCTGGGTCGACACCAACAGGTGCTGCGCGGCGAAATACTGGCGCAGCGGCTCGACGTCAGCGAGGCTGCGCGCGTACAGCCGGAATGCCGGGTACACCCGTTGCCCTGCCACGCCCTGCGCTTCGCCCGGCCAGTTGAACGCCGGCACTGCGCGACCGTCGCGATAGTCTTCCGCCGCTTCCAGCAAGGCCAGCGGGGCGAACAGGCCGTCCCGGGCGAACGCTTCCAGCGGCAGCACGTGCACCACCTGGACCTGCGTGCGCTGCGCCTCGCTGCGCCCGGCCACTTGCCGGGCGAAACTGGCTTGCAACCAATCGCCGGCCTTGGCCCCGAGCTTTTCCGCGGCGGTCTGGCTGAGCACCACTTGATCCAGGCCTTGGGGCACCGGCAACTGATCGAGCAACGGATCGGCGGCGGCGGTGGGGATCATCTCGACCGTGACGACCGCAGCCTCTCGGCTCAAATCCGCGGTGGCGGCGATCTGCCGGGTGCGCGGCAAGGCGAACGCCACGTCATCGCGCCGACTCAATTGCTCGATGAACCCGGCGCTGAACCGCCCCCCGCCCAGGGGGATGATCTCGCGGGTGGCCGGATCGTTCTGCAAGCGCTCGGTGAGGCTGCTGACCAGGCCGAACTTCAACCCGAACAGCACCAGCAGCGGCGCTACCACCGCCACCAGCGCCAACACCGAGCACGCCGACAACCACGCATCGTTGCGGTAATCCTGCCAGGCCAGGGAAGCCACCAGCGTGCTGCGCATCAGCAAGCCTCCCCGAGCGTGGCGGTGACGCCGCCGTCGGCATCCCGACGGCAACTGATGCGGCGCACCTGCAAGCCGCAGGCCCGGGCCAGTGCTTCGTCATGGGTGGCGACGACGCAGCAGACACCGTGCTCGCGAGCCTGGGCCACCAGCAGTTGCATGACGCGCTCCGCGTTCAGCGGGTCGAGGGCTGCGGTCGGCTCATCGGCCAGCAACAGCCGTGGGCCATGGGCCAAGGCGCGGGCGCAACTGACGCGCTGGCGCTGGCCGACGGACAAGTCCGCCGGTTTCTTATCCAACTGGTCGGCGATGTCCAACTGCCCGGCCAGGCGCGTCACGCTGCCGTCATCCTTCAGGCCGAGGAGCTTGCGCGACAATGCGATGTTGCCGCGTACGTCGAGGAAACCCAGCAGGCCGCCGGTTTGCAGCACGTAACCGAGGTGCCGACTGCGCAGCTCCGCCAAGGCGCCCTGCGCGCGAACGCGCCACAACCTGGCGATGTCCAGGGGGGTGTTGGCGGGCGTGAAGTCGAACCGCCCGGCCTGGTCCGGCGCCAACACCAGGGCCAGCAGGTCGAGCAGCGTGCTCTTGCCACAACCACTGGGGCCGACCACCGCCAATTGTTCACCGCCACGCAATTGCAGCCGTGGAATCACCAGGCTGTAGCGCTGGGTGCCGGCGCCCCGGCTCTTGTGCACGGCGTTCATGTCGAGCATCACGGCAGCGTCGACAACGGAACGCGGTACAAGGCATCGCCGGGCTCGGCGTCGCCGAAACGCACCCAGTTCGCCAGGTCGTTGTGGAAGGTTTCATAGAGGCGGATTTTCGAATCCAGCTCGTCGATGAAGTCTTCCTGCTCGGCCACGCTCAAGGACAGCCACAAGTCCTGGGTCATGTTCAGCGACTTGCTGCGGTACGGCAGCCCCTCCAGGTACTCGCCGAGGATCCCGCCGTCGGCGAGGTTGCCGCCCTTGCGCAAGGCCGAGGGGTCGCGGCTCATGTAGGCACTGGCGCTGGCGATTTCCTGGAAGAAATCCTTGGGCGAGCTCTGGGTCTTGCGGGCCGCGTCGACGATCAGCTTCAGCGATTGCTGCAAATCGTTGAGTTGCAGCTTGGTCAGCATCACGCAGACCTGGAACGCCGGCAGGGCCGGGTTGGTCAGGTCGCGATCGGCGGTCCAGGCGCTGACCAGTTGCGGTGCCTGGCTGGCGCTCTTGCGACCCAGGAAGTCCATGTGCATGGCGTAGCCCACCGCCGCCGACTTGTCGGCCAGGCTCGGCGCGGCGCCCAGTTGCGGAACGCTCTGTGCCTTGTTGCTGCGCACTTGATGCACCAGGTCGGCGAACACCGTGCCGATCTCGTCGACCCGCTCGCCGAACTTGCGCACGTCGGCGCCCGGCACCGGGATGTACAAGTCGCCGATCTGCGGGTTGGCGTCGGCGGTCAGGGTGCGGTACTGGCTCTGGGCACCGGCGTGGGTCTTCTTGCCGGCGTCGCTGAGCAGGTGCAGGGCGTAGATCTTGATCTGCTTGCCCAGCGCCGCCTGGCGGACTTCGGCTTCGTTCATCTGGGTCGCGGCAAACGGATCGTTCTTGCGCAAGGCACCGGCGTCGGTGACGAGCAGGATCAGGCGCCCGCCATAGCCGGACCAGTCCATGCCCTGCACGGCTTCCATGACCCCGGCGAAAGCGTCTTCGTTGAACGAGTGGCTCGACACCGTGGATGCCTTGACCTGGCGCGCCAGGTCCATGAAGCGCTGCGGGTCACGGCCCTGATCCAGGGTGATCAGGGTCTTGGCCACGTACTCAAGGCCCGGGGTCTTCTTCACGCTGCTGCGGAAACCGACCAGGCCGAAGCTGACACTGTCCAGCTCGCCGCGCTCGGCGATGCGCGCCTGCAACTGGTGCACCACGTCGCGCACCTGGTCGATGTACGGCTGCATGGACACCGTGGTATCCACCACCAGCACCACCGCGGTGCGGAACGCGTCGGCGTTGGCGTTGAGGATCGGTGTGTTGCCGGAGGCTGCCTTGGCCGTGTTGCCCGGGTCGATGGACGCCACGTTCAGCAACTGCACCGGCTGGCCGTTCTCGTCGAGGCTCTCGCGGAAATCGAAGATCGGCAGCAGGTAGAACTGTTTCTCCGGCACGGCGCTGGCGGCGGGCTCCAGGGCCAGCACCTGCTGGTTGTCGGACGGGCTCTGCTGGGCCTTGAGCAGTACGTTTCTGGCGGCCGAGGGGTTGGCCAGCAGTTTTTCCACTTCGCCGGCCTGGCGCAGGAACATCACCGGCGCGCGGCCGGAGCGCTCGGTGAACTTGAGCACCAGGCTCTGCTTCCAGTCGCTGACGTGCGCGGCCGGCAACCAACCGTCGCTGCGGCCATCGGTGGCGGCGCCGACGCGCACCCATGGGCTGCCTTCCACCTCCTTGCGCTGATAGACGTACAGCACCGAAAACGCGGGCAGCTCCTTGCCAGGCGCGGCACCCGGCGCATCGGCCAGTTTCGCCCCGGGCTTGGTGAGCACGCGCTGGAACAGGGTTTTCTTGCCGGCCATCAGCAGCGGACGCTGGCCGCCGTCGGCCTCGGTGGCCACCGGCGGGTTCACGGGCGGCGTGACCGGCGGGGCTTCGGGGGTTTTCACCGGCGGTGTTTCCGGCGCCTTCACCGGTGGCTTGCTCGACGAAGACGTCGACGCCAGCGGCGGCTTCGCGGCCTTGCCGTCATCACCGGACAACCACCAGTAACCCGCGCCGCCCACTGCCAGCGCCACGGCCACCGCGACGGCGGCCAGAGCGAAGACTGGCTTCTTGCGCGTTGGCGCAACGACGGGCCGCGGCGGCGGGCTCACCGGCGGGGGTGCCAGCTGGGGCCGGGACGGGGGCTGCGCGGGACCGCTGGGAATGTCGATGGACACCGGCGTCAATCCCGCCAGGTCCTCGCCCGCCGGTGGGGTCGCCACCGGCAGGGGCAACGGCCGGATCAGGGTCGCTTCGTTCGGGTCCTGGGGCAGGTTGTCCAGCGCCCGCAGCAAGGCCGCCGCATCCGGGAACCGCTCCGCCGGATCCTTGGCCAGCAGCTTGCGCAGCACGTCCTGGTAACGGCCGTGGTGCACCGGCAGTTCCGGCAACGGTTCGGTGAGGTGGGCCAGGGCCGTGGACAGTGCGTCGTTGCCGGTATACGGCAGCTCGCCGACGAGGATTTCATAGAGCACCACGCCCAGGGCATACAGGTCGGCGCGGCCGTCGATGTCCTGCCCACGGGCCTGCTCCGGGCTCATGTAGCTGGGCGTGCCGACGGCGAAACCGGCCTGGGTGAACTGGGTGCGGTCGTCGAGGGACTTGGCGATGCCGAAGTCCGAGAGCACCGCCGTGCCGTCGGCGCGGAACAGGATGTTCGCCGGCTTGACGTCGCGGTGCACCAGGCCCAGGCCATGGGCGTAGCCCAGGGCCGAGGCGATCTGGCGGATGTAGGTCAGGCCCTGCTCCGGCGTCAGGCCCGCGGCGATGCGTTCCTTGAGCGTGCCGTTGGGCAGGTATTCCATCGCCATGTAATACAGCTCACCTACATTGCCGATGTCATGGATGGTGACGGTATGCGGGTGCGACAGCCGCGCCAGGGTCTTGCCTTCGCGCAGGAAGCGCTCGCAGAACGTCGGGTCGGCGGCCAACGCGGCGGCCATGACCTTGAGCGCAACCTTGCGCTCCAGCGAGCGCTGGGTCGCCAGGTAGACGCTCGCCATCGCGCCTTCGCCGATCTCCCCGTCGATGTCGTAGCCGGGGATCTGGATGTTCAGGGGGTTCATGACGGCACCTTCACGACCACCACGGTGATGTTGTCCGGCGCGCCGCGCATCAGGCCCAGGGACACCAGGCTGCTGGCGATTTCGCCGGGTTCGTCGTGGCTCAGCACTTCTCGGATCTCTTCATCTTCGACGGTCTTGGTCAGCCCGTCGCTGCACAGCAGGTAACTGTCGCCGGGCACCAGCAGCAGTTCGACGGTCGACAGGTTGAGTTGGGCCTCGACGCCAATGGCGCGGGTGACGATGTTGGCCCGTGGATGCACCCGGGCCTCGGCTTCGCTGAGCAGGCCGCTGTCCTGCAGGTCCTGGACGTAGCTGTGGTCCCGCGAGACGCCTTCCAGCACGCCGTCGCGCAGGCGGTACAGGCGACTGTCGCCGGCCCACAGGCACACGCCGCGCAAGTCGCGCGTCGCCAGCACCACCACGGTGCTGCCCATCATGGTCACGCCGCGATTGGCGGTTTCTTCACGCACCGCCGCGTTGACCCGCAACAGGTCGCTTTGCAACGCCGCGACGTACTCTTCCAGCGAACGGCCCACGGCGATGCCGCGCAGGCTGTCGACGATCAGGCTGCTGACGTAGTCGCCCGCCGCGTGCCCGCCCATGCCATCGGCGACCACCCACAGGCCGTGCTCCGGCAGGTCCAGGCAGGCGTCTTCGTTGACCTGGCGAACCATGCCGACATGGCTCTTGCTTGCAGACTTGAATGCTTTTCCGGCACTTGCACGCATCTAAACAACACCTTCTTGGCCGAGCAAAAATTGCGCAAAATCAGCAGCGGCCGGCAGGCCCTGGCAGCGCATCAAGCCCGGCGCGATGCGCTCGGAGCCCTGGCCCCACCACAGGCTGGCGCCTTCGCAGGCCGCCTCGGCGAGGGCGCTCATGCGCCGCTGCGGGTCGGTGGCGTCGAAGCGCTGCAGACTGGCAAACCGGCCGCCGGGCGTGCGGGACAGGGACATCGGGCTGCCGAGGCTGTCCAGTTCGGCGCCGAACGCTTCGAAGCTGGCCTCCACGTTCAATGTGCTCAGCAACAGGTTTTCCACCCGCTCGAACCACTCGTCCGCCCCGCCCACCACGGACGCGGGGTCCGCGTCGGGCGCCAGCAACGCTGCCACCGTCAGCGGGAAATACCGGCCGACCCGGTCGATGCTCGGCATCACCACCCCTGCCACGGCGTCGGGCCCGCACACGCCGGGCGCCACCACGAAACGCCACAACGGGCTGACCAGGTAGGCATCCAGCCAACGCTCGCCGAGGCTGCTCTGGCTGGCGAGCAAACCCGCCGCCAGCCACGAATCCCACGGGCCGATGAAGCTCTGGGGCAGGCCACGGCTGACGAAATCCCCACGGCTGGCCAACTTTCCATAGAAGCCCGGCGTACTCATAGCCGCTCCGGCAGGCTGAAGCCGCTGAGCACCCGGCTCTTGAACGGGTTGAAGGCGCTGTTGGCCCGCAGCTCGTAGGAGGCACTGGCGTTATCGACCCGCAGCCGCAGGTTGAAGCGATCCGGCGAGTTGCCGGCGGTCAGGTCCGATTGCTCCAGCAACCGGAACCAGGCCCACGGCCCGTCCAGGGTGATGCCGGAGCGACCGCTGGAGGACGGTGGCATGATCGAGATCCGCACCACGCCGATGCTGCCCGGATTCGGCCACTGCATGGCGGTCGGGCGGCTCGGGCCGTGGTCGTAGCTCAACTGCTGGCCGTCGAGGTCGAGCAGGAACTGGGTAATGGTCGAATCCATCGCCACCGGCTTGAGCTCGAAACGCACCATCGGCTGGGTCCCGCCGGAGCGGAAGAACGCATCGCGGATGGCCGCCGCGCGCTGGAAGGTCTGCAACACACCAGGGGCGATGCCGAGTTTCTGCGCGGCGCCCGGCTGCCAGCGCCAGGTCGGCGTGGACGTGTCCACGTAGGGTTGCAGGTACTTGCGGAAATAGTTGTCCATCACCCCGCCGACGCCGAAGAACTGGCCGAAGTCGTCGAGGGTGGCGTCCCGCGCACTGCCCGGCGACATCGGGTAGCGCCCGGCCAGGGATTGGCGATAGATGTTCACCACTTCGCTGGTCCAGGCGGCATTCAGTTGATTGCGCACCCCGCCCATCATGCTGTTGGTGGTGGAGTTGACCACCGACTTGACCAACCCTTGCACCAGCGGTGGCTGGCGTTCGGCATTCAGGCTGACCCGGGTCGCAGCCGCCTGGGCCTGGTTCTTGGCTTCGCCGAGCAAGGCATCGCCGCTGGCGCCCACCATGGCGCTGACTTGCACGTACAGGGCGTTCATGTCGGCCAGCAGGCCATCGATGGCCGCCGGCTCGCCTTCTTTCTTGCTGACGATGCTGTTGAGCTCGGCAAAGTGCGCCGTGATCGGGTCGTCACTGGCCTGGGGCGCGTCCTGCGGTGCCTGCTCCTGGCCAAGCAGACTGCCCAGGCGCTCCTTGAGCTTGTCCACCCCGCCTTCCGCCGGCGCGCCCTGGGCGGCCAGCAAGCGTTCATCCTGTTGCAGGTCGGTTTCCTTCGCCACCGCCACCAACAGTTTTTTCAACGGCGAGGTCGGGCCGGAAATCACCCGCAGCACGTCGGCGGCCTGGGCCACGCTGGTGATCGGCACGAAGTCGATATCGGCCAGCAAGGCATCCCATTGGCGCTGGTAGTCCTGGAAGTACAGGCGCCGCACATCGGCAGCCAGGCTGGCGACGTTCTGCTGGTCGGCCTGTTCGTGGCCGAGCACCCATTGCTCTTCGGCCAGGGTCCCGGCCTGGCTGAGGCTGGTGAGCAGGAAGCCCTGGCGGTAGCCCTTGACGGTGAAGAAGCCGCTCAATGGCTCGCCCAAGGGCTTGCCGCTCTTGCGGCTGAACACCAGCGCAGCGTCGCGCCCGGCGGCTTCGTTGATACGGAAATCCGGGATGCCGTCAGGCAGTTTCTGGCGCTTGATGCGGTCGTAGACCCGTTGCGCCACGGGCAGTTGCTGCAACTGGCGACGCAGGTCTTCGATCAGGCGCGGGTCCAGGCGTGCCGTCGGCGGACGCCGCTCGAACAGCGCCTGCAAGTGCTCGTTCAAGGCTGCCCGCTGTTCGGCCGGCAGGTCGCGCGGCAGGCTGCGGTCCCAATCCAGGGCGATCCAGGCCTTGATGAAGTCGGCATCGTAATGCTCGGTGTCGGCGAGCATCAGGTACGCCTTCAGCCCCTCGTAGAGGAAGTCCGAGTTGCCGCCGCTGTGCAGCTGCTCTTCGATCCGGGTCACCAGGCGCGGCCCGAACACGGCGATCAGCAACTTGCGGTACACGCTGCCGGCCTCGGCTTCGAGCATGTCGCCCTGGTACAGGCCCAGGCCCTCGGCCCAGTCGGGTGCGTCGTCGGCCAGGTGCTTCACCGCGTTGAGCAGCGGCAACACGGCCAGTACATCGCGCTGCGCCGGGCTGAGGTTCTGCACGGTCTGGCCCAGCGGCGCGACCTTCTGGTCGACCTGGGCGATGTACGCCTGGTTGGCGCGGTAGCTGACCCACCACAAGGTCCCGACCACCAGCACCAGGACCACGGTGGAGGCCAATACGCCCCGGGCGATCCACTTGCGCCGCCGCTCGACCTTGGGGTCGACGCCCACCAGCCCACGTTCGGCGAAGGCCACGGCGGTGAAGAGTTTTTCGATGAAGTAGCTGCGCCCGGTGCCGGTCTGGCGCGCCAGGTGCTGGCGGTCCAGGTTCATGCTCTGGGCCATGGCGCCGATCAGGCGGTCGATCGGGCTGCCTTCCTGGGTGCCGCTGGTGAAATACACGCCGCGCAGCAGCACGCGCTCTTCGAAGGCGTTGGGCTTGAACACGCCTTCGAGGAAGCTTTGCAGGCAGTCCTTCAAGGCACCGAACTGTTGCGGGAAACCGTAGATCAAGTCGCGCCGCGCCGGGTCGCGCTCTTGCTGCAGACGCTCCACCAGGCGATCGTTGAGACGCTGCTCGAGGCCGGCGAATTCGCTTTGCAGGTGCGCCAGCGGGCTGTCGTTGCCCTTTCCATCGTCCAGGGCGAAGGTCATGCCCCAGACCTGGGCGCGCTCTTCCTTGCTCAGGGTATCGAAGTACTCCATGAACCCCGGCACCAGGTCGAGCTTGGTCAGCATCAGGTAGATCGGGAAGCGCACGCCCAGTTGGGTGTAGAGCTCCTGGATGCGCAGGCGAATCGCCGCGGCATGGGCGGCACGCTCGGCGTCGCTGCCCAGCAGCAGGTCGGACAGGCTGATGGCGATGAACGCACCGTCGATCGGGCGCCGGGCGCGCTGTTTCTTCAACAGGCCGAGAAAGCCCAGCCACGCGGCCTTGTCCACGGTCGCGTCGCTGTCCTGGGTGGTGTAGCGGCCAGCGGTGTCCAGCAACACGGCCTGGTCGGTGAACCACCAATCGCAGTTGCGCGTGCCGCCCACGCCACGTACCGCACCGGCGCCCAGTTGCGCGGCCAGCGGGAAATGCAGCCCGGAATTGACCAGCGCGGTGGTCTTGCCCGACCCCGGTGGGCCGATGATCACGTACCACGGCAGTTCATAGAGGTTGCGTCGCTCGTCACCGCCCAGCTTGGCTTTCTTGAGCAGCGCCAGGGCTTCGTCCATGCGTTGGCGCAGGGTTTCCAGCTCTTCGGCGGTGGCGATGCTGCTCGGGTCCGGCGGGGTTTGCTCGGCCAGGCTGCGCATGACTTCGGCGGCCTGGCGGCGAGCCTGGACGATGCGAAAGACGCGGTAGGCGATCCACACCGCGAACACCAGGACGATCAACGTCCAGCGCCGGCCCTCGGGCACCAGCCAGTCAAGCAACGGGCCGACGAACCAGATGATCAGGCTCAGGGCGATCAGCCCCAGCAACGGGATGACCCAGCGGATCATAAAACTGAAAAACGCCTTCACTCGACCCCCTCCGCCAATACGGTGATTTCAACCCGACGATTGCGCGCACGGCCCTCGGCCGTGGCGTTGGACGCCAGCGGCTCGGTATCGCTGCGACCTTCGGCGCTGAAGCGCTCGGGCTGGCCAGTCTTGGCCGACAGAATCTCCAGCACCGAGCGTGCCCGTGCTTCGGACAGCGCCCAGTTGGACGGGAACCGCAGCGTGGCAATCGGCCGGTTGTCGCTGTGGCCGGTCACCAGCACCTGGCCCTTGACCTTACGCACGGCGTCAGCGATGCGCAGCATCAACGGCTGGAAATCGTCCTTGATGCTGGCACTGCCCGAGGCGAACAGCTCATCGCCACGGATGGTCACCACCGAGCGGTCGACGGCGTCTTCCACGGCAAGGCGCCCGGCCTTGATCTCATCGGCGAGGAAACCGGCCAGGCGTGGTCGCTCGACCAGCTTGGGCTGCACCACCGGACGATCGATCGTCTGCACCGGGATTTCGCCCAGGAAATGGATGTTCTTGAACACCGGCTCGGCATCGGCCGCCAGCTTCATGCGCAGGCCGAACAACAGCGCCAGCAACAGCGCCGCGCCAATGGCCACGGCGATCCACGGCGGCATGAACTGCGCCAGTCGATCGCGGGCCACGGTCACGCCGCGCCAATGGGGCGACAGCTCGCGCTCGTATTCACCCCGGGCGCTGCGGATCACCGCGGCGGTGCGTTCGCGCAACGCCTCCAGTTGGCTGCGCCCGTCGTTCATCACCCGGTAGCGCCCCTCGAAGCCCAGGCACATGCACAGGTACAGAAGCTCCAGCAGGTACAGGCGTTCCCGGGGGCTTTGCAGGCAATGCTCCAGCAACTGGAACACCTTTTCGCCGCCCCAGGCTTCGTTGTGCACGGTGATCAACAGGCTCTGCTTGCCCCAGTCACTGGTGCCGCCCCACGGGGTGCTCAATACCGCTTCATCCAATGCGGTGCACAAGGCGTAGCGAGCCAGCAGCACATCGTTGCGCACGACGCCGGCGGCCTCGGCGCGCTCTTCGAACTGGCGCAGGTAGGCCAGCAATTGCGCACGCAGGCTGGCCGGGGCCGGATGGGCGATGGTGCTGCGCAGGCGCGTCAGCAAAGCCAGCAACGGGCCGGCGGCGCTTTCCAGCGGGTTGAGCCCCTGGGCCTTGCCGGTCAGCACCGGCGCGGCGGGCATCGACAGGGGCGCGGGCGCCGGTTGCGGGCGTCCCGGGTCCTGGCGCAAGGGATCCGCGCCACGGCCACCGGGCGTCGGCATGAACTGGGTACGATCGTCGTTGCTCATCGCGATTTATCCTCGGATCGCCCAGAAAGCCAGGTTCAAGCCCGGGAACTGGCCGGCGATGTGGAACGCAAAGCCGCCGGAGTTGCTCAGTTGCTGCCAGTGGTCGCTGCCGCGGTCGAGTTCGTAATAGGTGGAACCGGCGTGGTACGGCAATTGCCGTGGCGCCACCGGCAACGGCAGCAGGCCGATGCCCGGCAGTTGCAGGTTGACCAGGTCGCGAATGTGCTCCACCGAACCGACCTTGCTCTGCTGGCCAAAGCGGCTGCGCAGGGTTTCGGCGGGGACATCGGCGCGTACCACCAGGATGAAGCTGGCGTTGTCGAGCAGGGTCTTGTCGGCCAGCATCGCCACGTGGATGCCGTAGGCTTTCTCGACAATCGGAATCGGCGTCGCCTTGCTGTCGATCAGCATCGACAAGGCCTCGCGCAACGCTTGCATCACCGGAGTGAAACTCAGCACCAAGTCATCGTGCTGGTACTGCGGGTATTCCTGTGGCCGGCGACCGGAAGCGGTGAACGTCGAGAACTCCCCGGCCAGGGCCACCAGTTCGCTGTAGAAGCGCTCGGGGTGCAGCGGGCTCAGCTGGCTCAGGTGCTGGATCAGCGGCTGGGCCCGGTTGACCAGTTGCAGCAGCATGAAATCGGCGATCTCCGAAGCGCCACCGGCGCCGGATGCCACCACTCGCCCGGCCAGGGCTTCGCCACGCTGGTGCAGCAGGCCCAGCAACTCGCTGCGAAACGCCGCCAGGGGCTTGGAGGCGATCACATCCAGCAGCGGCGGGATGTACGTGTCGTCGAGCACCAGCGCACGGTCGGCGCGTTTTTCCTTGATGCGCACCACGCCAATGGCGGCGTAGTCGCCGATACCATCCTCGGCGGTCAGCAGGCGCAGCGCCCGGGCACCGAGTGCCACCGGGGCGCGGTTTTCGAACGGCGCGTTGTCGTCGCGCACTTCGCTCACCTGACTGATGTAGCGCGCGGCGCCCAGGGCCTCGCCTTCATCGACGGTGTCACGGGCACCGGCGCGCTTGAGCGGCAAGGCCAGGTAGGCCAGGCCATCGCGCAGGTTGTCGTCGATGTTCAGCGGTGTGGGCGCCAGATCGTCCTGGGGAATGTTGAAGGGCGTACCGTCCGGCAACAGGCCCCGGGCCGAGATGATCGCCAGCTTGCCCTGGGCCAGCAGGCCCTGGTCGATCAACAATTCGGAAAAACCCCAGGCGCCGGCCGACAACGGTCGGCTGCGGGCGTCGATGAGGTTTTCCAGGTAACGGTCGTGCTGCTGGAAGTGCTGCGTTCCAATGAACATGCCTTCCGACCAGACCACGCGATTGTTCCAGGACATGGGGGCTCCGATTGCTTATTGGGCAGGGCTGGATGGGGTAACGACGACGCTGCTGCGCACGGCGCGCACGTCGAGGCTGATCTGGTATTCGGTGTATTCGCGCGGCGGGACATTCAACACCGTGCGCCACAGCGACTGGTCCAGTTCGCGGTAGCCCACCAGGATGCCGATGTGGCGCGTGGCCGGATCGAGGTCCCGTTGCAGGCTCAATTGCTGGTTGGGCTGGATCAACACCTCGTCCTGATCGATCAGGTCGGCGCCCAGCGTCGCCTGGGCCCTTTCGGCCAGGGCGAAATAATCGGCGCGGCCGAAGGTGGCGGCATTCTTCAGTTCGAAGATGCGCACCCGGACCGGGGCCGGCTGGCCAGTGGCACCGGGGTTGAGGCCGGCAATGGCATGAAAATGCAACTCGACGGCGGCGGTGTTGGCTTCAGTTTCTTCGGGCTGGGGCTGGGGCTTGGCCCCGTCCTTGGCGCACGCCGTCAGCAGAAGCGCGGTGGCGACGGCGAGTAAAAACCTGGGAATCATCCTGCGTCCTCAATGACGTTTGAGCTATCCGTTGTGTGCTGGTCGGTATCGTTAGGGGACGGCGGCGCTCAACGGCGCCGCTGTCGCGTGCTGTGTTCTTCGTAGGCGCGGCTGAATTCTCGACCGAACAGGTCCTGGAAATCCTCCTGGGCTTCCCGGGAAATATTGCTGTAGAGCTCGGTGAACTGCTGCCAGTACTGGGCCTGTCGCGAGCCACTGAAAATGCCCGACAGCCCGCCGGGCTTGCCCATGCGTTCTTCCAGTTGCGCCGGCTCGAAACGCGCCAGCAGATGCTTGATCGCGGCTTCCACCCCGGCCATCACCGCCAGCTGGTGGGCGCGCAAATCATCGAAGCTGTCCCGCACCGCCGCGTCCGGCGCCATGAATGCCTGGTTGCCGTGGCGCAATAGCAAGAGCATCGCCTCATCGACATTGGGGGCGAACTTCAGTGGGTTGTTTTCCACCGGCTGGATCATCGTCTGCTGGATGCGGAACTCCCCCTTGAGGCTGCTGCGGGCGCGCAAGACATCGATCAGGCCCTCGACCATCAGCCGGTAGCTGCGACCGATGCTTTCCATTTGCGCCTCGGCCTGGGCCTTGTCCAGGCGCAACTGATCCAGCCCGGCACCGCGCAGGAATGCTTGCAGCAGGTCGGGCTGGGCGCTGTCGACCACGGCCGCCGGCGCTTCAGTGCGAGGGACCGGTGCTTCGACACGGGTCACCGGTGCTTCTGGCACGGGTACAGGTTCCACGGGCATGCTGGCTGGCACGACCGGGATCGGCGGCGGGGGTGTGGGTATCGGCTCGATCATCGGCGGCGGCGCCACAGGGGGCGGTGCGACCGCGACAGGAGGCACCGCCACGGGCGCCGGCGTGTCGCTGAACAGGTCCCAGTCTTCCGGGATCACCGCGCCAGGGTTGATCGCCACCGGTTCGACCACAGGCGGCGGCGCTGGCCGTGGTATCGGCGTGGGCGGACGGAAGTCGTGCTGTTGGGCCGGGACGTGGTCAGGCTGGGTGGCCGGGGGAATACTGGAGGGCGCCAGGAAATCGAACAGGTCCGGCAGGGTGTCCATGGCCGAGCCGCCCTGGAAATGCGCAGGCGAACCCATCGGCATCGACACGGGAATCGGCGTCGGAGCAGGCGCGGCGGCAGCCTGGCGTCCCATCAAGGCTTCGAAGCTGCTGGGGGATTCGGCAAACGGGTTGCTGTCGGTCACCGGCAGATTGAAGTCGACGCGGGCCTGGATTTCATAGTCGCCGATGCGGATCACCTCGCCATCCTGCAAGGGCTCGCTGTTGCCCTTGCGCAAGCGAACACCGGCCTTGACCAATTCCACACCGTTAGTGCTGTTATCGGTCAAGTAATAGCGCCCGTCCTTGTATTGAATAACGCAATGTTTGCCGGACACCAGGCGCTCGGGATCCGGTAATACCCAGTCATTATCGGAATTACGGCCAATTGCCATCACGCCCTGATCCATGGACTTTTCAGAACACTGACCGGGGGTAATCTTGTGATAACTAGTGATAGTCAAACACAGCGGCATCACGCCTCCTTGCTGAATACTTCTGCGCATCGCTTCGCGCGTGGGCAAGCCGACAGGGAATCGCCCTGGCGACGCGCCGAAAAATCTTGCCAACCACCGCGGAACGGCTTTTTGCCAGCATGATGGCGAATATTAACCGGCCTGCATGACAAAAAGCCTCTCGCGGGACCTTCCTCGACCTGCCAGTCGCGCGGGTTGTTAAGCGCCTCACAACTGTAACAGAGTCGAAATAGCTTACCTTGACAAGCGATAAGTACTACACCAAAAATGCACAACTTCTTGATTGTTCGTGATGGCACTTTAAGATCATAGCGCATCTATAGAGCCATTACCGTCAAGGGACATGAGAAGTTCCATCCGGAACTTTCGTGTGAACTGCCCGACTTCATAGTGCACGGGCGATAGGGAGATCGATCCAAGTGGATGTGCCTTTGCTGCTCGCCGCCGTTTCCGCGAACTCGCCTTGCGGTGAAGACCTGGAATATGACGCGGATTTCTTGCGCCTGGAGCGTGACTCCCGGGGCCAGCCCGAGCGCAGCATGGGCGATTCGATCCTGCCTGCCGAACCGCCTGAATGGCGCAGCATCCAGCAACAGAGCCTGGACTTGCTGCAACGCAGCAAAGACCTGCGCATTACCCATTTCCTGCTGCAAAGCTCCCTGGCCCTCGAAGGCCTCCCGGGGCTGGCCAGCTCGCTGACGTTGATCAGCCAATTGCTCAAGCAATACTGGGCCGACCTGCATCCGCGCCTGGATGCCGATGACGACAACGACCCCACCGTGCGCATCAATGCCCTGGCCGGCCTGACGTCCGACATGACCATTCGCCTGGTGCGCGAAAGCATCCTGGCCCGCTCGCGCACCTTCGGTGCCGTGAGCTTGCGCGCCGCCGCCAACGCCAGTGGCCTGCAAAGCTTCGCCGACGAAACCCTCGGCGCCGAACAACTCGCCGGCGCCCTGCGCGACAGCGACCCCGAGCAGTTGGCAATGACCCGCGCCGCCCTGCAAGAGGCCCGCAGCGCCGCAGAAGCCATCGAGCAAGAGGTCAGCGACCAGGTGGGATCCGCCCAGGGCGTGGACCTCGGCCCGCTGAAGCAGCCGCTCAAGATGGCCCTGCAGATCCTCGGCCAGTTCGCCCCCCAAGCCGACGACAGCGAAGCGCCGGCCGACGATGACAGTGGGTCTGGCGAACAGCACTCCACCGCTCCAAGCAGCGTGGCAACGGCACCGCGTGCCGCCAGCGGCGAAATCGCCAACCGCGATGACGTGGTGCGCAGCCTCGACCGGATTCTCGCTTACTACACCCGTCACGAGCCCTCCAGCCCCCTGCCGGTGCTGTTGAACCGGGCGAAGAATCTGGTGCATGCCGATTTTGCGGCGATCGTGCGCAACCTGATTCCCGACGGCATGAGTCAATTTGAAAACCTGCGCGGCCCGGATAGCGAATAAAAAGCGAGCGGATCACGCAGTCACGTCACCGGTACCACCGATGACGCCAACACCGTCGCTCAAGCGACCAGGAGCAGCAACGTGGCGAAGCAAAGTTCTCAGAAATTCATCGCGCGCAACCGCGCGCCTCGAGTGCAGATCGAGTACGACGTCGAGCTCTACGGCGCCGAGAAAAAGGTCCAGTTGCCCTTCGTCATGGGGGTAATGGCCGATCTCGCCGGCAAGCCCGCAGAGCCTCTGGCACCGGTGGCCGATCGCAAGTTCCTCGAAATCGACGTCGACAATTTCGACTCGCGCCTCAAGGCCATGCAACCGCGCGTGGCGTTCCATGTGCCCAACGAACTGACCGGCGAAGGCAACCTGAGCCTGGACCTGACGTTCGAAAGCATGGACGACTTCAGCCCCGCAGCCGTGGCGCGCAAGGTCGATTCGCTGAACAAGCTGCTCGAAGCGCGCACCCAACTGGCCAACCTGCTGACCTACATGGACGGCAAGACCGGCGCCGAAGAAATCATCATGAAGGCGATCAAGGACCCAGCGCTGTTGCAGGCCCTGGCGAGCGCGCCGAAGCCAGCACAGGACCAATGATCATGACTGACAATACCGCCCGCGAAGGCGTCCAGAACCTCGGCGCGACCGAAGAAACCAGCGAATTCGCCTCCCTGCTGCTGCAAGAGTTCAAGCCCAAGACCGAGCGTGCCCGCGAGGCTGTCGAGACGGCCGTGCGCACCCTGGCCGAACAGGCCCTGGCGCAGACCGACCTGGTGTCCAACGACGCCATCAAATCGATCGAGTCGATCATCGCCGCCATCGACGCCAAGCTCACCGCCCAGGTCAACCAGGTTATCCACCACCCCGACTTCCAGCAGTTGGAAAGCGCCTGGCGTGGCCTGCACTACCTGGTCAACAACACCGAGACCGACGAGCAGCTCAAGATCCGCGTGCTCAACATCTCCAAGACCGACCTGCACAAGACCCTGAAGAAGTTCAAGGGCACCGCGTGGGACCAGAGCCCGATCTTCAAGAAAATGTACGAAGAAGAATACGGCCAGTTCGGCGGCGAGCCCTACGGCTGCCTGGTGGGCGACTACTACTTCGACCAGTCGCCACCGGACGTGGAGCTGCTGGGCGAGCTGTCGAAAGTCTGCGCGGCCATGCACGCACCGTTCATTTCCGCCGCCTCGCCGACCGTGATGGGCATGGGCTCGTGGCAGGAACTGTCGAACCCGCGCGACCTGACCAAGATCTTCACCACGCCGGAATACGCCGGCTGGCGCTCGCTGCGTGAATCGGAAGACTCGCGCTACATCGGCCTGACCATGCCGCGCTTCCTGGCGCGCCTGCCGTATGGCGCCAAGACCGACCCGGTGGAAGCCTTCGCCTTCGAAGAAAACACCGACGGCGCCGACAGCTCGAAGTACACCTGGGCCAACGCCGCCTACGCGATGGCGGTGAACATCAACCGCTCGTTCAAGCACTACGGCTGGTGCTCGCGCATCCGTGGCGTGGAGTCTGGCGGTGAAGTGGAAAACCTGCCGGCCCACACGTTCCCGACCGACGACGGTGGCGTGGACATGAAGTGCCCGACCGAAATCGCCATCTCGGACCGCCGTGAAGCGGAGTTGGCGAAGAACGGCTTCATGCCGCTGCTGCACAAGAAGAACACCGACTTCGCCGCGTTCATCGGCGCCCAGTCGCTGCAGAAACCGGCCGAATACGACGACCCGGACGCCACCGCCAACGCCAACCTGGCCGCGCGCCTGCCGTACCTGTTCGCCACCTGCCGCTTCGCTCACTACCTCAAGTGCATCGTGCGCGACAAGATCGGTTCCTTCAAAGAGAAGGACGAGATGCAACGCTGGTTGCAGGACTGGATCCTGAACTACGTCGACGGCGACCCGGCGCACTCCACCGAGACCACCAAGGCCCAGCACCCACTGGCGGCGGCCGAGGTAATCGTCGAGGAAGTCGAGGGCAACCCGGGGTACTACAACTCCAAGTTCTACCTGCGCCCGCACTACCAGCTCGAAGGGCTGACCGTGTCGCTGCGCCTGGTATCGAAGCTGCCGTCGGCCAAGGGCGCGTAAAGATTGATTGGACGGTACAAGGCCAATGTGGGAGCGAGCTTGCTCGCGATGGCGGTGGATCAGTTGTCATGAGCATGACTGACACTCCGCTATCGCGAGCAAGCTCGCTCCCACAGGGATCCGCGGTGGGTTGGAGATCGCCTGCGTAGCGTTCAACGGCAGCAATTTCGCAAGGTCAGCGTCAATCAAACAACGTGGTAGAGACCACACAGGGAGAAAACATGGCTGTTGATATTTTCATCAAGATCGGCGACATCAAGGGCGAGTCCATGGACAAGGCCCACAAGGACGAAATCGACGTCCTGAACTGGAGCTGGGGCATGTCCCAGTCCGGCAACATGCACACCGGCAGCGGCGGTGGTGCGGGCAAGGTGAACATCCAGGACCTGTCGTTGACCAAGTACGTCGACAAGGCTTCGCCGAACCTGATGATGCACTGCGCCAGCGGCAAGCACATCGACAAGGTCAAGCTGACCGTGCGCAAGGCCGGCGGTGAGAGCCAGGTCGAGTACATGGTCATC
This sequence comes from Pseudomonas citrullilanati, assembly GCF_030580855.1. GTDB lineage: Bacteria > Pseudomonadota > Gammaproteobacteria > Pseudomonadales > Pseudomonadaceae > Aquipseudomonas > Aquipseudomonas citrulli. Next base: position 25,306 of record NZ_JAUQOP010000002.1, on the reverse strand, counting down.
AACCTCGAAGAAGTGCTGATCACGTCCCTGAGCACCGGCGGTTCGGGCAGCGATGATCGCCTGACCGAAAACGTCACCCTGAACTTCGCCAAGGTGCTGGTGGACTACCAGCCACAGAAAGCCGACGGCACCAAGGAAGGCGGTCCGGTCAAGTTCGGCTGGAACGTGCGCCAGAACGTCAAGGTGTAATCGAACATGCCCCCGGTGCCTTGCGCCGGGGGTGTTTGGTGCTTGCTCGAGTCCAATTCCTTAGCGCACGGTGTCTGAGCCATGGCCAAACCTTCGTTTATCAATCTATGGAAAGCCTATTCCGATCTGCTGGTGACCTATCCCGACGCGAAACCCTGCGACGGGCCGTGGGCGAACCAGTGCGCTATCCGCATGAGCATCACGCTCAATACCGAACTGACCATCAAGGTCAACAAATCCACCTACACCGAACCCAAGTGTGCCCATGAACACGCCAGGGGCGCTGAATCGCTGGCGAACTGGCTGTGGAAACATCACCTGGGGCCTCCACTGATTCTCGGCGGCAGCGCAGCAGAACGCCTCAAGTTGATGGACAAGAAAGGGCTGATCTTCTTCAAGGATTGCTTTCAGCAACTGGGCGAGTCTTCCGACAGTCGTACCGGCGACCATATCGATCTCTGGAATCGTGGCCTTACCGCCAGCCGGTATGACGATCCTTCCTATCGATCCAGGGCGATCTGGTTCTGGGAGCTCCTATGACCAAGGCTCGTTGCACTGTATTGATCAGCTGCCTGCTTTCGAGCATGACGGCCTGCGCCGGGCAGCAAGCCTCACCGGCGTCGCCAGCCGCCGCGATGGATCAAGTCGTCTCGATGGGCGGACAAACGTTCACGTTGGTGAATGATCAACAATACTGTGCGCTACGCAAACCCGACCAAACCCTACTGCCACTCGACTTGCCATGGCCCTGCCAATTCACTGTCGACAAACAAGGCAAATCGCATGTTGAGACCTTCGGCAAAGTACCTATTGTCATCGTTATTCATCTGACGACAGTGGATGAACGCAGTCCGGAATGTCGGTCTGAGTACCGCGCCATACGCCAGGTCAATGGGCAACTTGAACCCTCGGCAGTCGCACGCAACGCTAGCTGCATGCGCGGCTCGGGAGACCAGAAGAACTACACAGGCCTGTTCACTTGGTAACCGAAATCGCCCCCCGCGATCGCCTGCAACCGTCCCTGTTGGACCGGTTGACCGATGACGATCCGACCAACCCCAAGGAAAGCGCCGACAAGCGCGTGCTCTCGCTCACCCAGTTGAAAGCCTCGGTGCTGCGCGACCTGGCGTGGCTGCTCAACACCACCTCCCTGCTCGATGCCGATGCCACGCTGCATACGCCGGCGGGCACCTCGGTGGTGAATTTCGGGCTGCCGGCACTGGCGGGCAACAGCGCGTCGAACGTCGATGTCTCGGCCCTGGAAACGCTGATCCACCAGGCCATCGCCACGTTCGAACCGCGGATCCTGCGCCATACCTTGCGCGTGCGCGCCCGGGCGAGCGCCGAGATGAACCATAACGCCTTGAGCTTCGAGATCGAAGGCGACCTCTGGGCCCAGCCAGTGCCCCTGCGCCTGATGCTGCAAACCGACCTGGACCTGGAGACCGGCCACGTGCGCGTGGTCAACGCCGACCAGCGGAGACGTTCATGAACCCGCGTTTGCTGGAACTGTACAACCAGGAACTTCACCACGTGCGCGAAAGCGCGGCGGAGTTCGCCAAGGAATACCCCAAGATCGCCAGTCGGCTGACGTTGTCCGGCATGGACTGCGCCGACCCGTACGTGGAGCGCTTGCTGGAAGGCTTCGCCTACCTGACGGCGCGGGTGCAGCTCAAGCTCGACGCCGAGTACCCGACCTTCACCCACAACCTGCTGGAAATCGCCTACCCCCATTACCTGGCGCCCACGCCGTCGATGACCGTGGTGCAGTTGCAGGCCGACCCGGACGAAGGCTCGTTGAGCAGCGGCTTCGAGCTGCCCCGCGACAGCGTCCTGCGCGCCGCCCTGGGCCGTGAGACCCAGACCTGTTGCGAGTACCGCACCGCCCACGCGGTGACGTTGTGGCCGTTGCAGGTGAGCCAGGCCGAGTACTTCGGCAACCCTTCCACGGTACTCGGGCGCCTGGCCGCCAGCGAGCCGAAGGCCAAGGCCGGCCTGCGCCTGACCCTGCGCACCGGCGCCGAACTGCCGTTCAACAGCCTGGCCCTGGACAATCTGCCGCTGTACCTCAGCGGCGCCGACGAACAGCCATTCCGCCTCTACGAACAACTGCTGGGCAACGCCTGCGCGGTGTTCGCGCGCAAACCCGGCGGCGACTGGGTCGAGCGCCTGCCCCAGGACGCGCTGCGCTCGCGCGGCTTCGACGATGCCGACGCCGCGCTGCCCGTGGTGTCGCGGGCCTTCCAGGGCTATCGCCTGTTGCAGGAGTACTTCGCCCTGCCCCAGCGCTTCCTGTTCGTCGACTTCACCCAGCTGGGCCGGGCGGTCAAGCGTTGCGACGGCCAGGAGCTGGAGCTGATCGTGCTGTTCGACCGTCACGACCCGAGCCTGGAAGGCAGCGTCGGCGCCGCGCAGTTCCTGCCGTTCTGCACCCCGGCCATCAACCTGTTCCCCAAGCGCCTGGATCGTATTCACCTGTCGGAACGGGTCAACGAACACCACGTGATCGCCGACCGCACCCGGCCGATGGATTTCGAGGTGCACTCGCTGAGCGGCCTGACCGGCCACGGCACCGGGCCGGAGCAGCCGTTCCTGCCGTTCTACGCCGTGCGCGATCCGTCCCGCTATGGCCGCGACCAGGCCTACTACACGGTGCGCCGTGAACCGCGGGTGTTGTCCAGTGACCAGCGCCGCAACGGCCCGCGCTCGACCTACATCGGCAGCGAAACCTTCGTCAGCCTGGTGGACAGCCGGCAAGCGCCCTACCGCCACGACCTGCGCCAACTGGGCGTGACGGCGTTGTGCACCAACCGCGACCTGCCGCTGTTCATGAGCGTGGGCAGCGGCAAGACCGACTTCACCCTGGCCGACAGTGCACCGGTCGGCGCGGTGCGCTGCGTGGCCGGGCCCAGTCGGCCACGGGCCAGCCATGCCCACGACGCCAAGGCCTGGCGGCTGATCAGCCAATTGTCGCTGAACTACCTGTCCCTCAGCGAACAAGGCCAGGGCGCCGCCGCGCTGCGCGAATTGTTGCGCCTGTACGGCGACAGCAACGATGCGGCGCTGCAATTGCAGATCGAAGGCCTGCGCGAAGTCAGCAGCAAGGCCTGCACCCGGCGCCTGCCGATGCCCGGCCCGATCGTCTTTGGCCGCGGCCTGGAGATCACCCTGGAGTTCGATGAAAACGCGTTCCGCGGCACCGGCGTCTTCCTGCTCGGCGCGGTGTTCGAGCGCTTCCTGGCACGCTACGTGTCGATCAACAGCTTTACCGAGACGGTGATTCGTACCACCGAACGCGGCGAGATCATGCGATGGAAAGCCAAGCCCGGACGTCGTCCGACCCTGTGAGTACCCTGGAAGCGATGCACCAGGAGCCCTGGGAATACGACTTCTTCCAGGCGTTGCGGCGTATCGAGTGTGAATCCCCCGAGCTGCCGCGCCTGGGCCATTCGTTGCGCCTGGCCGATGACCCGCTGCGCCTCGGCCAACAAGCCGAGTGCACCTTCGCCCCGGCTACCCTCGCCTCGGTGCAACCGGGCGGCGACGGCACGCCGGCGCGCCTGGAGCAGTTCTTCTTCGGCCTCGGCGGCCCCAACGGGCCGATGCCGCTGCACGTCACCGAATACGTACGCGAGCGCCAGCGCAACAACGCCGACAGCACCAGCAAGCGCTTCCTCGACGTGTTCCATCATCGCTTGCTCAGCCTGTTCTACCGGGCCTGGGCCGAAGCACGGCCAACGGTCAGCCACGACCGTCCGGACGACGACTACTGGTCGGCGCGCCTGGCGTCATTGAGCGGTCGAGGCATGCCAAGCCTGCTCAAGCAGGGGCTGATCCCCGACACGGCGAAGCTGCACTACAGCGGCCACCTGTCGGCGCAAACCCGCTACCCGGACGGCTTGAAGGCGATCCTCGGCGAGTATTTCGGCCTGCCGGTGGAGATCGAAGAATACGTCGGCCAATGGCTGGAGTTGCCGGAGCGTAGCCGCGTCGGCGTCAGCGCCCACCAACTGGGCGTGGACTTCTGCCTGGGTCGCTACGTCTGGGATCGCCAGCACAAATTCCGCATTCGCCTGGGCCCGCTCAAGCTGGTCGACTACATGGGCATGCTGCCCGGTAGCCAGCCGTTCAACGAACTGGTGGCCTGGGTCGCCGAATACCTGGGCCACGAACTGGACTGGGACCTGAACCTGGTCCTGGAGCAGCCCGAAGTCCCGGCGCTACAACTCAATGGCCGTTTCCGCCTGGGCTTCAACACCTGGCTGGGGCGGCCCGAAAAAGATGCCAACGATCTCATACTGGCCCGGCACTACGCCGAACAGGCCAACACCTCACAGACCTCAAGGAGCCATGAGCATGGGTGAAATCAGTCGCGCCGCGTTGTTCGGCAAACTCAACAGCGTGGCCTACAAAGCCATCGAAGCCGCCACCGTGTTCTGCAAGCTGCGCGGTAACCCCTACGTGGAGCTGGCCCACTGGTTCCACCAATTGCTGCAACTGCAGGACTCGGACCTGCACCGCATCATCCGCCAGTTCAACGTCGAGCCGGCGCGCCTGGCCCGCGACCTGACCGATGCACTGGACCGCCTGCCACGGGGCTCGACGTCGATCACCGACTTGTCGTCCCATGTCGAAGAGGCCGTGGAGCGCGGCTGGGTCTACGGCAGCCTGATGTTCGGCGAAAGCCAGGTGCGCACCGGCTACCTGGTGCTCGGTATCCTCAAGACGCCGAGCCTGCGCCACGCGTTGCTGGGCCTGTCGTCGGAGTTCGACAAGGTCAAGGCCGAAGCCCTGAGCGAGCGCTTTGACGAATACGTCGGCGATTCCCCGGAAAACGCCCTGACCGCCAGCGACGGCTTCAACGCCGGCGCCGTGCCCGGCGAAGCCAGCGGCGCCATGGCCCCCAGCGCCATGGGCAAGCAGGAAGCCCTCAAGCGCTTTACCGTCGACCTCACCGAGCAGGCTCGCAGCGGCAAGCTCGACCCGATCGTCGGCCGTGACGAAGAGATCCGCCAACTGGTGGACATCCTCATGCGCCGCCGGCAGAACAACCCGATCCTCACTGGTGAAGCCGGCGTGGGCAAGACCGCCGTGGTCGAAGGCTTTGCCCTGCGCATCGTCGCCGGCGACGTGCCGCCGTCCCTCAAGGACGTGGAACTGCGCAGCCTCGATGTCGGCCTGTTGCAGGCCGGCGCGAGCATGAAAGGCGAGTTCGAACAGCGCCTGCGCCAGGTCATCGAAGACGTCCAGGCCTCGCCCAAGCCGATCATCCTGTTCATCGACGAAGCCCACACCCTGGTGGGTGCCGGTGGCGCCGCCGGCACGGGTGACGCGGCCAACCTGCTCAAGCCGGCATTGGCCCGTGGGACCTTGCGTACGGTGGCCGCCACCACCTGGGCCGAGTACAAGAAACACATCGAGAAAGACCCGGCCCTGACCCGTCGTTTCCAGGTGGTGCAAGTGGCCGAGCCGTCGGAAGACAAGGCCTTGCTGATGATGCGCGGCGTGGCCTCGACCATGGAGCAGCACCACCAGGTGCAGATCCTCGACGAAGCCCTGGAAGCCTCGGTCAAGCTGTCCCACCGCTACATTCCCGCGCGCCAGTTGCCGGACAAATCCGTGAGCCTGCTGGACACCGCCTGCGCCCGCGTCGCCATCAGCCTGCACGCGGTGCCGGCCGAAGTGGACGACAGCCGCCGGCGCATCGAAGCGCTGGAAACCGAGCTGCAGATCATCGCCCGCGAACACGCCATCGGCGTGGTGATCGGCACCCGCCAGACCCAGACCGAGGGCCTGCTGAGCGCCGAGCGCGAACGCCTGGCCGAGCTGGAAAGCCGCTGGGCCGAAGAGAAAACCCTGGTGGACGAACTGCTCGCCACCCGCGCCACCCTGCGCGAGCGCGTCGGCGTGGTGGACAGCGATGACGGTAGCGAAGCTTCCGACAACGAAAGCCACGCCCTGCGGGAAAAACTGGTGGACCTGCAACAGCGCCTGACCGCCCTGCAAGGCGAGAACCCGCTGATCCTGCCGACCGTGGACTACCAGGCCGTGGCCTCGGTGGTCGCCGACTGGACCGGGATCCCGGTGGGCCGCATGGCCCGCAACGAACTGGAAACCGTGCTCAACCTCGACCAGCACTTGAAGAAGCGCATCATCGGCCAGGACCACGCCTTGCAGATGATCGCCAAGCGCATCCAGACCTCCCGCGCCGGCCTCGACAACCCGAGCAAGCCGATTGGCGTGTTCATGCTCGCCGGCACCTCCGGGGTGGGCAAGACCGAAACCGCCCTGGCCCTGGCCGAAGCCATGTACGGCGGCGAGCAGAACGTCATCACCATCAACATGAGCGAGTTCCAGGAAGCCCATACCGTGTCCACCCTCAAGGGCGCGCCACCGGGCTACATCGGCTACGGCGAAGGCGGCGTGCTGACCGAAGCCGTGCGGCGCAAACCGTACAGCGTGGTGCTGCTGGACGAGGTGGAGAAAGCCCACCCGGACGTGCACGAGATCTTCTTCCAGGTGTTCGACAAAGGGGTCATGGAGGACGGTGAAGGCCGGGTGATCGACTTCAAGAACACCTTGATCCTGCTGACCACCAACGCCGGCACCGAGCTGATCGCCGACGTCTGCAAAGACCCGCGGAACGTGCCCGAGCCGGAGGAAATCGCCAAGGCCCTGCGCCAGCCGCTGCTGGAGATTTTCCCGCCGGCCCTGCTCGGCCGCCTGGTGACGATCCCGTATTACCCGCTCAGCGACGAAATGCTCAAGGCCATCACCCGCCTGCAACTCAACCGCATCAAGAAGCGCGTGGAAAGCACCCACAAGGTCGCGTTCGACTACGACGACGCGGTGATCGACCTGATCGTCTCGCGCTGCACCGAAACCGAAAGCGGCGGCCGCATGATCGACACCATCCTGACCAACAGCCTGCTGCCGGACATGAGCCGCGAGTTCCTGACCCGCATGCTCGAAGGCAAGGCCATGGCCGGCGTGCACATCCGCGCGGTGGATAACGAATTGCAGTACGATTTCAGCGACGCGGCGTGACCTAAGGCACACTGTAGGCCCCTGTGGGAGCGAGCTTGCTCGCGATAGCGCCGTCACATTTAACATTCATATTGACTGGCACACCGCTATCGCGAGCAAGCTCGCTCCCACAGGCGCATCTGCGACAGTGGCTATTCGGCTCCTTCAGCTTCTACAACCTGCACGAGATAACCGATGTTATTCAACCAAGCCTCACGCCTGGCCAAAATCACCAGCCCCCTCGGGCCCGAGGTGCTGCTGCTCAAGGACATGGGTGGCGGCGAAGAGCTGGGAAGGCTGTTCAACTACGAGTTGCAGCTGCACTCGCTGGACAACGCCATCGACCTCAACCAGTTGCTCGGCAAACCCATGTGCGTGAGCCTGCAACTGGACGGTGGCAGCGAGCGGTATTTCCACGGCATCGTTGCCCGTTGCAGCCAGAACGTCGACCAGGGCCAGTTCTCCAGCTACCAGGTCACGCTCAGGCCTTGGCTATGGCTGCTGACCCGCACTTCCGATTGCCGGATTTTCCAGAACCTGACCATCCCGCAGATCATCAAGCAGGTGTTCCGCGACCTGGGTTTCTCCGATTTCGAAGACGCCCTGAGCCGGCCTTATCGCGAGTGGGAATACTGCGTGCAGTATCGCGAGACCAGCTTCGACTTCGTCAGCCGACTGATGGAACAGGAAGGCATCTACTACTTCTTCCGCCATGAACAAGGCCGCCACGTGCTGGTGCTGGCCGATGCCTACGGTGCGCACACCAGCGCGCCGGGCTACGGGTCGGTGCCCTACTACCCGAAAAACGAGCAGCAACGCGAGCGCGACCATATTCACGATTGGCACCTGGCCCAGGAAGTCCAGCCCGGCTCGCTGGAGCTCAACGACTACGACTTCCAGCGCCCCAGCGCACGCATCGACGTGCGCTCGGCGATGCCGCGCCCACACGCCGCCGGCGACTATCCGCTGTACGATTATCCCGGCACCTACGTACAGAGCGAGGACGGCGAACACTACGCCCGCACCCGCATCGAAGCCTTGCAGACCCTGCACGAACAGGTGGAGCTGGCCGGCAATGCCCGGGGCCTGGGGTCCGGCCATCTGTTCAGCCTGACCGGCTTCACGCGCCAGGACCAGAACCGCGAATACCTGATCGTCGGCGCCCGCTACTACATCTCCCAGGAAAGCGGCGAAACCAGCGGCGGCGCGCCTTCGGCACAGTTCGAAAGCAGCCTGACCTGCATCGACGCCCAGCAGAGCTATCGGCCGATGGCCACCACCCACCGTCCCGTCGTCAAGGGCCCGCAGACTGCACTGGTGGTGGGGCCCAAGGGCGAGGAAATCTGGACCGACCAATTCGGCCGGGTGAAGGTGCACTTCTACTGGGACCGCCACGACCAATCCAACGAGAACAGTTCGTGCTGGATTCGCGTATCGCAGGCATGGGCCGGCAAGAACTGGGGCTCGATGCAGATTCCGCGCATCGGCCAGGAAGTGATCGTCAGCTTCCTCGAAGGCGACCCGGACCGGCCGATCATCACCGGCCGCGTCTACAACGCCGAACAGACCGTGCCCTATGACCTGCCGGAAAACGCGACCCAGAGCGGCATGAAGAGCCGTTCGAGCAAGGGCGGCACGCCGGCGAACTTCAACGAAATCCGCATGGAAGACAAGAAAGGCGCCGAGCAGTTGTACATCCATGCCGAGCGCAACCAGGACATCGTGGTGGAGGTGGACGAAAGCCATTCGGTGGGTCATGACCGCAACAAGAGCATCGGCCACAACGAGACGGTGACCATCGGCAACAACCGCCTACGCATCGTCAAGCAGGAAGACATCCTCTCGGTGGGCCTGCGCAAGACCGACAGCATCAGCCAGAGCTACGTCATCGAGGTGGGCGAAAACCTGCGCCTGGTGTGCGGTGAAAGCATCCTGGAGCTCAATGCCAGCGGCCAGATCAACCTGACCGGCGTGCAAATCAGCTTCTATGCCAGCGGCGATGCCGAGTTCAACACCGGTGGCGTGCTGCACCTGAACAACGGCGGCGGCCCCGGTGCCACGCCGGACGGCCAGGGCGTCAAGGGCAGCATCGACGCCAATATCAAAGCCGCGTTCCCCCAGGGTTAATCCAGAGATCCAGGTGCCATGACTTACCGCATCAACGAATTCCAGTTCCAACTGCCGCCCGGCGAATTGCTGGACGCGACGATCAACATCCTCAAGTTCCCCGAGCTGGGCACGTCCTTGATCGTCAGCCGAAGCCTGCTGGCCGAAGGCGAGACCCTGCAAAGCAACCTCGACGATCAACTCAAGCGCCTGGAAAAACAGGTCCAGGAGCTGCGCTGCCAACCGGGCGCCACCGTGCGCGTGGGCGCCAACCAGGAAGTCGAAGCCATCGAGTTGCGCAGCCAGTTCAACAAGGGCAACGAAAAGGTCTTCCAATACCAGCTGGCCCTGGTGCTGCCCGGCACCCGCAAGATGTTCGCCCTGAGCTACGTCAAGGCCGAGAAGCTCGGCGAGGCCGAAGCCGCCCATTGGGCCAGCATCAAGGGCTCGCTGTCGTTTGACGTGCCAGCCTGATGAGCGACCGGCATGTCTGACGCGCTCTGGGCGGCCCGCCTGGGCGATGCGCTGAACCACACCTCGATGATGGCCGACATCCTCGGCGGCGTCCTGGAGGTGGCGGCCAACATCGCGATCACCGCCGTCGCCACCGCCGCCGTGGTCGCGGCCACCGGCATCACCGTCGCCACCGGTGGGCTCGGCTGTTTCCTGCTCGGCGCCGTGGTGGGGGCCGTGGTCGGCCTCGCCATGAGCAAGACCGGGGCCGACAAGGGCCTGAGCGATTTATGCGAGGGTATCGGCAATGCCCTCTTCCCGCCCACGGTGCAGGCCAACATCCTCACCGGTTCCACCGACACCCTGACCAACAACATTCCGGCCGCCCGCGCCGCCGGGGCCATCGAGTCCCACGTCGCGCCGGCCGGCACCGAGCTGGAAGCTCCCGAACCCAGCTACCTGGACATGGCCGAGAGCTTCTTCTCGCAGATGTGGCGCCCCACCGTCGCCACGCCCGCTCCCGGCGCCGTGCCCAAGCCGCTGGACATGGTCACCTGCCTGAAGCATCCGCCGATGCCACCGCAGTTCCTGGCCGAAGGCTCGGACAAGGTCACCATCAACGGCCAGCCCGCCGTGCGCAGCGGTGACCGCAGTACGTGCGAGGCGACGGTGGTGTCGTCCGGGCTGATTTCCCCCGACGTGACCATCGGCGGCGGCACCGTGGTGGTGCGCGAGATCCGCAGCGGCAAGACACCGGGCGTGGGCTTGGCGGTGACCGCGCTGCTGATGCTCAAGGGCGGCAAGGGCAAGTTCCTGAGTAACCTGCCCTGCATGCTGGTGGGCGGCGCGGCATCGATGGCGGTCAGCAGCGCAATGGGTGCGGCGGCCAACGCGGCCATGGGTTCGTCGAACCCGGTGCATGCCACCACGGGTGCCAAGGTGCTGGGGGATGTCGAGGAGCTGGACTTCGTCCTGCCGGGCATCCTGCCGATCGACTGGCAGCGTTTCTACAACAGCCGCGACGAACGCCGCGACACGTTGTTCGGCGCCGGCTGGAGCGTCGTCTACGAGGTGTGCGTCGAGATCCTGCCCCACCCCGAGGGCGGCGACACCCTGGTGTATACCGACGAGCAGGGTCGGCGTATCGACATGGGCTCGATTCCCCTGGGCGGTGCGGTGTTCAGCCCGGGCGAAGGGCTCAGCGTGCGACGGCACGTCAACGGCGAACTGCTGATCGAAAGCGCGGACGGCTTGTATCGCCTGTTCGCACCGACCCCAGGTCATGCTGCAAGGCTGCGCCTCGACCGGCTTGGCGACCGCAACGACAACCGCATCCACCTCGATTACGACGACTCCGGGCGCCTGGTGCGGCTGCGCGACACCTTCGACCTGGTGCAGGCGGAGCTGGCCTACGACGAACGCTGGCCACGACGGGTCAGCCGGATCGAGCGCCTCTACCCCGACCAGCGTCGCGATGTGCTGATGCACTACGACTACGACACCCAGGGGGATCTGGCCCAGGTCCGCCAGTCCGACGGCCAGGTCAAGCGGCGTTACGCCTACGACCTCGGGCGGCGAATGGTGGAACACCAGTTGCCTACGGGCCTGCGCTGCTTCTACGAATGGGCCCTGGTCGAAGACCGGGAATGGCGCGTGGTCCGTCACTGGACCGACGCTGGCGACACCTACACCTTCGCCTATGACCTCGGCGCCGGGGTCACCCGCATCACCGACGGTTTGAATCGGCTCAGCACCCGGCGCTGGGATGCCCGCTACCAGATTACCGAAGCCACCGATGCCCTGGACCGCACCTGGACGTTCCAGTGGAACGACGAAAGCCAACTGCTGGGCGCCACCGATCCCAACGGCGGGCAGCACCAGTTCAGCTATGACGAAGCGGGCAATCTGTGCCAGACCCTCGACCCGCTCGGGCGCAGCGAATCGACTCTGTGGCTCGAACACTGGGCCCTGCCCCTGGCGGAAACCGACGCGGCCGGCAATACCTGGCAATACCGCTATGACGCGCGGGGCAATCGCATCGCTGAAACCGATCCCTTGGGCCACGTCACCCGCTATCGCCACGATGCCCACGGCCAGGTGGTGGAAATCATCGATGCCAGCGGCAAGCGCAAGACGATGCGCTGGACGGCCCTCGGCCAGCTCAGCGAACACACCGACTGCTCCGGCTACACCACCCGGCTGAGCTACGACGAGCGCGGGTTGCTGCTCAGCAGCAGCGATGCGCTGGGGGAACGCACGCATTTCAGCTATGACGACCAAGGCCGGTTGCTAAGCAAGCAACTGCCGGACGGCCGCAGCGAACACTACCAGCGCGATGCCAGCGGCCAGTTGATCGCCTACAGCGACCCCGCCGGGCACACCACCTGTTTCCAGCACACCCCGAGCGGGCAGTTGCGCATGCGCACCGACGCCCATGGCCGGCGGATAGAACTGAGCTACGACCACTATGGCCGGCTGCTGGCCCTGACCAACGAAAACGGCGAGCGCTATCGGTTCGCCTGGGACGCCGCCGATCGCCTGAGCGCCCAGCAAAGCCTGGACGGCAGCCTCAAGCGCTACGCCTATGACCCGCTGGACAACGTGACCCGCGTGGAAGCCGTTGCCGTTCCCGGCAGCACCGACCTGGACCTCTCGCCGCAAGCGCCCATCGTCCATGAGCTGCAACGCGATGCCATGGGCCGGCTGGTCGCCAAAGTCACCGCCGACGGGCGCACCGAGTACCGTTATGACGATCTCGACCAGGTCGAAGCCATCACCTTCACCGACCTGGCCGGTGAACAGCAGAGCATCGGTTTTTGCTACGACGCGCTTGGGCAACTGATCGCCGAACAGGGCTGGGCCGGCCGCCTGGAGCATCGCTACGACGAACTGGGCAACCTCACCCAGACGCAGCTCCCCGATGGTCGCTGGCTGAACCGCTTGCACTATGGCAGCGGCCATTTGCACCAGATCAACCTCGACGGCCAGGTCATCAGCGACTTCGAGCGCGACCGCCTGCACCGAGAGGTGCTGCGCACCCAGGGCCGCCTCAGCACCCGCAGCGAGTACGACCGCAGCGGTCGCCTGCGGGCCCGCCAGCGCCGCCAGCAGGGCCAATCGACGTTGCTGCCGCCGGCGGCGCAGTCGCTGTTCGCCTATGACGGCAGCGATCAACTGGTGGAGCGCTTCGACAACCAGCCCGAAGCGCCCCATCGCCAACTGCTGCATTACGACGCCACCGGCCGGATCCTCGCCAGCCAGGACAACTTCCAGGGCCAGCGCGAAGGCTTCGCCTACGATCCGGCCGCCAACCTGCTGGACGGGCTGATGGGCACCGGCCATGTCGCCCATAACCGCCTGCTGACCTATCAGGACAAGCGCTACCGCTACGACGGCTTCGGCCGCATGGTGGAGAAGCGCAGCAGCCGTCGCGGTGTCCAGCGCTTCAAGTACGACGCCGAGCAGCGCCTGGTGGAGGTGCATAACGACAACGGCTCGGTCGTGAAGATGACCTACGACCCGCTGGGCCGACGCATCGAAAAGGCCGAATACGACCGCCACGCCGTCCTGCTGGGTCGCACCCGCTTCACCTGGGATGCGCTGCAATTGCTGCAGGAACACCGCAACGGCCAGACCAGCCTCTACATCTACGCCGATGAAGGTCACGAGCCCTTGGCGAGGGTCGATGGCCTCGGCGACCAACAGAAAGTCCGCTACTACCACAACGACTTCAACGGCCAGCCCGAGCAGCTCTCGGAAAGCGATGGCCATACGCTGTGGCGCGCCCGCTACCAGGTGTGGGGCAACACCGCCGAAGAACTGCGCGAACCGTATTACATCGAAGAGCAGAACCTGCGGTTCCAGGGCCAGTACCTGGACCGGGAAACCGGCCTGCACTACAACACCTTGCGCTTCTACGACCCGGACATCGGCCGCTTCACCACGCCGGACCCCATCGGCCTGGCCGGTGGCCTGAACCTCTACCAGTACGCGCCGAACCCGGTGAGCTGGATCGACCCGCTGGGGTTGATGAAGTGCACCACGCCGCCGAAGGGGCGCAAGGTCAACCGGACGGTCTACCGCTTCGAGGAACCCGGGCGGATCAGCACGACCTGGACGGCGCACAAGTGGAACGTGGCCGCCCGGCACCGGTACACCGCCCCGGGCCTGGGTGGGGTCTATGGCGCCAACTCGCGCAAGACCGCCATGGGCGAGGTCAACCACTGGGGCGTGGACCTGTCCACGCGGGTGCTGGTGAGCAAGAAGGTCCAGCTCAACAACGTCCTCGACCTGACCCGGGCCGACGTGCGCAAGCAACTGGGGGTGTCCCTCAAGAGCATCACCGGCAACAATTACACCCAGACCCACCAGATTGGTGCCTGGGCCAAGGCCAATGGTTACGATGGGATCCTGGCGCCGTCGGCGCGAAACCCGACCGGCAGCAACTTGATCTCCTTTGCAGGTTTTTGACATGGGACTGGAAGACGAATACGTCGGCGATGCCGACTGGCAAACGTTCGTGCGCTTGTATGAAGAGGACTACCTCGACGACAACGCGCGCACGCTGGCCAAGGCCATGGACGGTCATCTCGACATGGCCGTCGTGCTCTACGGCAAACGCGGGCTCAAGGAGGGCCTGTGGTGGCTGGAACAGGTCGTGCCGGCCCTGGGCAACAAACGCCCGGCCGACTGCCTCAAGAGCCCGAAGCTGGTCAAGCGCCTGAGAATGGCAATGATGAGCATGCCGTAGCCGGGCATGGAACAGCACCGATCCCGTCTCGGCTTGCACTGCGGCCAGTGGAAACAGCTCGAAAAAAAAGGCACCCGACTCCTTCGGCGTGCCTTTTTTCGTGGTTGCTTTATCCCCCCTGGATCGGAGAGCCCGTAGCAATTACGGATTGACGCTGTCCTTCAGGAACTTGCCCGGCTTGAAGGCAACGGTGTTGCTGGCCTTGATTTTCACCGGCTCACCCGTTTGCGGGTTCTTGCCAGTACGGGCGCCGCGGTGGCGTTGCAGGAAGGTGCCGAAGCCCACCAGGGTGACGCTGTCCTTGCGGTGCAGGGCGCCGGTGATTTCTTCGAGGACGGCGTTGAGGACGCGGTTGGCCTGTTCTTTGGTGAGGTCTGCTTTTTCCGCGATGGCGGCGGCGAGTTCTGGTTTACGCATGAATGAAGCCCCTTTGACGGTTTTTTTGTTGTTATGTCCGTGCCGTTCTCTGATGGAACAGCCCCTAAGGCGCCGCAGGCTCTACTCTGCGGCAGACGGGAGTGAGGATGGCACGGTGCCGAAAACGGCGCCAGTGTCCGAGCGACCTTTGTAGGGTCAAAAATAGGGTTTTTGCGACAGAACGACCCGTATTTACGCCAGCAGGGGTGGAAGTTCCTTGTTCAGCGCCAGTTTCTCCATCACTGCCGCGCCGGTCAGGGCGTAGCCCAGCAGGTTGCCCTGGGCGTCGCGACACAGCGCCTTGATGTCGGCGCCTTGTCCTTCGACGCTCCACACGCCTTCGCTGCCTCGCGGTGGTGGCGACACCACCAGTGGGCACACCGGGGTCTTCACGGTAATCGGCATGGCGCCGTAGCTGACGGCCGTCGGGTTGCCCGCCAGGGTCTGGGCCAGGGCGCGGGCGCAGCTCATCAGCGGCATGACGTACAGCAGGTTCAAGCCATCCACTTCGGCACAGTCGCCCAGGGCGTAGATGTTGGCGTGGGAGGTCTTCAAATGGCGGTCGACCACCACGCCGCGATTGACCACCAGGCCGGCAGCGGCCGCCAGGTCGATGCGCGGGCGCAGGCCGATGGCCGAGACCACCAGGTCGCAGGCAATCACCTGGCCGTCGGACAGGTGCGCTTCCAGCCCGTCGTCGACCCGCTGCAGGCGGTTGAGCACCGGCCCCAGGTGGAAGCGCGCGCCCAGGCTTTCCAGCCCGGCCTGCACCGCCGCCGCAGCGGCCGGATGCAACAGCGTCGGCATCACCTGCTCGCACGGCGCCACCAGTTGCACCTCGTAGCCCCCCAGGATCAGGTCATTGGCGAACTCGCAGCCAATCAGGCCGGCACCGAGCAGCAGCACCCGGCGCTTGCCGGCCGCGGCGGCGCGGAAGCGGGCGTAGTCTTCCAGGTCGTTGATGGGGAAGATCAGCGCCGACGCGTCGCCCTGGACCGGTACGCGCACGGTCTCGGCGCCCCAGGCGAGGACCAGGTCGCGATAGTTCACCGCCTCCTCGCCGATCCACAGCCGCTTGTGTCCCGGGTCGATGCCGCTGATGCGCGTGTGGGTGCGCACTTCGGCCTTGAGCTGCTCGGCTATGGCCCCCGGCTCGGCCATGCTCAGGCCGTCGGCATCCTTGTTCTTGCCAAACCCCGTGGAGAGCATGGGCTTGGAGTAGGAGCGACCATCATCCGCAGTAATCAACAGCAAGGGGGTTTCGCTGTCGAGCTTGCGAAACTCCCGGGCCAGGTTGTAACCGGCCAGGCCGGTTCCGACGATGACGACAGGTGCACTCATGTTGCTCTCCATCCGGGCAAACGATCAGGGGGATTCGCTCAGTTGATCTCGATCATCTCGAAATCCATCTTGCCGACGCCGCAGTCCGGGCACAGCCAGTCTTCCGGCACGTCTTCCCAACGGGTCTCGGCGGGGATGCCGTCATCGGGCCAACCAACGGCTTCGTCGTAGATCAGGCCGCAGACGATACATTGCCACTTCTTCATGCAGGTACTTCCTCAGGTGTCAGGCGTTTGCCGGTATTGGTCGGGTCGATGAGTGCGCCCTTCCGGCTCAGGGGTTTTGTACTGATCGGCCGCGCCAGATGCAAGCGTGATCGATGCGACGGCGGGGCCAACCCGTCAACATCGCCGACCGGCATGGTAAGCTCGCGGCCTCATTCGCTGCCATTGCTGACCGCTGTGCCGCCGACAAATTCGCTATTTCCTACACTCAAATGGCTGACCGGGCCCCTGCTCTCGCCCCGTCCCGATGCCTGTGTACTCGACTGGCTGTTCGACGAAGGTTCCCTGACCCGTCGGCTGACGCGCCTGTCGGACGACCATTTCAGCGTGACCCCGCTGTTCGAGGGCTGGCAAACGCTGCGCCCCGACGAATGCGCCGCACTGGACCTGGCGCCAGGCAGCGAGGGCTGGGTGCGCGAGGTGTACCTGCGCGGCCACGGCGAACCGTGGGTGTTCGCCCGCAGCGTGGCGGCACGCAGCGCCTTGCAGGGTGACGGCCTGCACATGGATGAACTGGGCAGCCGCTCCCTGGGCGAACTGCTGTTTTGTGACCAGGCGTTCCAGCGCCGGGCCATCGAGGTGTGCCATTACCCCGAGCAATGGCTGCCGACCGCCGTGCGCAGCCGCGAACTGTGGGGCCGCCGTTCGCGTTTCGACCGCGGGGCGCTGAACGTGCTGGTGGCGGAAGTCTTCCTGCCGCGCGTGTGGACGGTCGCCCGCGCCTATTCGGAGAATTGCTGATGTACCTGCAACTGCTCAAATCCCTGAACCGCCTGAACCCGCGGGCCTGGGACTTCGTGCAACTGACGCGCATGGACAAGCCCATCGGCATCTACCTGCTGCTGTGGCCGACGCTGTGGGCCCTGTGGGTCGCTGGCGAGGGCTCGCCCTCCCTGGCCAACATCGTGATTTTCGTCCTCGGCGTGGTGCTGACCCGCGCCGGCGGTTGCGTGATCAACGACTGGGCCGACCGCAAGGTGGACGGCCACGTCAAGCGCACCGCACAGCGCCCGCTGGCGAGCGGCAAGATCAGTTCGAAAGAGGCCCTGGTGTTCTTCGTCGTGCTGATGGGCGTGAGTTTCCTGCTGGTGCTGTGCACCAACGCGCCGACCATCCTGCTGTCCCTGGGCGGGCTGGCCCTGGCGTTCACCTACCCGTTCATGAAGCGCTACACCTACTACCCGCAAGTGGTGCTGGGGGCGGCGTTTTCCTGGGGCATGCCGATGGCGTTCACCGCCGAAACCGGCCATCTGCCGGCCGCCGCGTGGCTGTTGTACATCGCCAACCTGCTGTGGACCGTGGCCTACGACACCTACTACGCCATGACCGACCGGGACGATGACTTGCGGATCGGGGTCAAATCCACGGCGATCCTGTTCGGCGACGCCGACCGGGTGATCATCCTGATCCTGCAAGGCCTGGCCCTGGGCTGCCTATTGCTGGCCGGCGCGCAATTCAAGCTCGGCGGCTGGTTCCACCTCGGCCTGGTGGTCGCCGCCGCGTGCTTTGCCTGGGAGTCCTGGTACACCCGCGGCAAGGACCGGATGCGCTGCTTCCAGGCGTTCCTGCACAACCATTGGGCGGGGATGGCGATTTTCGTGGGGATCGTGCTGGACTACGCGTTGCGCTGAGGCTGATCGACTGTCCAGCAGCCATTTCGTGGTCTTGTGGCGAGGGGATTTATCCCCGTTTGCCGTGGGAGCAAAGCTTGCTCGCGAAACAAGCGCCTCGATCCTGAAAGACCGCAGCGCCTTCATCGCGGGCAGGCCTTGCTCCCACAGGGGGCCCCTCGCCACAGATGATCTGTCGCCTAACTGGATGAAAATCTGTCAGTCAGGCTTGGCGATCTTCCAGGCGCCGTCCATCTTCCCGTCGCCGGTATCGTCCCCCGCTTTCTTGTCCATCACGAAGGTATAGAGCGGCTTGCCATCGTAGGCCCACTGCTTGGTGCCGTCGTCGCGGGTGATCACGGTCCATTTGCCCATGGGCTTGTCGCTGTCCTTGGCCATGAGCGGCGGCCAGTTGGTTGCGCATTGGCCATTGCACATCGACTTGGCGCCAGCGTCCTTGGCAAACGTGTACAGCGTCATGCCCTGGTGATCGGTCAACATGCCGTCTTTTTCCATCGCCGGCTCCGCTGCGAAAGCCCACGCCGGCAACGCCAGGGCCGCCGTTACCGCCAGTGCCTTGATGGATCGGGTCAAGTAAGTCATGGAAACCTTCTTTTGTGGTTGTCAGGATTCGGACTCAAAAGCTTAGTCCAGGATCCCCGGCGCTGCCGGTCAATGAAATGACTGTCACACGACTGCAATAATTCCGTTATCTAATGCGGCGCAAGACAGTTAAATGACAAGAGGATTACCCCATGGTTGGCAGGAGCATTCTGATCGTCGACGACGAGGCGCCCATCCGCGAGATGATTGCCGTCGCGTTGGAGATGGCCGGCTATGACTGCATGGAAGCAGAGAACGCTCAACAGGCCCACGCCATCATCGTCGACCGCAAGCCCGACCTCATCCTGCTGGACTGGATGCTGCCCGGTACGTCGGGCATCGAACTGGCGCGCCGGCTCAAGCGCGACGAGCTGACCGGGGACATCCCGATCATCATGCTCACCGCCAAGGGCGAAGAGGACAACAAGATCCAGGGCCTGGAAGTGGGTGCCGACGACTACATCACCAAGCCGTTTTCCCCGCGCGAACTGGTCGCCCGCCTGAAGGCCGTGCTGCGCCGGGCCGGGCCGACAGACGGCGAGGCGCCGATCGAAGTCGGCGGCCTGTTGCTGGACCCCATCAGCCACCGCGTGACCATCGACGGCAAACCCGCCGAGATGGGCCCCACCGAATACCGCCTGCTGCAATTCTTCATGACCCACCAGGAGCGCGCCTACACCCGCGGGCAACTGCTGGACCAGGTCTGGGGCGGCAACGTCTATGTCGAGGAACGTACCGTGGACGTGCACATCCGACGCCTGCGCAAGGCCCTCGGCGACGCCTACGAGAATCTGGTACAAACCGTGCGCGGCACCGGGTATCGTTTTTCGACAAAGGCCTGATCCGAGCCCTTACCGCCCGACAAGCTGACAAGGACGCGCGTTCACGTGAATCAAAACTGGCATGGCACCCTGATTCGCCACATGTTGTTGCTGGTGACCGGCAGCCTGGTCGTCGGCCTGATCACCGGCTATTACGGCTGGAGCCTGGCCGCAGGCCTGGGGCTCTACCTGGCCTGGACCCTCAAGCAACTGCTGCGCCTGCACGAATGGCTGCGCCTGCACCAGCCCGACGAAGCCCCGCCCGATGGCTATGGCCTGTGGGGCGAGGTGTTCGACAGCATCTACCACCTGCAACGGCGCGACCAGCGCGTGCGCGGGCGCCTGCAAGCGGTGATCGACCGGGTCCAGGAGTCCACTGCCGCCCTCAAGGACGCGGTGATCATGCTCGACAGCGAGGGCAACCTGGAATGGTGGAACCGCGCCGCCGAAACCCTGCTGGGCCTCAAGACGCCCCAGGACAGCGGCCAGCCGGTGACCAACCTGGTGCGCCATCCGCGCTTCAAGGAATACTTCGAGCAGGACAATTACGCCGAACCGCTGGAAATCCCTTCGCCCACCAATGATCGGTTGCGGATCCAGCTGTACATCACGCGCTACGGCAACAACGAGCACCTGATGCTGGTGCGGGACGTCACCCGCATCCACCAGCTGGAACAGATGCGCAAGGACTTCATCGCCAACGTGTCCCACGAACTGCGCACGCCGTTGACGGTGATCTGCGGTTACCTGGAGACCCTGCTCGACAACGTCGAGGAGGTGAACCCGCGCTGGAGCCGGGCCTTGCAGCAGATGCACCAGCAAAGCGGGCGCATGCAGACCCTGCTCAACGACTTGCTGCTGCTGGCGAAACTGGAGGCCACCGACTACCCGTCGGACAACCAGCCGGTGCCCATCGACGACCTGCTGCAAACCATCGCCGAGGACGCGCAGGAATTGTCCGGGCCCAAGCAACAGACCATCACCCTGGAAGCCGACCCCACCGTGCAGCTCAAAGGCAGCGAGGCGGAACTGCGCAGCGCGTTTTCCAACCTGGTGTTCAACGCGGTCAAGTACACCCCCGAGCAAGGCCGCATCCATGTGCGCTGGTGGGGCGACGAACAAGGCGCGCACCTGAGCGTGCGCGACTCGGGCATCGGCATCGACAACAAGCACCTGCCGCGCCTGACCGAACGCTTCTACCGCGTCGACTCCAGCCGCAACTCCAACACCGGGGGCACCGGCCTGGGCCTGGCGATCGTCAAGCATGTCCTGCTGCGCCACCGCGGGCGCATGGAAATCAGCAGCGTGCCCGGCCACGGCAGCACCTTCACCTGCCATTTCACGCCGGCCCAGGTGGTACGCGCGCGCCTCGCCAGCCCGGCCGATTGATACCGGCCAGCACTGCCCCCTAGGCAACAGCCGAGTCAGCCGCTACATTGGCTGACTTGTGCCTGCCTTTTCAGGCACTCATTTCCTACTTTTACGGCTAATACGGAACCTGCAAAACTCCATCATGGACCCTTCCCCTGGCTTGTCCCTCGTTACACTCTTTGCCGAATTCGGCATGATTCTCTTTGCTCTGATCCTGGTTTTGCTCAACGGCTTCTTCGTTGCGGCGGAGTTCGCCATGGTCAAGCTGCGCTCGACCCGGGTCGAGGCCATCGCCGAGCAGAACGGCTGGCGCGGGCACATCCTGCGCACCGTCCACAGCCAGCTCGACGCGTACCTGTCGGCGTGCCAGTTGGGTATTACCCTGGCGTCCCTGGGACTGGGCTGGGTCGGTGAACCGGCGTTCGCCCACATCCTCGAGCCGCTGCTGGGCGCGGTGGGCGTGCAGTCGCCGGAAGTGATCAAGGCGGTGTCGTTCTTCACCGCGTTCTTCATCATTTCCTACCTGCACATCGTGGTCGGTGAGCTGGCGCCCAAGTCCTGGGCGATCCGCAAGCCCGAACTGCTGTCGCTGTGGACCGCCGTGCCGCTGTACCTGTTCTACTGGGCCATGTACCCGGCGATCTACCTGCTCAACGCCAGCGCCAACGCCATCCTGCGCATTGCCGGCCAGGGCGAGCCCGGCCCGCACCACGAACACCATTACAGCCGCGAGGAACTGAAGCTGATCCTGCACTCCAGCCGCGGCCAGGACCCCAGCGACCAGGGCATGCGCGTACTGGCCTCGGCCGTGGAAATGGGCGAGCTGGAAGTGGTGGACTGGGCCAACTCCCGGGAAGACCTGGTGACCCTGGAATTCAACGCGCCGCTCAAGGAAATCCTGGCGATGTTCCGGCGCCACAAGTTCAGCCGCTACCCGGTGTACGACAGCGAGCGCCAGGAGTTCGTCGGCCTGCTGCACATCAAGGACCTGCTGCTGGAACTGGCGGCCCTGGATCACATTCCCGAGTCGTTCAACCTGGCCGAACTGACCCGGCCGCTGGAGCGCGTGTCGCGGCACATGCCGCTGTCACAGCTGCTGGAGCAGTTCCGCAAGGGCGGCTCGCACTTCGCCGTGGTCGAGGAAGCCGACGGCAACATCATCGGCTACCTGACCATGGAAGACGTGCTGGAAGTGCTGGTGGGCGATATCCAGGACGAACACCGCAAGGCCGAGCGCGGCATCCTGGCCTACCAGCCGGGCAAGCTGCTGGTGCGCGGCGACACGCCGCTGTTCAAGGTCGAGCGCCTGCTGGGGATCGACCTGGACCACATCGAGGCCGAAACCCTCGCCGGGCTGGTCTATGAAACCCTCAAGCGCGTGCCGGAAGAGGAAGAAGTGCTGGAAGTCGAAGGCCTGCGGATCATCATCAAGAAGATGAAGGGGCCGAAGATCATCCTGGCGAAGGTGTTGATGCTCGATTGAGTGCGGGCGCATAACCTTTGTGGCGAGGGGATTTATCCCCGCTGGGTCGCGAAGCGGCCCCCAGAGTCCTGACTGAACCAACGCGGTGGTAGATAGGGTTGGGGGCGCTTCGCACCCCAGCGGGGCGGTGCGACGTTTCGCTAAATCCCCTCGCCACAAAAAGCCCTCTGAATCTCCAGGACTACTGCTTGCCCAACGCAAAGTTGGGCAGCTCCCCCAGCGGTTCGCTGAACTGGTAGGGAATCGACACCAGCCCCAGCCCGGTATTGCGCTGCACCACGAAATGCAGGTGTGGCCCGGAGCTGTTGCCGGTATTGCCGGACAACGCCAGCGGCGAGCCCACCGTCACTCGCTGCCCTTCGCGCACGCTCACCGACCCCTTCTGCAAGTGCAGGTAGACGCCCATGGTCCCGTCGTCGTGCAGCACTCGCACGAAGTTGCCCGAGGGATCATCGCCACGGCCGGTCTGCGCGTTCTCGGTCTTGATCACCACGCCGCCCCGCGCCGCGATGATCGGCGTGCCTTCGGGCATGGCGATGTCCATGGCGTAGCGGTTCTTCGGGCCGTAGTGGCTGTACTGGCCGTTGGCGCCCTGGCTCAACCGGAACGGCCCGCCCCGCCACGGCAACGGGTAGCGATAGGCCTGTGCCGCGCCGGCCGGGTCGCCCAGGGAGTATTCGAACCTCGGGGTATACACCAGCGGCTTGCCCGGCTGCGTGGCCGTGAGCAGCGCCAGGCGCAGGTTGCTGCGCGCCGGCAACACCCGCCGGATCGGCCGGCTCGGCGCCCCGCTCACATTGCCCAACCCGGCGAAACTCAGCTCGATCTCCACCGGCGCGTACAAATCGTTGCGCACGTACACCGCGTCCGCGCCCTTCTGCTTCTTGATATCCAGGAACACCTGTCGCTCCAGGCGCTCGACCATGCGATCGCGGAACACGAACACCTGGGCGCCCTTGCTGGGGCGGTCACTGTAGGAGACGACACCATTGGCATCGGTGGATTTGTAGATCGTCATGGCCTCGACCGAGGTGGAGGCCATGACAAGAGCGCAGGCGTACAACAGGGGCACGAGCATGGGCAAAGGTTCTGTCGAAAAATGAAGGCTTGCACAGCAGCCTAGCAGCTGGGATGGACCAGCGTAGTCGACGGATGTTTCAGCATTGGGTTGTGGCTTTCTTTGTTCGGGGCAAACAAGGTCAGCAAATAGTCAGGCCCGCCCACCACCCCCCCATCCGGACGATGGACCAGACTCCAAACCCATGCAGGAAGATCCAACTCTAGCAACGGTCTCGGAGCGACAAAGGTTAGATGACCCGCCTCAATGTCGGACGCCTTCACCAAGTGCCGCAGCATATACTCCGTGTACGGCTGCCCACCGTAGAACATCAGTATCGCCACATCCCCTGCGACCATCCCTCGGGTACTGAACAACATGGGAACACCGCCGTCTTCAGTGATAGGCAGGACCGAGGCCGCCTCACGATTGTCCCCACTCACTGCATAAACCGCCCAAGGCGCAGCCAGATCATTGGCGACTGCAAGGTCAAGTAAAAGGGATGTCTCGGTCCCCGTCGCCGACAGCACGGTATAGATAACTCTGACGTGGCCGCCTTTGTGCGGCATCAGACAAGCAGGCTCGACCGGCACGAGCAGATCTTCAGCCGGCTCCGGCCCGACAGTAAGGTGTTTGACGAAACAGCCATCCGCGTGCGTCCCCCACCAATAGACAGAAACCAGTGCGCCAGGTGACAGGGACGATGCGGATCTGATTCTGAGGTTTACGCCCTGCGACAGTACTTCCAGGGGGATAACGCCATCAACGGCTTCATCCACTATCGGCTTGTATATCCGCCCCTCCACCGAATAGTGGGTCGATGGCGCAGCGGACTCTTCGAATTCGAAATAACGATAACCCAGGCTGATCTCTAGCCCTTGAAAAGTCATCGCCTTTTCAGCTGGCACCAGCACGACGGTGTCCTGATTTTCCTCCTGGATTTGTCCAAAGAGCGCAAAACTGATACCTCCTGAACCCAGCGATAAATAATAGGGAGCCCCCACCCGCATGCCCTCGACAAAGGGAAAGCGAACGGTCAGCCCCTTCTCCAGGTCGGCATAGGAAATCTTCCCGTCCACGGCTTCATCGATCGTAGCCGGGAGTAAGGGGCCCTGTCTCCGGTGAAAGTCATCGGCTATCCGGTTTCTTTCTTCCAGGTCAATGTACTTGTTCATCGCAGACTCCAGTTTCGTCATGCGTTCACGAAAAGTGACCGCTCACGACAATCTAGGAAGCACGACCCAACAATTAACCTGTAGGAAGTAACAGTTCAGATAAGCGGGGTCAGGACGTCGACAGCTGTCTGGATACTCTGCCGAGGCTGATGGCCCCATCGCGAGCAAGCTCGCTCCCACACTGGATCTGCTGTGTACACAATTTTGTGAACAACAGAGACCACTGTGGGAGCGAGCTTGCTCGCGATAGCGGACTGAAAGGCGCCGAAGGAATCAGGCCCCAGGTACGAAGTGCTTCTGGGCGGTGCCGCGGGCGATCAGGCGGGAGATGTAGTCGAGTTTCTGCGGGTCTTTGTCGACGAAGCGGAACGTCAGTTGCAGCCATTCGCTGTCGGGGGTCTGCTCATGGGCGACGATGGCGTGCAGGTAGCCGTTCAGGCGTGCGGTTTCGGCGTTGTCGCCCTGCTCCATGTCCAGCACGGCGCTTTCCAGCACTTGGGGCAGGTTGTCGCTGCGCTTGACCACCAACAGGGCTTCCTTGAGGCTCAGCGCCTTGATCACGCACTGCTGGGTGCCGCTGGCCAGGCGCAGTTGGCCCTGGCCGCGATTGCCGGCAGGCGCGGCAGCGGGTGCCTTGACCGGCGGGCTGTTGAGCAGGCCACGCGCCGCCGCGGCGGCAG
>NZ_JAUQOP010000029.1 GCF_030580855.1 Pseudomonas citrullilanati | reverse complement strand
GAGAGGCGCTTTGGCCTGGCTCATGCTTGTTGTTCGAGGGCGGAAACTCAGTCAACTGTTCGAGCTTTGAGCCAAAGCGGGAAGAGTGGACAGCAGCTTGGCTCCCACACGTGCTTAGGGCACCGCGCCCCGTCAGCTTGCTGTCCACCCCTCTCACCTTTGACTTTATCCTGTCTTAAGACACAAGCGAGCTTGCTCGCGATAGCGGTGGGTCAGTTTGCATTGATATTGAAGGTGTCGTCGCAATCGCGAGCAAGCTCGCTCCCACAGTTGATTGCGTTCTTCCTGAGCTTTCGCGACGCGCTCAGCGGGCAATCGCGTGCTTGCGCAGCTTCCGGTAAAGGGTATTGCGGCTGATGCCCAGTTGCTCGGCGGTGTGGGTCATGTGCCAGCGGGTCTGCTCCAGGGCGTTGAGCAACGCCAGCCGTTCGGCGTCTTCCAGCGGATGTTCGGGCGTGGGCGCCTCCTCGGGCCGCGCCTGGCGAATCATCGCCGGCAAGTCCTCCGTGCCGATCCGCCCGTCTTCGCACAACGCGACGAGGGTACGCAGTACGTTGCGCAACTGGCGCACATTGCCCGGCCAATCGAACCCCAGCAGCGCCTGGCGCGCCGGCTCGTCGAGGCTGACCGGCTCGGTGCCGCGTTCTTCGGCCAGGAGAAAGTCCAGCAACTGCGACTTGTCGCTGCGCTCACGCAACGCCGGCAACGGGATTTCCAGGCCGTTGAGGCGGTAGTACAAATCCTCGCGGAAGCTGCCGTCCTGCACCCGATCCAGCAACTGCCGGTGGGTGGCGCTGATGATGCGCACGTTCACCGCTTCGGGCTCACCGCCGATCGGCACCACCTGCCGGTCCTCCAGCACCCGCAGCAAGCGGGTCTGCAAGGCCAGGGGCATGTCGCCGATTTCATCCAGGAACAAGGTGCCGCCGTCAGCCTGTTGCAGCTTGCCGCGCATGCCTTCCTTGCGGGCGCCGGTGAAGCTGCCGCCGCGATAGCCGAACAGCTCGCTCTCGATCAGGCTTTCCGGGATGGCCGCGCAGTTGAGGGCGACGAAGTTTTTCCCGGCGCGCAGGCTGGCGTGGTGCACGGCCTTGGCGAAGGCTTCCTTGCCGGAGCCGGTTTCGCCGTGGATCAGCAAGGGCACGTCCCGTTCGAAGACCCGCAGCGCCTTGCGAAAATGCGTCTGCAACAGTGCATCCCCCAGACAGATGCCCGGCAGGCGCGCAGGCTCGCTAACCTTCGGCGCCGGGGCGAGCGGAGCCGGCACGCTGCGCGGCTGGCCGCGCAACACGGCAAACAGGTGCCGACCGTCGCGGGTGCGCAGCGGCCAACTGGCGCTGGCGTGGGCGCTGGCCCGGCCGAGCAACTCGTCCAGCGAGCAATCGAAAAACGCTTCCACCGGCTGGCCCAGCAAGCCGCCGCGTAGGTGCCCGAGCAGGTTCAACGCGCTCTGGTTCACCGCGCAGATCCGCCCTTCGCCATCGAATGCCAGCAGCCCTTCGCTGAACAGCCCCACGGACTCGGCCTGCAAATGAAAGCGCAGCAGCCATTGGTTGTCGAAGCAGCGCAGGAAATAGCAGCTCTCGATCATCTTGGCCGAGAGGTTGACCAGCGCCATGGTGTGGAACTGGCTCTGGCGCGACACGTCCGGCCGGGCCGAGGACACGTCGAGCACCGCCAGCAGTTCGCCATGGGGGTCGAAGACCGGGCTGGCCGAGCAGGTCAGGCCGGTGTGGCGGCCGCGAAAGTGTTCTTCCTGGTGGATGGTCAGGGCCTGGCGCTCCACCAGGCAGGTGCCGATGCCATTGGTGCCCTCGCAGGCTTCGCTCCAGTCGGCACCGAGCCAGAGGCCGGCCCGCTCGAAGATCTTGCGCTCGCTGGGGGCGGTGACGCAGTTGAGGATCACGCCGCGGGCGTCGGTCAGCAGCACCGCGTGGCCGGCGCCGGAGAGTTGCTGGTGCAGGCTGGTCATTTCGCTGCCGGCGATGTGCAGCACCTGCTGCAGGCGCTCGCGGCTTTCCAGCACCCGGCCATGTTCGAGCACCGTCGGCGCCAGGTTCTGGGCCGGGTCGAGGTGATAATCCTCGAGGCAGCGCAGCCAGGAACGGGCAATCGACGGATCGCTGCCAGGCCCCTGCAAATGGGCCTTGCCCTGGGTGACCGTCAGGACCTGCTGGGCATGGCGACTCAAATGGTTGCTGTGCATTTCTTATTATTCTCCCCGAAGGTAGCGGCCTTACTGGAGCAACTGTTTAACACTTAACCTGGGTTTGACACTTGACCTGGGTTTGACACTTGACCTGTGTTTGACACTTGACCTGGGTTTGACACTTGACCTGGGTTTGACACTTGACCTGGGTTTGACACTTAACCTGTGGCGAGGGGATTTATCCCCGCTGGGCTGCGAAGCAGCCCCCAAAGCAGCCAAGTCGATCAACCTGACACACCGCACTCTCAGGTTTTGGGGCTGCTTTGCAGCCCAGCGGGGATAAATCCCCTCGCCACAGATGAGTCCCTCTCATCACAGATAAATCCCTGGCCACAATTGTGTTCGGCCGACCCACTGACGAATGCCCCAGCATCCTCCAGCCCAACCACCTTTGCAATGCTGGCGCGACCTGGCAGTCACAGACTGTCTCGTCCATGGCACAAACTGTCACGCCCCCTGTATCGCAAACGTCACAGCACCGCTCCGCTCGTCCGACGGCCTCCTCCTAAAGTCTTGATTTCCGGGCCCTGCGAGGCGGTGGCCCGACCTTTGCTCTAGGCTTTATTACCGGCGCTCGATTTTGCGCGGCCTCCCGTATAAGCACAAAAGCCAAGGAGAACTCATCATGCGTTACGCTCACCCCGGTACTGAAGGCGCTATCGTTTCGTTCAAGAGCAAATACGGTAACTACATCGGCGGCGAGTTCGTCGCGCCGGTCAAAGGCCAGTACTTCACCAATACATCCCCGGTCAACGGCCAGCCCATTGCCGAATTCCCGCGCTCCACGGCCGAAGACATCGAAAAAGCCCTGGACGCCGCCCACGCCGCCGCCGATGCCTGGGGCGCCACCTCGGCCCAGGCGCGCTCGCTGATCCTGCTGAAAATCGCCGACCGCATCGAAGCCAACCTCGAAACCCTGGCGATCACCGAATCCTGGGACAACGGTAAGGCCGTGCGCGAAACCCTCAACGCCGACATCCCCCTGGCCGCCGACCACTTCCGCTACTTCGCCGGTTGCCTGCGGGCCCAGGAAGGCGCCGCCGCCGAGATCGATGGCAACACCGTGGCCTATCACATCCACGAACCACTGGGCGTGGTCGGGCAGATCATCCCGTGGAACTTCCCACTGCTGATGGCCGCCTGGAAACTCGCCCCGGCCCTCGCCGCCGGCAACTGCGTGGTGCTCAAGCCGGCCGAGCAGACCCCGCTGGGCATCTGCGTGCTGATGGAACTGATCGGCGACCTGCTGCCACCGGGCGTGCTGAACGTGGTGCAAGGCTTCGGCAAGGAAGCCGGTGAAGCCCTGGCCACCAGCAAGCGCATCGCCAAGATCGCCTTCACCGGCTCCACCCCGGTCGGCTCGCACATCATGAAATGCGCCGCCGAGAACATCATCCCGTCCACCGTGGAACTGGGCGGCAAGTCGCCGAACATCTTCTTCGAAGACATCATGCAGGCCGAGCCGAGCTTCATCGAAAAAGCCGCCGAAGGCCTGGTGCTGGCGTTCTTCAACCAGGGCGAAGTCTGCACCTGCCCATCCCGGGCGCTGGTGCAGGAGTCGATCTACGACGAATTCATGCAAGTGGTGATGAAGAAGATCGAGCAGATCAAGCGTGGCGACCCGCTGGACACCGACACCATGGTCGGCGCCCAGGCGTCCGAGCAGCAGTTCGACAAGATCCTGTCCTACCTGGAAATCGCCAAGGGCGAAGGCGCCCAGTTGCTGACTGGCGGTGCGGTGGAAAAACTCGAAGGCAACCTCTCCAGCGGGTACTACATCCAGCCGACCCTGCTCAAGGGCACCAACAAGATGCGCGTCTTCCAGGAAGAAATCTTCGGCCCGGTGGTGAGCATCACCACGTTCAAGGACGAAGCCGAAGCCCTGGCGATCGCCAACGACACCGAGTTCGGCCTCGGCGCCGGCCTGTGGACCCGCGACATCAACCGCGCCTACCGCATGGGCCGGGCCATCAAGGCCGGTCGCGTCTGGACCAACTGCTACCACCTGTACCCGGCGCACGCCGCGTTCGGTGGCTACAAGAAGTCCGGCGTGGGTCGTGAAACCCACAAGATGATGCTCGACCACTACCAGCAGACCAAGAACCTGCTGGTGAGCTACGACATCAATCCGCTGGGGTTCTTCTAACCCGGTAACGCCACAAAACCTGTGGGAGCGGGCTTGCCCGCGAAGACGGCGGCACATTCACTTTATCAGTGACTGAAAAACCGCTTTCGCGAGCAAGCCCGCTCCCACAGGATCTGTGAAAGGCGCTTCATTTCGGGTGACCCGACTTCCCGCGATAGCGCCCTCACTCTCACACAGAATCAATGCCACACCGCTCTGGCACGAGCCTTGCGTGCCTGCTCCACAACAAACCCGAAAGTCCAACAGATCGAACAATAAAAAAGACAGAGAGGACTTATGACGTCTACCACCCAACTCAAACCCACACTCGGCACCCTGCATTTATGGGGCATCGCCGTCGGCCTGGTGATTTCCGGCGAGTACTTCGGCTGGAGCTATGGCTGGGGCACCGCCGGCACCCTGGGCTTCCTCGTCACCGCGCTGATGGTCGCGCTGATGTACACCTGCTTCATCTTCAGTTTCACCGAGCTGACCACCGCCATTCCCCACGCGGGCGGGCCGTTCGCCTACAGCCGGCGGGCATTCGGCGAGAAAGGCGGGCTGATCGCCGGGATCGCCACGTTGATCGAATTCGTCTTCGCGCCCCCGGCCATCGCCATGGCCATTGGCGCCTACCTCAACGTGCAGTTTCCGGAACTGGACCCAAAAGTCGCGGCGGTCGGCGCGTATGCGGTGTTCATGACCCTGAACATCCTCGGCGTCAGCATCGCCGCGGCGTTCGAGCTGGTGGTCACGGTGCTGGCGGTGGCCGAACTGCTGGTGTTCATGGGCGTGGTCGCGCCGGGCTTCAGCTTCAGCAACTTCGTGCTCAACGGCTGGTCTGGTGCAAATGAGTTCAGCCTTGCCTCAATACCGGGCATTTTTGCGGCGATTCCGTTCGCGATCTGGTTCTTCCTCGCCATCGAAGGCGCGGCCATGGCCGCCGAAGAAGCCAAGGACCCTAAACGCACGATCCCCCGCGCCTACGTCAGCGGCATCCTGACCCTGGTCTTCCTGGCGATCGGCGTGATGATCATGGCCGGCGGCGTGGGCGATTGGCGCCAGCTGTCGAACATCAACGACCCGCTGCCCCAGGCGATGAAAGCCGTGGTCGGCAACAATTCAACGTGGATGCACATGTTGGTGTGGATCGGCCTGTTCGGCCTGGTGGCGAGTTTCCACGGGATCATCCTCGGCTATTCGCGGCAGTTCTTCGCCCTGGCCCGGGCCGGCTATCTGCCCCGGGGCCTGGCGAAACTGTCGCGCTTCCAGACTCCGCACCGGGCGATCCTGGCCGGCGGCGTGATCGGCATCGCGGCGATCTACAGCGACGGCCTGGTGAACCTGCAGGGCATGAGCCTGACGGCGGCGATGATCACCATGTCGGTGTTCGGCGCCATCGTGATGTACATCATCAGCATGCTCAGCCTGTTCCGGCTGCGTAAGGTCGAACCGGACCTGGAACGCACCTTCCGCGCCCCGGGCTACCCGGTCGTGCCGGGCATCGCGCTGTTCCTGGCGGTGGTCTGCCTGGTGGCGATGGCCTGGTTCAATACCGTGATCGGCCTGGTGTTCCTGGGCTTCATGGTGGTCGGCTACCTGTACTTCCAACTGACCGCCAAACAACGCTCCAGCGCCCCGGCGGACGCTATGCTCACAGGTATCTGAACTTGCATCGGCGCCGGGCCGAGGGTCCGGTGCCTGCCATTTAAAAGTGCACGCAGTTGCCTTCACCCTGTGAGGCGAGCCCTGTTTGAGAAATAACCCTCTGTGGGAGCAAAGCTTGCTCGCGATAGCGGTGTATCAGTTGAAAGATATTTCTGACATTCCGCCGTCGCGAGCAAGCTTTGCTCCCACAGGGTCTCTGCCACACAGGGGCTTCCCACCAGAGTTGGATCTGCGCTGCGTTTGAGTATTTAGATTCAGGAGGACACCGCCCCATGGCCGCATTCGCCCATTCCGTCGGCGCCCAGACCTATCGCTTCGACAGCCTCAAGGACCTGATGGCCAAGGCCAGCCCGGCGCGCTCCGGGGATTTTCTCGCTGGCGTCGCGGCGCTCAACGATGGTGAGCGGGTGGCCGCGCAAATGGCCCTGGCCGACCTGCCCCTCAGCCATTTCCTGCAAGAAATGCTGATTCCTTACGAAGCCGACGAAGTCACCCGGCTGATCGTCGACACCCACGACAAACACGCCTTCGCCCCCGTCAGCCACCTCACCGTCGGCGGCTTTCGCGACTGGCTGCTCAGCGACGCCGCCGACGAGCACAGCCTGCGGGCCCTGGCCCCGGGCCTGACGCCGGAAATGGTCGCCGCCGTGTCGAAGATCATGCGCGTGCAAGACCTGGTACTGGTGGCGCAAAAAATCCGCGTGGTGACGAAGTTCCGCGGCACCCTCGGCCTGCGCGGGCGCCTGTCCACGCGCCTGCAACCCAACCACCCCACCGACGAACCCGCCGGGATCGCCGCGAGCATCCTCGACGGCCTGCTCTTCGGCAACGGCGACGCCATGATCGGCATCAACCCGGCCACCGACAGCACGGCCTCGATCTGCGCCATGCTGGAAATGCTCGACGCCATCATCCAGCGCTACGACATCCCGACCCAAGGCTGCGTGCTGACCCACGTCACCACGTCCATCGAGGCGGCCAACCGCGGCGTGCCCCTGGACCTGGTGTTCCAGTCCATCGCCGGCACCGAAGCGGCCAACGCCAGTTTCGGCATCAACCTGAACGTGTTGCAGGAAGGCTACGACGCCGGGCTCAGCCTGAATCGCGGCACCCTGGGCAAGAACCTGATGTACTTCGAAACCGGCCAAGGCAGCGCGCTGTCAGCCAACGCCCACCACGGCGTGGATCAACAAACCTGCGAAACCCGGGCCTACGCCGTGGCCCGACATTTCAACCCGTTTTTGGTCAACACGGTTGTAGGATTCATCGGCCCGGAATACCTGTACAACGGCAAGCAGATCATCCGCGCCGGCCTCGAAGACCACTTCTGCGGCAAGCTGCTGGGCGTGCCCATGGGCTGCGACATCTGCTACACCAACCACGCCGAAGCCGACCAGGACGACATGGACACCCTGCTGACCCTGCTGGGCGTGGCCGGGATCAACTTCATCATGGGCATCCCCGGTTCCGACGACATCATGCTCAACTACCAGACCACCTCGTTCCACGATGCCCTCTACGCCCGCCAGACCCTGGGCCTGAAACCGGCGCCGGAGTTCGAGCAGTGGCTGGCGAACATGGGCATCTTCACCCAGGCCGATGGCCGGGTGCGGTTCGGCGACAACCTGCCGCCGGCGTTTCGTCACGCCCTGGCACATTTGCGATAAGTGAGCGACCGATGGACAAGACACCTGTCGATTCGTCAAACCCCTGGCTGGACCTGCGCCGCCTGACCCCGGCGCGCATTGCCCTGGGCCGTACCGGCACCAGCCTGCCGACCCAGGCGCAACTGGACTTCCAGTACGCCCACGCCCAGGCCCGCGATGCCGTGCACCTGGCATTCGACCACCAGGGCCTTCGCGCACAACTGGCCGAGCGCGGCCGCGAAAGCCTGCTGCTGCACAGCGCCGCCAGCGACCGCAACAGCTACCTGCAGCGACCGGACCTGGGTCGCCGGCTGGATGAAGCCTCGGCGCAAGCACTGGACGACTACGCCGCTGCCCATCCCGGCGGCATGGACCTGGCCATCGTCGTGGCCGACGGCCTGTCGGCGCTGGCGGTGCATCGCCATACCCTGCCCTTCCTGGCGCGGCTGGAAGAACAGATCGCCGCCGACGGCTGGTCGGTCTCGCCCATCATCCTGGTGGAACAGGGCCGCGTCGCGGTGGCCGATGAAGTGGCCGAGCGCCTCGGCGCGAAAATGTCGGTGATCCTCATCGGCGAACGCCCCGGCCTCAGCTCGCCCGACAGCCTGGGGTTGTACTTCACCTACAACCCCAAGGTCGGCCTGACGGATGCCTACCGCAACTGCATCTCCAACGTCAGGCTCGAAGGCCTGAGCTACGGCATGGCGGCCCATCGCCTGGTCTACCTGATGCGCGAGGCCTGCCGCAGACAGCTCTCGGGGGTCAATCTGAAGGATGAAGCGCAGGTACACACTCTAGACTCGGAAAATACCGCCGATATGAAAGGTAATTTCCTACTGATGCCGCCCCGAAGCTGATCCGTACCGCCAATTGCGTTTTTGATCCGATTTCAGGCAGCATCAAAAGCACGGCAGAACGCCGTTGTTGTCAGACTCCATGTCGACCTTTGTAAACGAGACCTGCCATGCGGATTATTCAAGCGACCCTGGAACACCTGGACCTGCTGACCCCATTGTTCGTCAAATACCGGGAGTTCTATGGCTCGCTGCCCTACCCGGACTCGTCCCGGGCCTTCCTCGAAAAGCGCCTGCGTCGCAAGGAGTCGGTGATCTACCTGGCCCTGCCCGATGACGACGACAGCAAACTGCTGGGCTTCTGCCAGCTCTACCCGAGTTTCTCGTCGCTGTCGCTCAAGCGCGTGTGGATCCTCAACGACATCTACGTCGCCGAAGACGCCCGCCGCCAACTGGTGGCCGACCACCTGATCCGCACCGCGAAGAAAATGGCCAAGGAAACCCACGCCGTGCGCATGCGCGTCTCCACCAGCAGCAACAACGAAGTGGCGCAGAAGACCTACGAGTCCATCGGCTTCAAGGAAGACACCGAGTTCAAGAACTACGTGCTGCCGATCAGCGACGATCTCTGAACCACTCTGGCCAGGTGAACAGCCTGTGGCGAGGGAGCTTGCACCCGCTGGGGCATGCAGCAACCCCCTGACACACCACCCTGTGGCGAGGGGATTTATCCCCGCTGGGCTGCGCAGCAGCCCCAAAAACCTGACCATGTGATGCATCAGGACGACTGGGTTGGCTGCTATTGGGACCGCTTCGCGCTCCAGCGGGGATAAACCCCCTCGCCACAAGGTGTCTGCCCTACCTCGAAACCCCCAGCAACAAACTCAACACGCCCATCACATTCCACCCCGTATAATCCCGCTCTTCCGAGCTTGTAAGAAAAAGCTACACACTCCGTAGCCATACTCAAAAGCCAGACCCTCCAGCCTGCCGAGCCGGGCCGCCACCACAGGTGCTTTACATGGATTTCAACCCCCTCGACCTCATCCTGCATCTCGACGTGTACCTCGACATGCTGGTGACGAACTACGGCACCTGGGTCTACGCCATCCTGTTCCTGGTGATCTTCTGTGAAACCGGCCTGGTGGTGATGCCCTTCCTGCCCGGGGACTCGCTGCTGTTCATCGCCGGCGCCGTGGCCGCCGGGGGTGCCATGGACCCGCTGCTGCTGGCCGGCCTGCTGATGCTGGCGGCGATCCTCGGCGACAGCACCAACTACCTCATCGGGCGCACCGCCGGCGAGAAACTGTTCAGCAACCCGAACTCGAAAATCTTCCGCCGCGACTACCTGCAACAAACCCACGACTTCTACGACAAGCACGGCGGCAAGACCGTGACCCTGGCGCGCTTCCTGCCGATCATCCGCACCTTCGCGCCCTTCGTCGCCGGCGTGGGGAAAATGAACTACCTGCGCTTCCTCGGCTTCAGCGTACTGGGCACGGTCTTGTGGGTCGGCGGCCTGGTCACCCTCGGCTTCTTCTTCGGCAACGTCCCCTTCATCAAGCAGAACCTGTCGCTGCTGGTGGTGGGCATCATCCTGCTGTCGCTGTTGCCGATGATCATCAGCCTGGTGCGCAGCAAAATGAGCCAGCGCGCCTCGAAAGCCTGATCAGCCATGTGGTCCCTGAGCAACTGGCGTCGCCAACGCACCCTGGCCAAGCACCCCGTGGCCGAGGACACCTGGCAGCGTGTGCGACATCAACTGAGCTTCCTCGACGGCATCAGCGCCGCCGAGGACCAATGGCTGCGGGAAGCCTGCGTGCTGTTCCTGCATGACAAGCACCTCACCGCCCTGCCCGGCGTCGAACTGCACCAGGAGCAGCGCCTGCTGCTCGCCGCCCAGGCCCAATTGCCGCTGATGCACCTGGGCGAGCTGAACTGGTACCAGGGCTTCCACGAAATCGTCCTCTACCCCGACGACTTCCTCAGCCCCCAGCGCCACCGCGACGCCAGCGGCATCGAACACGAATGGGACGGCGAACACAGCGGCGAAGCCTGGCCCCAGGGCCCGATCATCCTCGCCTGGGACGGCGTGCTCGCCAGCGGTGGCTGGGACGGCTACAACCTGGTGATCCACGAACTGGCGCACAAACTCGACATGCTCAACGGCGACGCCAACGGCCTGCCACCGCTGCACGCCGACATGCGCGTCAGCGACTGGGCCGAGGCCATGCAGCAAGCCTTCGACGACCTCAATCGCCAACTGGACAAGGACCCGGACGCCGAAACCGTCATCGACCCCTACGCGGCGGAAAACCCGGCGGAGTTCTTCGCCGTCACCAGCGAATACTTCTTCAGCGCCCCGGACCTGCTGCACCAGGCCTACCCCAAGGTCTACGAACAGCTCAGGGCGTTCTACCGCCAGGACCCGTTCGCCCGGCTGCGGCAACTTCAGGCCGAGGATCCGGTCTATCAGCCGTCATACTAAGGTCTCTAAGACCCTGGATACGTGGCATCGACGGCCGAATATGCCTATAATCGCCGCCACTTTTTGGTCAATCCGACCAGTCATCTGGTCAATTAACGGGGGCACCGCCCAATGAGCTACAGCAAGATTCCGGCTGGCAAAGACCTGCCGAACGACATCTACGTCGCGATCGAAATCCCGGCCAACCACGCCCCGATCAAATACGAAATCGACAAAGACAGCGATTGCCTGTTCGTTGACCGTTTCATGGCCACCCCGATGTTCTACCCGGCCAACTACGGTTACATCCCCAACACCCTGGCCGACGACGGCGACCCCCTCGACGTGCTGGTCGTGACCCCTTACCCAGTGGCTCCAGGCTCGGTCATCCGCGCCCGTCCGGTCGGCATCCTGAACATGACCGACGACGGCGGCGGCGATGCCAAAGTCATCGCCGTACCCCACGACAAACTGTCGCAACTGTACGTCGACGTGAAGGAATACACCGACCTGCCAGCCCTGCTGATCCAGCAGATCGAGCACTTCTTCGCGAACTACAAAGACCTCGAAAAAGGCAAGTGGGTCAAGATCGAAGGCTGGGCCGGCGCAGACGCCGCCCGCGAAGCCATCACCAAGTCGGTTGCCGCCTACAAAGGCTGACACTGAACTTGCAGAAGAACCCCGGTTTGCACCGGGGTTTTTTTATGTCTTAATGCAGCTTAATACTTTTCCGTATTAATACTGTTTAACTGCGTTTAGCCCACCGCTTTCAAATCCCGCAAACGGAAAGATCGTCTTATAAATCTGCACGACATGTTTATTGCCGAAAACACGCTCGCCCCTAAACTTTCCGTTTATGAAAATAATCTCCAGTGGCGACCGCTTCAGAGCCCTTCTCAAAGAAGCCAATATCCGTTCCGCCGACTTCGCGAAGTTGTACGGCGTGAAATCCCAGCACGTGAACAACTGGTTCAACCGTGGCATCCCGCCCGGCCGCATCCACGCCATCGCCGGCCTGCTGACCGTCAGCCCCCAATGGCTCGCCACCGGCGAAGGCCCGCAAACCCCACTGGGCCTGGGCCCCGGCACCACCTATGAAGCCGCCGAAAACCAGGGCGTCTACAGCGTGCCGGAAACCCAGGACATCGAACTGCCCCTCTACACCGAAGCCCCTGTGAGCCCGGGCAGCAGCAAGACCCACATCATCGAAGTCCCCGGCCAGACCATCCGCCTGCCCCGCAGCCACCTCGAAACCCTGGAAATCGACCCCAGCGACGCCATCTGCACCACCATGGTCGGCGACAGCATGGCCGAACGCATCGAAGACGGCTCCCTCCTCGCCATCGACCGCGGCCTCACCCACATCGTCGACGGCCAGATCTACGCCCTCGAACACGACGGCATGCTGCGCATCAAATACCTGCACCGCATCCCCGGCAACCGCCTACGCCTGCGCAGCCACAACAGCGCCGCCTACCCCGACGAAGTCTTCAGCGCTGAACAGATCGACGCACAGAACATCCGGGTGATTGGCTGGGTCTTCTGGTGGTCCACGCTCAACAAGCAACGACCGCAGGTGTTCGATTGACCCACCCAAGAGCAGGAACGATGGTAGGCGCGCCAGTGGTAATGGCTCTGTTGCAAGAAGCTCCTGTAATGAGAGACCTCTGTGGCGAGGGGATTCATCCCCGCTGGGCTGCGCAGCAGCCCCTGCTCTTTATCTGAATGCCCCTAACCCAATGATTCCACACCACTTACCCCTAGGCTTCCAACCAAAACCCGCGTATCCTGCGCCCCACATTTGCGAGCCCACGCCTCGCACCGACAAGGCAGATCACTTTCTGACCAAGTCCCACAGCCGGCCGCAAGAGCCGGATGTACGTTTTGAAGGCTGGTGAGGTTTGTCAAAAACGAACTGAGTTAGTCAACGAGAAGCCGGCCATAAGCCGGCTTTTTATTTGTCCGAAGAAATCCCCACCAGTCCAAAAAGGAAAAGAAAGCGTACGCCTAAAAACTAAACTGATTAGCTGTGAGCTTCACTGCCTAGGCCGACCTTTCCCAGAATGCCCTTTAGGCATACGGCCCTTTCCTAACGCCCTTTCGCCGCCAGCCAAATTCGGGCGTATCAGCATGTCTGCCTTTGCAAGATAACCTGCCGCTCTTTTGAGATTATTTACTTTCTCGAAGTCACGCTCGCTTAGCTATCCACTCATCAATGCCGCCTTCGAGCCAACCTACAGCTGATAGCCCGATCTTAAAGGGCCTAGGAAACGAGTTATCGAACCTAGTCGACCGTGGGTTAAGTCGGTCATAAATCGTAGACCGACCAAGACCAGTCTTCTCTTGGACCTGTTTCAAGCGCAACACACGATCTGAGCTGTTAACTATTACCATGGCTTCCTCCGCCTTCACCGAACGAGAACAAGCCTACCCAGGTGGGACTGCCAACAAAACCACAGTGCCGTGGCACCTGTAGATTTTAGTTCCGACGAAGCCCAAAAATTTGGTTCCCAACTCCTACAAATTGGTTCTTCGCTGCGTTTTTTGGGCAGCCCTCAGCCCAAGCTCGCTGCTACCGGCTGGAAGCCTAGCACCTCCACATTGACCAGAGATTGTGCTTACCGTCGCTGTGGATCTCCCCTCGAACAGCGAAATGTCGTAGGATTTCTGAAGGGCGGGCCTATCTGGACTCAGGCCCAGAATCTATCCGGCAAGACCGGGCAAATACAAGATGGATTCTTATGAATTCTAATTTCTATCTGCCACGCAAATTATCCAACAACAATGACTTATTCACCGAAGACGCACTCTTAACAACCTCAAAATTTGTCGTAATCCTAGCTGAGCCGGGCGCTGGCAAAACGGTACTCATGGAGAGTATCGCGCAGAAATTAGACACGGTCGTTCTGACGGCCAATCGTTTCAAGCACTCCCCCTTAATAAAAGAAAACTCCCCATTAGTAATTGATGCATTCGATGAACTCGCCAAGGTTGATTCTTCAGGAATCTACGCGCTACTAAGCAAAGCGGAATCGTCGAAGCCAACACACGTCTATCTGTCCAGTAGATCAAGCGAGTGGGGAAACGCTAACAACGTTGCTTTTAAAGAGTTTTTTGGCTGCGAGCCATTCATTGTAAGACTCTGTGAGTTCACGGAGTCAGAGCAGAAACTAATTTTTGAAAATCACTCACCTGAAGAAAGCTTTTTGAACTTCAGCTCCGAAGTTTCTAGATTTGATTTACAAGACCTACTTCCGAACCCTCAATTTTTAAAGCTCTTCGCAGATGCTTATATTGAAAGCAATCGACACTTCCCAGATAAGAAGTCTATTTTCTCTTTAGCAGTGGAGCGCCTAGCAAAAGAGGTAAATTCTGGCGCAGCTAGAACAACAGATACATTTAGCACCAGTAAAAAAATAGACCTAGCCTCAGAAGTGTTCGCAAAACTACTTCTAGCGGGCTCCGAGGGTGTATGCATAAGCGAATCTACCGAAGAGCGAATGTATCCGGCATTAGACACCTTATTTATTCACCCGGAGTCAAACAGCAGCATATTAGCAACCCAACTATTTAAACCTGGCGATTGCGTGGATCATCACCGGTCTGTACACAAAATCGTCGCAGAGTATTGCGCCGCCGATTACTTTACCAAGCGAATAATAGATCCAAGCGACTCCTTAAATTTGGCAAAGTGCCTTCCTATTATCGCACCGAACTCAGTTGTGAGGGATGAACTTCGCGGCCTTCTTGGCTGGATGGCTGCCTTGGGTGATAAGCCAACTCAAGAAAAAATAATTGAACTAGATCCGTACTCAGTACTGGCGAACGGTGACCCTTCACAGCTATTGAACTCATCAAAAAAACTGCTCATTAATAAGCTTGTCGAAATCGAGGCAACCGACCCATATTTCCGAAGAAATGACTTCTGGCGGAGATTTAGCGTTGCAGGATTCTTTACGCGAGAAATAATTGAGGACGTAAGATTATTACTAAAGACAAAAAGCGATGGCCATTTACGAAATCTTATACTTGAGCTTCTGACAGGTTCCTCCGCAGCTAACCTCTTAACAAAAGAGCTTCGCTACTTGCTGCTGACACCCGAGGAAAGCCAAAACACTCGAATATTAGCAATTAAATGTCTGCTTGAAATTTCCGACTATGACTATCTTGAGGACTTGCGAGTTCTAATATTCGAAGCCACTAACATCTCGCTTAACCTTGCAGCCAAAATAATTGAAAAGCTGCTTCCTTCATCAATCACTCCCTCTTATATCGCTTCTTTCCTGAGAGTTTGTGCTCACCTTTATCCCGATACTGAGTATCGTGAGCGAACCATAGGCTCTCGATACTTCATAAAAGATCTTATCTCGCAACTTAGCCTAGAAACCACTGAAATTGTCCTAGACACGTTAACCGAATCCTTGGCATGCACTTGCAGAAAAAAATCTTTTGAATGCAGATGCCGCAACGGCCTTAGTAAAATTATAGGCTCTCTTCTAGACCGGTATTTTGAGCTTGCTGATTCGCCATTTGACTCCATCAGGATTTGGAGGTGGGTCAAAAACTTAAAGTTCAACAACCAGCATGGCGCAAACGAAAGCATAGCAGTCAATGTTCTCCAAAAAGACCTAAAACTGCGATATGAAATAATTACGCATGTATTTTCAAGCATTACCAACAGAGAAGAAATATTTCAAACCCAGCTTCATCATTTCAACCTATACTCACATTCTGGTCTTTTGTTAACAGCCAAAGATCATAGATTTATAATTGACCTAGCTTTTTTGATAGATAATCCACAGCTATGGATCAGTTTTATAGCGCACCACCATCTTTATAGAACCGGCAGCGATCGTGGGCCTGACGACTTGCGTAGCCACATGCGCGAGCAAGCAAACATCAAACCTGCATTCATGCGTGAGTGGGCTAAATCAAACCGTGCAGCAATTCACCATGCCCGTGAGCATAACACCTCTCGTTTTTTGCAAAGCAGAAGATTTAAACGCCGCAAGAATAGAGAAAAAAATATCCATGCCCAGAACATTGAATACATCAAAAACAACCGTGAACTAATAGAGAACGGGCGCCATTGGAGTCTACTAGTTCGTTTCGCAGAACTTACCCTAATGCAACCTGAAAAAATTAGGGAAGAATTCGAAGACGACGCTTTAGTGCGAAAATCATTACGAAACTGCTTTGGCTTCATATCATCCACTGTACCTAGTCTCGAGGAGCTTTCAGAGCTTCATGGCGCATCAAAGTATAATCAATCTGAAGTCATACTCTACGCTGCATGCTTAGAAACTCTTAGAGACCAAGGCCATCTCGAAAATGTTGAGCACGGTTTGTTGCAGTCTCTTCGCGCGGGCATAGACATGCATTACAGCTCAGTAGCCAGCGAAGAGCGAGACGCGTTAAAAACAGAAGTAGACAGACTCCTTTTCATCGATGCTGAGAGCGCGAAAAACTTCCTGATAAAATACGTTGAACCTCAGCTTTCTTCTCGGTCCTCTCGTGCGAAAGTCTGGCTACTAAAACATGAGGAGGCATTCAGCAACTTCCGTCATGAGCTTTCTTTTGAATGGCTAAAAAAATACTGCGATATAGCTTTAGAGCCACTCGAAGCTCTATTTGACATCGTTATCGAAAAAGCCGATCCTGACGAGTTAAATGACTTAATTTTACAACGATGTTCAGGCCTAATGCCTGAGCATTTTATCACCGTGGATAGCCAGGAAACCATACATAAGCGTGCTTTCTGGCTTTTACGCGCTTGGTATTTCCTTGAAAACCCTCCAGAAGAATACTGGAACTGGCTTCAGTCTGACAGAAATATTGTTCATGTGTTTAGTAGCCGATCTGGAAATATGAGTCGCCATGACAATACTCATTGGCCCAAACTAAACTCTATAAAAATTGAAAAGATCTTAGGAGCATTTATCGAACAATGGCCAAAAGTTGATCTGCCTACCCAATGGGGGACTGACAGCCCTGCCGGTGAAAAGGCATATCGCTTCCTGAACGAGATTTCATGGTCAATAAGCTCAGATTCTCCAGCTAGAGCAATTCCTGTTTTAAATCGACTCCTCTCAGACGAAAGGTTTCACGATGCACACGCAGACTTGAAGAGCATACATGCAGCACAAGTACGTAAAAAATCTCTGGAAGCATTCGAACCGCCCTCAACACGAGATATAGTTAACACACTTGATCGTGACTCCATAGTTACCGTAGAAGGTCTACGGCAACTCATCATCCAAGAACTACAGGAATATCAGAAATACATTTTTGGAGGCGAATATAACTCGGTAGATCGATTCTATAGCAATGGAGCAAGACTTGGAGAAGAGTCATGCACCGAGATAATTGCTGAAAGGCTTAGCCTAATTCTTAGGCATCAAAATATCATCATAACTCCTGAACACCATCTCAAATCAGAAAAACGAAGTGATTTCACCGTCGCAAAAATAATCAATGGGAAACGACGACTGCTTGTGACCGAAGTGAAAGGACAATGGCACAGAGAGCTCTATAGCGCAGCTTCAACACAGCTTTTCGAGCGCTACGCCATTCATCCAGAGGCGGAGGAACAGGGTATATACCTCATACTTTGGTTCGGCGAGACGGAATCAGTCGCCGAACGTAAGAATCATGGTATTACATCTGCTCAGGCTCTAAAAAATAGCGTTGAGGAAATGCTGCCACAAGATCTTAAGGGACTAATAGACATATTTGTACTAGATTTATCAAAAAAATAGTATAATTTAAACCACTGCCTCTGCAGCTTGGCATGAGCTGGAGCAATTCCAGCTCATGCCAAGCTGCAGAGGTGGCGTTTTTCAGTGGTTTTTTAACTCCACCCAACCCAAAAAATGTCCTGCTGACGTAGACAATTATCCAACAGGTTGTTGGACAATTTGGGCGCTCGTCGTTTCGGGACTCTCGCATACGAAAAGGTCTTGCCAAGCAAGACCCTTTTTTCATACCAGGGGTAAGCGATACCCCTTGCTACCTCACCTCAACAATATCCAAAGCCCGATTCGCCAACAATTCACTCACCTCAATCACCTGCAAAATCCCCATCGCAACACGCCGTCGCGATCCCTCAAGATCAAACGCCAAATCACTGATCATGGCATTGGCCGAAGCCAAGTTTTCACTGAGGTTGGCCAGCAGACATTCCGAATCAATATCCGGCGCGATACGGAAAATGGTGTTGGGCTTGTCAGACGTTTCGCTCTTCGGCGTAGGCTTCAGGTAGTAATCCAACGCCCGGTTGGCAGCTTCATCAAGCTTATTGTTACGAGCAGACTGAGCGCGAGATACATGCTCATCTGCGGTTGGGGGGTTTGGTGTAATTTTTGCCATCGACTTAGGTTCCTGTAAGTGATGCTGCAACCACCTCGCGACTAAACGAGAGGGCGGCAGCTGTGCGCAGGTTAGTCGACCGGTGAACCTAAGAATCCCGGCGCGCCCGAGGGCGCCCTGCGCACAGCCACCATCAATACAGGAACAGAACAGCCTGTCCGACGGGGACCTGGTACGCCTTAGGTTGAGACGGGCGACTAAACCC
Source organism: Pseudomonas citrullilanati (assembly GCF_030580855.1). Lineage (GTDB taxonomy): Bacteria > Pseudomonadota > Gammaproteobacteria > Pseudomonadales > Pseudomonadaceae > Aquipseudomonas > Aquipseudomonas citrulli. The sequence goes on along the minus strand of NZ_JAUQOP010000029.1, from coordinate 62,626 downwards.
GATCACTGATGCTCAGTGACAGGACTCAAACTACCGACGCGGCCAAAGACGCACAAGCCGGCGGATTCTGGCGTAGTTGTAGGCAATGGCGCAAGGCGATGTCGGTCGGGGCTGGTTTCGTGGTATCACGATAAACAGCTGGCCGGAGGTGGCTGATGAGCCGCTATCGCGAGCAGGCTCGCTCCCACAGCGTGGGGTGCGGATGTCTGCTATGGCGGTGAATCTGTTGGTTGATGGGCGTGATCCGGCTCGGTCTACGCAATCGCGCAAACAAAACTCCTGGCGCCCCCGGCTGCAACGCCCATCAAGTTTACGGGTCTTTGATCGATGGCTTGGAGTCGAACCAAATCCATGCCTTCACGTCGGTACACTGAGCTGCCATTCGAATCAGCGTGAACGACATACCCTCCGAGCTTTACACCCACGCGTTTTTTGTCGAGCGCGATGCTGGCCGAGACCAGGACATGAAAATCCAGTACGTTGTTCTTATGCAGGATCGTTGCGCCCACAAAGTGTTCTGCGCATATTTCCAAAGCAACTTGCAGCCCATGAACAGCAGGGGTTTCTCGATAACCGCCCGGCATGAATATCTTGTCGAACCATAACTCCGCCCCATACAACTCCTCCAGCCCTTCGTCTCCTATGTTGGGGTAGCGTTTATGCTGATAAAAAACGTTTCCTTGCCAGATGATGAAGCCGGTATTCCTGACGATTCCATGTGCGGCCCTCGCGCCTCTTGATGCCATGTTGGTGATGACCGTTTTCGTAGACCGTGCGTAATCGCCATAAATCCCCTTGTTCAGGCGGTCCCCCTGCGGTATTTCGTCCACCACCGCGTCCATTTCCTCACCATATTTATCCTTGTTGATATCCCTGGCCTGCCCCAAGGGTTTCAACTCCCCCGTCTCCCTTTTCAACATCCTGGAATCGGGTCGCACCATTGATTTGGACCACAGTGTCGTACCGGGGACCAGTATCAGCGTCGGGTTTCTATTTGAGACATCCACCCATGTAGCCCGGATGATTTCCTTTTCTTCTTCCGAAAGAAACGAAACAGGTTTTTCCTTGGAAAAGAAGTATTCGGGGGCGACGGCCAGACAGTAATCCAATTGATGCTGGACGACATTAGCGGCGAATACTGTTGTCGCCATGTGCTCCAGGGCTCTAATCCTGTTGTGTATGTGGACAAGGCTATCCCTGACCGGGATTCGTAATCTGCGCGTATCGAAGTCCCAGATCACCACGAGCACGTTTGGCATCCTTTCCTCCCCCTGGCTGCTGAGCGGTGCCGCAAGCCGGATGGCCGCATGGTGCGTTAAGGCACTTGGCGCATGTCCAGGAAAATTCAGCTTAGGTGAGCCAACGCATTCAAACAAACCACGTCGACTGGATGACATCTCATGCACCACCGAAATCTGGCGACTCATTGCGTCTTGAATGCCTACCCGCGCTCATTCTCAAGAAATACCCGCCAGCAAACCCTCAACCTATCGTAATCTCGCACCTGTAAAAGCCCAGCCCCGCAACCGGCGAGACCTCACCCCGATGCCCTCCATCTACCAACTCAAACCCGCTTTCCAAAACCTGCTGCGCCCCTTGGTTCAACGCCTTTACGACAACGGCGTCACCGCCAACCAGGTCACGGTGCTCGCCGGCGTCGTTTCGGTGCTGGTCGGCGTGGTGATCGCATGGTTCGCCAGCCATCCGTGGATCTTCGTGCTGGTGCCGATCTGGATGTTCCTGCGCATGGCGTTGAATGCCGTGGATGGCATGCTGGCGCGGGAGTTTGGCCAGCAATCGCATCTGGGCGCCTACCTCAATGAGCTATGCGATATCATCGCCGACGCTGCCCTGATCCTGCCTTTCGCCCTGCTACCCGATGCCAGCCTGTTGCTGGTGTTGTCGGTCACGCTGTTGGCGTTGTTCAGTGAATACGCCGGCGTGCTGGGGGCGATGGTCGGGGCTTCGCGGCGCTATGACGGGCCCATGGGGAAAAGCGACCGGGCCTTTGTGCTGGGCGTGCTGGCGACCGGCATTGCGCTGGGCTGGCTCGGCGCGGCGTGGGTCAATGGTGTGATGGCGGTGGTTGCCGCCCTGCTGGTTTATACCTTGGTCAATCGGGTTCGTCATGGCCTGGACCAAGTGAAGGAAAACGCTCCCTCAGCATAAAGGAACTTGCAATGCGCGAAGCTCAAGACCGGACATTCACCACCCACGACGGCGTGGAATTGTTCTACCGGCACTGGCCGGCCGTGGCCGCGGAACCGGGTGAACCCCGCAAGGCCGTGCTGTTGTTCCACCGCGGGCATGAACACTCCGGGCGCATCGCGCACCTGGTGGATGAGCTGGACCTGCCCGGCTTCGAGTTTTTCGCCTGGGACGCACGGGGCCACGGCCAGTCGCCCGGCGCCCGGGGCGACAGCCCGAGCTTCGCCACCAGCGCGCGGGATGTGCAGACCTTCTGCGACCACATCGGCGCGACGCACCAGATCGACGAGCAGAACATTGCCGTGGTCGCCCAGAGCGTCGGTGCGGTGATCGCGTCCACCTGGGTCCACGACTACGCGCCGCGCATTCGTTCGCTGGTGCTGGCCTCGCCGGCGTTCAAGGTCAAGCTCTACGTGCCGTTCGCCCGTCCGGGGCTGGCGCTGATGCGCAAGTTTCGCGGCAACTTCTTCGTTAACAGCTACGTCAAGGCCAAGTTCCTCAGCCATGACCCGGAGCGGGTGGCGTCCTACGACAGCGATCCGCTGATCACCAAGGCGATTTCGGTGAACGTGCTGCTGGGCCTGTACGAAGCCGCCGACCGCGTGGTGGCCGACGCCCAGGCGATCCAGGTGCCGACGCAGTTGCTGATCTCCGGTTCCGACTTCGTGGTGCACCGCAAACCCCAGGAGCAGTTCTTCGAACGGCTGGGCACCGTGCACAAGGAAAAACACATCCTGCCGGGGTTCTTCCACGACACCCTGGGCGAGAAAAACCGTGCGCCCGCCATTGCCAGCGCGCGCCGCTTCATCCTGCAGAATTTCGCCCGTGCCCTGGACCGCCCGTCCCTGCTGGACGCCGATCGCCTGGGCGCGACCTGCGCCGAGTCCGAAGCCTTGGCGACGCCCCTGCCCCACAACTCGCCACGCGACCTGTACTGGCGCATGACCCGCGCCAGCATGCGCTTGGGCAGCAAGCTGTCGGCCGGGGTGAAGCTGGGCTTCGACACCGGGTTCGACTCCGGCAGCACCCTGGACTACGTGTACCGCAATCGTCCGACCGGCACCTCGCCGATCGGCCGGATGATCGACCAGAACTACCTGAACTCCATCGGCTGGCGCGGCATTCGCCAGCGCAAGTTGCACGTCGAGGAGTTGCTGCGCCTGGCGATGGGCAAGTTGCGCGAGGCACAACGCGACGTGCGCATCGTCGACATCGCCGCCGGCCATGGCCGCTACATCCTCGAAGCGCTGCGAGGCGTCGACCCGTTGCCGGAATCGATCCTGCTGCGCGACTACAGCGACATCAACGTGCGCGACGGCAATGCGCTGATCGTTGAGAAGGGCCTGGGCGACATCGCCCGATTCGTCAAGGGCGATGCCTTCGACCGCCAGGACCTGGCCGCGCTGGAACCGAAACCGACCCTTGCCGTGGTGTCCGGGCTGTACGAGCTGTTTGCCGACAACCAGCTGGTCGGCGGTTCGCTCGCCGGCCTGGCCGAGGCGGTGGAGCCCGGTGGTTTCCTGGTCTACACCGGCCAGCCGTGGCACCCGCAATTGGAACTGATCGCCCGCGCCCTCACCAGCCACCGCGCCGGCCAGGCCTGGGTGATGCGTCGGCGCAGCCAGGCCGAGATGGACCAATTGGTGGAAGCGGCGGGTTTCCGCAAGATCACCCTGCGGGTCGATGAGTGGGGCATCTTCAGCGTTTCGCTGGCTCAGCGCGTGCAGTGATGAGCGCCGTCATCGCCCCGCCCCGCGAGCCCGCCCTGCTGAAACCGGCGGTGTGCTGGCTGCTGTTGCTCGCCCCGCTGTTCTTCAGCACGTACGGCTTCGCCACCTGGGTGACCTCCCAGCGTGACGACGTCGGCAGCCTGGTGTTCGGCTGGGAAAGCCACATGCCGTTCCTGGCCTGGACCATCGTGCCCTATTGGTCGATCGACCTGCTTTACGGCGTGTCGCTGTTGCTGCCCACCAGCCGCGCCGAACTCAAGCGCCACGCCTTGCGCCTGCTCACGGCGCAGGCGATCGCCGTCAGTTGCTTTCTGATCTGGCCGTTGCGTTTCACCTTCCCCCGGCCGGAAATGGACGGGGTGTTCGGCTGGCTGTTCGACGTGCTGGCCGGTTTCGACAAGCCGTTCAACCAGGCGCCATCGCTGCACATCGCCTTGCTGGTGATTCTCTGGGTCTGCTACCAGCGGCACTTGCAGGGTGCCTGGCGTTGGCTGATGCACGGCTGGTTCGCGTTGATCGGCGTGTCGGTGCTGACCACTTACCAGCATCACTTCGTCGACGTGCCCACGGGCGCATTGGCCGGCTGGCTGTGTGTCTGGCTGTGGCCGCTGGACCGGCCGAGCCCGCTGCAAAGCGCGCGGCTGACGAGCGACCCGGCGCGCCGACGCTTGGCCTTGCGTTATGGCGTGGGTGCGGCGGCGCTGTTCGTCCCGGCGTTCGCCTGGGGTGGGGCATGGCTGTGGCTGGTCTGGCCGGCGGTGGCGCTGTTGATGGTGGCGCTGAATTACCTGCTGTTCGGCGCCGACGGTTTCCAGAAGCGCGCCGATGGCCGCTTGAGCCCGGCGGTGCGCTGGTTGCTGGCGCCTTACCTGGCGGCGGCATGGGTCAATTCCCGTGGGTGGACGCGCCAGCATCCGCAGCCGGACCACGTGACCGACAACGTCTGGCTGGGGCGCATCCCTACCCCCTTGGAATTGCAGGACAGCGCGTTTGCCGGGGTGCTCGACCTGTGCGCCGAATTGTCCATGGACAGCCACGCCATCGCCTATCGCTCGCTGCCGGTGCTCGACCTCACGGCGCCGACCACCGAACAATGCCTGGAGGCCGCGCAGGCCATCGACAGCCTGCGCCGGCACGGGCCTGTGCTGGTCTGCTGCGCCCTGGGTTATTCGCGCAGCGCCACGGCGGTGATCGCCTGGTTGCTGCACAGCGGCCGCGCGGCCAACGTGGACGCCGCGATCGTGCAGCTCCAGCGCGTTCGCCCGCACATCGTGCTGCATCAGGCGCACCGCCAGGCGCTGGAGCCGCTACGCAAAGGCGCCGCCCATGAGCAGTGACCTGCAATTGCACACCGTGGCGAGCCTGCTGCGCCGGGGTCATTGCCTGGACCAATTCTCCACCGGGCTGACCCTGTTGGCCGCGCTGCTGGGGCTGGGGCAATGGCTGCTGGGCACCGTCAACCCGTGGCTGCTGCTGTTCAGCATCGCGCTGTTCAGCCTCGGCGTGTTGCAAAAATACTGGGCATTGCGCGTGGCGTTCGATGCCGATCTGTTCCAACGCGTGGCCGACGACCGTCAACCGTTGGCCGAACGCACCCAGGCGCTGGACCAGGCGCTCGAATCCCTCGGCCTGCAACCGCCGGCGCGTGCTGGACGGCCCTGGGACGAACGCAGCCTCGGCGCCCTGCGGTTGCTGCGCAGGCAATCGCTGCTGCTGGCCGTGCAAGTGGTCTTGGTGCTGGGCTTCATCCTGGCCAGTCCCTGGCTAGCTTCAAGCCTCTAGATCGTTTTTTGTGGCGAGGGGATTTATCCCCGCTGGGCTGCGCAGCAGCCCTAAAGCAGTTCACTCAATCTTCCTGGCACACCGAGTTGCCTGGTTTGGGGCTGCTACGCAGCCCAGCGGGGATAAATCCCCTCGCCACCGTTATGCTTATGTTTCTCAGGACAAGGAATCCTCATGTTCGAACCCGTGGTCGCCAACCTCATCACCTCCGCCGCCCGGATGGTCACCGGCGCCCGCAGCCTGTGGCTCGGCAGCGCGCCGCGGCCGGTGCAGCGGATCTACTTCGCCAACCACAGCAGCCACGGCGATTTCGTGCTGCTCTGGGCCTCCCTGCCGCCGGCGCTGCGCCAGCTCACCCGGCCCGTGGCCGGTTCCGACTACTGGCAGAAAAGCCCATTGCGCCGCTACATCATCAACCGGGTGTTCAACGGCGTGCTGGTGGACCGCGAGCGCAAGGACCCGTCCTACAACCCCTTGCAGCCGATGCTCGAAGCCCTGGAGAACGGCGACTCGCTGATCATCTTTCCCGAAGGCACCCGCAACCCGGAGGAAGGCTTGCTGCCCTTCAAGAGCGGCATCTACCACTTGATGAAAAGCCATCCCGAGGTCGAGGTGATCCCGGTCTGGATCGCCAACCTCAACCGGGTCATGCCCAAGGGCCGGATGCTGCCGCTGCCGCTGTTGTGCACCACCAGTTTCGGTGCGCCGCTGAGCATCGAAGAAGGTGAAAGCAAGGAACAATTTCTTGAACGCAGCCGTGCCGCCCTGCTGGCACTGGCCCCGGAGCACGTCTGACATGGATCGATACACCGTGATGTTGTTCAGCGGGATTGGCGCCATCCTGGTGCTGGCTTCGCTGATCGGTTTCATTCTCAAGCTGCGGACCCGAGGCGCGCCGAACTCGGTCATCGACAACCTCAATGCGCGGATCAACGCCTGGTGGATCATGGTGCTGGTGATCGGCATTGCGTTCTGGCTCGGCAATGCGGCAGTGATCCTGTTGTTCTACGCCGTGTCGTTCTACGCCCTGCGCGAGTTCCTCACCCTCACGCCAACCCGGCGCAGCGATTATCCGGCGCTGGTGGCCGCGTTCTACCTGGCGCTGCCGTTGCAATACCTGCTGATCTACTACGACTGGTACGGGCTGTTCTCGATCTTCATCCCGGTGTATGTGTTCCTGCTGCTGCCGATCCTGGCGTCGTTGGGCGGCGACAGCACGCACTTCCTGGAGCGCGCCTCCAAGGTGCAGTGGGGGTTGATGATCGCGGTGTTCTGCATCTCGTTCGTGCCGGCACTGCTGACCCTGGACATCGCCGGCTTCGAAGGCCGCAACCTGTTGCTGATTGCGTACCTGGTGATCGTGGTGCAACTGTCGGATGTGTTGCAGTACGTGTGCGGCAAGTTGTTCGGCAAGCACAAGATCGCCCCCAACCTGTCACCCTCGAAAACCGTCGAAGGCTTTGCCGGCGGGATTTTCCTCGCTTCGCTGATCGGCGGCGCGCTGTGGTGGATCACGCCGTTCAACCCTTGGCAGTCGTTCCTGATCGCGTTGCTGATCAACCTGCTGGGGTTCGCCGGCGGCATCGTCATGTCGGCGATCAAGCGCGACCGCGGGGTCAAGGATTGGGGCCACATGATCGAAGGCCACGGCGGCATGCTCGATCGGCTGGACTCGGTGTGTTTCGCCGCGCCGATCTTCTTTCATTTGGTGCGGTACTGGTGGACCTGAGGAAAGTCCTCGGCGAACACCCAACCTGTGGGAGCGAGCTTGCTCGCGATAGGGCCAGGTCAGTCAACATCGATGTTGGCTGATCGACCGCTATCGCGAGCAAGCTCGCTCCCACAGGGGGGCGGTGTTTAATCCACAGGTGTGCAGGCCAATCAATCCAGAATCAAATGCGGCAAGAACCGGCTCGAATCCTTGGTGATCAGGCTGTTGTCTTCCCGCACGCCAATGCCGGCCGCCTGGTCGCCGATGACCCAGGAACCGATCAGCGTGTAGCTGTCGCCGAAGCGCGGCAGCGGCGCGAGTCGCTGGAGGATGAACGGCGCGTCGGTGTAGGGGCCATCTTCTTTTACCATCAGGCCATCGGCGGTTTGCAGTTCGATGTTGGCACCTTCCCGGGAGAAGAACGGCTTGCGCACCCAGCCCTTGGGCACCGCTTTGCTCGTGTCGGTATCCAGGTGGGCTTCGAGCAGGTTCGGGTGGCCTTTGTTGAATTCCCATAGCAACGGCAGGATACCCTTGTTGGAGATGATCGATTTCCAGGCCGGTTCGAAGAACTGCGTGTCGCTCTGGGCAATCGCTTCGCCGAAGGGCTCGTGGAAGATGAACTCCCAGGCGTGCAGCTTGAACAGGTGGGGAATCCAGCGTTCTTGCAGGTCGACGAAACGGCCCTCGCTGTTCAGGCCGATGTCCTCGATGTCGATGTGCCGCGACTCGATGCCGACGGTTTCCGCGATCAGGCGCAAGTAATCGGTGGTGCCTTTGTCTTCGACCGAATCCTTCATCGAGGCGAAGTAGAACGGCTGCGTGAGCTGCAACTGGGCAAACGCCTGGTGCAGCTTGGTGTCGATGCTGTTGAACTGGTCGACATGCCCGGGCAGCAGGCCGCGCTCGATGCACTGTTCCAGCCAGCCCCATTGGAACGCCGCCGCTTCGTAGAGGCTGGTGGGCGTGTCGTAGTTGAGTTCCAGCAGCTTGGCCGGGCCCTTGCCGTCGTAGGAAAAATCCATGCGCCCGTACAGGTGCGGATGGCCTTCGAGCCATGAGGTGCGGACCAGGTCGAAATAAGCCGGGGGAATGCTCAGGCGTTCGAGCATTTCCTCGCTCTGCACCACGCGGGCGACGAGGTCCATGCACAGGTCATGGAGCTCGGTGGTGGGGTCTTCGAGATCGTTCTCGATCTGCTTGAGCGTGAACTGGTAGTACGCGCTCTCGTCCCAGTAGGGTTCGCCGTCGATGGTGTGGAACAGAAAGCCGAGGCGCTCGGCCGTCTGTCTCCAGTCATGCCGCTCGGCGCAATGGATTTTCTTCATGGCCCTCGCCCTCAGCCGCCGGAACTCGAACCGCCCCAACCGCTGCGGGCGCTGGCCTTGCTGCCGAAGCCGCCACGGGAGGTGGATGAGGCCACGGAAATCGGCTTGCTGTTGCGGATCGAATCGGTGTAGCTGCCGTAGCGCGCCTGGTTGGACTTGGTGAAGGTCGAGCCTTTCGACACCCGCTGGGCCAGGGTCGAGGACCCGTAGTCGCCACGATCGTCGCGGTAGCGGTAAACCGGTTCGGAGTAGTAGCTGTTGCGGTTGCTGCTCAGCATGTTGCCGATCAGCAGGCCGGTGAGCAGGTTGCTGAAGCCCGAGCCACCGCTGTTCGCTTCCGAGGCCGGCAATTGGGCCCTGGCCGCATCCACCTGGGATTGCGTGACCTCGCCATCGGCGCTCAACTCGAAACCGCCCAGCTTGGGGATGAACTTGCCGTTGGAGTCCAGCTGGCACCAGTCGGCGACGAAGTCGGCATCACAATCGGCGCGGTTGTCGTACACCGGCGCAATGCGGCGATGCTCGGCCATGGCGTTCATGAACGCGTCGGAGCAGACATCCACCGGCAGCTTTTCATCGACGCATTGCTGCACCGACTGGAAGTTGTACTTTTTCTGCAACTGATAGGTTTTTTCCGTGGGCCCGCAACCGGAGATCGCCATGGCGACCGACGCGGCCAGCGAAAGCTGAACGTACTTGCTTCGTTTCATCGGGGTCTCCTGGCGCGATCAGTTCGGGGAAGGCGTCATGCACGCGGCGTTCAACATGCCGACGCCGATGGCCACCGCCGCGATGTAGATACCCGCGGCGATTTCACCCTGCTGGATGCGCGCCGAAGCGCCCCTGAGCACCAGGCTGGTCACCAGGAAGGCCAGCAACTGGACGACCGCGGCGATCACCGCCCACACGACGAAGTCCAGCAGGCTGACCGAGTAGGCAATCACGTTGCTGGCCGGGATGGCGAAGCCGATGATCGCGCCGCCCAGGGCGATGGCGGCGGCCACGTTGCCCGAACGGATCAGTTCGAATTCCTTGTGCGGGGTGACGTGGATGTAGATGAACTGGAACAGCGCGAACAACACGGCGGCGCCGAGGATGTACAGAACGAAGCCGAACACGGCGGCCTTGTTCAGAGAAATGGAGAGTGCTTCAAACATGGACGTGTTCCTTATTCAAATGGTGTGCAGGTCGGTGGTGTACAGCGAGATGCCCAGCGAAGTACTCAGGCTGACCGTTCCTTCGGCGTCCTCCTCGACGGAGAACAGCAGGAACTCGCGACGATCCGTCAGGCCGGTGTCGCGGGCGTACAGCATCGAACGGTGCTCGACGGTGTAGGACTCTTGCGGATTGCTCACGCGCTCGCTCAACCCCACCAGTTCGGTCTGGCCGTCCTCGGTGCCCCATCCGCGGGTGTATTCGACGCCGTCATGGGTGTAGGTCGGCAGGCCGATCGAGCTCTGGGGGCCGGCCAGCCGGCGCAGTTCCGCTTCGCTGCTGACGGTGACGTAGCTCAGGTAGTTGAACAGGATCACCGATTCGACCTGCCCGTCCACCGCGCCACTGGTGTGCACTTGCAGCCAGTAGTCCTCGTCGTTCATGTAGAAGCGCGCCAGCCAGTTGGACTGGCCCAGGTCGACGACGCCCATGCTCCAGATTTCCTGCGAGCCGGGGATGATCACGGCGCTGTTGCCGTCGAGCAGCAACTTCAGCGAACTGTCGAACATGACGCCCTTGCCGGAGGCCAGGCCCAGCGGCCCGTTGGCCGGCAGGCTCGCACCGGCAGGGCTGTTCTTTGCGTTAGGGGCTTCGAGCCCCATCAACTGTTTAAACCATCCCATTGGAGATGTCCTTGAGACGTGTGGAGGCAATGTAGAAGAGTTCGCCGCCCTCGACGCGCGTGGTGCCCGGCGGGTTGATCGACGGGTGCTGGGCACCGATGGCGCGATAACCGATCAGCGTAGCGTTATGTTGCTCTTTCATCCGCGTGTACAGCTCGCCAAAGGTGGCTTCAAAGCGTTCGGGCAGCTTCATCAGGTACTGGGTGGCGCCTTGGCCCACGCACAGCAGCTCATTGATGATCACCGAGGAGCCCGGATCCTGGGAGGCGCGCACCAGCATCTCGATCGCCATGCTCGACGTGCATTCCAGGCTCGGCGCGTAGGCGCTGGCGAGGGCGGCGATTTCGCTGTCGTTGAAGTGAGCGACCACATGCCCGGCCGGGCCCAGTTGGTTGACCGCCAGCACGGTGGCGAGGGTCAGGTCGTCAGAGTGGGTCCGCACCAGGACACGCTCGGCACCGGGCACGCCGGCGCGCCGCAACAGCGCGACGGAGGACAGGCTCTCACCCTTGATGAACGCCGCCTGGCCGGGCATGGGGTTTTCTTCGAGGTCGCAATCGCAGATGACGATCAGGTTGTCGTTGGACGTTTCGTCCTGCAACAGCAACTCGATGACCCGCTCGCTGGAGGCCCCTTCCCAACCGATGAGCACCGTGTGCCCGACCGTACCGGTGTAATCGCCCTTGCCCTTCATGCCTTTTCTCCATACATCAATGACGCTGCTGGTGGTCTTGCCGATGGCTGCCGTGAGCAGCGCAATGCCGCCGAGCATGATCCAGGCCGCCACGAAAATTCGCCCGGCGGATGTCTGTGGCAACAGGTCGCCATAGCCGACGGTGAGCGTGGTGGTGAGATAGAAGTAGATAAACGTGGCGGCGGCGATGAGGTGTTGCTCGCCCAAGAGCACCAGGCCGATCCAGGCCGTGGCGAGGTGCACGCCCAGGGCGATGACCAGTCCGGCCCAGCCGAAGCGGTGGAAGAAGGACGACGCGTAGGCGCGCAACAAGAGGAAAATCGACATCGTGTCCCTGACTCCGTGGGGCTTGGTTCCTGGCGACGTCATCGCGCTGGGGGCTTTCGCGCGGTTACCGGGCAGCATTAAACCTGCTGCGGGGCATGGAAAACAGTACTTGGGTGACAATAAATCCTGGAGTTGCCAGGAAACAGCACACAACTTGAAGCCAGACACAAACCCTGTGGCGAGGGGATTTATCCCCGCTGGGGCGCGAAGCGCACCCTGAAACCTGACACCTCGGTGTGTCAATTGGGTTAGCTCGCTGCTATTGGGGCTGCTTCGCAGCCCAGCGGGGATAAATCCCCTCGCCACAGGATCTGTGCCTGGCTGATTTGATCAGCCTGAGCAGATCACTCAGCCGATTTTTTCTTCAGCCGTTCCAGGATCGCGTTGGCGCTACCCTCGTTCGGCGTGATGCCGGCTTCGCGAAGCTTGCGCTCAAGGTCGGTGCCGCTGGAGGCGTCGGCCAGTTCGTCCTGGGCCTGCAGCTCTGCCGCCCGCTGCTGTTGCTTGGCTTGCAGGCGGTTCAGCGTACCGACGGCGGTTTCCAGCTTGCCATTGGCGCCACCGCTGGCGATGGACGCGCTGACCTGGGCCTTCTGCACGCTTTCGCGAGCCTTGGCCATGTCCACTTGCTGGCGCAGGCTCTTGATCCGGCTCTCGGCCTTGGTGATGTCCTTGCGCATGTTCTCGGCGTAGCCACCGAATTCGGTCGCCTGCTTCTGCTCGACTTCCAGTTCGCTGGTCAGGGTCGAGATGGCCTCGGCCACTTCCAGCGCCAGGTCTTCGCGGTTGGCCTGGATCGCGGCCAGGGCCTTGGATTCCAGGTCCTTGATCTTGGCGTTGTATTCGCCGACACGGTCGGTCGACAGCTTGTGCTTGGCCATGATGGTGACCAGCTCGCGCCGGGCGTTGGCCAGCGCGGTGTCGGCGTCGCGGATTTCCTGGTCGAGGATGCGCAAGGCCTGTTGATCGACGATCGATTCGCCGACTTCGTTGGCACCGCCACGCAGCGCGGTGAACAATTTGCTCCAGATGGACTGAGTCATTGGATGGTTCCTGTCGGCGAATTAGATGAAGAAGCGTTCGAAGGCTTCGCTGGCACGCTGGACGTTGTCGACCAGGGTCTTGACCTCGGTGACGACGTTGGTCAGGTTGGACCCCGCGCTCAACGCACCGAACATGTTGTAGACGACCTGCCCGTTGGGCATGGTCTCGATGCCGATCGAGGACAGCGGGAACATCTCCCGGCTGCGCAGGACCGCGTCGTTGAAGGCCGGCACGTCGTTGATCGACTCGATGTCCACCAGGACGGTATCGACGATGATCTGGTCGCCCACCACCGCGATGTAGATAGGCAGGCCGCCAAAGTCGTTCATCTCCAGCTTGATGCTGGACTCGGAGCCCTGGACGAGGGAGAGGGTGATTTCGTTGGCAACCACTTCGTCCAGTGCCTGCAAGGCGCTGTAGAGGCGATCGATGTTCCAGTTGTTACCTGCGCTCATGTAATCCTCCGACATGATTGAACCGGCCAGAATCGGCTGGCGTAGCTGTTTCTCCATCTGCTTGAGCAGGCTCCGGTTTTCAGGAAGCACCCAAGTTTCGTGTTTCACATACCCGGCGGCACTCAGGCCCGCACGCATCTGCTTCATGTAGAAGCTCGAGGGTTTCTTCGCGGCAGGCTTGGAGCGCTCAGCGTCGCGGCTCGCCGGTTCTGCTGGAGAGCTGTCTGGCATGGTACTGACCCCACTGTGAAAAACTCACGCGTGAGAAACACTACAGGTAACTCTCACAACGCTCAATAGCTCACGCGTGAGATTTTTTTTGGTGCAACGGATGAACCTGTGGGAGCGAGCCTGCTCGCGATAGCGGTGGTCAGTCATCATCGATGGTGTCTGGAAGGGCCCCTTCGCGAGCAGGCTCGCTCCCACAGGGTTTTGATCAATTTCCGAAATGGCCTACCACAAATGATCTACCCAGCCCGGCCATCATCGTGGCGAGGGCGCTTGCTCCCGCTGGGCTGCGAAGCCGCACCTCCAGGCCCGCGGCCTTACGGATAACTGAAGCTCTTGACCAACGTCAGCTCGCCCACCGCCCTCATCGGCACCACGAACGTCTCCATCTTTTCGTTCGGCGTGCCTTCTTCGGTGATCACCGTCACTTGCGCGGTGGTCAGGGCTTGCACCGCTTCATCCGCCCCGCTTTCCCCACCCTCTTCGCCTTCATCCTCGTCGGCGACCTGGCGATAACCACCGCCGTAGTAATTCACGTAGACCAGGTACTGGCCCTTGATCGGCGCGGGCATCGAGAAGATTTCCGGGCCGTAGCCGGTGGTGACGTCGATGTCGAGGGCCGCGCCATTGGGGGCAACGCGGTCGCCGTACCAGATGTGGGCGCCGTCCGGGGTGACGAGGTGCAGGTCCAGGTCGGTGCCGTCGCTGTCCCAGGTCAACAGCACCCGCAGCTTGGCCGGGCTGGCGCCGCCACTGGTGTGGAGGAACTGCGTGCGATGGCGGTGCTGGCCGTCGGGGCTGCGCACTTCGACGCTGTTGCTGCCATTGGGGAACGAGAACGGCCGGTCGAAGCGACCTTCCTCATCGAGTTTGAGCGGCATGCTCACGCCGTTGACGATGAGCTTGCCCGGCTCGCCGTTACCCTTGGGCGTGGCGCTGATCTGGCCGGTGACGCGTGCGGTGGCAGCCTGCCCCTGGGGCGTATTGACCGACGAGGCCGGGTAATTGACGACCTGGCTGTAATTCTCGCCTTCGCCGCCCGGCGCACCGCTGCGCCAGCCGCCGATCGGGGTGTCGAGCTTGACGGGGTCGGCGGCATTGGCCGATGGCAACGCGGTCAGGGCGCAAAGCAACAGCAGGACCTGTGGATAACGGAGTGTCATGGTCTATTCCAGCAAGAGGTGACGGGCGAGCCCTTCGATATAGTCTTCGTCCTGGCCATTGGGATGAGCTTCAAAGGCCAGGTGCAGGTATTCATGTGTCAGGTCGAGGCGGTCTTGCAGCGACAGCACGCCGCGCACATAGATGCGCTGGCGCTCGCGATCGACGTAGGGCCGGCCGAACGCGACGCGGCAGACGGCGAACGTGCCGATTTCGTTGTAGCCAACTTCACTTTCCAGCCGTGTGCGCCAGCCCCGCCGCTGTTTCAGCAACCAGTCCTGGGCGGCGGGCAGCGCCTCGCAGGACGCCACCGGATTGTCCCAGCGGCTGAGGCTGGCGCGGGGGTAGGCGTGCAGCAGGATGGCGTCGTAGCGCTGGCCGGCGGTGGCCTGCTCGACGGCTTGCAGCCAGGACAACTTGTCCGGGCCGGCTTGGTCCGAGTGGTAGGTGACATCGGTACCGGCCAGCACCAGATCGCTGGTCCAGGCTGCGATCGCCCGGGTTTGCGGCGCCGCCGGCCGTGGCGCGACCCGCTGGCGGTGACTGCTGTCGTCGATGCTCAAGCAATCGCCGTGACGCTGGGCGTTCTGCAACAGGTAGGTGCGGATCGCCACGGCCAATGCCTTGGCGGCTTCGGCGGGCTCGGCCTTGGCTTCGCGTTGCAGGACCCGGGCGACGTATTCCTCCCGATCCAGTCGCGCCACCAGCTTGCCGGACGTCAGGAACAGCTCGCCGTCGCTGTGGATATCCAACTGATTGCCGTTGGCGAACTCGACCCGGTAGTCGCCCCGCAATTGACCCGGCGTGGCCGGGCGGTCGCCGGACAGCACTCGCTGCAACGGATAACGGGCAAACAGCCCCACCTCCACGCAGCGCCCGGTTTCAGCCGGCCAGCGTGACGGCAGCGCCGCCGCCAAGCCCGCGCCATAGACCTTCAGGACCTGTTGGCTGGTGCCGCGGCCGCCGGCCCAGACGGGCGTGCCGTCCACCAGCCAACCGGCAAAACCGCCCTGGCGCGACGCCGGTCCCTGGTCGCCCAGCCAGCTCCAGGTCTTGACCCGCAGGCGACTGCCCAGCTCGCCCACCAATCGCCCGTCCGCCGCATTGAGCACCACGTCCAGCAGCACCCGGCGCGCCTGGTCCTGGGCCGGCAGCGTCGCCAGCGCCTTGAGCAGTTCGGCGACCGGCACCTGGGTTTGCGGTTGCAGGGACGGCAAGTCCAGCAGCCAGGCCGGCGCCTGGCGCGACTGCCAATAGTCACGCCAATGGGCGGCGGAAAGCCCGAGCCGCTGCGGCTCGAAGTACAAGCCGCAGGACTTCACCAGGGCCTGGTCGCGACCGATGCTCTGCCCGGCGCTGCAGCAATAGACTTCTTCCTTCGATTCGCCGCGACAGGCATAGGCCGGCTCGCGGGCATCGGTGTCCACCAGCCAGGCGTAGACAAACAGTTTCCACAGGCTGCCCAACGGTGCCTGCAAGGTGTCGGGCAGCGGTTGGCGATCCAGCACCTGTGCCTGGCTGACCCGCAGCAACTCGCCATCGAAGGCCAGGCGCAACGGCTCGTCCTGCGCTGTCGCCAGCGCAGGAATCAAGCACAACAGGCACCAGGCCAGCCGCCTGCGCATGTCAGTTGACCGTAACCTGACCGAGCGCCGGCTTCTGTTCCCGCGCCTGATTCTGCGGTGCGTAGACCTGGGTGAAGCGCACCGGCGGCAGGTTGAACTGGCCCTTCTGGGAGAAGCGCACCAGATGACGCAGGCGCAGTTCGCCGCTGAGGGCATCCACCGGCACCGCGTAGGCCATCTGGCCCGGTTCGAAGCGCGCTTTCTCCAGGGACGTCGGCTCGCTGTCGGCCTTGCCCTCCAACTGGATGCCCCAGGTGGTGCGCTCCACATCGGCGCCCGGCGGCAGCGGCACTTCGAGCATGCCGTAGCGCAGCGGCGTCGGTGCCTTGCTGTTAATGATCACTTCATCCAGGTACAGGCTGTCGCTGGACAACGGCTTGTTGCCCACCGGTTCGAGCTTGAAGGTGAACGCTTCGTCGCCCGGCACCAGGCGCGACAGGCGCCGGGTGATCGAGACGGCCATCGACGCCACGGGCGCTTGCTGGCTCTGGAAGCTCAGGGCCGCTTGCAGCGGACGCTCCTGAGCGCCGTTGAGGGTTAGCTGGGTCGGAACCTGCGCGCCCTGCCACTGCCAGTAGGTTTCACCGGTGGCGCCTTGGCGGGCTTTCCAACCGTCGCCCGGCGTCAGGGTGACCGCTGGCGCGGCCTGTTCGATGCTGCGTTGCAGCCAGCTCAAGGCCAGGGCCCGTTCCAGGGTCGACTGTTGCGGCAGCACACGCTCCAGCAGCGCCTTGGCGCGAGCCGGGTCGAACGCTTGCTGCGACAGGACCAGTGCTTCGGCAAACGGCGTGGAACTGACCGCCAGTTGCTGTTGCGCGGCTTCTGCCTGGCGACTGAACGCCTCTGGCAACGGCATCTTCAGTTGCTTGGCCAGGGATGCGGCCAATACCCGGGCGCTCGCCAGGCCCAGGGCCGAGTCCGGTGCGTTCATCACCAGGCTGTCTTCATCGCTGTCCATCACACTGTCGGCGCCAGCGCCGCTGGCTTTGGCCAGGTCGTCCATGAGGCCGCTGAGCAGGGTGTTCACCGGCAGTTGCATCTGCTTGGCGAACGACAGGATCAAGGCTCGCTGCAGCAGCGGCGTATCACCGGCCTGCTTGGCGTAGACGTCCAGCACGCGCTGCCAGTGTTCCGGCGGCAGGCTGATGTCCAGGGCCTTGCTGGCGTACCAGTCGGCGTAATAGGCGTAGGCGGTCAGGAACGCATCCGGCTCGCCGTCCAGGCCCCACCAGGTGAAGCTCGCCGACGGGCCGGCCATCTGCACCAGGCGTAGGCGACTGTTCTGCATGATCAGGCGCAAGCGGTCACGGGTCTGGGGACTCGACGCCAGGCTCGGGTAGGCGATGCTCAACGGCAGCAATTGGCTGGCCGTCTGTTCGACGCCGCCATAGGGGTAGCCCAACAGGTCGTCCAGGGCCGAACGGAACAGCGCTTGCGGGCTGTCGTCCAGGCGCAGGCGGATATCGCTGGCGTCGGCCGGCAGGTTCAGCGGGGTATCGCCGCTCGCCACGTCGACACGCTGGCTCTGGGTCACTTGCCAACCGCTGCCCGTGGCATTCAGGCGCACGGCCAGGGCGTCTTGCGTCTCGCCGTTCAATTGCAGCTGGACGCTCAGTTCGCCGTTGCCCAGTTCCATGGCCGGCAGCGCCACGTAGTTGATGCCTTTCTTGAGCTCCGCCGCCAGCCGTTGTTCAGCACCGGCGTAACGGATCAGCAGTTCGGCTTTCAACGGTTTCTCCGCCTGGCTGAAGGCGAACAGCCCCAGTTGCGGCTTGTCGCCCGTACGGAAGCGGGTCGGGCCGCTCCATTTCAGGTACAGCGGTTTTTCCGAGGCGATGAATTGCTTCTTCTGGCCGACCTGGCCGCCGTCGGAGATGGCCCGGGCGGTGATGCGCCAGCGGGTCAGGGAGTCCGGCATCTTGAAGGTGAAGCGCGCCTTGCCGCTGGCATCGGTGACCAACTCAGGCTGCCAGGCGGCGGTGTCGACGTCTTCACGACGCGGCCGTTCCAGCACTTTGACGCCCCGCTCGCTGCGGTTGGCCTTGCCCGGTGCGCCAGGGCTGCCCGGCAACGCCACGTCGTAGCTGATGAACGACAGGCTGGCGCTGGTGCGCACGTTGTTGCGACGCGGGTGGTAGAAGAACTGGTCGATGGTCGGCGCCACTTCCGGTTGCAGGGCGTAGACCATTTCGTCCACCACGCTGACGGTCAGGTGCGCCGGGATCGCCTTGCCGGCGAACTGGGTGCTCAGGTCCACGGTGACCGTGTCGCCAGGCCGGTAGCTGGCCTTGTCGGTGCTCACGGCAACGTCGATCTGTGGCGTGGCCACCTTGAGGCCGGCGTTCTGGAAGCTGTACTGGCCGCCCTTGGTGTAGAGCACCGAGAACGTCATGTTCGGCGCGAAGGCCTCCTTGACCGGGATGCGCGCGCGATATTGGGTCTCGCTGAGCTTTTCCATCTTCAGCCAGTCGCCGCCCTTGGACAGCAGCGCCGTGGCCTCGACCTTGTCCCGCTCCAGGGACAGCAGTGCATCGCTGACCGGTTCAGGGAAGGTGATCAGCGCCAGAGCTTCGTCGCCGGTCTTGTACTCGGCTTTATCGAGGACGATTTCGACGGTGCCCGGCACCGCCTTGATGCCGTCGCCCGTGACCGCATGGGCGGTGGCGCCGATGACCCGGCCGTGGTCGTCCTTGAGCGTCAGGTTGTAGGTGCCGGGCCGGTCGAAGGTCAGGCTGAAGCCTTTGTCCTTGGCCGTCAGCTTGCCGTCGCCAGTGCTCTGGTCTTCCAGGCGCACCCAGGCATAGCTGCCCGGCGTCACGGCCTTGCTTTGCTCGCTGCCACCCACATTGGCGTAGCTGAACGCGACTTTCTCGCCGACGGCGCTGAAGCGCTGGCGAGCGCCCAGGCTGAAGTTGGCGGCGCCACGGTCGATCAGGATTTCCTTGGTGGTCTTGACCCGATAGGCCGCGCCATCGCTGGCGAACACCGTGAGGGTGTAGCGGCTCGGCTTGTCGGCGGCCGGCAGGTCGAGGGTCGCGTTGCCCTTGTCATCGGTGGTGACTTCGCTGCTGGTCAGTTCCACCGGGAATTGCCCCAGGTATTGCAGTTCGTTGTCCACCATCGACAGTTGCTGGGCCCGCAGGCTCAGGCTGACCTTGGCATTGACCACCGGCTTGCCGTCCGGGTAGAGCAACACGAGGTTGCCCTTGACCGGTTCGCCCGTGCGGTAGTCTTGCTTGGCCAGGTTCAGGGCGATCTCGAAATGCGGCTTGATGTATTCGGCTACGCGGAAAGCACTGCTGTAGAGCTGGTCCTTGTAGCTGAAGCGCAGTTCATAGCCGCCGGCGACAGCGTTTTCCGGCAGTTGGAAACGGCCCTGGGTACCGGCCTTGGAATCGAGTTTCAGGGCCAGGGTCTGCAGCGCGGTGCCGGTGGCGTCCAGCACGCTGACGTTGACGTCGGCGGCCGTCGGTTGCACCGAATCACGGGCGTTCTTGAATTCACGGCCAACGATTTTCAGCGACACCCAATCCCCCGGCCGGTACAGCGGCCGGTCGGTGAAGGCATAGAGCTTGGTGTCGTAGATTTCGCTGTCGTAGTAGAAGTTTTCCGAAACGAAGACCCCGCCCTCCTCGTCCTCGCCAATGACGAACGAACGTTCCGGGCTCACGTGCTTGAGGCGCAGCAGGCCATCCTCATCGGTGGCGCCGCTGCTCATCACGCCCAGGCCATCGGTCCACAGCACGTTGACCTTGGGCACCGAGCGCCCTTCATGCTTGCGTGCGGCCCAGACCAGCAACTCGTCGCCGGCGATCTTGCTCACCGCCACGGTGTTGGAGACGAAGACCATGGTGGTTGCCCGGTACTTGCCGATCAGCGCTTCCACCAGGTACAGGCCCGGCTTCAACTGGCCCAGCGGCACGTAGACGTTGCCCGGGGCGACGCTGACGAACTCACTGGACGAGCCGGCCAGGTTGACGCCGGCAGGCGGCTGGATCGGCTTGGCTTGCCACAGCGGGTAACGGAACTGGCTGACCACCGGCAGGCCCGGGATCAAGGCGAACTGCGCCGGGGCGTCGTACGGCGTCGGCGCGACCAGGGCGTCGCCGATCTTCAGCTCCGGCACTTCCTCGGTCACTTGCTGGCGAGACTCGTAGGAGAACGCCCGCTGCATCACCCGACGGGACTTGCGATACCAGTTGTCCCACAGGTACGCGAGGGTGTTCGACAGGCCTTCGCCCTTGAACTGGCCGTCGCTGACCACACGGTGCAGGTTCTTCTGGCGCTTGAGGAAGTCCAGTGGCTTGTCGATGCGATAGACGCGGATGTCGGCGCCGCCATAGGGCTCCATGCGGAACCGGCGATAGTCGCGGCCCGGCGCTTCGAGGCGAACCATGGCCTGTTCATCGCTGGCGAAACTGCTGTCGGCCAGCAGGAAGAAGCTCTCGCCGGCCACGGGCGTGTAGCCGCTGGGCTCCACCGTGTCTTCGGCATTGACGACAGGTGCCAGCAACAAGGCAAACAGCAGGGGTAGTTTCGAACACAAGCGCAGCATGCGGGCACCGGTCATTGGGAGAGAAAGTTGAGTCGATAGACGCCGATGAAGTTGGGGTTGGCTGCGTCGGGTATCCATCGGGTGTCCTTCCAGTTCATGAGTTGTTGCAGGCTTGCGGAGCGCATGCCGTTGTCGGTAGGGGTTGTGGTGCCGGTGTGATAGGCGATGTAGCGGCCCATCCAGATCATCAGGTGCTGGTCATCGCCCTGGTCGAAGAACATCAGGTCGCCGGGGCGGGCCCGGGCGACATCGCGGCCCACCAGGCGACTGTTGAACTGGATCAGCTTGATGGCGTTGACGTAGGGCCCGACCTTGCCGCCGCCCTGCTGCCATTGCTGGGCGAGACGGCGCTGGGCATCGCTCAACGGCAGTTCCGGCGGCAGGTAGCGGTTGGACAGGCCATTGCTGCGCAGCCACTTGTCGTCGTGGACCTTCAGCGCCTCGTTGGCGGCGAAGCGCACCAGCCCGGCACAGTCCTGCTGGTACCAGCGCGGGCTCGGGCCCCGGGTCAACTGCTCCTGGGCGATACGCACGAACCAGGCGCGAAAGACCTTGGACTGTTCCACATCCAGCGCCGGCGCCTCGACGGCAAGCGCCCGGCCAGCCAGCAGCAGCGCCAGCAGCAATGTCCAGGCGCGGGGATTGCGCATCCGTGCTGTCACAGCGCTTTCCATTCCAGCGGCAGCCACTGCCAGTGACCGTCAGGCTCGCTGCCGGCCGGCAACGTCAGGGCGTACTTGCCGTAGCCGCCGAGGGTGCGCAGTTTCGGGATCAGGTAGGTCTGCGCGGCGTTGTAGAACACCGGTTCCATGTCCTGGGGCAGGCTGTCGAGGGTTTCGTGCTGCATCAACTGCGCGATCGAGTCCGGGCCGAAGTAGATCGGCATCAGCAGGTCCTTGGGCACCACGTCGGCCATCGGCGGGAAGCGCTTGTCGAGGGTGCCGAGGGCCTTGTCCACGAGTTTGTCGTCGAGGGAAAACAGCAGGGTCGAACCGTGGCGCGCCAGGCTGACCCGCATGAACGCCTTGCCGGTGATGGACTCCGGCTGCAGCGAATCCTTGGCCAGGTACGGACCGAAGTTGGAACTCACCTGCCGCTGCCATTGGTGCATCGAACCTTCCTGCTTTTCGACCACCGGGAAGGCGTGTTCGGCGACGTTGTTTTCGTAGGCACCGACCATCGAGCCGAACAGGTTGCCCAGGTCGGCGTCGAGCTTGCCGTCGTCTTCGTTCAGGCTCGCCACCAGCAGGGGCGTGTACAGCCGCGAATCGGCGTACCAGCACAGGCCGGCCGCGCCGGTCACGTGGCCGACCATGGCCTGGGCGGTTTTTTCCTCGGCGCCGAGTTTCACCAGCAGCGGTTTCTGCGCTGCCGCCGCCAGGGGCAAGGCCACGCAGGCGCTGGCGCCCATGGGCATGGCCTGCCAGATCGGCTTGAAGTCGAAGTCCGGTTGGTTTTCCTGCTCGTCCAGGGCCAGGAAGCTGTGCCAGCCCTTGTCGTCCATGTCGAAGCGCAGCCCGGCGAAGTTCGGGATGAATCGCTGGTAGCCCATGGCAAGCACGCTGGCGTTGACCGAAATGCGTTGCTTGACCTCCGGCGCCTTGGGCGGCAGGCCGAAGGCTTCGGGGAACAGCTTGTCGCCGTTGAGCAGCGCCGCCAGCGCCGTGGTCGATACGCTGCCATGTTCTTGCGAGGGGCCGTTGGCCGGGTCGTAGAGCTTGGACGGGTTGGATAGCACCACCAGCTTGTCGCCATGGGAAGCGAACACCAGGGATTTGCTGGCGTTGTAGGACAGCTGGTAGAGCGCGACATCGTCGCCACCGACCCGCAGGTCGCTGAGCTTGCTCAATTGCATATCGTCCAGGGCGACCTTGGCCAGCGGTTCGAGCACCTTGGCCAGGCCGCCGCGATCCATCACCAGCAGGAAGTCCTTGAGGCGACCATCGGCACCGCGCCACAACGCGACATCGGTGGGTTGGTCGAACAGCTCCTCGATCAGGCTGTCCTGCAGCTTGAGGTCATGTTCGTAGATGATCCGGCGCAGGCTGCCGATCAGCCCGAGGCGGTCGGCGTGGGCCTCGTAATAGAAGACGAAGTCCTCGGTGAGCGTGGCCTTGAGGAACGGCACCGCCAGCAGGTCCTTGGGCAACTGGCTCAGGGAATGGGCCTCGAGCAAGCCGTCGGGACGATCCAGGCCGAGTTTCTCCAGGGCCAGCGCCGTGGGCGGTGCCTTGGGCTTGTGCATGAACCAGCCCAACCCGGCGGCTACACCGGCCACCAGGCACAGCCCGATCAGCAACGCCGGCCAGCGACGCGCAGGTTTGGCGACAGCTGTCGCAGTGGTCGGGGAAGCAGTGTTGTCGCTCATATTCACAAGGGCCTGTTCATCCGTGGAGCGGAATCAGTAGTTGAAAGTCTTGACCAGCAATAGATCGCCAATGGCGCGCAGGGGCACGACAAAGGTCTCGCGTTTTTCATCGACGGTGTTTTCGTTGAGCACCAGGTTGATCTGCGAGGTAATCACCTCGTTCTGGTTGCTGCCTTCGTCGAAGTTGTAGCCTTCGCTGCCGTAGTTGCCCCAGTAGTTCACGTAGACCAGGTAGGTGCCATGCATCGGCGCGGTCATGGTGAACATTTCCGGGCCGGGGCCATCGACGCCGTCCGGGTCCAGGCCGCCACCATTGCTCAGCGCAGGCTGGCCGAAGAACGCATGTTGGCCGTCCGGTGTGACGATATGCAGGTCCAGCTCGGCCTTGGGGTCGTCCCAGCCCAGCACGACGCGGATCTGCGCCGGCGTGCGCAGGTGGTTGGCTTCGTAGAACTGCACCCGCTTGAGGGACTTGCCCTCGGAGCTGCGCACCTCGACGCTGTTGGAACCGGCGCCGAACGCATACGGCCGGGCGAAACGCCCCTCGTCGTCGGTGTAGAGGTTCAGGGGATTGCCGTTGACCGCCAGGCTGTGGGGCTGGCGCATCGTGCCCATGGCCTTGATCTGGCCTTCGATCATCGTGCGGTTGCGCTGTACGCCCCGGTCGATGGGGGGCGTGGGGTAGGCGACCTGGGGGTTTTCGGTGCGGTCGAGCAGGCCACTGTAGCGCCAGCCGCCCACCGGCTCGGACATCTGCGCCGAAGGCTCCGCCCACGCCAGGGGCGCGACCACCAACGCGATCAACAGTGAAAGGGAACGCATGTATGCCTCCTGCCATGCACAACGCAACCTGGCGCCCTTCCCCGGCGCATTTTTCGTCATTTATCAGGTTTCGTCCGAACGCCCGCCATACGGGGGCTGTAGATGGCGCGAAGGTTAGCGATTCGGCCAATAATTCACAATCGGGGAACGCGCGATTCTGTGTGGGAAATCACGTACTGAGGCGTGCGTGAGCCGAATTGAGGGTTTATTCGGCTCACCCAATGAGCCGAATACGAAAACTGACTTGAATTTGGCGCAATCCCGTGGCGACGGAGCTTGCTCCCTCGCCACGAGAGCGGCAGGTCCTGATTTGCCCCAACCCCCCATGTCTGCTAGTGTCGCGCCGGTTTAACAGTCAACCGGAATAGCCGCCATGGCCCGCAAAAAAGCTGCACTGGATTTCGAACAATCTCTGGCCGACCTGCAAACGCTGGTCGAACGGCTGGAGAACGGCGAACTGTCGCTGGAAGACTCGCTGGCCGCCTTCGAGCAGGGCATCGGCTTGACTCGCGACTGCCAGGCGGCGCTGGCCCAGGCCGAGCAGAAGGTGCAACTGCTGCTCGAGCGCGACGGTGAACTGACCGAAGAGCCTTTCGACGCGGAACAGCCTGAATGATCGCCGCCTATCAGGCCAGCAGCCAGGCCCGGGTCAATGCTGCATTGGACACCTTGTTCAACGCCCCGGGCCCGGAGCTGGCGCGGTTGTACGAGGCCATGCGCTACAGCGTGATGAACGGCGGCAAGCGTGTCCGCCCGCTGCTGGCCTATGCCGCCTGCGAGGCCTTGGGCGGCCAGGCTTCACAGGCCAATGGCGCGGCGTGCGCGGTGGAACTGATCCACGCCTACTCGCTGGTCCACGATGACCTGCCGGCCATGGACGACGACGACCTGCGTCGCGGCCAGCCCACCACCCACAAGCAATTCGACGAAGCCTGCGCAATCCTCGCCGGCGACGGCTTGCAGAGCCTGGCCTTCAGTGCCCTGCTCGACCCCGCCTTGAGCGATTGCCCCGCGCAGATCCGCCTGGACATGGTCAGTGCCCTGGCGCTGGCGGCTGGCCCGGCCGGGATGGTCGGCGGCCAGGCCATCGACCTCGGCTCGGTCGGCCTGAAGCTGGACCAGGGTGCGCTGGAATACATGCACCGGCACAAGACCGGCGCCCTGATCGAGGCCAGCGTCAAGTTGGGCGCCCTCGCCAGCGGCCGGGCCACGCCGGAGCAGTTGCAGGCCTTGCAAGCCTACGCCCGGGCCATTGGCCTGGCGTTCCAGGTGCAGGACGACATCCTCGACGTCGAAAGCGATACCCAGACCCTCGGCAAGCGCCAGGGCGCCGACATCGCCCGCGACAAGCCGACCTACCCGGCCCTGCTCGGCCTCGACGCCGCCAAGGCCTACGCCCTGGAACTGCGCGACCAGGCCCTGGCCGCGCTGCGACCCTTTGACGCGGCGGCCGAGCCGTTGCGTGACCTGGCGCGCTATATCGTCGAACGACGCAGCTGACACGGGGTCAACCCTTCAGACTGCGTATCGGCCAAGTTCCGGCCAACGCGTGGGCAGCTTGCGATGCATAAGGTAAACTGCCGCCTCTTTCTATACCTATAACGATTCGCCTGATGCCCACGACGTTTCAAGAGATTCCCCGCAAACGCCCGACCACGCCCCTGCTGGACCGCGCCAACACGCCGGACGGCCTGCGTCGGTTGGGTGAAGCCGAGCTGGAAACCCTGGCCGATGAATTGCGCCTGGAACTGCTCTACACGGTCGGCCAGACCGGTGGGCACTTCGGAGCCGGCCTGGGCGTCATCGAGCTGACGATCGCCTTGCACTACGTGTTCGACACCCCGGACGACCGGTTGGTGTGGGACGTCGGTCACCAGGCTTACCCGCACAAGATCCTCACCGGTCGCCGCGAGCGCATGGGCACCTTGCGCCAGAAGGACGGCGTGGCGGCCTTCCCGCGCCGCTCCGAGAGCGAATACGACACCTTCGGCGTCGGCCACTCCAGCACCTCCATCAGCGCCGCCCTGGGCATGGCGATTGCCGCCCGCCTGCAGAACAGCGACCGCAAGGCCATTGCCGTGATCGGTGACGGCGCGCTGACGGCCGGCATGGCGTTCGAGGCGCTGAACCATGCGCCGGAAGTCAACGCCAACATGCTGGTGATCCTCAACGACAACGACATGTCGATCTCGCGCAACGTCGGCGGCCTGTCCAACTACCTGGCGAAGATCCTCTCCAGCCGCACCTACGCCAGCATGCGCGAAGGCAGCAAGAAGGTCCTGTCGCGCCTGCCCGGCGCCTGGGAAATCGCCCGTCGCACCGAGGAATACGCCAAGGGCATGCTGGTGCCCGGCACGCTGTTCGAGGAACTGGGCTGGAACTACATCGGCCCCATCGACGGCCACGACCTGCCTACGCTGATCGCCACCCTGCGCAACATGCGTGACCTCAAGGGCCCGCAGTTCCTGCACGTGGTCACCAAGAAGGGCAAGGGCTTCGCCCCGGCGGAAGTCGACCCGATCGGCTACCACGCCATCACCAAGCTCGAACCCCTGGACGCCCCGGCCGCCGCTCCGAAAAAGGCCGGCGGGCCGAAGTACTCCGGCGTGTTCGGACAATGGCTGTGCGACATGGCCGCCGCCGACCCGCGTCTGGTGGGCATTACCCCGGCGATGAAGGAAGGCTCGGACCTGGTGGCCTTCAGCGAACGCTACCCGCAGCGCTATTTCGACGTGGCGATTGCCGAGCAGCACGCCGTGACCCTCGCCGCCGGCATGGCCTGCGAAGGCGCGAAACCGGTGGTGGCGATCTATTCGACCTTCCTGCAACGCGGCTACGACCAGTTGGTGCATGACGTGGCGGTGCAGAACCTCGACGTGCTGTTCGCCATCGACCGCGCCGGCCTGGTGGGCGAAGACGGCCCGACCCACGCCGGCAGCTTCGACCTGTCGTTCCTGCGCTGCATCCCTGGCATGCTGGTGATGACCCCGAGCGATGAGAACGAGCTGCGCAAGATGCTCACCACCGGCCACCTGTTCAACGGCCCGGCGGCGGTGCGCTATCCCCGCGGCACCGGCCCGAACGCGACCATCGAGGCCAACCTCGACCCCATCGAGATCGGCAAGGGCGTGATTCGCCGCCAAGGCAAGCAGACGGCCCTGCTGGTGTTCGGCGTACAACTGGCCGACGCCCTCAAGGTCGCGCAAACCCTGGACGCCACGGTGGTGGACATGCGCTTCGTCAAACCGCTGGATGAAGCCCTGGTGCGCGAGATGGCAGCCCAGCACGAGCTGTTGGTGACCATCGAGGAAAACGCCATCATGGGCGGTGCCGGCGCGGCGGTCAGCGAGTTCCTGGCCCGGGAAAACCTGCTCAAGCCGGTCCTGCACCTGGGCCTGCCGGACATCTACGTCGAGCACGCCAAGCCTGCCCAGATGCTCGCCGAATGCGGCCTGGACGAAGCCGGGATCGAAGCGGCGGTGCGCCAGCGGTTGCAGTTGCTGGGCCGCTGATTTTTCAAGCACCGCGGCCCCCTTGTGGGAGCGGGCTTGCTCGCGAAGGCGCTGTGTCAGTCAATATTAATGTTGGCTGATACACCGCCTTCGCGAGCAAGCCCGCTCCCACATTGGTTTTGTGTGGATCAAATAGTCACGGAACACCCATGAAACTGCGCCTCGCCCTCACCCTTTCCCTGCTGCCCACCCCTGACCTGCTGGCCGACACCTTCGAGCGTGAGCAGGCGCTGAAGCTGCCCGACATCGTGATCAGCGCCAACCGCCAGGTCGAGGCGCGCAATGACAGCAGCGCCGCCAACACGATCTTCACCCGCGACGACATCGAGCGCCTGCAACCGGCCAGTGTCAGCGACCTGCTCAGCCGCGTGCCGGGGGTGCAAGTCGCGCCGCTGGGGGGACGCGGCAGCCTGCCGGGGATTTACATTCGCGGCACCAAGTCGGCCCAGAGCCTGGTGCTGGTGGACGGCCAGCGCATCGGCAACGCGACCTCCGGCGACAGCAACCTGCAACGCCTGAACATCAATCAGATCGAACGGGTGGAAGTGCTGCGCGGTTCGCGCTCGGTGCTCTATGGCGCCGATGCGGTGGGTGGGGTCATCCAGATCTTTACCCGTCGCGGCCATGACCAGGGCCTGCAACCGCGCGTGCACCTGGGGGTTGGCAGCCACCAGACCTGGGAGCGCAGCCTGGGCCTGTCGGGCGGCGATGAACAGACCCGATTCAACCTCGGCGCCAGCCTGGATGAGTCCGCGGGTGCCAATCGGACCCACGCGTCCTACCCCAGCGACCGCGACGACGATGCCAACCGCAACCAGTCGCTGAGCTTGAGCCTGAGCCATGCCCTGGCCGACGACCTGGAGGTCGGCCTGAACCTGCTGGATAACCGGGGCAAGAGCGAGTACGACAATCCATTCGGCCGCTTCGACCCGGCCACGTTCGAATCACTGCCCCAGCAGCCGTACAGCGAGTTTGCCGTAAGCAGTTTCAGCGGCTACGTGGATGGACGGATCAACGACGCCTGGACATCCCGCCTCGAATGGGGCCACAGCGAGAATCGCGAAAAGACCTTCGACAAGCTCAGCGACGTCCGCGAAGTGTTCAACACCTACCGCGACTCCGTGACCTGGCAGAACGACGTGACGCTGGATGACCACAACAGCCTGATCGTTGGCGGCGACGGCTACGTGGATCGGGTCAACAGCAGCACACCGTTCGACGAGGACAGTCGCTGGAACCGTGCCGCGTTTGTCCAACACCGCTACCAGGCCGAGGCGTTTTCCACCGAACTGGGCCTGCGCCGCGACCAGAACCAGCAGTTCGGCGGCCAGAACAGTTGGAGCGGCACCCTCGCCCTGCCGGTATCGCCGGACAACGACCTGCTGCTGACCTACAGCGAAAGTTTTCGCGCACCGACGTTCAACGACCTGTATTACCCGGACTACAGCAACCCGGACCTCACTCCCGAGGCCGCCAAGAGCTATGAACTGCAATGGCGCAGCCAACTGAGCGAGGACTCCCGCCTGGAGACCTCGCTGTACCGCACCGACCTGGAGGACGCGATCATTTTTGGCAGCCAGTCACGCCCGCAGAACGTGGCTTCGGCGCGGATCAACGGTTTCGAGATGAGCCTGATGCAAGCACTGTTTGGCTGGCAAGGCAACCTGGCCCTGGCCGTCATCGACCCACGGGACCGAGACAGCGGCCACACCCTGGCCCGCCGCGCCCGAAGGACCATGAGCCTGGACCTGGACCGGCAATTCGACCGGCTGAGCCTTGGTGCGACCTGGCAAGCGGTGAGTGGCAGCTACGACGATGAAAACAACCGACATGCGCTGGGCGGCTATGCCCTCCTGGGCTTGCGCAGCAGCTGGGCGCTGAGCCGGGAAGTGAAGCTGGACATGAAGGTGGATAACCTGCTGGACAAGGGCTACAGCCGGGCGCTGTACAACCATGAAGGGGTCGACCATGGGTATCGGGAGGAAGGCCGGACCTGGTTGTTCGGGGTGACTTGGACGCCGGGGCTTTGACCCACAATCGGTAGCGCTTGGCCGGACTCTTCGCGAGCAGGCTCGCTCCCACAGGGTACGCATTCCACCTGTGGGAGCGAGCCCCCTCCCACCGGGTACGCCTTCCATCTGTGGGAGCGAGCCTGCTCGCGAAGGGCGCGCCGCGGTCTATCGGTCCGGCGCAATCAACGCGCACAACCTGGCGGTCGCCTCGATCATCTGCCCACTGGGCCGCTCCAGTCCTTTGTCGGCCACCAGCAACAACCGCCCCTGCGCCACCGGCCAGGCCTTCCAGGCATCGAGCTGCGCCTGTTCCGTGGCCAGGATGGCCTGCGGCTTGCGCTGCAACACCGATTCCACGCTCACTTGCGGCGCCGGCAGGCTGAGGTCGGCGAAGATATTGCGGGCGCCGCACGCGGCCAGGGCATCGCTGATGATCTGCCCACCGCCGACGGTGTACAACGGCCGATCCCAGACCTGATAGAACACCGGCAACGGCGGATCGCGCCGGTAGCGTTGGCGCAGGCCCGCCAGACGCTCGCGCAACTGCGCCGCCCGCCGCACGCCGCGTTCCGGACGGCCAAGCTGCGCGGCGATGGTTTCGATCTGCGCGATCAATTGGTCAAGGTCGTGGGGGTCGGCGACATGGACGGTCATGCCCAGGCCCTTCAGCTGTTCGCGCTGGGCCGGCCCGACACTGCCGGGCCAGAGCAGGAGCAGATCGGGCTTGAGGCTGAGCAGGCGCTCCATGTCCAACTGCCCGTAACGGCCTACCGAAGGCAGGCTCGCCAGCGCGGCGGGACGCTCACCGCCGTCCAGCACCCCCACCAGCAGGTCGGCGGAGTCCAGCTCGACCATGATTTCCGATAATGAAGGCGCCAGGCTGACCACCCGCTGGGCCGCCGGCGTGGAAGCGCTGGCGGCCAGCAGCAGGATCGCCAGCCAGCGACGCATCAGCCGAGCTGGCGCGGGATGCGGTACAGGTAGAACAGCACGGCGGTGGACAACGCCAGCAGCATCAACGGTACCGCTTCGAGGCCGACGAACACCGCCAGCGCCCCGACCCAGGCCGGGAGCGCGGCGACCAGCAGCGCAGCACGCCGACGGGCCGCCAGGGCAATCCAGGCCTGGGGCTCATCCGCCGTGTCGAGGGCCTTCTGGGTGGCGATCAAGGCGTTCTTGTAGGGGCCGAAGAAGCGCAGGCTGACAAACATCGACGCCACGCCCGCGATGAACAGCGGCATCGCCAGCACCGGCAGGATCGCCTCGCCCTGGCCGAAGACCGCATTGATCACGAACAACGGCAGCAAAGCCAGGGCCAGGTACTGCCACCAACTGACGGACAGCCGCCGCCGGACCTGACCCCGCGTCACGCCCGGTCGACCTCGCCCT
Organism: Pseudomonas citrullilanati; assembly: GCF_030580855.1. Classification (GTDB taxonomy): domain Bacteria; phylum Pseudomonadota; class Gammaproteobacteria; order Pseudomonadales; family Pseudomonadaceae; genus Aquipseudomonas; species Aquipseudomonas citrulli. Next base: position 31,837 of record NZ_JAUQOP010000029.1, on the reverse strand, counting down.
GGTGCTCGTTGCCCATCATGTGGTCGAGCTTGCTGGCCTTGGTCGCCAGGTACAGTTTGTTGTGGGGGTTATGACCGGTGTGCAGCGGCACGCGCTCGGCCACCACGATGCCCATGTCGGTCAACGCCTTGACCTTGCGCGGGTTGTTGGTCATCAACCGCAGGGAGGTGACGCCCAGGTGTTCGAGCATCGGCTGGCAGATGCTGTAGTCACGCAGGTCGGCGGCGAAGCCGAGGCGCTCGTTGGCCTCGACGGTGTCCGCGCCGCCGTCTTGCAGCTCATAGGCGCGGATCTTGTTCAGCAAGCCAATGCCTCGCCCTTCCTGGCGCAGGTAGAGCAATACGCCACGGCCTTCGCGGGCAATCGCCTGCAAGGCCGCCTCGAGTTGCGAACCGCAATCGCAGCGCTGGCTGAACAAGGCGTCGCCCGTCAGGCATTCGGAATGCAGGCGGCCGAGCACCGGCGCGCCATCGGCGAAATCACCCAGGCTCAGCACGACGTGCTCGCGGCCGGTGGCTTCATCGAGAAAACCATGCATGGTGAATTGCGCAAAGGGCGTTGGCAGCTTGGAAGCGGCAACAAAAACGACAGGCACCGGTGTGCTCCTGATCTAGTACTGGAGTTTCGCAGAGGCGGGCATTGTAACAGCACGTCAAGACGGACGCTTAGGCTGAATTGTCGGGCATCACCATCGAAAAGTTTGATCAAGGTTTCGGTGGGTTGCCATTCTCGTCGAACGGATAGGGTTGTTTCCAACGTTCGAAAATCGGTTTCAACTTGCCGCTCTTGACCAGCACCTCCATGCGCCGGTCGTACAGCGCGCGCAAGGCCCGCCCGCTCTCGGTGTCGGCGAAGCCCAGGTAGAGCGGCAGGTTGATCAGCGGCGAAAGCTTGTACTGCTGGGGATTGTCGGCCTTGGCGAGCACCTGCTGGATCTCCATCAGCGCATCGATATAGAAATCGGCACGGTCATGGGCCAGCATTGGCAGGATTCCCACCGCCCGGTGGATTTCATTGAAGCGGCGGATATTGGGCAGGTAGCTGTTGTATCCGTAGCCACGCATCCACACCAGGCGGTAGTTACCAATGGTCGTCAGCGTGGGTGACGGCTTGGAGGCCAGCCCCAGGGCATAGATGTGATCGACGTCGTAGTGCCAATGGGGGTAGAGCAAGCCTTCGGATTCGTCGCGGTAGGCGCCCACCTGCGCGTCGACTTCACCGCGCTGCACCAACCCGATCGAGCGGGTGTACGGTACGCTGCGGACCTCCAGCTTGACGCCTTCCGGCTCGAAGACCTCGCGCAGGATGTCCCAGGCCATGCCCTGGCCATCGGCCTGGGTGTAATTGGCCCACTCCTCGCTGGCCGTGCGGATCTTGCCCGGCAGCGGCGCCAGGTCGGCCGCCCGCACACCGAGGCAGGCCCCCAGACACAGCAACAGCAGTAGTGCGCGGCTTACGCCCATTCCTGGTTCCCTCAGGTGAAACACCACACCAATCCTTGCATTGCCAGCCAGGCGAAGACCCCGGCCAGGACATCGTCGAGCATGATACCGACCCCTCCGTGTACATGCCGGTCGATCCAGCGGATCGGCCACGGCTTGAGGATATCGAAGAAGCGAAACACCAGGAAACCCGCTACCAGCCAGTACCAGCCTTCCGGCACCAGCCAGAGGGTGATCCACATGCCGACCATTTCGTCCCAGACGATGCCTTCATGATCGTGCACCCGCAGGTCATCCGCCACTTTGCCACAGAGCCAGAAGCCAAACAGCATGGTGATGCCCAGCATCAGCCAGTAGCCCCAGTCCGGCAACATCTGCCACAACGGTATGAAGGGTAGCGCAACCAGCGAGCCCCAGGTGCCCGGAGCCTTGGGCAAGGTACCCGAACCGAAGCCGAATGCCATGAAATGCCAGGGATTGCGCCAGACCGACGGCGGAACGAACTCGGCCGGGACCTGGTTGGGATGATCTGTCACGGTGTCTCCCGAAAATGTTGGTAGCCCCGGACCTGCGGGGTGATGTCTTGTCCGTGGGGGTCGACCAGCGCCACCCCCTGGCCCGCCGCGACGCTGCCGATCACATGGATCGGCCAGCCTTCGGCTTGCAGCGCCGGCAACTCGGTCGGTGGCAGCGTAAACAGCAGCACGTAATCGTCGCCACCACTGAGGGCCGCCTGCGCCGCGTGCGGTGCGCCAAGCAACGCCACTAAAGCCTTGGACAACGGCAGGCGCGCCTGTTCAACCTGAATGGCCACGGCGGAGGCCAGGGCAATATGCCCGCAATCGGCCAGCAGGCCATCGGAGATGTCCATCGCCGCACGGGCCTTGCCCCGCAGCGCCTGGCCCAGCTCGAGTTGCGGCCGGGGTGACCAGTAGTGCGCCAACAGGGGCTCGGCGACAGCGGGATCGGCCGTGCGCTCGCCGAGCACCAGCGGCAAGGCGCCAGCGGCATTGCCCAGTTCGCCGCCGACACAGAGCAGATCGCCTGGCTGCGCGCCACCACGGGTCAGGGCCTGGCCGTTGGGCACCCGGCCAAACACCGTCAGGGTCAGGCTCAACGGCCCCCGCGTGGTGTCGCCGCCCACCAGCGCCACGCCACAGGCCTGGGCCATCTGGTTCAAGCCGCGGGCATAGGCCAGCAGCCAATCGGCGGTCACCGTCGGCAGGGTCAGGGCAAGGGTAAAGGCAACGGGGGTGGCGCCCATGGCGGCCAGGTCGCTGACCGCCACGGCCAGCGAGCGCTGGCCGAGCAGGAACGGGTCGCAAGGGTCTGGAAAATGCACACCGGCCACCAGGGTGTCGGTGGACACCGCCAACTGTTCCCCGGAAGGAACGGCCAGCAAGGCGCAGTCGTCGCCAATCCCCAGCGCAACGCCTTCGCCGCCTTGCGCGCAGGGCGCGGCGGCGAAGTAATTACGGATCAGCTCAAACTCGCCCATCGGGTGCCCTGTCTCACCAACGCTGTTCATTTTCTGGCGGCGCCTGCTGGCGAGACCGGACACGCGGCACAAGCGCCAATCAGCGCTTGAACGCCTTCACTTCAGCTTCACGCAGGCGCGGGGCCAGCTTGTCGAGGACGCCGTTGACGAACTTGTGGCCGTCGGTGGAACCGAAGACCTTCGCCAGCTCGATCCCCTCGTTGATCACCACGCGGTACGGAACGTCGACGCGCTTGAGCAGTTCCCAGGTGGACAGGCGCAAGACCGCCAGTTCGACCGGGTCCAGCTCTTCGATGGTCAGGTCCAGGCACGGCGCGAGCGCGGTGTCGATTTCGGTCTTGAACTGCGGCACCCCGTGGAGGATTTCACGGAAGTAGGCGCCATCGACATCACTGAAATCGTTGTCGACCCGGAACTGCGCTTCGATCTCGTTCAGCGACTGCTTGGCCATGTGCCATTGATACAGCGCCTGGGTCGCGAGCTGACGGGCTTCGCGGCGCTTGGCGCTTTTCGACGGCTTGCCGGCATCGGCGGGCTTGGGATCGCGCGGGTTGAAACGATCGCTTTCGTCGCTAATCACTTGGCCTCCAACTGCGCCAGCAGGCTGACCATTTCCAGGGCGGACAGGGCCGCTTCGGCACCTTTGTTACCGGCCTTGGTGCCGGAACGCTCGATGGCTTGCTCGATGGAATCGACCGTCAGCACGCCGAAGGCGACGGGCACGCCGAACTCCATGGACACCTGGGCCAGCCCCTTGGTGCATTCGCCGGCCACGTATTCGAAGTGCGGGGTACCGCCACGAATGACCGCGCCCAGGGCGATGATCGCTGCATATTCGCCTTTCTGGGCGACTTTCTGCGCAACCAGCGGAATTTCGAAGGCGCCAGGCGCACGGATGATGGTGATGTCGCTTTCGCTCACGCCATGGCGAACCAGGGCATCGACCGCACCGCCAACCAGGCTTTCAACCACGAAGCTGTTGAAACGACCGACTACCAGAGCATAGCGGCCTTTAGGGGCGATGAAGGTACCTTCGATGGTCTTCAGGGTCATTCGTCAGTTCTCTTAAAGAGCCGGAGCGCGTTTGGTACGCGCTCCTCAATGATATTTAGCCACGAATACTGCACCGCAAATCCCGGCATATCGTTCACTTGCACATCTTCTGTGGCGAGGGGATTTATCCCCGTGGGGCTGCAAAGCAGCCCTTTTTTGGGACTGCTGCGCAGTCCAGCGGGGATAAATCCCCTCGCCACGATGATCTGACAAGCCTGAACAATAATGCCGAATCCGCGGGCCATTATTCGGAGGGCACGTATTCTACAACTTCCAGATCGAAACCGGATATCGCATTGAACTTCATCGGTGCGCTCATCAGGCGCATTTTACGCACGCCCAGGTCGCGAAGGATCTGCGAGCCGGCGCCGACGATGCTGTAGGTGGTCGGTTTTTTCACCGCCGTCTGGTCGCCGGTTTCGCGGATGTGCGCCAGCAGCACATCACCATCGAGCGGGTGCCCGAGCAGCAGCACCACCCCGCTGCCAGCCTCGGCCACCGCCGCCATGGCGGCCCGCAGGCTCCAGCGGCCGGGCTGCTTGACCATCAACAGGTCGCGCAGCGGGTCCATGTTGTGTACCCGCACCAGGGTCGGCTCGTCGGCGCAGACGGTGCCCAGGGTCAGGGCCATGTGCACGTCGCCTTCCACCGAATCACGGTAGGTCACCAGGTTGAACTGGCCCAGTTCGCTGTCCAGTGGCTGCTCGGCAATCCGCTGAACGGTACGTTCGTGGATCATCCGGTAGTGGATCAGGTCGGCGATGGTGCCGATCTTGATGTCGTGCTCGGCGGCGAACGCCTCCAGCTCGGCACGACGGGACATGGTGCCGTCGTCGTTCATCACTTCGCAGATCACGCCGCTGGGCTCGAAACCGGCCATGCGCGCCAGGTCGCAAGCCGCTTCGGTGTGGCCGGCGCGGGCCAGGGTGCCGCCGGCCTGGGCCATCAGCGGGAAGATGTGGCCGGGGCTGACGATGTCTTCGGCCTTGGCGTCCCGCGCGGCGGCGGCCTGCACGGTGCGCGCACGGTCGGCGGCGGAGATCCCGGTGGTCACGCCCTCGGCGGCCTCGATGGACACGGTGAACTTGGTGCCGAAGCCGGAACCGTTGCGTGGTGCCATCAGCGGCAGCTTCAGCAATTCGCAGCGCTCGCGGGTCATCGGCATGCAGATCAGGCCACGGGCGTGCTTGGCCATGAAGTTGATGTGCTCGGCCTTGCAGCATTCGGCGGCCATGATCAGGTCGCCTTCGTTCTCGCGGTCTTCGTCATCCATGAGGATGACCATCTTGCCTTGGCGGATGTCTTCGACCAGTTCTTCGATGCTATTGAGCGCCACGCGGCACCCCCTTGGGTCAGGATTTGAGGTAGCCGTTGGCGGCCAGGAAGCTTTCGGTGATGTTGCCGGCCGAGGGCTGTGCGGCCTTGTCGCCCAACAGCAGGCGCTCCAGGTAACGGGCCAGCAAGTCGACTTCCAGGTTGACCCGGCGACCTGGCCGGTACGAGGCCATGATGGTTTCGCTCAGGGTATGGGGAATGATCGTCAGCAGGAATTCGGCGCCATCCACCGCGTTGACCGTCAGGCTGGTGCCGTCGACGGTGATCGAGCCCTTGTGGGCAATGTACTTGGCCAGTTCCTTCGGCGCGCGGATGCGAAATTCCACGGCCCGGGCGTTATCCGTGCGCGAGACCACTTCACCGACGCCGTCCACGTGGCCGCTGACCAGGTGCCCGCCCAAGCGAGTGGTGGGGGTCAGGGCTTTTTCCAGGTTGACCGGGCTGCCGCTCTTGAGGTCGTTCATGGCCGTGCAGTCGAGGGTTTCGCGGCTGACGTCCGCCAGGAAACCGTTGCCTGGCAATTCGACGGCGGTCAGGCACACGCCGTTGACCGCGATGCTGTCGCCCAACTTGACGTCGCCCAGGTCGAGCTTGCCGGTTTCGACATGGACCCGCACATCGCCGCCCTTGGGGGTGAGTGCACGGATACTGCCGATGGATTCGATGATGCCGGTAAACATGGGGTCCTCCTCGAGAACGGGCCGCCGCTTGCGCGAAAGCCGGGAATTATACGCTGGCCGGGGACGCGGGGATGGCGATGACTCGCCAGTCATCGCCCACGGCGCGGATTTCAGTGATGTTCAGTTCCGGGGCGTCCTTCATCTGCGCCAGCGGCCAGTCCAGCAGCGGTCGCGCGCAAGAGCCCAGGAACTTGCCGGCGATGAAAATCTGGAATTCGTCGACCAACCCTTGCCGGGCGAAGGCCCCCGCCAGGCGCGGGCCGGCTTCCACCAGCACTTCGTTGACGCCACGGGCGGCCAGCGCCACCAACAGGCGATGCAAGTCGACCTGGCCATCATCGCCCGCCACGATCATGCATTCGGGACCGTTGGCGTATTGTTCCTCGACCGCCATGCAGGTCGCCACCAACGCCGGGCCAGCCTTGAAAAACGCCGCATCCAATGGCACCCGCAGGCGCCCGTCCACCAGCACCCGCAACGGCGGACGGCTCATGGCCAGCGCGGTCTGCTCGGCATCGAGCCCCAGCTCATCGGCGCGCACGGTCAGCCGGGCGTTGTCCGCCAGCACCGTGTCGGCGCCGGTCAGCACCACGCTGGCCTGGGCCCGCAGGCGCTGAACCGCCGAGCGGGCGGCCGGGCCGGTGATCCACTGGCTCTCGCCACTTTCCATGGCGGTGCGGCCATCGAGGCTCATGGCGAGCTTGACCCGCACGAATGGCAGGCCGTGCTCCATGCGCTTGAGAAAACCTTCATTGAGCTTGCGCGCCTCGCCCTCCAGCACGCCGCTCTCGATAGCGATGCCAGCCTGGGCCAGCCGTTGCAGGCCGCGCCCGGCGACTTCCGGGTTGGGGTCCTGCATCGCCGCGACCACCCGGGCCACGCCGGCGTTCACCAGCGCGTCGGCACACGGCGGTGTACGCCCATGGTGGCTGCACGGTTCGAGGGTCACGTAGGCGGTGGCGCCCCGGGCCAATTCACCGGCGGCGCGCAAGGCATGGACTTCGGCGTGGGGTTCGCCGGCGCGGATGTGCCAGCCCTCGCCGACCACCTGCCCATCCCGCACGATCACGCACCCGACCCGGGGATTGGGGTGGGTGGTGTAGCGACCGCGCCGCGCCAACTCCAGGGCGCGGGCCATGTAGTGGGCGTCGAGGACGGCCTGCTGCGCCGCGCCGGTCATTCCTTCACCGGTTCGCGGGCCAGGCGGTCGATTTCCTCGCGGAACTCGTTCAGGTCCTGGAAGCGCCGGTACACCGAGGCGAAACGGATGTAGGCGACTTCGTCGAGCTTTTGCAGCTCGGCCATCACCAGTTCACCCACCACCAGGGATTTGACCTCGCGCTCGCCCGTGGCTCGCAGCTTGTGCTTGATGTGCACCAGCGCCGCTTCCAGGCGCTCGACGCTCACCGGGCGTTTTTCCAGGGCGCGCTGCATGCCGGCGCGCAGTTTGTCTTCGTCGAACGGCTGGCGACTGCCGTCGGTTTTGATCAGGCGCGGCAACACCAGTTCAGCGGTCTCGAACGTGGTGAAACGTTCGCCGCAGGCCAGGCATTCGCGCCGGCGGCGGACCTGTTCGCCCTCGGCGACCAGTCGCGAGTCGATGACCTTGGTGTCGTTGGCACCGCAGAAGGGACAGTGCATGGTGGCAGGCAACAAAAAAAGGGAGGGCCATGGTAGCGCATCCCACTGGCAAGACAAGCCATAGGGTTTACGGTATACAGACGGGCTTACCGTCTGATCCATGGAATTTACCTTGCTGGAGCCACACATGCCGCTACGATCGCTCGTTTTGCTCAGTCTTTTCAGCCTGCTGATGGCGTGCAGCAGCGATGCCCCCAAACCCGCCGCACCCGCCCCGGCCCCCGCGCCGAAACAGGCCCAGGAAAAGGCCCGCCAGGCCGCCGAGCTGGGCCCGCTGCCCGCCTACCAGCGTGAGTTGAGCGGCACCTTGCAAGGCGTGCCGGCCGGTGCCGAAGTCGAACTGGCGCTGCTGGTGATCGATGACAAGGACCGCCCACAACAATTGCTCGCCAGCTCCAGCCTGATCGGCACCAACCAGGCCCTGCCCTTCCACCTGCGCTTCAACCCGGAAGCGTTTCCGGTCGGTGCCCGCGTGGAACTGCGCGGGCGCGCCAGCCAGTCGGGCCAGTTGATCCTGCATTTGCCGGAACAACGCATTACCCAGCCGACCACCCAGGCCTTGGGCGCCTTGCAATTTGTCAAAGCGCCATGACGGCACCGCAGGACCTGCAGCACGCATTGGCGGGGCTGCTGGGCGATGCGCGCCTGGTGGCCTGCCCGTTGCCCGGCACAGACTTGAAACTGTGGCTGATCGACGGCGACAACATGGACCGCGCCTTCAGCCCGGAAGAAACCCGGCGCATCCTCCACGAACCGCCCTATTGGAGTTTCTGCTGGGCCAGTGGCCTGGCGCTGGCCCGTTACCTGGCCGAGCGACCGCAGTGGGTCGCGGGCAAGCGCGTGCTGGACTTTGGCGCCGGCTCCGGCGTGGCCGGCATCGCGGCGGTCAAGGCAGGGGCGCTGGAGGTGGTGGCCTGCGACCTGGACCCACTGGCGCTTGCGGCGTGCCGGGCCAATGCCCAGCTCAATGGGGTGACGCTGGCCTATTCCGCCGACTTTTTTGCCGAAGCGGATCGCTTTGACCTGGTCCTGGTGGCCGATGTGCTCTACGACCGCAGCAACCTGCCGTTGCTCGATCATTTCCTCAGCCGTGGCCGCGAAGCCCTGGTGGCCGACTCCCGGGTCCGGGATTTCCAGCATCCGCTGTACCGGCGCATCGAAATGCTGGAAGCCATGACGTTGCCGGACTTGGCTGAGCCGGAAGAGTTTCGGCATGTGAGCCTGTACCACGCGCGGCGCAGCTAGATAAAAAGCTTCGCGAGCAAGCCCGCTCCCACAGTCGATCTCCTGTGGGTGCAAAATTCGTGTTCACCACAAATCCCATGTGGGAGCGGGCTTGCTCGCGAAAGCGTCCTGCCAGACACCACAAGACGAAAGACCTCCCCGGCTTTCAGCCACCCCCCACCAAGCCTTATAGTTGCCCCATTCAAGCGCTCTACGAGATTGCCCATGACTCAGGAAACGCCCTACATCTTCGACGCCACCACCGCCGATTTCGACCAGTCGGTGATCGCCAACTCTTTCCACAAACCGGTACTGGTGGATTTCTGGGCCGAGTGGTGTGCGCCGTGCAAGGCCCTGATGCCGATGCTGCAAACCATTGCCGAGAGTTACCAGGGTGGACTGCTGCTGGCCAAGGTCAACTGCGACATCGAGCAGGACATCGTCGCCCGCTTCGGCATTCGCAGCCTGCCGACGGTGGTGCTGTTCAAGGATGGCCAGCCCGTGGATGGCTTTGCCGGGGCCCAACCGGAATCCGCCGTGCGGGCGATGCTCGAACCTCACGTGCAGATGCCACCGCCGGCCGCCGCCGATCCGTTCGAACAGGCCCAGGCGCTGTTCGACGACGGTCGTTTCGCCGACGCCGAAGCCCTGCTCACGGTGTTGCTGGGCGAAGACAACACCAACGCCAAGGCGCTGATCCTCTATGCCCGCTGCCTGACCGAGCGCGGCGAACTGGGCGAAGCGCAGACCGTGCTCGACGCGGTGAAAAGCGACGAGCACAAGGCCGCCCTCGCTGGCGCCAAGGCGCAGATCCAGTTCCTCGGCCTGGCCAGGAACCTGCCGGACGCCGCCGACCTCAAGGCCCGCCTGGCGAAGGACCCGCAGGACGACGAAGCGGTGTACCAACTGGCGATCCAGCAACTGGCGCGCCAGCAGTACGAACCGGCCCTCGATGCGTTGCTCAAGTTGTTCATGCGCAACCGCAGCTACAGCGAAGGCCTGCCGCACAAGACACTGCTGCAGGTGTTCGAACTGCTGGGCAACGATCATCCGCTGGTGACCACCTACCGCCGCAAACTGTTTGCCGCGTTGTATTAAGCCTCAGGCCCGGCCCAGCGATAGAGCGGTGTATCGCCGCCGCTCAGTACCTTGACCTCGGCACAATGGCGCAACCGCACCAACAGGCGCTTGCCCGCCGAGGCGCTGCCGGTCAGGCCTTCAAGCTGTTCCAGCAGGTCCGGGCCGCTCAGTTGCCCGGCGTTGCGCAACAGTTCCTTGGCGACCTGCCACTGGGCATCGTCCTGATTGGCCGGCTTGGCCGGCACTGGCGCCGCCTCGGCGGGCTTGATCGCCTGCAACTGCGCGCCGAGCTGCGCCCAATCGCCCTCATCCATGTCGATCGCCAGGTCCACCGGCCAGTCACCGACCGTTCCGCGTATCCGCAACATCACTGTGCTCCTGAATATTTCATGTGCCCATGCTCCCATGGGCCTTGCGCGACGCCAAGCAGCCGGTCAAACTCTGCGCACTTTCGTTATAAGATTACATAACTTTTCACGGAGACTCGTCATGCGCCGTCTGCTTCTCGCTTTGCCGTTCGCCCTGCTGCCATTGGCTGTCGCTCATGGGGCGGTGGAACATGATCATGACCATGAGCACGGCAGCCTCGGTGCCCACGAACACGGGGTCGCCCGCCTCAACGCCTCGCTGGACGGCCAGACCCTGGAGTTGGAACTCGACAGCCCGGCGATGAACCTGGTGGGCTTCGAACACGCCGCCACCAGCGATGCCGACAAGGCCAAGGTGGCCGCTGTCCGGGCGAAGTTGGAAAAGCCCGCGGCGCTGATCAATCTGGCCGATGCCAAATGCACCTTGGAGCAGCAGGAACTGGAAAGCCCGCTGTTCGGCGACGAACCGGACCACGAAGAGCATGCCGATGATGATGACGACGAGCACCACGAACATAGTGAAATCCACGCCCACTACCAATTCCGTTGCGTCGCGCCTGGTGCCTTGACCCATCTGGACCTGGCCCCCTTGTTCAAGACCTTCCCGGCCACCCAGAAAATCCTGGTGCAACTGATCGGCCCGAGCGGCCAGCAAGGTGGGGAAGTGACAGCCAAGGCGCCCGCCTTGAAATTCTGATTCACCGCAACACTCAATGTGGGAACAAGCCTCGTGGGAGCAAAGCTTGCTCGCGATAGCGGTCCGACTGTCGACATCCAGGCTGAATGTTACGGCCTCATCGCGAGCAAGCTGTGCTCCCACAGATATTCCACAGGTGTTCCATTACCTTGAAGCGGCAAACATGACCCAAGCACTCATCGAACTGTCCGACCTGGGTTTCAGCTGGCCCGGGCATCCGCTGCTGCTGGATATCCCGGCGTTTCGCCTGGAGGGCGGCGAGACGGTATTCCTCAAGGGCCCGAGCGGCAGCGGCAAGACCACCCTGCTGGGCTTGCTCGGCGGCGTGCAGACACCGGACCGCGGCTGCATCCGCCTGCTCGGCCAGGACCTCAGCGAACTGGGCGCGGGGAGCCGCGACCGGTTTCGCGTGGACCACACCGGCTATATCTTCCAACAGTTCAACCTGCTGCCGTTTCTTTCGGTGCGGGAAAACGTCGAGCTGCCCTGCCACTTTTCCAAACTGCGCGCGCAGAGGGCCATCCAGCGCCATGGCAGCGTCGATCAAGCCGCCGCCACGCTGCTGGCCCACCTGGGCTTGACCGATCCGAACCTGTTGGAGCGCCGCGCCGACTCGCTGTCCATCGGCCAGCAACAACGGGTCGCCGCCGCCCGGGCGTTGATCGGCCAACCGGAGCTGGTGATCGCCGACGAACCCACCTCGGCCCTGGATTACGACGCCCGGGAAAACTTCCTGCGGTTGTTGTTCGCCGAATGCCGCGAAGCCGGCTCCAGCCTGTTGTTCGTCAGCCACGACCAGAGCCTGGCGCCGCTGTTCGACCGCAACCTCTCGCTGGCCGATCTCAATCGTGCCGCCACGCCTGTCGAGGTCTGAGATGTATTTGTTCCGTCTTGCCATGGCCAGCCTGGCGAACCGCCGCTTCACCGCGATCCTCACCGCCTTCGCCATCGCCCTGTCCGTTTGTCTGCTGCTGGCGGTGGAGCGGGTGCGCACCGAGGCGCGGGCCAGTTTTGCCAGCACCATCAGCGGCACCGACCTGATCGTCGGCGCCCGTTCCGGCTCGGTGAACCTGTTGCTGTACTCGGTGTTTCGCATCGGCAACGCCACCAACAACATCCGCTGGGACAGCTTCGAACACTTCGCCAACAACCCGAAGGTGAAGTGGGCGATCCCCATGTCCCTCGGCGACTCCCATCGCGGCTACCGGGTGATGGGCACCACCGAGGCCTACTTCGAGCATTACCAGTACGGCCGCCAGCAACACCTGGAACTGGCCGATGGTCGTCCCTTCGCCACGGATCCTTTCGAAGTGGTGCTCGGCGCCGAAGTGGCCGAGGCGCTGCACTACGCCCTCGGTGACAAACTGGTGCTGGCCCACGGCGTCGCCGCGATCAGCCTGGTCAAGCATGACGACAAGCCCTTCACCGTGGTGGGCATCCTCAAGCGCACCGGCACCCCGGTGGACCGCACGCTGCACATCAGCCTCGGCGGCATGGAGGCCATCCACATCGACTGGAAGAACGGCGCGCCGGCCCAGGGCAACGGCCGCATCAGCGCCGACCAGGCGCGCAACATGGACCTTACACCGCAAGCCATCACCGCGTTCATGCTCGGCCTCAACAGCAAGATCTCCACCTTTGCCTTGCAGCGCGAGATCAATGAGTTCCGTGGCGAGCCCTTGCTGGCGATCCTGCCCGGCGTGGCCCTGCAGGAATTGTGGAGCCTGATGGGCACGGCGGAAAAAGCCTTGTTCGTGATTTCGCTGTTCGTGGTCCTGACCGGGTTGATCGGCATGCTCACGGCGATCCTCACCAGCCTCAACGAGCGGCGCCGGGAGATGGCGATCCTGCGCTCGGTGGGCGCGCGGCCCTGGCACATCGCGAGCCTGCTGGTGCTCGAAGCCTTCGCCCTGGCCCTGGCCGGGGTCGCCGCCGGGCTGGCCCTGCTGTACATCGGCATCGGCGTCGCCCAGGGTTACGTCCAGTCGGCCTATGGCCTGTATCTGCCGTTGGGCTGGCCGAGCGAATATGAATGGACGCTCATGGCTGGCATTCTGGTCGCCGCGCTGCTGATGGGCAGCGTGCCAGCCTGGCGCGCCTATCGCCAATCGCTGGCCGATGGCTTGTCGATCCGTTTATGAGGACCGTGAAGATGCCCCGCGCCCTGTTTGCGCTATTGATGATGGTCGCCCTGCCCCTGTGGGCGGCCGAGCCGAGGGACCTGGCCTGGACCGAAATGATCCCGCCGGGGGCACCGCCGGAAGTGCCGAACATGACCCCGCTGCATGACCTGTCGCAGATGGGCGATGCCCTGTCCGCCGAATCCGCGCCAGCCGCCAAGCAGGACCTGCCCAACGCCCCGGTAGTCAAGGAACTCGATGGCCAGCGGATTCGCCTGCCGGGCTACATCGTGCCGCTGGAAGTCAGCGAGGAAGGCCGCACCACGGACTTCCTGCTGGTGCCGTACTTCGGCGCCTGCATCCACGTGCCGCCCCCGCCGTCCAACCAGATCGTGCACGTGAAAAGCGAAGTCGGGGTGAAACTCGATGAGCTGTACCAGCCGTACTGGGTCGAAGGAGCGATGCAGGTCAAGCCGTCCACCAGCGAACTGGCCGATGCCGGGTATCAAATGGAGGCGGAAAAGATTTATATGTATGAACTGCCGGAGTGAATCCGGCTACCTGGTTGTTGCCTGTCAGATGGCTTTCGCGAGCAAGCCCGCTCCCACACTTTGTCCGTATTCCCTCTGAAGAAACTCGGTCTAGTGTGGGAGCGGGCTTGCTCGCGAAAGGGCCCTATCGGGCTGGCGCATCATCATTTCATTGAGCTGAGTCAAAAGACCCGACCGGAGCGCTTCGTACCATAGGACATCCCTTTTGAAATGTCCTCTGGAGCCCCCATGCACAAGTCCTTGCTCAGCGCGTCCCTCCTCGCCCTCGCGCTCGCCGCCCCGCTCGCCCAGGCCCATACCGCCGGCGACATCATCGTTCGCGCCGGCGCCATCACCGTCAATCCGGATGCCGACACCTCCAGCGTCAAGGTCGACCGGGGCCCGCTGGCCGGAGCCGATCTGGGCGGCAAGGCGACCATGAGCAGCGACACGCAACTGGGCCTGAACTTCGCCTACATGATCACCGATAACCTCGGCATCGAACTGCTCGCCGCCTCGCCGTTCGAGCACGACGTGAAGATCAAGGGCACCGCCCTGGGCGCAGCCAACAACAAGCTCGGCACGCTCAAGCACCTGCCACCGACCCTGAGCCTGGTCTACTACCCGCTCGACGCCAAGTCGGCATTCCAGCCTTACGTCGGCGCCGGCATCAACTACACCTGGATCTATGACGAGCACGTCGGCAGCGAAGCCAGCGCCAACGGCTTCAGCAACTTCCGCGCGAGCAACAGCTGGGGCATGGCCTGGCAAGTGGGCGCCGACTACATGCTCACCGACAACATCATGATCAACGGCCAGGTGCGCTACATCGACATCGACACCACGGCCTACGTCGACAACAACGCCGTGGCCGGCGGGACCCGGGCCAAGGTGAATGTCGACGTGGACCCATGGATCTACATGGTGGGCTTGGGCTACAAGTTCTAAGCCGAACCTGAAGATACGATAATCCCTGTGGGAGCGAGCTTGCTCGCGATGACGGTGGCTCAGTCAATAATGATGTTGACTGACCTACCGCTATCGCGAGCAAGCTCGCTCCCACAGGTTTTTGGTGGCTGGAAACTCAGCGGCCCAGCAACCGCGCCAGCCCCACGTTCATAGGGGTTTGCGGTGGGAAGCTGAAGCGCTGCAACAACCGCTGGTTGTCGGCCCGCGAATGGCGGATGTCACCAGAGCGCGCCGGGCCATAGCTGACCGGCGGCAGGTCGCCGACCACCGCTGCCAGCGCCTGGAGCAATTGATTGAGGGTCGTCGCCTGGTTCCAGCCGACGTTCACAGCGCCCACCGCCACGTCCGGTTTCTCGATGGCTTGCACCAGCAAGTCCACCAGGTCTTCGACGTAGACGAAATCCCGGGTCTGCTCGCCGTCGCCGAACACGGTGATCGGCAGGCCTTTCTGCGCCCGTTCGCTGAAAATGCTGATGACCCCGGAATACGGCGAGGACGGATCCTGGCGCGGGCCATAGATGTTGAAGAAACGGAACACCACCGGCTCCAGCGCGTGCTGGCGGCGGTAGAAATCGAAGTAGAACTCGCTGGCCAGCTTGTCCGAGGCGTACGGGGTCAATGGGGCCTTGGGCGTGTCCTCGTCGATGGACTGGCCTTCGCCGTTGTTGCCGTAGACCGCGGCGCTGGAGGCGAACAGCACCCGCTTCACCCCGGCCTGGCGCATGGCTTCGCAGACATTCAGGGTGCCGATGAAGTTGCTCTGGTGCGTGCGCACCGGGTCGTCCACCGAGGCTTGCACCGACGCCACCGCGGCCAGGTGCGCCACGGCGCTGCAACCGAGCATCGCCCGGGCCACCAGGGCGGCATCGGCGACGTCGCCTTCGATCAATTCGACTGCCGGGTTATCCAGCGGCAGGTTGCTGCGCTTGCCGGTGGACAGGTCATCGAGGATGCGCACCGAATGTCCCTTGGCGAGCAAGGCGTCGGTCAGGTGCGAACCAATGAAACCCGCACCGCCGGTGATTAATACAGGGCCGTCAGCCATGGCGATAGAACCTATCCAGTAAGCCCGGGAGGGCCGCGCGCCAGGCGCGGGGCTTGATCCCGAAGGTGTGCAGAATTTTCTTGCAGGCCAGCACCGCGTGTTGCGGTTCCTCCGCGGCGTCCGGGCGCGCGGCGTGGGCCTGGGCCGTGGGCGACTCGATCGCCAGCGGATGCAGGGCCCGGGCTTCGGTCAGGATCGCCTGGCCCAGCGCCAGCGGCGTGGTCGCCTCATGCCCGGCGTAATGATAGGTGCCCCACAGCGGCGCTGCGCAATCGAGTTGCTTGAGCACCGAAATGATCACCCGCGCCGCATCGTCCACCGGCGTCGGATTGCCTCGACGGTCGTCGGCCAGCAGCAGTTCCTCGGGCTGTTCGGCCCGGGCCAGGAAACGGCCGAGGATGCCGTCGGCGCTGTCATCGAGCAGCCAGCCGAAACGCAGCAGCACGTGTTGCGGGCACGTGGCGCGCACGCTTTGCTCGATCCGCCACAATGCCTGGCCGCGCAGGCCCAGAGGCACCGGCTCGTCCTTTTCGCTGTAGGCCGTCGCGCGCGAACCGTCGAACACCCGATAGCTCGACGGTTGCAGCAAGATGATGTTGTGGTGCTGGCACAGCTCGGCCAGGCGCTCGACGGCGCGTTCCTGGCTGGCCAGGCGCTGCTCGCTGACGGCCTCGGCCTGGAACCAGTCGAAGTAGTACGCCAGGTTGATCAAGGCGTCCGGCCGGGTGTCGTCGAGCAGTTGTGTCAGGCTCGCGGCATCCCATCCGTCTTCAGGTGGGCGGGGGGCAAGAAAACCGATGTCTTCTTCTGCACCGAGGCGAATCAGCGCCTGCCCAAGGGCATTTCCGCCGCCCAGTAACATAAGGCGCATTCGCATAAAGTCAGCAGGCCCAGTCTGTTGGCACAAGAATTTGGTCGACAACGCCCGCAGGCGTCGCCGGAATCGTTGCATTTTGCGGGTTTAGTGCGCAACCGTCATCCGTAAAGTGCAGATCGCCGGGTTTGACAAGCTTTCAAGGCCGGTCGCCGACTTGTGGCGAGGGGATTTATCCCCGCTGGGCTGCGCAGCAGCCCCCTCAATCGCCGCCTGGGTGAGTCAGATCCAGTTCATTTGCCTTTTTTGGGGCTGCTGCGCAGCCCAACGGGGATAAATCCCCTCGCCACAGAGGACAGTGTCGGCTTCAAGTTCTTTGCTTCCACAGAGGATCCCCAGTGCGCATCCGGTCCCTGTGGGAGCGAGCCTGCTCGCGATGACGGCCTGACAAGCAATGAAGATCCCAAGCGGTACTTGCACCTCCCCCGCCCCACCCGCCTAAACTGCCCACATGAATCTGCCCCTCGCAGCCGACCACGCCATGGCGGGCTTCCACCCTGCCGTCCGCGCCTGGTTCAGCCAGACATTCCCGGCGGTCACGGCCGCCCAGGCCCAGGCGTGGCCGTTGATCAGCCAGCGCCGCTCGACCCTGGTGGCCGCGCCCACCGGCTCGGGCAAGACCCTGACGGCGTTTCTCGCGGTGCTTGACGACCTGGTGCACCGCGGCCTCGAACAGGGCGGCTTGCCGGACCAGACCCTGGTGGTCTATGTCTCGCCACTCAAGGCATTGAGCAACGACATCCAGATCAACCTGCAGAATCCCCTGGCCGGCATCACCGAGCAACTGCACCAGATGGGCCTGCCGCGCCTGCAAATCACCACCGCCGTGCGCACTGGCGACACGCCGCAGAAAGAACGCACGGCGATGCGCAAGACCGCGCCGCATATCCTGGTGACCACCCCCGAATCCCTCTACGTGCTGCTCGGTTCCGACTCCGGCCGGCAGATGCTCGGCAGCACGCGCACGGTCATCGTCGACGAGATCCACGCCATCGCCGCCAGCAAGCGCGGCAGCCACCTGGCCCTGAGCCTGGAACGCCTGCAAGCCCTGTGCGCCGAGCCGCTGGTGCGCATCGGCCTGTCCGCCACGCAAAAACCCATCGAGGCGGTGTCGCGTTTTCTCGTGGGCCACGGGCGCCACTGCGACATCGTCGACATCGGCCACGCCCGCCCCCGGGACCTGGACATCGAGGTGCCGCCGGTGCCGCTCTCGGCAGTGATGGCCAACGACGTCTGGGAGCTGGTCTACAACCGCCTCGCCGAACTGGCGCGGGAACACCGCACCACCCTGGTGTTCGTCAACACCCGTCGCCTGGCCGAACGCCTGAGCCGGCATTTGAGCGAGCGCCTGGGCAAGGACGCCGTGGCGGCCCACCACGGCAGCCTGGCCAAGGAGTTCCGCCTCGACGCCGAGCAACGCCTCAAGCGCGGCGAATTGCAGGTGTTGATCGCCACCGCGTCCCTGGAACTGGGCATCGACATCGGCGACGTCGACCTGGTGTGCCAGATCGCCTCGCCCCGGTCGATCTCGGCGTTCCTGCAACGGGTCGGCCGCTCCGGGCACCACGTCGGCGGCACGCCCAAGGGTCGCCTGTTCGCCACCACCCGCGACGACCTCATCGAGTGCGTCGCCCTGCTCGACTGCGTGCGCCGCGGTGAACTGGACATCCTGCACATCCCCCAGGCGCCGCTGGACGTGCTGGCCCAGCAGATCGTCGCCGAGGTCAGTTGCCAGGAATGGCCGGAACAGGCGCTGCTGGACACGTTTCGCCGCGCCTCGCCCTACGCGGCGCTGGACGATGGCCACTACCAGGCCCTGCTGCAAATGCTCGCCGAAGGCCTCAATGGCCGCCAGGGCGTGCGCAGCGCCTACCTGCACCGCGACGCCGTCACGCGGACCCTGCGCGGGCGCCGGGGCAGCAAACTGACCGCCGTGACCAGCGGCGGCACCATCCCCGACAACGCCGACTACAGCGTCCTGCTCGAACCCCAGGGCCTGAACATCGGCAGCGTCAACGAAGACTTCGCGGCGGAGAGCATCGCTGGCGATGTGTTCCAGCTGGGCAATACCTCGTACCGCATCATTCGCGTCGAGGCCGGTCGGGTGCGAGTCGAGGACGCCCAGGGCCAGCCGCCGACCATTCCGTTCTGGCTCGGCGAAGCGCCGGGGCGCAGCGCTGAACTGTCCCTGGCCGTGGCGCGCCTGCAAGCGCGGCTGGATGAATTGCTCGGCGCCACGCCGGGCAACCTGCAACCGGCCCTCGACTGGCTCACCGGCACCTTGCAACTGAACCTGGCCAGCGCCGAGCAACTGCTGGACTACCTGGCCCCGGCCCGGCTGGCCTTCGGCGCGTTGCCGTCCCAGGACACGCTGTTGATGGAACGCTTCTTCGACGAGTCCGGCGGCACGCAGTTGATCATCCACACGCCGTTCGGCAGCCGCATCAACCGCGCCTGGGGCCTGGCCCTGCGCAAGCGCTTCTGCCGCACGTTCAATTTCGAGTTGCAGGCCGCCGCCAGCGAAGACGCCATCGTGCTGTCGCTGTCCACCAGCCACAGCTTCGAGCTGGACGAGGTCTGGCGCTACCTCAACAGCCACAGTGCCGAGCAGATCCTCGTCCAGGCCGTCCTGGACGCGCCGCTGTTCGGCGTGCGCTGGCGCTGGAACGCCGGCGTGGCCCTGGCCTTGCCGCGCTACACCGGCGGGCGGAAAGTCGCGCCGCAGATCCAGCGGATGAAAAGCGAGGACCTGATCGCCAGCGTGTTCCCCGACCAGATCGCCTGCCTGGAGAATCTCGCCGGCGAACGGGAAATCCCCCAGCACCCGCTGGTGGAGCAGACCCTCGACGATTGCCTGCACGAAGCCATGGACAGCGAAGGCTGGCTAACGCTGTTGCGGCGCATGGAAGCCGGCGCGGTGCGGCTGATCAGCCGGGACCTGCCCGCGCCGTCGCCCCTGGCGGCGGAAATCCTCAGCGCCCGGCCCTACACCTTCCTCGACGATGCGCCGCTGGAAGAACGCCGCACCCAGGCCGTGATCAACCGGCGCTGGAGCGACCCTAACGCCACCGATGACCTCGGCGCACTGGACGCCGAGGCCATCCAGTCGGTGCGCGAAGAGGCCTGGCCGACCCCGACCCATCTCGATGAGATGCACGAAGCGCTAATGAGCCTGGCCGCCATCGCCGACAGCGAAGCCCGCGCCCACCCGACCTGGCTGGATTGGTTGCAGACCCTGGCCGAACGCGGGCGCGCCAGCCATGTACAGATCAGCGCCGAACGTGGCCTGTGGGTGGCGCTGGAACGGCTGACCTGCCTGCAAGCGGTTTATCCACAGGCCCGCTGGCAACCACCGCTCACCCCCGTGGCCGGCTTCGACGAAAGCTGGGCCCCCGACGACGCCGTGGTGGAGGTGCTCCGCGCCCGGCTCAGCGCCTTCGGCCCGCTGCCGCTGACGGCCATCGCCTACCCACTGGGACTGTCGACGTCCCAGGCCACCCAGGCCCTGGCGCACCTGGAACAGCAAGGCTACGTACTGCGCGGTCGGTTCACGCCGGGGACCGGCCAGGAAGAATGGTGCGAACGGCATCTGCTGGCGCGTATCCATCGCTACACGGTCAAACGCCTGCGCCGGGAAATCGAACCGGTCATGCTGCAAGACTTCATGCGCTTCCTGTTCGACTGGCAACACTTGTCGCCGACGACCCAAGGCCGGGGCGGCGCGGTGCTGCCGTCCATCGTCAGCCAGTTCGAAGGCTACCCCGCGGCCGCATCGGCCTGGGACAGCGACCTGTTGCCCGCGCGGATCAAGGATTATTCGCCGAGCTGGCTCGATGATTTGTGCCGCAGCGGCAAGCTGGTCTGGACCCGCTTGAGTGCGCGGCAAAAGCTCTCGGCCAGCGCCTTGCGCAGCACGCCGGTGGTGTTGCTGCCACGCAGCCAGGTGGCGTTATGGAGCAGCCTGGCCGAGCAGACGCCCTTCAGCGAGCTGTCGCCCAAGACGCAAAAGGTCCACCAGGCCCTCAGCGATCACGGCGCCCTGTTTTTCGATGAGTTGCTGCACGAGGCTCATCTGTTGCGCACCGAACTGGAAACGGCCTTGCAGGAACTGGTGGGCGCCGGGCTGGTGAATGCCGACAGTTTCGCCGGCTTGCGCGCGTTGATCACCCCCGCCAGCAAGCGCCAGGCTCGCAGCAGCCGGCGCGGGCGTGGGGCGTTTGTCGGCGGCATGGACGATGCCGGTCGCTGGGCCCTGTTGCGCCGCAGCCAGCCAGCGCCCACACAAGGCAACCGCCCCGCACCGACACCGCCCGAGACCCTGGAACACATCGCCATGACCCTGCTGCGGCGCTACGGCGTGGTGTTCTGGCGTTTGCTGGAGCGGGAAGCCGACTGGCTGCCGAGCTGGCGCGAGTTGCTGCGCACCTTTCATCGCCTGGAAGCGCGGGGGGATATCCGTGGCGGACGGTTCGTCAGCGGCCTGGCCGGCGAACAATTCGCCCTGCCCGAAGCCATCCCGCTGCTGCGCGAAGCCCGCCGCCGCCCCGGCGACGGCAGCCTGGTGGCGGTGTGCGGCGTCGACCCGCTGAACCTCGCCGGTACCTTGCTGCCGGGGGCGAAGGTCCCGGCGCTGGCGAGCAATCGGTTGGTGTATCGCGATGGGTTGCCGGTGGCGGCGCTGATTGCTGGCAAGCAGCATCTGTGGGTGGAGTTGGATGGGCAGGGGGCGGCGGAAGTGAAGAGCAAACTTATTCAGAGAAGTTGAGGGTGTCTGGGCTTGCCTCTTCGCGAGCAAGCCCGCTCCCACAGTCGACCACATTGCTTCTGAAGGAATTCGATCAAAGGTGGGAGCGGGCTTGCTCGCGAAAGGGCCATCAGCCCCTAACGCAAAATCTCATTGACTATTGAGGCTGCCCCGGCACCTCCTCCCCCTCTTTCACCTCCGCCACCAACCGCTTCGGCAACATCACCTGCTGTGGATAAGTCTGGGCGAAATGCACCGCCGGATCGTTATCCACAAGCTTCTTCAAGCGCTGGTTGAACGCCCGGCTCACCGCGTACTGCCCACCGGACACCGTGCGGAACTGGGCGGTGAGGACCACGCCGTTGAGGTCCATCCGGTCGACGCCGAACACGTCCAGCGGCCCTTGCAGGTTGAACTTGAGGAACGGGTCTTCAGAGATCGAGCGGCCGGCTTCGCGAATCAGCTCGATGGCCTGGTCGACGTCGGTGTCGTAGGTGAACTGCACGGAGAAGAACGCGAAGGCGAATTGCCGCGATTGATTGGTCACGGCCTTGATCTGGCCGAACGGCACCGAATGCACGAAGCCCTTGCCGTCGCGCAGGCGCAGCGTGCGGATGGTCAGGCCCTCGACGGTGCCGGCGTGTCCGGAGTCGAGCACCACCCAGTCGCCGATGGACAGCGTGTCCTCGATGATGATGAACAGCCCGGTGATGACGTCCTGCACCAATTGCTGTGAACCGAAGCCGATCGCCAGCCCCACCACCCCGGCACCGGCCAGCAACGGGGCGACATTGATGCCCAGGTTGGCCATGGTGGTGATCGCGCAGATCACCACCAGGATGATTTTCGCCGCGTTGCGCAACAGCGGCAGGATGGTCTTGATCCGCGTGCTGGGCTGGCGGGCGCCGCGCTTGTTCAAGGGTGGCTTGAGGGCTTCCTGGATCGCCGTATCGAGCACCACCCACATCAGCCAGGTCACCAGGAAGATCAGGCCGATGCGGCTCAACGAATCGCTGATCGCCCGCCCCACGGCATTGCGCGAGGCGAACTCGAACAGCGAGATCCCCCAGATCCGCCCGAGGACTTCAATGAACACCACCGCCAGGACAATCCGCAGCAACGCATGCAGCAGGCTCAGCAGCCGGCCCTTGTAGGCGCTGTTGCGCTGGATGGCCTCGGCCTTGGGCGACTTGAAGACGTGCTGGAACACCGTGCTGAGAAACACCGTGGCAATCAGCAGGATCGTGGTGAACAACGCGCAGCGCAGGGCTTTCTGGTTGTCCTCGCCGACGCCGATCAGGCTCACCGCCGACACCAGCACCATCAGCAGGATCGGCCAGTACCAGAGCCCGGAAAAAATCCGCAGCGACTCCTGCAAGGCCGGTTGCTTCAAGCGCTGGGCCAGCGATCGGTTGCGGATCAAGTGCGCCACCGGGCGCCGCAGGCGAATCACCAGCCAGCCAAAGATCATCGACGCCAGCAAGCCGGTGAACACCGCGACGCTGCTGGTGATGTTGCCACCCAGTTGCCGGGCGATCTGCGGGCTGGTCAGGGCATCGCTGAGGGCCGCGAGAAAGCCGATCATGAACAGCGGCCTGGGGCTCACCTGTCGGATGATCGCCACCGCCCGGCGTTTGTGGCCGGCGTTGAACATCACGATCACGCACAGCAGCACCGACGTGGAGAAAATCCCGCTGCTGGTGGCATAGGCGAAGCACAGGGCCAGGGCACGACCGACCGACACCTGCAGGAAATGGCTGACGTACAAGGTCAATGGCAGGCAGGCCAAGGCCGGGAGGGTGTAGGGCAACGCGTAGCCGAGCACATCGCGCAGCCGCTGGCGGGTGCGCAACCAGCGGCCCTGGCCCAGACGCCGCACCAGCAACCGCGCGCCCGACCAGAGCAAGGCAAACGCGCCGATCCAGACCCCGGACAGCAACAGGAAATCCCCCGTCACCCGCCAGGATGAACGGGCCGTCTGGTCCACCAGCCGATCCACCTCGTCCGCCGCCCGATCCGCCCGCAGGCGCCAGGCATCCACCAGGTTCTGGTTGAGGTCGAGCTTGTCCTGGACGTCATCGATGCTCGAACTGATGGCACCGAGCAGGCCGCCCTGCACCAGCGGCTCGGGTTCGGCAGGGGCTTCACTGGGCGCCGACGTGCCAGGCACGGCGGCTGCGGCCAGGGCGAGATTGCCGGTCAACGTCAGCAGGACCAGCAGCAAGGCAGTGCTCAATCGAGACAAAACGCAGGGCTCCTTCGTAGGGTTCGGTAAGGAACTGATCAATAACGGGCGGGCAAGTTCGCTTGGAAGATCAATACATCCCCTGTGGCGAGGGGATTTATCCCCGCTGGGCTGCGCA
Source organism: Pseudomonas citrullilanati (assembly GCF_030580855.1). Lineage (GTDB taxonomy): Bacteria > Pseudomonadota > Gammaproteobacteria > Pseudomonadales > Pseudomonadaceae > Aquipseudomonas > Aquipseudomonas citrulli. The sequence continues at coordinate 8,174 of NZ_JAUQOP010000029.1, read as the reverse complement.
GCGGCCCCCAACAAGCACGTCAGGTGAATCTGATCCACCAAGGTGACGGTTCAGGGACTGCTTCGCAGTCCAGCGGGGATAAATCCCCTCGCCACAGGACTTCACCGTCGGTAAGCCCATCGAAACTTTCCAGGCCGCACAACAGTCATCACAAAACAGAGGCGGTACGAGGTCACGGGCACGGGAGGACACATGACGGCGATCCACATTGGTATTTCCGGTTGGCGCTACACGCCCTGGCGGGGGGATTTCTACCCCAAGGGGCTGACTCAGAAGCGGGAACTGCAATTCGCCTCGCGCGCGGTCAACAGCATCGAAATCAATGGATCGTTCTACGCCCTGCAACGCCCCGAGCGGTATGCCCAGTGGTATGCCGAGACGCCGTCCGGCTTCGTGTTCAGCGTCAAGGCGCCGCGCTTCATCACCCACATCAAGCGCCTGCGCGATGTGCACAAGCCGCTGGCCAACTTCATGGCCTCCGGTGTGCTGGAGCTCAAGGAGAAGCTCGGCCCGATCCTCTGGCAGTTTCCGCCGAGCTTCAAATTCGACCCCGAGTTGTTCGAAGACTTCCTCAAGCAACTGCCCCACGACACCCAAGGCGCGGCGGCCCTCGCCCGCGAGCACGAACCGCGCCTGGACGGCCACGCCAGCACCACCGTGGACAAGAAACGACCGTTGCGCCACGCCGTCGAGATTCGCCACGAGAGCTTTATCGACGAGCGATTCATCACCTTGCTCAGGCGCTATGACATCGCCCTGGTGATCGCCGACACCGCCGGCAAATGGCCCTATCGCGAAGACGTCACCAGCGACTTCGTCTACCTGCGCCTGCACGGCGCCGAAGAGCTGTACGCCAGTGGCTACACCGACGCGGCGTTGAAACGCTGGGGCGACCGGATCGAAGCCTGGAGCCACGGCACGCAGCCGGACGACGCCCACCTGATCGATCCGCAGAAGAAACCCCGGGCCCGCAAGAGCCGCGAGGTGTTCTGCTATTTCGACAATGACATCAAGGTCCGTGCGCCCTACGACGCCCGCCACCTGCTGGAGCGCTTCGACCTGGACAAAGACCTGGCCGTCGCGCCCGGCGTAATGCCGGACGAGGGGGTGTTGCCATGAACATTCCCGAATCCGGCGAAGCGACCCGCGACCCGACCCGGGACACCCGCCGGGACCTGGTCCCCACCCACCGCTTCACTGTGCTCACGGTCAACACCCATAAAGGCTTCACGGCCCTGAACCGGCGCTTCATCTTGCCGGAGTTGCGCGAAGCGGTGCGCAGCGTGTCCGCCGACGTGGTGTTCCTGCAGGAAGTCCACGGCACCCACGAACACCATCCCCAGCGTTTCGCCAACTGGCCGAGCATGCCCCAGTACGAATTCCTCGCCGACAGCCTCTGGCCGCAGTTCGCCTATGGGCGCAACGCGGTGTACCCGGCGGGCGACCACGGCAACGCGCTGCTGTCGAAATTCCAGATCGTGCGCCACGAAAACCTGGACGTGTCCATCAGCGGCCATGAAAACCGCGGCATGCTCCACAGCGTGCTGCGCCTGCCCGGCGGCGACGGTCCGCAGATCCATGCCATCTGCGTGCACCTGGGGTTGCGCGAAAGCCATCGGGTCGAGCAGTTGAAGCTGCTGTGCCAACGCTTGGGCGAACTGCCGTCCGACGCCCCGGTCATCGTCGCCGGCGACTTCAACGACTGGCGCGGCAAGGCCAGTGACCTGCTCGAACCCAGCGGCCTGCGCGAAGTGTTCACCGAACAGTGGGGCAAGCCGGCCCGCAGCTTCCCGGCGCGCCTGCCGCTGCTGCGCCTGGACCGCATCTACGTGCGCAACCTCAAGGCCCGTCACGCCCAGGTGCTGAATGTCAGGCCCTGGTCACACCTTTCAGACCACGCACCGTTGTCGGTGGAGATCGAACTATGAGCGCGACGATGAACAAGGCGACGGTGGAACAGATCGACGCCCCGCCCAGCGAGCGCAACCCGGCGCTGGTGGACGTCGAATACGGCTGGCATGGCAATAACCGCGTGACGTTGCTGGAGAACGGCGAGGCGTATTTCCCAAGGGTGTTCGAGGCCATTCGCCGGGCCGAGAAGGAAATCCTCATCGAGACCTTCATCCTGTTCGAGGACAAGGTCGGCAACGAATTGCGCGACGTGCTGGTGGAGGCCGCCCAGCGCGGCGTGCGCGTGACCCTCAGCCTGGACGGCTTCGGCTGCGGCGAGTTGACGCCCGACTTCCTCGCGTCGTTGAGCGATGCCGGCGTGCGCCTGCAAATGTTCGACCCCGCGCCCCTTCACCTGGGCATCCGCACCAACTGGTTCCGCCGCCTGCACCGCAAGGTGGTGGTGATCGACGGGGTGATCGCGTTCATCGGCGGGATCAACTTTTCCGCCGACCACCTGGGGGATTTCGGCCCCGAGGCCAAGCAGGATTATTCGGTGGAAATCAAAGGCCCGGCGGTGGTCGACATCCATCACTTCGCCTTGATGCAGAGCGGACGTCCGGCCCGGGCCAAATACTGGTGGCAACGGCGCCGCAGCCGACGCAACGAGTTGGCCTTCAGCGATCATGACGGCCAGGTACGGTTGGTCTATCGCGATAACCACGAGCACCAGACCGACATCGAAGAGGTCTACCTGCAAGTGTTGCGCAGCGCCAAGCGCCGCGTGGTGATCGCCAATGCCTACTTCTTCCCCGGCTACCGATTGTTGCGCGAGATACGCAATGCCGCACGGCGGGGTGTGGACGTGCGGCTGATCCTGCAGGGCCAGCCGGACATGATGATCGCCAAGCTCGCGGCGCGGATGCTCTACAGCTACCTGCTCAAGGCCGGCGTGGAGATCTACGAATATTGCGAAAGACCGCTGCACGGCAAGGTTGCGCTGGTGGATGAGGATTGGAGCACCGTGGGTTCGAGCAATCTCGACCCCTTGAGCCTGTCGCTGAACCTGGAAGCCAATGTGCTGATTCGCGACCGGGCCTTCAACCGCGAGCTGTACGAGCGCCTCGACTACCTGGGCCGCAACCACTGCACCGTCATGCCCAAGGACCACGCCCCGCGAGGCCTGCTGTGGCGCATGACCATCGGGTTCATGGTGTTCCACTTCCTGCGCCATTTTCCGTCCTGGGCCGGCTGGTTGCCGGCCCATAAACCCCGCCTGAAACCTTTCTCGCCGCCGACGGCGGTTCGGAGCGAACCCCATGAACCACTCTGAGGCGCACACCGCGCCACCTGCCGCCCAGGCCCGCGACGAGTACACGCCCAAGTCGCGCTGGAGCCGCTGGAAACGGCCACTGACCCTGGCGTTCTTCCTGCTGCTGATCGTATTGTTCACCGCCCTGGCCCGGCGCATCGACTGGTCCGAAGTGTTCGACACCCTGGCCGACTTCAAGGTGCGGACACTGATCATCGCCGCCGCGCTGACCATCACCAGCTTCATCACCTACGCCTGCTTCGACCTGATCGGTCGCACCTACATCCGCCAGAAACTCGGTTGGCGGCAGATTCTGCCGGTGGGGGTGATCAGCTACGCCTTCAACCTCAACCTCAGTGCCTGGGTCGGCGGCATCGCCATGCGCTACCGGCTGTATTCGCGGCTGGGGGTCAGCACGGGCAACATCGCCAAGATCCTCGGGTTGAGCCTGGCGACGAACTGGTTCGGCTACATGACCCTGGCGGGCGTGGTGTTCAGCAGCGGCCTGGTGACCATGCCGCCGGGCTGGAAGCTGAGCAGCACGGCGTTGCAAGGCGTCGGCGCGCTGTTGCTGCTGGCGAGCGCCGGTTACCTGCTGGCCTGCCGGTTCTCCAAGCGCCGGGCCTGGACGATCCGCGGCATGGAAATCAACCTGCCGTCGCTGCGCATGGCCGTGCTGCAATTGGCGCTGGGGGCATTGAACTGGTCGTTGATGGCGGCGGTGATCTTCACCCTGTTGCCGAGCAAGCTGGATTACCCGGTGGTGCTTGGCGTGCTGCTGATCAGCAGCATCGCCGGGGTCATCACCCACATTCCGGCGGGGTTGGGCGTGCTGGAAGCGGTGTTCATCGCGCTGCTGCAACACGAAGTGTCACGAGGCAGCCTGCTGGCGGGTCTGATTGCCTACCGGGCGATCTATTTCATCCTGCCGTTGTTGATCACGGTGGTGATGTACCTGGTGATCGAGGCGAAGGCCAAGGCGTTGCGGGTCAAGCCGGGGGTCAAGTGATGCCTTCGCGAGCAAGCTCGCTCCCACAGGATTCCTGTCGAAAGGGGCTCCGCTGTGGGAGCGAGCCTGCTCGCGAAAGACCCGCCCGCTCACCTCACCGCTCCTGGATAATACTCAACCGCTCTCCCACCACCATTTCCGTGATCCAGTCCACCAGGATCGAGGTGTAGGCCTGTTGTGACACGGGGTCGCTCAAGGCATGGTCGGCGCCGTCGATGATCCGGTGCGTCAGCGAGTGGGTCTGCTGGCAGGCGGCCCGGTAACTCATGATGGTGGCATGGGGCACGTGGTCGTCGGTCTCGGATTCCACCAGCAGCACGTCGCCGGTGAACTGCGAGCAGGCCTGCAACGCGCGGTTGGTGCTGGCGTGCACCAGGGTACTGCGGTAATCCAGCAGGTCGCTTTTGTCCAGGTCGCGCTTGGGCGTGTGCCATTGCTCGTCGCGGTACAGCGCCGGCACCCGCAGGGCCAGCCAGCGCACCGGTCGCAACGACGTCAGGATCGAGGCCAGGTAACCGCCATAACTGGTGCCCACCACGGCGATCGCCGACGTGTCCAGGGCCGGGTGCGCCAGCAGACGATCGTAGGCGGCGAGCAAATCCCGCAGGTTGTCTTCCCGGGTGACCCGGGACAGGGGAATCCCCGCCCCGCCGGTATGCCCGCGCAAGTCGAAGGTCAGGCATACGCAGCCCAGGCCGGCGATGCCCTTGGCCCGTTCCAGGTCGCGCTCCTGGCTGCCGCCCCAACCGTGCACGAACAACACGCCGGGGACTTTCGATTTGGGACTGAGGAAGGTCCCGTTCATCCGCTCATCGTCGATTTCGATCTGAATGGTTTCGCTTCTAGCCGTCATAGGATTGAACCGTCACGTATTTGAGAAGGAAGTCGCCATTGTGCGCCGGGCCGCGATACACCTCCCGGGCGCCGGCTGGCAGCGGTTGGTCGAGGTAGGTTTCCACCGAAGACACTTTCACGGCGCTGGTGGCCGGCTCGTTGACGAACACCTCCAGCGCCGCCAGCTCGGCGCTGCTGGCCCCGCCCATGCGCCAGGATTGTTCCAGCACGCCGCCACGGGGCTGGCCGGCGGCGTCGAGGCCCTGGGCGATGTCGTAGTTGCGCCGCGAAGCGAAGAAGTTCGGGTACGCCTGGTTGGCCGCATCGTCGAACACCTGCGCCAGGCGCACCGCTTCGCGTACGTCATCGGGCAGCTCCAGCTTGAGCAACTCGATGTAGCCGCCCTGCGCCACCAGCAAGTCCGAACCGCCGTATACCTCCAGCCCCTGGCTGTCGTGGGTCAGGTGTTGCACACCGCAGTAGCTCAGGACCTTGCCATTGATGAAGCTCTGGCCGACGCTCTGGGTCTTGACCTCGCCCAGGTTCTGCTCCAGCACCACGCCGTCGCGAAACAAGGCCTGGGCCTCGGGGCTGGCGGCGATCTCATCGAACTGCGCCAGGTGCTTGACCACCCGCTGGTCGCGCCCGGCGCAAGCATGGATCGGCTTCAGGCGAATCGGCCCGGTGTACAGCAAATGCTCGGCGGCCGGGCGCGCATCCCGGAGGGAAAACACGGTCACGCCATCCAACACGACACCTCGGGTCAGCTTGGAGAACAACGGCGACCAGCCCTGGGGCGCGACCGCCTCCTTGTTCAACAGACCGTGGGCAATCGCCTTGGTGCAAATGAAATCATGCTCGACAAAGCCGCCCCACAGGTCGTCCGGTCCCTTGACGCCCAAGCGCTGCGCGGCGTCGCTGCCGATCAGGGTTTGCGTAGGCAGCAGGTACAGGTCCTGTCCGCCGGGTTGCTGCGCGTCATGATCGCCGCCGTATTCGACGCCGAGGATCTGCGCCAGCCATTTGGCCAGCGCACGATTGGTCTCGACTTCATGGCGCGGCGCTTGTGGATTGACCGAATAGGCCACTACCCGCTTGTTACGATTGACTGGTGTCATGCGTTGCCCTTTTTCCTGCGCTCGATGGCTTTAGACAAGGGCAGGTGCAGAGATCAGGCCAACGATGGCATCGGCCATGGGGTTCAGCGAAGCGGGCGTATTGCGCGCAACTGATAGCACCGGGCCTGTTTCATTCTGCACGACAGACAGCCAGTACCTCGCAAATTGCACGATGGCCGGCTACAGATAAAGCGCCCTCGCCACGGGCCAATGTCAGCCTTTGGGGGCCCCCGGCGGGCTCACCCCGAACCGCGCCCGATAATCACTCGGCGCCAGGCCGGTGATCTTCCTGAACGTCGATCGAAAAGCCCCCGGATCCTGATAGCCGACGGTCCAGGCGATGTGGTCGATGGTGCCGTTGGTGAATTCGAGCATTTCCCGGGCCTTGCCGACCCGCAGGTGCTGGCAGTATTCGGTGGGCTTGAGCCCGGTCGCGTTGCGAAAGCGGCGCTGGAACGTGCGCTCTTCCAGGCCGGCCTGTTCCGCCATCGCGGCCAGCGAGACGTCCACCGCGCCGCTGCCCTGCAGCCAGTGCTGGACCTTGAGGATCGCCGCGTCGCCATGTCCGAGGATGGGCGCGAAATGGCTGCCGCACTCGCTGGCGCTGTCGCTGTGCTCGATCACCAGGAACTGCGCCGTGCGCGTCGCGATACTCGGGCCCAGCAAGCGGTTCACCAGGCGCAAGCCCAACTCCGACCAGGCCATCAGCCCGGCAGTGGTGATCAGGTCGCCGTCGTCGACGATCGGTTTGTCGGCGTCGAGCTTGATCCTCGGGTAACGCTCGCCAAAGGTCTTGGCCGATGTCCAATGGGTGGTGGCGCTGCGCCCGTCGAGCAAACCGCTTTCGGCCAGCAGGATCGAACCCACGCACACCCCGCCCAGCACCGTGCCGCCGGCATGCTGCGCCCGCAGCCAATCCATCAGCGCCGGGCAGACCAGCCCTTCTTTGAAACCGGCAAGGGAAGGCGGGATCAACAGCGCCGCCAGCTTGCCCGCAACGCCGCTCTCAGTGTCGAACACCCGCTGCGGCATCTCGCCGTCCTGCGTGCGCCAATGGCTCACCCGCAGCCGCGGCAACTGCGCGGCGGACTGTTCGGCCGCGATCCGCTGCGCCACCGCAAACAGATCGGTCAAACCGTGCACCGCCGCCAATTGGGCCCCTGGGTAGATCAGCACCCCCAGCTCGGCGACCGCCCTTTCCTGCGCCATTGTCAGTTTTCCCTCGCTTATTGTCGTTGCGGCCAATCCTCGAACCGGGGGTAAAAGCCAATACTGGCTCAACCGCTCATTGATCAAGGAAACCCCTCATGCCCAAGCAAGCGCTCATCGTAGTCGATATCCAGAACGACTACTTCCCCCAGGGGAAATGGCCATTGGTCGGTGCCGATACCGCCGCCGACAACGCCGCGCGGCTGATCGAAGCCTTCCGCCAGGCCGGGGATCGCGTGGTGCACATCCGCCACGAGTTCACCTCCGAAGACGCGCCCTTCTTCACCCCCGGCTCCGAAGGCGCACAATTGCACCCCAAGGTCCGCAATCACGCCGATGAACCGGCGGTGCTCAAGCACTTCGTCAACGCATTCCGCGACACCGAACTGCAAGCCATCCTCGAACGCGACGGGATCGAGCAACTGGTCATCGTCGGCAGCATGAGCCACATGTGCATCGATGGTGTCGCCCGGGCGGCAGCGGACCTGGGCTATGGCGTCACGGTGATCCACGACGCCTGCGCCACCCTGGACTTGGAATTCAACGGCGTCCTCGTCCCCGCTGCCCAGGTGCACGCGGCGTTCATGGCGGCGTTGGGGTTTGCCTATGCCAGCGTGGTGGGCACCGAGCAGTTCCTGGCAGGCGATCGGCCTTGAACCTGCGGCCATAAAAAAAGGTTCTTCACGGAATCCCGGGAAACACAGAAACAAGAACGCCGATTTGGTTGATGATGTTCGTGCGAGCAAACACATCTAACAAACCGGCGTTCTTATGCGCGATATTAATACTTTCCTTCCTTTTT